>NZ_LT702999.1:1200000-2400000 GCF_900149685.1 Erythrobacter sp. Alg231-14 | reverse complement strand
GCACCCACAAAGGGGGCACGGCTGCTAAAGTTGTGATCAAGTGCTTCGCGCATGCTTTTGCTACGTCGCGGGGAAACAGGAAATCTAACGGCACGACACTGCCGCCAGCGAACCATGTCGAAAGCAATTGGTTTTGGCCGTAATCAAACGACAACGGCAATACAGCCAAAGTCACATCGTCGCGCGCCATACCCAAATAATTCGCCACGCTAACCGCGCCCAGCCACAAATTGGCGTGGCTTAACATCACGCCCTTGGGTCTTCCGGTGGAACCGCTCGTGTAAAGAATAGCAGTTAGGTCGTCTGGGTCGGCATCCGAGGGGCCATGCGATATTTGCGCCTCATACGCCGATTCCAGCACCTCTTTCTCATCCAAGACCAGACAATCAGCAGGCGTATCCTCCTGATCCAGAGAATCGATGCGCGACCGCGTCCCAACCAACATAACCGCGCCGCTATCCGATAGAATATGCGCGGCTTGAGCCCGTTTTAACAACGGATTGATCGGAACATAGATCAGTCCGGCGCGCGCCGCCGCAAGCGGCATGAGGCACGTTAGTTCCCCCTTTGCCCCCCAACTGGCCACACGTGCACCGCGTTCGGGCACCTCTTGGGCCAACCAACCGGCCAACCAATCGATACGCTGTCTTAACTCATCGTGGTTAAACACACCGTCACGAAGCACCAAGGCCGGTGCATCGCCATATCCTTTTGCGCTCGCCAATTCGACAAGGTGATCGAGCGGGTAAGGCGTTGGATCGGGGCTAACGGGCATATTATTCCTGAATTGTTCCATTTGAACGGACGATTTGAACAAGCGATGGGCATAGAGGCAAGCAATCGGTGATTGAAGCGCGGTATCACGACAGGGTTAACGTCTTGTACGACCTCTTTGCAAAGGGGAATGTTGCGCCGGCGTCATCACCGTTTGACCGCGCGGAGTGGTACACCCTGTTGGCTGAGACGGGCATGACCCCTTTGATCGCGATTGCGGGGGATGATCAAGCGGATGCCGCGCTCGCCCTTACCCACGCCGAAGGACGCATTGCTCCGTTGCGCAATTGGTACAGTTTCACATGGCGCCAACTCGCGCCCGCTGGCCCCGATGGCGACCGATTGTTGACCGGCATTGCGCGTCAGTTGAAGAAGCGTGGGCATCGCGTAACGCTGGAACCGGTGCCGGATGAAGACGGTTCCGCGACCAGGCTAGCCCAAGCATTTGGGAACGCCGGATGGCGGGTCGAAGTGTCGCAATGCGATATCAATCACATCCTGCATGTCGATGGCCAAAGTTTCGCGGAATATTGGGCAGACCGCCCCGGCCCTTTGCGCACCACTTTGAAACGCAAGGCCAAGAAGGTTGAGACACGGATCCTCACTCAATTCGACGCCGATCTTTGGGAAGAATACGAACGGATTTACGCCTCAAGTTGGAAGCCAGAGGAAGATCATCCGGCCATGCTGCGCAAATTCGCCGAATCAGAAGGATTAGCCGGACGATTGCGGTTCGCCATGGCATGGCACGATGGCATTCCCGTCGCGGCCCAATGCTGGACAGTCGAGGACGGCACCGCCTTCATCCATAAGCTAGCATATCTTGAAAGCGCCCGATCGCTTTCGGCCGGTACGACATTGTCAGCGGCGTTGTTTGAACATGTGATCGACATTGACCGCGTGAACATGGTGGATTTTGGAACGGGCGATCAATCGTACAAAGCAGATTGGATGAATGGAGTCCGCCCGCGGTACCGGATCGATTGTTTGGATATGGCGCAAGCGCGCGGATGGACCGATCTGGCGCGGCAAACAGTCAACCGTTTGCGCTATGCCGAAGTCCCCGAACTTGCACCAATCCCGCCACGCCGGTAAGGGCGCCCGTCTAACGGTGCAACACAACGCACCAATCCGTAGCGACCCATAAGAGGGATCAGTTGCTGAAATGAATACAGAGCAGGCCCCAGATTGCACGCCGGTTGGCGAAGCATCGAACTCAGAAACGCCCGAGCAATCGCCTGAGCAGCCTTCTGAGACCGCGTCTGACACCGCGTCGGCAAAAGCCGCGTTGGATAACGAGCTGAAATCAATCATTGCCGACGTGCTAGGCATTGATGCGGAACAAGCCGACGCCTTGACCGATGATAGCGGGCTGTTTGGCCATTTGCCGGAATTGGATTCGATGGCAGTCGCGGGCCTACTGACTGAAATGGAAGATCGTCTCGACATTGTGATCGAAGACGAAGATGTCGATGGCGAAATGCTGGAAACCTACGGCGGATTGCTCGCCTTTGCTGAGGGCAAGCTCAGCGAAGGCTGAGATGCGCAGCGAGCGAGAAGCGCATGATCGCCACTTGGCCAGCGCCGCTCGAAAGCGGAAAGACAAGCGAGGAATTGCTGCTGTCCTTTGATGAAGGACGCGATCGGCGCATTCTCATCCTCCCTGCATTGTTTGATGAAGCGAACAAATTACGCCGGTTTACGGTCCAATTGATGCGCAAATTGGATGCTGCCGGTGTTGATTGCTTTTTACCCGACCTGCCGGGCTGCAATGAAAGTTTGGTGCCGTTGAACCAGCAAACGCTTGAATCATGGCGATTGGCGGCGACGACGGCGGCCGATCGATTCACGGCAAACGCGATCCTTACGATCCGCGCGGGGGCCTTGATCGCTCCTGCGGATCGTCCGACAATCCAATATGCGCCGCAATCAGGTCCAAAATTGCTACGCGGCATGATCCGCGCGAAAATCATTGCCGAGCGGGAAAACGGACGCGCAATTACATCCGATCAATTGTTGGAAGACGGGCGAGAAAACGGGCTTATCCTTGGGGGATGGTCGATCGGTGCCCCAATGGTAAAGGCCATCGAGAGCGCCGAATTGAATGCCACCGCGGCAACCGCCACGATCGAACAAAAGCAAATCGGCGGCGGTGGCCTTTGGCTCAGAGCAGAGCCCGATGAAGACGATGCGCAAGCAACCGCATTGGCCGCAATCATTGCGGATCATGGAACGACGCCATCATGAACCGCCTTCACTTTCAATTCGGCTGCGGCCGCCTGAAGCTGGGCGGTACTTTGGACACAGCACCAGGCAAGACGGGTTTGTTGATTGTCTCAGGTGGCAATGAGGTCCGATCCGGAGCGTTTGCCGGGCAATCACAATTGGCCCATCGCATCGCCGGAGCTGGGTTTCCCACGTTTCGCTTTGATCGACGCGGCATCGGGGACAGCGAGGGTGAAAATCGAGGATTCCGGTCAAGCGAGGGCGACATTCGCGCCGCATTGGAAGCGTTCCGCGCCATGGCTCCGCAAGTTGAACGGATCATTGCGTTTGGCAATTGCGATGCCGCTTCCGCTTTGATGCTGATGCAGGGACAAGGATGCGATGGCTTGGTCCTATCCAACCCTTGGACCATCGAAGAAGACGGTAGCGAAGACCCATCCAGCGAACCTCAGCACACGCCGGACGCCATACGAGCCCGGTATTTTGAGAAGTTGAGAAACCCGCGCGAGATTGCTCGATTGCTGCGCGGCGGGGTTAACTTTGGCAAACTGCTGCGCGGGATAACGTCGTCCTTGCGCCCTGCACCTCCACCTTCGTCTCTGGCGCAAGACATGCGCGAAGGGCTCGATCAATTTTGTGGGGCCGTGACATTCCTCGTCGCTACTGGTGACAGAACGGCGCAATTGTTTGAGGCCACCTGGGACAAGAATGACCCACGCATCCGCCGCTGCGACGGCGCGGGCCATGCCTATGTTGAACAGCCGCATCGCGAATGGTTGGAGAACGCCATTTTAGCCGCCTTGCGCGGGTAATTCACCGCTCAAACACGCTGACCAATTCAACATGCGTGGACCATCGAAACTGCCCCACTGGCCTAAGTTTCGTGAGTTTGTATCCGCCATCGCGCAGCACCGCGCCATCGCGGGCCCAACTTGACGGATTGCAGCTAATATAGACCACGCGCGCAACATCGCTTTGCGCGATCTCGGCGATCTGTGACTTGGCCCCTGCCCTAGGCGGATCGAGCAACACCGCATCAAAGCGGTTGAGCTCCGCCGGTTGCAGCGGGTTTCGGAAGAGATCACGATGCATCGCGTGGACCCGCCCGCCGGTTTGCGCTGCGGCCGATTTGGATGCCAGATGCGCGGCTTGATCCGCCTCTACGGCCAAGACTTTGCGTCCTTCCGGGCCAGAGCGCGCCAAAGCGAAGGCAAATGTACCCAACCCTGAGAACAAATCCGCCACCAACCGCGCATCTCCCAACCATCGCACGGAATCGCGCACCATACGCTCCTCAGCATCCTGCGTTGCCTGTAAGAATGCGCCCGCGGGTATCGCTACCGGTTGCCCGGACAATGTGATAGTCACCGGCTCCGGCTCCCACACGGTTTCGGCACCGTATCCCTGATCGATGGTCATCCGCGCCAATCCGCGATCGCGCGCAAAATCGAGCGCCCCTTCGGTCGGCTCCAGCCCTTCCAATGGAAAGTTGGTCAGTCCCAGATCGACGCCCTGATCACAAAGAGACAGATTGATATCGACATTGCCCTTAGGGCCAAATTTCCCAATGAATGCGCGCAATGGTTTGATGAACTGGGCCAATTCCGGACGCAAAATCGGGCATGCCGCCAAATCGACCAATCGATGCGCGCCCTCTTCTCGAAAGCCAACCACCGCCCCGCCCTTAATCCGCAAGGCATGCAGGGTTGCGCGCCTGCGCGACTGTGGAGGTGAAAGATGTTCATCCAGCAGTTCGCCAATGGCCAAATCTTGCCCATTCGCGGCGTTTACAACACGGCTTTTCACAAATTCGCTCAGCACATCGTCGTCCGCATGCTGCAACTGGCATCCGCCGCATTTACCGAAATGGGGGCATGCAGGATCTATGTGATGCGGCCCGCGATGGATTGATCCATCGGCGCCAACGATATCGCCGGGCACAGAACGCGCAACGTGTTTGCCTTCATCGGTGACGCCATCACCTTTGGCAGCAAGGCGAACGATTGTTGATCCTTGGGTCATATTTGCGACGCCATGGCACTTGAGACGGTTTGTGCCAAATCCAATGCGGTGAAAGCCGGTCCGCATTGACGCGCGGCCTCTCCGTGCAGCCACACCGCCTGAGATGCGGCAACAAATGTATCTACTCCTGTAGCCATCCGACTAACCGCGATACCGGCGAGGACATCACCGGTTCCAGCGACGGAGAGCCAGCTAGACGCGGGCGGCACGACTGCAATCCGCCCATCGGGCGCAGCAATCACGGTGTCAGGACCCTTTGCCAGAATGACCATTCGGCTCACTTTCGCCAAGGCCGCTGCTCTGTCACGACGTGTCTCTGCCAAAACGGCAAAATTTCGGCACAGGGTGTCCAGTTCCCCATCATGAGGAGTGGCCAAGATCGGTAGATCGTCGGGCAGCAGTGATGGCGTCAATGCCACCAGGGCATCGGCATCCAAAACCGTTGGCACGCGCGCCTTGAGGCTTTTTCGCAAGGCGGTGGAGGCTGTCTCTCCCCGTCCAAGACCCGGACCAACCAGAACGGCATCGATACGCGAATCGGAAAGTGCTTTGTCCACCGGTGCCCCATCAGCGACCAAAGCCGGGTTGCGGGCCGGATCGACCACATCCTCAATCAATTTTACATATCCGGCCCCGCTGCGCATCGCAGCCTCCGCCGATAGACGCGCCGCGCCCGGCATTGCGCCGCCAACAATAGCGGCCAACCCTCTGCGATATTTGTGTGCATCAAGCGCGGGCGCTTTGATCGATGGCCTGCCCAACAATTGCGCCGCGTCCTCTACCGTGTCGATGCCAATCGGGATCAATTTGCGTTGCCCCATCAAAGCCCGCCCCGGTAACGACCAATGGGCAAATTTCCACGCGCCCAATGCCAAAGTCACATCGCTGTATGGCAATTTGTCGTTGAGCAATGCGCCCGTATCGCTTTGAATCCCAGACGGGACGTCGATCGCGATGACCGTGTCGTGCCGCGCGGCAAGATCCCGCAACAACAAGGCGTGTTCCCCGCTTAACGGGCGCGACAATCCGCATCCGAACAAGCAATCGACGAGCACGTCGCCCGCTTCCGCGCCGCCCGAGCTAGAAACTGGCCCGCCCCATTTCTTCAATGCGTTTTGGGCAGCGTCGGTTTTTGGTTCGACAGGGGCAATGACTTTGACCGCAAGGCCTATATCGCGCAGGATACGGGCCATAACATAGCCGTCGCCGCCATTGTTGCCCGGCCCGCAAAGCACCGTAATGGATCGACCCGCCGCAATCCGGCGCACCCATTCCGCAGCTTTACCAGCGGCAATTTCCATTAAGGCATCAACACTCATCCCGGCCTTAAACAAAGCGTCTTCGGCACCCCGCATTTGAGCGGTGGTGAGGACTTGTGTGTTATTCATTGGCAGCGGCAGCAATCAGGTTCTTGTCGAGCCGGTACCGGTCAACGCTCAATCCAAATTCCCAAATGTCGCCATCTTCTTGAGCTTGAAAATTCACCGGCTCCGCTCCGTCAGCAACGCCAATCGGTGCGGTGTCGTCATCGGTCAGTGAGAACCGCCGAAACCCGCCATCCGGATGATGAATCACAAATTCGGCAGAGGCCAAACGTTCCAGACTGCACACTTCGGCAAAATCGGAACCGGGACCGATGGCGCATTCAACCACCGGTTGGTCAACTGTCTCCGCATCGCTTCCACAGGCGGCAAGTCCCGCGATCAATGCAACCGCACTAAATATCCGCAAAAACATGGGTTTCCGCCTTCGCTCCGGGATGGGTTAGCGCGCCTTCGCGCGCAGATCCCACCGTTTGTGAATATCGCCACAAGGCTCCCGATTGATAATCGTTTGTACGCGGCTGCCACGCTTCGCGGCGTTTCGTCAACGTGGCCTCATCCACTTCGAGATCGATTGTACCATTTTCGGCGTCGATGCTGATGATGTCGCCATCTTCGACCAAGGCGATAGGGCCGCATTCCGCGGCCTCTGGACCGACATGGCCGATGCAAAACCCACGCGTTGCGCCAGAGAAGCGGCCATCTGTGATCAATGCGACCTTTTCGCCCATCCCTTGCCCATACAACGCAGCGGTTGTGGCCAACATTTCGCGCATACCGGGGCCACCTTTGGGTCCCTCGTACCGGATGATGATCACGCTGCCTTCGGCAATATCGCGCGCTTCCACGGCGGCAAATGTGTCTTCCTCGCACTCAAAAACGCGCGCTGGCCCCGTGAACTTCAATCGCTCCATTCCGGCGACCTTCACAATCGCACCATCGGGAGCGAGCGACCCTTTCAATCCGACGACACCGCCGGTTGGAGTGATCGGGTTTTTGACGTCATAGAACACCTTTTGATCGGGGTTCCACGCAATCTCTTCGATGTTCTCACCCAATGTCTTGCCCGTCACGGTCATGGGTTCAGGGTCAAGGAAACCGCCATCCAAGAGTGTTTTCATAGCCATATAGACACCGCCTGCTTCGTGCATGTCTTTGGCCACATATTTGCCGCCCGGCTTTAAGTCAGCGATGTAAGGTGTTGATTTAAATATCTTTGCCACATCGAAAAGATCGAAATCGATCCCACATTCACTCGCCATAGCAGGCAGATGCAACGCGGCGTTGGTTGATCCACCTGTCGCCGCCACAACGCGGGCAGCGTTTTCAAATGCCGCGCGCGTGCAGATGTCGCGGGGGCGCAGGTTCTTCTCCAATAGGGTCATAACCTGCTCACCAGCAGCACGAGCGATTTCCTCACGTGATGTATAAGGTGCAGGCGCCATATTGCTGTTTGGCAGGGATAAACCAATTGCCTCACCCACGCACGCCATCGTGTTCGCAGTGAATTGGCCGCCGCATGCACCGTGTCCCGGGCAAGCAACCTTTTCCAACGCGATCAATTCCTGCAACGGGCAATTCCCTGCCGCGTGCTGACCCACGGCCTCAAACACGTCGACCACGGTGACGTCTTTGCCATGATGGGTGCCAGGTAGGATGGAACCACCATAGACAAAGATGCTGGGCACATTGAGGCGAAGCATCGCCATCATCATACCGGGCAAGCTTTTGTCGCATCCTGCAAAGCCAACCAGCGCGTCGTAACAGTGACCGCGGACCGACAATTCCACCGAATCTGCGATCACTTCGCGGCTAACCAAGGAGCTTTTCATCCCTTGGTGGCCCATCGCAATCCCATCGGTCACCGTGATCGTGTTGAACCGGCGCGGAGTCCCGCCCCCTGCGATCACGCCTTCGCGGCAGATATTGGCCTGAGGATCGAGGGTCGTGTTGCACGGTGCGCTGTCGTTACCGGCGCTCGCGACGGCCACAAATGGACGTGCGATTTCCTCCTCGGTCATGCCCATTGCGTAGTAATAGGAACGGTGAGGCGCGCGCTCTGGTCCGACGGAGACGTGGCGGCTTGGCATTTTGGATTTGTCGAAAGACATTATATTTCCCGAAACTTAAGGTATACGACACAGGCACTGCCTCTAGTCGAGCGCGAGCGCAACCCTTCCCATGACATCCGCCACAATCGAAGCCCAGCGCAATTGATCCTCGTGGGCTGTGATCAGGTCCTGCCTCACTTCCAGCGCGCAATAATATCGCCCATGAGCCTCGGCGTGGCGATTCATAGTCGCGTTAAGCTGTCGGCCGGAATACGGTTCGTTGTCGCCAACCACCAATCCTAAGTCTTCAAACAGGCGGATGGCGTGCCGTGCGGCGCGATCGTCCTGATTGTACAACAAGGCGACTTCCCACGGTCGCGCTTCGTCGCTGGTTTCGAGTTTTGGGGTAAAACTGTGCAGCGAAATGATCAATTTGGGATCGGCATGATCCAACCATTGGGCCAATCCAGCGTGATAAGGGCGATGAAATCGATCGAGGCGCGCCTCGATATTGATCCCTGCATTGCCGGGGACAAGGTGCCCATCGCTCTCTGGAGGGACGACACCGGGATGAACCTCCTCACGGTGAAGGTCGACCACCAATCGGCTGATTGTCGCTAGATGAGCCGGAATGCTATGCTCTGCGGCCATCGCCTCGGCAACACCCTCCACACCAATATCGATGGCGATGTGTTCGTTCATTAATGCCGGGTCGATGCCAAGATCGATATCATCAGGCACCCGGTTTGAGGCGTGGTCGGAAACGCATACGATGCCGCCGCGTGTTGGTGTCCCGATCTGGCGGTAAGGGAGGCTCATCGCAGCTTTCCTGCTAGCGTCCACCATTCGGGGTGCGCATTGGTCAATTGCGCCGCCGCTGCATCGCGGGCGTCAAGCGTGTCATAGAGCGCAAAGCAGGTTGCGCCTGATCCTGACATACGGGTGAGCCATGCTTGGCCTTTGCCGAGTTGTTCCAGCACCTTGGCGATGGCCGGGATCAGCGTGATCGCTGGCGCTTCGAGGTCGTTGCGCCCCTCAAGTGTGATCTGGCGCGCAGTCCCTTCCGGGAGCGGGCCGTTGTCGATCTGATCCCAAGCCTTGAATACTGGCCCCGTGGCAAGCGGAATGCGCGGGTTTACCAGCAGAACGGGTGTGCCGGTGAGGTCGCTTTCAATCGGCTCCAGCTCAGTGCCAGTGCCCCGCCCGATCACCGTTTCACTGCGCACACAACACGGCACATCGGCGCCAAGCTTTGCCGCGCGAGTTTGCCAGTCATCGGGTAGACCGTGGAGCTGCTCAACCAGCCGGAAAACCGCGCCTGCGTCAGCCGAGCCTCCTCCAAGTCCAGCGGCCACGGGGAGGTCCTTTTCGAGGGTGATTTCCAAACCCTCTGCACGCGGCAGGACGGAAAGTGCCTTGGCCACCAGATTGTCGAACGGGTTATCGATACCAGTCGCAAACTCACCCACGGTGGTCACGCGGTCTTCGTCTGCTGGTGCGGCGCTCAGCGTGTCGCCCGCGTCGACAAAGGCGAACAGCGTCTCAAGCTCGTGATAGCCATCCTCGCGCCGCCTGCGAACATGCAGCGCCAGGTTGATCTTGGCGTATGCGGTTTCGGTTAGAGTCACGACCTTCAATCCCTCACAATCTGGTAGGTCGAAACAACGCCATTTTCGTCGAAGTTGATCACAAGCCATTCAGAGTCGATACTGAAGAACCCTCTTTCTGGCCCAAGAGAATATACGAAGTCGAACTCAGAGAAGTATGAGGTTTCCGTCTCCGGCCCAAGGAGGTAAATCACCTGAGGTTTTGTGAGACCGTTGAGCTGACCCGACCAAAGCAGATGGTCGATCATCTGAACTCGATGACCGCTCCAGTAGTCTGCCGATCTCCAATCGCCGGAATCGAAAAAGCGCACAGGAAGATAGCCTGTGCCAAACGCGTAGCCCAGGATCAGAGTAAGCAGAGCGACAAACGCGAGCGCTTCCCATCCTACCGTTCTTGATTTCACTCCGTTGACAGCTTTCATTTCGGCCTGACTAATGTCCGACTCAACTCACATATTCGGATAGTTAGGCCCACCTGCACCCTCTGGCGTCACCCAGTTGATGTTCTGGTTGGGGTCTTTGATGTCGCAGGTCTTGCAGTGGACGCAGTTTTGCGAGTTGATTTGGAAGCGTGGCTCCTTGCCCTCTTCCTCAATCCACTCATACACGCCCGCCGGGCAATAACGGTTCGACGGTCCGCCAAACACGTCATATTCGCTCGATTTTTGCAGATCGGCATCGCCCAATTGCAAGTGAACCGGTTGGTCCTCTGCGTGGTTGGTGAAGCTGAAGGCGACATTAGTCAGGCGATCAAAGCTGATCACGCCATCGGGCTTGGGATAGTCGATCTTTGGGTAAAGATCCGCACGCCCGGTCATGGTGTAATCGGCGTGATGCTTCATGCTAATCGGAAGGCCGATCTTAAGCGTCCGCATCCACATATCTGCGCCGGCCAGAATAGTGCCGATGTCTTCGCCATATTTGGCAACCGCTGGCTCTGCGTTTTGGACCAGCTTCAATTCCTTTGCGATCCAGCTTGAACGGACCGCTGGCTCGTAACCTTGCAGCTCTGGTTGGCTTTCGTGACCAGCAATTTCGGCGGCGATGGCTTCTGCGCAGAGCATACCGCTCTTCATAGCGGTGTGGCTGCCTTTGATGCGCGGCACGTTTACGAAACCAGCCGCACAGCCGATCAATGCGCCGCCGGGGAAGGCAAGCTTTGGCACAGACTGCCAGCCGCCTTCGTTGATGACACGCGCGCCGTAAGCGACACGGGTGCCGCCTTCGAGATATTCGCGGATCGCCGGGTGCTGTTTCCAGCGTTGGAATTCTTGATAGGGCGAAACCCAAGGATTCTTGTAATCCAGCGCGGTGACAAAGCCGATGGCGACTTGATTGTTCGCTTGGTGATAGAAGAAGCCCCCACCCCAAGTGTCGCTTTCAGAAAGCGGCCAGCCTTGGGTGTGGATGACACGCCCGGGAACGTGCTTCTTGGGATCAATGTCCCATAGCTCTTTGATACCAAGGCCATAGACCTGCGGCTCACAATTGGCCTCTAGGTCGTATTTGGCTTTCATTTGTTTGGTAAGGGATCCGCGCGCGCCTTCAGCAAAGAGGGTGTACTTCGCCTCAATTTCCATACCGGGCTGGTAATCGCCCTTTTGGCTGCCATCTTCGGCGATGCCCATGTCTTGTGTAATGACACCGCGAACGGCGCCTTTATCATCAAACATCACTTCGGATGCAGGGAAGCCCGGGAACACCATCACGCCCATCTCTTCGGCTTTTTCACCAAGCCAACGGGTCATGTTGCCAAGCGATCCGGTGTAACAACCATCATTGCTCATCAATGGCGGCATGATGATGTGTGGGATCGAGGTTTTGCCGTTCTTGCTGAGCGACCAGTGCCAGTTATCCGTCACCGGCGTTTCCGCCATGGGGCAATCCATGTCGCGCCAATCGGGGAACAATTCTGTCAAAGCCTTGGGATCGACCACCGCGCCGGACAGAATGTGAGCGCCGATCTCTGAACCTTTTTCAAGGACAACGACCTCCAGCTCTTCGTTAATTTGCTTCAGCCGGATCGCCGCAGAAAGGCCTGCTGGCCCGCCGCCTACGATCACAACATCACATGGCATTGATTCCCGTTCGCTCATGCGCTTTTCTCACCCTTGGTTTTGTCGCGAAATTCTTCGCAAATTTGTCTAACCCTGCACTTGCTAACTGGGGTTTGGACAGTCAAGACCTGCATTGCATAGGATGACCATACAAAACACGCCTTTTCCCGCCGATCTTTCCGGTGAATTGACCGCGACACTGCAATGGTGGCGCGATGCCGGGGTTGATTGCGATTTTTCCGATGACGCTACGGATTGGCTGAAAGATCCGATTGTCGATGCGGCTCCAACCCCTCAAGATTCCAATTCTTCGCAAACCGTTGCGGCGCAACATGCAGGTCAATCGGCGCCAGAAGCGCCAGATAAAAAATTGGTGGCGCGGACCGATTTTCTTGGGGAAGACCCTCCTCAAGACTTGGACGCTTTTCGGCAATGGTGGTTGGAAACGCCCGGTTTGGACGGAATTGGGCCGCGCGGTAGAATTGCGCCACGGGGGCCGAAAGATGCCGCTTTAATGGTGTTGGTCGTCGATCCTGAAGAAAAGGACACCGACCGATTGTTAAGCGGACCCCAGGGAAAATTGCTGTCTCGCATCATTGCAGCGACCGGAATTGCAGAAGACGACATCTATTTCGCGTCCGCCCTGCCCCGGCACACACCCATGGCGGACACCGATGCGTTGGCCTCCGGGGGGCTGGATGCGGTCACCTTGCACCATATTGGGCTCGCCTCACCGCAAAGGTTGATCGCATTGGGCACGGGTATCTTGCCGTTAATCGGTCAAGATGCAACGAAATCGAATACGTATTTACGCGAAATCAACCAGAATGCGCGAAACGTACCGGTCTTGATGAGCGAGGGACTCGAAAGCCTCATGGCTATGCCTCGTCTTAAAGCCCGATTCTGGCGGAGATGGATTGAATGGTCGAACCATTAGCAATGACGAAGCGCAAGCGGCGCCCCGTGAGGAACGGGGTGTTCACCGCGCTTGGTCTTGTTGCTGCGATGGTTTTGACGCCCTCGGTTGCCGCCCAATCCAACACCTATTCCGGTGATGTCTCAGGAAGCATGGCCGCGCATTACAATCGCAGCGCGCCGCGCAGCGAAACCGTGCCACAGGTTCTATCGGGTGATGAGCAACAACATTATCGCGATGTCTTTGCGGCCATCGACCGCGAAGAATGGGATCGCGTCGAAGCCATGCTGGCGCGGCGCAGAGACAGCGTTCTGCATCAAATTGCCCTTGCCGAGTATTACACACACGCCAACAGCCCACAGGTCAGCGCCGCCGAGATCAACAATTGGTTCAACGCCGGGGTCAGCTTGCCCCAATCTGAGCAATTGGGCAGACTTGGCACACGGCGCGGCATTGAGCAGCTGCCGCTGTTCCCACAAGTGCAAAGCTTTAGCCGCCAACCCGAAGCGTCGAAGCGAATTCGTCCTCGCTCAGTTGTCGATGGGACCCTGCCCGCCAGCGCGCGCGCCGACATGCTGGACGCCATTCGCAACGATGATCCGTCGGGCGCATACGCCATCTTGCAGGAGGTCGACGCCGGCCTAAGCTCCGCCGCCCGCGCCGAATGGCGCCAACGCGTCGCGTGGAGCTTTTACATTGAGAACGATGATCAAAACGCCCTCGCCCTTGCTGAAACAGTGTCTCAGGGATCGGGCGCTTGGGTCGCAGAAGGCGAATGGGTCGCGGGACTGGCAGCATGGCGTCTGGGCTATTGCTCCCTCGCTTCCGAAGCATTTGCCTCCGCAGCACAGCAATCCTCTAACGTCGAATTGACCGCAGCGGCGCATTACTGGGCGCATCGTTCGTTGGTTCGTTGCCGCGAACCCGGTCAGGCGCAAGAGCACCTTTCTGCGGCGGCGCGGTATGACGAAACTTTGTATGGCATGCTCGCCATCGATCAATTGGGCGTAGAACTGCCCGCGACCGCTGCACCGCAACCCTTCAGCGATAGAGATTGGTCCGACATTTCCGATCGCGCCAACGTCCAAATTGCGGCGGCTTTGATCGAGATTGAGCGCCCTGCTTTGGCCGATGAAGTGTTGCGCCACGAAGCCCGCATCGGTCGGGCCCGTGATTACCCCGCCATTGCTCGTTTGGCCCGCGAATTGGGCCTTCCATCGACTCAGTTGTTTATGGCCCATTACGCCCCGCGCGGCATGCAAAGCGACAGCGCC
Source organism: Erythrobacter sp. Alg231-14 (assembly GCF_900149685.1). Classification (NCBI taxonomy): domain Bacteria; kingdom Pseudomonadati; phylum Pseudomonadota; class Alphaproteobacteria; order Sphingomonadales; family Erythrobacteraceae; genus Erythrobacter; species Erythrobacter sp. Alg231-14. The sequence goes on along the minus strand of NZ_LT702999.1, from coordinate 2,385,751 downwards.
CTTCGTTTTCCGGTGGCCCGCTGGCAACCGACAACCGGGTGGAGCGTCGACCCAGCACTGGCGTTTGCCCATGCCCTACAAGAATCGAACTTTCGCGCAGGAGCCGTAAGTTCGGCCAACGCGCGCGGATTGATGCAGATTACGCCGATCACTGTGCGCCAACACGCGCCCCGGCTTAATATGAGCGCATCCTACGTCAATTTGAACGACCCAGAAGTGAACCTTGCTTTTGGGCAACGCAATCTTGAAATGCTGCGCGACAGCCCTGCGACGCAGGGCCAGTTACCCAAGATCATGGCCGCCTACAATGCCGGACTGTCCCCGGTTAGCCGTTGGAACACCGAAATCCGCGACTTTGGCGATCCGTTGCTTTGGATGGAATCGATCCCCTATTGGGAAACGCGCGGATATGTATCCATCGTCATGCGAAACTACTGGATGTACGAACGTGCCGCCGGTGTATCATCACCCAGTCGTCGCGCTTTGGCCCAAGGACACTGGCCACAATTCCCTCAGATGGCTAATGCAAGCCGGAACGATGGCCGTAGGGCCAGTTTGGGCCAATAGCATTAGGAGCACCCGCAATGGCGATTGATGAGACCAAGACGTTCACACCGATCAACATTGCCGTCCTAACCGTATCCGACACCCGCACCGCAGACGATGACACGTCAGGCGATATCCTCGCAGAGCGCGTGAAAACCGCCGGTCACACCCTTACCCAACGCGCCATCATCCGCGACGATGCCGGTTTGCTTGCCGATCATCTCAACATTTGGATCGAAGACCCAAACATCGACGCCATTGTTAGCACCGGTGGAACCGGCCTAACGGGACGCGATGTCACTCCGGAGGCGTTGTCCCGGATCGACGGCGCGCGTGACATTCCCGGTTTTGGCGAATTGTTCCGCTGGCTCAGCTTTAAGACTATAGGCACCAGCACCATACAATCGCGCGCTTGCGCCGTTGTTGCGCGCGGCACCTATATCTTTGCCCTGCCCGGTTCGAACGGCGCGGTGAAGGACGGGTGGGATGGCATCCTGTTCGAACAGCTCGACAGCCGGAACAGGCCCTGCAATTTCGTTGAGCTTATGCCTCGTTTGCGCGAATCCTAAAACCCAATTGTTTCAGCCACTTAACCGAGACATGGACCGCATGTTACACGGTCCTAGGACCAAAACTTTCACCTCCATTTTTCTTGCCTCCACTTCCCCACTGACATGCGATTTCGCCGGTCTGTAGGAAAGCGAAATCGCGTGACACAACGCCTTTTGTTCTATATTTGTTCACGCAATGAAAACAGCGGAACATCCAGACTTTGAACGCGGCAGAGGCGCGGCTTCGGCGGACGTCCCCACCCGTTTTGGACTGGCAACGCGTCATGCCGATGGCGATTGGCGCGATCATATGCAGGCGCTGGCTCATGAAGACGGCCCGCCGGTCAAACTGCGCACCACTGTGACCGAAGAACACCCCAAAACCATCCTCAGCTTTAATCAGTCGCCCGACATCCCCTTTGACCGCTCAATCAACGCCTACAGGGGGTGCGAGCATGGCTGCGTCTATTGCTTTGCCCGCCCGACTCACGCCTATCACGACTTATCGCCGGGCCTCGATTTTGAAACGCAGCTGTTCGCAAAGCCCAACGCGGCAGAGCTTCTGCGCGAAACCTTGGCAAAGCGGCGATATACGCCCCGCGCGATTGCGATGGGCACCAACACCGATCCGTATCAACCGATAGAGCGCGATTACGGCATCACCCGCGATCTGCTCAAAGTGTGCCTCGACGCGCGGCAGCCCGTCACCATCACAACGAAATCCGATCGCATATTGCGCGACCTTGATGTGTTGGAGGAATTGGCGGCGTGCCAATTGGTGGCGGTGGCGATATCGGTGACCTCTCTCGACCCGATGCTTTCAAACAAGTTGGAGCCACGCTGTGCCGCGCCTGCAAAACGCATGGCAGCGCTGGGCACGCTTGTGGAGGCCGGAGTGCAGACCCATTGCTCCATCTCCCCAATCATCCCTGCGATCACCGATGAATTTATGGAAGAGATCGTCGCGCGCGCGGCCGAACTGGGCGTAACCAGCATGGGCTGGATCCCGCTGCGCCTACCCCACGAAGTCGCGCCCCTGTTCCGCGAGTGGCTGGACGTGCACTACCCCGATCGCGCGGGCAAAGTGATGAGCATCGTGCGCAGCATAAGGAACGGGCGCGACAACGACCCTAATTTCTTCAGCCGCATGAAACCCAGCGGCGTGTGGGCCGATTTGCTGCGCACCCGGTTCCGCGTGGCGTGCAAACGCGCGGGAGTAGGGAAAGCCCGGTTTGAGCTCGATTGTTCGCAATTCCGGCGACCTGAGGTCGGCGGCCAGATGCGGTTGTTGTAAATTTCTAACTTTTAGATGGAGTCGCGGCGGCTACTCGGGTCTTTGGTACGACCAAATCAACATCAATAGCGCGACGATGATAAAGATGGCGAAACCGGAAAGCAGCCACGAGTTCAGATACCATTGATCTCCCCACTCAAACTCCCCTCCCATAATGCGAGCCCAGCCACGGAAATGCTGAGTTGCCCCAACAGAAAGCCCGAAGACGGAAAAGACCACCGATAGGTAGCGAGCACTCCAATGCGCGGGGTTCGGAAGAATGAGCAGTAGGCCGAGCAACCCGATCACGGTTCTTTGAGCGCGACAGAAAGGGCACTGATAAACGATCTCAAACAAATCGACCGCCCAAGTGGCCGCGCAAAGCGCAATCGCAGCCAAGCCAACCCACAAGCGATACCGGAGCAGAAAGTCGGGAAAATCCCCAATCCATGTGCCTAAAGATTGTTTATCGGTCACAGCGTACTTCTCCCCCAAAAGCCCTCGACCGAGGCTACCAACAACCGTCAAAAAGACAAGCGCGTGAGCGCTTCGCCAACTCACAGGTTTAACCTGGCCTTTAGTGGCCTGTCGCCAGAGCCCAGTTGAAACTATTGATTGATCAAATTGCGCAGACTTGCCGGCGTCATGGACGCGCGCCGGTGGTGAATGCCCGATACTCGGCCAATATTCCGCACTTGGATCGGCATCGCCCCTGCGTTAGTTTCTAACCATGAGCAAAGACGTGATCATCGAATTGTCTCAGTCGCCCAGCGAAGCCGATCTGGCGGTGATGAGCGACGGCATCAAATCCTTCAATCAAGAGCATTTGCCCGATGCCGTGGTGTTTGAACCCGACACCCGCTTTGCCGTGTTTGCGCGGAATGCAGCGGGAGAGGTCGTGGGCGGCATTCGCTGCAACGCCTATTGGAATTACTGCCTGCTCGAACTGGTGTGGATTTCCGAAGAAGCGCGGGGAAAGCAGGTGGGCAGCCAGCTAATAGCCACGGTGGAGGACCATTGCAGCGCGCTAGGCTTTGAATACATCCGCACCGAAACCGTCAGCTTTCAGGCAAAGCCGTTTTACGAGAAGCTGGGGTATCGCGTGTATGGAGAGCTGGCGGACTTTCCCAAGGGGCACACGACCTATTGTTTGGTGAAGCGGTTGTGAGTTGAGGCATTTAGTCGCCCGCAATGGCTGGGCATATCCCGCTTGTTCAAACCTGCGAGGCAACGAACTCTATTTTTTCAACCAACGACCTCGCTCAAAAGGTATCTAAATCCGTTCCGTTCGGTCGACCAAGAGAAATCGTAGCTTCCAGTAAGAGAGAATGCGGGGCCATACGGATTCGCTGTTCGATACTCCATCATCTCCCCCGCCTTGTAGGATGAGCCATGTCTAAAATCGAAATCTGAAGTACCTGAAGAATAAGACATTTGTGAATGATAATGATCATGATCCGTCACAACGAGCACAAATGCAAGATCACACATCGACTTACATTCTTCCAGTCGCAGAATATCGGAAAAGACGTCATACCGGTTGTTTGGTTCTCTATGATTCACCTTCTTGAGAAATTTCATTTCTACAGCACAAGTTGTTTCACACCCATCAGCAATTCTGAACCCAAACCAAAGGTCAATCCTTCCAGAACGCTGACCGTGCCACGGCCTCTCCAATTCCACAAACGAGACCTCGTTCTTATCACTCAGAAACAATTCAGCCGCCAACATCACCGCTCGCGAGAGGTGCAGCTGTAAGGTGGCTTCGTTTTCGCAAACAATTCTGCCAGATGCTATTTGATCGACTACGCTATCGACGGCGAGCGCCAAAACCTTCCTTACTTTATCAGCCTTACTCACCCAAACCCGCCCCCAACTTCACCCGGCTCAAATCGCATCAAGCGGCTATCCAGCAGCGCCGCTGTGCGGTTCACCACCGCCAGCTGGTAATCCGCATCCTTTATCATCTCAAAGAACGCGCCTGCATTGGGGTATTGCGCGACAAAGCCGTCGTGCCAGACCTTGTCATCAGGCTCTGGCCCCGTGACCATTGTCTGAAACGCGCCGCGCCAAACGACCTCGCCGCCGACCCGGCTGAAAATTGGGCCTGAGGTTTTGCCATATTCCTCATACGCGCGCTTTCCCGTCCAACCGTTCCCATGATGCTTATGGCCCTCTGGGTACTCCGCAAGGTCACGGTATCTCAGCAGGTTGAGCATATGGATCGGCTCATCGCGAGGCAGATCCTTGAACGCCTGAAAATTGGCGGGCGACGGGTCTATATAGGCTTTGGCCACCCTTACCCCTCCAACGAATAGTCGGAGAACCGGTCGCGCAGGTCTTTCTTCGAAATCTTGCCTGTCGCGGTGTGCGGGATATCGTCCACAAATTCGACCGCGTCGGGCAGCCACCATTTTGCGATCAGTGGCTTGAGATGTTCGATAATGTCATCCGCGGTGACATTGGATCCTTCGTTTTTGATCACGAACAGCACGGGCCGCTCGTCCCATTTGGAGTGGTACATGCCCACGCACGCGGCCTCTGCAACATCGGGGTGACCCACGGCGGCGTTCTCAAGCTCAACCGAGCTGATCCATTCGCCGCCCGATTTGATCACGTCTTTGGTGCGATCGGTCAATTGCAGTGTGCCATCAGGATGGATGATCCCGACGTCGCCGGTGTCGAACCACCCTTCGTTGTTCACCGCGTCTTGATCCGCTTTGAAATAACGTTTGATGATCCACGGCCCGCGAATTTGCAGCGCACCCGACGCCACGCCATCGCGAGGCAATTCGGTTGCCATATCATCCAGGTCCACCGTGCGCAGTTCCACGCCAAAGATGGGACGCCCTTGCATCGCAGTGACATCGACTTTCTCTTCAAACGTTAGTTCGTCCCAATTCCATGTCGGACCGCCTACGGTGCCAATAGGGGATGTTTCGGTCATGCCCCATGCGTGTTGAACGCGGGTGCCGTTCTTCATCAAACGTTCGATCATAAAGCGCGGGCAAGCCGAACCGCCGATGGTTGCAGCTTTGAGTGGCGGAAGGTCCAGCCCTTCTTTGTCGCAATATTGGAAGTGCGCCAGCCACACGGTCGGGACACCGGCGCTATCCGTGACTTTTTCACGCAGCATCAATTCATGCAGGACCGCCGGATCGTTCACCGCAGAGAATACGAATTTGATGCCAGCCATCGCGCCAGCATAGGGAAGCCCCCAGCTGGCAGCGTGAAACATTGGCACCACCGGCAACATGACCGACGATCCGGAAAAGTTGAAAGAGGCCGGTTGAAGACCGGAAATGGCATGCAAAACGGTGGAACGATGCTCGTACTGAACGCCCTTTGGATTGCCTGTCGTGCCGCTTGTGTAACAGATCATGCAAGGGTCACGTTCATCACCCGTCACCCATTCAATATCGCCGTTCTGTTCGCCGATCCAATCTTCGAATGCGGGGGCATGTTCGCCGGAATCATAACAAATGTAATGTTCGACCGTGGTCCAACGGTCTTTCATCTTATCGACGATCGGCTGGAACGCGGCATCGTACAACAACACTCGGTCTTCGGCGTGACCGACGATGTATTCCAATTGATCTTCGAACAGACGCGGGTTCACCGTGTGCAGCACGCCGCCCATCCCGGCGACGCCGTACCAGCTTACCAAGTGACGCGAATGGTTCATGGCGAGGCTGGCGACGCGTTCGCCCGGCTTTATGCCCAACGCCTGAAGAGCCTGAGCCATTTTCAACGCGTCGTTGCGAATGCCCGCCCAATCGGTGCGGGTTTCACTGCCATCGGCCCAACGCGTCACGATCTCACGCGACCCCGCTTCACGGGCGGCGTGGTCGATGACATGCGTGATCCGCATGCTCCAATCCTGCATTGCGCCTAGGGCTTGTGTCACCATGTCCAATAAACTCCCAAATCATACCAATCTTCAGCCAGCTCTTGCGGCTGTCTTGGTCATGACAATGGCGCGGTCAGTTGCCATTGGCAATCGTTTCTGAGGGGCAATTGTGCAAACACAAACGGGGAAACGGATCGTTCCGTCTCCCCGTCATGTGCGTTGTGGTGCAACCAGCGCGATTGCTATCCGGTTTTAGCGGATAAAGTATCCCGCCACGTCATAGGTTGCGCCATTCTTGATCATGATCACCGTTTCGATCGCGATGGGACCGCGATTGGCAAATTTGGTTTGGTATTGCAGCACTTCGTAGTCGCCTTCGGGTGCACCGGGCAACGTCGCCACGCGTTGGACATTCGTCAAACGCCGTTCTTCAACCGCACCCAAGGAGACACGCACCGGTTCAATCGTTTGCGCCCATTCGGCGGCGGTCGCTTGGGATTGAAAGAATTCCCCGGCCGCGTTCCAACTTTCCTGCCAATCGCCGTCGTCAATCGCGGCAACAAACGGCTCGGCAATGGTCAACGATTCAGCGTCATCGACGCCCGTTTGCGCGGTTTGTTCGGTCGGTGATGATGCGTCATCCGACGGTGCGGCGGCCGTTTCGGATTCGCTTCCCCCCGTGGAAATTACGGTCAGGACGGCGACGGCGATAACAATAGACATAATGAACATTCCTCCTGCGAGCCATGTGAACCGGGTTGGTCCTGATCGCTCTTTTGATGTGAGGTCTGCATTGTCCATCGTGGGGACGTCATCGGCGATCCCCAAAGGTTTGTGCACCGGAATTTGGGGTGTGCCACCCTCTGCATCCCGCAAGATTCTTGCGGCCTCTCTGCTGCTCGACACACCCAATTTGCGGCGGGCATTGCGCAGCCGATCGTTGATCGTGTGCACGGACAAGCCCAAAACATTGGCGCTGGATTTGGTGTCGTGACCATCAAGCAAAAGGCGCAGCGCCTCCTTTTCCTTATCCGTCAATGCGTCAGTCACTGCGCCAATCTCTGTGTCATCAAGCAACCAGCTTTAAATTCGCGCGGCCACGCAGCGGTTCAAGCGCGACATTCTCAATCCCTTCGACATCGGAAAGGCGCTCCGCCAATTCCCCGTTCAGGATAAAGTTCGTGCCAAGGCGCATAAACGCCTCTTCGTCTGCACCCAATACCAATCGGATCATCACTTCGCCGGGCGCCGTTTTACCCGTCGCCAATTCCAGTTTGAGATCGGCCAGCGCGTCAACCGATACAATATCCGCCCTTAGGATCATCGGTGTGCTGCCGCTAACCGATGACAATGGCCGTGCGCCCCGCACCGTCAAGCGAGGCGGCTCGCCCGGATTGGGAGAATCCAATTCCACATTCAACAAAACGCATTCACCGCTGTCGGCCCATGACTGAAACTTATCGACCAACGATTCTTCGAAACAGGCCGACGAAAATTGGCCGGATGCATCGGAGAAATCGGCCCGGATAAACTCGGCGCCGCGCTTGGTCCGCCCCTTACTGGCGCTTTCCACCATGGCCGCGATGACCGCGGTGCTGCGCCCGCCGGCCGGCGATCCGGCGTCCATCAAACTTTGATAGGTCCGCGCGCCTTGGGCCGATGCCACTTCGCGATATTGTTGAATCGGATGCGCTGAGAAATAGAACCCGAAATTCTCGCGCTCTTTGGCCATTTGTTCGGGTCGCGACCATGGCTCCGTTGGCTGCAGCCGCAGATCCTCTTGTGGGGCGTTCTCTCCGCCGAATAGGCCCGCTTGACCGCTGGACCTTTCCCGGATCGCTGCGTCGGCCACAGCCAACAACATATCGGCATTGGCGAACAAGGTCGCGCGATTGGGCTCAATCCCATCCAATGCACCCGCGCAAATCAAACCTTCGAGTTGGCGACGGTTCATCGAACCTTGGGGCAACCGTTCGAAAAAGTCCTTTAGACTTTCAAACGGCCCGTTGGCCGCCCTTTCGCCGACAATGGCGTCCATCGCCTTTTCCCCGACATTGCGAATGCCGGCCAATGCGTAACGAACCGCGTATCCATCATCGGTTTGCTGGACGGTGAAACGCGATTCTGACGCGTTGATGTCGGGTGCCAGAACGGTCACGCCGGGATTTTCTTCGTCCCCTGTGGGATAACGCCGCGCATCGTCCACAAAGATGTTGAGTTTTTCCGATTGGTGCAGATCGAAACACATCGATGCGGCGTAAAACTCCTCTGGGTAATGCGCTTTCAACCAACCGGTTTGATAGGCGAGCAAAGCGTAGGCGGCGGCGTGCGATTTGTTGAAACCGTAGCCAGCAAATTTGTCGATCAAATCAAACAATTCGTTGGCTTGCTTCGCCTCAATATCGGAATTCTCCTTGCACCCTTTGACGAAGGTGCCGCGTTGGATGTCCATCTCTGCCTGGACTTTTTTACCCATCGCGCGACGCAGCAAATCGGCATCGCCCAGCGAATATCCCGCCAAAATCTGAGCGGCCTGCATCACCTGTTCTTGATAGACGAAAATCCCATAAGTCTCCGCCAAAATCCCCTCGAGTTTGGGATGCGGATATTCAATGGCGACCTCGCCCGCCTTACGTTTGCCGAACAGCGGAATGTTGTCCATCGGACCGGGGCGATACAGCGACACGAGAGCGATAATGTCGCCAAAATTGGACGGCTTGACCGCCTTCAGCGTGCGACGCATCCCTTCGGATTCCAATTGGAAGACGCCGACCGTGTTACCGGCCTGCATCATGTCGTAAACGGCCATATCGTCGAGCGGCAATTCACCCAGATCGATGGTGATCCCGCGCAATTCCAAAAGGTCCACGGCTTTGCGCAGGACCGAAAGAGTTTTCAGCCCGAGAAAATCGAATTTCACCAGCCCCGACGATTCCACATGCTTCATGTCGAATTGCGTCACCGGCATATCAGAGCGCGGATCGCGATACAGCGGCACCAATTGCGCCAATGGCCGATCGCCGATAACCACACCGGCGGCGTGTGTGGATGAATTGCGCGGCAACCCTTCGAGCTGCATCGCCAGATCAACAAGGCGTTTCACCTCATTGTCGTTGTTGTATTCCTGTTTGAAATCGGCCGCGCCGTTCAACGCGCGCGGCAACGTCCATGGATCGGTCGGATGGTTGGGCACCATTTTGCAAAGCCGATCGACCTGACCGTAACTCATCTGCAAAATGCGGCCGCAATCGCGCAAAACGGCGCGCGCTTTTAGCTTACCAAAGGTGATAATTTGAGCGACGTGATCATTGCCATATTTCTGTTGGACATAGCGGATCACCTCGCCCCGGCGCGTTTCGCAGAAATCGATGTCGAAATCGGGCATCGACACACGTTCCGGGTTTAGGAACCGTTCGAACAGCAACCCCAATTGGATCGGATCAAGGTCGGTGATGGTCAACGCCCAGGCGACAATGGAACCCGCACCAGACCCCCGCCCTGGCCCCACGGGAATGCCCTGATCCTTGGCCCATTTGATAAAATCGGCAACGATCAGGAAATAGCCGGGAAAACCCATATCGACGATGATCTTGATCTCATAATCGAGCCGGTCGAGATATATCTGCCGTTGATCATCGGTCATCTCACCATAGGGTTTGAGCCGTTCTTCAAGACCGCTTCGCGATAGGTCGGCCAACATCTTGGCCTCACCCTCCAAATCGCCGGCAAGGCTAGGTAGGATCGGATCGCGGTAAGGCGGCGCATAGGCGCACCGTTTCGCAATCACCAATGTGTTGGCGGTTGCTTCGGGAATGTCGTCGAACAATTCCTCCATCATGTTGGAGGATTTGACGAAGCTTTGCGCGTTGGACGTGGGGCGGTCGTCGTTTTCGACATAGGTCGAATTGGCGATGCACAACATTGCATCATGCGCTTTGTGCATATGCGGTTCGGCAAAATTCGCTGGGTTCGTCGCGACCATCGGCCAATTGCGGGCATAGGCAAGATCAATCAGAGCGTCTTCGGCTTGCGCCGCGACCCGATCATTGTTGCGCGCCAATTCGACATAAACACGATCGGGAAACAAGGTTTCCAATTGATCCGCCAACGCATTGGCGGCCGGCGTTTGTTCTTCGGCCAATAGCCGCGTCAACGCCCCTTCCCCGGCCCCGGTCAGCGCAATCAATCCATCGGTTCGCCCTGATAGATCGTCCATCTCGACATGGGGTTCCAATTCAAGCGGACGGTCCAAATGCGCCTTTGAAACCAGATGGCACAAATTGTCGTATCCGCTTTCATCTTGCGCGAACAACGGCAGGTAATCGACCGTTTTGCCCTCTGATCCGGCTCTGGCCACACCCAGCAAGGCTCCGATGATCGGCTGGATCCCTTCGCTCTTGCATGCATTGGCGAACATCACCGCGCCGTAAAGGCCGTTGCGATCGCAAACGGCGATGGCGGGAAAGCCCCTCTCTTTCGCCAATTTTGCGATGGCCTTGGGATCAATCGCCCCTTCTAGCATCGAATAAGACGACAAAACGCGCAGAGGTATGAACGGAGCAAAAGCCATGGTTTATAGAGTTACGCCTCAGCGCCCTGCGTTCAAGGGTGCGCGGGCGGCTCTTGGGGAAAAGCTGGGGGCAAGCTAGGCTTACCAAACCGTCGCAATATGGGAGGACGCGATGGGCGACATGATCGAAGTGGAAAACGTCAACGTGCCGGGCACGACCAGCCGCGTGAACCGATCCAAATATTCCGACATGAAATCGGCCTTTGATCGCGCCCTACCGACGGCCCCGTCCGGTATGACTCAATCCGACATCGTCGACGCGGTGAAACCGTTGCTCAACCTGGATTTATTCCCCGGGGGCAAGACAGCGGGTTGGTGGGCAAAAACGGTGCAATTGGATCTTGAAGCGAAAGGGCTGCTGGTCCGTGAACACAGCAAGCCCTTGCGCTGGCATTGGAAACAGCGCCTCTAATCAGAGCAGCTTTTCGATGTCTTTCGCGATGCTTTTCGGGGTGTCTTGCGGACCGTAGCGTTTCACCACCGCGCCATCGCGGTTGATCAGGAATTTGGTGAAGTTCCATTTGACCGAAGTGGAGCCCATCAGGCCCTTTTTCTCAGACTTCATCCAGTCATACAAAGGCGATGCGTCCGGCCCGTTGACGTCGATTTTCTTCATCAAGGGAAACGTCACGCCAAAATTCACTTTGCAAAATTCGGCGATCTCATCGGCGTTGCCGGGTTCCTGCGCGCCAAATTGATTGCAGGGGAAACCTAGGACTTCGAAATCGCTATCCTTGAATTGCTGATACAGCTCTTCGAGACCGTCATATTGCGGGGTAAAGCCGCATTTGCTGGCGGTGTTGACCACCAACAAGACAGTCCCTTGTTTGGTCGATAGGTCGAGGTCTTCGCCGCGGTTGGTCGTGACGGTGAAATCGGCAATAGTGGTCATGGTGTCGCCCGGTCCTTTGGTCGATAAATCAAATCAAAGCTTGTTTGCCATGAAAGACCATGATCCGTCGAGGCCTGACCGAATTGGCGCACGCTACCATCGTCTCGCGATGTGTAGGTCATACGGATCAGCGCGTCTTGCCCCGGACCACCAATATTGTCCCAATATCCGGTCAAAACCATTTTGCCGTCAACAACACCGCCTTCAAAATCGACGCGCGCGCCATCGCCGCCAACCCATGTTTGTTCCCATCGCCCGGTGTTTTGATTGACCATCGACAGACTGATCCCGTCTGGCCCTTCAAACGGTGTCCAATGTTCGCGGATTGAACATCCGGCCGACAATCTTTCGATCCGGCTGGTGGCGACTTGGGTTTCGCTGCCATTGGGGAAGACGTCCCATTCGCCAACCCAAAGATCAAATCCGGCGTGCGCTTCGGTGCCGCACGGTGCCGCCGATGAAGGCGCGGCGGCCGGTTCAGGCGCAGCCACAGCCTGTAGCAACGCAATCGGGTAGATCATCGAAAGCATAATGTGTCTCTCCCATGGCGCGCGTCCCGATTTCACTCATCCCCTTGGCGCGTGATCACCGAGAGGTTACAAACTCAGCGCGCGAGCAGGGTCGAACATAGCCCCAAAGCGGGCGCGAGCTCAAATCTGCAAAGCGGCAATGTCACTCGCCAAGTGGGTTATTCCAACACGCCGTCATGCAACCGCACAACCCGATCCATCCGGGCAGCCAAACGTTCATTGTGTGTCGCGACCAAAGCCGCGCTCCCTTCCCCGCGCACAAGTTCAAGGAATTGACCCAGAACCGCGTCCGAGGTTGCCTCGTCCAGATTGCCGGTTGGCTCATCCGCCAAAACCAATGTTGGGCGGTTGGCCAACGCCCGCGCCACGGCGACGCGCTGTTGCTCACCCCCGGAAAGCTGGCTCGGCCGGTGGGTAAGGCGATGGCCCAATCCAAGGCTTTCCAAAAGGCTTTCGGCGCGCACTTTCGCTTCGCTTTCGGGCGTGCCAGCGACCATTTGCGGCATCACGACATTTTCCGTCGCGTTGAAATCAGGCAGCAGGTGATGGAATTGATAGACAAAACCCAAATGGTCTCGCCGAACGCGGGTGCGTTGATCAGAGGCCATGTTCTCCGCAGCCTCTCCTGCAATCGCTATCGATCCTTCGAACCCGCCTTCGAGAAGGCCGACGGCCTGAAGCATCGTGGATTTGCCCGACCCCGAAGGGCCAAGAAGCGCGACAAGTTCGCCTGGCGCGATATTAAGATTGACCCCGCGCAAAACATCAATGCGTTCGCCGCCCTGCTCAAAGCTGCGCTTAAGGTCACGTAGGGCCACGATCGGCCCGTTGTCGGTTTGCAGATTATTCATAGCGCAGCACCTGAACAGGATCGGTGTTGGACGCCTTTAGCGCCGGATAAAGGGTGGCGAGAAAACTTAGACCAATGCCCAATGCGGTGATTCCGACAATCTCCCAAGGATCCACGCGAACGGGCAATGTCGTCAGGAAACGAACCTGAGGGTCCCAAATCTCCACACCAGTGAGAAAAGCGACGCCTTCGACAATCGGATTGCGGAAATACAATAATACAAAGCCAAGGATCAGCCCGGTGACCGTGCCGATCGTTCCGATGGTTGTACCGGTTGTCACGAAAATCTTGAGCAGATTGCGCCGTGTCGCGCCCATTGTGCGCATAATCGCAATGTCTCTGGTCTTGGCTCTCACCAACATGACCAAGCTCGATAGAATGTTAAATGACGCCACCAACACCATAAAGCTAAGGACAAAGAACATCGCGACGCGTTCCACTTCCAACGCTTCGAATAGGGTTGAGTTGATCGTCTTCCAATCGGCGATGGCAGCCCGGCCCGTCAACGCTCCCTGAACCGGTTCAAGGATACCTTCAACGTTGTCGGGGTCGGTCACGGTCACCTCGATCAAACCAATCTTGTCGTCCAACAACAACAATGTCTGGGCGTCTTCCATCGGCATAATGACAAAGGTTTCGTCAAAGTCATAAAGGCCGATTTCAAAGATCACGCCGACTTCGTAACCCAATTGGCGGATTGATGTGCCGAATGGCGTTGTGCGCCCTTGCGGGTTGATGATCGTGATCGTGTCGCCAACCCGTGCGCCCATATTGGCCGCTAGGCGCGATCCAATTGCGACTTTCCGCGATCCCGGTTGAATGCTGGCGATATCGCCCAACAACACTTTGTCGTTCAAATCCGCGATGTCTTCATCCGTATTGCCCCGCACAAACACCGCATTGGCGCGCCCGTTGAAACTGGCAAGCAAGGGTTGTTCGATCAAAGGCGACGCGTTGATCACGCCTTCGGTTTCGCGAACTTGTTGAAGGACCCCTTCCCAATTATCGAGTTCGCCTCCGTATGCTTGGATAATGGCGTGTCCGTTTAGGCCCGAAAATTTCTCAAGCATTTCGGTGCGGAAACCGCCCATCACGCTCATCACAAGGACCAACATCGCCACAGACAACATGACAACACCGATCGATATGCTTGCGACCAATGCGATGAATGCTTCGCCTTTGCCCGGCCACAAATACCGTTTGGCGATCATTCTTTCAAAGGGAGTAAGCATGCGTGCCCCGGTTCATTGTGGTGCGGTGTTCGGCGTGTGGTCTACGTCTTGCGCTGCGATGGCAAAGCCAGACGACATCACGCCGGTGGCAAAGCAAAGCTGAACGGCGGCTTTAAGCGGACCAATGCAAGTGCACAACCGGCCGACCACGGCGCCTCTGTGGGTTATCCCGGCGGCGATGCAAAGGATCGTGGAAAAAGGTCCACCGATCCGTCTGATCAGCTCTTGTAATTGATCCGTAACATCGTCATTGAGCGCGCTCCAGCTCGGGCAGCACAGCGGACACCAACAACGCGATGGCAAAGACCGATATTCAACGACAGCTTGGCCAAGCATTTGGCAATCTCACGCACCCTTTTCGTGATGAGGATGGGGATAAGCTTCGTGAAGAGTGCGGCGTGTTTGGCGCCATCAACGCCGAAACGGCTGCTGCGGCGACGGCGCTTGGCCTGCACGCATTGCAGCATCGCGGGCAAGAGGCCGTGGGCATCACCAGTTTCGATGGAAAAGATTTTATCTCGCGCAGGGGCCTTGGCCATGTCGCTGAGAATTTCTCATCGGCCGAAGCGATAGCGGAATTGCCGGGCAATATGGCCGCGGGCCATGTGCGCTATTCCACGACAGGCGGTGCCGGCCTGCGCAACGTCCAACCGCTCTACGCAGAATTGGCAAGTGGTGGTTTTGCGATCGCTCATAACGGCAACATTTCCAACGCTCAGGCTTTGCGCAAAGATTTGGTGGGCAAAGGCTCGATCTTCCAATCGACCTCTGACACCGAGGTTATAATCCATTTGGTCGCAACCTCGCGGTATCCGACGGTTGCCGATCGATTGATTGATGCGCTGCGTTTGGTCGAAGGGGCCTACGCCTTGGTCGTGATGACGCCGACGGGCATGATCGCGTGCCGTGATCCATTGGGCATCCGCCCGTTGGTGATGGGTAAAATGGGCGATTCGATCCTGTTTGCCAGCGAAAGCGTGGCGTTTGACGTCGTCGGCGCGGAAATGATCCGCGAAGTTGAACCGGGCGAAATGATCCAGGTCGATTTCGACGGAGAGGTCAAAAGCCTGCATCCATTTGGCAATCAAAGCCCCCGCCCTTGCATCTTTGAACACGTCTATTTCAGTCGTCCCGACAGCTTTTTCGCCGGTCAAAGCGTGTACGGTGCGCGCAAGGCGATTGGCGAACAACTCGCGCTCGAATCGGCGTGCGATGCGGACCTTGTTGTTCCTGTACCCGATAGCGGCGTCCCCGCAGCGATCGGCTACGCGCAGCAATCGGGCCTACCGTTTGAATTGGGCATCATCCGATCGCACTATGTCGGGCGCACCTTTATCCAACCATCTGACAGCGCCCGCCACGCCGGCGTAAAACGCAAACACAACGCCAACCGCGAATTGGTCGCTGGTAAGAAAATTGTCCTGATCGACGATTCGATTGTGCGCGGCACAACCAGCATGAAGATCGTCGAAATGATGCGCGAAGCCGGCGCCGCCGAGGTGCATTTCCGGGTGGCCAGCCCACCGACGGCGCATTCATGCTTTTACGGTGTAGACACGCCCGAACGTTCCAAACTGCTCGCTGCGCGGATGGATTTGGAACCGATGCGTGAATTCATCAAAGCCGACAGCCTCGCCTTTATCTCAATCGATGGCCTGTATCGCGCGGTGGGATCGTCATCGGGCCGCAATTCCGCTTGCCCGCAATTTTGCGATGCTTGTTTCACAGGCGACTACCCCACCCCATTGACCGACAACGCGCGCAAAGATGACAAATCGGATGAACTCCCATTTGATCCCCCCGCGAAAGACACCAATGTTGCTGATCCAAAGGCTGCTTGATTGATGACAGAGACCAAACCGCTTTCCGGCCAAACCGCGCTTGTCACCGGCGCAAGTCGCGGCATCGGCGCGGCGACCGCTCTGGCTTTGGCAGAGGCCGGGGCGCATGTCATTCTGGTCGCTCGCAAAGTGAAAGCGTTGGAAGAGGTTGAGGATCGAATCCATGCGGTTGGCGGATCATCCACGATCGCTCCGATCGATTTGACCGAACAAGACGCCGTTGCCCGTTTGGCAGCCGCGATTGCTGGTCGTTGGGAAGCGTTGGATATTATGGTGATTTCGGCGGCGTTTTTGCCGCAATTGTCGCCGTTGGCCCAAGTCGAAGCGAAACAATTCAATCAAGCGATCATGACCAATGTCGTGGCAACGCATGCATTGCTTGCTGCGTTTGATCCCTTGCTGCGCAGCGCCAAGGCCGGCCGTGTTATCGGCCTGACCAGCAGCGTCGGCGCATCCCCGCGCCCATTCTGGGGCGCCTATGGTTCGACAAAGGCAGCGTTTGACAACTTGCTTGAAACATACGGGGCCGAAGTCGAGAAGTTGAGCCCGCTTCGCGTTGCGATCATCGATCCCGGCGCAACACGCACAGAGATGCGGGCCCGCGCCTATCCCGGTGAAAACCCCGAAAGTGTGAAACCGCCAGAGGCCGTTGCGGCGCGCATCACCGCGCTTTTGCAAGAAGACTTTCCGACCGGGCACCGCGAACGCGTGGATTGATTGGCGGATTGGGATTTCATCCCGATCGCGTTTCCCAAAACTTAACCAAAGTCACGCGGTCACAGGCCGCGCCGGATGCCATTCGCCATTGAATCGCTATTCCGCAGGTTTGTGCGGGGTTGGGATGCAAAAAATTGCACCCCTTACCTCGCCGTTAACCAACCGTTGAAACTCTCCATCAAGGCAAATCCGAGATACAGGCCGGATCGAATGCCCCCATGGTTGGGCACTTATTTTTTGGAGAGAGTTGCAAGGCCATGCCCACCGACAGCGACCGTTACAAAGTTGCAGCACAAGAAGATCGCTGCTCACCGCGCACACGGCTTACCATTCCGGCAACGCTGCGGGCTTCGGGCGGACGCGCGTTTCAAAGCGTCGTTCACGATCTTTCGATCTCTGGCTATTCGGCGGCGTCGATCAATCGCATGCACGAAGGGCAAATGTGCTGGTTGACCCTACCCGGTCTGGAATCACTCCAAGGTCAGGTCGTTTGGTGGGACAATTGCATCGTCGGCTGTGCATTCGAAGAATTGCTCAGCCCAATCGTGCACGACAACATCCTGCAACGATACAGCAACACCGGCGTCTATCGCCCGATGTGATCTGAATGGGTGAAAGACCGCCCGGACGCGGCCTTTCCCCGATCAATCATCAATCAATCGCCGCGATCTTTGCGCCGACCGCACGCCATGCGGCACGGTGATCGTTGCTGGTCGCAGTGGACCAATTGCTGATCACTGTCAGGACCAATTCTTCCTCTGGGATCAAAGTGATCGATTGGCCAAAAATTCCCTGAGCGCCATAGCCGCCGGGATAGGTCCACCATTGGTAGCCATAGCCAAAGCCCGATGTGCCAAAATCGACCAGCGAATCTCCGGCTTCGTCAAACCATCCGGTCGGCACGACATCGCCCCCACCTTCAAGAGCGAACAATCCCATCCGCGTATAGTCGGAAAGGGTCAGCGACAAACAGCACCCGCCAATATTGCCTCCGCGCGGATCGACCATCCAGAACAGACCGCTTTCAAAGCCGGCCGGCTCCACAATCTTTTCCTGAGCGTATTCCGCAAGCGGAAGACCAACGGCGTTTTCAATGACCATACCGATCAGATTGGTTTCGCCGGTTTTGTAGACCCACTTTTCGCCCGGCTCAGCTTCCCGGTCCAATTCGCGCATCTGCGCAACGATGGCATCCGCGCCGTATTCGACGACAAAGCGGTTCATTTGCGCCACGTCGCTGTTCGGATCGGTGTAATCTTCGTTCCAAGCGACGCCGCTTGTCATGGTTGCAATTTGCCGCACACTCACGCCGTCATAAGCCGAACCGACAAGGCCGGGCACATATTGCGTCACCGGATCATCCAGGCTTGCGATGAAACCATCGTTCAACGCCGCGCCCAACAATGTTGATGTGAAGCTTTTCGCGACCGAGAAACTGGTCCAGCGATCGCCCGCTGCCATCCCCAGTCCATAATCTTCAAACCGGA
This sequence comes from Erythrobacter sp. Alg231-14, assembly GCF_900149685.1. Classification (NCBI taxonomy): domain Bacteria; kingdom Pseudomonadati; phylum Pseudomonadota; class Alphaproteobacteria; order Sphingomonadales; family Erythrobacteraceae; genus Erythrobacter; species Erythrobacter sp. Alg231-14. The sequence continues at coordinate 2,367,412 of NZ_LT702999.1, read as the reverse complement.
CACCGCCATTTTTATAGACCATCACGCCCGCGGCGCCTGTATCCGCCATAGTTTGGCGGATTTCCAGCGCCAACGCCTCTGGCAAGGGTTCCCCCTGCGCCAGCGCGCGTGGAGATGATGAAGCGGGCACTTCATGACCGGCAAACCAGCTTTCCATATCGCGGAACCGGGTCGAACGTTGTTCGGTGTTCCAAAACAAAACCTGAAGTTCGGCTGGGTCCACATCGCTTGGTTGCATCAAAGTAACCGGTTCAAGAGACGCCGGCGCGCTCTCAAGACCTTCGGCGCTGCTGTAACTGCAACCGCTGATCGCCAAAGCGCCCAACGCCGTCATCGCACCCAATTTCAAAGAGGTGATTTTCATAGGTTGGACCTTTCTCGTCTCAATTTGCATTTGGTTTCAACAGCGTAACTTGATGGACATCGATATTGCCCGCGCGAAATCCGCCTTCGCAATAGGATAGGTAGAACCGCCACAACCGGATGAAGCGATCGTCAAACCCTTCGGGCAGCCGTCCTTCTTCAACAGCGCAGTCGAACGCATCATGCCACAATTTCAGCGTCTCAGCGTAATCGAGGCCAAAATCGCGTTGATCCTGCCAATCCAAACCGCGTTCTTGCGCCAACGCCCGAAATTCGCTGGTCTTGATCAACAATCCGCCCGGAAAGACATAGGCTTGGATGAAATCGACCGTGCCGGCATAGGTTTCAAACAGGTCGTCTGCGATGGAGATATATTGGATCGCCGCGCGCCCTCCGGGCTTCAAACTGCGCGCGATGCAGTCCATGAATGTGCCCCAATATTCGCGGCCCAATGCTTCGACCATTTCGACGCTGGCGATGGCATCGAATGTGCCGGTGACATCGCGGTAATCTTGGCGTCGATATTCAATGTCAGGCGATGTTCTTGCCTTTGCCCAAGCGAGCTGTTGTTCCGAAAGGCTGATTGCGGTGACTTTGGCGCCCTTGCCCGAAAGGTGATCGGCCAACGCGCCCCATCCGCACCCGATTTCCAACACAGTGTCGGGATTGCCCAGCCTTTGGGATATGCCTTCCAATTTGCGGTGTTGGGCGGCGGGAAAATCCCCATCGTTCAATTCAAGCGCACTGGAATAGGTCATGGAGCCATCAAGCCATGCGGCGTAAAAATCATTGCCCAGATCGTAATGCGCCGAAATGTTACGCGCCGACCCTGTGCGATTGTTGCGGTTCAACCAATGGCCGATTTGCGCGGCCCATTTGAACGGCCCCGAACTGCGCGCGGTGTCCCCCAATGTGCGGACATTGGCGGAGAACAAAGCGAACAAGATCGCGTGATCGTTCGCCTCCCATTCCCCCGCTTCATACGCTTGGAACCAACCGATCGCGCCGCCGGTGGCCAACCGCAAAAGAGCGCGCCAATCCCTAAGTTCAACCTCTACATCGAATCCTGGCGCACGCCCGCCCAACATTCGGGTCGAACCGTCGGGTAGATGCGCCAACAATGAGCCGGTTTCCAATCCAGCATCAACACGGTCCAACACTTTACGAAAACCGGGCGCAATCAATCGCGATACAACACCCGGCGATGCAGAAAACCGCTCGCCCGTGTTCAACAAACGCGCGCCTCTCGTTCCGTGTTTCATGCCTTGGGCGTTCATGCTTCGCACATAAGCCGCAGGCGCCGCTTGCTGCAAGGGATTAGACCTAGCCGACCCCCGGTTTTGCGGTGCTGCTAACCTTTCATCGCCCGATAGGCCGACAGAGCCCTTTCGCGCGCTTCGCGGTGGCCGATGATTTTCGCTGGGTAGGATTTGGGACGGTGGCTGTATTCATCGGGGTCATGAATATACGGCTCATCAAGACCGGAGAGTTCGGGGACATATTCGCGAATATAGGCGGCACAATCGAACTTCTCCGATTGTGTTAGCGGCGCCATAATCCGCACAAACATGTTGGAATCGACGCCCGTTCCGGCGGTCCATTGCCAATTGGTCGCGTTGGATGCGTAATCGGCATCCACCAACGTATCCCAAAACCATTGTTCGCCGTGCCGCCAATCGATCAAAAGGTGTTTGATCAAAAAACTAGCCGTGATCATGCGCACGCGGTTGTGCATCCAACCGGTCTGCCACAATTGCCGCATCCCGGCATCGACGATGGGGTATCCGGTTTTCCCCCTTTGCCACGCCTTTAGGTCGTGCGCTGCGGCAGGGTCCGTTGCGGGGTCACGCCATTCAAGTTTGTCGAAATCTTCGCGGTAATTGCTGCGCGCATAAAGCGGGAATTGGTTCACCGCGTTCTGGGCGTAATCGCGCCAGATCAACTCGCTTTCGTAAACCTGCCATCCCTTGGTCGATTTGCCCTGAAAGTGGTGCCAGATTTGCACCGGGCTGATCTCTCCAAAGTGCAAATGCGGGGACAGCCGAGAAACTTTGTCTTTGGATGGCAGGTTGCGCGCGTCTTGGTAGTCATCGACGTGGTCGCTCCACCATTCGAGCTGCGTGTGCGCCGCGCCCTCACCCACGTTCCAGAATTCGGCGATGCCACCCGACCAATCGGGCCGCGTGGGCAGCAGGTTCCAATCCTCCAACGCATCGCTTGCCGGTTGGGTATCGGGCGCGGTTTGCGGTTGAGGCTCCGGTGCAAGCGCTCGGGGAGGAAACGCGGCGCGCACGGCGCGACTGAACGGCGTGTAAATCTTGTATTGTCCGCCCGACCCCGTTGTGACAGCCCCCATCGGGAGCAGATAATTGCCATCATAGAGCTGCAAATCGACCGCTCCGCCAAGCGCGCGCTGCGCGTTGCGCCACCACGGCTCGTAATGGCGGTTGGCGTGAATGGACGACGCGCCGGTTTCCTTGGCGACGGTAGTCAATTCCTCGACCGCGTCGCCCCGGCGCAAGATCAAAGGAATGCCGAGCTTGGCCAAAGAGACCCTCAGGCTTTCTAACGAATGATGCAACCACCACCGCGATGCCCCACCATAAGCGTGCGTCTTGGCCCGATCATCATCGAGCACATAGACTGCGATCACTAGGCCGCGCTTTGCCGCAGAGGACAGCGCGGGATTATCGGCCACGCGAAGATCACGTCGCAGCCAGACTATTTGGGTGTCACTCATGTTAAAGACAGTGTTCTATTCAGGAACCAGTTCCACACATTCTAAATCGGGCAGCGCAATAGAGAATCGATCGCGTGCACGCGGGTCATAGAAACGGGCATCGTAAAGGACGACAGAACCGTCTCGGGCGCGCGTCGCAAAGGGGGCGCGCGACCAGAAAAGGAAGGCATCGAGTTGTGAATCAGCTTGGCGAGCTTCCTCCAAGGAGGGGAACTCGCAAAGCAGATCAGGGTCAACCATCGGCCGCCTTTCCGTATATTTGTACGGCAGTTGCCGTGCCTCTGAGGCCATACCCGGCCAATTGCGCCCAACTAAGATCACCTCCCGTTCCCAAAAATAGAACGGAACCGGGTTAGAAATACGCTCCGCCCCCGGTCCATCATAGAGCGTCAACTCCCAAGGCCGGTGGCTAATCGCCCAATTCATCCCGATATACGCCACCATCACCGCGATCCCAATCCATGCAGGCCGCTTCCAATTTCCCCCGCGCTTCTCACGCCTCAGCGAAAACCACGTTGTAAAACCGAGCAAAGCCCACAGCCACACATCGATGATGAAAAGTGTGTCGCCGTAGAACCATTGCGACGAAAAAGGCTCCAGAAACCGGATGCCATAGACGTTGAACCAGTCGAAAAGCGGATGGCTGAGACAGCCGATAAAACTGAGGAGATAGAGCCATTTGAAATCCACCGGCAGGCGTCCCTCGGGCCGCTTTCCGCGCTTTGTCTGCCAGCGGTCATACCCCCAAAGCAGTCCGGCCAGAATCAGCGGCAAGAGCACCCATGCAGGCGGGCCGTGCGTGATGCCCCGGCGAAACCCCAGATGTTCCACCCCTTCGAGCCAAAAGAAACACGCCGCATCCACATCAGGCAGGTTCGCGCCAATAATCAGCGCCGGCATCGCGAGGCCAGTTTTCTTCTTTAGGCCCGCTTGACCCAAGACCGCCCCGACGAGGCTATGCGTGAGATTGTCCATAACCGGCAATCTAATCACACCGCCCAATTAACGCGAGTGGAAATGCCAGCCACATCGCTCTATCGCATTCAAAACACATGTCTGAGAGAGTGATTTTATGACCGATGCACCGTATATCCGCCCCGATATGAAAGCGTTCTTGGATGGGTTGGCCGCTATGGCCGGACCCAGCATCGCGGATATGACACTTGAAGAAGCGCGCGCATCCTATGTCGCGCTGCACGGCATGGCCGATCGTCCCGCACGCGATTTGGCCATCATTCGCGATCTATCCTGCCCCGGTCCAGACGGGGACATTCCTCTGCGCCTTTACGATGCGAAAGAAACACGCGAGCCAGGCCCAGTTATCGCATTCTATCACGGCGGCGGTTTTGTGATTGGCGATTTGGAAACGCACCATGCGCTGTGCACGGAAATTGCCGCTTTGATGGATTTGCCGGTCGTGGCCGTCGATTATCGCTGCGCGCCCGAACACCCCTTCCCCGCCGCGATCGACGATTGCGAAGCGGCCACACGTTGGATTGCTTCATCACCCGGCGCATTGGGCCGCGACTGTACGGGAATCATCACCATCGGTGACAGCGCGGGCGGCACCGCCACCTTGGCCGTGGGACAATTGTTGGCGGACAATGCAGCGGACGCCCCCGTCGTCCTTCAAGTACCGATCTTCCCCCTTGCCAGCGACGCGCTGGGTTCCAACAGCCTTGACCAATTTGCCGATGGCTTTGTGCTGACGAAGGCCGCAATCGAGTTCTTTGATGGCGCCTATCAAGCCGATCGCAACGATCCGCGCGGGTTTCCCATTCATGGCGACCATTCAAAAGCGCCGCCTACCGTTCTTGTTACGGCCAGCCTTGATCCCATACGCGATTCCGGTCGCGACTATGCCAAAGCGCTTGCCAATGCAGGGGCGGATTTCACCTTTCTTGAAATGAAAGGGGTCACGCACAGCTTCACCAATCTGAGGCAGGCTGTGCCGAGCACGCAAGCCGATTTGGAGCGCATGATTGCGACGATGAAATTCAAATTGACCGATGGCGGGAACGCTGCAGCATGAGCGATCTACCCTATCGCCCATGCGCCGGGTTCATGTTGATCAATGCAGACGGCAAAGTCTTTGTAGGTCAGCGCATGGAAAAGCGCGCGCGCGGGAGCTGGCAAATGCCTCAAGGTGGGATCGATCCGGGCGAAGATCCGCGCGTCGCGGCCCTGCGCGAGTTGGAGGAAGAGACCGGCATTGGCTCCGACCTGGTGGAAGTCATTGCGGCGGCTTCAAAACCCATCCGCTATGATCTGCCGCCTGACCTGTTGGGTCGTGTGTGGAAAGGCAAATATCGCGGCCAGGAACAATATTGGTATTTGGGTCGGTTCAACGGCAGCGACGCAGACGTCAATCTAAACGCCCACAATCCGCCCGAATTCGACGCATTCCAATGGGTCGATGCCGATCAACTCACCGAACTGATCGTGCCGTTCAAACGTGACGTCTATGCAGCCATAGTGGCGGAATTTGCCCCGCTGATGTGACCGCCCCGCCTAAAAACGGAAATCAATATGCGGACGGTCATCCTTGGCCTGCGCAGCCTTGAACGAGGGAATTGCTTCGATCCGGTCAAACCACGCCAAAATGTTGGGATGCCCGTCGAAAACCCCTTTGGTCCGGGCGGCCATCATCGCGTAGACCAATGTGATATCGGCCGTGGTCAAAGTATCGCCGCCAAAAAACGGCTTTTCGCCCAAATCCTTTTCCATCAAAGCATAGAGGGCATCGGTGCGTGGATTGACGAAGAGCTTTCGCACTTGACCAAACACCGCTTTCAACAAGGCGCTAATCGGCCATGGTGATCGGGTTTCGAGCAATCCGAGCACCATCGCGACGCTTTGGATCGACATCAATGAACCGGGGCTGGCGTGATACCAGAACAGGTGCCGTGCGCGATCAGGATTGTTCGGCTTCGGGTTCAGCGGGCTTTCAGGATGAGAATCGAGAATGTAGTCGATGATCGCGTTGCTTTCCGCCAACACCACGTCGCCATCGGTGATCACAGGCGCGGTGCCCAGCGGGGACAGGGCCTTGTAATCATCGGGGGCCAAATTGCTGTCTGGATCGCGATTGTAGCTCTTCAATTCATACGGCGCGTCCAACGCCTCAAGCAGCCAAAGAATACGGAAACTTTGCGAATATTCAAGATGATGCAGGGTCAGCATGGTTCACTCCGTCTTTTGACAAGATGGGCAACCAATCATCAAACGGCGTTGCGCCATCAATTGGTTGCGGTTTCACTTTCGGTGGATTCCGCCGCTAGCCGTTCTGGCGGTCCCGCCGCGATGCGCGCCTGAAGCGCCAATGTTTCGGGGCAAGTTTCCCCGCAAAGACTTTCGAGGCGGGCCAGATTGCGCTGCGCTTTTTCCAACGCGCCCTTTTCTACTAAGGCCTCGCCCTCTCCCGAAATTGCGGCCAAAAACCCCGGATCGCGGGCCAAAGCTTCGCGGTAATACCGGATTGCCTTGCCTTGCAATCCATCCTGACGGGCGGCTTCGGCAAGGTTGATGAAAATTGGCGTGTATCCCGGATCAACGACCAAAGCCGCTTCGAATGCGTCGATTGCGGCCTGAACCTCGCCCGCTTCCAACGATGCCTGACCTTGGGCGATCAACATCGCGGCACGCGGCTCAGCCTCGCCCGGATCGGCGCTTCCCACGCTCGCGGCGGTCGCAAAAACCAACGACAAAGCAGCAGCAAAGGGCGCGAAACGCATAAAAAGCTCCTTGAAATCAGCCCGCTGGGAAGTTTGAGGCTCCGCCATAGACTCCGTGGCTAACAGCTCGATTGAAGGATGGCGACAAAAAATCCATCGGTGCCATCGCGCAAAGGTGTTAGGCGGGTGCCTTTGCCGCGCGGCACACCAACCGGAATGGTCGCAGGGATGGCATGCCATCCTGGGTGACGGTTTATGAACTCATCGACGCGATGCGCGCCCTCTTCGTCCAAGACAGAGCATGTCACGAACACCAAGAACCCGCCCGGCTTCACCAATTGCGCACCAGTGTCCATCACGTGATCCTGAAGCTTGGTCAGGCGCTCCAACTCTGTTTTGTCGAGCCGCCATCGCCCCTCTGGATTGCGCCGCCATGTCCCGCTGCCGGAACACGGCGCGTCGACCAGAACGCGATCAGCTTTGCCAAGCCACGGCGACAACGCTTCCAATTCTCTGCCCGGATCAAGCAGAACCGTGTGATCAACCCCGGCCCCTGCGCGCGCGGCGCGCGGCGCCAGATTGCCCAATCGGCGTTTGTCCGTGTCAGCCGCAATCAGGGTGGCAGAATTCTTGAGACGACTTGCCAGAGCGAGGGTTTTGCCCCCGGCACCCGCGCACAGGTCCACAATGACTTCGCCGGATTGCCCGCCGACCGCTTCGCAAACCCATTGGCTGCCGTGATCCTGAATTTCGATGAGCCCTTCGCGGAATGCGGGCCATTGATCAATATTGGTCCCCGATGGGAACCGAAGGGCGCTGGTCGCAGAAAGCGGTTCACCGTCTTCAGGCAATTCGATTGTGTCGCGATGCGCTTTCAAAGCGTTCACGCGAATATCCAACGGTGCACGGTCCAACAATGACCGCGCGGTTTCTGGATCTACACCCGATGCGGTCAATTTCGCGGCGAGCCAATTCACAGCGATCCCGGTTTTCGCAGGCTTTTCATCGTCGCCAATTGCCGGGGGCCCGTGGGTCGAACCATCGAACAAAGGAGCCACTTCTTTGTCGTGCCGCGCCACGGCCAACATAGCGGCACGTCCGCTCGCCGGCCGAGGACCGCACAATCGGATCGCACGATAGACCAATTCGCGAACCGCGCGTCGATCTTTCGAACCGGCGTAACGACGCGCCTTGAAGTATTCGGAGATCAAACGGTCGGCAGGCGCACCTTTGACCTTCGCCGCCTCCAGAATGGCGTCGAGCAATTCGATTGCGGCTTGAACTCGCGCGGATGGGGTCATGATGCGCCTTTACACATTGGAATGGTGCGGAAGACCATTCCCCCACATTGGATCGTCGCGCGATTAACGCGTCGGGTAATTCGGAGCCTCACGCGTGATCGCCACATCGTGAACATGGCTTTCAGAAAGGCCCGCATTGGTAATCCGCACAAATTGCGCACGGCTTTGAAGGTCGGCAATTGTGGCCGACCCTGTGTAACCCATGGCCGCCTTAACACCGCCAACCAATTGGTGGATCACATCAGCGGCAGGGCCTTTGAACGGAACCTGTCCTTCGATCCCTTCGGGAACGAGCTTCAATGCGGATACGTCCTGTTGGAAATACCGATCTGCGCTGCCGCGGGCCATGGCGCCAACGCTGCCCATACCGCGATAGCTTTTGTAGCTGCGTCCTTGGTAAAGGAACACTTCGCCGGGGCTTTCCGCTGTTCCGGCAAGCATCGATCCAACCATCACCGTCGATGCGCCAGCGGCGAGAGCCTTGGCCGCGTCGCCGCTGGTCCGAAGGCCGCCATCTGCAATCACAGGGACGCCGGATTTGGCCGCTTCGGCGGCGCTTTCCATCACGGCGGTTAATTGCGGCACGCCAACGCCGGCGACGACGCGCGTGGTGCAAATAGAACCTGGGCCAATGCCCACTTTCACCGCATCCGCGCCCGCATCGATCAAAGCGCGGGTTGCTTCGGGTGTGGCCACGTTACCGGCTACCACTTGAACAGAGCTTGATGCTTTCTTGGCGCGTTCAACGGCGCGCGACACCTCTTGGTTGTGGCCGTGCGCGGTGTCGATAATGATCACGTCAACTTCGGCGTCGATCAAGGCCTGTGTCCGGGCAAAACCAGCATCGCCCACAGTAGAGGCGGCGGCGACGCGCAAACGCCCCGCAGGGTCTTTCGTGGCATCCGGGTAATTGACCGCTTTTTCGATATCTTTGACCGTGATGAGGCCGATGCAGCGATAGTCATCGTCCACCACCAACAATTTTTCAATCCGGCGCCCGTGCAGCAATCGACGCGCTTCTTCTTGGCCCGTTCCCAACGGCACGGTTGCAAGATTTTCGGTCGTCATCAACTCGCGAACCGGCTGTGCTGGGTTTTCGGCAAAACGGACGTCGCGATTGGTCACGATACCTACCAATTTGCCATCGCGATCGGTGACGGGAATGCCGCTGATGCGGTGTTGTTCCATCAACGCTTGCGCATCGCCCAAAACCGCATCGGGTCCGATCGTAATCGGATTGACGACCATGCCGCTTTCAAAACGTTTGACCGCGCGCACAGCGGCGGATTGTTGTTCCACCGTCAAATTGCGGTGCAACACACCAATACCGCCCAATTGGGCCATCACGATGGCCATATCGGCCTCTGTCACCGTATCCATCGCGGATGAAAGCACCGGAATGTTCAAAGCAATATCACGGGTAAGCTGTGTTTTGGTGTTTGCCATGCTCGGCAATACATTGCTCTCCGCAGGACGGAGCAAAACATCATCAAAGGTGAGACCGAGAGGGATTTCCATGTGCACGGGCTTTCGTGTGGCGTTGCGCTATAAAAGGGCCGCTTATGTGCGGCTCGAATCGTGCACGTCCCTGTAGGACGGGATTGCGCGCGACGCTAGGGTTAGTAGCGAAGCTATCTACGGCCTATTGTTCTGATGCCGGGTATCGCGCGGTGCTGGCAAAGCGTTCGACCAATTCCTGATGCAGCAAAAGATCGTCAATTGCCCCGCCCAATTCGATATTTTCAATCTGGTCTGACGGTCGATGGTAATCGTCCGATAGATACGGACCCAGCACGATTTCTGAGCTGAAAGCGGTGGACAAGAACACCGCTGGAACGCCTTCTTCCAACAACACCCATCCATCTTGCCGGCGCACGAATTGTTCGGCGAAATCGCGATTGCCCAATTCCCGGCCCCCTTGTTCCATCACATCAAGGATGATGGGATCGAGCGGTGTGCGCCCTTCCCCAACAAAGCCGACCGCGCTGCCAGCGGGCGCGACCGCCGCGGTGTCAAAATTGAACGCGGCAACGATCGTGTTGAGTGGGATAGGCGGTTGTTCTGCAAACGCTTTTGCGCCGAGCAACCCGGCTTCCTCGGCGCTGGTCGCCAGCACGTAAACGTCGCGATCATGCGGCCCGCTGGCGTTCAAACGGCGTGTTAGTTCGAGCATGACGGCAATGCCGCTGGCGTTGTCGACCGCGCCGTTGCAAATCAGATCACCGGCATCGGCGGCGCTGCATTCGCCCAAATGATCCCAATGCCCCATCAACAATATGGCGCCCGACCCGGGCACCGATCCGGGTAGCAATCCCAATACATTGGAGCTGGCGATTTCGCGTCGATTGGACATCGCATCGATGGAAACGGTTGGCTCCAATGGACCGGGTGAAAACGCGTCGCCGCGCGATTCCGCGACCAAGGCATCCCAATGGTCCGCGCCATTGGCCGATTGCATGGCGGCATGCGTTACAAACGCAGTGAGGCGTTTTTCTTCCTCGCTGGCAAGGATCATCCGTTCGCGTCCAAACGCGCGGTTGATACCCGCAATCGCGTCTTCGTTTTCAACCACGGTGATGATCGCGGCGGGATTGGCCTGAAACAAACGGGATCGCCGTCTGGGGCTAACGCCGGGCTCTCCCAACATGACGACCACTTTGCCCGCTATCGATTCCGGTTCGATGCTTTCCGCCTCATAACCTACAAAGATCATCTGAGCGTTATCAACCAGCAAGCGGTTTGCCGATGTAAATGCGGCCCCTGATGAACCATCCAACGCGATGGATTGATCACCAATATTCAACGAAACCTGGCTGTCGCTAGGCGCGGTGCTGACCAATTGGACGGGCGCACGCCACGCGCTGCCTGGATCGTTCGTACCCGATGTCAAACCGGCGGCCTGCATCTCTTCGATCAGAAATCCGACCGTTAAATCCTCTCCCAATGTCCCCGGTTCGCGTCCGCCAAACTCATCGCTGGCCAACACGGAAATGTCGCGCATCAAACGGGCTTCGATCATGTCGCGTTCGGCCACCGGTACGGTGGCAATCGGCATCTTTGCACAAGCGCCAAGCGCCATGCAGACCACCGTCAGACAAAGGCCGCGACCGATCGAGGTCATTCCGCTGTCCAACCCCCATCAATGCTCCAATTGGCACCGGTGACATTGCCCGCCTCTTCGCGGCACAAAAACACCGCCAAGGCGCCAATCTCTGCGGGTTGCACGAATTTCTTGGTGGGTTGTTTCGCCAGTAAGACATCGTTGATGACTTCATCGCGGGTTAGGCCACGGGCCTCCATTGTATCGGGGATCTGCCCTTCAATAAGCGGCGTCCAGACATAGCCTGGGCTGATGCAATTGGCGGTCACGCCGGTTTGCGCCAATTCCAGTGCCACAGTTTTCGTAAAGCCCACAATGCCATGCTTGCTGGCATTGTACGCGCTTTTGAATGGAGATGCGGTCAATGAATGCGCCGACGCCGTGTTGATAATGCGTCCCCACCCGGCCTCTTTCATCGCGGAAACTGCAAACCGCGTGGTGTGGAACGCAGCCGTCAAATTGAGAGCGATGATCGCTTCCCATTTATCGGTGGGAAATTCTTCGACCGGGGCAACATGTTGCATCCCGGCATTGTTGATCAGGATATCGATCGGACCGATATCGCCCATCATGGATTCGATCGCAGCCGGATCCAACAAATTGGCCCCGTTGAATGTGGCATCCATCTCTTGCGTCAACGCAGCGATTTCATCGGGATCGCCCAATCCGTTTAGGATGACGTGAGCCCCTTCATTGTGCAAAGCCCGCGCAATCGCGAGCCCGATCCCCGATGTTGAGCCGGTGACCAGCGCCCGTTTGCCTGAAAGGCCCGATGATGCGGGTCGGCCGCTATCGCTGTCGCTCTTGAGCATTCCATTCAACTCCTGCACATTTGGGCACAATTCCAACGGCATCATCCCGCATGTCGCGCGGCGCACACCGTTTCTCTTGCCCCTTGTTTTGCAATGCTGCACTGCGCTGTCCAGCGAATTGCGCAGCACCGCGCTTATGGCTAAGTTGCCGGACAACAACAAAAACCGGGCGCTGAGGGGAAAATTGCATGCGGCTCAATCCATTTGACACGTCCAAGATCAAAGTGCGTTCCAGCAGGAGCGGCGGTGGCCGAGGCATGCGCCGCGCCGGCGGGGCAGGATGCGGAACTTTGGTGATCGCTTTGATCGCGGCGTTGGCATTTGGGATTGATCCGGGGCAAACCATCGCCGTTCTGGGCGGAATTGAACAAACGCAAAGCGCACCGCAATCCTCTGGTGATGATCTGACCGAACAACAGGTCTGTAACATGGGCCCCTATGCGCGCGAAGCGTGTGAGGCGCTGACCAGTTTAAACGAAACGTGGGAGCCAGAATTTGCGCGGGCGGGCATTGCGTTCGAACAACCCACGCTTGACCTCTATCGAGACGGCCGCGTGGCGACCGAAGGATGCGGCAGCGCCAGTTCTGCATCGGGACCGTTTTATTGTCCGGCCGACCTCGGCATCTATATCGACACGAGCTTTTACGAACAGCTTGCGCAAATGTCCGGCACGGGAGGCGATTTTGCCCGCCTGTATGTGATCGCGCATGAATATGGCCACCACATTCAAAACATGACCGGTTTGGCCAGTCAGGTGCGCAGCCTTCAACAACGCAATCCGCAACAATCGAACCAATTGCAGGTCCGCATGGAATTGCAGGCCGATTGTTACGCCGGTGTTTGGGCGGGCAAGAATCGAAGCCGGATCGAGCGCGGCGACATGGAAGAAGGTCTGCGCGCGGCCAGCGCGATCGGCGATGACACATTAATGAGCCGTGCCGGACAGCGCATCAATCCCGAAAATTTCACACACGGAACAAGTAGGCAGCGCATGGACGCGTTGCGCAGAGGATTGGAGAGTGCCGATGACGCAGCGTGCGACACCTATTTCGATTTCCGCTAAAGCCTTCATCACGGGGGCGGCGTTCGCAATGGCCCTGCCCGGTGCGGTCTACGCTCAGGTTATTGACGAAGAGCCCGACGTCGAAGACGTGGCGCGCACGCCACTTGAAGATTTCAACATCGATTCCGACGATATTCCGGAAATCTTAGTTGAAGCGGCGAGCGATCCATACGCATCCGATGGTTTGCGCACCTGCAACGACATCGTCGCTCAGATCGCCGCATTGGACAGCGCGTTGGGTGCAGATTTCGACATAGCGGCGAACGAAAACCACCGGTTAAGCCGGGGGCGTGTTGCGCAAAGCGTCGTTGGCTCCTTCATCCCCTTTCGCGGGATCGTGCGCGAAGTGTCGGGCGCGAATTCCAAACGGCGCGAGGTCAATATGGCGATCACATCCGGGATGGTCAGGCGCGGCTTTCTCAAAGGGTTGGGTCAACAACGCGGATGCGACTATCCCGCGCGTCCACGCGCGGACAGAGGGTCGTTGACCGCCGACGATTGATCACCAATCATCGCAAAAAGCGAAAGCCGGCGAGAAGTTTGGTTCCCGCCGGCTTTCTATTGCCTTGGATATAGCGTGCCGATTTAGCTTTGTGACCGGCTTACATTCGCGTCCCACTCTTCGATTTGTTGGTCCAATTGACGCACGATCCTTTCGCGCATTTGAGCCGACATTTCGTCGCTGCTGGCGATTTGTTCGCGGGCTTCTTTCAACCCTTCGAGAGCATGGGCCATGACCCGCGCCTGACACAGCATAACTGTGCGGGTACCGTCGGCATTCTCGGTTGTGGTGGCGACTTCATCGGTCGAATTGTCGCATGACATCGTCACGATGGTGCGGCCTTCTGCGCCTTCCGCTTCGGCCATGGCTTCTTCGATCAAAGCCGGGACATTTTCCAACGCTTCGTTCGCTTCTTCAAGGCCCATGCGCACTTCGGCCATGATCTCTTCCATCTGCTCTTCGGTCATCACACCGTCGCTGTAAGACATGCGGATCGTTTCAATCCGGCGTTCTGTGCGCTCTTCCAATTCTTTTCGTTCATCATCGGTGATGACGATGACGGATTCTTCGCGGACAACGTCACGGGTTTCGCCGGTGTCGGGATCGACCGTGATGATCGTGGCGCTTTGCACGGTAGGCGCATCGCCGGGTGCCAACGGAGCGACCGGCGGTGCGGGCGGCGTTGGGGGTGCAATGCCAAAGCTTGACGCGGACGGCGCGGATGGCGGCGCAGGCGGCGCCGGTTCAGCGGGCAGTTCGCTGGCGGCGTAACTGATCGAAGCGGTGAGCGGCAAAGCCAGCACGGCCGCGCCCAACATAATGCGTCCGGTCAGGCGGCGCGTGTGCGATGTGTTGTTCATATTCAGGCTCCTCAAACGGTGGATTATCGATTTTTCGCCCAAGACTGGGCACGCCATAGGGGCGGCGATTGCGCAATGCGGCGCGGTGTTTTGACCGGCAGCAAAACTTACAATGAGATCGGCATAGGCGGCGCGTTTGGTCGCCGGTTGCGCGGCCAGAACGCGCGCGTCACAGGCTGCCTCTTGATCGCGGCGCAACGCCAACCATCCGTACCGGCCCAATGGGTTAAACCAATGCAACGCGAACAACGGTTGAACGGCGACATTGATCAACAGGTCACGTCCGCGATGGTGCGCCAATTCGTGTGCCAATGCCAAATCACGCGCGACCCGGTCCGGTTGAGCCAGAAATCCAATCGGCAAGGCAACAACTTTGTCGATCACACCGAATGCCAAAGGCGCGTCTGTTCCCGGCGTTTCGATCAAACGGATCGGCCCATCCCGACCCACTTCGATGGCGTCGGTCAACAGATCGTTCCGCAGACGGAAATAATGGCCGAAGCGGATGTAGAGAAAGATGGCGGCGCCGATCAACCACACCGCAATGCCGATTTGGGTGCCGACATGGATTAGGGTTTCCATATCAACGTTCAGCGAAGGGGTAATCGGAGCGGTCCCATCGGGCGCCGCCGCCTCAACACCCACAGGTCCATCTGTTGTCGCAACTGGATTGGCGGGATTGAGGTTTAGAAACTGCAATTCTTCCAAGGCCGCAGCCGACGGATCAACGCTTTCACCGGCAAATGGCATCGATTGGGATAGCGATTGTGTGGGCCGCATCCATGCCGGCAATTCAATCGGCGGAAGTACAAGGCGGATCGCAGGGATCAACCACAAGGCGTAGGCAAATTGCGGGCCAAACCATCGCGCAACGGGGCGGCGGACCATCAACACTGCGGCGATCAATACCGCCGTCCAAATGAGCGTTTCGAAGAGCCAGCTTGTCATTGCTTCAACTCCTTCAACAACGCCTCAATCTCGGACACGTCATCGTCGCTCAACGCCTCTGTTTGGGCCAGATGCGCCACCAATGATGCAGCCTTTCCTCCGAACAAGCGATCGACCAAGCGGCGCGATTCCCCGCCGACGTAGTCGGATCGAGCGATCAAAGGCGTGTAAAGGAAGCGACGGCCATCGGGGCGCGTTTCAATCGCCTGTTTTTGAACCAGTCTCGACAACAACGTCTTTACCGTCGCCAACGACCAATCGCGTTGTTCGCACACCGCCGCGCACACTTCTGCGGCGGTCAATGTGCCGCCATTCCAAAGCGCCTCCATCACGGCGTGCTCTGCTTCGCTGATGCGTTCTGGTTTATCTGACTGGGTCAAGCCGCTTCTCCATTCGCTTGATTACGTCTGTAGTCATATCGACTACGACTGTAAACATTGCGCTTAGATGAACGGGCTCTTTCCCCGGTTGCTCTTCTGCAAAGACCCGATATCAAAGGACGAATGACATTCCTTGCCCCCCTCCTCCTTCCGCTTAGCATGATGGTTTTGGCGCAGGTTCAAGCCGACGACGAATCGCAAATCGCCAATCCCGAAGAAGCCGCCTCGCAAACACCCATCATTGTCGAAGGAAGCACGAGCGATCCCGAAATCCGTGCGCAAACAGGGTCGCGCATTCCGGGCGAACCGCTGTACCGCGACATCAATGTTGCTACATCAACGGGCATTGCAGGCCTAACACCTGGATCAGGCATCAGCCCGTTCCACGGCGCGAACCCGGTCAACAAGCGCATCACTTCCACCTGTGTCAGCGACAATGACGCGGTTGGCGAACGGGCGTCGTGTTTGTTGATACAAGGTCGCGATGCGGTTGCCGAAGACGATATTGTCGCCGCGACTGACATTTACCGTTTCCTCGTCAGCAACGATGAATTTGGACCCGAAGAACGGCTTGCTGGGGGAACCGAGCTTTACAATCTGGCGGGCGTTATCGGCGATGTCGTCCTGCGCGAAGAGGCGTTGATCCGTTTGATGGAAAGCGGCGTTTTGGAAGAAGCGCAGGAACGCGGTGCGATGCGCACATTGATCGATATGGCCATCGCTCGCAACGCCAACGCGCTGGCGATCGCCCGTCTTCAAGAATTCGTATCCACCGGCGAAGTTCGACCCGAAGATTTTGCAAATCTGGCCATCCTAAGCCGCGATGCAGGCCAATCAGGCGCAAAAGATGCGATGCGGAGCGCGATTGAATTGCAGCGCGATCTGGATCAGCCGGTGGACCAAGGGTGGTTGGATTTTGTACGCGACACGTCAAACATTGGGTCGGAAAACGATCAAAGCGAACCGGCGGAATTCACGACAACGGATGTGATCCTCAACACCGATATAGGGCCCATCACGATCGCGTTGGAAATGGAGCGCGCTCCGATCACCGCCGGCAATTTCCTTCGCTATGTCCAAGAAGGGCGGTTTGACGGCATCGCGTTTTACCGCGCAATGCATGTCGAATGGGGCGATGGTCCCAACGGTCTTATCCAAGGGGGCGCCCAATGGGACCCTGACCGGATTCTGCCCGGCATTCCTCATGAACCGACAACGATCACCGGATTGAGCCACACGCGCGGTGCGTTGTCGATGGCGATGGGCGAGCCCGGAACGGCCAATGGTGATTTTTCGATCATGGTAGGCGACCAAACAGGGTTGGACGCAAAGCCAGAATCCGATGACCCCGTCTGGCAGAATGGATATGCGGTTTTTGGCTACGTTACCGACGGAATGGACGTTGTGATGGCAATCCACGCCGCGCCGCTTGATCCCGATGCGGGCGAAGGGTGGATGAAGGGGCAAATGCTGGCCCAACCGGTTACGATTATCGATGCGCGCGTGGTCGACACCGATCCGCCAACGGCGCAATAATTCGAACCCATGCTATTCGCCGATTGCGGGGCGCCCGACCGGATCGGTCGCCGTTTGCGGCATCCGCGCCTCCAATTGCGGCAACCACGCCGCAACGCCGGAGCCGAATGCGGATTGCGGTAAAGACGCAAGCAACCGACGCTGCGTCTCCCATCCGGCGACCGTTCGATTGGCCGCTCGCGCCACTTCGCTCAACGGTTGCGGTTGGCGCATGGCCCGGTTGATCATCGCATCACCGTAAAACGTCCAATCGTTTTGCGGCTCGCACCCGAATGAATTGCGTTCCGATGCGGCGGCGGTCAGGATTGCTGTGTTTGCACCGGCCAAAGCAGGGACAAACACGCCGGAGAAACACGCGCTGATCACCAAGATCCGCCGTTTGATACCGACTTCATCCAATGCGCTTGCCAATCGCGAAGGGGATAGGATCCCGTAGCCCGTGTCGCCGTAGTGATAGGCCAGTCCCAATTTGTTGCCGTGGCTGGTCGTGTAGAGGACCAGCACATCCTCTTCTGTATCCATTACCTCTGCGATATGCGCCAAACTGATCAGCAAGCTTTCAATTGATCCGCGCGGCAAATCATCACGCGCGCCATCTGGACCCGCTAGTGTCAAAGTGCGGCCGGCCCCATCGTATCGCCGCGACAATACACGGCCCGCCTCGCGCGCTTCGCGGGCAAACACAGGATCGCTATCCAAAGCGATGGTAACGACATAGGCGTCCACTGTGCCGCGCCTTTGCGGTTGCAGTCCGGTTAGCGATCGGTTGAGTCGTCGTTGATCTTCCAACATTTCCTGCACGGGAACACCGCGGCGCAATTGCGGTGACAATGCCAAACTTTCGACGATCTCTTCCCTGCTGCCGCCGGTTCCCAGATTGGGGAACGGTTCTGTGTGTTCAGGCGGCTGGTTTGCCGGTCGCTCAGATTGAGCGGACAACGGCACAACACAAAGCGACAAGGCGGCAATGCCAATAGCGACACGAAAGAGCATGGCGGTACGCTGCCCCTTCGGCGGAGCGCGGTCAAGGGAGTGATGCGATCCCAACGGAATACCGGCAATTGTACAGATCCGGCAATTGTTCGGAATGTCAGATCGCTACAATAAGCGCGGCCGCAACCGCCCTATCTAGGGTCATAGAGCAGTCAAAAGCAGCGTTCTGCTAAAACCGCAATTCGAAAGATCACGCTATGAGCACTCATTCTGCGAGCATTCCCACAATCGGCCTATTCGGGCGGAGAACGTCTGAAAATACGGGCTTAACTACAGGAAAAACCTCACAAGATAGCCGCACGCTTCATCGCAATGCTGGCGGAAATTCTGGCACGCTAGAGGCGGCCTAACCTAGTTTCAGCTCTGAACATCCGGCTCGTTAAGCAATGCGGACCGCGTTGCTTCGGTTAGGAACACGGCAACTATTGCCGCCGGGGTCCCGATAAATGCGGACGTCCAAGCCGAAGTGATCCCCAAAAAGACTATGGCAAGCGCTATGCAGCCAAACGGTATCGTCACAAGGACGCTTTTGACCGGTTGATCTTTGCGCCAAGCGAACAGAGGTGTTGGCAAAGGATTCAGGCCCAATGAAAGCAACGCCCCCACCCCTAGGCAAAGCGCGAACACAATCAGATACATACCGGTGATCCCAGAGATCGGTATTGCCAGAGTGTCCGCGCATGACGGAAACTCATGCCGGTCAAAGTCTATGAAGAGGCTTTGCATCTGAGAAAACCAACTCAGCGCGACAACACCGGTGCCCATGGCGAAAAAGGTCAATCGATTGGGCGGGGATCGCAGCGCGAACCGATCAACCCGTCCAAAAAAATGGACGAGGCCACGCAATGTCGCACCAGCGAAGATAAGGCTTATGCCTGATTGTATCAGCGGATGGCGCAACGTTCGCAATGCGGCCATCTGTTCGTACCAACCGTGAATGGGTCTGCCGGCAACGCAATCGTTGCTAGTCAAAGCACGCCAAGCGTCGATGTCGGTGTAAACCGGGAACGTAAATCCCGCTGCGATGGCAAGGAACCCTCCGGCGATCAGCGCGAAACACGTGATCGCCGGAATAGAGTGCCCAGAAAAGGGTCGGATTAGTAAACCCGCGCTTTTGGTTCGATGTAGCTCGCGTCTTCGGTGAGCGTGTATTCGTGGACCGGACGGTAATCGATTTTCATATCGCCCTTACCGCTGCCACCGGCGCCGCCGCCCCAACCGTCAAACCATGTGACGGTGTGCTTCATCCATTCTTTGTCATTGCGATCGGGGAAATCCTCGTGCGCGTGAGCGCCGCGGCTTTCTTTCCGGTTCGCAGCCGACGCGATGGTGACGTTCGCTTGGCTCATCAAATTGTCGAGTTCCAACGTCTCGATCAAATCGCTGTTCCAGATAAGCGATGTGTCGGTGACTTGGATATCGTCCATGCGCTTGTTCTGTTCGGCGAGGACTTTGACGCCCTCTTCCATAAGCGCGCTGTCGCGGAAAACCGCAGCGTGTTTTTGCATGCCTTTTTGCATATCCGCGCGGATATCGGCGGTCGACGAACCGCCTTTTGCGTAACGGAAATGATCGACGCGGCTCAAAGCAAACTCTTTGCTGTCGCCGGGCAATTCCGGTTGCGCAGCACCGGCAGTGAGGTTGTCTTTCAAATGCAAGCCGGTTGCACGGCCAAACACGACCAAATCGATCAGGGAATTGGATCCCAAACGGTTTGCACCATGGACCGAAACACAGGCCGCTTCGCCAACGGCATACAGGCCCGGCACGACAGTGTCGGGACCGTCTTTGCCGATGGTCACAACCTGACCATGATAATTACACGGAATGCCGCCCATATTGTAATGGACCGTTGGCGTGACCGGCAACGCTTCGCGGGTCAAATCAACGCCAGCAAAGATCTTTCCGCTTTCGGTGATACCCGGCAGGCGTTCCGCCAGAACCTTTGGATCGATGTGATCAAGGTGCAGGTGGATATGGTCCCCATCGGGCCCTTGCCCGCGTCCTTCGCGCATTTCGAGAGCCATCGAACGGCTAACGACGTCGCGCGATGCGAGATCTTTAGCCGAAGGAGCATACCGCTCCATAAAGCGTTCGCCTTCGGAGTTGGTGAGGTACCCACCTTCCCCGCGCGCGCCTTCGGTGATGAGAACACCCGCGCCGTAAATGCCGGTGGGGTGGAATTGAACAAATTCCATATCCTGCAATGGCAAACCAGCGCGCAGAACCATGCCGCCGCCATCGCCGGTGCATGTGTGCGCGGACGTCGCGGTGTAATAGCAACGGCCATAGCCGCCTGTCGCCAAAACAACGCTTTGCGCACGGAAACGGTGGATCGTGCCGTCATCAAGGCACATTGCCATCACGCCGACGCATTGTTGAACGCCGTCAACATCCGCCATAATCAAATCTAGCGCGAAATATTCGATGAAGAAGTCCGCGTCGTATTTCAGGCTTTGTTGATACAACGCGTGAAGCATGGCGTGACCGGTGCGGTCGGCCGCGGCGCATGTGCGCTGTACCGGGGGACCATCGCCCATATTTTGCATATGGCCGCCAAATGGACGTTGATAGATCGTGCCGTCTTCGTTGCGTGAAAACGGAACGCCTGCATGCTCAAGCTCGTAAACCGCCTGTGGCGCTTCGCGGACGAGATATTCGATCGCGTCTTGATCGCCCAACCAATCCGACCCTTTGACGGTGTCGTACATGTGCCAGGTCCAGTGATCGGGCGTGTTGTTGCCCAAACTTGCCGCGATGCCGCCCTGTGCCGCCACAGTGTGCGACCGAGTTGGGAAAACCTTGGAAATGTTGGCGGTGCGCAGGCCTGCTTCGGCCGCGCCCGTGGTTGCGCGCAGACCCGAACCGCCGGCGCCCACAACGACCACGTCATAGATGTGGTCGATAATCTTATAACTGTCTTGAGCTGCTGCCGTAGCCATCAGGCCTGACCTCCGAATACAAGCATAACAATGCTGAACACGCCGAACGCGCCGCCACCAATGGCCGCGATGTTGAGCGCCATGAGCACTCCGAATTTTGTTCCGGCGTCGGGAACGTAATCTTCGATGAGAACGCCAAGACCCATTTTGGCGTGCCAAAACAAGCTGATCACCAACAAGATCATCGCGATCGCCGAAACCGGTGTGGTGAGCCAAGATACGATTGATCCGTAGGAATAATCGCCCAACACCGCGATGCTAACAATCAACCAGCTCATCAAAACGAGGTTTGTGATCGCGCTGAAACGATGCGTCAGCCAATGATGCGCGCCGTGATGAGAAGAACCCAAGCCGCGCACGCGGCCGATGGAAGTGCCGTTACCCATGCTCTTTACTCCCACACGCGGAAAATTACTGCCCAGAAAATTCCGGTCAGGACAATGGCGATAATCGGCGAAGCGATGGACCAAAACTTGTTCGTATCCAGCTCATACCCGGCCCCGATATCGAGAACGAAGTGACGCAGGCCGCTCATCATATGGGTGAAAAACGCCCAAGACAGGCCCACCATCACGACCCAGCCGACAGGCGTGGTCATCAATTCGGTGAAGGTTTCGTAAGCCGCCGGCCCACTGGCCAAGGCGCCTAACCACCAGACGAGAACGCCCAGCCCCACCACAGCCATACCGTCTCCGGTTGCGCGGTGCAGGATTGAAACCAGCATATGCGGACCCCACCGCCATATCTGGAGGTGCGGAGAAAGCGGTCTTTGGCTCATGATTGTCCCATGTGTTTTGATTGCCCCCACGCACACTTAGCGCAATGTCCGCGTGAGGCAAGCTCAGCGCGCTCGACTTCCCTTGCAAATTTTATGATAGTCGCTTGCATGACTTACATTCTTGTCACCGGATCAAGCCGTGGGATCGGCGCTGCTGCACAAAAATTGCTGAGCGAAAGGGGCGTAAACGTAATTGGTCACGGGACCCGCCCGGGCGATCCATCCTGCATCGCAGCCGATTTCACCAACCCATTGGCGGCGCAATTACTTTGGGAAGAAGCGCTTGATCGAAGCGGAGGTGCAATTTCTGCGGTCGTCAACAACGCCGGTTTGTTCAGCCCCAACGCCATCGATTCGTCGGATATTGAATGGCTTGATGGGTGGGAGGACACATTGCGCATCAATTTAACGGCGGCGGCGCAATTAAGCCGGTTCGCTGTGCGCCATTGGAACAATCACGCGCCGGGATCCGATGGAGTGCGCGGCCGATTGGTCCATGTCGCGAGCCGCGCAGCCTATCGCGGCGATTCCCCAGCGCATTGGCATTACGCCGCGGCCAAGGGCGGCATGGTGGCCATGCACAAGACAATTGCGCGCGCCTATGCGAGCCAAGGGATTGTCAGTTTCGCAATCACGCCCGGCTTTACCGACACATCCATGGCGGACGATTATTTAGACAGCCGCGGCGGCGCAGGTCTTTTGGCCGACATCCCGTTGGGCCGAGTCGCAACGCCCGAAGAAATTGCACGCATCATCGCCTTTTGCGCTCTCGATGCACCGGCAAGCATGACGGGCGCCGTCATTGATGCCAATGGAGCAAGTTATGTTCGCTAAACTGCTCCCCTTATCGCTGCTGGCTTCGGCGACCATTGCTCAAACCGCCTGTGCCCCCATCGCCAGCGGGCAAACCGAAAGCGCGCCGGAAAGCGTCGGCGGCGAACGCGACCTTCATTCGAGCGGCATTGTTCAATTCTCCAGTGAATGCGAGAAATGGGATGATTGGAACAAACCCGCAAAGCCATTCCAAATTCACGCAGACACCTATTACGTCGGAACATGCGGGATCGCGGCGATCTTGATAACCGGCGGCTATGCCCCTGTTCTAATAGATACGGGCACAAGGGAGGGTGCCGAGACCGTCTTGGCGAACATCAGAGCGTTGGGCGTCGACCCTGCGCTCATTGAACTGATCCTCCATAGTCATGAACATTTTGATCATGTTGGCGGATTGGCCTTCATGCAATCAGCGACGAGTGCATACGTGGTGGCCTCTGCGCCGGCTGCCGACGTGTTCTTCGGCCAGCAAGACCCTCGTGACCCTCAGTACGGAATGCACGAACCCATGCAGCCTGTGATGACCATCCGTATCGTTGAAAATGGCGAAAAGGTGACTGTCGGAGACATAGAATTGGTCGCGATCGAAACACCGGGCCACACTCCGGGTGCGCTTACGTGGCAATGGGAGAGCTGCGATGACGTAGAGTGCAAAACTATTGTCTACGCCGACAGTCTTTCGCCAGTTAGTCGTGATGATTACAAATTCTCCGAGCATCCTGAATATGTTGCTGAGTATCGTGCCGGGATTGCTCGACTCAAAGCCCTCGATTGCGACATCTTGCTCACCCCCCACCCTTCTCACAGCCGAATGATAGAGCGCGCTGCGACGGGGACGCTTCTCGGCGGGGTGACTTGCGCAGAATACGCCGACGGCAAGAGCCGCGACCTCGACGCTCGCCTTGCGCGTGAAGCGGGATCGGATCAATGAGCGGGCCAAGCTGGAAATTAACCGCCCATGCTCCCAAAATCGTGGTGCAGGCCGCGTTGCTTGCTCATGATGATATCGATGATTGGGACTTTGACCTTGTGATCTCAGGCCGCGAGGTGAGCGAGGATCGCCCTCAGGATTGGGTGTTGGAAGGTTGGTACCCGCGCGAACCGGGGGCAGCACAAAAATCCGCCTTTGCCAATTTGTTTGAAGAGGCGGCCCCGGAAATTGGGGTCGAGCAATTGCCCGACGAAGATTGGTTGGCGCTAAGCCAACAAGGTGTGGAGCCAATTCGCGCCGGGCGGTTCTACGTCCACACGCCGGATTTTGACGCCGACCCAAATGCCATCGATTTCATCATCCCCGCCGCGCAAGCCTTTGGCACGGGACAGCATCGAACGACGGCGGGTTGTTTAGAAATGCTGGGCACCATCAAATCCAGCGGTTTGGTCGCGCGCCGGATCGCCGACATCGGTACAGGCACTGGCTTGTTGGGGTTTGCGGCTATGGCCTTGTGGCCAAGCGCCGAAGTAACCGCATCCGATATTGATGCGGTGTGCGCGCAAGTTGTCGACGATAACGCTGTCTTGAACGATATCCCCATGGGTTCTGGGCGTGGCGAAATGACGATGGTGATCGCGCCGGGCATGGACGATGACCTTTTGCAATTGCGCGGGCCCTATGATCTTTTGATTGCCAACATTCTGGCCGGTCCATTGGTCGAATTGGCGCCCGATTTCGCCGCTTCGGTTCGGCCGGGCGGCAGCGTCCTGCTCGCCGGATTGTTGGCGGGAGATCAAGAAGCCGACGTGCGACGTGCCTACAAACGGGTTGGCTTCCGCATGGCGGGGCATATTCAACGTGGTGATTGGGCAATCTTATGGTTGAGGCGACGCAATGCTCGTTAAGGTAAAGGCTGCGGCGAAATGGAGCGTCATCGGCCTGATTGGCATGGTGTCGTTGTTCTTTCTCGTCGCCTGGATCGGATCATCGATGGGGCGCAACGGCGAATGGACGGAACCCGTCGCCGCCGATGAACGCACAATCGAAATCATGGTCGGCAGCAACGGCATACACACTGAGATTGCGATGCCATTGGTGACACGGGAAAAAGACTGGCGCACGACCTTCTCTATTGAAGACATCCGGGTAGGCACACGCCCCTACACCCATGTTGCGGTTAGCTGGGGTGAACGGGCGTTCTTCCTAGAAACGCCAGAGTGGACCGACCTTACCGTTACCACCGCGGTCAACGCGATGACCGGCGGTGAAGCGGTGTTGCATGTGGCCTATTACGTCCGCCCCGCCGCATCCAATGATTACCGTGTTTTGCGGCTAAGAGAGAGCGAATATCGCGCCTTGGTGCAATCTATCGAGAGCCAATTGGTCGAAGCAGACAATCGCGAAACCATACCCGGATATTCATGGCACGATGTATTTTACAGCGCGCACGGCACGTACCACATTGGCAACACGTGCAATCAATGGACGTCGGACCAATTGGCCGCTGCCGGGGTCAATGTTGGGATCTGGTCGCCATTGCCCGGTGGCGTGATGAAATGGGTGCCGGACGCGCCCTAACCAACGCGAATCAACGCCTCTTCGAGCAGGTTTAACGCGTTGCGGGTGAAGGCCGCCATATTGTCGATCCGATCATCACTATCGGTCTCTACAAGACGGGTGATCTGAAAATCTTGTGGACCCGTAACCGCCGTGATGCTCCTGCCCGATGCCACGCCCAATGGATGTTTGCTCGATCCCGCCGATCCACTTTCCGCAATGCCCCATTGCGCGCCCATTTGATCACGGATCGCGCCCGCTTGAAGGATGGCGTATTCCTCGGTCACGGACCGCATGCCTGCATACGCTTCGCGTGGCAGATTGAACAAAACGTCCCGCGCGCGAAAGGAATAGACGATCCCGCCGCCAACATAGAATTCCAACGCGCCCGGCACCGTCAACAATGCCGCCCCAATCAATCCGCCTGTCGCGCCATCGGCCACAGCGATTTTCTCATCGCGCGCCCGCAACAATTCGGCGATCCTCACGGCCTGAGGGTGAAGTTCATTCAAAAAATCCATCAACCCGCCCCTGCATTGCGCACAATTTCGGCCCAGCCCGCTTCGTCCATCACTTCGACGCCCAGCGATTCTGCCTTTTTCAATTTCGATCCTGCGCCCGGCCCGGCCACCAGAATATCGGTCTTTGCGCTAACCGAACCGGCCGCCTTTGCGCCCAATCGTTCGGCTTGCGCCTTGGCCTCATCCCGGCTCATCGTTTCGAGCTTGCCGGTGAAGACTACGATTTTCCCCGCCACTGGGGATTCGACTATCTCGACTTCGTAAACCGGCGGAGACACTTCGGATAGCAATCCATCCCACACCGCGACATTGTGAGGTTCGTGGAAGAAATCGGCGATCGAATGCGCAACCGCGGTTCCGAATCCATCGGTCACACCGAATATGTCCTTGGCTGCATTGTCCATGCGCGCTTTGAACGGCGATGGTTTTTCATCTTCCGCCTGAGGATTGCTCGTCCGGTATTCATCAAAGGCGAGCGCGGCGTCTCTTAATTTCCCGATCGCGCCCAGAGATTTCATCAAATCCCGCGCGGTCACTTCGCCGATCTGCCGAATGCCAAGCCCGAACAGCAGCCGCGCAGCATCGGGCGATCGTTTGTTTTCCACTGCCGCCAACAGGTTATCGACAGACTTATCCTGCCACCCTTCAAGCGCGAGAATGTCCTCTCTCCGCCCACGCAGTCTGAAAATATCCGCAGGGCTTTCCAGCCAACCTCTTTCAAAGAATTGCGCGATGGTTTTGGACCCGAACCCATCAATATCCAACGCTTTGCGGCTGACGAAATGTTCCAATCGTTGTGTGCGTTGCGCGGGGCATATGAGCCCGCCGGTGCACCGGACATCCACTTCGCCCTCTTCGGCGACCGCTTCGCTGTCGCACTCAGGGCATTTTTCCGGGAATTGAAACGGGTCGCGCTGCGTTTCGCGGGTTAGGTTGTCGACCACTTGCGGGATAACGTCGCCGGCGCGTTGGATCACCACACGATCGCCGGGCCGCACGCCAAGTCGTTCGATCTCGTCCCGATTATGCAGCGTCACATTGGTGACCGTCACCCCGCCGACCAGAACCGGCGACAGCCTGCCCACCGGGGTCAATTTTCCGGTGCGCCCGACCTGAATATCGATGGATTCAAGAGTGGTCTCAGCGCGCTCCGCCGGGAATTTATGCGCCAACGCCCAACGCGGCGCCTTTGCGACAAAGCCTAGCCGTTGTTGGTAATCAAGCCGATCAACTTTGTAGACCACGCCGTCAATTTCATAGGGAAGGTCCGGCCGCTGCCGCCCGATTTCGCCGTAATGCGCGATCATCGCATCGACGCTGTCGGTGACAGTGAGAAAGGGCGACAAGGGAAAGCCCCAGCCCTTAATCATCTGCATCATGTCATGTTGAGTGTCGCAGGGAACGTCGCTTGCCGCCCCCCAGCCATAGGCCCAGAACTTCAGCGGCCGCCGGGCCGTAACACTTGCGTCTTTTTGCCGGAACGAACCGGCGGCGGCGTTGCGCGGATTGGCGAACAATTTTCCGCCCGCTTCTTCCTGCGCCACGTTCAGCGCGGCGAAATCGGCGCGCGACATGTAAACCTCGCCGCGCACTTCAAAGACTTCGGGAACGCCAGCGGGCAATTGTTGCGGAATGTCGGAAATGTGCCGCGCATTGGCGGTCACATCTTCGCCGACCTGCCCATCCCCGCGCGTTGCGGCGCGCACGAGCTTGCCGTTCTCATATCGCAGCGAACAGGACAGACCGTCGATCTTATCCTCCGCTGTGATCGCCACCGGAGAGTCTTCGGGCAGCGACAGAAACCGCCGGATTCGCTGCGTCCATTCCGCCACTTCTTCGCGGTTAAAAGCGTTGTCGAGGCTCATCATGCGCTGCTCATGCGTCACTTTAGACAACGGCGAGGCGGCGATGTCGTGACCGACTTTTTGCGAGGGAGAATCCGGGCGGATCAGATGCGGAAATGCCTCTTCCAATTCGCGATTGCGGCGGACCAGCGCATCGTATTCCTGATCGGTGATCTCAGGGTTGTCTTGCGCGTGATAGAGCTTGTCATGCCGCGCGATTTGCCGCGCGAGGCGCATGAGTTCGTTGGCAGCGTCTGCTTCGGTGGCAGGCATTGAATTAGAGTTGTTCATACGATCCAACGCGTCCGGCGTTCTTTCAATACCCAATCTGCTTCGCGACGTTCCATCTGATAGGTGAAGCCAACACCGAGACTGTCGATTTCGACTTCGCAAAGTTCATCGGTTAGGCATGAATAACTGAGCTGAAGGTTTAGCGCTGGCTCTCCATTCGGATCGGAATAGCCATCAATAAAGACGAACAAACCGCTCCCCTCGAGCCGTTCAAATGTGCAGCGGCTTTTCCTGAAGACCACAAGTTTTCCGCCGAGAAAGTTGCGGTTCAGCCGCCTAAAGTCGATGTGCTCCTCACTCTCCAAACAAACTGAAATAGAGTGGATCAAAGTTCCGTCTTCTTCCTCAAATGGAAGAAACTCTAAGAATGCGAATGCGTCAGCCTCCAAAGCTCGGGCAATCATTCGTTCGGGCACTTCTGGTCCAGGAACCGCATCGATTCGCGAGGAACCATAAACACCCACTCCGATTAACCCAACGATTGCCGAAATTAGAGCAACGGAAGCAAGCTTCATCACTCCACCTCCGACAACCGATCCGCTTCTGTCTCCGCATCAATTGTCACACCCGAGCCATCCAATTCAATCTGGGAGCCGGTCCGTTCTTCGATCAACGCCTCCAGCTGCTCCTCAAATTGGTCGGGCGTAATTGTACCGTCGCTCAATTGCTCGCGAAGTTCGCTGATGCGCGGAATGACTTCGATGACATTCTCTGGTCCAGATATTGATTGATTCAATTCAGACATGATTTCGCGCTGAATATTGTTATCGCTCAGCACCGATGAAACACCAATTCCAAGCAGTATCGGAGCCAGAAGGCCCAAGCCGAAAGATACGAAAAACAATCGCTTAAAACTCATTTCCGTGATGAAGCCGAGCACCGCCATTAGGATGAGAGCAACGACCGTCGTCAATCCAATCGCGGCCAGCAAAACAATCCCAGCAATCGCCAATAGAACACCGCCTAGAACTTCCATTAGATCCCCTCCAACAATCGGTCCGCCTGCGCCCGCGCCTCTGGTGTTACTTCGGCGCCAGACAGCATCCGCGCAATTTCATCTTGACGTCCGATTTGATCGAGCAATACGACGCTCGTCTTTGTCACCGTGCCGCTGGATGCTTTGGCGATCATATAATGCATGGCGCCGCGCGCCGCGACTTGCGGGCTGTGGGTCACGGCCAACAACTGTCCCTCGGCGCTGGCAAGCCGGGCGAGCCGTTCACCGATGGCCGATGCAACCGCCCCGCCCACGCCGCGGTCAATTTCATCAAAGATGATCGTCGCTGCGCCACCTTTTTCTGCCAAGGCGACCTTCAACGCGAGGATAAAGCGGGACAGTTCCCCTCCCGAAGCAATCTTAGCGAGCGGCGCGAAATCGGCGCCGGGATTGGTCGCGATCAGAAATTCGGCCGCATCCATACCATGGGCGCCCCATTTTTCCTCTGGCAGTGTGGTGATCGAAGTCTGGAACCGCGCCGCATCCAATTTCAACGGAGCCAATTCCGCAGCGACCGCTTTATCCAGCACTTTGGCCGCCTTGGCCCGTGCAGCTTGCGCTTTCTCGGCTGTTTTGAGGTAGGCATCGCGCGCATCTCGCGCCGCCGATTCCAGCGTGCCCAATTCCGCGTCACCGCCCTCAATCGCATCGAGTTTTGCGCGCATTTCCACCATCAATTCGGGCAATGCATCAACATCGCAGCGATGCTTTCGCGCCATAGCGCGCAGTTCGAACAAGCGCGTTTCTGCGGCATCCAATGCGGCGGGATCATGCACAAGAGCGCGCGCTGCGCCCTCTAGCTTATCCTCGGCTTCGCCCGCCTCGATCACGGCGCGGTCCAACGCGGCCAACGCCTCGGTCAACATTGGGTGTTCAGGAGCGATACGGTCCAACTTGCGCGCGGCGACGCGCAAGGATGCAAGCGGCGAATCCGACCCTTCCCAAATGTGGCGTAGGTCTTCCAATTCACCGGCGAGCTTTTCGCCCTTTTGCATGTCGGAACGCTGCCCCGCCAATTGCTCTTCTTCGCCGACAGCCGGTTCCAGCGTGGTCAATTCCGCCAGATGCGCGATCAACAGATCTTCATCCAGCTTAGCTTGCTCTTGCGAATGGCGCGCCTCGGCCAATTTCGCCTCTGCGGTGGCCCAGTTCTTCCAACGCCCTTCCAACGCGCCCAGATCAATGTCGGCATAACGATCAAGCAACATCCGATGCCCGCGCGGGTTCACCAAACCGCGATCGTCGTGCTGCCCGTGCAATTCGACCAGAGCCGGCGCCAATTCACGCAACAACGCCACGCTAGCGGGTTGATCGTTGATAAAGGCCTTTGACCCTCCATCCGCCTTAACCTGACGACGGATCAACAAGGGTTCGCCTGGTTCGATATCCATGTCGGCATCGTCCAATGCCTCTGCCACCGAAACTGGTAGAGATGCGAATTCAAAACTGGCTGTTACGCTGGCCTTGGATTCCCCTGCACGGACCAAAGCCGTTTCAGCGCGATCCCCCAACACCAGACCAAGCGCGTCGAGTAGGATTGATTTGCCTGCCCCCGTTTCGCCGGTGAGGACACCCAATCCGCGCACAAAGTCGAGGTCAAGCGCCTCAATCAAGACGATGTTGCGGATGGAAAGACGGGTCAGCATGGCCGTTCAGCACTAACCCAACGTCAGCACCGCGTCACGTCTCAAGATAACTTTGCAAACAACAACGTTGGCGTTGTTTTACGCCTGCCGCAACACCCCGCCCATGATCGGGCGCACGGGTTAGGATGCGGTCACGTCGCCGGCATGATCTTCGACCAATTCAAACGCCTTTTCATACCATTCGGTGCCCGGGTAATTGGCGCCCAGCACGGCAGCGTATTTGACCGCTTCTTCGCGGATGCCCAACGCCAAACTGCTTTCCGTCAAACGGTAGAGAGCTTCGGGCGTATGGCTTGTTGTTTCGTATTCTTCGACAACGTTGCGGAACCGTAATGCCGCGGCCAACCAGCGGCCTGACCGTTGATAATACCGCCCGATTTCCATTTCTTTGCCGGCTAGGTGATCGGAAACCAAGTCGAGTTTCAACCGGGCATCGGCCGCATATTCGGTTTGCGGGAAACGGCGGTTCACTTCACGCAGAGCGATTTGCGCCTGTTCCGTGATCGATTGATCGCGATTCACATCACTTATCTGTTCATAATATGACAGCGCGATCAGGTAATAGGCATAGGGTGCGTCTTTGTTGCCTGGGTGGATCGACAAGAACCGTTGAGAGTTTTGGATCGCTTTGTTGTAATCGCGGGCGATGTAATAGCTGAACGCGCTCATCAACTGGGCGCGGCGTGCCCATGGCGAATATGGGTGTTGGCGTTCAACTTCGTCAAACAGCGCCGCTGCAAGAACCGTGTTGCCCCCATCAAGCCGCCTTTGCGCCTCTGCATAGAGCGATTCGACGTCGCGTGCGACATACGCCACGTCTTTATCGGCCGCGCCGCCTCCACAGGCTGCGAGTGTGGCAAAAGCGGCGCCCATCAAGGTGGCGCGCGTTAGGCGAGTGCGGATCGTCTTTTTCATGACGTTGCGTATAGCCAGCGCGCGCCTGAACGCCAAGTGAAGTTGCACGCTTAATCCCATGGAGTGTTCGCCGCACCGGAGTTCCATCGCAATTCATCTGGGAGTTGAGCCCAAAAAGAGGGGCGCCTCCTCCTTTCGGAAGAAGCGCCCAGCACTTTTCAGTTTTAGACCGAAGCCTAACTTTAGCCAAAGAATTCGATCGGAACCTGTTCGAATTGCTGCGATGCGAATTCGCCGGGGCGTTGTGCAAACATCGCTTCGATGTCGCCGCCAATTGCCTCTGGCTCGCCTTGTCCGCCATCGTTTTTGGTAACGAGTTGGATCGACACTTCGGTGCTGGATTCTTTGTCCGCCGTCGCTGCGTTAGCGCTATCGCCGAACCAGTCACCGAAAGTGCTTTCGTCATATCCATTAGCTGTGAGGTAATCGATCACCTCTTGTTCGCTTTGATAGTTGGCATACCGGATGTTGCCATCTTCATGCATCAGTGCGCGCAGATACGCCGTGCCATCGGTCAGCGCAAAGAACACCTCTTGGATGCCGTCGCTGTCGTAATCATCCGCGCCCAAGACACGGTTGATGTTTTCGATCTCCAAATCGTTCTGGAACCGGCGCTGGCTGTCATTGTCGCTGCCCGCAACAACATCGCCGCTTTCCACCAATGGATCGATATAGATGCCAGCAACACGCGTTTCGCCGGCCCATGAATGGTCATCAAAATAGACCAGACCATCCGGCGCCGTACCAACGGTCGCAAAACGGCCGATCGCTTGGTTCACAACAATCTGATCCAGATCGCCATCGCCGTTCACATCGGCCTCACCAATGCGCAGCCACGAACCATCGCCGCCCAACGCATTGCCATCAAAATCGCGGATCGCGCTCATCGCGTCTTGATACACCGAAGTGTCCGACGTCGCGAAGTTCACCGACACACCTTGGCCGGGAAGCAAACGCATCATCTCATCGTCAAATTGCAGGAACTCAACGCCGGACAGAACATCGGTCCCGTCCGCGCCAACAACCTCAAACACACCCGTTTGCGTCTGTGTGATCGTGTAATCCGCGCGGTTCCCCGAAACGACCGCCGTGTCCACATTGGAACCGCCGTCAATCGTGTCATTGCCTAGGCCGCCGATCAATTGATCCACGTCTGCTCCGCCATCAAGGCTGTCGGCGCCTTCACCACCAAACAATGTATCGGCGCCGCCATTGCCAAACAGAGCATCGTCGCCCGCATCACCAAAAAACCGATTGGCGATGTGATCGCCAATGATTTGATCATTGCCGTCCCCACCGCGCAAATATTCGTGCAGCGGATTGTCAAGAATATCATCCCGGATCGTGCCTAAACCGGTATCCGCCAGCACGGCCAAATCCAGATCACTGATCGTGTAGGCATAGCCGCGATAGAACACGACGCCGTTCATCAATCCCGTGGTCGGATCGTCACTGGTCGCCGGGTTTTCGTTATTGTTGCCATAATGCGCATAATTGCCGCGCGTTTGATCCAAGTCACGGCCCAGCACTTGCGTTACATTGGGCCCTCGGAAGAAATCTTCGCCGTCGATTTCCACCCTGCGCAAATCGTATGGCGTCGCAAAATTACCCTGTTCATTGGTGTCGGTGTTATAATATCCGATAATGCCAAGCGCATGCCCAATTTCGTGCAGGATCACGCTTAGACCGTCTGTGCGGTCCGATGGGATATCGTCGCGCGATCCAGGCGTTGGATCCAGGAAAAGCTCGTTCAGAAGGTAATCCATGCTGAACTGCATGATCACGTCATAGTCGCCGTTGGGAACATCTTGCCCGGTTTGAAGCTCATAAGACGGCGCCCCAACAATCAGGTTCAATCCGTTCGTCTGACCAATATTGGTTCCATTACCCCAACCACCCTGTGCCCGGCCGCTGAATGTATCTTCGAGCAATTCGACACGGACCGCCAAATTGGCATCGCCGGCTAAAACCTCACCCCAAAGCCGAAACGCTTCGTCAGCTACGCCCAACAAAAGGTCGATGACGGCCTGCGAAATGTTTGCAGGATTGAAGATCGTGTAATTGGGAGTGATTGCCACTGTATGCCCCTGTTTCTGAATGTCGCAGGCTAGGGGCGATCACTTCACCGATCAACAGATTAAGCAATGCAATCGCACCGATCAACGTTCTTGCATTGAATCCGATGCTGTCTTCAAAATGGGCTTGGTGAGATAGGCCCACACCGTCGATTTGCCGGTGAGTATCTCTGCCGTCGCGGTCATTCCGGCTTGAAGGTTGATCAAATCGCGACCTTCAACTTGCCTCATCGTGGCAGTGTCCACCTCAAGATTGACGCGATAATAGGTCTCGCTCGACCCGTTCTCGCTTTGCTCGGTCAATGTGTCCGGGCTGATGAAAACCACGTTGCCGGTCGCCGATCCGTAAATCGAATTGTCATAAGCATCAAAATTCACACGCGCCGTTTGGCCGGTTTTGACAAAGGCGATGTCGCGCGGCGGCACCCGCGTTTCGATGATCAACTTTTCGCCAACCGGAACGATCTGCAAAACCTCTTCGCCTGCCCGCACCACGCCACCAATGGTCGAAAATCGGACGTTCTTCACAATGCCATCGGTTGGCGCAGCCAAGGTGGATGCACGCAGACTGTCTTCGGAGCGGGCCAGTTGCTGACGCGATGCGGCCAGTTCTTCTTCGGTCTGCGTGAATTCCGCCTGTAGATCCCGGATGTATTCTGATCGCAAATTCGAAATGCGTCCCCGCGTTTCAACCACCACCCGTTGCATCCGGATGATTTCGGATCGGGCCACATCGCCCGTATCCAACAACGGCATGTTGAGATCCAATTCCTGCTGTTGCAATTCGGCCAGGCTGGAAAGCGTCGCCAATTCCGATTGAAGCGCGGCACGACGGCGTTGAAACAATTGACGTTGGTTCGCGACGAATTCGTCAAAATCATCGAGCGAGCTCGGGAACGTCAAAGGTCGGTCGAACAATTCCGCGTTGATCCGCGCCATCCGACTTTCCAAAGCGGCGACCTTCACCCGGGATTCGCGCACAGCGGCTTCAAGTTGAACCTTATCCAATTCAACCAGCAATTGACCGGCGGTAACCGCTTCTCCTTCGCGCACGGCAATTTGGGTAATCGCGCCGTCTTGTTCGCTTTGTACAATTTGCACCCGGGCGAACGGCACCACCTTACCAGGAGCGCGCGTCACCTGATCCAGCTCGGCCCATTGCGACCACGCGATGAAACCCACCAAAAGCGCGGAGATTGTAATGATGATCAGAGTGGCAGGGCGGAGCAATGTATTCACGGCTTCTTGCCTCTGCCAATTTTGGTGGTGATCATACCGCTGCTTTGCTTGGTTTCTTGCGCTTTGCTCTTTCGCAGTTCAGCAGTTTCGCGGAACCGCTTGATGAAATCCGTCGATGGTTCGCTGCTGATGACTTGTCCGTTTGCCATCACCACCACGCGCGAAAACCTCTCTATCAACGGAAGTTTATGCGTGGCCATAATCAAAATATCATCATCCCGCATGGCCGCTTTTACCGCGTCCAATGCTGATTTTTCGCTGTTCACGTCTAACGCCGCAGTCGGTTCATCGAGAAGCCAAATTCGTGGGCGAGCATGGATCAAACGGTTGATCCCAACCAAGGCCCTCTGCCCACCAGAAAGCCCCGCGCCGCCCTCTTGCATTTGGATATCCAGTCCGCGTTTTTGATCGGAAAACAAGGTTTCCAAACCGGTCGCCTTTGCGGTTGCGATCAAAGCCGCATCGTCAATATGACCCAGCCCCATCGTCAAACTGTCGCGTAAACTGCCCCGCACAAGCCGTGCGTTCTGTGACAAATACCCGATTTGACGGCGGGCGATGTCTTCAGAAATTTGGCCAAGATCGATGCCGTTCACCGCGACCGAACCCGTTTGCGGCGAATACAGCCCAGCAATCAGTTTAAGCAAAGTTGATTTACCCGCGCCAACGCCGCCAATCAACGCGACCCGTTCGCCCGGCTTGATCTGCAATTGCGCAACATCGACCGCCGGTGGCGCATCGTCATAGGCGAATGCCGCCGCTTTGATGGTGATCGGCCCAGACATGCTTTCCGGTCGTAGGCCACCGCTTTCTGATGTCCGCTCTACTGGAAATTGCAGCAATCCATCCAGCGCCTTTAGAGACGAGCGCGCATAGCCCCATTGAACGATTAAGTTCGGCAATTGGGCAATCAACGGCCCATTGATCCGTCCCACAATTATTGAACAGGCCAACAAGCCGCCGGTTGTGATCTGACCTGTTGCCGCAAGGTAAGCACCAAAACCCATGACCGCCACATAGGTCGTTTGCTGAAGGCTAGAAAAAAGCGTCCCTGATACAGCCGATGCGCGTTTCACCGGATCTTCGAAATGGTGAACCTCGCGGATCAGGCGATTCCAACGGCTGATCATTTGCCAGCCGCCCAAATTGGCCTTCACCGTTTCGGATGCGTCGAGCATTTCGACCAAAAGGCCATTTTTTTGATTGCCGGTCACCTGTGATCGTTCAGCGCCTTTGCGAATAACCATCGCCAGTAAGAACGCCAAAAGGAGCGCGATCGGAAGGCTAATAACGGGCACCAGCGCGATGCTGCCGCCGATACCAGCGATGACAAGAATGAAGAAGATCGCAAACGGCAAATCGGCAAACACGAATAGCGAGCTGGCCGACATCACTTGGCGGATTTGTTCTTGACCTTGGATTTGTGCGGCCATTGTCCCGACGCCTTGCGGCCGCGCATCAAGACGTATCGCCTGCGCTCTGGCAAAGAAGAATTCAGACACTTCCTTGTCGATGTTCTGCGCCTCTGCCTCGATCAAGATTGCGCGCAGACTGCGCAGAGTCAGGTCCAGCACCAGTGCGAAAAGCACACCAGCCGTCAGAACAAAGAGCGTTTCAAAACTCGCCAGCGGGATCACCCGGTCATACAATTGCATCGCGTAGAGCGAGGTCGCCAGCGTCAAAATATTGGCAAAGACGGTGGCTATCGCGGCGATGACCAAAACACGGCTGCGCCGTTTGATCGCGCTTGAGAAAACGCCAAACGCGCTCACGCCATCGCGGCGCAATGGGTCGGGGACACTAACCATGAAAAAGGTTTGTTCCTCCGTCCAAACCAATGGTTGTGCGTGTCCCAACAAAGCGAGTTCATCTTCGCCCACCCATTGCAGGGCCACGACCCAACCTTGATCCGGGTCGTGCACCAATAAAGGCAATTCATCTGCGCGTGGCCGGCCGCCAATCTGGGTCGGCGGTTCCCATTCCAATTCGGTCCGAACCGCTTCAAGCGCGGTGGCGTCTTCGGGCAAATACCGGTCGGCCAACGCAGCGCGAATATCGGCATCCCAATGCGGCGGCAAAGTTGTTCGCCGGGCACGCGCATAGCGCTCCAGCGCTTCGAGGATGTCAGAACTCACGCAGCCGCCTACCTTTACAACCCCAATGGTCGCCAACGGCATGACAAGGCAAAAATCCTTGTCGCGCTTGCCGCGGCGTTCACCCGCGCGTCGCTTTCCGCAGCGCGCGCGGTGGTGACTTCTCTAGCGGCATTCAACACATCAAGCCAACTGCGACGCCCGGCGACAAACTGACGACGATAACTCGCGAGCAAATCTCCAGCGGCTTGGCTTGCCTCAGACCCTGCTTCGGCGCGCTGTTGGTTCGATCTTAACGTGATGTATTCGATCCCCAATCGAGTGCGCCCTTCGCGATCCGCCTGCCCCAATTCCGCCACCGCTTGATCGACGCGCGCTTCTGCGCTGTCGGCGGCGGAGAGGCGCGACAGACCATTGCCAGTTTGCGCACGCAATACGATCGCAGCACGGGCGCCGGTTATCTCATTCTGAGATACCTGAAACAAAACCTGAGGGAAAAGGCTACGCCGGGCTGTGCTTGCCTGCGCTTGCGCCACATCGATTTGACTGCGCAGCCGATCGAGTGAGGGCGAGCATGCCATCATTTCCTGCATCGCGATCGGTTGAACCGGAACATTGTCGGCATCTGTAGATGATCCGAACACCGGACGATTAACATCCGCGCCAACAAATTCGCGCAATCGGAGCATCGAATTCTGTCCGATTTCCCGCGCCGTGGTCAATTCCACCTCCAGCTGTGTGAGGCGGGATCGCGCCAAAGTTAGATCGGCAAGAGGTGACACTTCCTGTCGGACGCGACGTTCGATTGACCCGACCAAAATACGGTGCTCTGCCAATCCCGTTTCCAACACTTTGACCCGTTCAAACGCCAGCAGCGCATCGTAATAAGACTGAATCACGGCGAACAAAATGTTGAAGCGCGCCTCACGCAGCGCATTGCGCCCGACATCAACATTGAACCTTGCGGCGTCCACTTGGCTGTTGATTGCGCCACCCGCCCAAAGCGGTTGCTCCAAGGCGACATTCACTGCCAGTCCATCGGTCTCGGCAACGTTCGAACCACCGGTTGCGGCCAACAATTCAGCCGAAAGATTGGGATATCGCTGCCACCGCGCAGTGCGCAAATCGGCTTCCAATGCCGCCAGTTCGGCAAGGCCCGCCAACACGATGGGGCTTTGTTCCAAGGATCGCGCGACCGCCTGCGCCAGCGGTGCCGGGATGGATGCGGGCACCTGTTCAACCGATGCATCGACTAATGCCTCCGTCGCAGGATCTAAGACTGGGCCGTATTGTTCATCCTGAGCAGAAGCCGGCTGCATAGCCACAACGCACGCAAACGCGGCGGCAAAACCGGCGCGCATTTGCGAATATCTGGTTGAAAAACGGGGCATTGCGACGGTTATCGATCCAAACGGTTGGCGCATCCACGCGCGAAGCCGCGGTGAAGGATGAACATTAAGGCAGTCTGTGTGCGCATAGCAAACTTTTCGGCGTGCGGCGCCCCCATGCGATTGACCGGCCCATGGAAACGATAGGCATTGTGAACATCTGACGTTCACATTTGCTTGATTAGCAAAAGGATTAACATCTGCTGTTTGGGGGAAGACGCAATGAAAACTCTGACTCGATTGATCGCCATCTTGGCCCTCACATTGTTGCCGGCGGCCGCCGTGTCGAGCCCCACGAATTCTGCCAACCCATCGGTGCGCGCGCTTATCAACGGGATCGAGAACGGCGCGGAACAGCCGGACATCACTGTATCCGAATTCTCTGTCACAATAGATCAGAACGGCACGATGGCCGAAGTGGAAATCGATGCACTTTTAACCAACCCATCGAACAATCAGGTCGAAGCGCGCGTTGCGATGCAATTGCCCCGTGATGCGGTGTTGACCGGATACAAGCTCGATATTGAAGGGGTGATGATCCCCGGAAGCTTGATCGATCAACCCAAAGCGCAGCAAATTTACGAAGATGAAGTGCGCGGCACCGTTGATCCGGGCCTTGCCGAAATTTCGAGCCGGAACGAATTTTCTACCCGGATTTACCCCATCCTGCCCAACAACAGCAGGCGCATCTCGCTCACATTCGTCACCCCAATTGATACAGCGGAGGGCCTTTCGATTCCGCTTGAGATTGACGGCGATGTGGGATCGTTCCGGTTAAGCGCGACAGCGAACGGCGTCGCCGAAGCGCCCACAATCACCCTTTCCGGATTGGACCCGGTGCAAATGACGCGCGAAGGGCAATCCTATGTCAGCGCGCCCTATGTCTTGGCCGACACCCAATTGTCCGGCTCGCTGCAATTGTCCGGCGTTGATCCAATCAGCGAAGCCGTTGCCTCACGCCATGAAAACGGCGATGTGTTTTTCACCATCAGCGACGATTACACCGCCGTTGATCTTTCCGAGGATCCGCCCGAAAGCGTGCGCGTGTATTGGGATGTGTCGCGATCCCGCGCGGATGCATTGGTCGAAACAGAACGCGCGGTTTTGACGCAATTCCTAAACGACACCGCGCCCAATTCTGTCGAAGTGATCACTTTCTCAAGTGCCACCCCAAAACTGACCCGCTTTACCGGCGCGCAAATCGATGACCTCGATGCGTTCTTGGGCTCACAAATCTATCGCGGTGCGACCAGTTTTGCGAATGTTTCAACCGCCACACGCGGTGACGCCGATCTCTGCATTCTGTTCAGCGATGGTGACGCATCGTTGAACCTATCGGAACGCTTCAACGTCGATTGCCCTTTGATCGCAATCGCGAGCGGGGCCAACGTCAACGCACAACGGCTCAACCTCATTGCCCAGGACAATGGCGGGAAAGCGTTGTTCATGGACGCGCAAAATTCCCAAGATATCCTGTCGCAAATGCGAACCTTGCCAGTGGGGATCGTTTCGATCCGCGATCGCGGGGGCAATCGCTTGCAATATCGCGCTCTGACAGCGGCTAATGGTCGCTGGAGCGTCGTTGGCAAATTG
This sequence comes from Erythrobacter sp. Alg231-14, assembly GCF_900149685.1. NCBI lineage: Bacteria > Pseudomonadati > Pseudomonadota > Alphaproteobacteria > Sphingomonadales > Erythrobacteraceae > Erythrobacter > Erythrobacter sp. Alg231-14. The sequence continues at coordinate 2,327,492 of NZ_LT702999.1, read as the reverse complement.
GGCGAATGGGATGAGGTCACCGTACGTCTTTCGGGAACCCGTCGCAATGAACGGCGACGGACCTATCGCATCAACACACGCAACGCCGATGGCCACAACGCCGCCGGTGCATTGTGGGCGTCGCAGGAAGTGAATCGCCTATCGGACAACCCGGTAGACCGCGATGCAATGCGAGTTTTGGCCGAACGATTCCAAGTCGCAAGTCCGACGATGGCGTTTCTGGTGTTGGAACAGCCAGACCAATATTTGGCCGCCGATATCGAACCGCCAAGTGGCTTTGGCGACCAGTGGTTGAAACAGTATCAAACGCAAAAATATGCACGTGAACAAGAGCGCAGCAATGCCCGCGAAGAGCGGCTTTCGTTTGTTGTATCCGAATGGGAAGAAACGAAAGACTGGTGGAACAGAAAATTCGATCAAGACGCTGTAATCCAGCGAGTGCAGCAATCGGATGTCCAATCGCTGCCAGTCGCTGTCAGCGAAGCGGCAACGGACGCTGCTGCCGAAGCTGAACCGCGGTCGCCGCCTTTATTGGCACCGTCTCCTCCGCCGCCACCGCCACCGCCTGGTGAGTATGGCGGATATTATGGCGACGGAGACGAAGACACCATTGTTGTGACCGGCACACGGCGGGCCGTTAGCAATCTGGATGCTGCATCACCAATCGCCGTGGTCGGTGCCGATATCGGATTGCAAGAAGCGCAGGCGGAATCGGGCCTTGTTACGACAGGCAATCGCGCAAACGGCGCAGCGCCGGGCAATGCGTTGCAAGTGGACCTTGCCAATGTCCTCAATGATCGCCCCTATCTTCAAGCCTTGGACGCGGCCAAACCGGAACAATTGTTGGAGGTCTTGTCACAGCAAGAAGAGAAATATGGCAGCGCGCCGGGCTATTACCTCGATGTAGCGGAGTGGTTTCGATTGAAGGGCGATGACGAATTGGCCCGGCAATTGGTGCTGTCGGCGCTCGACCTTCGGACCAGCGATGATGAAACCTTGTTGATCGTAGCCTTTAGGCTCGAACGCGATGGCGACTTCGACACTGCGATTGAGTTGTTGGAAACGTTAAACGCTCGGATCGAATATCGCACCCAACCCAAGCGGATCCTTGCTCTCACCTTGGCTGCGCGGGCGCGGCAATCGGAGGGTGCCCAACGCAAAGATGATCTGGAGCGAGCGTTTGAATTGCTGTCTGAGGTGATCCTTGCCCCTACCGACGGGCGGTATGAGGGGCTTGAAACCGTCGCATTGATGGAAATCAATTCTTTAATCCCATTGATCGAGGCTGCGGGCGGCTCATGGTCTCTTGATCCCCGTCTGATTGCAACGCTCGACACCGATATTCGGGTGGTGGTCGAATGGACCAGCGCGGATGCCGACCTCGATCTCCACATTCTCGAACCATCAAGTGAGAACGTCTTTTACGGGAATCAACGCAGTCAATTGGGCGGGAAATTGTCAAATGACATGACCAGCGGATACGGCCCCGAAGAATATGTGATGCGCAACGCCTTTACCGGCGGCTACGAAATCAGCGTTCACGGGTTTAGCGGCGACCGGATCAATCCCAACGGACCGGGCCGCGCTATGGTTCGTTTAATCCGCAATTTTGCCCGTGCGGATCAATCGGAACAATTGATCGATGCCGAAGTCGGTTTTGACCGTTCAAATCGGGATGAAAACGACCGTACAATCGCGACGATCGAAGTCGAGAATTAGCGTGCCATCACTCGTGACGGAGCGCATCGATCGGGTCGAGCTGTGAGGCGCGGCGGGCGGGGTAATACCCGAACACAATCCCCATGGATGATGCGAAAACAAAGCTCAAAATATTGATCGTGGGGTCGAAAATAAACGGCACATCAATCGCGCCGGCCAACAGGACCGATGCAACAAACGCCAACAAAAGGCCCGCAAGTCCACCAAGCGCGCAGAGCACAACCGCTTCGGTCAAAAACTGCAATCGGACTTCGCGGGCCAAGGCGCCAATGGCCAAACGAATACCAATTTCGCGCGTCCGTTCGGTCACGGAAACAAGCATGATGTTCATAATTCCGATCCCACCGACAAGGAGGCTGATTGAGGCGATTACGCCAACCATGGCGGTCAAGGCGCCGGTGACCGCGCCTAGGGCGTCGTTAACCTGAGCGGTGTCGATGACGTTGAAATCGTTCGCTTCGGCGCCTTGCAGCAAACGCCGCTCTCGCAACAGATCGACAAGCGATTGTTGGATCACTGCGGATGAATAGGATGCATCGTATTTCAAGACGAAATAATCGAGCGAGTCGGTGCCGCGGAACCGGCGTTGGACAGTTTTGATCGGCATAAAGACGACATCGTCTTCATCTGCCCCGCCGCCGCCTTGGCCGCGTTCTTCGAGCACACCAACAACGTTGCACGACACCTCACCCAACCGCATCGTTTCGCCGACAGGGCTTACATCGGGAAGGAAGATCGTCTCGCGCACTTTCGGACCGACCAGGCAGACATTCTTGCCCGCCACTTCTTCGTCGCTTGTGAATGCGCGCCCTTCGGAAAGGGCGATGGATTGCGCCTGAAGAAAAGCACCATCCGCGCCTGTCACTTGCGTGTCCCAATCTTGGCCGTTGTAGAACGCAGTGGCGTTGGATTGAACTGTACCAGCCGCGACCTCGACACCCGCGATCTGTTGTTGAACCGCATCAACATCGTCTTGATAAAATGGCCTACGTGTGCCGCGATCTGTGCGCACTGGGAACACAATGAAATTGCTCGCGCCCAATGAAGAGATCTCTTCTTGAACGGACGCCGTAACGCCATTGCCCAACGTGACCATGGTCACGACCGCCGCAACGCCGATGATGATGCCTAATGTGGTTAGAATTGAACGCAGCAAATGCCGCCGTATCTCACGCAGAGAAAGAAGCAGGGTGGCCCCAAACATCAGACAGCCTCCCCTGCGACGGGTTCTTCGCTCATGGTTCCGCGTTCAATTCGATCAACCAAGCCATCCCGGAAATGCACGATCGTTTTGGCAAAAGCCGCCATTTCTTCTTCGTGCGTGACCATGATGACCGTGATCCCATCGGAATTCAGCTTGCGCAGCAATTCCATGATCTCAACCGATCTTTCGCTATCTAGGTTGCCGGTCGGTTCGTCCGCCAACAACACATTCGGATCAGAAACAAGCGCACGCGCAATCGCAACCCGTTGCTGCTGACCGCCTGACAATTCTGCCGGAGTGTGCGTCGCCCAAGGGGCAAGGCCGACCTGATCAAGCGCGTGCATCGCGGCGGCGCGCCGGACGGATTTCTTCTCCCCCCGGTACAACAAAGGCAATTCAACATTTTCAAGCGCGGTTGTGCGCGACAGCAAGTTGAACCCTTGGAACACAAATCCAAGATAACGACGCCGCAATAGGCTGCGTTGATCGCGGTTCAAACGCTGTACCTCGACCCCGCGAAACTTGAATTTCCCACGCGTGGGTACGTCAAGACAGCCAAGAATGTTCATCGTGGTCGATTTACCCGATCCCGATGGACCCATGATCGCAACGAATTGACCATGATCGATCGTCAGATCGACACCCTTCAAAGCCTGAAACGCAGCCGGTCCGCTGCCAAAGACTTTGGTGATGCCTTCCAATTCGATAAGCGGCTGTTGGCTCATTTCGGCTCTACTGACCTTGCGCTTTCACGCCGGTGACAACGTCCATCCCTGCGGAAAGTTCAGAGGATTCCACCGCGGTCAATCGGCCATCGCTTTGACCGGTGATCACATCGATAGCCTGCAACGACCCGTCTTCTTGGAGCACCTGCACTTGTTGACGAGAGCCCACCCCGATGCCGGCTTCTTGTTCTTGTTGATCAAGGCCGACTCGAACATTCAGCATGCCGCCCTCGCTCTCTTCTTCGCGATCGGGCCTAAACCGCAGTGCGGCGTTGGGGACCAAAAGGACGTTTCCGGTTGATTCCGTTGCGATGGTCGCGGTTGCTGTCATGCCAGGTCGCAAAAGGCCTTCGGGGTTTTGAACGATCAATCGCGCTTCATAGCTGACCACGGATCCGCCCCCAGCAGCCGACGCACCGCCTTGATTTTCGACCGTGTTGCCCGATGCCAAGTCGACGCGTTGAACCTCTGCTGGGAAACGTCTGCCGGGATAGGCATCGACGGTAAAACTGGCGCTTTGCCCGGCATCGACTTGGCCAACATCGGCCTCATCAATTGACACGCGCAGCTGCATTGCCGCCAAATCTTCGGCGATCACAAACAGTGTAACCGTGTTAAAACTGGCAACGACAGTCTGACCAGGCTCAATTTGCCGTGCCAAAACTACACCGGTGACCGGCGCGCGGATAACGGCCCGGCTGCGTGTGGTCAGGTTGGCCCGTAACGTCGCTTGCGCGGCTTCGATGTTGGCCTGGGCGGAGGCGACGGATGCTCTGTCACGGGCAACCGATGCTTCGGCTTGTTCCAATTCAATTTGCGATGGCACCCGGCCACCGGAAAGCTCGCGCACTTCCTTCAAACGATCGAGCTGCGCCGTATCAACCTCTAACGTTGCGCGGGCTTGCAAAAGACTGGCCCGTGCCGCGTTCAGATTGGCGCGTGCTTGGGCGATTTGTTGATCGATGATCTCGGTGTTGATGACCGCAATCACCTGTCCTCGTGTGACCTGATCGTTGACATCAACAAGGACTTGCTCAACCGGGCCGTTCACTTCGGAGCCAACCGTCACTTGATTGGTCGGCCGCAAATTCCCGGTCGCCGTAACGGTGAGATCCAACTCGCCCTCTGTCGTCTCTTCGGTGACATAGGATGTTTGTTCCGGGCCGCCTGAACAGGTGGAAACCAAAAGAAGCAGCAGCGCACCGACTATCACAGCCGGGAGCCAGAACTTCATCGTCCGGCGCCAACTAGGTTGCTGCTTTTCGCCGAGGAATTCGTTGACAGTTTCGGTGCTGTCGCTTGGAATGCTCATTGCCCGTTATTCCCTGTTTCAATTCCGGCATTTTGCGGCGCCCGCCATCCGCCGCCCATCGCCCGCGCTAAGGCAACAAATGACGAAGCCCGCGCCGCTTCCGCCGATACTTGCGCGGTGCGCGCGCTTAACAATTGGCTTTCAACCGAAAGCAGGACCTGAAAATCGATCAGGCCCGCTTGATACTGACTGCGCGCGAGGATCGCTGCACCGCGTGCACCTTCGCTCGCTTCCATCAATGCGGTCACCCGATCATTGCTGGTGGAAAGGCCTACCGATGCGGTCTCCACATCTTCCAACGCTTCCAAGATCGATTGCTGCCACGCCGCAAGCGACCCATCTGCAATGGCCTGAGATGCGTCGATCTGGGCACGTGTCCGCCCACCATCGAACAACAATTGCGTGATCCCAGCAAAGACGTTGCCGGTGATCACATCGAACAATTCATCTATGCCAAATGCGCTTGTCCCTACCGTTCCGGTTAGCCGGACCAACGGGTAAAGTTGCGCCCGTGCCACGCCAACGCGTTCTAGGTCGGCAATCAATTGTGCTTCTGCCGCGCCAACATCGGGCCGCATGCGCAACGTATCGGCGGGCGCCTTCAACGAGACATTGACCGGCGGGGCCGGCACCTCACGAGGTTGTTCCACCAAAGTGGCATAGACGGGTCCGGGTGTTTCACCAATTAAGGTCGAAATCGCGTTTGCGGTGGCCACCAAATCGCCTTCCAACAAAGGAATTGAAGCCGCGGTTTGCGCTCTTTGAGTGCGGGCCTGCTCCACGTCCAAACTGGATACGAGACCGGCTTGCGCACGCCATTGCGCGATGAGCAGGTTGTCGTCTTGATTGGCCAGTGAAGCGCGCGCAATCTCCAGCTGTGCGGCCAATGACCGGGCTGTGATCGTCTGTGTCGCGACGGTTGCGACAATGATCCGCTCCAGATCGGCCGCGTTGTAACCTGCGGCGCGCAATTCTGCGCGAGACGCAGCAATCGAACCACTGATCCGGCCGAACAAATCGGTTTCCCAAGACACATCTCCGTTCAAGACATATTGGAGATCGTCATTCGCAAAATCGCCGAAGTCCTGACGCAAACCGCCGCTGGCATTGGCCGTGGGCAAACGCGCGCTTCGTGCATCGCGCAATCGAGCTTCTGCCGCCTGCAACCGCGCCAAAGACGCAGCGAGATCAAAATTGTTTTGTCGTGCACGCGCAGTGAATTCATCAATCAGCGGGTCGTTCAATAGCAGCCAATAGGATCCCAGCTCGATCGCCACGGCATCATGCGATGCGGCATCATCCGCGATTGACCATCGTTCGGGTACAGGAATCGCTTGTTCGAGAGCGGGCGCATCCATACTTGGCAAAGCGCAACCTGAAAGCGCGGCAAGCGCCAATAAGGGCGCAAAAGTGACAGACCGCGCCGCCCCCCTTTGAACAGTCCCAATTCGCATAGTTTTGATTGCCCACCTCGTATTTCTCTATCCAAGATGACAGGCGCGTGACCGTTAGCAAGACCGAATAACGAAAACCGTCGGTCAAGGTGGGACGTTCGCAGAATGATCGGGGCTATGGGAACAGTTCGGCATGATTGTCTGGCGCGCGCGGCGCGCATTATGTAGCATCGCGCTACGTTGTCGTTCTTCCGTTGTTAAAAGGGGTCATCGCAATGCGATTGCCGAATTCAGATCGCCGCCAATTCATGACCGCAACCGGCAGCGCCTTCGCAGCGCTCTTAGCGAGCGGATGTATGACGCGCGGCGCAGCCTTAACCGGCGGTGGCGCAAACGGGGCTTTTTCCGACTATGGACCGTTGCGCCCTGACCCGGCCGGGATCCTCGATTTGCCAGAGGGGTTTTCCTACCGCGTCCTGTCCAGTTTGGGCGACGCGATGACCGACGGTGGAACGGTTCCAGATAAGGCCGATGGCATGGGCTGCCTTGATTTGGGCAACGGCGAAATTGTGCTGGTCCGAAACCATGAACTCGTGCCGAGCGACGACGCTGGCGGTTCGATTGAAAAAGGGTTTGGCACGCATAACGGTGCGATTGTCCCCGGCGGCACAACCAATATTGTTCTTGATGCCAGCACTTTGGTCGTCAAACGCCAAATGCGCACATTGGGCGGCACAATCCGCAATTGTTCGGGCGGGGTCACTCCATGGGGTACCTGGCTGACATGCGAAGAGGCACCGACCGGACCGGGCCAACGATACGGCGATGGATTGGCCGTGAACCATGGATGGGTGTTCGAAGTGCCCGGATCCGCCAGCGGATTGGTTGAACCCACCCCGCTGCGCGCGATGGGTCGTTTCAATCACGAAGCCGCCTGCGTCGATCCGGCAACCGGCTATGTGTATATGACAGAAGATCGCGATGACGGCGTATTTTACCGATTTGTGCCAAACATGCCGGGCGACTTGGCAAAGGGCGGCACGTTACAGGCGATGGTTGTCGATGGTCTGACGGACACGCGCAATTGGGACGCGGCCACCATGCCAGTGGGGCAGTCTTATAACGTAAGCTGGATCGATCTCGACAATGTAGAGGCCCCGCAAGACGATCTGCGAACGCGCGCAATCGGCAAAGGCGCCGCAATGATCGCTCGCGGAGAAGGGCTGCACATGGGCATCGACGATCTGTTCGCGTGCTCCACCAGCGGCGGCGTAATGAAATTGGGCCAAATCTTCCGGTTTGTTCCCGGGCGCGGTGAAAAACCCGATCAGGTCGAGCTCTTCTTCGAAAGCGAGAGCCCCGACCAATTCAATTTTGGCGACAACCTATGCGTGGCTCCCAGCGGCCATCTGTTGGTGTGCGAAGACCAATACACAGACGTGGTCGACAACCATGTTCGCGGCATCACACCCGATGGCAATCCGTATGAATTCGCCCGCCTGCGCATGCAAACGGAGCCTGCGGGGGGGTGTTTTTCACCCGACGGCAAATGGTTCTTTGTCAACGCCTATGCGCCGACGCGGACTCTTGCGATTACGGGGCCATGGGCGACGTAATTGACGACGCCACAATCGGTTGCGGTTAGATCGGAAACCTCTTAGACCGCCGCCAACGATATATTGTAACATTCAACGCGCAATGGCCCGGCCGGGTACCGTGCGCATCATTGTAGGGTCACCTTATGAAAAACCTCAAACTCTTATCTCTCGGCCTGCTTATTGGCGGTTCAACAATCGCTGCGCCTGCCCTTGCAAAAGAGGGTATGTTCACGCCGGATCAATTGCAGGAAATCAGTGCAGAATTGGAAGAAGCGGGATTGGAAATTGAGCCAGACGCTTTGGCCGATTTGACCGGATTTCCTATGGGCGCGGTCGTATCACTAGGCGGATGTTCGGCCAGCTTTGTGTCCGAGCAAGGCTTAGTTGTTACAAACCATCATTGCGCGCGCGGATCGGTTCAATACAATTCAACCGCCGACAACAACTACCTTGCGGACGGCTTTCTTGCCGATGGCCTTTCGGGCGAATTGCCCGCCGCGCCAGGATCTCGCATTTACGTCACCACTGAAGTGACCGATGTCACCGATCGCATGCGTGCAGGCACAGGTGATCTTGCCGCAACTGAACGGTACGCGGTTATCGAACAACGATCCAAAGACATCACTGCCGAATGCGAAGAAGAAAGCGGCTATCGCTGTCAAGTCGCCAGTTTTTACGGCGGCGCTCAATACAAATTGGTCAAGAGATTGGAAGTTCGTGATGTCCGACTTGTCTACGCACCTGCAGACTCCATTGGTAAATATGGCGGCGACATCGACAATTGGCAGTGGCCTCGTCACACCGGTGATTTTGCGTTTTACCGCGCCTATGTAGCGCCCGATGGATCGGCTGCAGATTATGCCGAAGACAATGTCCCATACGCGCCGGAACACCATCTAAAGGTTAGCGCCGCCGGATTGGATGACGGCGATTTCGTTATGGCCGCAGGCTACCCGGGATCGACCAGCCGATACACATTGATGGCCGAAGTGGAAAACACATTCAATTGGACCTATCCCACATTCGAAAGTCTGTTGAACGATTGGATCGACACCATCGAGGCCGCCGCACCCGAAGGGTCGGACTCCCGCGTAAAATACGAATCGCGGCTTGCCGGTCTCAACAATTTTGAGAAAAACCTGCGCGGCCAAATCGAAGGCGCGCGTCGGGTAGGATTGGTTGAACGGCGCCGCATGCGCGAAAGCGCGCTTTCCGAATGGATCGCGGCCGACCCATCACGCGCAGAATATGGCGAAGCGATTGCCGCGCTGGGCGCTCTGTCCGAAGAAAGCGCGCAAGCCGCGCGCACCAATTTCTGGTTTCGCAATGTTTCCCGGCCCAGCCTTTTTTCAACCGCCCGCCGGTTGTACCGATTGGCTCAAGAAAAAGCGTTGCCCAACGCAGAACGCGAACCGGGTTATCAAGAGCGTGATATGACGTTCTTCCGCCAAGGGATGCAAGCGTTGGACCGTCGGTTCGATCCGGCCGTTGATAAAGCAGAATGGGCGTTGTTCTTGACCGGCTATATTGCGCAACCAACCGACGAACGCGTGGCCGCTTTTGATGCCGCCTTGGGATTGACGGACGAAACGACGGCGGACAAACTTCCTGCTTTGCTGGATAGGTTCTACGCCGACACAACATTAGGAGATGTCGACACTCGATTGGCAATGATGGATGCGACGCCAGACGAGTTGGAGGCCAGCGAAGACCCCTTCATGCAATTGGCGGTGGCCATGTATGATTACGGGCGCGGATTGGAAGCACAAGGCGAAGAGCGCGCAGGCCGGTCTCTTGCATTGCGCCCTGCTTATATGGAAGCGATCACCGCGTGGCAGCGCGAGGATGGCCGTCTGACATATCCAGATGCAAACAGCACATTGCGTGTGACCTTTGGCAGTGTGCTGGGCGGATCTCCGCGCGATGGGATGGCATATCTTCCATTCACCACGCTCGAAGGGATCGCCGATAAAGACACTGGCGAAAATCCCTTCAACTCGCCGCAAACGTTGCTCGACCGCGTCGAGGCCCGCGATTACGGGGATTACGCCTTGGACAGCATAGGCTCGGTCCCTGTGAATTTCCTAACAGACCTTGATAGCACGGGTGGCAACAGTGGATCGGCGACATTGAACGCCCGGGCTGAATTGGTCGGCTTGTTGTTCGATGGCACGTTTGAAAGCGTCAATTCCGATTGGGATTTTGACCCTCGCACAACGCGAACGATTCATGTCGATACGCGGTACATGTTATGGGTGATGGAAAAAGTCGATGGAGCCGATGCATTGATCGCGGAAATGGACATTGTTCGATAAAATTTTTGGGTGAGGATTGATTAAACAGGGCAACCGGCGGTCCGCTGCCATGCAAACTTGAAGTTAAATAAATGTCCTCAATCCTCACCCTTGATCGTCTATGCGTGCGGACGCCCGACCGCCGGCGCTTGTTCGATGATTTGTCCCTGTCTGTAGGGACAGAGCGGATCGGATTGGTTGGGCGCAACGGGTCCGGCAAATCGACATTGTTGAAGGTAATCGCCGGAACACTAAAACCCGCTTCAGGCTCGGTGCTTTGCGCCGGGACTGTAGGCGTTTTGGCGCAAGAATGGTCACCGGATATGGATGTGTCCGCTGCGTTGGGCGTCGCCGAAGACCTCGAAACTCTGCGCCGCATTGCCGCCGGCGATGGATCAACAGACGATTTCGCCAACGCGGATTGGACGTTGGAGCAGAGGATCGCATCGGCGCTTACCGAAACCGGTTTGAGTGAAGATGCGCTGAGCCGGACTATGGGATCGTTTTCCGGCGGAGAACGCACGCGGATCGGCATAGCGCGGCTTTTGATTGAACGGCCCGACTTACTCCTTTTGGATGAGCCGACGAACAATTTGGATCAAACAGGCAGGGACGCAGTCCGTTCCTTGATCGAAAGCTGGCGCGGCGCTGTCATCGTTGCGAGCCATGATCGCGAATTGTTAGTCGCGATGGACAAGATCGTTGAAGTGACACCGATCGGAGTTAGAATCGTCACTGGCGGATGGCAGGAATTCGCGGAACTTCGCGATGCCGAACGCGAACGGGCGCAGGCAGAACTTGAACGATCAGGCCATGCATTACGCCAAGCGGAACAAACCGCGCAGCGCGAAAAAGAAAAACAGCAACGCCGCGACAAAGCCGGTCGCGCCGCGGCAGAAACCGGTTCCCAACCGGCCATATTGTTGGGCAAAAAGGCAGAACGCGCCGAAAACAGCGGTGCATCACAAGGGCGGATTGCAAAACAACGGATCGGATCCGCCAAAGCACAATTGAACGAAGCCCGCACTCAAGTTGAAGTCATCAAGCCAATCACAATTGATCTGCCAAAGACCGGCATCGTATCGGGCACCGATATTTTGACCATAGACGGGGCCGTATTGGATCTTGGCCAACTCCAATTTGGACCTTGGTCTTGTACAATTCGCGGGAGCGAACGGATCGCAATTTGCGGGCACAACGGGTCAGGCAAAACCACATTCCTGAAGATCGCATCGGGATCGCTAAAACCGGATCACGCGACACATTGCCGGGCGACGGAACGCACCGTCATGCTGGATCAACACATCAGCATTCTGGATTCGGCCGCCAGCATCCTCGACAATTTCCGGCGTTTGAACCCGGAATTGAGCCAAGAGGCAGCCTATGCGGCCTGCGCCCATTTCGCATTCCGCAATCGCGACACATTGCAAACCGTCGGCACGCTATCGGGCGGGGAACGTCTCCGCGCCGGACTTGCCTGTACTTTGGCGGGCGCACGGCCGCCGTGGCTGTTGATTTTGGATGAACCGACGAATCATCTCGACATTGAAACAGTCGAGTTGCTCGAAAACGCTTTGGCGACCTTTGATGGGGCATTGATGGTGGTAAGCCACGATCGCCGTTTCTTAGATGCCATCGGCATTCACCGGTTCATCGATATCGGCGCGATCAGCGTTGCAACCGGTAAGAATTCCGATTGATCCATTCTCCATCGGCAAATCGCACGTCTTTGCTGATGACAAAACGATCAGCGGCGATTTCGTAGGTTAAACGGATATCCGCCGGTCGGTTGTCATCACGGCCGGCCCCTTGGGTGACCAAAACGGTGCCGCGCTCTGGATCAGTGAAACGTTGGACGATAGCGTATCCGTTGATTTGGGTCCCATCGCGCGAAACACGCAGGCGATCGTTGGCGTTCTTGTCTTCTTCACCGGGGTAAGCGATCCCATATCGCATTGTGCGGCCTTGGGGTTCGCGGGCGACTAAACGGACCGGAATGGAGGAACGCGTGTCGCTGTTGTAGTTTAGATATTCAAGCGTCCCGCTCCAATCGTCGCCGGCGACGATCGCGAAATCGTCTACTGTAGCGACGCCATTTTCGAACTGCGCAGCGGGATCAACATCGTCCTCCTGAGCCAAGGCCAATGCCATATCCAGCGCCGGATCACGCCCGGCCCGAAAATCCGCGACGGTCATTGAGGCAGCAATGTCCGGCGACAATCCCATCCCAATTTCGAATGACTGAACATTGTTGCGGAACTGAAACACAGGGATTCGCGTGCGAACCCCGCTTTGCGGCAGGGTCAAAGTGAACTGAATGCCTGCGGTGGGACCTTCGGCGCTGCCCCCAGTCGGTTCACCGATCAAAATGGTGCGATCCTGTTGGCTTAGGACGGCCAACAAATTGGTGCTGCCCGATGAATTGGAATTGCTGGTCAAGATGATCAGTCGCCCTTGGAACGCCGCATCCGCCGGTTCCAAAACGGCCGTGTCATCCGCAATACCATCCCGCAAAGTGAACGTGCCATCGTCTTGAGCGATGAAACCGCGAGGATCGGGATTCAAGGCGCGCGCATCCCATGTTGTAAGATGCTCTCTCAATCCGGAAAGATCCAAGGTCGCCACTGACATGGACAATTTGAGCGCCTGGGTCTCTTCGAGCAGATGGCGGGCCAATGCCTGCGCCGCGTCGGTCGACCCCCCGCCATTCTGTCTTAGATCTAGGATCAAGGTGCTCGACCCTTGTTCCGCCAAAGCATTGAAAATCGGTTCAAACACTGCGTTGGGATCGACTGGATTTCGATAGTTCACAAACGTATCGACTTTTAGATAGCCGACATCATCGGTCAGCGTTTCGAAATGCACCGCATCGGCAAAATTCGCCGCTCCCGCTCCTTCCGTCTGGGATGACAATTGGGTCCACGCGTCGAACGCAATCCGCGGGACTTCAATGAGACGCTCTCCCCCTTCCGCATCGCGAACGGCGATGCGGGCGATTTCCGGCGCCTCCCACAACAACATGCCGAAATGATCCACGGCACCGCCCATGAATTCCAGCGATTCCGAAACACCGGCGTTTCGCGACCATTCGGTGTAGCCATCGACAGGGATATATGAGCTAACCGCGGCGACCACATCCTCCAATGAACGGCCATCAATGGCGACAATTTCATCGCCCTGCCTTAACCCAGTCGCGGGGTCCGCCGTACGGATCAATCCGTGCCCTTCGACCAATTGCCATCGAAACGGCAGGTAGAGCGGTTGACCCAATCGCGCCTCACGCATGGCGCGCGGCAATTCCGCCTTAGTGTGATCGCAACGGATATGTGTAAGGACGCGCTCCACCGCCAAATAGAAATCCGCCAAACGCATGCCGCCATCCGTTTGTGCCCGGGCCACGACTCCGGCCCAAGCCGCGTCCATTTCGGCTTCACTGGCATATCGCGTGTAGCCGGGGTGAACGCGTTCATACGCCTCTTGAGCAAGCGCAATGTCCGATTGCACCGCATCGACACTCAACCAACGATCCTGCGGCGCGGATTGCGCAAATACCGGAGTCGCACAAAACGCTGCTGCGGCGCCTAGGATGGAAAGGGTCTGTTTGCTTACGACGGTCGCTGATTGCATTGAATGTCTCCTTGGACACCTCGTTTAGGCCGCAGGGAAAACAGCGCGCCCCAATCCAAGAATTTCATGCGCTTTTTATGATTTGAGACGCTCTATTCCGCATCACATCGGCGTTTGAATTCGCTGGGATTGATGCCGGCATGCATTTTGAACGCTCGATTGAAACTGGCCTTCGATCCAAAGCCGGTCTCCATCGCGATATCGATCATCGATGTGGCGTCGGTGCGGATTAATTCCTTGGCATAATCAACGCGCAATCCGTTTATAAAGCTGCTGAAATTCTGACCCAATCCTTGGTTGATGGCACGCGAAAGATAGGCCTGATTGGTGCCGAAACGGCGCGCCAAAATCTGGAGCGACAATCCAGGCTCCAAATGCCATTTTCGCGCTAAGACTTCGGCCTTCAACCGCTCCCCTTCTTCTGCCCAATCCCGTTCCGGTTTTTCGGGCGGCTCTATTGTATCGACCGGGTCGGGTTTGGTCATTTTGGGGAATGGTCGATCTATGCCGGCCAACGCCTCCAAGCTGATGACGAACACCGCGAAAAGAGCGACGAAATCCCAGATAAAGACTTGGGCGTAGGTGTAGCCGAACCAACGGGCGAGGATAAACTCACATGCCCAAAAGACCGCCACGATGGCCGACAACACGACCAGATGCGTGATCCACCGCGGGCTAAAATGTTCGTCGTTGGAATGATTGTCTTTCAACCACGCGACATAGCCGCGTTGCAGCTTCGCCGCATGAAACAAGCAAGCCGCAGCCAATCCAAAGGCCAGCCCCATGGCAAGCGGGTAGATGTACGGATCCTGCACCGCCTTTGTAAACGCCCATTTCGCCCGGTAATCGCCCAGCATCGTGAACGCCCACAATTGATAAAGCCAATAGACGATGCCCGGCGCGAACAGCCACCATGTCCGGCGTGATTGTCGGCCCAAAATCAATTCCCGCGCGTGCAAAGCAATCGCAGGACCATAGAACAATGCCATTTGTGTCGGCAGGAATGTGAGGCCGGGCCAAATATCGTACGCACCGGCAAACCCAATCACCATCGGGATCGCGGACACGCCGCCGGATAACACGAAAACGACGAACCAAATCACCGCACGCCGTTCGATCCCGCGCCGCATCAACGACACAAGCGCAGCCAAGGTGCACATGATTATCAGCCCCAAAAGGGCCGATCGCCAGTTCATTGCCAATTGATCGAAGCCGTCCATCGTATTCCACTGCTTGTCTAAAAACATCCCGGGGCGCTAGGCCATTCGGCGAATTGAGACGTCTTAATTCACACGATGATAGACTTTGGATGGGAGAAATTTACGAATTGCGACGGTATAAATGCTGCATTGCGCATGGCCGGTGCGCGCGCCAAAGAGTGCGGGAGGCGGCACGCAAAGCGAGCATTCTGATCATTCTCACCAATGTCGCCTATCACCCATCCGCTATCGACGGAGGTCGTATCTATGAAAAGGCCAAGCCTTTGCGGTATTTCGTAAAAGGCAACGCAATGGGCGATCGCCACGATGGCCCTGACGAAGCCAGCCTGTTCGATTTGGAAGCGAAATATGCCGACGTTGTGAGCAAGACGGACATCACCGCGCACCTGCGATCGCTATAGGGTTTTGTGTCAGATACGGTTTTGACCGCGCCCTAAAATTCCAACCCCCACGCAGAATAGCGCGCGCGCAGCGACGGCCGCATGGCCAGGGCAAGGTCCACATCTTCGCGACCATCGCGATCGCCGCTCGCGATCCGGATTATTCCCCTCAACAACCGCGAACCGGAAAAGCTGGGCTCGGCCAGTAAAGCCGCGTTTATGTCCCCCAATGCGGCGTCCATGTCACCCATCCGAAAATGGGCAAGCGCGCGGCTATCCAAGGCCTGAGCGGAATATTCGCTTTTCTCAACGGCCGCGACACAGGTTTCGAGCCGTTCGGCGTTCATTTCGTCCCAGATGCCCGCCTGCCAGCAAATCGCGTTGAGCAATCGTCCATCGCCCGGTCTTTGCGCGGCAAGGCTTTCGAGCAATTCCAACCCTTCGCTGGCCTCCCCCGCCCAACCAAGCGCCATCGCCTCTAAGTTGGTTTCGCCAACGACATCATCCACAATTTGGCGGTATTCGTCCGCCAGTTCCAAACCTTCCTCTGGTCGACCCAACAAAGCGAGCAGGTTGATTTGTGTGCTGTAAGTCGAACCATCGGGTTGAAGGTCTTCGGCCAATCGCCAATCCTCGAGAGCGTTCTCGAGATCACCATTCTCCAAACGCAGCGCCGCTCTCATCAAATAAATCGGGCGCGAAGCTTCGATTTCATAGGCCGCCTCAACATCCTCCAGCGCCCCTGTATGATCAAACACACCGTGACGAAAACGCGCGCGATTTATCAGCGGGCCGGTATCATCATCATCGGCCTCTTCGATGGCCTGCCGATACACTGCCGTGTGCTCTTCCAGCAAAGCGCGATCATCGCCAAAATACTCCCACAATTCGCGGATCTTTGTCGGAGACCTCAAGACCGGGAGAGCCCGATCGAACCGCGCAAGGCTGCGGCGTGCGGCAGAGATTTCATCGGCGTTCAATTCATTCGCAACGCTGCGCATGCTTTGAGACATGGTAAAACGGTTGCCGTTCAACGCCGCGTTCGAATTCAATTCGACCCCGCCAATGATTTCGGTTCTTTCGTTGGATCCATCTACTTCGAATTGCCCAGAACCATCCGGTAGAGTGATGTCCAATTCGCTTAAGTAGTAGACCGGTCCATTCAAGCGGAGCGGAATGTCCCGCCATGCTGCACGCGCCCGATCGGTTGAAAAGCCGACATTCTTCGCCGCCTGAGCGGGTGGCTCCAATTCATATTGTGACCGATCGCGACTCCATCCAGTTGTGACGAGGCCCCGCGCACTGATGATTGCGATCCCGGTTTCCGGATCAAAGGTTACCGACCGATCTACGAGTTGAGGGCCGCGAACCACGTTGGAAATCGAATTGTAGACGGCCTGCCTTGTTACGTCCGCATCATCTTGTTCGGCGACCACGCGCCATTGGGCGGCCAACGGACCACGAAATTCAAGCTCCACATCGATCAAACTTGGGATCCGAATGCCAGCCGATTGATCGACCGAAAGACGCACAATTTGATCGGGGGTCGACGGTGGGCGCAGATCGAGCGGCATTAGATCTGCCCCTTCTTCGCGCAAGGGCAATGCAAAAAAGAAACGCGGCACCGTATCGATGTTGGGCAAGCGTGTTCCGGCAGTGGTGCCATCCAACCAGTAATTTTTCCCGTCAATATCGGCACGCACGATCATGTGATCAAAATTGCCGGGCATCGGCGCCAACGATGGGAGCGCGTCCCCGCCTTGGGTGCGGACGAGAACCAATTCTCCCTCAACGCCCAATTCTTGAAGAATGGCGAGCAACAACAGCGATTTGGCTTTGCAATCACCAAAGCGATTTTCCCAAGTCTCTTGCGGTGATTGAGGTAGATAATTGCCGCCGTTCAAACCGTTCAACAAATAGCTGATCTCGTCTTGGACAAGCTGCAAAGCCAGCGCAGTTCTTTCAAGCGGATCATCGCTTGACCCGGCGATCTCTGCCACGCGGTTCGCCAATTCACCGCCTGGCGCGATCGCGTCAATGGGATCGTAGTGCTGAACCATGCTTTGCGAAACGTCGGACCAACTTTGATAGGTCGTAACCTGCATCAAATCGCCCATCAAATACCGCAACGGCGCATCGGTTGGCATGGGGCTTGGCTCTTCAATGGGTAGCTGAACACTCCACGTGTAGAACCCATCGGCCAATTCCGGTTCGGTAAGACCAGCATCGCCGATCCGCACCCGCGATACGTCCATATCGCTTGGCCAAGACACGCTTACTCGCCCACTTTCCAACGGGAATGGATCGGCAATCAAAGGCGATTGCCACTGCACATTTTCGCGCATGGCCTGATCCGAGAGGGTCGTCGAATAGGACAGACGCAAGATATCCCCCACCCGCGCACCGGGCACGGTCATGGTTGCCGTCAACACCCCGTTGAGCAGCCGTGCCTCCAACCCGCGCTCTCTCCGAATCACCTCAAATTCGGCGCCGCCATCGATCAGATCGATGACCTCCGTGTCGCGGATCAATTCGACCGAATGAACAATCAAATCTCCTTTATCCGGCAACCACGACGCCGAAACAGTTCCAAACCGCGTCAACGCCTCTGGACTGCCGAGAGCGACGGCGGTTGTTTGATGCGTCCACAATTGCCCATCATCGATGCGCGCTTGTTGGTCGATCAAAACCACAGGGGAGTTCGACGATCGTTGCGCCGCATCAATTGTGGTGGGTTCAACCCAATCGGGCGATGATCCGTAGATGACTTGATCGCCAGCAAAAGCAGGGACGGACAAGGCGAACGCACAAAGCGTTGGAACAATAATGATACGCATAAGAATGAGTAGGCGGATCAAATTGATCTTAGCAATAGAAAAACAACAACATACCGGCACACTAATGCGCTGGGATCGGGCCAATATCGATCTTAGTCGTGTTGCATATTCAAAGAACGCATACACCGCCTCTTTGGGCGCAGGCCCTTAACGGCTCTTAGTGCCGTCAGTTGGCAACGCTTCTTCTTACCCTTGCCTTGTAAGGTCGGCTTCAACGAAACCGTGATTGGCCAGGTCACGGCATACGTCACCTTGTCTTGGCCCAAAACGGGTGCGTGACACGGCCCGTGAAACGTCGGATATGGCATCACACAATGGGCAAAGGATCGTCGAATATGAATTACGATGCGACATATCGCGCCAGCGTTGATGACCCCAATGGATTTTGGCTCGATGCCGCCCGCGCGCTTGATTGGGCCAATTTTCCAACGACCGCATTGGAACATGAAGACGCCGCGTGGTTTGCCGGGGGCACGTTGAACATTTGCCACAATGCGATTGATCGACATGTCGATGCAGGTCGCGGCGATGATCCCGCATTGATTTTTGAAAGCCCAGTCACCGGCAATCAAGAAACCTACAGTTTCGCCGACCTTCAATCCGAGGTCGCCCAAACCGCCGGGATGTTGGCCGCGCTTGGCACCGCGCAATCCGATCGTGTCATCATCTATATGCCGATGATCCCTCAAGCGGTTTTTGCGATGCTTGCGTGCGCGCGGATCGGGGCCGTCCATTCGGTCGTGTTCGGCGGCTTTTCTGCAGCAGAGCTCGCCAAACGCATCGATGATTGTGATCCAACGCTGATCCTAACCGCGTCATGTGGGATCGAAGGGGCACGAGTCATCCCATACAAACCAATTGTCGATGATGCGATCACTTTGGCGTGCGGGGAAAGACCAACGGTTGCCCTTTGGCAAAGGCCCCAGCTTACCGCAGACCTGTCCGATGATCGCGATGTCGACTGGAATGAAGCCGTAGCAAAGGCAGAGGCGGTGCCTTGTGTTGATGTCGCTGCGGATCATCCACTCTATATTCTGTACACGTCCGGCACTACCGGAAAGCCGAAGGGCGTTGTGCGCGAAACAGGCGGCTATGCGGTGGCTCTCGCCTGGTCGATGTCCAACATTTACGGGGTGCAACCGGGCGAAACTTACTGGGCGGCGTCCGATATCGGTTGGGTCGTCGGACACAGCTACATCGTTTACGGCCCTTTGTTGAATGGCAATGCGACGGTGTTGTTTGAGGGTAAACCCGTTGGCACTCCGAACGCAGGCATATTCTGGGAGATTGTGTCACGGCACAATGTTTCGGTGCTTTTCACTGCGCCAACCGCCATTCGGGCGATCCGAGCGGCTGACCCGGATGGCGAACTGCTGACAAAGGCCAATCCGCAATCCTTGCGCGCTCTGTTTCTCGCCGGGGAACGCGCCGATCCTGATACTGTCGAATGGGTCGGCGCGCAGCTTGATCGACCGGTCATCGATCATTGGTGGCAAACGGAGCTGGGCTGGCCGGCGTTGGCGACCTGTATCGGCCTTGGCAGCGAGCCGGCCGCGACCGGTGCGGCAGGCTACCCTGTTCCCGGATTCGCCTTTGACGTGGTGGATGATGATGGCGTCAGTGTCGCGTCCCAAGCAACCGGCAATCTGGTGATCGCGAAACCCCTGCCACCGGGTAGTTTTCGGACCCTGTGGCTCAATCAGATCGGGTTTGATGGATATTTCGAAAGTTTCGATGGGCGATACGCGACCGGCGATGCCGGTGTGATGGGCGCCGATGGATCCTATTGTGTAATGGGCAGGACCGATGACATCATCAATGTTGCCGGGCACCGCATTTCGACCGGCCAGATCGAAGAGGTCGTAGCCGGTTGCCAATCGGTCGTAGAATGCGCCGTGATTGGGGGGCGTGATGAGTTAAAGGGCGAAGTGCCGGTGGCATTCTTCGTCGCCGCATCCGATGGATCGGATCAACCCGAGGCAGAGATTATCCAAGCCGTTCGAACCCAAATCAGCCCGATCGCAACCCCGCGTGACGTCGTCGCGCTCAATGCGTTGCCCAAAACACGATCGGGCAAAATCCTGCGCAATTTGCTGCGAGCTATCGTAAATGGCGACACCATAACCATACCACAGACCATCGAAGACCCCATTGTAGTCGAACATGCGCAAACCAAATTTGCGAATCGCGGCGACCTTTGAACCCACACCAAAGATGCCATCAAATCCGATTTTTAGAATATCCGATGACGGAGCGCGGATCGATTTGGTGATTGCAATGTGATGCGGTCTTGGCGATGTTGATGGGGCTTTATGGAAATGCTCCTAATCTTGCTGCTTGGTGGTGCCGTCGCCTATTCGTGGACACGGATCGATAGGCTCGAACGGCAAGTTATCGATCTGTACGAATGGCGATACGGCGGCGATCAGTCCGTCGAAAGCAGCGCGGCCGAACCGGCAGCTGCACCGATTGCGCCCGAACCAGAGAATCCCGTTCTGCAACCAATCGCCGCTAAGAAAATCGTCGAACCATCGGTGCAGTCCGAGGAACTCATCGCACCGAAAGAAGAAGTGGCATCTGAGCCAGCTCCTGATCCAGAGAATACGCACGAGACCGAGCCCGAAGCAGAGCCCGAAGCAGAGCCCGAAGTCATGGGCGAGCCTCTGACCGCACCGCCAACTGGGCCGGCGATCGCAGCATCAACGCCGGATACAGAGCCCCAGGAGGTTGGTCATGACGATGCAACCGAACATCAATCGCACACTGGCTTCTCATTCGATTTCGAAGATATTTTTGGTCGGCGTTTGCCGATTTGGGGCGGCGGTTTCGCCCTTGCGATAGCCGGGATCTTCCTCGTCCGCTTCTCTATCGAAGCAGGCTTGTTAACCCCAACCGTGCGCGTGGCGATGAGCTTTGTCTTCGGCGTTGCTCTCTTGATCGGTGCAGAGACCGCGTTCCGCTTTGAAGGGCGATTGCGGGATCCCCGCGTTCGTCAAGCTTTAGCCGGGGCCGGTTTAGCCACGCTTTATGGGGCCTTTTACCTTGCCGGAACGGGGTATGGTTTGATCGGTTCTGGGCCTGCCTTTGTAGGGTTGGCGGTTGTAACTGCATTGGCGATTGGCCTGTCTTTCCGATTTGGTTTGCCGAGCGCGGTGATCGGACTTGTCGGTGGTTTTGCCGCGCCGATGTTGGTCGATAGCGACAGCGCGAATGTGCCGCTTCTGTCTTTCTATTTGGCGCTGATCACCGGCGGACTTGCTTGGACCGGGAAGGTTCAAGGGCGCAAATGGCTGGGCTATATGGCGTTGACCGCGGGTCTATGTTGGGGCGGGTTGATGATGTTCGCGGGGGTTTCCAACGCTTCCGATTTCGCCGCATTGGGCCTCTATTTGGTGATCCTCGGAACTTTGTTGCCTGCCTTGTTGAATGGCAAAGATGGCCCGGGTTTACCGATCCTTGCGGCCGGTTCCGTCGCCACGTTGCAAGTGGCCGCTTTGGTCAGCTCCGCTGGCTTTGACCCTTTGACATGGGGGCTATATCTTCTGATCGGAGCGGCGCTGTCGGCGTTGGGCTGGCGGCATTTGGCCTTGCGTTTGGGTGCATTTATCGCCGCAGGATTGGGGCTTTGGCTGTTGCTCATCTGGCCCGACCCCAACGCCCAATTCTTCGCCGTAATCGCAGTCAGTTTCCTTGCGATTTTTGTAGGCCTGCCGCTGACCTACCAAGGTTTGGACCGGGCCAATGTGCTCGACTGTGTGCAATTGGCGGTTGTGCCCTTCATCCTTGGCGTTGTTCTCTACGTCCAATTCGGCAGTTGGGGCGCTCTACGCAGTGAGCCCATATTGGCCGCGTGCCTGGCGGGTCTATCTGCATTACCAGTGATCGGTTTTGCCATGATGTGGCGCCGCGATGAAGAATTGGAAACGCGCAAATCGTTGGGATTAATCATCTCTGGCGCGGCTTTAGCCTTTGCCGCCTTGTTGTTGTTGACGCCTGCTTGGATTGCTCCGGTGATGGCCACAATCGTCGCTGCGCCTATTCTGTGGTGCAACTGGCGACGCGAAGTGGTGTCAGTAACCATTGCCGCATGGGCAAGCGCGGCAACCGTGATCATCGCCCTTTTGGTCACCCCCGATTTTGCGAATGAGATCACTCAGATCGGCGATGCTCATGTGGCGATCGATATGGCAAGAGCCGCGCTTCGGTGGGCCGCTGCTGCCTTGCCATTCGTGTGCTTGGCTTTGATCTCTAGGTCCGCTGCTGGCATCGGCGTTGCCGAAGCGTTCGCCGTGGCCTTAATATATGCCGCGATTGCCCAAATCGTGCCCAGTGCTGCGCTCGCATGGATCGCGGCAATCGGCGCGATCGGCTTGTTCATTGGGCAATCTGCGCGGATCTCTGCTTGGACCACAGCGTCGGTCATTGCGGGGCTTTGGGCATTCTTGCCTATGGCGACTTGGGGCACCACCGGTCTCATGGCAGTGTTGGGAGAGCCGTTCCTCTTAGAGGGCGCGATCACCCCAATGGATCTCGCCTTACGGGTACTGCCGATTGGGGCGTGCTTGGCCGTGTTTTACGCCAAAGGGCAAGGTCGCCGCGTGGAGTTCATCTCAAGCATGCTGGCATTCCTGATCATTCTGACGGTCGCCATGGTGCACAGCCTCTACAAGCAAGCATTTAGCATCGCGACGCTTTTCGAATTTGAACATTACGCAATGGGCGAAAGAACGGTGTGGCAAGCCGCTTTGTTGCTGGTCGCCTATGGCGTTTGGCAGGGGTCCATTGCTCAATCGCTGCGCCGTCCGGTGGCATCTGTGATCTTAGCAGCATCCCTCGCGCATTTTGTTTGGTTCACTTTGGTCCTGCACAATCCGCTATTTTCGGTTCAGCACGTTGGCCCGACTCCGGTCGCAAACTGGCTTTCGCTTGCATATGCCGTGGCGCTCGGCGCGCTTTGGCTGGCGCAAATCATATGGGCCGATGCGCATCCTTTGTTCCGTCGCGCTTTGGACGCGGTTCGCATGGCATTGATTGCACTGCTTGGCCTGTCTTTGCTACGCCATGTCTTTGCAGGATCGGTTTTGACGGCAGGCTCAATCAGTCAAACAGAAAGCTTGCTCATATCGTTGTTGGGTATTCTCCTTGCGCTGGGATATTTATGGTGGGGGTCATGGCGCGACCAACGCAGCTGGAGGATCGGGTCTTTGGTTTTGATGCTCGCCGCGGTGGTCAAAGTGTTCTTGATCGACGCAGCCGGGCTCGAAGGTTTGCTTAGAATTGCAAGCTTCATGGCTCTGGGCTTTAGCTTGATTGGCATTGGGTGGGTCTATTCACGGCAACTTTACAACCGGAATGCCGCCCAAAGCTAGCCATCCCTGCATGGAGCTGAAAAGGCGGTTCATAGTGCTCTTCGAAAGCGGGCCAAGAACATCGGTTGCAGGTCTTCTTGAGGGTGGATCTCTATGTTAATCTCTCGCGACAACAGCAGACTGCGCCGACCACGAAACACCGGCTGCACGCATCACATGGGAATTGGGTATGAAAACTAGGGCTGCCGTCGCCTTTGAAGCCAAAAGGCCGCTGGAAATCGTGGAACTCGACCTAGAGGGTCCGCGCCCTGGCGAAGTTTTGGTCGAAATCATGGCAACCGGCATCTGCCATACAGATGCCTACACGTTGGACGGTTTGGATAGCGAAGGGATTTTCCCCAGCGTCCTTGGCCATGAAGGTGCAGGCATTGTGCGTGAGGTCGGCGCGGGTGTGACCAGCGTCGCACCTGATGATCATGTCATCCCGCTATACACCCCAGAATGCCGTCAGTGCAAAATGTGCCTATCGGGCAAAACCAACCTCTGCAGCGCCATTCGCAATACGCAGGGGCAAGGTTTGATGCCGGATGGCACATCCCGGATGAGCTACAAAGGCGAAGCCATTTTTCATTACATGGGATGTTCGACGTTTTCGAATTTCGTTGTCCTTCCCGAAATCGCAGTCGCGAAAATTCGCACCGACGCGCCCTTCAAATCGGCCTGTTACGTGGGATGTGGCGTCACCACCGGTGTGGGCGCGGTGGTCAACACCGCCAAAGTGCAACCGGGCGATACGGTGGTGGTCTTTGGCCTTGGCGGCATCGGTTTGAATGTCATTCAAGGCGCGCGGATGGCCGGCGCAGACCGCATCGTTGGCGTCGATATCAACCCATCGAAACGTGAATGGGGCGAGAAATTCGGCATGACCGATTTTGTGAACCCCAAAGAAACCGTCGACGTCGTCGCCCATTTGGTTGAATTGTTGGATGGCGGGGCGGACTACACGTTCGATTGCACCGGCAACACTGACGTCATGCGTCAGGCGCTGGAATCGTGTCACAAAGGGTGGGGAACCTCGATTATTATCGGCGTTGCCGAAGCGGGCAAGGAAATCGCGACCCGTCCCTTTCAATTGGTAACGGGCCGAAATTGGCGCGGCACCGCATTCGGCGGTGCAAAGGGGCGCACCGATGTTCCCAAGATTGTCGATTGGTACATGAATGGCAAAATCGCGATTGACCCGATGATCACGCACGTTCTCAAACTCGAAGAAATCAACAAAGGATTTGATCTGATGCATTCTGGTGAGAGCATCCGCTCCGTCGTGGTGTTTTGATGGAGGACACTCACCCGAGCGCGATCAATCTGGCGGAAAAGTTCGCTCTGTTTTCCGACCATTGGGCCCCGCGTCTGGCCGCGCGATACAACGGCAATGAAATCCGATTGGCGAAAGTTGAAGGGGAGTTTCACTGGCACCATCACACCGACACCGATGAATTGTTCATAGTAATCGACGGCGAATTGGAGATGGAATTTCGCACTCGCTCTGTTCGGCTTTCGCCCGGTGAAATGATCGTGGTTCCCAAAGGGTTGGAGCATCGCCCCTGCGCGAGAAAAGGCGAAGTGAAATTGTTGATTATGGATGCCGACGGCACGCCCAACACTGGCGATGCGGCAACCGCATTTGAACCGGAGGAGATTTGATCGCATGAATGACCCAAGGTTCCATCCACCGGCGGGCGGTTTGGTCCCGCATATGGGCATCACATTGATCGACGAAGGCGCCGGGTGGTTGGAGGCGAAGATGCCCATCGAACAACATCATCTTCGATCCGGCGCCAATGCATTGCACGCG
Source organism: Erythrobacter sp. Alg231-14 (assembly GCF_900149685.1). NCBI lineage: Bacteria > Pseudomonadati > Pseudomonadota > Alphaproteobacteria > Sphingomonadales > Erythrobacteraceae > Erythrobacter > Erythrobacter sp. Alg231-14. The sequence continues at coordinate 2,302,018 of NZ_LT702999.1, read as the reverse complement.
GCCAGCATGATCGCATTGGCCGATAGCGTGTGCGGCTTTGCCGCAGGTCAAGCCCTGCCCGATGGGGCCAAAGGCTACACCACCATAGAGCTCAAATCGAATTTTCTAGGTTCGGCAAGCGACGGGACATTGATCGGGCGGTCAGAGGCGGACCATCTGGGCCGCACCACCCAAGTTTGGACATCAACGGTCACACATCAAGAAACAAGGCGAAAGCTGGCGCTTTTCCGCTGCACTCAAATGATCCTCTATTGAACCGGGCTATTCGACAGATTCGATCAATCTGTGAACATGCGCGCGCAATTCTTTTGGGTAATCCTGTGCGATCGACGACGCTTCTTGCGGACCGTAAAACCGGGTCATCACCGATTCCGACGCGGCAAAATACTGAATCGCCGACATTAAGAGATAAATCCGCGAGAATTTTTCAGAGAATGAAAGTTGTTCAAACGATTGGATCGCGCCCAGTGCATCGACCATTTCATCGAGGCAGGTTTTGAGAAACCATTCGCTTGGCAGGGCGTCGCGCCTTTGATCATCTAAAAGTTCACGCATCAAAACTTTCGTGTCGAGCGGATTGTCACGCGCGGCAATATAGAGGTTCGCTATCATGCGCTCGAATTGTTCAGCCGGTGTACGGTCCCGATCATTTCGATTGCGAAGCGCCGCAAGCAAACGCACCGAAATACCTTTTAGAACGGCGCTGTAGAGATCTTCTTTGCGCTTAAAATGATACAACAACGCCTGTTTGGTCAATCCAACTTCACCGGCGATCTGCGCAATGCTGGCCCCGTAGAAACCCCGATCGGCAAACTGGCTGTGCGCCGCTGCCAACAGTTTTTCACGCGTGTCATCCTGCGAAGGTTTTGATTTTTCCTGCCCCATCACTGTTCGATACTGCAAAATTTTCCATTGAAAAAGCCAAGCGGCGAAATCCGGCCATCTAATGCACTGTAAATGCGCAACCCAGCGACCTCACCAAAGATCATAGTGTGATCGCCAACCAAGTGGTCTGAGTGCTTCTGACATTCAAAATGGCCCAACGCCCCTGCGACAACAGGTAGGCCTTGCGCGCTCTGCGTAAAATCCAATTCGCGCAATTGCGTGTCGCCGCGCGCGGCATAGCGTGTTGCGAGCTCGGCCTGATCTTGGGCGAGGATGCTAACAGCGAATCGATCGGCACGCGCATAAACATCGAATTGGCTCGACGAGTTTTGAAGGCTCCAACAGACCACCATTGGATCAAGCGAAACAGAAACAAACGAATTCACCGTCATAGCGGCGATCGCATCCTTGCCCGAGTTAACCGACACAACACACACGCCGGTCGCGAACAAACCCATCAGGCGCCGAAACTCGGCGGCCGCATCGGCTTGATCGGGCACAGCGCTGGGCGCTTGTGTGTCGTGAACGTCGCGCAAGGGATACTCCAAAAGATGGACGCAGGAATTGAGCAAGTAACAGGGTCAGTACCCTGAGCGTGTGAGAGGGCCCGTTCGGCCAACCGGATTGAATTGTCAATGAAACGCGCCATCGCCAACTCTATGGCGATTAACGAATTCGGTGTTTATTCGGGTCGCGGCTCTGCCCCTTCCCACGATCCGCCCAACGCCAAATTGAGCGCGACCCATTGTTCAATTCTAGCCCGGCGAATAGTCACCAAATTGCGTTCGGCGGCAAACAACCTTTGTTGGATATTGAGCACGTCGATCAGATCGACTTCACCTTCGGCATATTGCAATTGCGTTAGGGCATAAGCGGTGCCCGATTGTTCGGCAGCGCTTTCAAGGATCAATTCACGCGCGGCCAAAACCTGCACCTGATCCAAATTGTCTTCGGCATCGCGCAAAGCCGACAGTGCTGTGCTGGCATATGTTGCAATAGCCGCGCGTTTGTTGGCATCGGCTTCCGCTTCCTGCGCGCCGCGCAAGCCACCATCGAAAATCGGTTGCAAGACATTGCCCGCGATCGACCAAAGCAGACTTGGCCCGTTCAAAATATTGAACAAGTCCGTTGACGTGCCGCCACCGGACGCAGTCAACGAAACCAGCGGCAATTGCGCGGCTTTCGTTTGGTCCAAATTTGCGAACGCGGCGGCTACGCGTCTTTCCGCGGCCACGACATCGGGCCGTCTTTCCAACAAATCGGACGGAAGGCCTGCAGGCGGCGGCGGCGGCGTTTCCGGCAATCGAGCCGCCAACGCGATTTGATCGGCAGGATATCGGCCCAACAACACTTCGAGCGCCCGACGCGATGAGCGGGCCGCCACTTGCGCCTGAGCCAAATTATCGCGCGCCGATTCAAGATCTGAGCCTGCAATCGCAGTGTCTTGGCGAGAAGCGAAGCCTTCGCGATACCGCACCCGAACGATACGATCGATTTCTGCCAATGCTTCAACAGTGCGGCGGGCCACGCCCACTTGTTCACGCGCTTCGATGGATGAAAAATACGCCGACGCTACCGCCTGAGCTAGGGCGTATTGTGCAAATCGGAAATCCGCTTCGATCGCCTGCGCGCTGGCATAGGCGACGTTGCGCCCGGCTCGAACGCGACCCCATAAGTCCGCTTCCCACTGCGCCTGAGCGGTTAGGGTGTAGACCGGATCGGTGACCGCGAACGGTTGCGGGGAATCGGTCTGATCGACATTGGCCACGCCGCTGACCTGCGGAAAGAAGGCTGAGCGTGCTTGACGCGTTATCGCGCGAGACGCGTCAACGCTTGCCTCAACCGCGCGGATATCCGGATTGTTGGCCTGCGCTTCTAAGACCAATGCGTTGAGCACCGGGTCGCCGACGGCCTCGATCCATCCAACTTGCACGTCGCCCGACGCCGCGCCATCCACCACCCACGTTTCGGGCAATTCGGGGATGCTGGCCGCCGCTGCTTCGGCGATGTCTGCATCCGTGCTGAGCGTGGCGCATCCGCTCAGACAAAGCGCAGCAGCAGCCAAGAGGGCCAAAGGGGGAAAATCGCCAATTCTCATGCCGTCTCCCCCTGTGCCGTTTCTTCCATGCCAATGCGAAACACCGCAGCGTACACAACCGGCACCACAACCAATGTCAGCGCGGTCGCAAAACTAAGACCAAACACCAAGACAACCGCCATGGATTGGAAAAATGCATCGAAAAAGAGCGGAATGACGCCTAACACGGTCGTCCCCGACCCCAGCAATACCGGCCTAACCCGGCTGGCCGCGCTGTCCACCAAGGCGTCATAACGGGGCTTGCCCTCGCGTATTTCCAGATCGATCTGATCCACCAACACGATCGCGTTTTTGATCAACAATCCCGCAAGCGACAAGACCCCTAGGATCGCCATAAATTCAAACGGAACGCCCATCACGATCAATCCGAATACGACTCCAAACAGCGACAGAGGCACAACCGACCAAATGACCAAAGGTTGGCGCAACGCATTGAACAAGAAAATTACCACAAGGATCATCGCGCCGAACCCGAAAGGGATGGCTCCAGCCAATTGGCCATTCGCTTCAGAGCTGCTGCCGGATTCGCCATCCCATACAAGTGAATAACCCGGCGGCAACTCAATCGCTTCGACCAATGGTTCCACGCGAGCCTGTAAATCGCCGGCCAACACACCGGGCGCCGGATCAGCCTGCGCCTTGATCGACCAGACATTGTCGGTGCGGCGCAATCGACTGTCACGCCAAACGGTTGCGATGCCATCGGTGACCTGTTCAATCGGAACAGCCGCGCCCGTCGGCGAAATAACAAGGATCGATCCCATATTAGCGACGCCTTGCCGTTCGTTCTCCGGCGCGCGCGACATTATCGGGATCAAATCGTCATTCTCACGATAGACACCAACCTGTTGCCCCGAATAATTGCGCGCCAAGGCGGCTCCAACATCGGATCGGCTAACCCCGGAAAGCCTGCCTTTCACCTCTGAATAGACCGGTTCAATCGTTGGAACAGGCTGCCGCCAATTGTCTTTGACCGCAATCGCACCGCCATCTTCACGGAAAGCCGCCTGCGCTTGCAATGCGAGGGAGCGCAAAACCTCAGGATTGGGTCCAGAGAATGTGGCCTCGACCTTTGACCCGCCGCCCGGGCCCAAAACAAACCGCCACACCTTTCCCTGCGCTTGGGTGTAATTGTCGTCGATATGCGCTTGGACCTGAGGGATCAGCGTATCGAGCCGACCGTAATCATCCAGTTTGACCAGCAATTGTCCATAGGCCGGGTTCGAGCTCTCGAATTGATAAGTCAACATATAGCGAAGCGTGCCCCGCCCAACGAGAGTGTGGACATGCTCCACCCCTTCCAATGTGGACACATATTCTTGAAGCGCGCGCATATCCGCATCGGTCGCCGCGATATCCGTGCCTTCCGGCATCCAATAATCGACCACCATTTGGGGCGTGGTCGATGCCGGGAAAAAGCCCGGTGTCACAAAGAAGAAGCCGGCGGCCGATGCCGCAAACAAAGCGGCAGCTCCGCCGATTGTCGCATATCGTTTGGCCACAAGTTGCCCGACCAACCGCTTGAAAGCGGACATAGCGCGGCCTTCGGATTGCTCATCAATCGATGCGTCACCCTCTCTGCATTGATCCTCGACCGATTTGAAAAGGATCGAGCATAGAAACGGCGTCAACGTGATCGCGAAAACCCAACTGTACAAAAGCGATATCAAAATCACCCAGAACAGGTCGCCGGTGAATTCCGCAACTTCACCGGGCGCCAATCCAATCGGCGCAAAAGCCAAAATGCCGACGATCGTGCCGCCCAACAATGGCCACATCGAACGTCTCACCACATCGCTGGCGATATCGACGATCTTTCGCCCGCGTTGACACCCGGTAAGGATGCCGTCTGTCACAACAATAGCGTTGTCGACCAACATGCCCAACGCGATGATCAATGCGCCAAGCGAAATCCGGTGCATCGGGATGTCGCCCATATACATCGTGCCCAATGTCGCCGCGATTGTGAGGACAAGGCCAATCCCAATCACAAGACCCGATTTAAAGCCCATGAAGACAAACAACGTGCCGATCACAATCGCCAAAGCGATGATCACATTGACGACAAAGTCGGACACCGATTGATTAACAACTTTGCCCTGATTGTAGAATTCATGGAGGACCATGCCCGACGGTTTTTCCGCCTCCAATTCGATCAATCGCGCAGCGAGCGCGCGCTCAACCGCAACCACATTCGATCCCGAAACCGCTGCGATCCCCATCACCAATGCCGGTTCGCCGTCATAATAGGTTAGAAATTCGGCGGGTTCGCGCAATCCGCGGGACACTTGCGCAATGTCGCGCAATTGCGCGACGCGCCCTTCGCCCGACGTCACCAGCAAGTTTGAGATCGCTTCGACGGAATCGATATCGCCGCTTGGGGAGATCACCAATCGTTGGCCACCAACCTCAACTGTTCCTCCGGCAACCACGGCGTTTTGTGTGGAGAGTTGATCAAAGATCGCATTGACCGTTGTACCCAATGCCGCCGCGTTTTGGCGCGTGATCTCTACATAGATCACCTCATCTTGTTCACCGGCCAAGTTGATCTTGCCGACGCCGGGTACGGCCAGCAATTCTTGACGCAGGGTCTTGGCGTATGTCCGCAGCTCCGCCATCGAATAACCATCGCCGGTCAACACATAATAGATGCCAAACACGTCGCCGAATTCATCGAAAACCTGACTGGTCCCGGCGCCCGGCGGCAATTCGGCGGCGGCATCGCGGACCTTGTTGCGCAATTTGGTCCAAATGATCTGCAATTCTTCGCGCGTTGCGGATTCTTCAAATTTTATCTCAACCGAGATTTCCGAAAAGCCCGATGATGACACCGATCGGATCTCTTTTACCTCGGCCATATCCTGCAGCGCCTCTTCGAGAGGCGCGGACACTTCGCGCGCAACCTCTTCGGGGCTGCCGCCGGGATAGGGCGTGAAGATCTGCGCTTGCCGAATGGTGAATTCCGGGTCTTCGAAACGCGGCATGTTGCTGTACGCCAACCAGCCCGCCAACAAAGACAACAGGATCACCAACCACATCACCAAGCGGTTGCGAATTGAATAGGCCGCGATATCGATCACGTGCCCTGTTCCTCTTGCCAATACCGTTGGTTACCGCGTGCAATCATTCTTGCCATGTGCGCACACGATCCCCGGCCTGAAGATACGCCCCACCGGCAGCAACAATAGTATCGCCAATTTCCAACCCGTCCACCACGACCAAGGTTTCGCCGACGCCATCGGCAAGTTGAACATCGCGCCGTTCCAAAACCCGATCAGTCCCGGTTACGATCCACACATACCGTTGATCCTCTTGCGTCATCACGGCCGCAAGAGGGACGGCCACACCGACTTCTGCTTCGTCGGTCGCAATATCCTCTGTTTCAAAGAACAACGTCGCGGTCATACCCGTCAACACGACGAGTTCATCGGGCGGCTCAAAACCAAAATGCGCCTCGAACGTCTGTGTCGAGCTGTCTGCTTGCCCCACCGCTTCGCGAAAAGTCGCTGAGAAGCGCTGACCGGGGGCCGCGTCCAATTCAACTTCGACGTTGAAATAGCGGGTGCGATTGGAATTCAAAACAAAGCTTGCCGGCACATTCACAACCGCTTCGACGGCGCGGCTTTGCAACACCAAGACCGATTGTTGGGGCGCCACATTTTGGAATTGTTCCACATTGGCCCGGCCAACGCCGCCGCTAAAAGGCGCTCGAAGCACGGTGTCCGATAGGTTCTTTCGCGCCGTGTCGAGCGTCGCCTGAGCCACTTGCAATTGCGCTTCGCGATTTTCTACGACGCTGCGCGAAATGGCGTCTTCTTCGATCAATCTTAAAGCGCGCTGATACTCGCTTTCGGCGTTTGTATACTGCGCCTCTGCTTGCGCCAACGCCGCTTGGAAACTGCGCGAATCCAGACTTGCGATAACATCGCCGCGTTGAAAGCGCGCTCCGTCGATGACGTTCCATTCGGTAATTTGCCCACCAACTTGGAATGCCAAATCGGTGTTGCGAACCGAACGGACCACGGCGGGCAAACTGTTCGACGCTTGGCTTGACGCCCGTTCCAACGTCAAAAGCTTGGCCGGACGTGGCGGAGCCGGACCTTGTTCTTGCGGCGCGATATCGCACGCAGCCAAAGCCAACCCAGCTAGAAACATGGTGGCAAAGCGGGCAACCCGCTTATTCATCAATCCGTCTCGTGGAGAATTCACCGCAATCCCCTGAAGTCAATCAATTTACGCTTTGGATCGTCACACCGTATCCCGTCTACGACGGGTCATTCCTTGACATAGGCGGTCGCGTCCGATTCGGCAAAATTTGTGCATCCCACCCAATAATCGGGCACCGATGTCGCGATTGTACGTTAAGGCAGCAATAGACCGAAACAATGGACCAGGTGCGCCCCTCAAAATGATCAATAGAGTTAGTGAAGCCCTCAAAGACTTCCTGAAACAGGAAAGCGCGGGTGGGATCGTCTTGATCGTTGCCGCAGGATTGGCGTTGATCATCGCCAACACGCCGCTGGCCTCGGTGTATTTTGGAACGCTGGAGACGAAACTGAACGTCTCCTTTGGCGATTTTTCGATCAACAAAGCGCTTTTGCTTTGGATCAATGATGGCCTGATGGCGATATTCTTCTTTCTAATCGGGCTGGAGGTTAAGCGCGAAATCATAAGCGGCCAATTATCCACCATGGACAAAGCGTCTTTGCCATTGGCCGCCGCTGTGGGCGGCATGGCGATACCGGCGCTGATTTATGTGGGATTCAACTACAATTCGCCCGAAAGTATCGGTGGATGGGCCATCCCAGCGGCCACCGATATCGCCTTTGCACTGGGCATTTTGTCCTTGCTTGGTCCGCGTGTTCCGGTTGCGATGAAGGCGTTGTTGTTGGCCATCGCCGTGATTGACGACATCGGCGCGATCACCGTCATCGCTTTGTTTTACACCGGCGAAATCAAAGTGGACATGCTAATCGGTGGTGGTATCTCGCTCGCCTTGCTGTTTGCCTTGGGTCGGATGCGGGTTTCTTCGACGATCCCTTATGTTCTTTTGACTGTGATCATGTGGGTGTTCGTTTTGAAATCGGGCGTTCACGCAACTTTGGCTGGCGTGACCGCCGCGATGATGGTGCCCATGGTGGCCCGCGATGGCTCTCGCATGCTGGAACATATGGAACATGGCCTGCACAGATGGGTCGCTTTTGTCATCATCCCGATATTTGGTTTTGCCAATGCGGGGGTGACATTGATTGGATTGTCGCCTGCCGATTTGTTGCAACCGTTGCCGTTGGGCATTGCGTTGGGTCTGTTGATTGGCAAACAGGTCGGGATCGTTGGGTTCGCTTGGCTGGCTGTGAAATCCGGCCTTGCCCAACTGCCCGAAGGAGTAGGCTGGCGGAAGATCCACGGGCTTTCCATGCTCGCCGCCATCGGTTTCACGATGAGCCTATTTATCGGCAATCTCGCCTTCGATGATCCCGCTCAAGTGGACGCGGTCAAACTGGGCGTGTTGTCGGGATCGCTGGTGGCAGCCATTGCCGGGTTCTTCCTGCTCAAATCGGCCTTGCCCGATAATGCGGAGCAAGACACAAGTACGGGTAAGAATTAGCGGCATCGCAACCCGCATCATCAATCGAGGAACTCAATCCATGCCAACATCCGGGCACCCCGTCACACGCAGCATCCGGGTCAACGGCATTAGCCTCACCTATTACGAATGGCGCGCAAAGCCAGGCAATCAGGAACCGCCAATCGTCTTTGCGCATGCCACCGGATTTCATGGCCGTGTGTTTGATGCGATTGCAGAACAATTCCCGGATCGGCGCGTCCTATCACTTGACCTTAGAGGGCATGGCCGCACAGAGGGCGAGCCCATCGACAATTGGCGAGTTATCTCCGACGATGTGAACGGATTCATTGATCAATTGCGCATCCGCCGTGCAGTGGGTGTCGGCCATTCGATGGGCGCACACACATTGGTTCAATCCGCGTCAGAGCGACCGGACGCTTTCAGCCGTTTGGTTTTGTTTGACCCCGTCATCTTAGCGCCAGAATTCTATCAGCAAGACGCCGCACTGTTCACATCCGACGCTCCGCATCCAGCGATCCGGCGCAAGCGCGACTTTGCCTCTCTCGAAGCCATGATGGAGCGGTTTGGCCCGCGCGATCCGTATTCGATTTTCGACCGGCGTGTCTTTGAAGATTACTGCCGGTTTGGCCTGACCGAACAACCAAATGGCGGATATGTTTTGGCCTGTTCACCAGAAATGGAAGCCAGCGTCTACGGATCTAGCCGCAGCAATATCGGCATCCATGAAGCAGCAACCAAGGTTCACGTGCCTACGATTGTTGTGCGGGCAAAACAAACCGGCATCACCGATTTTAAGGGGTCACCCACATGGCCCAAATTGGCGGCCTTGCTCCCGAACGGGGTGGACCTTGATCGTCCCGACAGGACGCACTTTCACCCGTTCGAAGACCCCATTGATGCGGCTTGCATCATCACAGAAGCGATGGCCCAGTAAGGCGCAATTCAAACCGTGTTGGCGGCGTGCAGTAGATCCGAGAAATCATCGCGGACTTGAGTCAATTCGGCGACAGAGGTGCGCCGCATATTGCGCATGATCGTAGTGGCTAAACCGCCGTAAAATTGCACCATAGCCGCGTGAAGCGGATTGTCCGGCGATACGCTGCGCGCCAGCCATAGGGCGATACCATGCGCGCGCGCCAACGGTTCGGTTGGTGTCCGATCGGGCTCTCGATCCAATACCAACAATCCCTGAGACAGAGCGGAAACGGCCTCTTCCAGACAGATAATTGTCAAGTTCTCGCACGATGACGCCTCAATCCGAGCGTCAAGATCAACCCGGCGATATGCGGCCTCTGCCGCTTTTGAAAACATGCCCATCCTAATTGGACCCGTTCCATGCATCTATCTGCTGTTGCAGGAAGCTTAGCGTGGATTGTGATGTGGAAATCCGCGATTCCGCCGCAACCAGATCGCGCGTCAATCGCGACCGCAGTGTTTCTTGTTGTTCGGCAATACGGGTCAATCGCTCATCGTTGTTTTCAATCAACGCCTCGTAGCGAACCAACGATCCGCCAAGTGAGCCGGGATCGGTGCGAAGCGAATTATCCCGCGCGAGATTGTCCATCGTGGCGAAAACGCCAAATGCCCCCGTTGTAAACATCGCAGCCGCACCATCCGGGCTGGCATCCAAAGTTGCAGTGAGCCGCTCTGTATCCAACTCAAACGTGCCATCACGATTGAGCGATAAGCCCAGATCCCCAAGCGTAGAGGGCTCGCCCTCTTCGACATTCGGCATCACTGTCTCGCTGGTCAAACGGCTGAGATCGCGCTTCAATTCGCGCGTGCCGGGATCGTTGCCCAATGTTCCGCCTAGAGCTGCGCCCTCCGCGTTCAACACCCCGACCAAGTCGTTCAACGCGGCGGTAAAGTCGCTCATCACGCTGGTAATGGCCGAACTGTCATTGGCAAAAGTGACCGTGGTGGGTGACCCGATGTTGGTCGCGCTAAGGTCAAGGACGATGCCTTCGGGCAGTCCTGTGACAGTGTTGCTCGCGCTGTTCATTGGGACGGTGTCGAGTTCAAACAAGGCATCTTGCGCGGTTTGGCGTAACTCACCTGCATCGGTGGCGGGTTGCCAGGAAAGGTAAGACAAATCGCCCGGCGTCGAAGTTGGTACAGCGGCGCTGCTTTCGCCTTCAATGGTGAACCCATTGCTGGCGCCTTGCTGACCTTTGATCACAAGCTGTGCGCCGCCTGATCCGTTGGCGACATAGGCGTCAAGCGCGCCTCCGCTGGCGGAATTGATTTTGCCCGCCAATGTTTCAAGCGTGTCGATATCGCTCACATCAATCTCAAGCGGGGTCTGGCTGGTGTCTTCGGTGAAACCTGCCCCATCGACCGCGCCGAAACGGATGCGAAACGTCCCTTCCCCGACGGTGTCGTCCACGGCGCCAAAATCTTGCGAGACGAGGGTTTGACTGTCGGCAAGTTGGCTGACTTCCAATTCGTAGGTGCCGGTTGGCGTCAGACCGGGAGTGGTGGAAACTTCTGCGATAAAAGGATCACCGATCGTCGCGCGCGGGGCCAGATCGCCGGTGCGGATGCGATCGCCCAACGCGCTGGCCAAATTGGTCAACGAATTGCGCAGGACCGATGCGGCCGAAATCCGCGCCTCCAACGCTTCGTTGCGCGATTGCAGGTTTTCACGCTGGAATGAAAATGACGCATCGGACAGGTCGTTGGCAAGTTGGACAAAGTCCACACCGCTGCCCGCGCCAAATGCGGAAATGATAGAAGAGCCAGGATTTTCCATAGGCCGCAGAACGGCCATTGCGCACAGTGTTTAAGCGGCGCGATCCAGTTTTCCATCCGCGTCAAAACGCAATTCCTCAGGCACGTCGACCGTCGGCTTGTTGGGTTTCTCTCCCCTTTCTAGCGACAGGACAAACGCGACCAGCGACGCAATAGCGATATACAATTCTTCGCGAACCATCTGGTTCGCCCGTGTGGTGAAGTAAATGGCGCGGGCCAATTGCGGATAATGCAGCACGGGCAGGCCTTGTTCGCTTGCCATTTCGCGCATCGCCATCGCCGTTTCGCCGCGCCCTTTGGCCAAGACAATGGGGGCAGGAGCTAGGTTCGGATCATAGGTCATGGCAACGGCAAAATGCATGGGGTTTACCACCAGGAATTGCGCGTCTTTCATCGCCGGCCCGACACTGCCTCTGGCAAGGTCGCGTTGACGTTGGCGCCGGGCCATTTTCATTTCCGGCGACCCTTCGGCTTGTTTGTTCTCGTTCTTCAAATCCTCATGGCTCATCTTCAACCGCTTGTTTTGTTGAAACCGTTGGAGCGGATAATCGATCGCCGCGATGATCAAGAGGCCAACGACCAAAAGCCCGACCAATGTACCCGCGCTGTCCCAAGCAAACGACAATTGCGCCTCTAACGATCCACGTCCCAGACCCAACAATCCCACCAGATTTTTCGACACCCAATACCAAGCGATGGATCCCATCAATCCCAGTTTGAGGATCGATTTCCCCAATTCAATCACCCCTTGGATGCCGAATATACGTTTCAATCCAGATATAGGGTTGATGCGCGACCCTTTGGGTTTGAGGTTTTGCGGCACAAAGCGCCCCTCGCCCAACAACATTTGCGACCCCACGGTGATGGCAATGACCGCCAATCCAATCGCAAAAATCGGCGGCAACAAGGCGCCGGCCGCCTCTGCAAAACGCGTTCCGGGGGTGAATTCGTCCAAGGTGTGAAAATCAAATTGGAAATTGGACCGAGCGACGCCCTTGATGCTGCTTAGAAGCCAGGGGCCAACCATGACCAATGTGAATGTGCCTGTCGCCATTGCGGCTGCGGTTGCGACCTCCTTTGATCGCAGCACGTCGCCCTTTTTCGCCGCATCGCTTTTGCGTTTTGGCGTTGGATCAAACCGCTTTTCCCCGGGGGTTTCCTCGCTCAAATCACACCTGCCACCGGCTCAAGCAACGCGGCCGATTGTTCAAGTGTCGTCGACAACAAGGCGACGAATTGTTCCACCACGATGGGCATTACAATGATTAGCGCCGCAATCCCGGCCAAAACGCCCGCCGGTAGACCAAGCGCGAACAGATTTAGCGCCGGCGCAGAGCGAGAGATGGTGCCGGTCACGACCTGAACCATCAACAAAACCAACACAACCGGAAGCGCGATCGCCGCGGCCGTTGCAAACCCATATCCGGCAAAGACGACCACATCGCGCGCATGAAGATCGCCCACAGCAAAGGAACCAGCGGGCAATATTCGATAGCTTTCGACGACAAGTTCAAACCACAACAAATGCCCGCCAATAGCGTAGAACAACAAGGTCAGGATCAAACCGAAATAGGTACCCAGCGCGCCGGATTGGGCACCGCTTGCCGGATCAATCGACGTGGCAATCGCGAGGCCCATCGTCCCCGCGATCTGTTCCGCAGCGATAAGCGGAACGGCAAAGGCCACCTGAAGAATAAATCCAAGCGCCGCGCCAATCACAACCTCTTGGACGATTGCCAAGACGGCCGCAAAACTCATCATATCGGGCAACGGAGCTAGCGGGATCCAATTCGCCACAAAAACGGCAAAGATCAAAGCCAGCAGGGCCCGCAATTGCGCTGGGACCGCCATACCGCCCACCATGGGGGCCGCCAAAAGCGCCGCACCGCATCGGATGGAAAGGAACAAGATTTGCCACAATTGTTCCTCCAGCCCGCCAAAGCCGAGATCGAGGATGGTCATCGCCGCGCGTCCTCGTCAGACCGAGATCTGGCCAATTTGCGCAAATATCTCGCGCAGAAAATCGCCCAACAACGCCATCATCGTTCCGCCCAAAATCACAAAAACAAGAGCGGTGACGGCCAGTTTGGGGACAAAGGTCAATGTTTGCTCATTCACCGATGTTGCGGCCTGAATAATCCCAACCAACAGTCCCACCGCCAAAGCAGAGCATAGAACCGGCCCAACGATGAGCGCGGTGACCCACAAAGTTTGATCCGCCAATGCCAGCAATTGTGCATCATGTTGCATATCGTGCCCCCTCGATCTTACGCGAAGCTCATGGCGAGGCTGCCCATCAGCAGCGCCCAACCATCGACAAGGACAAACAACAGAAGTTTGAACGGCAGCGAGATAATCGTCGGTGACAGCATCATCATGCCAAGGCTCATCAAGACGCTGGCCACGACCAAATCGATGACAAGGAATGGCAGGAACAGCATGAAGCCGATCTGAAACGCGGTTTCCAATTCGCTGGTCACGAATGATGGCAGGAGAATGGAAAATGGGATCTGCGATGGATCTTCGAATTGATCGACACCGGCAATATCGGCGAACATGATCAGATTGGCTTCGCGCGTTTGCGCCAGCATAAACGCATGGAACGCATCGCCCGCGCTGGCGATGGCGGCATCCGCGCTCATCATTCCGGCGGAATAGGGTTCAATCGCCAAAACGTTCACCGCATCCAATGTCGGCGCCATCACAAATAGGGAAAGAAACAAGGACAATCCGACCAGCACCTGGGTTGGGGGCGATCCTTGCAGGCCCAAAGCTTGACGCAGGATGGAGAGCACAATCAGAATCCGCAGAAAACTGCTCATCATCAACACGATTGCCGGCAAAATCGTGAGCAAGCTCATGACCAGCAAGAGTTGAATGGAGAAACTCAACGGTGCGCCTTCGCCCGCCCCTTGATCGCCCAATGCGCGTTCGATCGCGCTGCCCACGCCAACCGCGTCCGCAGGCGTCGCCATCGCCGGGGCGGCCATTGCAAACATGGTTAACGCGAACGCACCTGTTGCGGCTGTGATAAAGAACGCGCGCATCGTTATGCCTACTCTGAAAGGAGGGTTTGCGTTGGCGCGGCCGCCCGCTCAGGCACTTCTGCGAGGCGGATCAGGCCGCTGCGAGAACACCCCAACAAAATCTCACGATCATGAAATCGCACCACCGCCAATTTTAGGCCAGGTGCAAGCAAGCTCGTTTCGACCAGTTCAAGCGATCTGCCGCCTTTGTGCGCGCCAACAATCCGTTCCTGTAGATACCGTGTCAGCTTAAGACTGCACCAGATCAACAGCCCAAGGAGCGGCAACAGGAGCGCAAGACGAAGGACGTATTCGACCATCATGCCGGCGTGTCCAAACTTTCGGCGCTGGATGCACGCGCGGGAGCGTCTGCGGGTCCGCCCGCTTGGGCGTGCATCCTGCTGGGCGATGCATCCTCATCGCCAACAAGAGAGACGATCCGCAACGCAAACCGGCCATCCTGCGCGACCACTTCGCCGCGCGCCACGACGCGACCATTCGCAGTCACGTCCAGCAATTCATCAGTCAATCGATCCAAGGGCACAACGCTGCCTTCGGCAAGGGACAAGACGTCCTTTAACGGCATATCGGTGCGACCCAATTCCACCGAAAGACGCACGGTGACATCGCCAAAACGATGCATCGCAGGGTTAAAAGCGTTCATGCTGTGTCTCGATCGTTTGGTGCGGCATTCGCCGGAGTGAATGGTTGGTTGATCGCGGATTTGGGCAGCCGCGTGACGCGCAACGCCATGCGGTTTTCAACTGTGCCCAACGTTCCGTGGACGACGGTTTGATCGCCGATGCGCAAAGGCAATTCGCGCTGCATCGCGAGCGGAATTTCGTCTCCGGGCGCGAGCGTGTTGAGCTTGCTCAACGACAAACTGAATTCACCCAAAACCGCTTCCAATGACAAAGGCATCGCCGCAAACGGCCCGGTCGTTCCATCGCTGGGCAAACGGTTGCTGTTGTCGGTTGGTGTGCCGAAATTTGCGCCGGGCAAAAGGTCATCCAATCGATCATTGGCGACCGCCAATATAGCGTTCCATTGTGCGCCGTCGCTCATCCCCATGGTGATCGGGAAAAACGCCACCCGTGCCTCTCCACCGAACGGTTTGAGCCTTGTGATGCTTTCGCTGCGGACCAAAACGTCCCCTTTAACCCGTTGGGTGCCGCCGCTGCTCATCACCACCACTTGGGCGACCAATGAAGCGACCTTTTCGATCAACAAAGAGGCAGATCGAGGCAATTGGGCGGGTGTTTCTTCCGGCGCATGGCCATCACCTCCAAACGAACAATCGGTCAACGCAATCGCGGTCGGATAATCGAGGGAGAGCAGCATGGTTTGATCGCCTTCACCGCATCTCAACAAACTGTTCGCGGCGACGACGCCCACCCTTTCAAAGACAGTCTCACCGGTGACAAATTCTGGTTCGCCCAGCGCCACTTTGAACTTTCCGCCAGAGAACAATTGGCCCAATTCCTGAGACAATTCGGACCCCAAATCTCGACGCCACGCCGTTAGGTTTTCGGCGCGTTCTTCCGGTCGGGGACCGCGCCATGTCAATTCTGCGCAATGTTCTGCAATAGGGCGTGCATTGGCGAACGAATCCGAGAAAGATGGCGACATGTTCATTGGACCAACACCCCCTTGAAATGGACGGCTTCGATCCCGCCAAAACCTTCGTTTTCTTCAAGCACGGCGTTGATCGAAGCAGTCAGCCGTTGGGAAAGTGCGTCTTTGCCTTCGACATCGTAAATGTCGGCCTCTGACGTGGCTGCCAATTGCGCCAGAATGGCCGATCGGATCGCCAGTTCATGGTTCTTAACCCATCCCAACACACGCCCATCACGGCGTGTGGACACGGCAAGGTCCACCTGAATCAACGCCGGTGAATCGGCCAAATTCGATGTGAATGTGTCTTCAAAACTGTAATAGGCGGTGCGGTATTCGCTCCCCCCGTCGCCGTAGACAACAGGTGCCTGATCCTTGCTGTCAGTTGCCATCGCGTAGGGGTCTGTTTCCCCTTTGCGCACAAATTCCGGTAGGTCGGGTCCGCTTTCCCCATCGGCGCCAATAAAGCCCGCGGCAAATGCCCCATAGGCACCGCCTGCGCCCACTGCGAGCAGCAGCACAGCGCCCAGCACCATCTTCATCATGCCTCCCTTGGGCTTTTCCGAAGAGGCTGTGTCGTCAGCCTTTGCCATGCTCAATCAGCTCCTATTCGCGACTTTCACCCTCAAGCGAAAAGACCGGTGTTCCGCGTGTTGCCAAGATCCGCATCCGGCGAAGCCGAAGGGTTTTGGGCGGCGGCGTGTGTGTCGTTGTCACCGCTTTGCTCCAAGTATGGTTTCGACGAACCTTGCTCGGACCCTGTGGAAGACCCGTAGCGACCCTCAAAATACCCGCCCGAACCGTTCGAATGGCCTTGGGATCCGTTCTGAGAGCCGGGGTTTGAGTTGTTGTTTGAAGACGATTGTTGGCCACCATTGTGATCGCCATTGCGACCCGAATTGGTGTGCGCAGAGCTTGTTTCACCCGGCGCGATCACCGTCCGTTCCGCCAGCGCAGTTTGAACGGCGGGGACAAAGCCGGGATCGCGACTGGCCAATGTGGCGCGCAGATCGGCTCCCGCCGTTTCAATTCTCATGCTGACGGCACCGAATTCTTGGTGCCGCATAGTCAATTCTGGTCGCGCCGATCGCCCCGTTTCGCGCGCTTCGGCCAATTGATCTATCGCGGACGCGATGGCTTGCCCCGACCGCGCATCGCCCCGACCATCGCCAGCTGTCTGAGACAGCGATGAAACTGTTGCGGTATTTGCGACGGGTGAATTGGGCGTAATACCGTGCGCAGATGGGGCCGACTGCAAAGAGGTCTGCCCGGATTGTGACGGCCCTTGGGTGTCACTCAGCGCACCGGTCAACCGCACCGGTTCCACGGGATCGGGAAGGCCGCGCACATCCGCAGCAACACGCAGCCCACCAAAACGGTCCAGATCAGGTTCCTGCTGAGCGCGCGCTGTTGTCTCACGCCGCGCTTCGTTCTGTGTCGGCGAGCGATCCAATGTCGCTGATGGGGCGAGATGCCCGGATGGTAGAGGCACACTATTCGGCGTTTTGGGCGCAATATCGCGAGAAACAGGCTTATCCTGACCCTTTACTCTCACTCGATCCGATGACCGCACCGTGCTTTGAATGGTGAGCGGCGGTACCGGGTCCAAACCGGTCGAACCTACCGACGGCGATGTTACACCGACGGTTGGACGGGGCAATGTATGGATCGGGGGCAGAGTCTCGTCTTGAACCATTGCGTCTTTTGGAAGGGTCCGTGACACCTCTCGGCTATCGGGCAAAGACGGCTTTGGCTCAGCCTCCGCTTTGACCAGATGTTTTGGCAAATGGGTTGTATCTCGTTCGGTCACAGTGCCGACACTTCCCGCTGTCCCAACAGCTCCACCATTGTTGGTGCCAGCATCGGAAGCACCGACCAATGGTGTTGTGACGGGCGAAGCGGCCTCTGAAGGCAGTTGAGGCGCAGCGTTGCGGATTGACGCCCGGCCCAACCCTGCGATCGCGGTCGGCACGGGCCGATAGTCCGGGCGTCCATTGACCTGATGTGTTGTGACATCCGTCGATGCGACACCGGCAGGGCTATGAGGCAAAATGCTGCCGCCATCGGGCAATTGCCTGCCAGTTGAAGCGGCAAAATCTTGACCGTTCGTTTTCCGGCGCGACACCGGTTCCTCGGCGAAAAATGGAGGCCCATCGTCAAGTTCGTCCCCCTGACCTCGCACGCCATCACTGTGGCTCACCACAGAAACATTCAGAGGGACCGATGATGGATTGGATGCGAACTGGGCGATCGGATCCAGATCGGCGAACGCTTGCGAAAGGTTGTTTTGCTCGGGCGCAGTCGGCGGTTCTTCCCCGGTCTCGACCGCGCGCGCCTTCGCCGCAATGGTACCTTGTGCGGCCCCCATTTGCGAATTTTCGAGCATTTGAGGAAAAGGCGATGCCAATGCCGATGTGCCCGCCAAAATGTTGGGCGCGATCGCCGATGTCGGCGAGGAAGGAACTGTGGTCATTTCGGGCAATGTTGGAATCACGGAGCGGTCCTTTTGTGCGATGTCGGTCGGCTGTCGCCGGTTGGGTTCGAAGAGTTTTGCAACTTGTGTGCCATCCCGGCCAATTGGTCGGTTTCTCGGCGCAATTGGATCGCCTGCAACGCGGTGCGCGCCTTGTCCTTCTGTTCCTCAAGCCGGCGGGCGCGCGTTTCGGCTTTGGCCAGGCTTTCGACCTGCCATTGGGCCTGTTCTTTGGCGTCCTTCACCGCTTTTCCAGCTTGGTCCGCGACATCGTGCAACTGACGCACAAATCCCGCATTCGCCCGCAGGCTGTATGCGTTGTTGGTTGCGGCGCGTTTGCCGTAATCGTGCAACAAATCTCGGCTCCGCTTCGCCAAGGCGGTGCTGCGGCTTTCCTCTGACACCGCATCGGCGAGGGCCGCCATCGCTTCGCGTTTGGTTACCTTGGCCAGCGCCAATTGCCGCGAAGCCAAACGCAAACGCCGCCGGGTTTTTGGCTCATCCATTGGCCATTTCCCCGCCAGCCATGGCGCTGCAAAGCGCGTTAAGCCCCGTAAGGCTGTCGAACATGGAGACGGCATCGCCGCGGGATTGTTTCAAAAAGTCATCAATGGCGGGACCGTGGCCTATCGCGCGGTCAAGTAATGGATCCGATCCTGCACGATAGGCCCCCATCAAGACCAGATCGCGATTTTCCTCTCGTGCCGAGATCAGCGCGCGAATATCACGGGCCGCCTCTGCCGTGGCTGGATCGACCAAATCATCCATCACCCGACTAAGCGATGCCGGAACATTGATCGCGGGATAGTGCCCGCGCTGCGCCAATTCGCGCGAAAGAACGACATGACCGTCCAAGATTGCCCTTGCTGTGTCGACCACGGGATCAGACGTGTCATCGCCATCGGCCAACACCGTGTAGAGCCCGGTTATCGCTCCGCCGGAATGCGCAGAATTGCCGGCCCTTTCGACCAGTTTGGTAACGGCCGCCAATGCCGATGGCGGATACCCCCGCGCCGCCCCCGGTTCGCCCAGGACAAGCGCCAGTTCGCGCGCTGCGTGGGCCACCCGCGTAAGGCTGTCTAGGACAAGCAGCACACGCTTGCCCATCGATCTGAAATGTTCGGCGATGGCGGTGGCGTATTGCGCCGCGCGCAGTCGCAAATTGGGCGCGTGATCGGCAGGAACCGCGACCACAACCATACGGCCGCGTTGCAATCCAGTCATATGACGCGCGACAAAATCGGATACTTCGCGGGCGCGTTCTCCGATCAACGCCACGACGGTGACATCCGCGACCGCATGACCAGCAACCGTATCGATCAAGACCGATTTGCCAACCCCAGACCCGGCAATCACGCCCAGCCTTTGCCCGACCCCCATTGTGGCCAAGGCGTTAATAGCCCGCACACCGCAATCGAATTTTTCTTGAACGGGCGCACGTTCCAGGGCGCCTTCGCGTTTGCCCGACAAAGGCCATTTTTGCGATAGATCGAGCGGCGGGCCGCCATCGATCGGGTTGCCCAATCCATCCACCGCGCGACCCAAAAGGGCGTTGCCGACCTTCACCGTACCGGGCCGGCCAACGGCGCGCACCTTGGCTTGTGGCCGCAATAGTTGCGTGTCGCCGAGCAACATCATCAAAGAACGGCCCGCGCGAAATCCAATCACTTCAGCCAAAGCATCGTCGCCCGTTTCATTTTCGATTGCGCCCAACGATCCTATCGGAAGCGCCAATCCCGCGACTTCGATCAACCCGCCATCGCAGGCGACGACCCGGCCCGATAGAACGGGCCCCGATGCGACCGGCGCGGAACGAAAACGAGCCAATTCGATCTGCATTTCTGCCAACATCGCGCCTATCCTTTGATTGCTGCCGCGATGGCGCGGCGCCAATCGGATGGATCGTCGCTGATCGCGCCATCGGCGCTTTCAAAGCGCAGTCCGCCGCGCAATACCGTTTCGTCGGGGGTCACGCGCCACGCCTCACGCGTTTGAAGATCGACCAAATCGACATCCGCTGGATTTAGGTGAAGCGCGCAATCTTGCGCTCCGCCCCCCAGCCGTTTGGCTGCATGATCGCATCGTTGCATCAATTGATCTGCGTCGGGCGTATGATGTTCAAACGCCCGTTCGCACAAAGCGGTCACGGTGTCGGCCAAGTCGCTGGCCAAACAATCCATCGCGAATTGATCGAGGTTTTGAAAGTTCAACCGGAGCATGCGCTGCTGTGCCATGGCCGCGTTGTGCTCGCCTTCCAATTGCGCTTTTGCAGCAGCAAAGCCGGCCGCTTCTCCACGGGCAAATGCGTCTTGAATCGGATCGGAAACCGGCGTTGCTTCAGGTGCGTCTGACGATGGTGCAGGCGCGCTATCTACCGCAGAGTTTTCCGATGGTGAGTGCCGGGCGATGGGAAGGCCTTCGACGAAGGTTTCGGGATTGGCCAATGCGTCGATCCAAGAATTTTCGCTGGCATCGGGTGATGGCGGGGACCCTTTCAGAAGCGTCAGCCAATCAGACGAACTCTCCATCATCGCCTCCCATCACAATCTCGCCTTGTTCAGCCAGAGATCGGGCCACTTCGACAATCTTGCGTTTGGCAGCATCGACCTCGCCTCTCGACAGTCGGCCGCGCATTTCGATTTCGTCGCGAATGCCATCTGCGGCGCGGCTCGACATTGCTTTGAAGAACGGAGCACGCTCTGTGTCTTTGAGCCCTTTGAGAGCATCGACCAAAGCTTCGCTGTCGACGTCGCGCAACAAACGCTCCATCGCCTGTGCCTCGAGTTCGAACAACATTTCAAATGTGAACAGCTCTTCTTCGATCCTTTCGGCCAAGGGTCCATCGCGCTGTGCGATGGCCGGCAACACGGTGCCGCGCAGATCGCCTGCCGCCAAATTGATGAGATTGGCCGCCTCGCGCGCGCCGCCCAAAGCCAATGCATTTGCGCCAAAACTGGCCCCGATGCGTTGCGATAAGAGTTTGTCGATCATGTCGACTGCCTGTTGAGACACCGGTCCAATCCGCGCGACCCTTTCGACCACGATGGGTTGGATGTGGTTTGGTAAGGCGGACAGCACTTCGGCAGCTGGCTCTGGGTCCAACATCAACAACAAAGCGGCAATCACCTGAGGGTGTTCATCTTCCACCAGTTTTAGCAGTAAGGCTGGCGCCAACCATCGTGCCATTTCGATGCTGCGCGGTCCCGGATCGGGATCAATGCGCATCATCATGCTTTCCGCTTTTGTCGGGCCAATGGATCGTTCCAACAAACCGCGAACCTGTGCGCCGCGATCTTGTTGTGCCAAAATTTCCCGCGCGCTTTCTCCGACAAAATCATCGAGAGCTTCGGCCATTTCGGCCTGTTCAATATCGCCCAATTGGCACATCGCTGCACCAATTTGCTCAAGTTGATCCGGACCAAGCCGAGAGAGCAGGGCAGCGGCTTCCTCGTCGCTCAACAGCATTAGGAACACAGCAGCCCTGTCGACCCGGTTCAGCAAAGGCGCGGGCACCGCATTCATCGGTTCTTCGATCTCAATTGTATCGAGACTGGTCATATCGCGGCGGCCTTTGACGGTTGGTCACTGGGATTATCGAGCATGCGTTGAAGCGCTTCGACCGCGCGATCGGGCTGTACCGTCGCCAATTGCCGGGCCAATTCGACACGCTGCGATAAATCCACCGGCGACGCATCCTGCGCCAATGCCGGGTTGGATTCCCGCGCCCCTGGGTCCGCAACGAGCAAATCCGTGGCGTTTGGATCAAGATTTTGTTCCGCGAGAGACACGGCAGGCGTTGAGCCGCGCATCCGTTTGATCATCGGACGCACCGCCAAGAACAAGACAAGCAATACGGCAATCAACGCGGTCACATATCGTAAGACGTTGGCGAACCACGGTTGTTCATAGAACGCCATCGGTTCCATTTCCGTGCTTTCAAACGCGCTGACGACAACTTGAATTTGATCGCCGCGCGTTTCGTCTGCGCCAACTGCTGCGCTGACCAAGGATTGTAGCTCTTCTGCGGTCATAGGCGCGGCCGCTTCGAGCGCGCTATCGCTGACCGCGACTGCGACCGACAATTTGACCAAACCACCCGGCCTTGTGTTCGTCACGGCGACTTCGCGGCCCAATTCATAATTGCGTTGGACGGCGCTTTCGCTGTCACTCGGCGGGGCCGATGGATCTTCGGCGGCCTGCGCCGGATCGGGCGCCCCTTCGACCAATTGCGCGTCAGGCGGCGGCGTGTTTGCAGTTACACCGGGAATGCCGCCCGGCCCGCTTCCGGCAAGTCGCGTTGATGTGCGTTCGCTTTCACTGCGGACGGAACCGTCTTGATCGTAACTTTCACGCGCCGACGTGATCTCAGATTGGTCCAGTTCGACCTGAACTTGGCTCGAAAAGTTGCCCTCCCCCAACAGCGGCAAAAGCAAGGAGGTCACTTGCTCGCGCAGTTTTCCTTCGAATTCGCGCTGTAGAACCAAACCGTCCATTACGCCGTCTCTTTCCGAAGACAGCAACCGTCCGTTCTGATCCACCACACGCACGGCATCGGTTGTCATCCCGGGCACCGAGGCAGATACAAGATTGACGATCGCTTCAACCTGAGGCTGGCTCAAAGATCGGCCACCCACCAAACGCACCATAACGCTGGCGCTGGGAGGGTTGTTCTGACGGATGAAGACCGATCGTTCTGCGGTGGCGAGATGCACGCGGACCGATTCAATTCCGTCAATTTCGCGGATGGTCAACATCAACTCGCGCTCTCGCGCAAGCCGCAATCGCTCCCCTTCCAACGTCCGGCTGGACCCCAATGGAATGGCATCGAGCATCTCACTTGCGCCCTCGGGCGCGGCGATTCCCGCATCGCTGGCGACTAACATTCGTGCGCGATACACGTCGCCTTCGGAAACGGTTAGCGCGCCTGTGTTTGGATTGATTGTGTAGCCAATGCCGCCTTGTTCCAACGCTGCGACGACTTTGCCCCGTTCTCCATCGGTCAGGCTGGAATACAAGATCCGCTGAGGCCCTTGTGCGATGCTAAGATAAAGCGCCGCGATAATCGCCAGCACGCCAATCCCGATCAATGCGGGCAAAGCGCGTCGGATCGCGGGTTGCGCGGTAAGTTGGGAGAATTGTCCGCGCCAATCGGCGGCAGCGGGCATGGGAACAGGGGCGCCGTTCACGGCAACCGGTACATTTGCATCCGCCACCTATCAGCTCCCCATCCGCATGATGTCTTGATAGGCCGACAGCAGTTTGTTGCGGACCTGAAGGGTAGCCTCGAACGCCACGCCGGCCTCTTGCCTGGCAAGCATCACTTTCGCGATATCGGTCACTTCGCCGCGCTCATAGGCCGCTTGCATTTCGCCGGATCGGCGCTGCACGCCGCTAACAGTTTGAAGCGCGCCGGTCAGGGCATCGGCAAAACCGCCAGCCGGACCGGTTGCATTGCCGGGGCTTTGCGCGCCCGATGCGGGACTGCCGGTGGCCGCGCGCACATCTTGCAATGCCTGATTGCGGGACATCACATCTTGGCGCAGGGCCATGATTTGATGAACCGAGCTGGTGGAACCGACGCCGCTCATACTTCACCGCCATTCGCGACAGCCGCCATTGGTGTGATTAAAGCCGTATTCGATCCAATCAGACCGGATTTCCGCATCGATGCGAGCCGGTAACGCAATGTTCGCTCCGATATACCAAGGCTGCGCGCAGTCTTTGCCCGATGCCCGCCATTGAGGTTGAGCGCATCAAGGATCGCACGCGCTTCGGATTGAAACGCCACATCGGATAAGGAAGCCGCGTCGCGCCGATCGATAGCGGCGATGGAAGCGGGCAAGGCGGCGATAGTAGCCACAGAATTGTGATCAGGCTGACAACCCGTTTCGACCCCCCGCGCCGGTTGATCAAAGGCAATATGCTCCGATCCGATATGCGCATCTTTGCCTGCCAACAAAATCGCCCGGCGGATCACATTTTCTAACTCGCGGACATTGCCCGGCCATGGATGTGCCTCGAGCAAGGCAAGCGCCTGGCCCGAAATCCAGCACGGCATCCCCGGCTGACACGCGTGACGCAACAACATTCCAAATGCGAGCGGCGCAATGTCCCCCCGCCGATCCCGCAAAGCAGGGAGCGTCATGGGGAACACGTTAAGACGATACAAAAGATCTTCGCGAAAGCGGCCTGCTGCCACCTCCGACGCTAGGGTCCGATTGGTAGCAGCAACAACACGAACATCCACGTGAAGCGGCTTTGTCGCGCCTAGGGGCAACACCTCGCCTTCCTGTAATGTGCGCAGCAGCTTCGCCTGCAGCGATAGCGGCAGTTCCCCAATTTCATCGAGCAGGAGCGTGCCGCCATCCGCGGCTTTGAACAGCCCTTCATGCGCTTCTCCCGCCCCGGTAAACGCGCCCTTGCGATGGCCGAACAACAATCCTTCCAGCATGGCCTCTGGCATGGCGGCGCAATTGACAGCGACAAACGGCCCTTTTGCCCGCGCGCTCATCCGGTGCACAAAACGCGCAATCACTTCTTTGCCCGTGCCGGTGGGCCCTTCGAGGAGGACTGGAATTTCGCTTGCGGCGATCCGTTCCGCCAATGTCAACAAAGCGAGGCTCTCGGTGTCACCGGCAATGGGCCACCCGCCATCGGCGGCGCTGGCGATCAACGCCGATTGCGCCGGCCCCATTGCGTGCGGTGGGTAAGCAAGCGTGACCCGACCATTGGCAAGCCTGGTCAGCGCCGGCCTGTCCGATTGGACAAGGTCAATCGCAAGCAAATCTGCGTGTTGCCGGCCCGGCCGCGTTTCAATCTCTGGGAATTTGCCATGATCGCCCAACACGATTCGTCCGCGCTGCCAACTGTGGGCAAGCAAAGGCAAAGTTGGATCGACCAAGCCGGAATGCACATTGGCCGGAGCGCCGGTTGCGGCTGTTGTTCGCTCCCCAATGGTGGTTTGATTGGGACCGCCCATCGATTGTGCCGTCTCAAATTCTGAATGAAGCGCCCGCATGTTCCACCTGTTTCTATCTGGTGGAAAGGATTTGCCGCCATGCTGGACAAGATTGAGCAAAGGGTTGCCCCCGTATCTGTCCTAAGGGTTGGCCGCATTCTAACGCGCGCGCGTGAGGGACCGGGGTGATTTGTGTGCGATACTAGTGGCGTTTGGCGCCGCGATGATGAGCGCAATGAGGCGGCAATAGCTGGCCGATACAAGCGGCACCGATCGGCAAATTTCGGATCGGTTAGGCTCCTATCACATTGAATATACGTTGTTTTTGAACTTTTCTGATCAATTGCGAAAAATGCCCCCTTAAACTTCCCAGCCAATGGTCGCTCTTATGCTCAGCAGCTGCGGCTCTCGTCGCTCTGTATGACCACTTGCACTTGACCTTCGGGAGTTTCTTCAATGTCCGTAATTAACACCAACACTTCGGCACTGCGCGCTCAAAACGCCAGCATGAAAGCCAACGAAATGCTCGGCGATGCGATGGAGCGCCTTTCGACAGGCAGCCGCATCAACAGCGCATCCGACGACGCCGCCGGCCTTTCAATCGCGACCGGTTTCACCAGCGACATCCGCGCCTTGAACCAAGGTATCCGCAACGCCAATGACGGTATCGCATTGGCCCAAACGGCCGAAGGCGCGTTGGACGAAGTTTCCAACATGCTGCAACGTGTCCGCGAACTTGCGGTCCAATCGCAAAACGGCACTTTGGACGCAACAGACCGCGGCTTCCTCGACACAGAGGTTACCGAACTCGCTTCTCAAATTGACGACATCTTGAGCAACACCGAATTCAACGGCGTGTCGCTCTTCAGCACAACCAGCGGCAGCGATGTCAGCGTTTCCATCCAAATTGACGCCGGTCGCAGTATCGACATCACTAGCACCGCGATCGATGACACCAACCTTGATGCAGCGGGCCTCGATGTCAGTTCAACCACCAACGCGGCCACCGCGATCACAAATGTGGACGCCGGCCTCCAGGCGGTGAACACGGCACGATCGTCCTTGGGTGCGGGTCAAAACCGTCTGGAATCGGCGATCAACAACTTGACCACCACATCGACAAATCTGGCCGATGCCCGATCACGGATCGAAGACACCGATTATTCATCGGAAACGACCGCGCTGGCCAAAGCCCAGATCCTAAGTCAGGCATCGACCGCGATGCTGGCTCAGGCGAACCAATCGCAACAAAGTGTCCTGTCACTGCTGCGGTAAGGAGCCCGCGACAACCGCCCCATATGGGCAAAAAAGAAAGCCCGGAGCGATCACGCTCCGGGCTTTTCTGTTGTAGAGAAACGGACCGTCAATCGACCAGGTCGAGAGCGACTTGATCTTGTTGCTCAATCACTTCGAGGTAATTGCGCAACCGGTTTTCCTCAAGCCGAGCGATCAATGGATTGGCATGATAAGGCAGCAAGAATTGCGCCACAGCTTCTGACCATTCTGCCTTTGCGTCAAACACCACGCCCAGCCCGAATACAGCGGGAACATGGACATAATAAAGCGGTCGTTCGTCGGTGTCCGCTTGGCGTAGGAAATCCTCAACGGCGGTTAAAACACCATTGCGTGGCCCGCCATCATCCAAAGCGACGGCGAATTGCCCCATACCGCGAAACCCGCGCCCTTCGACGACGCCGGCTTCGCCCAATTTCACCCCGTGATCGTAACTGTGAGGGTGACGCCAACCGGCGGGGACTCGATCGGGAGCGTAGTAGAAATCGCGCCGCGCACACGGCCATGACACGTCATGCAAAAAGGCGAGAAGCGGTCGGTCTGCGTCCTTCTGAATCGCATCAATCGCGGCCAGTTCATGGGACACAGTGTAGTAATTGTGATCCCCATCAATGAACCACGCATCCGCAGCGCCACAGGTCTTTAGTGCGTCCAAGCTTGGTTGCGCGATATGGTTCACGCATTCTTCTTCGCTGGCCCAATCCACAAAGCCGGTGGCCGGTTCGGGATCGATGCAATTGAGCGTGCCGCCTTGTTCGCGGGCGCGCAGAGCCAAGACTTTCGACATGCCGCCAAACTCGCTGCCAATCTCGGAAATTTCTGTGACTTTCGCTTCATCGAGACATGGCAAAATTAGGCTCGAAAATTCGGACATAGAATGGATAAGGAGTTCGCTCATGCTGCGGCGCCCTTCATGTTGGAGGAGGGGGAAAGCGGAGGGGTTGAGACGGCCAATTGGCCACCATCCGCATGGGTCGTTTGTACGTGAGTAGCCTGTGCGGGGATGGCGGCCCGCCGGCGCAATGGGCGCATTACAATTTCGATCATAAGTTGATCATCGCCTTCGCGTTGAGCTGGCGGATTGACCAGCACAAATGCCGCCGGATCGGTGCATTCGAGGATGCCGATTGCGTGTTCTTTCACTTTGTCGAACTGCGCCAAAACCTCGCTTGGGCGTGCGTCGTTCAAGTCGCCGCCTATTAATCCGTAGACACGCGAGGCCGTGATGCTGACCAATTCGAACCACTCAAAAGCCGACCCAACTTGTAGGCCAACGGCCCGCATCGCTTCGGTCACCGGCAGGCGCGCGGTGTAATAACCATCATGCGTTGGTTGGGCGTGAATGGTGGTTTGGGTGCTGTCATGATCGCTTACATAGAATGCCGGAATCGGGACGCTCTTTGCCGCCGCATCAGAGTATGAAAGTCCCAGCGCAAAACGCTTCTGGGCGAACAAGGAAAGGCGTGTGTTTATATCTTCGTGCACGATTTCGGCTGGCAGGAACATGCGCGCAGAACCCTTCATATAGAACAACCCCCTGCGACGCAGGCCTTCATGGGCGTGTGCTTCATCGAACAGACCGACCAATCGTTCGCTGCCCAAATTGACATCGTGTTCAAAGCTTTTGAGCACGTTCAATTCATGCGGCATGGGAAGGAACATGAACCGCGTTAGGACGCTGGCGGCCATGTCTCTCAAAGCCCGATCAGAATGGGTCCACATTGTGCGGACAATTGGTGGTGCCGCGGCCGCTTTGGCATAATCGACGGCACCGGATTGAACGCGGTCGCGCACATCGCTTTGCGCGCCTTTGACGCTGCTGGCTTTGCGAATGGGGGTGCCATCATCCGCGAAATCGATCACCGATCCCAATTCGCACGTCGCCAATTGCTCGATCACGGCGACGTTACCGCAAAGTGCCTCCAACAATTCCGCGTCGAAATGCCGATCGTCGATCAAACCCTTTTTATCGAGCCCCGTCGCCGCCATCTCGCGCAACAGGAGATACCGCCCCGCTACATGCACTTTGAACGCTTCGGAAAGGATCGCGTCGATCCGATCTTGGGCCGATCCATTGTAACCCAAATCGACCAACATCAATGTGTCGCCGGGTTGCGGGTTCACCTGGGCTCGGACGTGTTCAATAAGGCGCTCTGCCCGTGCACGCGACCGTCGTCGGGTGACCTTTTCGCGCTGTCCTTTGCGCAATTCATCGCGCAGCCGATGGCTCGCCTCGACCTTTTCCGTTTCGGTTTTTGGATCGCCAACAACACGGGCAATTTCGTCGTCTTGCATCAGCATCTGGCGCGCCAAAGTCATCGGGTTTAGGCCGAACTCTTGGGCGTATTGCGCGATGTAAGCTTTGCGAGTGGACATCGACGCCCCGATGGCGGTGAAACGGCTGATCTCAACCCGGGCAGTGCTGACCGTCGAACCGCCCGCGTCATGGACGATATGCGGCAAATGACCATCGCGCAGCATAAACAACCAATGCACCTTGCCCCCGCGTTCCTGTTCCAATTCGCGCGCTTCGTGGCGCAGCCATTGATCGTAGGCATGGAACACCGGGCCAAGCACGGTGAGGCCCAATGCATGCGCCGCGTCATCCGATTGAGGTTCGTCACGCGACAGCATGGCGCGGTGGGGCATCAAACCACGGGCTTCATCCGCTGCATCGCCTATGATTTGCTGGCACGTTCTTTCAAACCGAAACCGTTGCCGTGCGACCTGTTGAAACTGGGCCAAATGCAGCGCCGGCACGCCCAAAGCGCGCGCACCATCATAATCGGCGGATTTGTTATCGCCGATATGCAGCATTTGATCCGCTCGGCATTTCATCGTCTTGAGCGCTTTGGCCAGAAGCCCTTGTGATTTGGAGATGCCCGCTTCGCTCGATGCGAAAACGCGGTCAATCAATCCGGCAACATCATCACCCGCCGCGCGCCTGATCAATTCCAAAAGCTGATCGGCGTTCAAATAGGTGTCCGACACGATGATGACCTTATGCCCCACCGCTTTTGCCGCAGCCATCAATTCAATGGTGGGTTCAAACCCAAAGCACACGTCGGCTTCAGCAATTAACTCTGCCGTGATCGCAGCATCGCGATCCGTGTCGCATGCGTTTGGCATGGCATGGTCATAGATAGCAGCCAACCCAACTTCACCGCCGCCTCTCAGCGTGTTTTGCACCTTGCGTGCGCGGGTTTCGCCGACGATCCGTTGGCCGGTGGAAACAGAGGGGAGGCCCGCAAACACATCGGTGGGCGCGTAACAATCGCGCCAAAGCAGCGTGTCAAAGCAGTCCAGCGACAGCACCCGCATATTGTGCGGCCCATGCTCTAACGCGTTCGGCAATTCATGCGGCAGGATGATGTTGGTCATTGCTCATATCCCCTTTTCAATGTGTCAGGGATACGAGCTAAGCGGACATGGTTTATGGGGTCGAAGCGGACCCCTGCGCGGTTTCACTTAAGGGATTTCCACTGGCCTGTTGTGTTGGCGCTTCTGTAACAGGATCCGTGGTGCCTGAAACGGCGCCTATGGTATCCTGCGATGCGTTTCCTGCGTCGCTGATGCGGGTTGGTTGCGGGCGTCTGCGTCCTCGTGCACGGGGTTCCTCCAACAACAAAAGCGAAATGCGGCGGTTGCGCGGATCGGCCGGATTATCAACGATAAGAGGCTCTGTTTCGGCGACTCCTTCGATCCGGGCAAATCGGTCGCTGGCGACACCGCTGCGTATCAATTGTTGCCGCGTGGCCTCTGCGCGTCCGGCGGACAATGACCAATTGTTGGCGGTGATCCCATTGCGCCATGGCAGTGAATCGGTGTGACCGCGCAGGATCAACGGCGTGGTTTGGTCTTTGACCGTTTCCCCGATCACTTCCAATATGTCGCGGGCATCCTGAGTTAGGACGGTCGTGCCAAGGGCGAACATCGCGAAATCGGCGTCATCCACTAGATCGATCCGGATCCCTTCGGGCGCGCGCATCACGCGGACCTGACGAGCAAAACGCGACAATTCTCGCTTCGCCGACAAAGCCTCATCGATCTCTTCGCGGATTTCTTTTAGCTTATCCTCGACCGATTTTCCGTCACCGCCTCCTTCGACGGGTCCGCCTTGGGCGTCGCGCGGAATGGTGATCGCCAATGTGCCTGTTTGACCTCCGGCATGGGGGTAATTGTCGACATCCGTTAGCGAAGAACCACCCAAGAACCCGTCCGAACCGGCGCTTTGTTGGCGCGTTTTCACCAATGTCGGAGTGAAGTAATCGGCGATGCCTTTGCGTTGGTTTTCCTCGGTCGCACCCAAAAGCCAAAGCAGCAAAAAGAACGCCATCATCGCCGTCACAAAATCGGCATAGGCAACTTTCCAAGCCCCGCCATGATGGCCATCGCCGCCGGCAATTGTGATTTTTTTGACGATGATGGGTGCCGGAATCTCACCCGCTGCTGCTGCGGCTTCGGCCATGTTACCGGCCCCGCATCGTATCGAGCAAATCGGTCAGTTTTGGGCGATGCGCCGGCGGCAGGCCGGAACGCGCCGCTTCGAGGACCAAGGGTTGCGGATAGCCGTGCAAACTGGCGACAATCACCTGTTTGATCGAGTGCAGGATTTGTTGGTCATGCGCGTTCACCTGTTTCAAACGGCTCGCCATCGGTCCAGCAAAGCCATAGGCCAATAGAACGCCCAAAAACGTCCCAACCAATGCGCCGCCGATCATCTTGCCCAAAATCGCTGGCGGTTGATCGATGGCTCCCATGGTTTTGATGATCCCCAAAACGGCGGCCACAATGCCCAAAGCCGGGAACGCGTCGGCCAATGATTGGATCGCGTGGCTGGGTTCATCCATTTCGTGCATTTGAGTTTTGATGGCATTGTCGATCACATCTTCCACCGCATGTGTGTCGAGCGTGCCCGATGACACCACCAACAAAGTGAGCGGATCGCAAATCAAATTTACGACCACTTCGTCTTTTTGAAGGCGCGGATATTCGCTAAAAATGGCGGAGTTCTCGGGCTCGGTCACGTGGCTTTCCAACGCCACTGCACCGTCCGATCGCAGCACTTTCATCAACTTGCTGGTCAATGCGATGGCATCGATATGGTCATCGTCGGTGTATTTGGGGCCTTTGAAAACCTTGCCCAAGCCCCCGCCCAAAAGCTTTAGTTCATGCATGGAATTGCCGATCAGCGTGGCCCCGATCGCGGCCCCGCCGATCATCATCATCTCCAACGGCAATGCCGAAAGGATGGGCCCCATTGCACCCCCAGCAAGGGTGTAGCCGCCAAAAACCATGACGAGCAAAACAACAATACCGATACCGGCAAACACAGCTTCATTCCTTCCAAAATACGGGCGTTAAAGCGCGTTGAACAACGTCAACGAACTCACGCGGGTGAAGCTGGCCTGGCTCGCTTCGAGCGCCGTCAGCGTTTGTTGCAACCGCACGATTGTATCCGCGATATCGGTGTCGCCAATATCCGAACGTTGTTCCGCCACATCGATGGCGCGGGTTTGTTGATCTTGTTGGATCGATTCCACCCACGCGAGCCGGGTGCCGATAACGGTCTGACTGCGATTGGCGTTGTCGAGCGCGGAATCTATCCCGGAGAGCGCGTCTTGGGCGGCGATGGCCGGATCCATAGCGCCACCGCGCAGAGCAATCGCCAGATCGGTGAGAACCGCGAAATTGCTGCTGGGCGTTCCGTTGTCGTCAAATTCAAACAATTGTTCGCCGGTTACGCCGCGTTCGACACTGGTGCCCGCCGCGATTGGAACGGCGCCGTTTTGATTGTTGCCATTGTATGTGACCACTCCATTCGCATCCCGAAGGAAGGCAGGCGATCCAGCGGTCCCTGCGAATAAAGGCGCACCGGTGATCGATTGTGTGTTGGACCGAGCGAACATTTCCTCTGCCATTTGCTCCAATTCTTCGGCAATCGCAGCCCGTCCATTTTCTCCAACAGGGTCGTTGGCCGCAGCAACGGACAGTTCGCGCGCCCGTTGTAGGATGGATACGATGCCTTCGATCTGATTGGCCGCTTCGGACAAATCCTGTCCCAAACGGGCAGCATTCTCTTCTTCGGTGTCGCCGCGCCGTTCCAGCCGGGTCAGGGCCCGCAGACGTGCCGCGCCAACCGGATCATCGGATCCGCGTTGGATGCGTTCGCCGGTGGCTATTTCGGTTTGAAACCGTTCAACGGACCCACGCAACGCACCCATCTGAACAAGAGAGCGTTCAAAAAATGCGCCGGTCGAATTGCTAACAGAGGTCATTCTTGCGTCTCCCGGTTTTCATCGCAGGCCAAGGATCGTGTCGAACAGGTCGTTGGCGACCTGAATCACGCGGCTGTTCGCTTCGAATGCCTGTTGCAGGCGGATCAGATTGGCCGCCTCTGCATCCAAATCGACACCCGTTTCGCTCAGCAATTCTGCCTCAGCGCTCGAATTGATGATCGCCAAACCTTCGCGGGTCGTTTCCAGGCCCGCAATGCGGCTGGACAAGGCGAGGAGCGATCGGTCGGTTGAAGCAATTGGCCCGTCATCGGCACCAAATGCGGCAATCAGATTGGTCAGATTGGCAGTGTCACGGCTGCCGGCCGGTGAGCCCGCCGGTGCCAAAGCTAAACCAGACCCATCGTTCAATGCCAGCGCGATGTCCCCCGCATTGCTCCCCGAAAACAGGGGTTGCCCGGGAGAGCCATCAATCGCTGCGCCTGCCGCTTGCGCGGTGTTTGCGCGATCAATCACTGCCGCCGCTGCGGCGTCCAATTCGTTTTGTCTTAACGCCAAATCGGAAAGAGCCGCCGCGCGGCCGGCCATAGCTCCACTGGTCGGCGTGAATTGCACACCGCCAATGTCAAAAGTGCTAGAGCCGTCGGCGGCAACCGATGCGGTCACTGTGTTGGCGATGGTACCGGAAACCAAGATGGGGCCGCTTCCGCTCGCCGCAGGCGGGGCCGCCGCTATGCGAACCTCGGCTGCGCCAAAATCGTCGAATTGCACCGAGATACCAAATTCATCGGCAAGGTCGCGCAAGGAGGCATCACGAGCGTCCAACAAGGATGCGCGGCCGGCTGTTCCTTCGCGCGAATTGACCAGGGCCAAATTGATCCGGGTCAATTCCTCAGTCGCGCCGTTCACACTTTCGGCGCCAATCGACAGATCATCTTCGACCAATGCGCGGGCATTGCCCAAAGCAGTGTCGGCAAACTGAAACGTGCTGGTCAATTGCCGCGCCGTTTCCAACGCGCCGGTGCGCAAAGCGGAATCGCTGGGATCGCTTTCGAGCAGAGTGAGAGCGGCCTCAAAATCGACGAGACCTTCGAAAATTCGCGAATTTTCCAACGCCGTTTCGGCATCTCTCAGGCCCGACAATTCCGCCTGTGCGCGGGACAAGTCCGACCCACTGTCGCGCGCCTGTCTTTGGATCAATTCGCTGTTGGCGCGTTGCACGTCTCCGGCGCGTGTGCCGCTGAACGATGTTCTCGATTGGAAATCGATCGTTGCGCTGGCGACAAATTCGCTTTGGCTTGTCGTGCGCCGGACATAATCCGGGTTGGACGCATTCGCGATATTCTGCGCCGTCAGCTCAAGGCTGGCGCGTGCCGCGGCGGCCCCGCTGCGGCCGATAGAGATGAGGCTGGTTGGCATTACTCTGTGCTTTTGCCATCAACAAATTGAGCAAGTTGTTCCTCGATACTCCGGGCAAACCCGAATGCACCCGATACCGATGCAAGATCGGCAAAGTGCTCATCGCGCATCTTTTCGAATTGTTTCAAACCGCCGCCGGTTAGCGGCGCGTCCTGTGCAAAGCTCGATGCACGGGCGCTTTCCAGCATCCGGCGGATCATGATCGCCTCAAACCCTTCGGCTGCCTCGCGCAGATCTTGGCGTGCTTGGCTCAAAGGCGCCTCATTCGCGGAAGACGCAGGTGTAGGGGTGAGCGGACCAATCACAGGACAACCATTTCAGCTTGCAAAGCGCCAGCTTGCTTCAAGCTTTCCAAAATCACGACCAAGTCAGACGCGCCCACACCCAACAAATTAAGGGCGTCGACAATTTCGCTCAGATTGGCAGCACCAGGCATAAGGGCGACCCGGTCATCGCGTTGAATGACGCTGATCTCACTTGATTCTTCGATTGCTGTCACACCGTTTGCAAACGGGGCGGGTTGCACCACCGTGGGCGATTCATCGATCCGGATCACCAGTTTGCCGTGGCTGATCGCGGCCGGCGCGAGACGCACGGCTTGGTTGATGACAACAGTTCCAGTCCGGCTGTTGACGATAACCCGCGCGGCGACTGGAGCCGGCGTCACAGGCAGCATTTCGATCTCTGCCAAAACCGCGGCGCGCGCATCATTGCCAAATGGCAGTGTCAATTCAATGCTAACCCCGTCGGCGATGCTGGCCATACCGGGGAACCGCGAATTGACCGCATCACGCACACGGCTTGCTGTGAGAAAATCGGCCTGATGCAGGTTGAAACGCAGAGTTGCTTCGCGATCAAACCCCGTGGCCACGGCGCGTTCCACCGACGCGCCATCGGCAATCCGGCCCACCGTGGTGATGTTGACCGTCAATTGTGATCCATCGCGCCCGCTAACGCCCAAACCGCCAACCGCGACGTTCCCTTGAGCCATGGCGTAAATCTGCCCATCGGCGCCATAAAGCGGCGCGAGAACCAAAGCTCCGCCGCGCAAAGACCGCGCCTGACCCAAAGTGGATACGGTGATGTCGATCCGTTGGCCCGGCTTTGCAAAAGCGGGCAGTTCGGCGGTGATGATAACGGCGGCGGCGTTGCGCAAATTGGGATTAACACCAGGCGGCAATTGCAAGCCCAACCGGCCTGAAACGCCGCGCATCGCCTCTGTGACATATTCCAGATTGTCATCGCCGGTGCCCTGAAGGCCGACAACGACGCCATAGCCGGTCAATTGGTTGGCCCGAAGCCCTTCGAATTGGCCGACATCGCGAATGCGTTCTGCGGACGCATGGGTCGGAACCCACATGGCAAGCAATGACAAAAGGGCAGCAAGAATAGGAAACCCACGCATCAGAACGGCGACACAGCGTTGAAGAAACGTGAGAGCCAGCCGGGACGGCTCGCTTGCTGCACCGCGCCTTGCCCGGTGTAGATGACGCGCGCATTGGCGACCCGCGAAGATGCCAGCATGTTGTCGCCATCAATATCGATTAATCGAATGCGTCCTGCGAATTGGACCCATTCATCTCCTTGGCTCAATGCCATCTGTTTTTCTCCGACCACTTCGGCGGTCCCATTCGGATAAATGGCCGCAATCGTAACCGCGACCGTTCCCGTTAACTGGCTTTGTTGCGCAGCATTCCCACCACCACTGAACGACCCATTGCCGCTGGCATTAAGGGCGTTGGGGTTGAGAAAATCGAGCGGGCCCGCGGTTGGCGGGATAAGGCCAAAGCTGCCGCTGCGATCGGTGGCGCCGCTCGTGCTTTTGGATGTGCTGGTGCTTTCGACCAGGACAATTGTCACCATGTCGCCCAGTTGCCGGGCGCGGGTTCCCACGACCAAAGCGGAATATCCGGTGTTGGCCTGAAAGATGGCGCCGTTCGTGCCTTGCTCCGCCCCCGGGAACGTGGCCGCAATCGGTGGTGGAGGCGGCGCGGTGAAGCCCATCTCGCGTTGGGCGCCGGAGGTCATGCAACCCGATAGGGCCGTGCCAAGAAGCAAAAGGGCGAAAGGTTTTTTTATCATAGAAGCACTCATCACAGGGTCTGGTTCGCGTTGCGGAGCATTTCGTCCACCGCGCTCACCATTTTTGAATTGATCTCATAGGCACGCTGAGCTTCGATCATTTCGACCAGCTCCTCGACCACGTTGACGTTGGAACTTTCCAGCATCCCTTGCCGGACGCTGCCTCGGCCCAATTGCCCCGCCTGTCCGGCTTCCGCTGCGCCGCTGGCAGCGGTTTCGACCAGAAAGTTATCGCCGATCGCTTGCAGTCCAGCGGGGTTGATGAAACTGGCGATTTGCAATTGACCAACCAAAACCGGCGCCGATTGCCCCGGTTGCACCGCGCTGACCGTGCCATCGGGGGCTACGGCGATGCTCTGTGATCCTGCTGGTATCTGCAGCGGCGGAGTCACGGCGTACCCTTCGGATGTGACCAGATTGCCTTGCGGAGACAGCGTGAAATTGCCCGCGCGTGTGTACCCCGTTTGACCGCCACCGGGCAGTTCAACTTGAAAGAAGCCGGCCCCGTCCAACGCAAGATCCAATGTGTTGCCTGTTTGATTGAGGGTCCCTTGCGAATTGATCCGCGTGGTCCCTTGCACCTGAACACCGGTCCCCAAATTCAAACCCACCGCATAGGCCGTTTGGTTGGTGGATTGTTGGCCCGCAACCCGCTGTTCCTGATACGCCAGAGTGGCAAAATCGGCGCGGTCGCGTTTGAAACCTGTCGTGCCGATATTGGCGAGATTGTTGGCGATGACGCGCATGCGCGCATCTTGAGCCTCCAGCCCGGTTCGGGCGACATGCAGTGCGGATGTGGGCATCGTGTGTTCCTTCGTTTCTATTCTTTGGCCCGCCGTTTGCTCGATCGATCAGCGGTTAGCTCATGCTCATCAAACGGCTGCTTGCTTCGTCCAATTGCCCGGCAGTTTGGATGATCTTCGCGCGCTGTTCGAAGGCGCGTTGGGCATCAATCATTTCGACAAGAGTGGCGGCGGTTTGGACATTGGATTGTTCCAGTGCGCCGGACGAAAGGCGCGCTGTAGGATCACCCGGTAAGACCCCGCCTCCGGGCACCTGAAGGAAACTGTCGATCCCCTTCAAAAGCGCGCTGCCTTCGGGCGACACCAGTTTGATCCTGTCGAGCGGTTGAGCCGCCTCACCCGGTACAGCAGGGTCTGTGGCCAACAATGTGCCGTCATCGGCAATGGCGATACGGAACCCTGCGGGAATGGAGATCGGCGCGCCGCTTTCGCCCAAAACTGGGAGGCCTTCGCCGTTTTCCAATAAGCCCGTTGGCGCGACCCGCAGATCGCCGCGGCGCGAATAGATTTCGCCCCCGCCAGGCGCTTGATATGCAATCAAGGCGTCGCCTTGCACGGCGACATCCAAAGGTCTGCCGGTGGCGTTCACTTCGGCTTTGGTCATGTCCGCCCCGCGCACTTCACCCCTAGCCAAGGCCCGCGCTTGGATCGAACCGTCTTGCAATGTGGTGGGTGTGACTGCGAAAATTTCCCGCCGAAATCCCGGAGTGGAGGCATTGGCTAAGTTGTTGGCCACTGCCCTCTGCCGGTTCATGGCGGCGTCCATTCCGGTCAAAGCTGTGTAGATCAAACGGTCCATTTTCTAGGTCCTAACCCGGTGGATTACCGTTGAAGGTTCAACACGGTCTGTGAGATCGCCGTGGCGGTATCGATGGCTCGGGCGTTGGCCTGAAAGTTACGCTGCGCCGTTAGGAGCGAGACCATTTCCTCGGCCAGATCGACGTTCGACCGTTCCAACGATCCACTTAGGACCTGGCCGAAATTGCCGATGCCCGGTTCACCATATTCGGGCGCGCCGGAATCGGCGGTCGCTTCCCATTTGCTTTGCCCGATCGGACGTAGCCCCCCTGTCGCGGCAAAGGAAGCCAGCGCGATTTTCGCCACCGGTTCGTTGCTGCCGTCGGAATAGGTCGCCCCAACAATTCCGCGCGCGTCGATAGAGATGGTAGACAATGCAGAACCGGCGGCGTTGACCGTCGGCACCACGACATTGTTGGGCACATTCGATGTGGTGTCGCCATTCGCATCAACCGGAAACGCTTGGACAAAATTGCCATTCGCGTCCTGCAATTCACCGGTTGCGATCAATTGGAGGTTGCCGTTGCGGGTAAAGGTGATGTCGCCCGAAATGCCATCCGCGGTCGCAATGAAACCGTCGCCATTGATTGCCACGTCAAGCACGCGGCCTGTCTGTTCCAATTGACCAAGACCAAAATCTTGGGAGATAGACGACACCGTTGCACCGATACCCGGAGTGGTGCGCGGATCTGTGCTGCCCCCGGTTGCCACAAGATCGGAAAACTGCGCGTTGGATTTTTTGAATCCCGCGGTTTCGGCGTTGGCAATGTTGTTTGAAATCACGCGCAGATCGGTCTCTGCATTGCGCATACCGCTTAGTGAGGTGAAAAATGACATAGGAATTTCCTTGGTGTTGCGGACTAAATTCGGGGGAGGCGCGGGTTAAACGAGATCGGCTGTCGCGGGTTCAGAGGTTGTCTGTTGTCCGGCCGTGGCGGCTGCGGCGGCAGCAGCAGCCGCCGCTTCTTGAGCGGCGATCAGAGCATCCAATTTGCTCGCAATGTCATCCAAAGTTGCTTTGGATGCGGTTTCATTCTCCAGCGACGAAAACTGCGCCAATTGCGCCAACATCTGTTCGTTGCTTTGCGGTTCCAACGGGTCCTGATTGGCCAATTGCGCGGTCATCAAACGCAGAAAATCTGCGGAATCGAGCGCAGCTGCAGCGCTTTCTCGACGAATCGTCGATGGCGCGTTCAATTGATCCAGGGCGTCCAGCAATCCCGCAGGGCTGGTGGTCGATGTGGTCGCGGTGATGGTCATGATTTATGCGCTCCTCAGGGTTTCGAGCATTAATTGTTTGGCGGTCTGAAGCGCCTGAACCATGTTTTGGTATTGGCGGGCGCTTTCGTTGATCTCGATCATCTCTGCGCTCTCATCGACGGGCGCTTCCCAAATGTGGCCGGTTCCATCGGCCAAGGGATGGTTGGGATCGTATCGTTTGGTGGGCGCGGTTTCGGAACGGACAAGCCCTTCGCTGCGCATGCCGGAAAGACCAGATGCACGGTCCAATTCTGTTGCGAACACGGCGCGGATCGGGCGGTATGCTTCGGCTTCGCTGGAAGCGACCGACCCGGCATTCGCCAGATTGGACGTGGCCGCATTCATCCGCACCAATTGTGCGGACATTGCGCGTTCACTCATCGAAAACAACGTCATGGGTGCACCATCGGGCATCCTATTCTCCCTTCAATGCGCGGTTGATTGTGTTCACTTTGCCTTGAACAAAACTAAGCGTGGCCGAATAGGCGAGTGCGTTTTCGGCAAAGGCAACCTGCTCACGGCCCAATTCGACCGTGTTCCCGTCAAGCGAGGGCATGGTGGGTCTACGATAGAGCAGATCTGGTTCACCTGGGGGGATCGAGGCGTTCGGTGATCCGATCCCGCTGCGCCCTTGCGCCAATCGCGCATCCAACGCGGCGTTGAAGTCTACGTCGCGCGCCTTGAAACCGGGTGTTGCGGCGTTGGCGATGTTGGAGGCAAGCACCCCCATCCGCTTTGACCGCAATTCCAGAGCGGCGCCGTGTATGCCAAAAATCTGTTCGTTCATGGCCGTTAGGGCTCCTGCGAAACATGATGATGGAACGGCGCAATCCGCGCTCCCATCAATCCTCGCCGGACACATTGCAGCTTGCGTGCCAAACGCTCTCAATCCACGCCCAGCCCCGAAATCGGGCTGGCTTTGCCGTATTTTGCCGATGATTTCCGATCCAAGCGGCAATCGATTGCAGGCCGGCGGCAAAGGACTGCCCACCGCCACTTTCCTCTTAATCCAGCCATCGTGTGACCGTTCTGATCCTGAATGGGCGCGGATGATTCCGGTTTGTTGAACAGGCCAAATCCGCCGCAGAGGAGATTTCAGTGTTGCACGAAGCGGTCGCTTTTTGGGATTTGGGGGCGTTGGTTATCGTTCTTGCCGGGACATTGTTGGCCACCACGGCGCGATGCGGTTGGCGCGATATGGCCGTTGCGATACGATCGATCGCCCGCATCCATGCGCCGGACTTTGATGCCGACGTCAACCGCGCGTCTATGGCTCGCTGCGCACCCGAAATTCGGCAACGCGGGCATTTGTGCGCGCAATCTCCTTTGCCACCCGATCCATCCATGGCCAAATTGATCCAGTCCTATTTGATCAGCGGGTCCATCGAAGAATTCCACGCCACAGCACGGGCGCAACGATCGCAAAGAGAGATCATCCGCGCACAAGGCATGCGAGTGTTTGAATATGCCGGTGAACTGGCCCCGATTTTCGGATTGGTCGGCACATTGTTTGCCATCACCCAAATCAACGACACAACCGGCACCACCACGACGCAGGCGATGATGGCCACGGTCGGCACTGCCGTTCTGTCCTCGCTTTACGGTGTGTTGACGGCGCATCTGTTCTGCGCACCTTTGGCCGCGGCAATCGAACGACGCGGGTCACGCGAAGAAACCGCACGCGCCGGATTGATCGAATGGTTCGAAGCCGAATTGGTCGGCCAACACGCCGTCAACTTGCACAAAGCCACTACCAAAACACCGCTTCCCCGGACCAAAGCGCCGGTGCGGTTGCAAGACGTCGCATGATATCCCGCAATGCATCGAGTTGGCAGCTGATCCTTGCGGATCTTTCGTTGATCCTGTTTCTGCTCACCCTGTCAGCCCTGGCGAATGAATCCAGCGATGGATCAGACGATACTGCCTTGGATTTTGAAGATGATGCCGTTGCGACCCATGCAGAATTCGCATCAAGTCAGGCGTTGTTTCGGGCGACTCCATCCGGGCCAACAATCCAAGAATGGCTCAGCGAACAACCGTTGGACTCGCGAGCCACGCTTACGGTGTTTGCGATCTATGCGCCCGGCGAAGAACAAGCGGTCTGGGAACAAGCGCAAGTGTTCGCAAAGGACGCATCGGACGCCCGGTTTGCAGTGCGGGTGGTTATCGCATCGGGCGATGTGAACGACATCTATGCAAGCCTCGCCTACGATGCACCGACCGAGGAACAGGGCTCCCAGAAAGGTGCCGATCAGGTCGAACGAATGTCCAATGAAGGCGCGTAAAACCGATGTACGGCCAGAGCCCAGCTCAGACCGAGGGTCGCGGAAACTTTACGAAGCTGGAGAGAGGTTTGGTCCGGCGCTTAAACCGCGACGATCGTGTTCCGACCGGCATTCTTGGCTTCGTAAAGCGCCTCGTCCGCGCGGGCCAACGCGTCGCGCGCGTCCTCTACCCCTTGGACTTGTGCAACGCCGCCGGAAAATGTGATTTTTCCGAACGGTTTGCCGGTTTCGCGGTTGATCAATTGCTTCATACCTTGCGCGCGCCGGATGCCATCCAGTTTCTGCATCGCCGCGTCTATTTCAAGACCGTAGAACAGCACCACAAATTCTTCCCCGCCATGGCGCGCGACGAAACACGTATCGCTGGCCATGCCGTTTAATGTGCTGGACATGGCAACCAAGACTCTATCGCCGGCATCGTGGCCGTGTGTGTCGTTGACCGCTTTGAAATGATCGACATCGCAGAACGCCACACACAACGGCTTTCCGCTCAATTGCGCCTGTTGCGACGCGGACGCCAATCGGCGTTCAAATGCGCGGCGATTGGGCAGGCGTGTTAGGTGATCAACATCCGCTTCTGTGCGCGCTTTGGCCAAGCTGGCCCGCAATTGATCGGTTTCCGCTTGGCTGCGCTCCATCGCGGTCTCGACCTGCTCAATGCGTTCCAACATGGTGCGCGATAGGGTGATAACGCGATCCACTTCACCGTGTTCACCCGACGTCTCGCGATTGGCTTCCCCGTCGATATTGGCCGACATGGCTTGGATTTGAGCGTCGATTGCGCCGCGATGTTCGCTGGTCTCGTCTTGCGCCGATTTGGCCGACTGCGCGAAACGCATCATCGAATATTCCATTTTGTCCATCAACCGCTCCAGCTCTTCGACGCGTGCGCCGGTGCCAGGGTCAAGTCGCGCGACCGTGTCGAGCCAGCGTTGATCGATCGGTTCTCCGGAAATTTCCCGTTTCACAAAGGCTTCTGCCAACGCCGCATTTGCCCCGGACAATGCGGTGCCGATGGCGGAAAGGTTGGATCCGGTGACGTTGAGGTCGTGTTTCAGAATGAAATCGCAAATCCGCTCAAGCATCTCCCCTCGGGCCAATTCGGCGCGCGATGGTGGGGTTGTTTCGACCGGTTGAATGTGTGGTGCGTTTTGCATTGTTTTTCCGTTCTTACTGACGACCAATGCGACGCACATTACGGGGCACACACTTACGCTTGGTCTGCGCGCATCCTTGGAAAAACACTTAGCCGGTCCGGATAATCGCGGCCCGATCAATTGGCACGACGTTTGCAGATTGAGTGACGAACACTGCCAATTGGAGACTATTGATGAACTCTCAAACCACAAACGACCGGCTCGAAACACGGCTTTTAGCGATTGCTGCCATCATTGCGTGCCTGCCTTTGTTTGCCGCCGCCGCCTCCGCGCAAAGCACGCCATCCCAAGGGTTCACCGACCCAGCCGAGATTGATCGCGCAGTCACCCAATTTACCGGTGTTACCATTGGCGAAGTCGGCGGCGCGAGGGTGCCAGCGGATCGCCGTTTGCGGTTGGCCGCATGTATGGCGCCGTTGGATGTCGCGTGGCACGGCCGCAACCGATCCACCGTTCAGGTCGCCTGCGCCGGACCGGAAAGCTGGCGAATCTTCATCGCCACGCGCCCGGCCCCACAATCGGCCCAAATCGCCCCAATCGTAAGCCGCGGTGACCCGATCACCGTGGTCGTGCGCGGGCGTGGTTTCACCGTTCAACAATCCGGCGAAGCGTTGGACAACGGCACAATCGGCGATTGGATCGGCGTACGCATCGATCGCGACGCGACCCCTATTCGCGCCCGCATTGAACGCCCCGGCCTCGCGATTATCCCGGCGGGATGACAAAAAATTGATGCGCCCCCTTAATCCGCTGTGCCCATTGCCGTTCAGGTATTCGAATAAAGAATGCGAGACACACCATGCCCTCTATAGAAATTGGAAAATTGCAGGCGATCACAGGCCCTCGAGCGCTGTCCGATACCGATCGCACAGCGGCGCAATCCTCGTCTGCTGCGCGGTCGGATCAAGCCGCCACGTCAGGGGGCGTCACAAACGGCGTCAGCATCGAAATCGGCGCGTCCGTCAACCCATCCAATCCGCCGGTCAATTCTGACCGCGTCAGCGAAATCCGCGAAGCGTTGCGCGATGGGAGTTATCCTCTTGTCCCAGCGAAAATCGCCGACGCGATGATTGCAGCGCAAGTACGGTTAGAGATCGGCGAATGAGTGGCGTTTCACATACAGGCGATCACTCCGCCCAACCCATTATCGGAAACACCGATTCCAGCGGCAACGGCGTAAGCGGCAATTTGCGGCAAGTGATTGCCGTTCTAGAACAAGAGCGGCAAGCGCTTGCCACATTGGATGCCGACGCGCTTTTCGAAGCATCGCACCAGAAACAAACCCTTTGCGAAACATTGCAGCCATTTGGCGCCGATGCGTTGGATCCCCAATCGCGCGATTTGGCCAAGACGGCTCAGGCGTTGAATGACGTCAATCGCAGGGTGCGCAACCTATTGGCGGCCAATGTTTCGGCCCGCCTTGAAGCGCTTGGTTCAACGCAGCACACCTATGTGTCGGTGAACAAGGCCAACCCCTAACCTCCGTATCACTGCGCATGGCGTCTGTTCTGGCACGCCGTTT
Organism: Erythrobacter sp. Alg231-14; assembly: GCF_900149685.1. Classification (NCBI taxonomy): domain Bacteria; kingdom Pseudomonadati; phylum Pseudomonadota; class Alphaproteobacteria; order Sphingomonadales; family Erythrobacteraceae; genus Erythrobacter; species Erythrobacter sp. Alg231-14. The sequence goes on along the minus strand of NZ_LT702999.1, from coordinate 2,257,768 downwards.
GCAGTCTTCCTCATTGATGGTTTCCGATCAATTTTGATCGCGAAGCATGGCTGTCAATTTTGGAAGAAAGGCCAGCGCAGTGAGCAATCATCCGATCCCCGCCGCTGGGATCCAATCTGCCTTTGACCGCGCGGCGCGCGCGCATGATGCGTTCCGCGAAGCTTCGGCCCGCAACATTCCCGGTGGCGTCCAGCCAACCATCGCCCGGCAAAACCCACCGCATGACATTCGCGGCCAAGGGATCGAAACTCAACGCCCTGTAACTGTCGAACAAGCCATCGCCAGCGCGGCCCAGCAAAGCACAGTCGATTTTGACTACCTCATCGCGCAAGCGCAGGTGGAATCGGCCATGAACCCAACGGCCCGAGCGAGCACATCCAGCGCAACGGGCCTGTATCAATTCATCGAAAGCACGTGGTTGAACACGATGCAGCGCCATGGGGATCGGTTTGGTCTGGGCAACGTGGCCGCGCAGATCGACACAAATGCAAGCGGCGCTGCTTATGTGGCCGACCCGCAAACCCGCCAATCCATCCTCGCCTTGCGCAACGACCCCCAGATCGCGTCCTTTATGGCGGCAGGATTGGCGGAGGATAACCGCGCGCATCTAACCCCGATCCTTGGGCGACAGCCCGACCACGGCGAACTGTACCTTGCCCATTTTCTCGGTGCTGGCGGGGCTGGACGGTTCTTATCGGAAATGGCGGACAATCCCGATCAATCCGCCGCTGCATTGTTTCGTCGTCCCGCCGCGGCCAATCGCCCGGTATTCTATGAAAACACCGGCACTCCGCGGAGTTTGAGCGGGGTGATGGACTACCTCTCCGGCAAATTGGAAAGCGCCCGCACAAACGCGGCAGACATCGCAACGCCCGAATACGTTGCCGCATCGTTCTCCATCCCCGATTTCGCCGGATCATCCGGCGTTCCGGGCACCGTGGCGCCGGCATCCTACGCCGCCCAAGACGCCGCAATGTTTGCACCGCAGAACCCGCCCACCTTCACGCGCGGCAATCGCCCTTCTTTCGCAACCTCATCCAACGGCCCACTGGCCCCGACCCTTTCGCAGGGGAGCATGTCAGGTGTTTTGAGCAGCATGTTTGGCGACGGTCTGGCCGCTGTCAGTGACCGGTCAAACGGCCAAATCCGTCGGGCCTATAATCAATTGAAAGCGCTTGGTCTTTGAACATTCTCTCTTCTGAAGCCGGATCCACATTCGACCGCCTGCGCGCCGTCCCGGCGGCGATGGTGCTGCCACTTGGCATCTTTGCGCTGTTCGTTTTGTTCGTACTGCCAATTCCGCCATTGTTGCTCGACTTGTTCTTTGTCCTCAACATTGCGATTGCGTTTGCGGTGTTGATGGTGGCGCTGAACGCGCGCAAGCCGCTCGACTTCTCGTCATTCCCCAGCGTCCTTCTGTTCGCGACTTTGCTGCGACTTGCGCTCAATGTGGCATCCACCCGGATCGTGTTGGTGAAAGGGCACGAAGGGGGCAATGCGGCGGGCGATATCATTGCCAGTTTCAGCCAGTTTCTAGTCGGCGGCAATTTCGCAGTTGGGCTGTTCGTGTTCTCCATCTTGTTGATCATCAATATGATCGTGATCACAAAAGGTGCAGGGCGCGTTTCCGAAGTGTCCGCGCGGTTTGTGCTCGACGCATTGCCGGGCAAACAGATGGCGATTGATGCCGATATTGCCGCCGGATTGATCACCGCCGACGAAGCGCGCGATCGCCGCCGCGAAGTCACAGTTGAGGCCGACTTTTATGGGTCCATGGACGGTGCATCGAAATTTGTGAAAGGCGACGCCATCGCCGCGCTCTTGATTTTGGGCGTGAACATCATTGCCGGTTTCGCATTGGGCATGATCAGCCACGGCCTATCCGCCAGTGAGGCGGGCGAACTCTACATCACTTTGGCGGTGGGCGATGCCTTGGTAGCTCAAGTGCCTGCTTTGCTTTTGTCGATTGCAGCGGCCGCCATTGTTACACGTGTTTCCGACACCCGCGATTTGGCAGGGCAAATAGGCGGCCAGTTTTCCGATCCGCGCGGTTGGCTGCCGGTCGCCATGATATTGGCCGCGATTGGCATGGTCCCGGCTATGCCCCAAACCATCTTTCTTCCCGCCGCCGCAATCGCCGGCGCGATCTGGTGGACATTGCGCACCCGTGCGGCCGCGCCAGAAGTTGACGAAACACCGCTCGAAGAGGTGTCGCCAGACCGGATCGACATCGCCGATGTGTCTGATCAAACCTTGGTTACGATAGAGCTTGGTTATGGCCTCGTGCATCTGGTTGATGAAGACAAAGGCGCGCCGCTTTTGACCCGAATTACGGGCATTCGCAAACAATTGTCGCGCGATTTGGGTTTTGTCTTGCCGCAATTCCGCATTCGCGATTCCCTGGATTCCGGGGCCAATGAATATCGCGTCACTATGGGCGGATTGGTCATCGCGCATGGGTCGGCCAAGCCATCCAAATTGTTGGCGATCGACACCGGCGATGTGCGGCCAGGTCATGGTATCATGGGCGACGCGACCCGTGATCCCAGTTTCGATTGCCCGGCACTTTGGATTGATCCCGGCGCCCGCGATCATGCGGTTTCAGAAGGGTTCCTAACCGTTGATCCCAGCACCGTGATCGCCACGCACACCAACCAAGAACTGCTCGCCAAGAGCCATCAAATGTTAGGCCCCGAAGAAGTGCGGACGGTGATTGATGATCTGAAAGATCGGGCACCGGCGCTGCTTGAGGCGATCCATCCCGATCCACTGTCATTAGCCGCCATGACGCGCATTTTCCGGGCTTTGATCGAAGACGGCATCGCGTTGAACCATCCGCAACCGCTCCTCACCAGCCTTGCCCTAGCCCTGCAGAAAACAAAGGATTTTGACGCGATTATCGACATCGTGCGCAGCGACCTTGGCGCGCGATTGGTCGCGCAAATTTGCGAACCGGGCGAACGGTTGCAGGTCGTCACACTGGATGCCTCTCTCGAAGGGGCGATCTTGGGCGGCATGATCGATCCCGCCACTGGGCAACCGATCATAGAACCCGATTGTGCCAGTATGATCGCTGGCGGCATTATTGATTTGATCGATGCGGCCAACGCGCCGATCGCCCTAATCGTGCAACCACCGGCCCGCCGCGCATTGGCAGGATTGCTGCGTCAACGCGCAAGCCGATGTCTTGTTCTATCCATCAATGAATTGCCCGCGACCCAACCGGTCGAAGTCATTGGCGTCATCGGCGCAGAAGAACCCGCGCAATTGGCGGCACCTGGTGGTCTGCCATCCCCAGCCCAAGGAGCCATGGCAGCATGAAGCACGATCACGCCAGTTTCTCCGGTGCCAGAGCCTATATCACCGCATCGCGCGGCGAAGTCGAAGACCGCGTGCGGCGGTTCATGCCAATGGTCCACCGTGCGGCGTGGCATGTTTATGGGATGGGTCACGCCGGATTGGAAGTCGAGGATTTGGTTCAGGCCGGCGTCGTCGCGTTGACCGAATGCGCCCAGCGTCACAACGCCCCGACCGAAGATGGCTTTGCCGCCTACGCCAAGATTCGGGCGCGCGGCGCGATGATTGATGTGTTGCGCCGACAAATGAACGACACACGCACCGCCCGGAAAAAGCGGGCAAGATACAACCAAGCAGTCGAAAACGTTCGAGCACAAACCGGCGCCGATCCCACTCGCGGCGAAATCGCCAAAACGTTGGGCGTCAGCGACAGCGAATTGTTGGACATCGAAGCGTCTGCCATCACGTTGACATCGATCAGCGACGAATATGATGACGCCAACACCGCCTTCGCCAGCGAAGAGCCCGACCCATTTGAAGTGTTGTGCGGACAGGAGGATCGCGACCGGTTGATCGCGGCGATGACCGAGTTGCCCGACCGCCTCAAATTGGTCCTGCAATTGTTCTTCGTCGAAGAACTGAACCTGACGGAAATCGCCGAAGTGTTGGAAGTGAGCGTGCCCCGCGTCCATCAACTCCGTTCAAAAGCCTTAAAAGACCTACGCGGATTGATGGACGCGAGTTAGCCGGAATGGCCCGCAATCAATCGCCGTCGGCGTGAGCATCGGCCGCGTGGGTTGCGGCTTCGGAACCAACCGCCCCTTCGGCTGCGCCGCCGCCTTCCCACCAATAGGCCCGACGTGTTGCATCGCCGGTGGCGACTTCATTCATGGTCAAGGCGTCGTACAAACGCCCGCCCAACATCACATGAACGATGTCATCGGAATTCCGAATATCGACGCTGGGATCCGCGCTTAGAACAACAAGATCGGCCAGTTTGCCAACCTCTAGGCTGCCGATGTCATCGGCCATACCCAAAGATTGCGCCGAAGAGATCGTGCCCGCTTTCAACGCTTCAACAGGGCTCATGCCCCCGCGTGCGAAACTCCAAAGCTCCCAATGCGCATCGACGCCAGCCTGTTGGCCGTGTGCGCCAATCGAAACACGAACGCCGCGTTGCGCCAATTTGCGGGCTTCCCGCGCGGCATTGTCATCGACAAACGCCCATTCCGGCGCGGTCGTGCGGCGTCCGGTTTGCGCCATTAAAAGGCGCCGCGGTGTGTGGATCATCAAAGGGTGGTCGAACACGTCGGTCGCCTGACGCCAATAGGGATCACCCGCAAGACCGCCATAGGTGACGTTCAAAGTTGGCGTGTAGTTCGAATTGGATTGGCTGAAGAATTGTAGGACATCTTCGTAGAAAACGTCGCCAGGCACATTGTGTTCAATCGTCGAATTGCCATCCGCGATGAGGTTCATATCCATCCCGAACAGCGAGCCGCCCTCGGCCACGACCAACATGTCTTCGGCCGCAGCCGCACGCGCAACCATTTGGCGTTGTTCGCGGCGCGGTTGATTGTAGTTTTTGACCGAAATGCCGCCTTGCGCTTTGATCCGTTGGACGTGAGCCAAAGCGTCATCGTAACTGTCGATCCGCGCATACACACTGGGCGCCTTGGCTCCATAAATGATCTCACCTGTGGAGAAGATGCGCGGCGCCAACAGCAGTCCGGCGCGTTGGCGTTCGGCCGCGGCAAAGATTTGGCTCGCATCGTTGGAAGGATCATGAATGGTGGTCACGCCCATCGCCAGATCTTGAACCATCCGCCAGTTTTGTTGCGGGATGAAATCGCCAATCCCCTGTGGCCCGTGGGCGTGTGCATCGACCAGTCCAGGCATGATTGTCCGCCCGCTCGCATCGATCATGGTCGCGCCGTCAGGGATATCGATAGAGCCCGTTGCGCCGATTGCGGCGATCCGATCCCCTTCGATCACGATAACACCGTTGTCGATGACCCCGGCATCTTGATCATCGAGACCCGCCGCCATCGTCAAAATGCGGGCGCCTGTGATCACTGTTGTGCCTTCGGGTCGTGCGGATTGGACCGTCATTGCCATCGAGATACCGGTTTCCGGTGGGGAATACCCATCGTCATCCGTTTCTTCTGCCGGCGGTCCATCGCCAAAGAAATCGGCCACTTGCGCCTGACGCATTTGCGCGCCGATTGACCAATAGACGGTCTCGCCGCCGTTGGCCCAACCGATGTAATCCGCACCGCCTTCGCTGACCTTGGTGATCGGCAAGGCACCGCCGCTTTCGCTAACGGAAACCGCCTGACCGCCGGGCAGAAGCGGCATCGCGAACACTTCGTAATTCTGACGGAACGCAACCGTCATGCCGTCGGGCGCCACGCGGAAATCATTGGCGAGATCGCCTTTGACATGGGTGCGTTGGCGTTCACCGGTGAGATCGGAGGAAACAAGCGCAAGCCCGCCGCCTTCGCGCATGGTCATAAATATCCGTGCATCGTCAGCGCCAAATTGTGGGTTTGATCCCGCGCGGCTAACGCGGATCGCCTCTCCACCAGAAGTGGACAGCATATAGATGCCGGTGTTTTCCGAATAGCTGGGAGAGGTGAGATACCCGCCACTGCGTTTTTCAAACGCGATGTGGCTGCCATCGGGGGAGAATGTGAGGTTAGCGTAATGGCCCGGTTCTTGGGTGATTACGCGCGGGTTCGCACCGGTGCCGTCGGTGACGACAATCTGGCCCAATTCCTCATCGGTCCAACGGACATAGGCGATCTGTGCGCCATCCCGGCTGAATACGGGAAACGCTTCTATGGACCCATCCTGAGCCGTCGTAAGCGGCCGTGGTCCGTCCCGACCTCTGGCCGATTTGGTGTAAAGTCGGCCAAGGCTTTCGAAAACAACCCGGCTGCCATCGGGGGAAAGCTGCGCAAAGCGCGGCATCGACGTTACAAAACTATCCGGCGACACCTCAATGTCAGGGTGCGGAGCATCGGCCACGCCGCGCGTGTCGTCGATCGAAAACGGGATCACCGCCATATTTGATCCGTCGCGGTCAATCCGCCGCAATTTACCCCCGGCCCAGAATACGATTGAGCCGCCATCCGGGGTCCAATCCATGTTGGGATAGACGCCGTAAACCGCCCATGTTTCCTGCAAATCCAGATCGAGCGCGCCGTAAATCATCCGCTCTTGGCCGCTGGCGATGTCCTTCACCCAAAGCTGGCTTTGATCCCGGTCACGCCGCACAAACGCGATCTGCGTCCCGTCGGGTGAAGGTGTCGGCCGCACCGCGCCGCCATACCCGTCCACCGCCGTAGTGACTTCGCCCGTTTCCAGATCGTGCCGCTCAATCGCAAAAATCCCAGTTTGCGAATCTTGCGCGTATATAAAGGTGTTACCGGGCGTGGTGTTGCGCGTGTAATAGATCGCACCGCCATCGGGGGAATAGACCGGCTCTCCCAACTCTTTTTGCTGTTGTTCATTGGGCCGTTCAACGATGGCAACGCCGCCGCCGCCGGACACATGGTACATCCAAATTTCACCCGTCCCGGCCGAACGTCCGGTCGTGAAGTGCTTTTTCGCGATGATGAAACGACCATCCGGCGACCAGCTTGGTTGGTTGAGCAACCGGAAATTTTCATCCGTGACCTGACGCATGTCTGAGCCATCGGTGTTCATCACCCAAATGTTGTCGCCACCGCCGCGATCGGATGTGAATGCGATGCGCGATCCATCGGGAGAAAACCGCGGCTGCACTTCCCAAGCGAGGCCCGACGCGATCCGTGTCGGCGTGCCGCCCGTGATCGGCATAGTGTAAATGTCGCCCAACATTGTGAACGCCAAGGTTTGCCCATCGGGCGACACATCGACATCCATCCATGTGCCTTCATCGGTTTGGATCGGAACTTGTTCGATCGTCGCCCCGCGCGGCGCTTCGACGTCCCACGTTTCGCTATCATCATCCTGTGCGATGGCTGCAAACGGCATTGTGAGCACCGAACCGGCAAGCAAAGTGCCGGTGATTTGAGCGGTGAAACGACGCATGAATTCTCTCCCCTATTTGGAACAGGACACTAGCGGCGCGCAACGATATTGCTAGAGCAACCAGTCAGAAGCCAACCGGGATCGGACAAACAACGTGCTGCGCATCATCACCAACAATTTCGCGATCCTTACGGTTCTCGGTGTGGGTCTCGCCTGGTTTCAACCGGGTCTGTTCACTTGGATGACCAATGGCAGCATCACAATCGGCGGACAGCCGCTGCTTTCCATTGCATTGGGCCTAATCATGTTGGCGATGGGGTTGACGCTGACATTTGAAGATTACCGTCGCTTGACCACTTTACCCAAAGCGTTGGTCGCGGGTGTTGGCCTGCAATTTTTGGTAATGCCTCTGGCGGGCTTTGCGATTGCGTGGGGGATGGACCTAGAACAGGGATTGGCCGTTGGCTTGATCCTTGTCGCCTGTTGCCCCGGCGGCACTGCGTCGAACATCGTGACATATCTTGCGCGCGGCAATGTCGCCTTATCTGTGGCGATGACGATGGTCTCAACGCTCGCTGCGGTGGTTTTGACGCCTCTGTTAACGGGTGAACTTGCGGGGACCTTTGTTGAGATCGACCGTTGGAATTTGCTGCGCAATATGGTCGCGATTGTGTTGGTGCCGGTGGTGCTCGGCACGCTGCTCAATCAATTGTTCCCGCGCGCTGCGGCCCGGGTCAGCGCGATCCTGCCACTCATTGCGATCGTGTTGGTGATCCTGATCGTGGGCGGGATCGTGGGCGGTGCCAAGGCGCAGATTGCGCAGCATGCGGGCACATTGTTGATCGCCACTTTGCTGCTTCATTCTATCGGCTTTGGCCTTGGGTTTTTGCTTGCACGGGTACTGGGGCTGGGCGTGCCGGAACAACGCACCATTTCCATCGAGGTCGGCATGCAGAATTCAGGACTGGGCTCCGGCCTCGCCAAAACCCCCGCCTTTGCCGCGCAGTTTGCAGACATCCAACAAGCCGCTCTAGCCCCCGTGCCAGCAGCGATTTCTGCGGTGTGGCACGTGCTTATCGGGTCGATATTGGCAAGTTGGTGGCGTCGGCGTGGTTAGCCGTACATCCCCCGCTTGGGCCCCAAATATCCAAACAGATACGCACCAACTTTGCGCATCTGAATCTCCTCCGCGCCTTCGGTGATGCGATAGCGGCGGTGGTGGCGATAGATGTGTTCGAACGGTTTGTGCCGCGAATAACCGATGCCCCCATGCACTTGCATGGCGCGATCGGCGGCTTCACAGACCAGCCGGTTCGCCCAGTAATTGCACATCGACACTTTGTCAGAGATCGTATTCGCGATCTCTTTGTGCGGCATATTGTCCATCTGCCAGGCGGTTTTGTAGATCAGCATCCGCAGCATTTCGCATTGCGTCGCCAGCTCAACCAGTGGGAATTGGATCGCTTGGTTCTTGGCCAATTCTTCTCCAAATGGCTTGCGCTGGCGGGCGTATTTCACGCTTTCCTCAACGCAATATGTCGCTGCGCCCAATGAACCTGCGGCTTGGCGAATGCGGTTTTGATGGACGAAGCTTTGCGCCAGAGCGAGGCCTTTGCCCTCTTCACCAAGGATCACGCTTTCCGGCACCCAGACATTGTTGATCGACAACCGCGGGTGATCGGTCGGCATGTTGAAAGTCCACATCCACTCTTCGATTTTGATGCCTTCATTGGGGTTTGGAACGAGGAAACAGGTGATGCCCTGCGCGTCCCCAGCCTTACCGCTCGTCCGCGCAAACAGCGCGCAATGGGTCGCCTTGTGCATCCCGGTGATCCACATTTTCTCGCCGTCGATGCGAAATCCGGCCACACCGTCGCGGGTTTCCTTAACTGCTTTGGTTTCCATATGGGTTGCATCGGATCCATGCGCCCCTTCCGTCAGGCCAAAGGCGGCGCGTTTGGTTCGTTCAAAACCGCCATTGATGAATTCCTGTTTCTGCGCCTCGGTCCCGAATTGTTCGAACATTTCAACAAAGGGGAAATTGCCCACGATGCTGTGTTCGTTTTGCAAATCGTTGTGCAGGCCCAACCCCTTTTGCGCAAAGTGATCGCGGATCACGGCCATCCAAAGGTTTGATCCGTCCTTGCCGCCATATTTCTTGGGCGCAGAAAACCGCCAATGCCCGGCCTTGTCCGCGCGCGATGTGGCCTCTTTTAACAAGGCCTCCCATTCTTCATTCGGCAATCCTTCGCGATCCCAATCGGTGCGCGCGTCTTCGCGGCGGTGATCAAAAAACCGGATGTTGTCGTCTTGCTGTTCAAGCGGCTTGATCTCGGTGTCTATAAAGGCGTCGAGTTCGGCCAGATAATCCTGCAATTCTTGTGAGACTGCGAAGTCCATTCATTTTCTCCAAGCCATTTTTCACCCGCCGCATCAAGCGCAGGGTATTTCGGCACATCGCCGAGCAATTTGTTCAATCCATCCAACCTAAGCTGCGTAAGCAAGCCCGGCGTCTCCAAACTCTTTTCACCGTCGGAAATTTCGTCGGCAAGCTGCAAATCCGAACTGAACGCGAGAATCGAATCATCGCGCGCAATCATTCCCAACGCGTTGCGAGCGACCGCCAGTTGGAAACGGTCATGCCCTTCCATCTTGTCCTTGATGGTCGAAAGCCATTCAGAGATCGCGGTTGCAATTTCACCATTGCTGGCCTCGCCGTCCTCATCATCGAGGATGTCTTCAATCTCCAATGCGGGCCTGCGCTCCTCCGCCGGAGCATCTTCCTCCAACAGCATCAGCAGGTCCAATTCCTGTTCGCTGGTCCGCCGAGAAATCACCACACGTTCCAACATCCGGTCCGCACCGGTGCGCCATTGCTCCGCCATTCTAAGGCAGCCCATCGCCCACCAAACGGTACGATGGATCATCCAATAGCGGAACCGATCGCGGTCAATTTTGACACCGCTTTCGGCTTCGTAGGCGGCAAAATATTCCTCAAGCGAGCCAAGTCCCAAAGCGGGGCGATCGTACCGGGCGAACCGCCACACCGCCATACAGCCAAACGCCAGATCTTCATGCGGGTCGCCGAAATGGGCCAGCTCCCAATCGAGCACGCCGGTCAGCTTGCCGGGTTCTGCCAAAAGATTGCCCATCCTGTAATCGCCGTGGATTAGAACCGGATCGCATGGGTCGGGGCAATTGTCCTCCATCCATTTCAGGCCCAGCGCGATGATCGGGCGATCGCCGCCAGCTTCGTAAAACTGCGATTTAAGATCAGCGATAGCCTCTCTATAATCCATCACTGGTACGGCGCCGGGCAAGTCGGTGCGACCAATAGAATGAGTCCGCGCCAGATCGCGCGCCGCCTCCTTCAACAATCCCGCCGCGTCATCCATCGCCAAAATTTCTTTTGGATTGGGCGTGCCGGGCAATGCGCGCATAACAAATCCGCTGCCGATGTCGTCGTCCGGAGTTAATTCCGCCACAACTTCTGGTGCGGTCACCCCCTTTGCAAACGCGGCGCGGATGATGGCGGCTTCGACGTCGTGGCCAAACGGTCGGCCTTCCATAAATTCAAGGCTGGGCGCGCGGCGCAGAACATAGGCATCGGCCCCGCATGCAAAGCGCCAACTTTCCATAGTGGCCCCGCCCGTTAGGCGTTGCGGCGTTGATGGCGCACCAATGCCAGCGCGCGCGCAAACCCGCTCTAGACCAAGCAATAGTTCATCGGCGGCAATCATACTTCCATCTTCCAACTGTCTCCGTCTCGCACAACGCGCCCGCCGGTTGGCCGCGCAAAATGAGTGCCCAGCATCAAAGCGCCCGATGCGCCCAATTCTTCCAACATGCGCGCACGGGTGGCGGACGATTCGGCGCGGTCATAATCCGCGACAGTGGCCCAATCGGCCCGAGCAATCTGGCATGGGTGATGGAATGCATCGCCCGTGATCAACGCGGCTTCCCCTTGGGAATGCACAGCCACGCTGACATGACCCGGCGTGTGCCCCGTGGTTGGGACCAGCTGAATGCCGGGAATGGGTTCACACGGCGGATCAACCAATTCCGCCAAACCGGCTTGCATCACAGGCTCTACCGATTGTTCATGCACGCGTTTCTGTGTCGCCTGAAAACCAGCCTGATAACGGTCAAATGGACGTTCCAATGTGCTGGGATCAACGGGGTCTTTCTTCGCCTCCGCTTCCCAATGTTCGTATTCCGTCCGTGCAAAAAGATATCGAGCGTTGGGGAAGGTTGGCACCCATTCGCCGTCGATCAATTGCGTGTTGATGCCCACATGATCCAGGTGCAAATGCGTGCACAACACCATGTCCACTGCCGCCGGATCAAACCCAGCATCGGCAAATTTTCGAAGCAGTCCAAAATGTTGGCGATGCCATGCCGGATCGCTGGGCAAATCTTTCTCATCGCCAACGCATGTGTCGACCACGATTATCTTGCCGTCGATTTCAATCACAAAGCATTGGACCAGCGCCAACATCCGTCCATCTGCATCCACGAAATGCGGATGCAACCACGGGATCTGGGCGAGGGCCTCAGGCTTGGCTTTGCTGATCAGGCCATCCATGACCAAATCCTGCTCCACCACCGCTGTGATCGTTGCGTGCCCGATCTGCCACTGCGCAAGCGCATCGCTCATGCGGTCTTCCCCTTTCCCAATTTCGCTGCGAAGAGTGCACCGGAAACCCACCGTGCCGCAAGCGGTGCAATTTGTTAGTCTTGAAAACGGATCTGTGATGAAAAAACGCCATATTGCTCTCGCCGCTCTTGCCTTTGTGGGCGTTGGCGGCGCGACCGCCGCCTATGTTGCGACGCCAACCGTGCACGAAGGTTCTCCCGGAGAAGTGCCCGAATTGGGGCGGCCGGGCGATTTCAAGGTCGGCACACAGGAAATGACCTTTGCTCTGCGTGATCGTGTGACCTTCGGGAAACTGGATATGGCAACGGGCGGAACACAAACCGAAACGCGCGAATTGCAAGTGCGGGTGTATTACCCGGCGAACCCCGCTTCGGGCGCGGCCCCGATTGCGTATTCCCACACGATGGAACCACCGGGCATGGAACCGATCGTGTTCGATTATGAGGGGCGCTCATTCGCCGATGCGACGCCGGTTGATGCCGGTGAATATGCAGACCAATTCCCTCTCGTCGTCATGTCCCATGGCTTTAACGGCTGGAGCACCCAATTCAGCAATCTGGCCGAACATATTGCATCGCGCGGCTATGTGGTCGCGTCGATTGATCATGCCGATATGAAGTTGGAAGGGGCGACCGACTTTCTGCATTCCTTTGCAAAAGTTCTGGCCAGCCGATCACTGGATCAACGTCAGGTACTGGCCCAGATTCTCGACAATGTTGCCGCCGAACAAGACGGACCGTTCGCTTTGGTTGACGCGAAGAATATCGGCATGATCGGGTATTCGATGGGTGGTTACGGTGCCTTGGCCAGCGCCGGTGGCGATTACGATTATGACAGCAGCACGTTCGACGCCGTGCCCGACGACGCCATGGCACCGGTTCGGGCTGCGGCGGATGCGGAAACCGGGATCGATGCCGTCATCGCCTTTGCCCCGTGGGGAGGACAGCCGGACAATCGCGTCTGGTCATCCCAAGGGTTGGCGGGCATCACGGTGCCGGTCTTGCTGGTTTCAGGTGCGGAGGACGATGTTTCCAATTTTGACGAAGGGGTCAGCTGGATCTTTGATCAATTGTCCGCGACCAATCGGCATATGCTGGTCTATCGCAATGCGCGGCACAACATCGTCGGCAACGCTTTGAGTTTCGATGATGGCGCGCCGTTTCGCGCGATCGAATTCATGAATGAGCCGGTGTGGCGACAGGATCGCATCAACGGGATCAATCAACATTTCGTCGCGGCGTTCCTCGATCGGACGTTGAAAGGGGATGAAGCGATGGACGCTTATCTGAATGTCCCAACCGTAGATTCAAACGACGGCACTTGGGACATCGGCTTTGGCGAACAATTGAACGGCACAGTCGCCGGCGATGAAGCACCCAATCATTGGCGCGGCTTTCAACGCCGTTGGGCCTTGGGCTTGGAAATGCGTCGCAAGGCAGTGGGCGAATAACCAAACCCATGCGTAACAAAAAGGGGCCGCCCGGTTCTATCCGAGCGGCCCCTTTTTTGTGCCTAAGCAGAAACCCGTTTGGGTTTATGCGACGACGCTGTCTTTCTTGACGGTGATGACCTGAGGATAGGTGAATTCTTTCAAACCCTCCTTGCCATATTCGGCGCCAAAGCCCGATTGCTTGTGTCCGCCGAACGGAGCGAACGGGGACAGGTGCAGCGCTTCGTTGACCCAGACAGTGCCGGTTTCCAATTTTTCAGCCATCTCAACACCCTTTTCGGTGTCGGCCGTCCACACTGCACCAGCCAAACCGTATTCGGAATTGTTGGCGCGCGCGATGACTTCATCCTCGGTCGAGAATTTCATCAACGGCATAACCGGGCCAAACTGTTCCTCGGCAACGATCCGTGCGTCTTCCGGTGGGTTATCCAGAATGGTTAGCGGCACGAAATATCCCGAACCGGACGGATCTTTGTCACCGCCCAAAAGGAATTTGTAGCCGTTGTCCTTAGCGTCTTCGATCAGTTCAAGAACGCGGTCATATTGTTTCTTGTTCTGGATCGGTCCGACGCCGGTGCCTTGTTGCGCGCCATCACCCACGGTGACGTTTTTCGCGTAGTCGGCGATCGCCTGTGACAATTCATCATAGATGTCTTCGTGGATGTAGACGCGCTTTGCAGCAATGCAGATTTGGCCCGCATTGCTAAAGCTGGCCCAGAACAATTGCTCCGCGACCTTTTTAGGATCGGCGTCCGGCATAACGATCGACGCGTCATTGCCACCAAGTTCGAGCGTGATCCGTTTCAGATCGGCGCTCGCGCCTTCCATGATTTTCTTACCCGTCGCGGTCGAACCGGTGAAGGTGATCTTGTCGATGTCAGGATGCGATGTGATCATCGGGCCCAAATCGTCTTCGCCCGTGATGATGTTGACCACGCCCGCGGGGACTTTGTCAGCAATCAATTCGGCGATCCGCAGCGTTGTGAGCGGTGTAAACGGCGATGGTTTCAGAACGATCGTGCAACCCGACAACATAGCCGGTGCGATTTTCTGAACGGCCATCATTACTGGGAAGTTCCACGGCACGATGCCGCCAACCACACCCACTGGCACGCGGCGCGTGCGGCTAAGACGGGCGTCGCTGTCTTCGTTGATTTCATCGGCCAATTCCAATGTCGATTGCGCTGCGCTCATCCCGGCTGCGCCGAAAATTTCGCCTTTGGCTTGATCGTGCGGCTTGCCCTGTTCGCTGGTCAGCAAACGGTACAATTCATCGGCGTTCTCTTTGATCGCACCAGACATCGCCATGATAGCGGCGCGGCGTTCTTCGATCGGGGTGTTTTTCCATGTTTTGAATGCGGCGCGTGCAGCGGCAACCGCGCTGTCCAATTCGCTTTGTCCGCATGCCGGAACTTGGCCAATCACTTCTTCGTTTGCCGGATTGACCACATCGAGCCATTCGCCGGTGTCGATCATTTCGCCATTGATCAGGTTCTTATATTGAGTGACCATGTTTTTCCTCTCTCGTCCCAAATGGGATTAGCCAAAACTTCATTCATTCCCTTGCATCTAAAGATGGGCCTTCGCGCAGGAGAATCAATCTTGATTTACGGCAGCAGTTTAAGCGCTGCGCCAACAAACTACTCCTATCAATTGCGCAGGATCGATTGCAAAGGGAAAGTCGCGCGGCCACAACAATCTTCGGCGGCAGAAAAGCCAAAACCCGCGGCGCTGCAAAACGTCGCTCAAAAGGAAATTTCGAAAAGATGTCCGATCCGAAACCACATATCGTATTTTACGGTAGCCCCGTATCCCCCTTTGCCCGCAAAGCTGCGGCGGTGTGCATCGAAAAAGACGTGCCCTACGAAATTGAAGCGGTGAACGTTTTTGACCCGCCGCAATGGTTCACCGACATCTCCCCCATGAAACGGATCCCCGTGATGCGCGATCGATCCATCGCCGCAGAAGGCGTCAACGGCACCATCGCCGATTCGTCGGCAATCTGCGCCTACCTCGAACGCAAGTATCCGACGCCGACGCTGTATTGCGAAGACGCCTTTGCCCATGGCCGCGCGCTCTCTTTGGAAGAGTATGCCGACACAATCGTTGCGATGGCCGGCGGGTTGGGCATTTTCCGCCCAATCTTTTTCTCCATCACACAAGGCAAAGAGCCCAATCTGGAAAAAGCGCGCGAAACCTGGGCCGAAACGCTTCCGCCGATCTTTGCGTTCTTGGATGGTCAGTTGGGCAAAAACGACTTCTTCGTCGAAAACACATTATCAATCGCGGACATTTCGGTGACCTGCACGTTAATGCAAATCGCACTGGTGGCGAATATGCCATTGGACGATTACCCCGCATTGGCCGCCCATTATGATCGCATGGTGGCGCGACCATCCATCGCCGATCCGTTCGCCAAAGCCGATCGGTTGGTGCGCAAAGCCTTGCCGGACAGGTTTGACCTGACTTAAAGGCGCGGATCACACACCGCGTATTTGTAAGGAAACACGCAACAGCATGGCCAAAGATTGGTGCATCGGAATTATCGGGGGCTCTGGCCTCTACGATATTGAAGGTATTGAGGATGAGCAGTGGCTCATGATCGATACCCCTTGGGGCGACCCGTCCGATGAAATCCTGTGCGGCCGCATTGGCGATGTTAAAGTGCGGTTTTTGCCGCGTCATGGGCGCGGCCATCCAATCACGCCGACAGATTTGAATACACGGGCCAATATTGATGCCCTCAAACGCGCAGGCTGCACCGATATTCTTGCGATCTCTGCGGTGGGTTCTCTACGCGAAGAATTGCAACCCGGGCGGTTCGTTGCGGTCGAACAATTCATCGACCGGACCGTGCATCGTCCTTCGACGTTTTTCGGCAACGGGTTTGTCGCCCATGTTTCCATGGCCGATCCGGTGTGCCCCCGCCTATCCGAAATGGCGGCAAAGGCGGTGACGGCCTGCAAAGGTAAAGTTGCAACCGGCGCGACGTATTTGGCGATGGAGGGCCCGCAATTCTCCACCCGCGCCGAAAGCCGGATGTACCAAGCATGGGGCGCCGATGTGATCGGAATGACCGCCATGCCAGAGGCAAAGCTCGCCCGCGAAGCTGAGCTGCCCTACGCTTTGCTGGGGATGGTCACCGATTATGATTGCTGGCGGGTCGATGAAAACGGCGTGGGCGATTCCGTCGATGTCGCTCAGGTCGTGGCGCAGATGCAGGAAAACAGCCAACTGGCGCGCGAGGCCGTGGTCAAATTCATCGAGAAATTGCCCAAGACCCGCAAAGCGTCGCCGATCGATACGGCTTTGGACGACGCCGTGATCACCGCTCCCGAAGAACACGATCCGGCGATGATGGCTAAATTGGATGCGGTGGCCGGACGGATATTGGCCGGCGGCTGAGCCAAAAAAAGGGGCCGAGCCTAATGCTCAGCCCCAATTGGCGTGGCCAGCTTTTCCCCGATTAGAATTTGTAGCCAAGCTCCACAGCGATCCGGCGTTGACCGCCCGGTGACAGGAACTTCGACTTCATCAATGTTCGACACCACGCCCAGCAAGGCAAAGGCGCCACGATATTACGGTGTGGCCGTTGATGCGGATGGCGTGATAGATACAGACGCCACGCTAACTTTACGGGCAGAGATGACGGCTTCTCGCGGCGATCTGCCATTATTGACTACGCCCTCCCAATCGGGGATTTGCGAGCGTCATGCGAAGAGGAAACGGGCTTGTCTGCACTGCGTCCGCCCGTTTGGAACACAATCGCAGAGGCAGCCGAATAGGCCGAACGCCGATCACACGAGGAAAGCATCGAATGATGACAGTAACCCGCGCACAGATCACCGAACATGGCGGCCCGGAAATTATCCAATGGGTCGAAGACGACATACCTTCGCCGAGCGCGGGGGAAGTCTTAATCCGGCACACCGCGATAGGGTTCAATTTCATCGATACCTATCATCGAACCGGATTGTACCCGATCGATTTGCCCAGCGGATTAGGGCTTGAGGCAGCGGGTGAAATTGCGGCGATTGGTGACGGCGTAACGCAATACGCCATCGGCGATCGAGTGGCCTATATGGGCCCCGGCTTGGGTGCCTATGCGACCCACCGGATTATGCCTGCGGCGGCTCTATTCGCATTGCCTGATTCAATCAGCGACGAAACAGCGGCGGCCGCGATCTTAAAGGCGGCAACAGTCGAAGGCTTGGTCGAACGATGCGCCAAGGTGCAGGCGGGCGACACCGTCTTGGTGCATGCTGCCGCCGGAGGCGTCGGCTTGATCATGGTGCAATGGCTCAAAGCGATCGGAGCCACCGTCATCGGCACCGTTTCGACACAGGAAAAGGCAGGGTTGGCCCGCAAAGCAGGGTGCGATCATGTGATCCTTGACGGGGAAGAAGACATCGCCGCGAAGGTCCGCGAAATCACTGGCGGTGCGGGTGTCCCATGCGTTTTGGATGGCGTTGGCAAGGACACATTCCATGCCTCCTTGGACAGTCTTTCCCCGCTTGGGCTTTTGGTCAGTTTCGGCAATGCCAGCGGGCCGGTGGATGGCGTCAATTTGGGCATTCTGGCGCAGAAAGGGTCGCTTTTTGTGACGCGGCCCACTCTATTCCATTACTACACCACACCCGAAGAACGAGCCGCCGGGATTGCGCGGGTTTGGGATATGATCAACAGCGGCGCAGTCTCGATCCAGATCGGTCAAACCTATCCCCTTGATCAAGCCGCACAGGCACACCGCGACATCGAAGCGCGCCGTACAACCGGTTCGACCGTCCTTGTGCCCTAAACGGCGCGGATTAATCGTCGCCTGACCATTCGCCAAACAGCGGGCGGAATTCATCGGCACGGATCGATTGCCAAACTCCCATTGAGAAATAGGGGACGGCCTCCAATTTGGCGCGTGCATCCGCTTCGTCCGATCCTTTAATCACCAAAAGCGATCCGACAATTTTGTCGCCTTTGGCAAGCGGGCCTGCGACCACAAAATCTCGGGCGTGCTCTTCAAAATGTTCGAGCAACGCTTCTTGCGAATGTTCACGGAACACCTCGCCGTGTTCACCATCGCGGCAATAAAACGCGAACAGCCTCATTGTTCATCTCCCTTGCCGTTATTCAGTTTGGGTATCGGACCTGGGGCCCATATTTCGCCGGCAAACCGAATGGCCGGGGCAATATGTTTACCCCCTCCATCCGCTTCGACCAATAGGCCGCGTTCGGCAATATGGGGTTCGTCCAACGCTTCGCGAAAATTCAGGACGGGTGAAAAGGCGACGTCTTTATCGACAAACCAATCGACCCATTGATCGCGCGTTTTGGAGGAGAAGGTTGTTCGCAGAAATGCGATCAATTCACTCTGCTCGCCCGCAGGCGCTTCGGCCTGTGGCAACAAATCCATCCGGTTCAGCGCCGTCAGCAAATTGCGGGCGAATTTGATCTCTCTCCCACCCAGCGCGACGTGCTGGCCGTCTTGTGTTTCATAGATTTGATAGAAAGCCGCTCCGCCCAACGATCGTTGCGCGGATGATTGGGGGCTTGGGCCGCCGGCGATCGCGCTGCCCGCGGTGTGGGCGCACCATGGCAGGATGCTATCGAACATCGCACAATCGATATAGGCGCCTTCACCAGACCGATCGCGCCCGACCAAAGCCATCAACACGGCCGATAAAGCCGTCAAACCAGACGCCAGATCCGCGCTGGCCGCGCCGGGAACGACGGGTGCGCCGTCCGGTCCGTCGTTCACCGCAAGAAACCCCGCCAATGCCTGAACCGCCATATCGTGCGCCGGATGGTGGGCCAATTCGCCGTGCTGCCCGAACGCTGAAATCGAGCAATACACAATGTCAGGCTTAATCGATTTCACCGCATCATAGTCAAAGCCAAGCCGCGACATAACACCGGGACGGAAACCTTCGACAAACACATCCGCGCGGGCCACCAATTCTCGCAACGCGGCCTTCCCTTCCTCCGCCTTCAGGTCGAGCGCGACGCTTTTCTTGCCGCGGTTGAGATTGGCGAACCACACGGAATGTTGGTCACCGCCATACGTGTCAAAGGGCGCCTGTTCACGCGCGGGATCGCCCTGCGCGGGTTCCACCTTGATCACATCGGCCCCTTGATCGGCCATCATGACCGTCATCATGGGCCCGGGTAGAAATTGCGAAAGGTCGACGACCGTAATGCCAGAAAGTTTGCCCATTGCGTCTCGATCGCTTCCCTAGTTTGCGGGCCAGCGATCCACCGTGATCACGCCCAACGTCTAAGCGGATTGCGGCGCGGTTTCCATCCAGTCAAGGCGCCGAATGCCTAGGCATCCGATCCTTGTGGGATTTCTTTCGATTCAGATCACAAAGTCGATCGGTTCGGGCAGCTTGCCTCGATGCGTCACCATTCGGCCATGCAGAGTGGTGATCTGACGGCTACCGGTTTTGATGAACAGGAACGGGAAAAGCCCATGCAACACACAGGCGACCCCGCCCGCAATCATGCGCAGCCCAAAACCAGATGCATGGGCGAGATGTTCGCCGTAACTTTCACCCACAGAGGCAGGGTGCTGTGTGAATGCATTGTGCAGCGTCTTGAATGGCATGTTCGATCCCGTTTGATAATGGCCGGTCTATGTATAGCCATCATTGCGTGATGATATTTCCCAAATTTCCTCGCAATTCCCATCATTGCGCGATACTTTCCCACCTATGGATAAAGTAGTAGAATTGGATTCCAAAGACTGGGCGATCCTAAAGGCACTTCAGGCGGACAGTTCTTCGTCGATTCAATCCGTTGCCGATGCGGTCGGATTGTCGGTCAATCCGTGTTGGCGCCGGATCAAGCGAATGGAAGAAAGCGGCGTGATTGCCCGCCGGGTCGCTCTGGTCGATCCGGCGAAAGTGGGCGCGGCCACGTGCGTTTTTGTGACCATACGGACCCGCCGCCACGATGCCGAATGGCTCGGCGCGTTCAACGGCGCGATCGCCGATATCGATGAGATCATGGAATGCCACCGAATGGCAGGCGACATAGATTATATGTTGAAATTGCGCGTGGCGGACATCGGTGGATACGATCGGATCTATCAAAAATTGATCCGCCGCGTGCCCGATCTGGCCGATGTCACCGCCAGTTTTTCTATGGAAGAAATGAAGACGACAACCGCCCTACCCAGACCGCGCTAACCCACTGAGTCAGTGGAGCGCGGGGGCGGACGCTTGGCGTTTTACTCAATAAGCGTCACGGTCACCAAAAGCGCCACGGCAAAAGACGCCAATGTTGCGGCAAACACGGGGACCAATGGTCTCCACCCTGCTTCCAACAAGACGGATAGTTTTGATCGCATCGCCGTTGCGGTCACCGCGAGCAACAACAGGAATTTTGACATTTCCAACCCCCGCTCCGCAACGATAGCCGGTACGGCAATGACGCTGCCTAAGACCACCAAGGCTAAGAATACTGCAATGAACCAAGGGACCGCGATGCGCCGCCAAATCGGCTTGGCGTGCGCCGCGTTACCCTCATCCGATCCACCTGATTGGCCTAGCCACAATGCGACCAAAGCAACCACCGGCGCCAACAACGCGACCCGCGCCAATTTGATGACGGTCGCTTGACCGCCCGCCGCATCGGACACCGCGTATCCACCGCCAATCGCCTGAGCCACATCATGGATCGATGATCCGATTAGGTATCCTGCTTGATTATCGGTGAGGTCCAAAACCCCCGCAATGGGTGGATACACGGTCAGCGCAAAGGCGCTGGCCAACGCAACGCCGACCAAGGTCAGAGTAAAACGGGCCTGATCCAATCGATCGCGACCGACCACCCCGTACAAAGCCAAAGCGGCCGAGGCTCCGCAAATCGCGGTGGCTCCGCCAGCTAAGACGCCAGCGTATCGCCCCTGCCCCGCAACGCGCGCACCCAACAATCCGGCAAAGAACGTGGCCGCCATGATGGCAATCAACCCGGCAAAAGGTGCCCAACCGATCTGAGCAATCTGATCGAGCGACACCTGCAATCCCAAAAGGACAATCCCGATCCGCAAGAAATGCCGGGACACAAAATCCAACCCTTCGCCCACTGCTGGATGATCGGATAGAAAGTGCAGCGCCAATCCCAACAACAACCCCGCCAAAATCGCAGGGAAGCCGTATTGCTGCGCCAACCAAAGCGCCGCGCAGCTCACAATCACGCACACGGCCATGCCCGGCAACAAGGCCGACAGGCTAATCCGCGAAGAGGTGTCGAGCCGCTCCGATTCGTAAAATTCACCAAAAAGATCGCCCGCATAAAACGCAGGATCGTGTTTGCGGATCTTCATGGTGATCGAATTACGCGCAAAGAACGCGCCCGTCGATGGTCGACTTTATCCGTGGCCCAACACAGGCAGAATTGCGTCCGCTTCAACGAATGCGCGCAATAGCGCGTGCATTGAAATCTTCGCCATGGATGCGACTTTTCTTGAAGTCCCCGCAGTCCGGGTTCAAGGGGCAAAAGCCGTACGAATCGCGGCGAATCCGTAGGGGATATTGACGACGTGACAATGACAAGCCTGCCCGACAGCACAAACCACTTTCTCGACCGCGCTGAATTGCGCCGCGCTTATCGCGCGCCAGAGGATACTTGTGTCGCTCAAAGGCTTGAACAGGCGGCCCCCGCCCGCAAGATTGCCGACAACGCCTCCGCTCTGGCTATTGCCCTAATCGAAGGGGCCCGCGCCCATAAGGCGAGCGGTATCGATGCATTCCTCCAACAATACGGCCTCGATACGGACGAAGGCATCGCCTTGATGTGTTTGGCCGAAGCATTGTTAAGGGTTCCCGATGATGAGACCGCCGACGCGTTGATCCGCGACAAAATCGGAGAGATCGATTGGGGTGAACATTTGGGCGAAAGCTCGTCCACCTTCGTCAACGCGGCAACATTCTCATTGATGTTGACCGGCGAAGTATTGGAACAACCCGAGGCCCATCAAACCGGCATGGGCGGCACGTTAAAACGCACCATGAACCGTTTGGGCGAACCGGTGATCCGCAAAGCGACATTGCAGGCGATGCGCATTTTGGGCGGTCAATTTGTGTTCGGTCGGACCATCAACGAAGCGCTAAAACGCGCCAAGCCCGAACGCGCCAAAGGCCTCACACACAGTTTCGACATGCTGGGCGAGGCGGCGATGACATTTGCCGATGCCGAACGGTATCGCGTGTCCTACGACGCCGCAATTGAACGGTTGGCGAAAGAGGCAGTGCCTAAAGAACAAGGCGGCGGCGTTGGCCCATCGCCGGGTATTTCGGTAAAATTGTCCGCGCTGCACCCCAATTACACATTCACCCACGCAGCCCAAGCGCGCGCCGAGATCGTACCGATCGTCAAGGCGCTAGCAATGAAAGCGCGCGACGCGGACATCCACTTTACTATCGACGCAGAAGAGGCCGAACGGCTCGAATTGTCGCTCGACATTATTGAAACATTGGTTGGTGATGACGCCTTGTTCGCCCGCAATGATGGCAGCCGATGGGACGGTTTTGGATTGGCCGTTCAGGCGTATCAGAAACGCGGCGTCCCTTTGTGCGATTGGGTGGCGAAACTGGCCCGCCGGCATGGGCGCAAATTGTTCGTGCGGCTGGTTAAGGGCGCCTATTGGGACACCGAAGTGAAGCTTTCGCAGGTGGGCGGTTTCGACGATTACCCGGTCTTTACCCGCAAGCGAGCAACCGATGTCTCATACCTTGCCTGCGCGGCGCGGTTGTTTGAACATGACGATGTAATCCGTCCCGCCTTTGCGACGCACAACGCCTATACGGTTGCGGTGGTGAAGGAATTGAGCGGCGGTCGTCCGTTCGAATTTCAGCGCCTCCATGGCATGGGCGAAGAAGTGTTTGAGGCGTTGCATGCGATCGAAGGCAACGCCCCCACCCCGGTGCGCATTTACGCGCCGGTTGGCGGGCATAAAGAATTGTTGGCGTATCTCGTTCGCCGATTGCTTGAAAACGGGGCCAACACCAGTTTCGTCAATCGCATGGGCGATGCCGATATCCCGGCCAGCGATTTGGCCGGAGATCCGATCGCTGAATTGGCGGCGCTTGATTCGTACCGCAACCCGGCGATCCTATTGCCCAAGGACATTTTGGGCGTGCGCGAAAACAGCGCCGGGATCGACATCGCCGATCCAATGGTGCTGAAACCGTTGGAAGAGCGGCTTGCATCCCTCACATCGCTGCAATGGCGTGCAGAACCCACATTCCCCGCAAACGAGCCGGGTGAAATTGCGCCGATCACCATGCCGCATGATCTGTCGGTTGATGTGGGCACGCGGCGCGACGCGACCGAGGACGAGGTTGACGAAGCCTTTGCCCGCGCAAGCGCCATTCAACCCGGTTGGGACGCTTTGGGCGGTGAAAAGCGCGCGCTCTTGCTCGAAGAAGCAGCGGACCTATTCGAAGCGCATTCCGATGAATTCCTGTCGCTGTGCCAACGCGAAGCGGGCAAGACATTGTTGGATGCGATCGCGGAATTGCGGGAAGCCGTCGATTTCCTGCGGTTCTACGCAGGCGAAGCGCGTCGGCAATTTGGCGCGCCTATGGTTTTGCCCGGTCCAACAGGCGAAGAAAACACATTGCGCATGCACGGTCGCGGTGTTTTTGCGACCATTTCGCCTTGGAATTTCCCGCTCGCGATCTTTATCGGCATGGCATCGGCCGCGCTTGCTGCCGGCAATTCGGTTATCGCAAAGCCTGCGGAACAAACACCGCTTATCGCCGCGCTTGCTGTGAGATTGTGTCACGAAGCGGGGATCCCACCCGAAGCACTGCAATTGATCCCAGGGGCCGGTGATGTTGGTCAAATGATCACAAGCGACCCGCGATTGGCCGGGGTCGCCTTTACCGGGTCGACCGAAACGGCACGGTTGATCAATCAATCATTGGCCGGGCGCGACGGTCCGATCGCAACGTTGATCGCAGAAACCGGCGGGCAAAACGCGATGATCGTCGACAGTTCCGCTTTGCCAGAACAGGTCGTGCGCGATGTCTTAGCCAGCGCGTTTCAAAGCGCGGGGCAACGCTGTTCGGCCTTGAGGGTTCTGTATCTTCAAGAAGACGTGGCGGACGAAATGTTGACCATGATCCGCGGCGGGTTCGAAGCGCTGCATATCGGGGACCCCGGCGAGCTTTCGACTGATGTTGGCCCCGTGATTGATCCCGACGCACAAGCGGCGTTGGAACGCCACATCGCCCGGCGCGAAGCAAGCGGCCACACCGTTTGGCGGCGCGAAATGCCCGATGACACGCAAAAAGGATGCTTTGTCGCCCCGACGATCATGGAGATCGATTCGATCCTTGATCTAAAACGCGAGAATTTTGGCCCCGTTTTGCATGTAGCCCGGTACAAGGCTGATGAATTGGGCGCGGTGATCGCGGATATCAACGCGACGGGTTACGGCCTGACATTGGGACTCCACAGTCGCATCGAGGCGACCCGCCAATTCGTTCAAGCCCATGCGCGGGTTGGCAATTTCTACGTCAACCGCAATCAAATCGGTGCAATCGTCGAAAGCCAGCCCTTTGGCGGCGAAGGTCTGTCGGGCACCGGTCCCAAGGCGGGCGGCCCGCATTACGTTGCGCGGTTCGCCACCGAACGCGTGACCTGTGTCGACACCACCGCAGCAGGGGGCAATGCCAGCCTGTTGGCCAGCTTGTAACGAAGGATCAAATTGTAAGCATATGTCAGGCGATCGTCTTGCCGCTTGCCAGCCGAATTGTTTGGACGATAAACGTCGCACCATGATCAAAACACTGACCCGCATCGCCACACAAATCATCGCTTTGATCGCGTTTGCATGGGGCGGTGCGGCCATGGCTGAGGTTCAGGTTCACTTTCACAGCTTCAACGGTTCGATCCTATTCGGGCGCTACCCCCACACATTTGTGGTGTTCGAAGGGACGTTGGAGGCCACCGGCGCTCCGGTGAATGAAAATTATGGATTCACCGCAAGATCGGCAACGGCGGCGGCCACCCAAGATTGGGTCAATCACCTCGTAGAAAGCGAGCCAGAGCGCTATGTTCGCAGCACCAATCGTCATTTTTCGGTGACGCTTACCGATGCGCAATATTTCGCCATGATCCGCGAAGTGCGATTGTGGGAAGGCCAGACGGGCAAACGCTACAGCCTCGATGAACGAAACTGCATCCATTTTGTCGGGCGCATGGCTCAATTGGCGGGACTGCGGGTGGAATATCCCGACAATATGCTGCGCCGGCCCAAAAAATGGTTGAACCACATCACCACAATGAACCCGCAATTGGGCGCAGAGGTCATTGATTAATCGATGACGCGGCTTTCCAGGGGGTATGCAAAGACTCATCGGGATAACCCGCGCCGCCACCTTGCTCGGTAAGCGCGCTTCCGAGATCAAGGCTCATGGCGATTCTTTCAGACAAGTGGATCCGTGAACAGGCGCAAACCAAAGGGATGATTGAACCCTTTGTCGAAGCGCAGCGTCGCGAAGGGGTAATCTCCTACGGTCTCAGCTCCTATGGCTACGACGCGCGCGTCGCGCCGGAGTTCAAAATCTTCACCAATGTCGACAGCTCTGTCGTCGATCCCAAAGAGTTCGATCCTAAGAACTTCGTCGATCGCGAAACAGAATGCTGCACCATTCCGCCCAATTCCTTTGCCCTTGCGCGGACGGTCGAATATTTCCGCGTGCCAGAGGACGTTTTGGTCATCTGCCTTGGCAAAAGCACCTATGCCCGGTGCGGCATCATTGTGAATGTCACCCCGCTGGAACCCGGCTGGGAAGGCCACGTCACATTGGAATTTTCCAACACCACGCCGCTGCCAGCAAAAATCTACGCCAATGAAGGCGCGTGTCAGTTCCTGTTCCTAAAAGGCAACGAACGGTGCGAGACGAGCTATGCCGACCGTGCGGGCAAATATATGGGTCAGCGCGGCGTAACCCTGCCGCGACTTTAGGATGAGTGCCGCCAAGTTTCCATTTTGGCGTGTGGTTCCGGGCAATCGTGCAGGGACATACATCTTACCCGTCATGCCGCCGGCAACGGTTGGTCCCGAAGGCGCGCCCCATGTGATGGGCGGTGTTGCGTTGGCGGCCGCGATCGATGCCTTGGAACTTGAAAGCGAATTGCCGGTTTTGTGGGCAAACATTCAATTTCTCAGCCCGACACAACATGCCGAAGAATTGACGATCGCGTGCGAGCAATGCGGCGGCGGGCAATCCGTTGGCCAATGGATGGTAGACATCCACGTCAATTCGCGTCCCACGCACCGGATTAGCGCCGCATTGGGCGCCCGTGAGCCCAGTGAGCGTAAGGTCTTTCCGGTCATGCCTGATGTGCCTGGCCCGGATGAATGCGATCCCAAACCCATTCAACGCTTTGGCGCCGTCGGCAGCCTCTACGATCAGGTTGAAATGCGCATCGCTCGCTCCGACCCTGACAACGGCATCGAAGCTGTGTGGTCGCGAAACACATCGGGTTTTGCCAACGACGCAGGCTGGCTGGCGCTGGTGTCAGACTTTTTCTTGGGCGCGCACCCAAACACTTGGGGCGGATCCAGCCTGGATGCCACATTCCGGTTTGTGCAACCATCGGAGCCGGGGTGGGTCTTGTCCGTCACCGAAATGGCCGCCTTTGATCGCGGCGTGGCCCATGGAAGCGGACGCCATTTTGCCCAAGACGGCAGTTTGCTGGCGATCTCCAGCCAGACCGGCGTTTTGCCACGAACGCCTATCTTTGAATGATTCGTGCGGTTTAGGCCCCGCGATCTTTTGACTCTCATCCGTTGCGACCCCATGACCTTTGATCAAAGGAGAACCATCAATGGCTGACACTGAATTCGATATCATCGTCTATGGCGCAACGGGGTACACTGGCCGCCTCGTCGCGGAATTTTTGAACAACCATTACGGTTCGGCCGGTGCGCCCAAGATCGATGGTGCGCCCAACTGGGCGATGGCCGGTCGCAGCCAAGAAAAGTTGGAAATGGTGCGCGATGAAATCGGTGCCCCTGCCAACACGCCATTGGTCGTGGCCAATGCCGATGACGCCGCCGACCTCGAAGCGATGTGCGCGCGCACGAAAGTCGTGCTAACCACAGTTGGCCCGTATCAATTGTATGGCGATGCCATGGTAGCGGCCTGCGTTAAAACTGGCACCGATTACGCCGATTTATGCGGTGAACCGGCATGGATGGCTGAGAAAATTGCAGAACATCACGAGGCCGCCAAGGCATCAGGCGCGCGAATTTGTTTTTCAAGCGGGTTTGATTCGATCCCATTCGATTTGGGCGTCTTGATGACTCAAAAAGCGGCCAAAGATCGTTTCGGGGCACCGTCTTCAAAGATTCGTGGCCGCGTCCGCGCGATGGCCGGAACGTTTTCCGGCGGCACCGCGGCCAGCCTTGGCGCGACGATGAAAGCGGCGGCGAAAAACCCCAGCATCATCAACGTGCTTCGCGACAGTTTCGCTCTTGCCCCCGGTTTCGATGGACCGAGCCAGCCGACCGGCATGGTGCCTATGTATGAAAAGGATTTGGACAAATGGGCCGCGCCCTTTGTCATGGCCCCGATCAACACGAAAAACGTGCACCGCACCAACTTTCTTTTGGATCACGCCTACGGCAAGGATTTCCAATACGATGAAATGATGCTGACAAGTCCCGGCGAAGCGGGCAAGAAAATGGCAGAAGCGGCATCTGAAATGATGAAAAACCCGTTTGGCGCAAAGCCGCCTAAGCCCGGCGAAGGCCCAAGCAAGGAAGAGCGTGAGAACGGTTTCTACGATGTTTTGTTCGTGGCCGATGGCCTGAGTGGAGAGACGCTGCACTTTGGCGTGAAAGGCAAGTACGATCCGGGATACGGTTCAACCAGCCGAATGCTAACCGAAACGGGCATGGCGTTGCTCGCTTCTGATGCGCCGGGCGGCGTGGGCACACCGGGATCGTTCTTGGGCGAAGCCTTGGTCGATCGCCTTCAAGAGCACGCAGAAATTCAATTTGCGGTCGAAAATTAACCCAACCGTATGACGAATGGAAAAGGGGCGCCGCCGGTCGATACCGGCGGCGCCCCTTTCTCTTGTCGTTAGCGTGTATTGCCGCGCGATCAGAAGCTTACGCGTACACTCGCGCGGATGTTGCGTCCCGACAATGGCAGGAACTCTTTGGTAAAGCTTGAATGGCGGCGACCGGTTGTGTCGAACAGGTTCTCGCCAGCCAATTGGAGGACAACGTTCTGGTTGTTCTCCAACGGACGCCACGAAACGTAGAGGTTCACAAAGGTGAAGGAATCGGTGGTCGTTTCAAATTCGGCGACGTCATCTTGTTCACCAAACCATTGGACTTCACCGCGAATGTTGAACGCATCGATATCCGCATCCAGCGCACCCAACAAGGTTACCGGCGGGATCCGTGGGACGTTGCTGCCATCGCTAAGATCGGCCGACACATAAGATGCGCGCAGATCGGTCGAGAGGCTGAAATCGTCATTTTCGACAATCGGCATCTCAAGAGCGGCTTCGAAGCCGAAAAAGTCTGCGTCATCCTGAAGGAAGACGAAAACTGGCAAATCGTCTTCTTCGTCATCGGTTGGCGACAGGAAGATGTAATCGTCAAACGATTGGTAGAACACGGCAACGTTGAACGCGATGTCGCCGACATTGGCGCGAATGAACGTTTCCAGACCCCACGCGCTTTCTGTGCTGAGGTTGGGATCGCCAATTTCAAATGTCTGTGTCGCGATGTGCGGGCCGTTTGCGAACAATTCTTCGCCCGCAGGTGCACGCTCAGAACGCGACAGAGTGGCGCCAAAACGGGCACCGCCTTCGCTTACGATGATCGCAGAAAGAGCGCCTGAGAAAAGGTTAAAGTCGCGTTCGAGCCCCAAAGGAGCCGATTCAATGTCGACCATCTCGTACCGCGCTGCGGCTTCGATTTGGACACCGTCGAGATCAAATTCCTGCGCGGTGAAGATCGCCAATTGCGTGGTGTCGTTTGGCGCGACAAACGCTTCTTCACCGACAGCTTGGAAATCGCGCGATGTGAATTGCGCGCCAATGACGCCGCCACCGCTTTGGATCAATTCGGCGCGCGCTTCGACGGTTTCGGTGTCGAAAACGGTGCCGACTTCGGTGCCTTCAAATTCTGTGTGAGTGTAGTCGGAATATCCACCGCGCACTTTCAAACGCGAAAAGAAACCTTCGCCCAATGCGATGTCACCGCGGAAATCAACGCGAAGCTGTTCAAGGCCGATTGAGACGGTTTCTTCGCCCTCTTCCTCTTCTTCTTCCTCGCCGCCCTCTTCTTCGCCGTGATGGTGGCCGCCTTCAGGGTTGCCGACCAAGCCATAGCTTGTGTCGTAATAGCCAACCGATGCGCCAAAGGTTGAATCGCCAATGATGACGCCAATTCCGCCATTCACGGTCCATGTTTCGGCTGCACTGTTGGGAACAAAGCCGCGTTGGCCGGCTGCTTCGCGCAGCTCTTCGGCTTCTTCCAATTCGCCTTCTTCTTCTTCCTCAGCTGCATCGCCAAGCAAGTCGGCCCGCAAATCATCGGTCAGTTGAAATCCGGGAATTTCCAAATCGTCGGTTTCGCGGAACGAGCCATCAAGGTGCAGGACGAACATGTCGTTCAAAGCGGCGTCAATCGACGCGCCGCCGCTGCGCAGGTTGCTGGCCGTGTCAAACGCGGTCAAAGCATCGATGTGAATGCCGTTTTCGGGCACTGCGATGGGAATGCGGCGATCAATCACATTGACCACACCGCCAATGGCCTGACTGCCGAACAAAAGCGCCGCAGGGCCGCGCAGCACTTCGATCCGTTCAACCGTCAAAGGGTCAATCGTCGTGGCATGGTCGGCCGAGGTGTTGGCGACATCGGCTGTGCCCAAACCGTCAATAAGAACGCGAACCCGCTCACCATCTTGGCCGCGCAGGATCGGGCGCGATGCCCCTGGGCTAAAGCTTGAGGCGGAAACGCCGGGCGTCTTGGAAAGAACTTCACCCAATTGGCCGTTCAGATTGCGTTGAATCTCATCAAGTTCGAGGACGTCTTGACCGGCGATGAAGTCGAGCTCTTCGAGCGCGTCTGCTGCAACGATGATGTCGCCGCGATAATGTGGGTCGTTTTCACGGGCTTCATCGCGCGCGGCGCGGCGATCGGACTGCCCCTCATCGGCTGCATCCGATGCGGAGGTGTTGTCGGCATCATTGGCAAGGGTGGGGCTGGCGACAAACGCGCAGGATAAAGCAGTGGCAACGGCGAGACGAGAGGTAAGCGTTTTCATTGTGACCCCATGGGAATGTGCTATAATGTAATAACGTATCATCGAATTAGCCGCAGAATCGCAATCCGCAACCCCAAAGAACGATTTCTCGATGAAACTGACATGGCGACCGACAATCATCGTGACAGTGCGGCAAAAATGCCACGCAAACTGTCAGGCGAATGAGCCGCCCACAGCACGCAATGATGATGTCGATGTGAAGAAAATGGAGCGGGCGAGGCGATTCGAACGCCCGACCCCAACCTTGGCAAGGTTGTGCTCTACCCCTGAGCTACGCCCGCTCACTGACGTCTCACACAGATTGCTGTAAACAGCGCCTCTGTGCCGGGGAGGGCGCGCAAGTAACAGGGGCTTTCAAAGCCTGCAAGCGTAAAATTCATGTCATTTCACCTGCAATGGCCATTGCCCGGGTAGCCAGCGCGCTATGCAAGGTTCACAAGGCGAAAAAACGCCCCACATAAAGGGCCAAATTTTATGCCATACGGCACAAACAGACAGATAAATTGAAGGAGCGAATCCCTTGGCCAGCATGGGTCTCAACATCGAAGAGCAAAAAGCGGTAGAAAAATTTCGCGCACAGGTGGTTGATCCATCGCAAACGAAATTGGTCATTCTCGATTTCTGGGCGGAATGGTGCGGGCCGTGCAAATCATTGGCGCCGACATTGGAAAAGATCGCCGCCGAATACGCCGACAAAGGGGTGATTCTGGCCAAGATCAACGTTGATGAAGAAAAATTCATCGCCGGTCAGTTCCAAGTCAAATCGATTCCCACTGTCTATGCGATGTTCCAAGGTCAGCCGGTCGCCGATCTCACCAGCGCCCGCACCGAATCGCAGCTTAAAGAAGTGCTCGATCAATTGTTGTCTCAATTGCCCGTGCAACCCGGCGCCGTTGGCGACGGCGTACCGCAAGGGCCTTCAGCAGAAGAAATCGCTCAATTCGTGACGATGGGCGAAGCAGCGTTGAAAGAAGGCGACCCCCAACGGGCCGCGGGAATCTTTGCGCAAGTCACCGAATTCGCCACCGACAACGCGCCCGCTCATGCCGGATTGGTCCGCGCCCTGATCGCGATGGATCAAGTTGACGAAGCGAAACAAGTCATGAGCGCGATCGACGCCGATCCCAAATTGGCCAGTGATCCCGCAATTGCCGCAGCCAAAAGCGCGATCGAGCTTGCCGGAACGCAAGTGGACGACAGCGAATTGGCCGGCCTGCGCGATGCAGCAAAAGCTGCGCCCGAAGATATGGATGCGCAAATGGCCTTTGCAGAGGCCGCCTTTGCCGCCGGAGAGCGCGACGATGCGGTCGACACATTGCTGGATATGGTCGCCGCTGACCGGGAATGGAACGACAGCGCTGCCCGTGCCAAACTGCTGCAGATTTTTGAATCCATCGGGCTGGAAGATGAATGGGTGGTCGCCACTCGCCGTCGCCTGTCCAAGGTTTTGTTCGGATAAGCCACTCACTCATGCCAACCCGCCTTTCCATCTTTCCGCTTTCGGGCGCTGTCCTGTTTCCGGGGCTGCAATTGCCTCTGCATATCTTTGAGCCGCGGTATCGGGCGCTTGTAGGAGACGCGTTGGTCCGGGATCGCAAGATCGCGATGATCCAACCGCAACGCCCCGAAGATGGTTCTCCGCTCTATTCGATCGGATGTGTCGGCCGGATCGGAGAGATCGAGGCGATGGATGATGGCCGCTACAACCTTATCCTCGAAGGGCAATCGCGGTTCAAAGTGATCAGAGAGCTCGATGCGGCGACGTCGTTCCGCCAAGTCGAAGGCGAATTGATCGATGATGACCGCGAAGAAACTCTGAGCCATGCACAGCGGGGCGGGTTCGAACGCGAAGCGCGGGAGTTTGCGGACGCGCAGGGGTACAGCGTGGATTGGAGTTCGGTCGAACGATTGGACGATCAATCCCTGATCAACGGCGTGTCGCAAATCGCGCCATTCGATGGCGCCTCCAAACAAGCTTTGTTGGAAGCATCATCCCTATCGGCGCGGTGCGAATTGCTGGTTCAGCTTATGCAGTTCTTTGGCCGCGGCGATGGCAGCGAAGAAATCATGACCTTTCAATGATCCCGGCATTGCGGCGCGATCCGTTTGCGGATTCGCAGCGCCCTCGCCCGGATTGCCGGCTTAGGTGAGTGTGCCGTTAGCCGTTTGAGCAATGGCGAAAGAACCGCGCAAACCATCGATAACATATTGCGCGGCCAATGCGGCCAACAACACGCCCAATAGACGGGTGATCACGGCTTCGACACGGTCGCCCAAAAGCCGGATCAACGGCCCGGCCGCGACCAACGCAGCGGCGGTGATCGCCAACACAGCGATCAAGGCAGCAAATACTTCGATCGTTTCGGCGGTCGTGTTTGCTTCGTTCATCAACAGCATGATCGCCGCAATCGCACCCGGCCCGGCCAACATCGGCATCGCC
Source organism: Erythrobacter sp. Alg231-14 (assembly GCF_900149685.1). Taxonomy (NCBI): domain Bacteria; kingdom Pseudomonadati; phylum Pseudomonadota; class Alphaproteobacteria; order Sphingomonadales; family Erythrobacteraceae; genus Erythrobacter; species Erythrobacter sp. Alg231-14. Next base: position 2,224,607 of record NZ_LT702999.1, on the reverse strand, counting down.
ATCGGGAAAACGGACACGTCTTCGACTTCGGGATCGGCGTTGACCTTATCCGCGCGTTCTTCGCGGCGCTGTGTCCGCTTTTCAAAGACCATTTCAAATGCGATCCAGAACAGCATCAAGCCGCCAGCGATGCGAAAACTATCCAGCTCAATATGCAACGCGCCCAGCAAAGTTTCGCCAAAGAACGCAAAGACCAGCAGGATCGCGGCCGCAATCGCGGTGGCGCGCAACGCCATGATTCGCGCCTGTGCCGTGGTCGCGTCTTTTGTCAGCCCCGCGTAAATCGGCGCGCAACCGGGCGGATCGATCACAACGAACAACGTCACAAAGGCAGAAATGAACAGTTCAGGCAGCATGGGCACTCATCACACAAAGGGTTGCGGCCCCATCATCACCCTTCTGACAAAAATTCAAGGGGGCGATGCGAGGCTTTCTTCAATGGCCGTCACCCATTGGCCTTCGTAATAGTAATCGGCCGTGACGTATTTGCTGCCGTCGCTGCGGTGTTCCCAGCGCCAGCGCAAGGTGCCATCGGAGGACAATTGCGCGGCGGTTGCCCCGTCTTCGCCAATCGGTATGGGTGGTGGTGGCGGCACAGTGTCGCCTCGGCGAGGACAGGTTGCGACAAGCCCTTGGATCGCGTCGATAGCGGTCACAACGATATCGCCGTCTTCGCTTTGCTCTTCGCGGCGCGGTGGTTGCGGATCATCGCGCCCGGCCACGTCGTAAGTCCATTTGTAGCTGTTGTCGCTTTGACGGACCCAGGTGGTCACGTAGTTGCCGACGAACCCTTCGGCATCGACAAAGCGCCCCTGACTCATAGCAAGCGCCCCGTCACAGCTCATGACGACCGCGCGCGGCTCCCACTGATTGGAAATGTCGCTGTTCTGCAGTGCGCTGGCAATGCCGGCGAAGACCACCGGCCCGTTTCGACCGTGCAAAACAGCGCCCGGCGCGGCGTAATCGACGGCGGCCACAAATTGACCGCGCTCGCCTGCCTCACGCGCATAAGCGACTTCAGTTGCGACAATAACGCTGGGTTGGGCGGCGCCCGGCGCGTTGCTTAACGCCCGCGCGATTACCGCGTTTGACGGGCCCCGTGGCCCGCCCGAACACGCAGCAAGAGCGATGAGAGAGCCTGCGACAATCAAGTTTTTGACAGTGGGATTCATCTCAGGCTCCTATTGATCGGAGCACCGTGTGACGATTGGCAAATTTACGCAAGCTGACTGTCAATGGATCGCAGATTAAAGGCCCTTAGGCGCGTCCAGCCCAGCGTTTCGATGCGCAGCGACCACCGTGTTGCGAAGCAAAACGGCGATCGTCATCGGTCCAACTCCGCCCGGAACCGGCGTGATCGCCGCCGCGATTTCGCTGGCCTCGTCATAGGCAACATCGCCTACCAACTTGCCTTTTTCCTTACCCGGTTCCGGTGGCAATCTGTTGATGCCGACGTCGATAACCGTGGCGCCATCTTTCAACCAATCTTTGCCGATCATATGCGGGCGACCGACCGCCGCAACGACGATGTCGGCCCGTTTCACAACCGATGGAAGGTCTTTGGTGCGGCTGTGAGCGATAGTGACGGTTGCGTTCGCATCCAACAGCAATTGCGCCATGGGTTTGCCAACGATGTTGGATCGCCCGACAACAACCGCCTCTAACCCGGAAAGGTCGCCCAAACGATCTGTCAAAAGCATCATGCAGCCCAATGGTGTGCACGGGACAAAGCCCGACTGCCCGACGCTCAATCGTCCAGCGTTGATAATGTGGAATCCATCGACATCTTTGTCGGGATTGATCGAAGCGATGATCGACTGTTCATCCAGATGATCGGGCAGCGGCAATTGCACCAATATTCCATCAACTGCATCGTCATTGTTCAATTGATCGATCAACGACAACAACGCTTCTTCGCCTGTGTCATCAGGCAAGCGATGTTCGAAACTGTTCATATTCGCGGCAAGGGTCGCCTTGCCTTTGCTGCCGACATACACTTGGCTGGCAGGATCATCGCCGACCAAGACAACCGCGAGACCGGGCTTACGCCCTGCGTCTTGCGCAAAAGTGAGCGCGGTTGCGCCAACCCGTTCGCGCAGCTTGGCCGCGAAGGCTTTCCCGTCAATCCGTGTGGCGGTCATGATGTTTTGGTACCTTGTTCAGATGCGTTTCAAACGCTTCTAACGACCGCCATCAAAATTTGTAGACCGATGATCAAAACCAAGGGGGAGAAGTCGATCGCGCCGGTGTTTGGCAGGATGCTGCGGACCGGGCGCAATATGGGTTCCAACAATGCGTTGATCGAATTGTAGACCTGCGCAGCGAATTGGTTCGATTGGTTGATCACGTTGAACGCGAACAACAATCCGATCACAAATTGAATGATGATCAGCATCACAAACGCGTTGAGAATAATTCCGAGTACTTCGACGAGGAGTGGCATGGTTTTTTCCGTGTACCTTATGTTCTGCGCGCATCCCGTAATGCCCGCCAAGTGGATCTATAAGTGCGTCCCTTTAACGGCGTATTACCCTACTAATACGCCTGACGCTAGTGTCTTTGCAAAATGTCGGCCCATCGGCCTTGATCGGATCGCCTACGCCTTGACCAGAGTACCGGCACCGCGCGCCGTGAAGAATTCCAGCAACATCGCATGGCCAACACGTCCATCGAGGACAACCGCCGCTTCGCAACCGGATTCAACCGCCGATACGCATGTTTCCAATTTGGGCACCATGCCGCCTTTGATCACGCCATCGTCGCGCAATTTGGCGATGTCTTTGGGGGTTAGGTCGGTCAACAATTCGCCGTTCCCGTCCAACACGCCGGCCACATCGGTCAACAGGAACAAACGCGCCGCGCCCAATGCTGCGGCAATCGCGCCCGCCATAGTATCGGCGTTGATGTTGTAGGTTTCCCCATCATCGCCCGGCGCGATCGGGGCGATAACCGGGATCATGCCTGCGGCAACAGCGGTGTCGATGACACTGGTGTCGACCTTTGCGGGCTCACCCACAAAACCCAAATCCACGACACTTTCGATCAAGCTTTCGGGATCGCGGGTTGTCCGCGTCACTTTGCGCGCGGTGACCAATCCGCCATCTTTGCCGGATACGCCCAACGCTTTGCCGCCGGCATTGGAAAGCCAGCCGACCAATTCTTTGTTGATCGCGCCCGACAAAACCATCTCTGCAATCTTCGCGGTCGCCTCATCGGTGACCCGCAAACCATCAACAAATGTGCTTTCGACGCCCAATCTGCTCAACATTTCGCCGATTTGTGGTCCGCCGCCATGGACCACAACCGGGTTGATACCGACGGCTTTCAACAAAACGATGTCTTCGGCAAAATCACGCGCGGCCTGTTTGTTGCCCATCGCATGGCCGCCATATTTCACCACAAAGGTGCGCCCGGCATATCGCTGGAAATACGGCAATGCCTCGATCAGCACCTCGGCTTTTGAAAGGTCGAGCGCGCGCGCATCAGAATTGGAAGAATCGGATTGTGTTGTCATGGTCTGCTTTACCGTTGGGCGTTGGTGTCCGCCCATAATGGATGAACAGCGCGCCACCTAGCGCCTTCACAGCTTAAGGGGAAGCAGGGGCAGGCCGAGGCATTTTTGCGAAATTTGCACTTGGCAACGTAACCAAATGCTGTTTCGGTGCGAACCGCCCGATGAAAGGCGCGTTCTTTATGCGCCGTTCGGATCAACCTGGATGGAGGAATTCACTATGAACACCCGTTTTAAAGGCTCAATCGCTCTTGCCGCCGCTGCTGGCTTGGCCGCTGCATGTTCCGGCGGTGCCGATGCACCAGCTGAAGCCGCTGATACAGGTGCCGAAGGCGCCGAAACAACGGCAGCCGCCGACGAAGGCGCGAAAGAAAAATGCTACGGCGTTTCGCTTGCTGGCGAAAATGACTGCGCCGCTGGCGAAGGCACAAGCTGCTCGGGTACAAGCGTTGTCGATTATCAAGGCAATGCCTGGCAATATGTCGACGCTGGCACTTGCGTAGACACCGAAACGCCAACCGGCACAGGTTCGCTTGAGCCAATCGAAGCCTAATTCGATTGTGATGATGCGCGGGTAATTCGCAGCGTCATCAACGACGATACAAAGAGCCGCTCGGGATAGGATCTCGGGCGGCTCTTTTTGTGGAGCTTATTCCAACGTGCTGTTAGACTTTGCGCCATGGCCCGCCTGCACAAACGATCCCGCCCCGCCAATCGCCGGTCCCGCAAACGATCGCGCAGCCGGTTTGCCGATTGGTGGGTGATTTGGCGGATGCCGATCCTGCTTTTGATTGTGATGGCGGTTTGGTGGTTTGGGTTTAGGCCTGACCCCGAGGATCGCGATTGGGTCAACATCGATCAACCCTTTGCCCTTTGCGGCGAACGAAGCGCCGGCAGCGCGCGCGAATTGGGTTGTGTGGTGGACGGTGACACGGTTGTCATCGGATTTGGCCAAAACCGCCGGCGCATTCGATTAACCGGTTTCGACACGCCAGAGATGGATGGATCATGCCCGGCGGAGACCGCTTTGGCGGATCGTGCGCGAGTTCACCTGCGCCAATGGCTAAACGCCGGGGCGTTTGAATGGACCGGCGGTGTTGATCCTCCGCGCGATCAATACGGCCGCGAATTGCGCGAAGTGCGGCGCAGGATTGACGATTCATCGCGCGAATATCTTGCCGATACGATGATCTATGCGGGCCTCGCATCGGACAATGGATGGGGGCGATCGGGCGAAGATTGGTGCCCCTAAACACACGCCGACCCAAACGCTCACAAATCGAGGGGGCTTGCTCAAACGCACGCGACGCCTAATGTGGCAGCGATTTTTACAATCAGTCATGCAAAAAGGGGATACGCCATGACCACACCAAGCACCCAAAATAACGGGTTTGACCTAAACCAACCCACCATCATTTCGCTGCTCTATCTCGCGGGCTTTTTGACCGGTGGATTGACCTCGCTAGTCGGCATTGTGCTGGCACATGTGTGGCAAGGCGACAATCAAGATGAATGGGCGGCGTCGCACTTTTCCTATCTCATCCGGACATTCTGGATCAGCCTCGTCGGCTTCGTCATTGCGTTTGTATTGATGTTTCTTTTGATCGGGTTTCTTTTGTTCCCGCTCCTTGCCATCTGGGTTGGCGTTCGCAGCGTGATGAGCCTGATCAAGGCCCAAAAACAAGAGCCTATGCCGGATCCGGCAACGCTTCTTATCTAAAGGCGTCCGGCGGCTGAATAGTCGCACCAGTATCGATCGTGCCGATCTCGTCTGTTGCCACAGCGGGATCGGCACGATGTCGTTTGGCCCCGTAAGCAGCCGCGGCAAAGCATTGCGCGACAAACAGGATTACGAACGCTACACCTGTGTCATGACCATTTTGACCATGACGACACCGCGCCCGATCATCCTTGCATCGATTGCGCCCACTCTATTCCTGACCGGTTGCGAAGAACCCACGGCCGTGGCGCCTGATCCGGCGCCGCAATCCGAATTTTTCGCCGCGCTCTCAACCCATTGTGGCAAGGCCTATTCCGGCTCTTTGGTCAGCGCGGATGAGGTCGATGCCGATTTCATCGATGCCGAATTGGTGATGTATGTCAGCGAATGCAGCGAAGATCGCATCGCGGTTCCGTTTCATGTGAAATTGGATGGGCAAGAATGGGACCGTTCGCGCACATGGTTGATCACTCGCACCGAAGATGGATTGCGCCTTAAACACGATCACCGCCACGAAGACGGCGAAGATGACGCAGTCACCATGTATGGCGGCGACACGGCGGATGCTGGGTCGGCGGGTGCGCAAAGCTTCCCCGTCGATCAGTTCAGCATCGACATGTTCGAGCGCGAAGGACTAACCGCGTCGGTCACCAATGTTTGGACGGTCGAGGTGGATCCGGCGGGAACCGAAGATGCGCGCTACGTCTATCAACTCAAACGCACGGTCGTAGGCGGCGCGCCAGAGGAGCGATTGTTCCGAGTGGAATTTGACTTGAACCAAGAAGTCGAAGCACCACCAGCGGCGTGGGGTTGGGAATAGACAAAAAGAAGGAACAGACCCATGACCTACGGAGGCAATGATCAGCCACCCGCATCGCCATACTCACCTGCGGGCGGAGCGAACAAGGGCCTAACCTTTCAACGCCCAGCGATCGTAGCGATATTGTTCTTGGTCAATATTTTGGTCGGGTTTTCGGTCTTTGTCGGTTTGGTGCTGGCCTATATTTGGCGCGGCGAAGCCGACACGGAAGAATGGGAAAAGACCCATTACACCTATCTCATCAAGACATTCTGGATTGGATTTGTAGCCAGCGTGATGGGGATGTTCCTTTGGTTCAGCAGCTTTTTCACCATGGTGGCAATGAGTGGCGATCCTTCTCCTCCAGGCCTTGCCCTTTTCTCCTTGTTCTTTGGGATGATGTTTGGCTGGCTCGTTTTAGCAGGGTGGTTCTGCACCCGGTGCATCTTGTCTCTGGTCAAGGCGGGCAACCGCCAGCCCATGCCAAAGCCAACGACTTGGTGGTTTTGAAGCGGCCTACCAGAAATAGACAAGCGCAGCGAGACAAGCGCAAAGCTGGATCATCGCGATCATATGCAGGTGTTTGCTAAACGGTTTTTTGCGCGTTTTGTGCCGGAACAGCGCGCGACCGGCATAGGCGCCGATAATCCCGCCAAAAAAGGCGAGCTGCAATAAAGTGGCCTCTGAAACGCGGCGTTTCCCATTTTCTGCAAACGCTTTGTCGATGCCAAATGCGGCAAAGGCTGCATAATTGATGGCGCAAAGGAACACCAATGCAATCGCAGGATCGGTGAGCAATCGGATTGTATTCATGGTCGATTATCCTGATGCTCTGTCGTGCCGGGCCGCATCGATTACGGAATACATTACCGCACGATTTTACAGTTCGCTGAATTGAGCGTACCCCATATTCCAACGGGACGTCAGCGATGGGATGAGCGCAAGAGCGTATCGCTGGACTGCAGAGAATGAGAAACGGTGTCGAGCTATTGCTCACGCTGTCTCCCGAACGCTGACGTTACCCCGTCCAAATCAATTGTGGTCGCAAAGTCACTTTGTTTTGGGGGAACCTTACTATGAAATTCTATTCAGCAATTGCCGCGTCGACCGCCTTGTTGATGGCGACAACCGCGCATGGCGAAGCGCACGAAGAATCCACCGAATCCGATGGGCCAAGCGTGTACACGATGAATGCCACGTTTGAGACAACCATGATGGTTGGCGGCGTTGGCGGAGAGGGCGATCAAGTCTTCGCCGCGGCTTGGGCAGAGAACATCACCATCTCCTCTCCTGCAGGATCCAACGAAATCACCGCACAGTGCGCGGGCATGGATCAACCAGCCAACTCGCTTTTCGATCGCCATTTCACATGCACGATGGAAGATGGCGGCGGCCAATCGGGTGCGGTCCTTTATGGCTGCAACGTGGAAAATGATGCGGCCAATGAAATGAGCTGCGTCGGATATTTCCAGGGCAAAGAAGGCGCGATTGCAGGCAAAGTGCACCTGATGACAGCCTATTACTGGTTTATGGCCGACGGCACCGGAAAAATGGAAGGCTCTGGCCACGCCCTTCGGTAACGGCATAAAAAAGGGCGGCAGCGCTTATCAACGCTGCCGCCCTCTTTATGCATTCCCGCCCGGATAAAGCGGGCTTAAAATGAGTGGATCACTCCGCCGCTTGGACTTCGCCAAACATGTCCGGGCCGCTCTCTTCGGTTTCGTCTTCGTTCACGGCTTTCGCCTTTTGGCGTTTGTCGAAGCTGGACCAGACATTGTTCCAATCGCCCGTCGTCGCGCCTTTTGAATATTCGGTCGCGCGGGTTTCGAAGAAGTTGGCGTGCTCCACACCGTTCAACAATGGCGTGAGCCATGGCAGCGGGTGATCTTCGATCATGTAGACCGGTTGCAGGCCAAGTTGCTTCAAACGCCAATCGGCGATGTAGCGGATGTAGCGTTTGATCTCTGTCGCGGTCATCCCGTTCACCGGACCCATTTCAAACGCAAGGTCGATAAAGCTGTCTTCGAGACGCACCGTCTTTTGACAGACGTCGATAATGTCCTCCTTCACCGCCTTGGTCAGGCAGTCACGCTCTTCGCAGAACGTGTGGAACATTTTGATGATGCCTTCGCAGTGGAGCGATTCGTCGCGGACCGACCACGATACGATTTGGCCCATGCCCTTCATCTTGTTGAAGCGCGGGAAGTTCATCAACATTGCGAACGACGCGAACAATTGAAGCCCTTCGGTGAAACCGCCAAACATGGCGAGCGTGCGGGCAATGTCTTCGTCGGTGTCGACGGTGAATTGCTGCATGTAATCGTGCTTGTCCTTCATTTCCTCATAATCGAGGAACGCGCTGTATTCGCTTTCGGGCATGCCAATCGTGTCGAGCAGGTGGGAATAGGCCGCGATATGCACAGTCTCCATATTGGAGAACGCGGTCAGCATCATTTTCACTTCGGTCGGTTTGAACACACGGCCATATTTGTCGTGGTAACAATCCTGCACTTCGACGTCGGCTTGCGTGAAGAAACGGAAGATTTGGGTGAGCAGGTTGCGCTCATGCTCGGTGATTTTTTGCGCCCAATCGCGGCAATCTTCACCAAGCGGCACTTCCTCTGGCATCCAGTGGATTTGTTGTTGGCGTTTCCAGAAGTCGTAAGCCCAAGGATATTCGAACGGCTTGTAGGTCTTACGGGCTTCGAGCAACGACATGTTGTGCATCCTGATTTCGTGTTGGTGGACCCTTATAGGGAAACAGAGTCACGAACCCTAGACAAGAAGGGATGATTCGGCGGGGATAAACCGTGCTAATTCTGAGTCGAACCGATTAAGTCGGAGCGATCCCAGCTGCAATTGTGACCATCGGGTCCGCCCTGGCCCGGCCCCATCCCAGTGACGATCGCATTATTGTACCATAAACTTGCAAAATGCGCATCGCACTTACCGCAAATTAAGCACACGCTCTTATTCAGCCCTTGATGGGAATCATGGAACCCCTTTCGCCCACTGGATACGCCAGTGGAGACCCAATCGACCTCGCCACAGCCGAGGAACGATTGGCGCTACCCGAAGGAATCGATAGCGATCTGGTCGAACAAATCGATCAAGACGGATTGCCTTTGCGGCAATGGCCGGCGGCGGTCGCCGAATTGTACCATGCGACCGTCACCAGTCGTTTGTATCAAGAAGGCCACTTTCTCTTCCTTCTTGGCCTGCTGACGTGCCTCGCCACGATCGTGGTCGACGTTTTGATCAATCCGGCGATGGTGCCCGAAGGCGTGGCGCTGCGGGTGTTGGCGGTGGCTCCGTTGACGTTGCTTGGCCTTATGGCTGGCACACGGGGTTGGACCAATTTGCTCGCCTTTTGCGTGGGCGCATCGCCCATCGCGTTTATCGCGGTGGTCGTGCACCTTGCCGTCCACCTGCCACCGGACCTTTCGCCACGCTATATCAACGCAACGATATTGATCGTCGGTTTGGCCAACGTCATGCTGCCCTATTCGCTGCGCGGTTTGATCATATTCGATTTGTCCGCGTTGGTGGTGGCGATGTTGATGTTGGTCCTAGGCGGGGTGGATTTTGCGACTCAACATTTGGATACAATTGCCCTCTTCACTCTGGTTGCAGGGGCAACAATTCCGGTGGCGTCGCAGTTTGAAAGCCTGCGCCAAAGCAATTTCCTGCTGACATTGCGCGCGCAATGCGCCGGGCGCGAACTGTTAGAAGCCAACGCTGCGCTTCACACCCTTTCGGAGACCGATCCATTGACCGGAATCTCAAATCGACGGAGCTTCGAACGACAATTTGAGACGGACATTGTCGCCCCTGGGTTCAATGGGCGGATCGATGACCGGATTGCTTTGATGATGATTGATCTCGATCACTTCAAATCCTTCAACGATGCGCACGGCCATCAGGCAGGCGATTCGTGTCTGAAATTGGTAGCTAAGGCTCTGGTCGATATTTTCGACGAAGCGGGCGGCGTTGTGGCTCGATATGGCGGCGAAGAATTTGTCGCCGCTTTGCGTGTGCGCGATTCGAAGGAGATCGTCGCGGTCGCCGAAGACGTCCGCCGCTCGATTGCCACCGTCCTCACCCCCGTCAGCGAAAGCGACCGATCGTTGATAACGGCGTCGATCGGCGTGGGTGTGGCCCCGGCATCGGCGATGCTGCCTCGCGAAGAATTGATCGAAATGGCCGACGCCGCTTTGTACAGCGGTAAGGATGCGGGTCGAAACCGGGTCGAAGTTGTCGAAGCAGAGCCCGCTTTCGGTCGAGGCGGCTAAACCACGATCCCTAAAAGAGCCGCAGCTCTATCAATCCAAAGAAACCGGTCTCGCACAAAGGCATATCGAATGCCGCATTGGGCATCAGTTTATGCGCGCCTTTTGGCGGCTTTGACCAAACCTTTGGAACGCTTGAATTGGGATTTTTGGGTGACCAGCGCAATGGCTCGGCCGGGTGCAGGTGTTGTCAGATAACCCGGCGCATCGGCAATGTGGACGCGGCGCGTTTGAATTCATCGCGCGCAGCAGACCATTGTTCCGATGACAGCAATTTAAAGACGCGTTCGGGCAAGGGTTTTAGAAACTCCATCCCAACACGATCGCCTTGGCGCCATACGACTTCGGCGTCATGCGGGCCGGTCTCTGCGATCAAGACTTTGATGAAACTGCCCAATTCCAAACCGTGGCGCGGATCGTCGACTCGGCATCCACCCAATGAAAGGTCATCGATCTTAATATCCCACTGGAGCCCGCGCGCGGTTTTGCACGAACCAGTTGCACGAGAAGGCACACGATCAGATTGGCGAGCTTGCATAGTGTATATTGATGTAAGCCAATTTGGTTAAAGAAATGCTCCGCAAAGCGGTGGGCTTTGCGGAGCAGTATCTTGGTATCAACCAAAGGCTGAAATCGAGTTTTACTTGCGGCCTATTACTGACAACTGAGGCATTCCTCATAATCGGTCTGTTCCGCGTTCGCAGACAGTTCGATTTTCAGCTTCTCATCGGTGTTGTCCGCTTCGACGCCGCCAGCAAAGCCAGCGCGTTGAACCGATTTCGACCGGAGATAATAGAGCGACTTGATGCCTTTCTCCCACGCTTGGAAGTGCAGCATCATCAGATCCCATTTGTCGACATCCGCCGGGATGAACAGGTTCAGCGATTGCGCCTGATCGATGTAGGGCGAACGGTCCGCTGCGAAATCAAGCAACCAACGTTGATCGATTTCAAAGCTGGTTTTGAAGCTCGCCTTTTCTTCATCGCTGAGGAAATCGAGATGTTGAACGCTGCCACCCTTTTCGAGGATCGAGTTCCAAACATTGGTCGAATTCTTCGATTTTTTGTCGAAGATTTTTTCCAGATAAGGGTTCTTCACGATGAAGCTGCCCGATAGCGTTTTGTGCGTATAAATGTTCGCCGGGATCGGTTCGATACACGCAGACGTGCCGCCGCAAATGATCGAAATCGACGCGGTTGGCGCAATCGCCATCTTACAACTGAACCGCTCCATCGCGCCCATATCGGCGGCATCGGGGCACGGCCCACGTTCCTGTGCGAGCAACATCGACGCTTCGGATGCTTTGGCCTGAATGTGCTTGAACATTTTCAGGTTCAACGCTTTCGCCATCGCGCTTTCAAAGCCCAACCCTTTGGATTGCAGGAATGAGTGGAAGCCCATCACGCCCAATCCGACCGAGCGTTCCCGCTCTGCCGAATATTTCGCGCGCGCCATTTCGTCAGGCGCACGATCAATATAATCCTGAAGGACATTGTCGAGGAAACGCATCACGTCCTCGATAAATTGCTTATCGCCGTTCCACTCATCCCACTTTTCTAGGTTTAGCGAGGACAAGCAGCACACAGCTGTGCGGTCATTGCCAAGGTGATCAATGCCGGTCGGCAATGTGATTTCGCTGCACAGGTTTGAGGTTGAAACCTTCAATCCCAATTCGCGGTGATGTTTTGGCATCATCCGGTTCACGGTGTCGTTGAACACAATATAGGGTTCACCGGTGGCAAGCCGCGTCTCGACCAATTTTTGGAAGAGCGAACGCGCATCGACACTGCCGCGCACTTCGCCAGTCTTGGGCGATTTCAGCTCAAATTCGGCGCCATCGCGAACCGCTTCCATGAAATCATCGGTCAACAATACGCCGTGATGCAAGTTCAACGCTTTGCGGTTGAAGTCACCCGACGGTTTGCGGATTTCGAGGAACTCTTCGATCTCTGGGTGCGACACATCCAAATAACACGCGGCCGAACCGCGACGCAGCGATCCTTGCGAAATGGCCAATGTCAGCGAATCCATTACACGCACAAACGGAATGATGCCGCTGGTCTTGCCATTCAAGCCAACAGGTTCGCCAATACCGCGAACATTGCCCCAATAGGTGCCAATGCCGCCGCCTTTTGACGCCAACCAGACATTCTCGTTCCAGGTATCAACAATGCCATTCAAACTGTCAGAGACAGAATTGAGATAGCAGCTGATCGGGAGACCGCGCGATGTGCCGCCATTCGAAAGGACCGGCGTCGCTGGCATAAACCAAAGGCGCGAGATGTAATCATAGATGCGTTGGGCGTGATCTTGATCGTCGGAATAAGCGTCGGCAACGCGAGCAAACAAATCCTGATAGGATTCACCTGGCAGGAGGTAGCGATCCTCGAGCGTTTCCTTACCAAATTCGGTGAGGTTGGCATCGCGCGACGCGTCGGTTTCGATCGTGAAACGACGATCGTTCACTTTCTTGCTGTCGGGTGCCGCTTGTTCTTTCGCAGCCGCTGTCATGGCATTGCCCAGCGCCTCTGCGCCTTTGGTCGCGATAAGTTGTTCGCTCCCCATGTCAGACTTTTCCATCGCTACGGCCTTCTCGTTTGAGGTTGAGACCTCCCCAGTGTCGGAGCCAGTCCCAGAATCGCTCAACACTTCATCACTCGCTTTGAATTCCATTGTCGCCCCGTTTGCCTTCTTTGCATCGTGGTCTGCTTCGCGAATCGTGTTTCTCGTTTCTCTATAGCTGAAAAACGTCAGTGTTCCGATTCTGTTCCGCATCCCTATATCGACAGATTATCACCCGATTTTGCCCAAAAGGCCTACGAGTTTGCCCGCCGATGCTTCCTCAACTCGGTGTTTGCCGCCCAATTCTTCGGTGAATCCTCCCCCGATCATGCCACGCAGTTCACGTTGGAGCACGGGGTCGATTACAACGATTTGGGGGTTCATCCCGAACCTAACCACTAGATCATGAATCACCTGTCGAATCCGGTCAACGGGTGATTAACCCTATTTCTGCTGAAATTGCCGGTGTGTTAGTCGACTGCACCACCGCGACGCGTGGTCAAAGCTTGAGTCGTCACCTGCGCAAGCCCCAAAGTGAATCTGTGAAGAAAAATTTGGTGATTGAATCATGTGAATCAATCTGAGAATCTTTTGTCTCATTTGCCGCAATTATGTTGCGCGCGTGATCGGATGGGAGGATCGGGCGATGTTCAAAACCGTTGTGGAAGCAGCGTTAAGCAAAGCGATCCACTTTGCCGATCGCCATGAACGGCGAATCGCCTTGGCCGGAGCCATTTGGTTTGTGATCTCAATCGCAGCTTGGATGCCACAAATACCAATTCCGAAAGTGCCCTATGTCACCGATCGCGATTCGTGGATTGCATCCGCGGTGTGGAACACAGCGTGGTGGGCTATCTTACATCCAATGTTGGACCGGCGACGCACAGAAATGCGCGCCGCCCAACCCGACAACGATCTGTCATCGCAAAGCGATGCGTTGGACTAAGCGGCGACCGGTGCGGTCGCGCGAGCGGCCTTCGCATGCAAGGTGATTTCATCGGCAAGCCGATTGACCAAATCAACCGGTAGATCATGCCCCCAACCCGGAATCGTAACCAATTTCGCGCCAGGAATGTGTTCCGCCGTCGCCTTGCCCGCATCCAACTTAACCAGAGGGTCCGCTTCGCCGTGCAACACCAAAGTCGGCGTTGTGATCCGGGTTAACCGGGCGGTGCGATCACCGTCGTCGATGATCGCTGCAAGCTGTCGCGGAAGGCCGGCGGGATAGACGCTGCGCTGAACCCCGCTCAACACACGCGCCCGCAACGCTTCGGGGTCGGGGCGATATCCGGGGCTGCCAATGTGATGCGCAATTTCGATGCCGCGCTCCACCAAGCTGTCCTCATCCATTGAATTGAGGGGCGCGATCAAAACCTCCATCGCGGCCTTATCGGCCTGTGGCAGTTTAGGATTGCCGGTGGTCGACATGATAGATGTCAGCGACAGCAATTTGTCCGCATGGTTCACGGCCATCAATTGCGCGATCATGCCGCCCATCGATGCGCCAACGACATGCGCCTGACCAATGCCCAATACCTCAATCAACGCCGCCGCATCGTCGGCCATATCGCGCAAGGAATAGGGAACCTTAGCCGGCCAGCCGATCCGTTTCCGGATCACTTGCCATGCCAATCCCGGCGCACGTGCGCCTTCCAATTTCTCTGAAAGTCCGATGTCTCGATTGTCGAACCGAATGACACGATACCCTTTTGCCACCAAGGCATCGACAAAATCCTGGGGCCACATGGTCATTTGAGCGCCAAGGCCCATAACCAATACGATCACTTCGTGTTCTGGGTTGCCATGATCGTCGTAAAACAGCGACATTCCGTTCGCATTGATATGCGGCATTGATAGCTCCTCACTCGCCCTCTTTGCGGGGCTTGAATTTCCCGATCGCGACAAAAGCCGGTTTAGGACAGCAGATCAAGCGTTTCGCCAAACACATCACAGATTATCGCATCATAGCCATTGCACACCGGCAATTCCAAACCTTGGAAAAACCCGACAGATGCGAAAATACCTCTATAAATCAATAGCTTGATAAACCCCCTTCAACCACCCTGTTGGACAAACCAAATTCCGCGATTGAAGAAGACGACAATGCTATCCCTGCACTACAGACACCGCTTTGTGGACCAATCGGATCGGCATGTTGTTGAACGCGATTTCGCCTAATGTTGGCAGGGGATGATGGCTTGGCGTTGATTCGCCGCGCCGTGGGTCAAGATTGCGGACGCCAATCGGGGCCGCCAATGGGAAAATCGCGCGCCTCTAGTTGATCGAGCACGCCATCTTGCTCGGCTAGGACGCGTAAGGGCACAACCGCCAATGTGACGCCATCCGCATTCGCCGCGTCGGCGATCATCGACACCCATTGCCCGCGAATTTCCTCGCCCAGATCGGGGTCCGCCCACGGCCAACATGTGCCCAGCGCAACCTCCAACGGATTGTCCATCACAGCGGGCACATCGAACCTGCGCCAATCGTTGCCGCGCGCCTCTATGATGGCCTGCCCTTGTTCGGTGGCACTCATCGCCGCCTCTAGGCACGGAATGTGGCTGGCGGGATCGGCATCGGCGAGATTGTCGAGCAAATCCTCGCCACGAAACCGCTCTGGCCGATCAATCGGCACATCGGCGCGGTCCGCCGCTTTGCGCACCACATCGGTGGCGTCTTTGGTCGTGTCATCATCGAAATCGAGCCGCCGCGCGAGCAGATCGAACCCCGTCATCAAAAAGCTGCGCCGATCATAATCGATATCATATTCAGCTTCGAGTGCGGCGAGCCGCGCGCG
This sequence comes from Erythrobacter sp. Alg231-14, assembly GCF_900149685.1. NCBI lineage: Bacteria > Pseudomonadati > Pseudomonadota > Alphaproteobacteria > Sphingomonadales > Erythrobacteraceae > Erythrobacter > Erythrobacter sp. Alg231-14. The sequence continues at coordinate 2,208,929 of NZ_LT702999.1, read as the reverse complement.
CTGATCCGCGTTCAGATAATCGGCGGCGACACGGCCATCGGGCAATTTGGTAAAGCGCCCACCGCGAAAGATCAGGCGAAAGACATCGCCAGGCGAAAATTTGGGCCGCGCGCGCAGGATCACCTGCTGCGCCTCTGCGGTGGCTTCCTCCAACCGATCCGGCTGCCACGGCGTGCTTTCCGGCACAGCGGCAATTTCCCCGACAAGGATGATGGTGCCGGTGGGAGTCTCAATCGTCCACATCGGCGCGCCAGACCGCTGAGCCGTGACGACGATTTGGTTTTGGGTGGGGGTGGTATCGGATTGAGCAGCCGCTGGGGACGCGAAAATCAGTACTGCTATTGCGGCACGTGAAAAAGACATAGTCATTCGATGGTGCGTAGCGGGGGTAGTATTACATCCAGCTGTACGGGTTACTCTCTAGGTTGGTCGCAAAGATCATGGCGGTAACCTCGGGTCGAAATAGGAAACCCGCCCCATTTTTCCTCAAACAATTGTTTGAATTCAGCACGAAATTTGTCGTCGCCATTGGTCGTCGCAGTACCCACAATAAGCATTGCGTGACCTGGTTCCCATTTGCCCGGGTGATTGACCGAAATCTTGGGTCCTAAGAATCTGCTGGCGGCGACATCAACCCCCATGTCCCGGTCCGTGAGGTTATGTCGTTCGAGAAACGCAATCACATCATCTTCGATAAGGTGCCGCTGATCAAAATCCTCCAAACAGACGGCAGCACTATAATCTGGACCTCCGCCTGAACAACCTTCCAATAGGAGAAGGCTGATGAGCATCGGATATTTCAAGGCACCAACACCGTATCGCGCACCGACGTCTTCAGCTCCGGATAGTCGAGCGTGTAATGCAGCCCCCGGCTTTCCTTGCGAACCAAGGCTGAGGTCACAATCAGCTCGGCTGCTTGCAACAGATTGCGCAGTTCGATTAGGTCGGTGGTCACGACGAAGCTGCCGTAATATTCCTCCACCTCTTGTCTGAGCAGAGCAATGCGGTTTTGGGCGCGTTCCAGCCGCTTGGTCGTGCGCACGATACCGACATAATTCCACATGAACCGGCGAATCTCGGTCCAGTTTTGTTTGATCACAACTTGCTCGTCAGAGTCCGACACGCGGCTTTCATCCCATGGCAAGATCGCCGGCGGGTCTTCCAATTCGTCCCATCGAGCCAAGATGTCTTCCGCCGCCGCTTCGCCGTAAACAAAGCATTCGAGCAAGCTGTTGGACGCCAGCCGGTTCGCGCCGTGCAGGCCGCTTTCGGTGCATTCTCCCGCGGCCCACAGCCCGGGCAGATCGGTGCGCGCTTTCAAATCCACGATCACGCCGCCGCATGTGTAATGCTGTGCGGGCACGACCGGGATCGGGCCGGTCGTCATATCAATGCCAAGGCCGCTCAATTTCTCATAGATCGTGGGGAAATGTTCGCGCACGAATTCGGGCGGTTTGTGGCTGATGTCTAGGTGCACGTAGTCTAGGCCGAAGCGCTTGATCTGATCATCAATTGCGCGCGCGACGACATCGCGCGGGGCCAGCTCCATCCGCTCCGCATCGTAATCCGCCATGAACCGGTGACCGGTTTCTGGGTGAAGCAAGTGCCCACCTTCGCCGCGCACGGCCTCTGTTACGAGGAAGTTTTTGACTTCCAGATTGTAAAGGCATGTCGGGTGGAACTGCATCATCTCCATGTTGGAGGCGCGCGCGCCCGCTCTCCATGCCATGGCGATCCCATCGCCCGTCGCGCCGCGCGGGGCGGTTGAGAATTGGTAGACACGGCCCGCGCCGCCCGCAGCAAGGATAGTGGCGCGCGCAGTGTGGCGTTCAACCCGGCCGGTTTCTTCATTCAAGGCATAAACTCCCCACACGCGCCCGGCGGCAGAGAATTTTTCGCGGTGGCGATCGGTGATGAGGTCAATCGCGGTGCGCGCCCCGAGCATGGTGATGTTGGGGCTGGCCTCGGCGGCTTTTAGCAAAGCTTCTTGCACAGCCCAGCCGGTTGCATCGTCGACATGAACGATCCGGCGGTGCGAATGCCCCCCTTCGCGAGTTAGGTGCAGCGCGTCTTCATCGCGGTTGAACGGGACGCCCAATTCGCACAGGCGATCAATGCTGGCCGGAGCCCTTTCAATCACAAATTCAACGGATTCTCGATCGTTCAAGCCTGCGCCTGCGACCATCGTGTCGCGCACATGGTTCTCAAACGTGTCGCCAGCGTCCAAAACGGCCGCGATGCCGCCCTGTGCCCAAGCGGTTGATCCGCCGGTCAGCGTCCCTTTCGCCAAGACAAGAACGCGTTTCGATGTCGCCAATTCCAACGCCGCCGTTAGGCCCGCAGCGCCCGAACCGATAATTATAACGTCGTAGGGGGCGTCCGTTACGCCGGGCGTATCGTCGTGATAGTTTGATGGTTTTCCCATCCCATAGGCAATGGCGCGGGCGGGATCGCATGGCAAGGGCGCGCTGAAATCCGAAGCTCAATTGATGTCGCGTTGGATGCGGCGGGGCATGTCGAGGAAACGCAAAGATGGTTAAATTTAGCTTATCCATTCCCCTTAGGTTCTGAGAATGAAAGCTGATCTAATTTTCAATTCTCAAACGGAACGCTCCTCACCGCGCCGGCCAGATTGGCGGCACAATGACCGGCGTTGACCGGGTGCCAATGCTAAACCTTTGATTGTGGGAAATTGCCTGTATGTCTTTGATCTCTCCCATCTCTTGTCTTGTTGGGCGACACGAACCGCAAAGGCGCCGTGTCGAATGGGATGGTTTTAGCTATATCGGCCATTGCCGGCATTGCGGTAAGGACATCGAACGTATTTCTCACCGCAATTGGAAAGAGCGGCTCTCACAAGCATCGTGATAGAGCCTACAGAGACCGCCGTCTGCTAAGGGGCGTAGCAATCCAAATCCATTGCGACGCTCACAGGGCCGGAATACTCTTCACCAATCGCGGTAAGGTTGTCGTCAATTCGGCTGAGCGACCGATCCATATTATGCGTTAGAACCACACGCCCCGGTGCCAGTGCCCCTGCGAGCGTCCCGATTTCCGCCGGCGTGCGGTGCAGACCGCGCGGCTGGCCGGCTTCGCCATTGATGACGTGGTGCGCCAGTAGAATATCCGGCTTTGACCCGCGCAACGCCTCTTCGAAAGCGAACGAGCGCCCGCTTTGATCGCCGGTTATCACAACCGTTTTCCCGCCAATCGAAATTTCATACCCCAATGCCGGGACAAAGGCGTGATCCACCGGCAAAGCGATCACAGAATAGTCATTGGACACATCCAGCCCGGTCGGTTCAGCGGTCCCTTCGCGTGTTTCGATATCGCGCACGCTCAATTGCGGCTTGTTCTCTGTGCCGTCGCCATATCCACCATTATAGGCGAAAGCGCCCGCATCCTTGTCCAACAACCGCGCGACAAATTCGCTTGTACTGGGAAAGCGCGGTGCGCCGGTTGGCCCGGCAACGATCAAGGGTTCACTGCGCCCCTCGAAGCCGCCCGAATTTAAGACATCGATTACATCGCCGGCATGATCGGCGTGAACGTGGGTCAAAAGGATCGCGTCGAGCGTGGCCAATTTTCCGCCCGCTTGCGCGTACCTTAGAAAGCTGCCCGAACCGGCATCAATCAACAATCGTGGTTCACCATCGATCCAAAGCAAATAGGACGTGGCCGCGCGCGCTTCGCCGTTAGTCCCTGTCGGCATTTCGGCAATGGGTCCCCCGCTGCCAAGCACTTGGATGGCGGCCCCTTCGGTCGGGCAATTGGCGGGCTGTTCCGCACGCGGAAATGTTGATGACGCGGCGGCGTCTTCGGGCCCGTTTTCGGATGTGTTGGCGAAAAAGCATCCGGTTAGGGACAATGCGCCCAGCGACGCGACAACCAAACGACCGATCAACATCCGCATACGCCTTCCTAATTCTGCGCGCTGGTCAATTGCACAAAGACATCTTCGAGGTCCGCCTCCCGCGTGGTGACATCCTCGATCGTCAGACCCTGTTCCTGCAATATCGCCAAGACTTGGCCCGCATTCATCTGGTCTTTGTCATATGTAACTTCGACACCGCGTTCGCCGGTTTGTTCAACCTTTGCAAAAGCATCGTGCGTCGGTGCCGCGTTCAGATCATCGGACAATGTCACCGCGACGATTTTCTCGCGCGCCATGTTGACCAGATCGCGGGTCGGCTTGTTCGCGATTAATTCGCCATGATTGATGATGGCGATGCGATCGCACAATTCTTCGGCTTCTTCGAGGTAATGCGTGGTCAAAACGACCGTCACCCCTTCGCGGTTCAATTCGGTGACCAATTCCCACAATTGCCGGCGCAATTCGACATCAACGCCCGCGGTGGGTTCATCAAGAACAAGGATCGGTGGCGAATGGACCATCGCTTTGGCGACCAGCAATCGCCGCTTCATCCCACCGGACAAAGTGCGAGCATAGGCATTGCGTTTGTCGGCTAACCGCACCGCCGCAAGCAATTCTTCGCTGCGCCGCAACGCCGCCGGTATGCCGTAAAACCCGCCTTGGTTTTCCAACACTTCGAAGGGGGTGAAAAACGGGTCAAACACGATCTCTTGCGGAACGATACCAATCGCGCGGCTGGCGTTGCGGCGTTGCGCGTCAATGTCGAAACCCCAAATCTCGGCAGAGCCGCTGGTTTTGTTCACCAACCCAGCCAGCACGTTGATCAACGTGGATTTTCCCGCCCCGTTTGGGCCCAACAGGCCAAAGATCGACCCTTCGGGCACATCAAAGCTAACCCCGTTTAGCGCGAGTTTGCCTTGAGCGTCTTCGCCCTTCGCCCCTTTGGGTGCGGCATAGCGTTTGACGATGTTGTCGATGCGGATTGCAGGTGGGTTCATGCCCTTTGCCTTAAAGATGGGGCGCGATCACGCAAGGTGCGAGTGCGATGAATTGCATACGTCTAGCCCATGGATAGGTGCGATTCGGCGATTGAAAAGTGCATCAGGCACGATTACTGCGCTGATCTATGAACACCGCAACGCCAGAAACCGTAACCGTCGACAAACGCCGCGTCAGCTGTGACGGAGCGAGCGCCATTCGCGGCGGCTCCGATTACCGTCCTGCCGCACTTGGCCATCCGCGTGTCTATCTGGAAATTGATGAACGCGGCTTTGTTGATTGTGGCTATTGCGATCGGCGCTTCGTCCTAAAAGGCGGCCCCGCCGACATAGCGTAACACTCTGGTGCGAACCTCGAACGATACCTTCGATCAGGCATGCTCGGCAATCGCATTAATCAAAGGCGCCCGATCAAGCCTTGATCTTTGGCGCGTGCCAATGGTTTCGCCGAGGTAAGCGCGGCATCAAATCATTGTTAACATATGCGCGGTAATACCAATTTTCGTATGGAATATCGCCTTACCCCTTTGACCGTGTGGTTTAAGCACACAGCCGTGTTGATAGCAGGATTGACGCTGGCCATGGTGTCCGGTGCCGCCGCCGCGCAAGAGGCGACGGAAGATTCCGACGCGCAGGCGTTTCTTGTCACTCCGCTCAGCTTTGTGAAACAGTTTGACCTCGATTACGGCACGATCATTCCTGGAAACACCCCCGGCACCGTTACGATGGATTCCGCTGGCACTGTCACGACGACCGGCGGCGTGCTCCAAGTTGATGGCACGCAAACCCCGGCTTTGTTCTGGGGATTTGGGGCGTTTCTCCAAACGGTTTTGATCAACTCTGATTCCAACACCTATGTCCTTACCCGCGAAGGTGGGACCGAAACGATGTTGATGGATCAGGTTCTGATCGGCAGCCAACCTCCGATCATTATCAACACCAATCCGCGTCGGTTCCGGATCGTCAATCCTGACGGATACTTCTCCTTCACGATTGCAGGCCGCCTCCAAGTCGGCGCCAACCTGCCGCCGGGGACATATGCCGGCGAATTCACCATTCAACTCGAATATGAGTGACTACAATCGGCTTAAGCCGGTTGCCATCACACCTATAATTCGTTGAACGCTCATCCAGCGTTCAGCATTGTAAGGTATTGTCGCACTCCTAATCCAGAGGAGAGCCCGATGACAAAACCCCTCACATCCCCGATTCGCAACCGCGCATACACGACCGCCAAATTGACTATGGCTGGCGGTGTTGCCGCTTTGGCCTTTGTCGCGGCGCAACCCGCCGTGGCCGACGATCACAGCGGCGCCGATGAAACCGCCGAGATGACCGAAGGCGAAGCGCGCCTTGCCGATATGCTCGAAGGGCGAGTGGCGGGCGAACCTCAAAATTGCATTCGTGTCCGTCCGAATTACCGACTGACCACGATTGACGACACGGCCTATGTCTATGGCCGCGGTCGGACAATCTACGTGCAACGCACAAGCCGCCCCGAAGATATCGATGATGGCGATGCGTTGGTTTCGCGCCGTTTCAGCGGCACGCAACTGTGCCGCCAGGATGTCGTCAATACGATTGATCCGGTTCTCGGGTTCTTCACCGGTGCTGTCTTTTTCGAAGAATTCGTCCCCTACACCAGAGTGGATGAAGAAGACGCAGGCTGACGTCGCACAAACACAAACAAACGCGTTTGAAAGGGCGGCCCAACGCGGGTCGCCCTTTTTCGTGGGGACCTCTACCGCTTATACTAAAGCTCCAGAGGTTTGCGCTTTTCCAGATGGCTTTCAGCGGTGGAAAGGGTGCGCAGCGCGCCGACCGAAGCCCGAGCCGATCCGCTAACCGATCCGACGTCGCCCATCACCTCTCCCTCGTTGGATCGCTGAAGAGCTGCGATCGAGCTGCGATAATGGTTGAGCAGATCGGCCGAATTGCTTCTCGCGACCACCATGCAATCTTCGATCCGATCTCTCGCATCCGGACCGGTCCAAACGTTGTCGGTTTGTAAGATATGCTGCGCCTGTGCGCGCACTTTGTTGACCGACGGAATGTCCATAAAGACTTGGCGGCGGCGGCCATAGATTGGGTTGAACCCTCGCGGCGGAGTGGGTTTGAAGAATGGTTGTATAGAGGCGTTCTGCCGGACAACCTTTGGCGATGGTTTGTTGGGTTTGTGTTTGGCAACGGCCTTTGGATTGACCTTGGGCGCAGCCGGTATCGGTGTGACTGCATCATGGTCATCACCCGGGCTTTCGCGATGGATCCGGTCCTGCTCGGCGCGCGCCGCCCCGTTTAGGTTCCCCAAAACCCATCCAGCAAAGCACGATGCCACAACGATCATTGCCCACACTTCAGGATCAACCATCGTATCCATACAAACAACTCCAAAATCAGGCCGTCAAACGGCGCGGCATGACGCAACACAATGCTGCGATCCCTCAACAAGAATCGAACGAGCCGGGCGCGATTCTCCGAAGAAGGATTGAGTGTTATCGAAGTTGCGGAAGCGCCAAAACTCGGGTCGCTACCTACTTTTGCGTTAAGCATGGGGACAAGTTGGATCGGGATCAAAACCCGCCAAAATGGAGCCGTCCAAACACAGCGGGGCGGGCGCCCTATTGGATCGCCCGCGCCGCAATGGTGATGGATAATTGACGCCTTCTAAAGCCGCCAACCGTCCGATAGTTTAGTTCGAAAGGGCGTTCATCCGAGCCAGAATAGCGTCCGCGTCTGACATGATGCCATCGATCAATTCCTTACAGGTAGGAATGTCGTTGATGAGGCCTGCGACCATGCCACAGCTCCATGCACCTTCGTCCATGGCGCCTTCCATCATGATCTTGGGATAGACCCCGGCCACTTCGGGCAGGATATCTTGGATCGTGATTGCATCGCCCAACTCTTTTTCTTTTTCGAGCAGACGATCAACCGCCTCATTGGCAAGAACGCGTTCGGTGTTGCGCAACGGGCGCATGACAAGCCGCGTGTCCAGCTCGCTCGCAGCGACAATCGCCTTCTTCACATTCTCATGAACGGGCGCTTCTTGTGTCGCGATAAAGCGGGTGCCCATGTTCATCCCTTGAGCGCCCATGGCGAGGCTGGCGATAAGCGAGCGCCCATCAGCCATGCCGCCGCTGGAAACGAATGGAATTTCCAATTCGTCGGCTGCGCGCGGCAACAGAATGAAGTTGGGAATGTCGTCTTCACCCGGGTGGCCGCCGCATTCGAAACCATCCACGCTCACCGCATCGCAACCGATCGCTTGCGCTTTCAAAGAGTGGCGCACGCTGGTGCATTTGTGGATCACTTTGATCCCGGCATCCTTAAGCGGGCCAATCAATTCAACCGGATTGCGTCCGGCGGTCTCAACCGCTTTTACGCCGCCATCGATCACGGCTTTTACCAATCCGGGATAATCCGGCGGGGTAAGAGTCGGCAGGATGGTCAGGTTCACGCCAAACGGTTTGTCCGTCATATCGTGACAGCGTGCGATTTCATTGGCGAGCTTTTCAGGTGTGCCCTGAGTTAGACCAGTGATGATCCCCAAACCGCCCGCATTAGAAACAGCCGCCGCCATTTCAGCAAAACCGACATAGTGCATGCCGCCTTGGATGATAGGATGTTCAATGCCGAACATTTCGGTGATGGCGGTTTTCATACTGGTATCCTCTCGTCGTGTTTGAATTTGCACTGGAGACAAGCCGAATATAGGCTGCGGCGCAAGCGTGCTTTTTGATGGTTTGGTTTATCGCGATGGCTCAAACCCAAAGAAGACGCCCACGCCGTAACGTCAGGGGATTTTGATGGAAAAGCCAATCACGCCGCTTAATCAGCCGAACCCGCCCGGCGCGCCCGAACTTTACTACGCCAGCTTGGTTGCCAACCTGCTAGTTTACGGAGCCGGGGCACTGATTTTTTCGGTCATTGCCTATTTCGGCGCGCATACCGGCAGTTGGCTGGCCGTGGTAAAAACCTTGGGCATGTTCGCAACAATCGGCATGGTCATTGCGGCGGTCGTCGGCTTTCTGATCGTCGCCCCCATGGGCACCGCATACGGCCTCGCAATGTTGAAGCTATCGCGGCCGGCATGGTGGCAGGGCCCCGTCACAGGGGCCTTGGTGGCTCTCTCATTGGAGGCTTTTGTGATTTTCGTTGTGTCGCAAGAGGCGTTGGAAGCCGAAATGGGCAATGTTGTGACACTGTCTATACCCGTCGCCTTGGCGATGATCGCGGGAGCGTTTGTTCAACGCAAACTTCTGCATTGGCCGACCACCGCGTGAAACCCATCAAAGCCTAAGATTTCGGCTTAAGCAACTTGTCCGGTCTGATCCGTCGCGCTTCGCTAAACATTGAATAGGTCTTGTTCACATAGTTCGACACATCGACGATGCTGTTGAGATATTTGTCGAGCTCTTCGGTCATCTCTTGTTCGACCAGCCGCACATGCGCGCCGGGATTTTCCGTTTCAAAGCGGACATAAAACCAAGGATCGCCGCGTTTCAGAACGAGCGGTTGATTGATGTCATGCCATTCAAAACCCCAACTTAGCGGGCGCGGCCAAATATGGATCGGGAAACGTCCGCCCATCTGAACACCGGGACGCGGGGTTGGGAAATAATCGAGATACGGCGCGGTTTGAACGACGTAGCACGGTTGATCGGCGACAAAGACATACGGCGCTGTGATCTGAATAATCGGCCGTTCGGGATGCCGCCATTCGCTGGGCGGGTGCATGACGAGCATATTGGCGCGACCTTGCGCGCGCATGGCCGATTGTTCACCGTCCGCATCCAGCAATTGCAATTGACCATCCGCTTTCCGGCCAAAGGATAGTTTTAGATCAATCGGGCACGGGATAACGAAATGCCGACGGTCAAAATCAATCGCAGCGGGACAGACCTGAACCGATTTGGCCGAAGTCGGTTTGGGGTCTCTGCGGGTAAACGGCTTGGGCGGCGACCAGATCGCGTCGCCCCCTTGGGGAAATCGCACTGTCCAACCGACCGTTAGGCTGCGCGATTTGCCTTGCGCTTCGGCTTCGCGTTGTTCGGCGTCTTCGGCGAATTGATCTTCCCAGCTCATTGGTTTTCCTGTGTTTGCGTTTTTTCGCCTGATAGCGAACCCGTCATGCCGCCATCCGCCCGGTTTCGCAATCTTGGCGGGCCGGGCATTGTTCGCAGGCGGCTTTTCGCGGGCGACAATGGGTTTGACCCAACTTTTTCAGCAAAAGGTGATGTTCGTCCATATCGGCGGCAGACCATTCCTCCGGCACAATCGGCATCAGCGTGTCATAGGTTCGCGCCGTGTCCGCTTTCGCGGCGACAATACCCATTCGTTGCATGATGCGACGGTGGTGGCCGTCAATGACCATGGCGCGGCGTTCGAAACTGCTTGCGTTCATTACCCCGGCTGAGTTTTTGCGCGCCACACCGGGCAGCCGCTCCAACCAAACCATCGCCTCGTCGGTGGGCAGACTGGACAGATGTCGCAGATCAACCGCGCCGCGTTCTTCGATGATTGCGGTCAAACAATCGCGCAGTCGCTTCGCCGCAACAGTCGGAAATGTCTGGCGCGAGAGCGCGCGCTCCAAGTCGGTGACGGGCACAGCGGCTACCGCTTCCCATGTTGCGAATTCTGAGATTAAACCATCGGTCGAAGCGTTGGATGCGGCGGTTTTTGTCTGCGCACCGATCACCCCGTGAACCAAAACCCACACCGGATCCCGGCGTTTTTCCGGCGGGCGGATGATGCGATCGAAACGGGCGATCATCGCGCCTTGCAATCGGCGCAGAATATCGGTCCGCGGATCAGATCCCAGATCGAGCTGCACGATCATACCTTAGCCGCATGGCCCAAACAGCAAGAGAGAGCGTAATCGTCGGCGCCCAAATCCATTTGAATTCAGAGATCAACGTTTCCAGCCCTCGCATCGACAAAAACCCGCGTCCAATCGGAGACACACGCACAGGCGTTTCGGGCGCAAAAATGCGCGAGTTGTCGAACGGCCAAAACAAGGCTGCGCCCAGACCGCCATCGGTCAACGTGTCGAGCAAACCATGGCTCGCCATTGCAAAGGTGAGAAATGCAAACGCCCACGCGCTGCGTGCTTCTTTCCAAACCATCGCCATTGCCCCGGCGCATATTGCGGCGAAGACAAGGGAGTGCGTCGCGCCGCGATGCCCCCACGTATCGGCGTAATCAATGCCAAGCCGGAACGCGACGACATCAGCATCAGGCAGGACCGCGAAAACCGCACCGGCTATCGCGAGCTTTGGTGATATCCGCGTCGGCCCAACGGCCACCGCAATGGCCAACGGGACGACGGCATGGGTAAAGATCGTAGGCAAGTGACGCTTAGCGTTCGAATGCCAAAGCGAAGGATACCGGAACAACCGGCGTGATCGATGGCAATCCGGCCAATTCTTGAAGTTGAGCCAAGCCATCGGTCAATTCAAAACGGCCTGCATCCAAAATGATGGGCGCGTTGGACACCGCAAGCACCCGATCGGCGCCCACGCGTGTTACCGTGACTTCACTTTGAAACGGGGCTTCGACGCCTTTGATCGAAACGGTTCCGTCCACAGTCTGGTCGACGCTGTCGCCGACACCGAGCGTTTCAAAAGCTGCCGGATCGATCTGTGCGGTGACGGTAGCAGTGGGATTGTCGGCCACGACAAATAGAACTTCGCGCATCCGCTCATCGCGAATATCCACGCCGGTGCTGACAGAGGATAGGTCAATTTCAATCGTGGCGGCGCCGTTTTGGGCAACGCTGCCGGTGACGGTTTCGAATGAATTGGTTTCGGCAATGTCGCCCGATTTGATGGTGACATATGACAATTCAGAACCATCGCTGTCGACGGTCCAAATATCGGTTGTTAGCGCGGGTGGTTCCACCGGACCTGCAGAGCATGCAGCTAGGGACACAATCGCGGCGCTTGCGGCGATGGCTGGGAACAATTTCATGGCGGACCTCTCAAAAACGGGTGATCGGGATGACGCTATCACAACGCGCAATGCGTGCAATGTTCCCGTCATCTTGAATACGGGGCCTGTTCTGCCATCCAATCGCTGCGATGCCTCTGAATCGCAGTTGCGTCGCCGCTTGCGGTCATCGCAGCGAAGCCAACATCGCGAATAGGATCATACGCGACGAGCGATTTGTAGGCTCCGTTGCTGCCCGTTTGCCAGCTGATCAATCGTGCATCTGTTTCGCTTCGCGCGATGAAACGGCCCCCCAATGCATAGGCTTCATCCGGGGTCGCGATATCGGTCAACGCGGCAAGGCTATTGGCGCTTAGCCCACCATTATGGGCAAACCGGGCAAGCGCGATGAGATCCGTCGGCGTCGTGGCCAATCCGCCAGCGCAGGTTAGAAAGGCCGGTATTGGACGTCCCGGCGATGCAGGAGGTTCGGCCTCCGGGCCAATGGCCCCAATAAAGATGTGACTTTGTCCCATTCCTGCAGGGCGCAGCACCAATGTCTCTAGAATGTCGGCGATGTCATCGCCCGTGACCTTTTCCAGGACAGCCTGAACAACGATCCAATTGACTAAATCGTAGGACCATTGATCACCCGGAGCATTGGCCAACTCGCCACTCGCGTATTGCATCGTTGCGGTCATGGCATCGGGCGTTTGCATCACTGCCTGCGGATCATCGCCAAAGGCGGGGAGCAATCCGTCGGCGATACCGCTTCGGCTTTGCAGCACTTGGCGCAATGTGACGTCGGCGATCGGCGTGTCGCCAGTTTCAGGTAGGATATCACCCAACCGCGCATCGATCGCCAATGCGCCGCGATCCACCATTCTCAGCACCGCAAGAGTGCAGGCAAATTTTCCAATTGAGCCCGCCTCATACAGCGCGCCGGAGCGGTCATCGCCATCAATACCGGGGGCAATTTGCCCTTCGTCAGACAATTCGGCGTAGGAATACGCGGCCGATTGTGATGCAGATATTGTGCATAAGCTTGCCGTAAGTGCAGCGATGGCCGTGATTTTCATAGGATCTTTATCCAATCGTTCGTTGATGCAAGGCTTTGACTCTGCGTAACGCGTTGGATTCAGATATCCGCATTGCGATTGATCAAGGGCACCGAGCGTTCGACCAGCGGATCATTCCCATTCGATGGTGCCGGGCGGCTTGCTTGTGAAATCGTAGACCACCCGATTGATGCCTTGCACTTCGTTGACGATACGGGTCGCCACTTGCGTTAGAAAGCTTGCGTCGAATGGATAGACGTCGGCGGTCATTCCGTCCGTGCTGGTTACGGCGCGCAATCCGCACACACTATCATAGGTGCGGTGATCGCCCATGACGCCCACGGTTTTCACCGGCAGCAAGACGGCAAATGCCTGCCAGATAGCATCGTACAATCCGGCATTGCGGATCTCTTCGAGATAGATCGCATCGGCTTTGCGCAAAATGTCACAGCGTTCTTTGGTCACTTCGCCCGGAATGCGAATGGCAAGTCCCGGCCCGGGGAATGGATGCCGGCCAACGAACACTTCGGGCAGACCCAATTCGCGACCCAATTCGCGCACTTCGTCCTTGAACAATTCACGCAGCGGTTCGACCAATTGCATATTCATGCGTTCGGGCAGGCCGCCGACATTGTGGTGGCTTTTGATCGTAACGCTCGGCCCGCCGGTAAAGCTGACACTTTCAATGACGTCAGGGTACAAGGTGCCTTGGGCTAGGAAATCCGCGCCGCCGACCTTTTTCGCTTCGGCTTCGAACAGGTCGATAAAGGCGCCGCCGATAAATTTGCGCTTTTTCTCTGGGTCGGTGACCCCTTCGAGGCCGCCCATGAATTGCGCCTCTGCATCCACGGCGACCAATGGGATGTTGTAGTGATCGCGGAAGAGCGAGACGACCTGCTCTGTTTCATTAAGTCGCATCAGCCCGTGATCGACATAAACGCATGTCAATTGATCGCCGATCGCTTCGTGGATCAAAACCGCCGCAACCGCGCTGTCAACGCCGCCCGACAAACCGCAAATCACGCGGCCCGATCCGACCTGGGCGCGGATTTCGTCGATTTTGGTTTTGCGGAATTCGGCCATTGTCCAATCGCCGGTCAAGCCGCAAACATGGCGCACGAAATTGGCCAGGAGCTTGCCGCCGTCGGGCGTATGGACGACCTCTGGATGGAACTGTGTTCCGTAAAATTTGCGCTCTTCGTCGGCGATCACCGCAAATGGTGCACCGTCGCTGGTCGCTACAATTTCGAAACCGTCGGCAAATTCGGTCACTTTGTCGCCGTGGCTCATCCACACTTGGTGACGCTCGCCCTCTTTCCAAAGACCATCGAACAAGGCGCATGGTTTGGTCACGGTCAAATAGGCGCGACCAAATTCGCCCCCTTCGCCCGTTTCGTGGCCCGGCCGAACCTCGCCACCCAATTGTTGGCTCATCACCTGTTGTCCATAACAAATGCCAAGGATGGGTACGCCTGCTTCAAACAAGCTTTGCGGCGCGCGGGGCGAACCATCGTCGGGCACGCTGGCGGGCGAACCGGATAGGATGATCCCTTTGGGCTTCATCCGGCGGAACGCTTCTTCGGCCATGGTGAACGGCGCGATTTCTGAATAGACGCCTGCTTCGCGCACACGGCGCGCGATCAGCTGCGTAACCTGACTGCCGAAATCGACAATCAGGATCGAGTCGGGGAGATGATTGGCTTCCATTTGGTCGCGTTACGTCAGCGCGCGGCGCGCTGTCCAGCATACCGTAACGTCATCCCACAATGTATCGACAGATGTTGCGATGCAACAAAGGAGCGTGCGCTGAAAAAGTGCATTTTTTTGCGCATCTTGGGGAACCAGTTGGCCGTATCTCGCATTAGCACAATTGAATTGTGCGCTGCACCAACGGTGTGGACACATACAGAAGGCCGGCAAACGGTCCGAAAACCTCTCCTACACCCTCCCTTCGATTGGACTATTCTATGCGTAAAACACTCACTGCCGCGGCAATTGCCTTGGCCCTCATCGTACCAACAACCGCCGCATCCGCCTCAAACGCGCAAACTGTCACCGTCCGCGTCGACGTTGGCAATTTTGACCTTTCCAGCAGCGAGGGCCGTGAAGCAGCCGAAGCGCACGTCAATGCAAAATTGGTTGAGGCGTGCACCGTCGAAACACGGTTGCGTTACAATTTCGGACGCAATGTCGTGGACCAGAAATGCCTGGCGGATGCCCGCTCCGCCGCGCGAGCCCAGGTCGAGCGCGTAGCCGCCAACGATGCCCGTGCAAGCGGCGCAATCGCAGCGAATTGAGCCGCGGCACATCGTGGATCGTGCCGATTACAAAGAGGCCGCCTGAGAAATCGGGCGGCCTCTTTTCATGGTGTTTGGCCGGGGATCAGTCGAATACAACACCGCCTCTACCGCCATTTCTGCGCATTTAGACAAGCCTTTGTTCGATAGTATGCACCTAATTAGGTGCAAAAAATGCAACAAAATTGCGAATTTTCTCATTTGAGTTTCATGCAACCGAACACTAATTCGACGATGCAACGCGCAGTCAGGCACCCTCTCCCCGCCTGAACGCGGAGCACCGGCGGGCTTTGAGCGATTACGCTCTCTCCTGCCAGTCTGCTTGACGGTAACCTGCATATGCAGGGTTTGGCAGCCGAACGAAGGGATTTCCGACGGGTCAAGGCGACTTCCAGCGCCGCGACATTTCGATCGGCAAACTGCTTCTCTTGCCTTTTGGGCTGCGGCTGCTTTGGTTGTTGGTGCAATACTCGATGCGCCCCGCCCACCTCCCCTCTCGGGCGATGGGGCTTGGCATCGGGACATTGCCCAAAACACAACCAATCACCGATCAAGACAGCGAGCGAGACGCGGCCACCCAATTCCCCTCCCCCCCGAATGGTGGCCGCGCCTCCACCCGCATCTTTCTGATCGGTCATTTGCAACGCGCGAAAATTGGCTTAAGCCCTTGTCCAACAGGGGAGAATAAACGTGCACACAGCCATCAAAACCGCCTTCATCGCATCGCTCATGATCGGCGGAGCAAGCGGGGCGTCCGCGCAATCCCTCAACCCTTCACTTAATCCGGGCGAAAGCGAGACGCGGATCCTTGCGGCGATCACGGTGCCGTTGGGTCATGCGCGCGATAGAGCCAGCACCGCACCGCGCGTTGAGCTAATTTCGCGGTCGCGAGCAACCGATGGTGTGCTGCCCGTGGTTGCTCGCGATGAACAACGCCGCTGGCAAGAACGCCGGATTGGCTTCACCCTCGATGGCAGCGATCAGTTGATGATCAACGGACGCGCCATGCAATGGGATGATGGCGAAAACCGCGACGGTATTAGCACGCTTGGTGCGGTGGGAATTGGGTTGGGCCTTTTGACGGCCCTATCCATCGCCGTAATCACGGACTCGAAAGATGCGCTCACTGACTTGGTGGAGCCGGACTGAACGGCCATTATTCGGCCCGTCGCACGGCTTCTTTTCGCAGATCGGTTTTGAGCAATTTGCCAATGTGGCTGCGCGGCATTTCATCGATCGTGTGAAGCGCCGATAGGCGTTGGGTCTTGCCCAATCGCGCGTTCACCGCCGCCATGATGCTGTCTGTATCGCGGGCACCGTCGCGCAACACTACAAAGCCCACCGGAGTTTCACCCCAGCGCGACGAATCTATGCCAACAACAGCAGCCTCTGCCACATCGCCTTCACGCCCCAATTCGCCCTCCAGATCGCTGGGATAGATGTTAAAACCGCCTGAGATGATCATATCTTTGGCCCGACCGACAAGCTCGACAAAGCCTTGTTCGTCGACGCGGCCAATATCACCCATGCGCATCCACACATCGCCGGTCTCCGGGTCGGTCCATTGCGCCTCTGCGGTTTTATCAGGGCGGTTTTTATAGCCCGACATCATCGTTTGGGACCGCCCAACCAAATTGCCCGGCGTACCGGGGCTCACTTCGCGATCCTCGTCGTCCAACACCTTCATTTCGCTGCCCGGGGCGGGGCGGCCGACCGTGTGCAGTTTGTCTGGGAATTCATGCGCGGCGAGAAGGCACACCACCCCGCCTTCGGTCATCGAATAAATCTCTACCAACCCGCCCGGCATGCGGCGCAAAACTTCTGCCTTCAATTTGGCCACGAACGGGGCCGATGTGCAATATTTCATCGCCAAAGACGATAGGTCATGATCATCAAAACCGGCGTGGTCCATCAACCTTTGATATTGGACAGGCACCAACATTGTAACGGTCGTCCGGTCGCCAGCGGCATGATCCAGCCACCGGGCGCAATCAAATTTGCCCATGACGCGAACGGTGCCGCCGGCCAACAAAGCCGCCAGAAAAGCGACCATCGTCGTGTTGGAATAGAGCGGCGTAGAGGCCAGAGATCTGACCTCCAATCCCGCTTGAAGATATGACAACGCCGTGGCGCCGAATTGCCGCCAACGCATTTGGTGCGAATGGACGATCCCTTTCGGAATACCGGTCGTACCGCTGGAATAAATGATGTTGAACGGGTCACTGGGCTGTGGATCGAAATCGGGCGCATGCGATCCCGACGGCGCCATCCATGTACCGATGCTCTCCAAAGGCACACGGATTAGGTCCGCCATAAAATCGAAATCCAATTCGGCGGACTTTCTCGCGTCGATGAACAGGTGGATTGCGCCCGAATCCGCCGCCATGCCCGCCAATTGTTCGGGCGAAGCGCTGGTTGTGAGGGGCGCCGCCACTCCGCCTGCCCGCATCGCCGCGAGGAACACCAAAGCATAGGGAATGGAACTGGTGCCTAAGATAGCCACCGATTGCCCGCGCTTTAGACCTGTTTCGATCATGCGGGCGGCCAACCGCTCAACCTGATCGACCAATTCGGCCCATGTGAGTTGACCATCATCGTCGATCAAGGCCACCGCATCTGGTTGAAAGGCCGCCCAATCACGCAATATCGAAGGATACGATCCAAATGGTTGGGCGAGTTTGCCGCTCATGATGTCGGCGATGTTCTGATCAGTCATACTCGCAACCCTAACCGCGCGATTTTTTGCAGCAAGTGCGAATGGGCGCCGCGGCGCATCCCACTTCGTGCCAATTTCTTTACGCTTCTGGTCGAAAAGCGGAACGGTGACACAAATGGGAAGAGAAATGATGCGCGCACAATCCATGATGATCGGCCGGACTATGATGGCGGGGTTGTTGATTTCATCGGCGTTCACCGCCCCGGTGCTTGGTGCGAACACAGGCGCATACACCGATACGAATGGACAAGAATCGCCAAGCGGCGGTTCGATCGAAATTCCGCTCGAAGCGCAAACCCAGGGAGAGCCATCGTCGGGTCGCACACCGCCGACATTGCCGCCGCCATCGGGAAAACCTGCTTTCGTCCCAGCCGATCGGGCACAGCTATCGCCTCCGGCATCAGAGAACTCGTCGAGCGAGGGTCCGCCAGCAATCTTGGTCATCCTCGCACACCCAGATGACGAGATCACGATGGCGCCCGCTTTGTCGCGTATCGCGCGACATGGGGGAGAAGTGACCGTGGTGTTCGCGACCAGCGGGGATGCCGGACCCGGCGTAAGCGACATGGATCCAGGGCAGGAGCTTGCGCAATTGCGAGAGAACGAAGCGCGCTGCGCCGCCTTTGCCCTCGGCCTGCCAGAGCCGCTGTTTTGGCAATTGGGCGACGGCGCCCTTTCCACCATGGCCCGCGCACCCGATAGCGCGGCCAAGGCGTTGGCCGAACGCGTGGCCCGGATCGTGGACGAGGTTGAACCCGACACGATTATGACGTGGGGCCCCGATGGCGGATACGGACACGCCGATCACCGCATGGTCAGCGCAATCGTGACCGAAATTGTGCAGAAATTGGACCTTGATCGGCCAAGCCTATTGTATACGGCATTTCCCGACGACGGACAATCTGGCCCGCCCGGATTTGAAAATTGGACCACGATTCACCGGTCGCTCATCACGGATCGGATCCGCTATGAGGAAACCGATCTTAACGCCACACGCAGCGCGATTGATTGTTATGAAAGCCAATTTGGTGGTCAAGCCAGAGCTGCATTGCCGGATATTTTGCACCAACAACTGTGGCAAGGAACGGTCTATTTTCGATTGGCCTTTGTGACCCCGCACTGAACATAGCGGGCCGCTTTCTTCACATAGTATTTGAGGCGGTGGAAAAGCCCGCCACTATCGACCAGAAAGGTTGGGTTTAGGGCGCACAACGCCTATATAAAGGGGATGGACGATAACATTCCCGACGATAATCAAACCCCGCCTGAAAACACAAAACTTCAGGGCGAATATGGCGCCGATTCCATCAAGGTTCTCAAGGGCCTAGATGCGGTTCGCAAACGGCCCGGTATGTATATTGGCGACACCGATGACGGGTCCGGCCTGCATCACATGGTGTTCGAAGTGTCGGACAACGCGATTGATGAAGCGTTGGCCGGGCATTGCGATCTCGTTTTGATCGAATTGAACCCCGATGGCAGCGTGTCAGTCGAAGACAATGGGCGCGGCATTCCGGTCGGCATGCACAAGGAAGAGGGCGTTTCCGCAGCGGAAGTCATCATGACTCAATTGCATGCGGGCGGTAAGTTTGAAAACACCTCTGATGACAACGCCTATAAGGTGTCGGGCGGCCTTCATGGTGTCGGCGTTTCAGTTGTGAACGCTTTGTCCGAATGGCTGGAATTGATGATCTGGCGCGACGGCAAAGAACATTGGATGCGGTTTGAACACGGCGATGCCGTGAACAGCCTTGAGATAAAAGGTGACGCGCCCAAGGTCGAACAGAACCCTGACGATAACGGCTTCAAAAAAGGCACGCGCGTCACGTTTCAAGCGTCTTCCGAAACGTTCAAAAACGTGCTGGAATTTGATTTTGACAAGCTTGAGCATCGCTATCGCGAACTTGCTTTCCTCAATTCGGGCGTGCGCATCCTATTGCGTGACAAACGTCACGAAGAAGTTCTTGAGCATGATCTCTATTACGAGGGCGGCATCGCGGCCTTCGTCAAATATCTTGACCGCAATAAAGACGCTTTGATCCCTGAACCGATTTCGGTTTCGGCGGAGAAAGATGGGATCGCGATTGATGTCGCATTGGAATGGAACGATTCTTACTATGAGAACGTCCTGACTTTCACCAACAACATCCCCCAACGCGACGGCGGGACACACCTTGCCGCATTCCGGGCCGCCTTGACGCGCACTTTGAACAATTACGCGGATCGCTCGGGCCTTTTGAAGAAAGAGAAGGTCTCTCTTTCGGGCGAGGACATGCGCGAAGGGCTGACCGCGATTGTCAGTGTCAAATTGCCCGATCCCAAATTCTCATCGCAAACCAAAGACAAATTGGTGTCTTCAGAAGTGCGCCAACCGCTTGAGGCGTTGATGGGCGAGAAAATGAACGATTGGCTGGAGGAAAATCCAGCAGACGCAAAGTCTATTATTCAGAAAATCATCGATGCCGCCGCCGCGCGTGAGGCTGCAAAGCGCGCCCGCGAAATGAGCCGTAAGGGCGCCATGAGCATCGCTTCGCTGCCAGGCAAGCTGTCCGATTGTCGCGAACGCGATGCGACTAAAGCGGAATTGTTCCTAGTCGAGGGTGATTCCGCGGGTGGGTCCGCAAAAGGGGGCCGCGACAGTCAGTATCAGGCGATCCTGCCGCTCAAAGGTAAGATCCTGAACGTGGAGCGCGCGCGATTCGATCGGATCATCTCTTCGAAAGAGGTAGGCACACTGATCCAAGCGATGGGCACCGGTGTTCGCGATGAATTCGATATCGAGAAATTACGGTATCACAAGATCGTGATCATGACCGACGCTGATGTCGATGGCGCGCACATCCGCACGCTTTTGCTGACATTCTTCCATCGCCAATTGCCAGAGATCGTAAAAGCCGGTCATTTGTTCATCGCGCAACCGCCTTTGTTCAAAGTGGCCAAGGGTCGCAGCGAGGTTTACCTAAAAGATCAAGGCGCATTGGACCGTTATCTGGTCGATGCCGGCCTTCAAGGGCGCATTCTCGAAACGGCCAGCGGCGCACGCTCTGGCGACGATCTGCGGTCATTGGTGGATCAGGCGTTGCGGCTTAAGAACCTCATGGCCTTTGTGCCGCGCCGTTATGACCCCGCGATCATTGAACAAATGTCTTTGTCGGGTGCGTTGGATCCGCAATTGAGCAATCGCGACGCAGCGTTGAACGCGGCCGCTGAACGGCTGCAGGCCAGCGATGCGGATGCGAAATGGAGCGTGACCGTCCTAGAAAGCGGCACCGTCCAATTCTCACGCGTGTGGCGCGGTGTGACCGACGTGCACGAAATCGATGCGCGTTTCCTCACCAGCACCGAAGCGCACAAATTGCACAGTCTCGCGACGCCGCAAGCCGATGCCTATGCCGGCGCGGTGCGTATGGTGAAAGCAAGCGGTGCATCGGACGAAGAAGCCACCACCGAGACCGAAGACGGCGCGGAAACGCCTGTCGCAGTGAGCGGCGAAGATTCCATCGCACGGCCAAGCCAATTGCTCGATGCGGTATTGGCCGCCGGGCGCAAAGGGTTGGCCGTTAGCCGCTACAAAGGCTTGGGCGAGATGAATCCAGAACAATTGTGGGAAACCACTCTCGATCCGGAAAACCGCATCTTGCTTCAGGTGAAGGTCGAGGACGCCGATGTTACGGATGAGATTTTCACCCGTCTGATGGGCGATGTTGTCGAACCGCGGCGTGAATTCATCCAAGATAACGCTTTGAATGTTGCCAATCTCGACGTGTGATAAGCCCGTGTGGGAATGGTTAGGCCGCTAGCCACTTGATGTTTCACCGGCAAAGCCCGACATCATAGGCTATGTCTACTCAAGAACCCAACGACACCACGGCACTCGAACATTGGAGCTTCTTGATCCTGCTGGCGGCGGTTTCGCTGTTGCTTGTTTGGGTTGCGTGGCCATTCGCGGCGCCGCTTTTGTGGTCAGCTTTGGCCGCAATCATGTTTCAGCCGCTCTACAAATGGGCGCTTAGAAAGACGCGCGGACGGCGCAACTTTGCCGCATCACTGGCTCTGTTGGTAATATTCGTTGCCGTCCTGCTGCCCGCTTTGTGGGTTGGATCGGTGGTCGCGGGCGAGACGTTGGGCCTCGTCAACGACCTGCGTGAAAATCCGATCGATCTTGCCGCATGGTTCGACAACACTTTTTCCATGCTTCCCGCCAGCGTTCAGATGTTGATAGAAGACAATGGTTGGACTGATGTCTCTGTCCTTCAGGATCAATTGCAAAGCGTCCTTGGCGAAAGCGCCGGGATGATCGCGCAACAGGCCGTATCCATCGGCAGCGGCGCACTAGGATTCTTCCTTAGCTTTGGCTTGGGCCTCTATGTCCTGTTCTTCCTATTGCGGGACGGTTCGCGCATCGGGGAAACCATTCTTCACTCCGCCCCCATTCAACGCGACATCGCCGACCGATTAGCTGAACGCTTTCTCGGTATTGTTCGCGCCGTGATCAAAGGATCCGGCGTCGTCGGATTGGTTCAAGGCACTTTGGGTGCAATCACCATGATGATTGCGGGGGTTCCCTCGGCGCTTTTGCTGGGTGTGTTGATGGCCATTTTGGCGTTGATACCGGCAGTTGGCACCGCCCTAGTCTGGGCGCCCATTGGCATATGGCTGCTGATCACGGGCGAAGTTTGGCAGGGCGTGTTTGTCCTCGGCTCAGGCTTCATCATCATTTCTTCGGCAGACAATGTCCTACGACCGATATTGGTGGGACGAGACACCGGCATTCCCGATTGGATCATTTTGGTCACAACCTTAGGCGGGCTTTCGATCGCGGGTTTCGCGGGGATCGTCCTTGGTCCGCTGGTCGCTGGATTGTTCTTGGCCAGCTGGTCAATTCTACAGGAACAGCGCGCCGAAGATGAAGAGGCAGCGAAACGCTACCGAACCCGTGTGAACGTTGATGGCAAAGCGCCGCCGACTGATGCCGCGTTTGACGATGACGGATCGGCAGAAACTGCAACCGAACCGGCAAAGGCATAAATCGATGCAATCCATGGTTCAACGCGGCAGCAAAACCGAACAGGTCGGCCGATTGTTGTTGGCGTTGTTCGTCGTGATCACACTGCCTTATCTGCCATTCGGCGCCTATCTGACTTACCCGTTCACAATCCTAACGACGTGGTTTCATGAAATGGGCCATGGATTGGCGGCCATGATGGTCGGTCAAGAATTTATCCAGTTGGTCATTTACGCCAACGGCTCTGGCTTTGCCCAATTCTCGGTCGACGCGGATATGTCTCGCTTCTCTCTGGCCTTCATCTCTGCGGGCGGATTGCTTGCACCCACCGCAGTCGGCTGCGCACTCATCATGGCCAGCGCGCATCCCAAATTGTGGCGGTCCGCCCTCTGGTTCACCGCCGGTGCTATCTTTGCCTCCGTCATTTTGTATGTCCGATCCCCGATTGGATATTCTGTGCTGCCAATGGTTGGCGTCTTGCTAAGCCTAGTGGCTTGGAAGGGATCGGACGGAATAACCCGATTTGTGCTGCAATTCCTTGGTGTGCTCGGCGCGATTAGCATGCGCAGCCACTTCGATTACTTGTTTGTCGAAGGGTTCATGCGGGATGGCCAGATGATGCTCTCGGACACCGGCCAGATTGAAGCAGCGCTGCTTTTGCCGCATTGGTTCTGGGCCGTTGTGATTTTGGCCATTGCCGCATGCATGGTGGTGGCCAGTTTCAAATACGCTTTGTCCGATAAACGGCGTTTGGCTGGGCGTTCAACACCAGGCAAAGCGTTTGGTGGCAAGCGTCCCGCCAATGTGCTTCAATTCAAACGTCGGCCTGACGATTAAGTCGCTTGGGTCAATTATGTGGCGATGCGGAGTGTGTTGACGCCGGTCGCCGCCTCGCCGGTTTCCGCCGATAGGCCGATAAAAACCGTGTCCACAATTCTGGCCAGTTTCTCTTCCGTCAAGCGCTCACCTAGATGCAGCAAGGCATCGGGGAGAGTGTAATTGGATACCATCTGGTTGATCAAAGACAGCGTCTCATCAATCTCCAACCCGCCAAAATATCCATCCGCCTGCGCCTGAACGATCACCTCGCACAGATAATGGTCGGCCAAATCAACATAGGACCGAACGCGTTCGAAATTGGCCGCCCCCATTTCACAAATCATGGTGAAAAATTCAGGGTCGTCGCGAAACCGATCGCGCGAAATCGCAAAGCGTTGCCGGAAAAACTCGTACATTTTCCGATTGGGAGGGAGGTCATTTTTTAATACCTCTTCCATCACTTGCATATGCGGGGCCAGCCACACCTGTGCGATCGCATCGAATAGGTCGTCGTAATCTTCAAAGATCTGTTCAAACCGGCCGCGCGACAATCCGCTTTCCGCCAAAGCAGCAGCGTAGGTGACCTCCGCACCGCGCTCTTTCACTAGATCGAGCACCATGCCCGCGATGCGTTTTCGCTCCGCCTGCCGCGATTCTTTGGTGATGGCCATATTGGTGCGCTCCTGATCTCGGCCCTAAATAGGGTCGCGACCGGACAGCTTAAAGATAAGAATTATAAAAATATTGCGCCGGTAGTTCGTGAGCGTTTCAAACGTCGTTGCGCCCTTCGATAATCGCCCGTGCTTGGGCCTCTAGGGCTTTGTAACGGTCGAGATCGGGGATTTTTGAAAGGAACCATTCGGCAATTTTGAGCAAGTCTTCGCCGTAATTACCGGTCGGCATCATCGGCGGGCTGAATCCGATCGTACTCCTTTCATTGTCGGCATAGGCGAGAACGATTGGTACACCGGCGGCTTTGGCAATGTTGTAAAAGCCAGATTTCCATTTGCCGTCCGAATTGCGGGTGCCTTCGCATGCAATGACAAGGTTCAATTCGTCGCGCGCATCAAATTCGTCTCTAAGCTGCTCAATCGTGCCACCCTTTTTGCTTCGGTCGACGGCGATACCGCCCATGTCGAGCATGAAATTGCGCATGATGCCTTGAAACAGGGTGTGCTTGCCCATGAAATTGGGTTGTACATTTTCTTCGTGCGTGGCCCCGGCGAAGAACACAAAGTCCCAGTTCGACGTATGCGGCGCACCGGCAATGATGCATTTTTTGACGCCAACAGGAAATCGTTCCTTAATCTTCCAGCCCCGCCATTTGTATAGGAAAAGGATGATCCGATTGACGATGCGCGACAGCAAGCTGACGTTGCGGGTTTCGTTGTGTTGCAAAGCGTTCTCTCTCCCAAAATCGCGCTTCCCGATTGGTAGGGCCTATCAGGTACGAAAGCAAAGGTGAGAAGGATTTCAGTGGCAAAGCCCACAAGGCCAGTCATGTTGAACTTGTTTCACAATCCAATGCGGATGCGGGGCTCAAAGCGACGAAAAAAGGGATGAGGCAAAATGTCTTGCCGTTCCGGTAGAGCCAATCGATCAATTGCTCAACCGGCCAAGAATTCGAAACGGCAATGCGGTCTCCATTTTCGAATTCCAAAATCGTGCTCACATCCTAAACACGCCGAAGCTGGGCCGCTCTGCAATCGGGGCCTCGAGCGTTGCTGCAAAGGCCAGCCCCAGCACATCGCGCGTCTGAACCGGGTCGATCACGCCGTCATCCCAAAGCCGCGCGGTGGCATAGTATGGGTTGCCTTCGTCCTCATATTTCTGGCGGATCGGCGCTTTGAATTCCTCGGCTTCTTCATCGGTCCATTTGTCCGCGTCACGGTGCACGGTTGCCAGAACGCTGGCTGCTTGTTCGCCGCCCATAACCGAAATCCGCGCATTGGGCCATGTGAACAGGAAGCGCGGGGAATACGCCCGGCCAGCCATGCCGTAATTGCCTGCGCCAAAGCTGCCGCCGATCACCACGGTTATCTTGGGCACGCTGGCGGTGGCAACCGCAGTGACCAGTTTCGCGCCATGTTTGGCGATACCTTCAGCTTCGTATTTGCCGCCGACCATAAAGCCGCTGATATTCTGCAGGAACAATAGCGGGATGCGCCGCTGGCAAGCGAGTTCTATGAAATGCGCGCCCTTTTGTGCCGACTCCGAAAATAGCACGCCGTTGTTCGCCAAAATCGCGACCGGCATGCCCCAGATATGCGCAAAACCGCACACCAGTGTTGATCCGTAATGCGCTTTGAACTCATGAAACTCACTGCCATCGACCAGCCGCGCGATCACCTCTTTTACATCATAGGGCGCGCGCACATCGTCGGGTATGATGGAATAGAGGTCCTCGGCGTCGAATTTCGGCGGGCGCGGATCTTTCAGCGCAACGTCCTTTGCCGCGGCCGTGTTCGCGCCCAACTGGCTCACGATATCGCGCACGATGGTCAGCGCGTGTTCGTCATTCTCTGCCAAGTGATCGACCACGCCCGATTTCTTGGCGTGCAAATCGCCGCCGCCAAGGTCTTCTGCAGTGATTTCTTCGCCCGTCGCGGCCTTCACCAATGGCGGTCCGGCAAGGAAGATTGTCCCTTGGTTGCGAACAATCACGGTCTCATCCGACATAGCAGGCACATAAGCGCCGCCCGCCGTGCAGCTGCCCATGACGCAGGCGATTTGCGGGATGCCGAGTGCGGACATATTCGCTTGGTTAAAGAAGATGCGGCCAAAGTGATCGCGGTCGGGGAACACTTCCGCCTGATGCGGGAGGTTCGCGCCGCCGCTGTCCACCAAATAGATGCACGGCAAGCGGTTTTCCTGAGCGATTTCTTGCGCACGCAGGTGTTTCTTCACCGTCATTGGATAATATGTGCCGCCTTTAACGGTGGCGTCGTTGCACACGATCATCACCTGACGGCCCGACACGCGCCCGATCCCGCAGATGATGGAGGCGGCGTTGATGTCACCTTCGTACATGCCATTGGCGGCAAGTTGGCCAATTTCGAGAAATGGCGAGCCGGGATCGAGGAGGCGCTCAACCCGCTCGCGCGGAAGCAGCTTGCCACGCGAAACGTGTCGCTCTCGCGACCGCTCTGGACCGCCGAGAGCCGTCTGCGCGACAGTCGATCGTAGATCGGCGGCGAGCGTCTTGTTGTGAGCAAAGCTGGCTTTGGCGGCCGGGCTTTCACGGTCAAGTTTGGTGGTGAGAACAGGTGCGGTCATTCGCCGTCATTCCAAATTAGAGTGAAAAAGAGGCCGATCAGGGAGACAACAAAGCCGAGCCCAATGATCGCTGTCAAAAATCCGAGATCGAAATTGCCGGAATTGGCGGATGCCGGATCGAAGACTTTCCCGAAAAAGCTGCCATACATCATGCCGGCGCAAACGCCCCAACCCGCGACAAAAACACCCCAGCGGCGGCGTGTTGGATTTGCCATCAATATAGCACCGACCAACAACAAACCGCCCGCAAAGAAATCGTCGAGCACGAACATGATTGGCCTTCCGACACCCCAGCTGCGGATCAATTCACCAATCATCAAAGACAGAGCAAGACCGATCCCAATCGCGCGCAAAACCGCAAGTGGCACGGCCGGTTTCACGCTCACCCCTCCAGCCCCTTCACAATCATCGATTCTGCGGTGCTGCCCGCATCACGATATTTGCCGATCTCTTTGTATTCCGGTGAAAGCAGCCATGCGAACAATTTGGGCTTATCAGGAAACTCAATTAGGACCGACCGGGTCGCGTTCCATTCTCCGCCGATCACTTGCGGCTCTTCGTCAACGCTCAACATTTTCCCTTCGAATTTTTCGAAGATGTCCATGAAGCGCTCTTCGTATTTGTCGTATTGCGCGCGGTCGTGAATGGTCATTCGAGAAATCATATAGACGGGCATTACAACGCCTCCCCTGCGAGAATAAGCAGCCCGATCAAAGACAACAGAAAGCCGCCAGGATGTTTGGCTTTCATCATGAAGAGATTGGCAAAGCCGAGCGCGACCCAAAGCCCGCCGGTCGCCCAGACCAACATTTGTGGCACATTAGGCAGCACGATAGTCAACGCGGTCAGCAGGAAAAAGCCCGATGCCGAATGCCAGCCAAACCGCGTTATGCCTTGGGTCATAGGCTCCTGAATAAACGGATCGTCCACCGCCAGCGTCGGGGCGATCAATTTCTTCTCGCCCATCACGGAATGGAAGATTGTGGCGAACACGATCAATCCCGCCGCGATAATGTGAAGCACGCTCACCCAGCCGCTCCGATCAATTCGCGCCCTATCAACATGCGGCGGATCTCATTCGTACCCGCCCCGATGTCGAGCAACTTGGCGTCGCGCATATACCGTTCAACCGGCCAATCCAGCGTGTAGCCCGCCCCGCCCAGCGCCTGAACACTTTCGGCCGCGACCTTAAACGCATTCTCGCTCGACAAGAGGATAACGCCCGCTGCGTCAAACCGCGTTGTCTCGCCCGCATCGCATGCTTTGGCGACGGCATAGGTGTAAGCACGGGCCGATTGCAGTGCGACATACATGTCGGCGACTTTGGCTTGCATCAATTGGAAGCTACCAATGGGCTTACCGAACTGCTTGCGCTCGCGCAGATACGGGATGACCGTGTCCAAACACGCCTGCATAATACCCAGCTGCAAGCCGGCCAGCACGACCCGTTCATAGTCAAGACCACTCATCAAAACACCGACGCCGCCGTTCAAAGGGCCCATGATGCGGTCTTCGGGAATATGGCAATCATCAAACACCAATTCCGCCGTGGGAGAGCCCTTCATCCCGACCTTTTCGATCTTCTGGCCAATCGAAAACCCTGCATCATCTTTTTCGATCAAGAACGCGGTGATCCCGCGGCTGCCGGCGTGGCCGTCGGTCTTGGCATAGACGACCAGTGTGTCGGCTTCGGGTGCGTTGGTGATCCAAAATTTCGTGCCATTCAGAACATATCCGCCCTGAACCGCCTCCGCCTTAAGCTTCATTGAAACCACATCAGAACCGGCGGAAACCTCGCTCATCGCGAGTGAGCCGACATGGTCACCATTGATCAAGCCGGGCAGGTATTTCGCCTTTTGATCGTCATTGCCCCATCGGCGGATTTGATTGATGCACAAATTGGAATGGGCGCCGTAAGACAAGCCCAAGGATGCGCTGGCGCGGCTGACTTCTTCGACCGCGATGACGTGTTCCAAATATCCAAGGCCCAAGCCGCCATCCGCCTCATCGACCGTGATACCATGCAGGCCCAGCTCGCCCATTTGACGCCACAATTCGGCGCGAGGGAAATAATCCTCGCGGTCGATCCGGTCGGCCAACGGCATAATCTGCTCATCCGAAAAGCGGCCCACGCTTTCACGGATCATCGCGGCACTTTCGCCAAGTTGGAAATCAAAATCGGGGGTAGCGCGCATGGCAATCACTCTTCCGTTTGTGCGAACCCGCGCAACAAATGCGCATGTTCGTAATGTTTCATTACCAGCCTTTAGCAACACGGAAGGATAAGGCCAACGCCGCGAAAGCCGTCTTTTGTTCGGTGGCCCGTTCGGTTGGTTTGACCTAACTCGGCGTTACTGTATGGCACATTCAACGTCTCTGGAGCGCGATGCAAGGAGCGATCTGCTGAGTTTTAGTGAGCCTGAATCCAAGCCAATCGGCAATGCCGCTTCGCCCAATTCCTTAAGCGAAGATAAGCGCTTAACCGTGCTCGCCAGCTTCGATGCCGAAGCGTTGGCAGGAGACGAAGAACTCGCTCGCCTCACTCGATTTGCGGCGCAATTGTGCGGCGGAGGAAGCCCCACCGTTAGCGCTTCGGTCAGCTTGGTCGAGGCCGAGCGACAACGTTTTATCGTCGGTTCCGGCATGACGAAAAAACAAACCCCGCGCTCAACCAGCCTTTGTTCGCATGCAATGCTAGGGCGCGACCTTTTCGAAGTGTTGGACGCATCCAAAGACGACACCTTTGCCAATTTCGAACTCGTTCGCGGCGATGCACATTTGCGATACTATGTCGGCGCGCCGTTGATTTCAGGAGAGGGTGCATCCTTGGGCGCCCTATGCGTTACCGATACCGTGCCACGGACCACGCCGCTCAACGATCTGCAACGCGAAGGTCTGTCCGTGTTGGCCGAATCCGTGATGCGCAGGCTAAATGCGCATCGCGAAGCCAACACCGCAGGGGCCGAGCTCAAAGAAAGCGCGCAACGGCTGCAATTCATGCTGGACAGCGTGCCCGACATTGCATGGTCGGCCGCACACGGCCCACAATTCGACTATTTCAACGCCCGGTTCACCGAAGTTACCGGATTGCCTGCACGCGAAAGCGTGGATGATTGGCGCGAGGTCATCCACCCTGAGGATTTCGAAGCCTCGCTCGTCAAGTTTCAAACCGCGATGTCCACAGCGAGCTTTTTCGAAGACGAATGGCGTTTACGCCAAACCGATGGAACCTATCGCTGGGTGATATCGCGCGCGGTTCCATCAACCGACGATCCCGAAACGGCGCGCTGGTTTGGGACATTGACCGATATTCACGATCGGTATCGCATTTCACAAGAACGTGAATTGCTGGCCGGGGAATTGGCGCATCGGATCAAAAATGTTTTCTCCGTCATCACCGGCCTTGTCTCTTTGCATGCGCGCGGGGACGCGACCCTTGAACCGTTTGCCCGAACGTTGGCCGACAACATTCAGGCCTTGTCGCGGGCTCAGAGTTTCGCCCTACAAGTGGATGCCGAAACGGATGGCGAATTGAAGGACCTTTTGGGGGTCTTGATGGCTCCCTACGGCGTGCCCGGCGAAAGCGCGGTGAGCATCACCGGCGATAGCGTCCAAACCGGCGCCCGTGCGGCGACACCACTGGCTTTAGTGTTTCATGAATTGGCGACCAATTCGGCAAAATACGGAGCGTTGAGTGTCGCCGAGGGGAACGTCGCAATCACCGTGAGTCATTCCGACGGTACCGTTCAAATCGGTTGGACAGAGACCGGCGGACCGCATGCGCAAGAGCCACTAGATACCGGGTTCGGATCACGTTTGGTCAAAATGTCGATTGAACATCAATTGGGTGGGACAATAACCCGCGATTGGCAGACCGGCGGATTGAACGCGATCATCACGGTGCCGGGCGCTCGGCTCGAATTGTAAGAGCATCCCTTAGGCCAAGGCCCTTGGCGCGACGGAGTTTGGCTTCTAGGTTGGATCGCGAGGGGCCAATCCAATCACATCAAAACCATCCGATACCGACGCGTCGCAAACATCAGCGATCCTGACCTTTGACAATGCAGAACGTCGGTACGGCGATGTTGTGGCCGTTGGCGGGGTGTCATGCACGATAGATAAAGGCAGCTTTGTCGCCTTGGTCGGATCGTCGGGATCGGGCAAATCAACCTTGCTCAAAATGGTCAACACGCTCGTCACGCCTACTGGGGGCCGCGTTCTTTTTGGCGCGGACGATGTGACCGGATTAAAACAATCACAATTGCGCCGCCGGGTTGGTTATGTGTTTCAAGGGATCGGATTGTTCCCGCATTTCACCGTCGGCGAAAACATCGCCATAGGACCGCGCCTGACCGGGGAGAAACTGCCCAAAGATCGGATCGCAGAATTGCTAGATCTGGTCGAACTTGAACCGGAAATGGCCGATCGGATGCCGGATGAATTGTCCGGCGGACAACGTCAAAGGGTGGGCGTCGCCCGGGCATTGGCAGGCGACCCCGAACTGTTGATCATGGACGAACCTTTCGGCGCGTTGGACCCGATCACGCGCGATGCCTTGGGCAAAAAGGTGCGTGAGCTGCACGACACTTTGGGCCTAACCACGATCATGGTGACGCACGACATGGCAGAGGCTTTGTTGCTTGCCGATCGCGTTTTGGTGATGTCCTTTGGCGACTTGGTTGCTGATCATACTCCGCGCGAATTGCTTTCGGGCGACGGTGGAGAGATTGCTCAAAGCCTCGTCTCTGTACCCCGACAACAGGCCGAGAGATTGGCCGCGATGGAGAAATTGACTCCAGCCATCGCGTCACAAGGTGGAACGGCATGAACGAAATTTTTGTTATCCTGTTGGGCCTTGGCGACAAATTCGCGGCGCATATCGTGCTCGCAGCCAGCGCGATCGCATTGGGCATTCTTGTGGCGCTGCCCTTGGCGGTTTGGGCCAGCCGTTCGGCCAACGTCTCTCGCATTGCATTGGGCTTTGCCAGTTTGGTGCAAACCATCCCGGCATTGGCGCTCTTGGCGTTGTTTTTCCCGATCCTATTGTCGTTGCGGAGCGTTTTCGGCGAAGATTTGCCGACGCTTGGATTTTTGCCCGCTCTGCTGGCGCTGGCACTCTACGCTTTGTTACCGATCCTGAGAAACGCGGTCACTGCGCAATCCAATCTTGATCCCGGCGTCTTGGAAGCCGCCGACGGAGTGGGGATGACCAGTTGGCAAAAATTGACCATGGTCGAAGCCCCTTTGTCCGCACCGTTCATTATGGCCGGCATCCGCACCGCCAGCGTTTGGACCATTGGCGCTGCAACGCTTTCAACCACGATCGGTCAACCCAGTTTGGGCGACCCGATCTTTGCCGGATTGCAGACGCAAAACTGGGCCCTGGTTGTTGCCGGCTGTATAGCCAGCGCGGGGCTTGCTTTGGTCGCGGATGCTCTGCTTGGATTGGTTGAACGCGGTTTTGCCAATCGCAAACGCTGGCAATCCGGTCTGGGGATGGCGGCGGTTGCCGTCGGGGTGATCGCCGCGCTGGTGTATCAATCGGACGGCGATGATGACGACGCAATCGTGATCGCATCAAAGCAATTTTCGGAACAATACATCCTTGCCCAATTGATCGGGTCGCAATTGGAAAAGGCCGGGTATTCAGTTGAATATCGGGACGGTCTGGGTTCCGCTGTCGTGCACAGCGCAGTTGCATCCTCCAGCATCGACATTTCGGTCGATTACACCGGGACGATCTGGACCAATGAGTTGGAACGCACGGACAATCCCGGCCGCGAAGAAATGTACGACACCATCGTCAAATGGGAACAAGAAACGACCGGTGTGCGGGTCTTGGGGCGGTTGGGATTTGAGAATGCCTATGCGTTCGCCATGCGCGGCGACCGTGCGGCAGAATTGGGCGTGACCTCTTTGGAAGAATTGGTGCCGTTCGGGCCAGGTTTGACCGTCGGCGGCGATCCCGAATTTTTCGAGAGGCCCGAATGGATTGCGGTGCGCGATGCCTATGGTATGCGCTTTGGCGAAACCCGCAATTTCTCACCAACCTTTATGTACAACGCTCTGAAATCTGGCGAAGCCGACGTGATCAGCGCGTATACATCGGACGGTCGCATCGCTGCGGACAGGTTGGTCGTGTTGGAAGATCCACGCGGCGCTTTACCCAGCTATGATGCGATGGTGATGATGTCGCCGCGAGTCGCAAATGACGAAGGGGTGGCGCGCGCGCTCCAACCGTTGATCGGTGCGATCAGCGTCGAAGCCATGCGAGAAGCCAACTTTGCCGTCGACCGCGAAGGCGAAGGCAAACTTAACCCCAAGGAAGCAGCGCGGGAGCTCGCCGAAACAATTGGGATCGATTGAGGGTTACGCCCAATTTAGCGGGCGCGGCGCCACGTTTGCGCCTGACAGAATGGGCCGATGCATCCACGCACTTCAAGCGTATTGGGCCCGGTACGGCGGATCACCGAACGATACGTTTTGCCCGTATTGGGATCATAAATCCGCCCGCGCCACAAATCGTCATCTTCGCGGAATTCGGTCAGTATGGGCAAGCCTAGCAAGCGTCGATTTTTCAAGCTGTCATCGGGATTGTAGATATCGCGCTGATCCTGGCCATCGGGCGGCGTGATAAGGAAACGGGCAATCGTGCCGCAGGTGGTGTTGCCGCACGGTTTGATTTCAACAACCGCATCGCGATCTTCGGTGATCCAACGACCAGAAATTGCGTCCGCAGCGACAGCCGGTGTCGCGGTTATCATGAACGCCGCCAACGCGGTAAAAAAGCCCAAAACTATCCGCGCGAACATCTGAAATCTCCTGAAACTCTATCCTCTATACGATAGAATCGGGCCATTGGTTACAGGCAACGGCGATTGACGGCACAACCAGGGGGTCAATCGAAACCAACACCATTTGGCCACCGTCGGCCACACACGCCCAACACTTTGAACAGCAATCCCATCTGGCCATCTTCAACCAAGCGATCATATTGCCGCTTCAACTTGTCCACCTCGGCTGGGTTTTTGCGCTGGAGCGCTTCGTACCGCGTATCGATACCCATCTGTCTAAGCCAATCGCCCTGCATTTGGACGCCCATCACATCGGCACCATGGCTTACGGCGACATCTTTGAGCAGTTCAAAATCGACATGTGCCGTCAAATCCGCCTCACCGGGATGGGCCAAGGGATCGACCTTTTCATGCGCACGGATCGCCTGAAGTGTGGACCCGGCGCGCAATTCGAACGACCCATAATCAATGATCAACGCGGCGCCGCCCTGGTCTTTCAAACGCTGAGCGATTTCGCCCATCACAGCGCTGGCGGCGGCGCTGGTTTCGATCATGGTGCCTTGGGATGCGCTTTTCCAACTTTTCGGGACGATTGTGTCCATTGGTTTGTCACCGGCCACAAAGGCCAATTCATCACCGTCAAGCCCGATCATCCGTTCGTGCCAGCCATTGGCCGATCGCACGAGTTGATGGATCGGCAATGCATCGAAGAACTCATTCCCGACGATCAGCAACGGTGCATCGGTCGGCAAAGTCGAAAGATCATCGTGATGGACCGCATCGGGAAACGCTTCGCATTGGATTTTTCGCAGGGCCCGCGATGTTTCGACAAAGTGGATTTGCGGATCAAATTCATATCTCGCGGCGGTGCGCAATGCGTCGCTGGCCAATGTACCGCGTCCAGGGCCAAGTTCGACATAATGGATCCGTTTGCGCGCACCCATCCGAACCCATAGATCGGCAAACCAAAGACCGATAAGCTCACCAAACATCTGGCTAACTTCGGGCGCGGTGATGAAATCGCCTTCCTCTCCCAAGGGATCCCGACTGGTGTAATAACGCGCGTTGCTCTCTGCCATATAGTGGGCGAGACTGATCGGGCCGGTTTCGCGGATAAGCCGACGGAACGTTTTGCCAAGATCTTTGGCTTTCCCGATGGCGTCTTTTAGAGCGTCGGCTTCTTGTTCTGCTTGTTGCGCTAATTCCAGCTCTGCTTTTTCTTCCGCTTCGGCCTGCTCCGCTTTCTTGGCGGCTTCCGCCGCAGCAGCGGCCAACGCAGCGGCTTTTTCTTTGGCTTCTTTCGCCTTTTTCTGTTCGGCCTTTTGGGCGGCCGCTTTTGCCTTGGCCTCGGCTTTGGCTTTCGCCTCTGCCTCAGCTTTTTCCTCCGCCAACGCTTTGGCTTCAGCCGCGGCTTTGGCTTCGGCTGCTTCTTTGGCCTTTTTCTCGGCGGCTTTGGCCGCGGCTAAGGCTTCTTTCTTCGCCTTTTCTTCTGCAGCTTTCTTGGCTTCCGCTTCTGCGCGCGCTTTCGCCTCTGCCTCCTTCTTGGCCTTGGCTTCTGCTGCATTGCGGGCCTTTTCCTCGGCCAGTTTCTTTGCCGCTTCTTCTTTGGCTTTTTCTTCCGCCTCGCGTTTCGCGTTTGCTTCGGCCTCTTTCTTAGCCTTGGCTTCGGCTGCTTTCTTGGCCTTCGCTGCCGCTTCGGCCGCAATCCGCGCCTCTTCTATGGCTTTCGCTTTGGCGGCGGCTTCCGCTGCGGCTTTGGCTTCGGCAGCTGCTTTCGCCTTTGCGCGTGTCTCGGCGGCCTTGCGGGCCTCAGCCTCTTCGCGGGCGCGTTCCTCGGCTTCCGCTTTGGCCAATGCTTTCGCTTCGGCCTCGGCCTTTGCTTTGGCCGCAGCTTGGGCGGCAAGACGGGCCCTTTCTTCGGCCTTTGCTTTCTTTTCGGCTTCGGCTTCGGCTTTTGCATCCGCCTCTGCTTTGGCGCGCGCGTCGGCTTCAGCCTGTGCTTTTGCTTCTGCGAGTGCCTTGGCCTCGGCTGCAGCTTTGGCTTTTGCAGCCTCCTCTAAAGTCTTCGCGGCTTCTTGGGCGGCGGCCTTCTCGACAGCCTTTTTCTGGGATCGCGCTTTGCTGTTCGACGTTTCGCGCGGCAACACGTCGTCATCCGGGACCGTGGATCTGGTCCCGTCGCCGTCGATCAATGTTAAAACCGTGCAGCGCGCAGGGCGCAGCGTGATTGTGCCTAGGCCGGGGCTGTTGTCCCCGTCCCCACGGGTTTCCTCGTCACGGCGTAAATCGTGACAATCAATCCAGTCAAGATCAGCGGTATTGATAGCCATTGTCCCATCGAAAGTCCGGTTTCCGTCACCAGGCTTTTCAGTTGTGCATCAGGTTCGCGGAAAAATTCGTTAACAAATCGTGCGATCCCCATGCCAAGCGTGAAAATCCCAACCAGAAGACCGGGGCGATAGCGCGCCTTGGTCTTCCAGAAAAGCACGAGCAGGATCACCAACAGCAACAATCCTTCTAGGCTTGCTTGATACAGCTGGCTTGGATGGCGCACGACATCGCCGGCGCGGCCATCAGGGAAAATCATCCCCCACGGCACATCGGTTGCACGGCCCCACAACTCACCGTTGTTAAAGTTTGCAAGTCGGCCAAGCAACATGCCCATCGGCACATTCACCGCGATAAAGTCACACAGCCTTAGGAACGACAGCTTTCCGCGCACCGCCACCCAGCCGATTGCCGCCAAAACGCCTAATACGCCGCCATGGAATGACATTCCGCCATCCCACATGCGGAGCAATTTCCAACTGACGAAACCATCGCCGGAGAAATCGGTGAACGCGCTGGGGATGCCTGTGTCGCCGCCGGTGTAGAATGCAGCATAGCCAAGGCGCCCGCCCAAAATAACGCCCAATGTGCAGTAGAAGAAAAGGTCATCCGCATGCCGTTGTGCCATGGGCGCACCGGGTGTTTTGATCATCTTACTCAGATGCCAATAGGCGAACATCACCCCGATCAAATAGGCGAGTGAATAATATCTCAGCTGGAAGCTGCCGATCTCAAAAAGATAAGGGCTGAGGCCAAGATCGGACCAATAAATTGGGTCCGCTAGGTTGCCGCTTGCAGCAAGTAGTGACAGCACGAGTTGAACCTCTTAGTAAACATAGCGAACTTGAAAGCGTGTATCGCCCGGCGTCGCCTTCATTCGTGCTATTGGCACAGCGACGACCTCGGGGGAACCCTCGCTGAAGTTCAAAGATTTTCGACACGTCGCGCCCCGTAGGCGGCGAAAGTGATAACAAAGCCGCAAACAAAGCGGCGACTTGAAGGAGAAAGAACCGCATGCCCAGTCAGTTGGACAGTGCGCTTGAAGCGATCATGGTCGAAATGACCAAAGAAGGTCAGCCATTTCATACAACGCCCATCGAAATCGGCGGCGTCGAAATGCCAGCATTCACGGTCGCTCCTCCTACCCTTGCGCATTATTTCGCGCATTTCTGTAACGAACA
This sequence comes from Erythrobacter sp. Alg231-14, assembly GCF_900149685.1. Taxonomy (NCBI): domain Bacteria; kingdom Pseudomonadati; phylum Pseudomonadota; class Alphaproteobacteria; order Sphingomonadales; family Erythrobacteraceae; genus Erythrobacter; species Erythrobacter sp. Alg231-14. Next base: position 2,171,656 of record NZ_LT702999.1, on the reverse strand, counting down.
CAAAGACGTGCCTTTTGTCGTCGACGGCGATATCCGCATGACATTTGGCGAAACCTATGCCGCCGCAATGTGCGTGGCAGAGGGGCTTGTGACCAAGCATGGCATGCAGAAAGGCGACCGTGTTGGGATCGCCGCGCGCAATTCCACCAACTGGATGATCGCCTATATGGGCATCGCAATGGCCGGCGGTTGTGTCACATTGCTCAACGGTTTTTGGTCCGGCGATGAACTCGCATACGGTATTCGCCTTGCTGAATGTTCGATCGTGTTGGCCGATGCCGGCCGCGCCAAACGCCTTGAAGGAACAGAGCATTCCGCCAAACTGGTGATGATTGAGCACAACGCGCCATCTGAAGGGTTGGCCGAAACATGGGCCGTGCCCGCCGATCAAGCGAGCAGCGTCGCCATGCAAATGCTGGGTCAGCTAACCGCCGACGATCTGGCGACCATCCTGTACACATCCGGATCCACCGGTCAGTCGAAAGGCGCCTATTCCGATCATCGCGGCGTTGTTGCCGGCGTGATGAATTACGTCGCGCAAAGCGCGATGGCCAAAGTGTTGTTGGAAAGCAAAGGCGAAGACGTCAGCGCGCAACCTTGTGCCTTGGTCGCTGTGCCGTTGTTCCACGTTACTGGCGAAATCCCGTTGTTCCTTCAATCCTATGCCATCGCGCGCAAATTGGTCTTAATGCCCAAATGGGATGGGCGTGAGGCGTTGCGCTTGATGGATCAGGAAAAGGTCACCTATTTTGTTGGCGTGCCTCTCATGAGTTATGAAATGGCCACTCACCCAGATCGCGATCAATTCGATCTATCGGCCTGCAAAAGCTTCGCCGCAGGTGGTGCACCGCGCCCCGTCGAACATGTGACCAAAATCAAAGAAGCGTTCCCGGGCGGCTTCCCTCTCTTGGGATACGGTCTTACCGAAACCAACGCGGTTGGGTGCGGCAATTTCAATGAAAATTACCTCGCCAAGCCGGGATCGACCGGCAAGGCGTCCTTGCCTTTGGTTGACCTCGCGATTCTAGACGATGACGGCAACCCGGTCGCGCAAGGCGGCGTTGGCGAAGTGTGCATTCGAACCGTCGCCAATTTCCGCGGCTATTGGAACAATGAGGAGGCCACAAACAAAGCCTTCACCGACAACCAATATTTCCGCACGGGCGATTTGGGCTATCTCGACGAAGATGACTATCTCTTCATCGTCGATCGCAAGAAAGACATCATCATTCGCGGCGGTGAGAACATCACCTGTATCGAGGTCGAAGACGCGATTTACGCGAATGACGATATTGCGGAATGTTCGGTATTTGGCCTCCCGGATGAACGCATGGGCGAAGTGCCCGCCGCAATTTTCCGTGTCAAAGATGGTCGCGATGCGATGACCGGTCCGCAATTGCGCGAATTCCTGTTGTCGCGGATTGCTCCGTTTAAGGTTCCTCTCGAAGAACATATCTGGGTGACCAATGAGGTGCTGCCGCGCCTTGGCACGCAGAAAATCGACAAGAAGAGCCTGCGCGAACATTACACCAAGTTGATCGAAGCCTAAGGCGTCTGCGCCTTAGCTTGCGAAACATATTGATAAGGAGAGGGACGCGATGACTGACTGGAGCCAGCCCAGTCGGCGCGTCCCTCGTCAACGTGCGATATTCAACCGTCGCGCTGTGATGGGCGTGATCGGCGAATTGGTCGACGCGCAAGAAAGCGCAACCGGCGACGATGTCCGGCCGCGCATACTAAAAACGCTCCAAGAGGCTGTCGATCAAGGCCGCGCTGAACTGGAACAGCGGCTTAAAGACAAGCCATCGGCCGGCCACGAAATCACGCTGGGCTATGCATTCCTAACCGACCAATTGATCCGCGTGATCCACGATCACGTCACCACCAATGTCTTTCCCGCGGGCAATCGCACCACCGCAGAGCGACTCGCCGTGTTGGCCGTTGGCGGGTATGGGCGGGCCGAGATGGCCCCGCATTCCGATGTGGACATCGCCTTTATCACGCCGATGAAACGATCGCCGTGGTGCGAACAAGTGATCGAGGCGATGCTCTATCTCATTTGGGATCTGGGCCTGAAAGTCGGTCATTCCAGCCGCACAATCGCCGATACAATGCGGATGGCGAAAGAAGATCTCACCATCAGAACTGCCCTGTTGGAAGGGCGGATCGTTTGGGGCGATCACGATGTCTATGATGAATTGCGTCAGAAATTCTGGGCCGAAGTTGTGCGCGGGAACGAACGCAAATTCCTCACCGAAAAATTGGAAGAGCGCAATCAACGGCACACGCGGATGGGCAACAGCCGCTATGTCGTCGAACCGAACGTGAAAGAGGGCAAAGGCGGTTTGCGCGATCTGCAAACGCTCTATTGGATCGGCAAATTCATGCATCGCGCCGACACCGCCGCCCAGTTGGTGGAAATGGGCCTATTCACACCGGCTGAATACCGCAGTTTCCGCCGTGCAGAAGGGTTCTTATTGGCGGTACGGTCGCACATGCACGTGATCACCAACCGCGCCGAAGACCGCCTCACATTCGATCTGCAGCGCCAAGTGGCAGAACGTATGAATTTCGCCGACCGACCCGGTAAAAGCGCGGTTGAACGGTTCATGCAATACTATTTTATGCAGGCGAAACGCGTTGGCAGCCTGACCGGTGTGTTTCTGTCGCATCTGGACGATGAGTTTGCGAAGAAACGCGCACGCAGTGGCTTTTTCGCCGGCTGGTCTGCCAAACCGCGCACGCTAAAAGGCTATGTCGTAACGGGCGGCCGTATCAAGGCGCCCCGCGACCGATGGTTTGCCGATGATCCGGTCCGGTTGATTGAACTGTTCCAATTGGCCGAAGCCGAAGGGCTTGAAATTCACCCGGAAACCATGCGTCAGGCCGGTCGTGATACCAAATTGATCGACAAATCAATCCGCCATGACCCGCGCGCCAACGCCTTGTTTTTGGATCTTTTGGGCGGTCGCAACGACCCCGAAACCGCGTTGAGATGGATGAACGAAGCCGGCGTTTTTGGCCGCTTTGTTCCCGATTTTGGGCGGGTGAACGCGCAAATGCAGTTCGACATGTATCATCACTACACCGTTGATGAACACACGATCCGGGCGATCGGACTGCTCAGCCAGATTGAGCGCGGCCTATTGGAAGATGACCATCCGCGCGGCACCAAACAGGTCCACCGCATCGCGTCACGTCGCGCCTTGTATGTCGCGGTCTTGCTGCACGACATTGCCAAAGGGCGCGGTGGCGATCATTCGGTCTTGGGCGCCGATGTCGCAAAACGTTTGTGTCCCCGTTTTGGTTTGAACGAAAAAGAGACGGCTCTGGTCCAATGGTTGGTGTTGCAGCATCTCTTGATGAGCTCGACCGCGCAAAAACGCGACCTGACCGATCCCAAGACGATTGAGGACTTTGTTGCCGAGGTGAAGACCGTTGATCGGCTGCGCAATCTGGCGATCTTAACCGCGGTTGATATTCGCGCGGTAGGCCCGGGGACGTGGAACAGTTGGAAAGGCCAATTGCTCGGCGAACTCTATGACGCGGCGCAGGAACGCTTACGGCTGGGCCACAAACGCAAAGGTCGCAGCGCACAGGTCAACGCGAAAAAGAGCGTGGTGTCCGAAACGTTGGCGGAAAATGGTGCGTTGGTCGACGATATCGGCGGATTGTTGGGCGATGCGTATTGGATTGCGGAACCGGTCGACATCATCGCCAAGAACCTCATACAATACCAAGAAGCCCGGCGGATTGAAGAAGACCTTTCGATCCATTGCGAAGTGGACGAAGAACGCGGCGCAACCCTTGTCAGCGTCATCGCTGCCGATCACCCCGGACTGTTTTACAGGATTGCGGGCGGAATCCATCTTGCTGGGGCCAACATCATTGATGCCCGCATTCACACGGCAATGAATGGTTATGCGATTGACAATTTCCTGGTTCAGGATCTGCACGATCAACCCTTGCGCGAAGAGAGCCAGATCGTTCGCCTGAAACAGGGTATTAAGGACGCGCTCCTCGCCAATGTTGAATTGGTGCCGAAATTGGCCGCCCGACCGTTGTCCCATTCGCGCGCGAAAGCGTTCGAAGTCGCGCCCAGTGTCAATTTCGACAATTCCGCGTCGAACCATTTCACCGTCATCGAAGTCACCGCGCGCGATCGGCCTGCACTCTTGAACCGGTTGGCGCACGCTTTGTACAAAGCAAACCTGATCGTTCAATCCGCGCATATCACCGCCTATGGCGAAACGGCGGGCGACACTTTCTATGTCACCGACCTGATGGGGAGCAAGGTAACGACGCCAACGCGCTTGGCCGAGATTGAGGCGGATCTCCTTGCCGCAGCCAGCGACAAGCGCCAGCGCGAACACGAGGAAGCCTAAGCGACAAGCGCCAGCATTCACCATGCCGCGCGTCGATCTGCATTGCCTGTTCGACCACCAATTCGCAGAATAGGTTGCATTCGTGTGACTCAAATGCAATGGGCCTCTTCCCCTACGTCAGGAGAGACTAAACCTATGAATATCCCCGCTCCCTCGCGGCAGTTTGCAGCCGTACTTTTGTGTTCATGCGCCCTCACCCCGTTTGCCGCTCACGCACAAGACACCGCAACCAACGAAACCCCCGCCCAAGAAGAGCGCACCAGCACGCTCGACACCATTGGCAACATCGTTGTCACCGGCACCAAAACCCAAAACCCCGAAGATGTGCAAGACGTACCGTTGGCCGTCACCGCTTTTAACGCTGACACATTGGAAGCGTTGAAAGTTCGCGACGTTCAAGGCCTGACATTCTCTGCACCGAACGTATCACTCGACCAAATCGGCACCAGCCGAGGCCAGGCGAACTTCTCTATTCGCGGGCTTGGCATCAACTCTTCGATCCCTTCGATCGATCCAACCGTCGGCGTGTTTGTCGATGGCGTCTATTTGGGCACCAATGGCGGGGTCGTTTTCGACCTTTTCGATCTCGATAGCGTTGAAATCCTGCGCGGTCCGCAAGGCGTGTTGTTCGGTCGCAACGTGACCGGCGGCGCGGTGTTGATCAACACCGGCAACCCAACCGAAGAATTTCGCGGCAAATTCCGCGCTGCGGTTGATGGTCCGGTTGATGGCGGGCGCGGCGGTGCAAACTACACTGCAAGCGGCGTGATCTCTGGCCCGATCATCGAAGACACTTTGTTGTTCAAAGTCGGCGCCTACTACAACAACGACGAAGGGTATTTCCAAAACTCCTTCGACGGTTCGAACCACGGTGCGGCAGAAACCTACATCATTCGCGGCGCTCTTGAGGCGCGTCTCGGCGATCTGACCTTGACCGGTAAGATCGACTATTTCGACAGTGAAGGCGACGGCCCAGCGGCGCAAAACCGCGGCGCTTTTGAACGCGACACGTTCGATTTTGCGATCGACAATCGCGGCAGCTACACCAACGAGACAATCAACGCATCGTTGACAGCAGAATGGGACATTGGCCCAGGCACGTTGACCAACATCTTTGGTTATCGCGATTATCAAGCAACCACCGATGCCGATATCGATGCGACCGCTTTGTTCCTGTTCCACTCCAGCACGGAAACTGAACAGGATCAGATTTCGAACGAAATCCGTTACGCGGTTTCAACCGACAATTTCGACCTAACGGTTGGTGGGTTCTATTTTGATCAATCGATCGCCTACACTGAAATTCGCGAAATTCCGGTTTCGACGCCGCTCACATTCTTTGGCGGTGGTCAGCAGGATCACGAAGTGCTCGGCGTATTTGCCAGTGGCCAATACTACCTCACCGATAGCCTTTCGGTTATCGGCGGTATCCGTTGGAGCCAAGAAACCAAGGATGCGGCCGTCACTTATGTCCGTCCGCGTGCGGCCTGTTCGGTTGTTGATGGCACTTGCCCAACCACCGGCGTGAACTCGTTCATCCCAACCGAGAATAATGGCTTCACCGACAGCGTTCGTTTCCGCAATGTCTCGCCAAAGTTGGGCCTGCAATACGAATTCAATGACAGCCAGGTCTACGCGCATTGGACCCGTGGTTTCCGTTCGGGCGGCTACAACTTCCGCATCACCAACGCGAACGCATTCGAAGCAATCGCAACGGCACCGGGCGGTTCCTTCTCGTTCGGTGAAGAGCAAGTCGACAATTACGAAATTGGCGGCAAGTTCGAAACAGCGGATGGGTCGCTCACGCTGAACGTCGCTGGTTACATCACCACGATCGACGACATGCAGCGCGAAGTGAACCAGTCGGACCCAGTTTCGGGTGTGGCTCAATCGATCTTTAACACTGCCAACGCAACGATCACCGGTGTCGAAGCAGAGGCGCGCATGCGTCTTTCAGACAGCTTGATCGTGACCGCCAATATCGGCCTTATCGATGCCGAATATGACGAGATTCTCTTCGACATTTCCGGCGACGGCGTGATTGATCAAACGGATCTTGATCTGCGTTTGCCGCGTGTGCCCGAAGTGACCTTTGGCTTTGGCTTCATCCACGAATTGTTCATCGGTGACAGCGAAATTCTGACCCGCGTGAACTACCAGTATCGTGATGAATTCGCCTACACCGACAACAATCTCGGCTTTGTTCAGGACATCTCAAACCTCGAAGCGAACATCACATGGGTTACGCCAATGGATGGTCTTTCGTTCTCGATCTATGGCCGCAACCTGTTTGACGAAGTGCAAGTTGGTGGCGACACACAGATCCCGTTTGGTGGCGCGCTTTCAAACGGCGTGAACCAACCATTTGGCGCAGCGCCAGCAGCGGGGACATTCTCGCCGCTGTCGAAAGGCCGCCAAGTGGGTGTAGAGGCTCTGTTTGAATTCTAACGAAGAATTGGCACCTGCACCGATCTCGGCGCGGGTACCAAATTTCACATAGAGAAGGGGCGCTTCGCATATCGAGGCGCCCCTTTTTTTAGCCGGTTTGGACGATCAGTCGTTGGTTGAGGGACCTATTCCCGCATCAACAACAAAACCGCGGCCCGCACATCATCAAAACCAACGAAACACCATTCAATCCGGGCATCACTAACCGGATTCCATAGCCCTTCCAATCTGTTGGAGAGGACGGTTTTGGGGCCCTCAAACAAACCCACAAAATCTCGGGCACACGCGGCCGCGCCGTGATCACCCAACCATTCTTGCTGTGGGAACTCCATGTCAGCCCTTAACGCATCTGCGATCACGCCCAGTGCGGATCGGGTATCGTCCGGGCCGCCAAAGGCATCCAACATTTCCCAATTGAATCCTATCGGCTTCAATCCCTTGGCTTGCATGATCGCGTCGGCGATATCGCAATGTGTGCCGGTCGTTTGGGGGGTGATTGCCTCATCGAACACAATCTGCGCGCGGTCTTCCAAGGGCCGTTGCCATTCTGCCCAGAATGTGTCGCCGCTCACCCGCGTTCGCCGAACAAGGCCGTGCCCACGCGAATATGCGTTGCGCCCAATTGCACCGCAGTCTCGTAATCGCCGCTCATCCCCATGCTCAAACCGCTAAGGCCATTGTCCGCCGCCAATTTCGCAAGAAAAGCAAAGAATGGCGCGGGTTCTGTTCCCGATGGGGGCAAACACATCAACCCAGCGATGGGAATATCGGCACCGCGCACTTGTTCGATAAATTCGGGCAATTGCGCAATCGCGCAGCCGCCTTTCTGATCTTCATCGCCAATGTTGACCTGGATGAAACACGGGACTTTGCGGCCCGCTTTGTCCATCGCTTTGACCAATGCCTTCAATAGGCTCACCCGGTCCAAAGCGTGAATGACATCGAACAATTCGACAGCCTCGTCGGCTTTGTTCGATTGCAATTGACCGATCAAATGCAATTCTGTGTCTGGGTACATGTCGCGCAGCGCCGGCCATTTGCCTTGCGCTTCTTGAACGCGATTTTCGCCAAACACACGGTGACCGGCCTTTAACAAAGGTTCAATTCGTTCGGCCGGATGCGTTTTGCTGACCGCGATCAGTGTGACATCCGAAGGCTTACGCCGCGCGGGTTTGCACATGCGCGCGACATTGGCTTGAACGGTTTCGAGACGATTGGCTGCACTTTCCATATCGGCGCGCTATAAACGCCCTGTGAGACAGTTAAAGCCCTTCCAAACATCTTTGGCCAACCTTCCCCTATCCCGTCATTGGTTGATCTCTGATGCGCGCAACGATGCCGCGCTGCCCGATGCGCTACGCCGATTGCCGCGGGGTAGCGGGTTTATCTATCGGCATTATCACCTTGATGGGCCGGAACGGTGGACGCGGTTTCGCGATCTTCGCCGGGTGGCGCGCGCGCACGGGCACACGATTATCCTCGCCGACAGCGCATTGACCGCACGGGAATGGGGCGCCGATGGCATCTATGGCAGCGCCCGATCGCTATGCCCACAACGCGCCGACATGCTTCATTTGGCAACCGTCCACAACGCCCATGAGATCGGCCTTGCAAACACAATGGGGGCGGATGCGATCTTGCTGTCGCCGGTATTTGCCACCCGGTCTCACCCTGGAACATTGTCTGGTCGCGCGGTGTTGGGGCCGGTGCGGTTTCGATTGTTGGCGCAACGAGCGCGCGTGCCCGTGATCGCGTTGGGCGGGATGACCGGGCAGCGCGCTCGGGCCCTAAATTGGCCGCGCTGGGCCGCCATTGATGGGTTGAGTGGGTGAGTAAAATCAATCCGGACAACTCCAAACCTTTAACCGAAGCCGTGTTGTATCGGCGCGCTTGTGAATGGGTGACGCGCGATCAATCCGCATCGATTGCCGCACTGCAATTGCATTTTCGTATTGGATATCGGCTCGCCTCGCGATTGCTGAATCGGATGATCGACAATGGCGTATTATCGGTTCCTCACAGTCACCTTCACTAGGAAACAATTTGACCCCGCCCGCCCGAGGATTCATGGTGTGTTCCGATCTAGGAGCTCCGAATGGCGACCCGCGCTATGACCAACAGAAATTCCCCAGCAGATTGGCGCATCGGTTTGCGTCGCAGCATGCGCCGCGTTGCCCAAATGACCGGCGCAGGCGTGTTGATTGGCGTGATGACGTTCCTCGCCTTATCCCTGGCCAGCTACACCCAGACCGACCCCAGCCCGTCCACCGCGGCGGCGGCAACAGGGATCAGCAATTGGATGGGCAGTTGGGGCGCGTGGGCGGCCGATAGAGTGCTGTTCGCGTTTGGTTTGCCAAGCGTCCTATTGCTCCCATTGCTGTACATTTCGGCGCGAAAGTTGTGGCGCGCGGTTGAGTTGGACAGCGGCGAAGGCGGAGATGTTTACGAAGGGGAGACCACCCGTTGGTGGCTGCCCACCGGCATGTTGTTGATCGCCATTGTCTTGCTCAGCACGGTTTTATCGCTGGGGTTTGATGGATCCAGTGGAACGTTGCCTGCGCAATTGGGTGGGGTTTCGGGATTGTTGGGCGCGGGGGGAATCGAAGCAGTGGCCAATCGCTTTGGCGGCGGCGAAGCCGCGGCCGCCTCGGGTTGGATTATCCTTGCTGCGGCGCTTGCGTGTCTCGCCGGAGGTACCGCTCTTTTAACGCGCGTCTTTGCGATTGATTGGCGTGTTTTGTTGACCTTGCCCAACTTCATCAGAGAAAGCCGGATCGGAGGGGCATTCCTTTCACGCTTGCCGTTTGGCCGTTCAGGCGATCCGCAGCTGACCTTCATCCAAGATGACAGCATCGACCCGCCGACCACCAAAACAGAGGCCAAAGGCGGGCGCAAATCCAAATCAGTCGTCGAGCCTGCGGCGGAACCCACTCCGCGCCGCGCTCCTGAAATTAGCGATCCTACCGCCCCGCCAAAACGCGCAGAGCCGGCCAAGAAGAACCAACGCGACATGTTCGCGACGTTTGAATTGCCAAGCCTTGATCTTTTGGCAGACCCACCAGAGGACACCGGGCCTAAGCTTGATAAACTCGCATTGGAACGCAACGCCCGCTTGCTTGAAAATGTGCTCGACGATTTTAATGTGAAGGGCGAGATTACCGCCGTTCGCACCGGGCCAGTCGTCACCATGTACGAATTGGAACCTGCGCCCGGTATCAAAGCGAGCCGCGTTGTTGGATTGGCCGAGGATATCGCCCGCAACATGTCCGCGATTAGCGCGCGCGTATCGCCGATCCCCGGTAAGACAGTTATGGGTATCGAATTGCCAAACACCGATCGCCAAATGGTGATGCTGCGCGAGCTCGCCGCGTGCGCTGCCTTTGCCGAGGCTAAGGGCAATTTGCCGATCATTTTGGGCAAGGACATTGCCGGTGAACCTATTATCGCGGATCTTGCCGCGATGCCGCACCTATTGGTTGCGGGCACAACCGGGTCGGGCAAGTCGGTCGGATTGAATTGTATCATCCTATCGCTGCTTTATCACTTTACCCCTGCCGAATGCCGGATGATCCTAATCGATCCCAAAGTGCTCGAACTCGCCAGTTATGACGACATTCCGCACCTTCTATCGCCGGTCGTCACCGAACCACACAAATCGGTGCGGGCGTTGAAATGGGCGGTTGAGGAAATGGAACGCCGCTATCGCATGATGAGCAGCGTGAATTCTCGCAACATCAACAGTTTTAACGACAAAGTCAGCGCGGCTATCGCCAAAGGCAAACCGTTGGGTCGCCGGGTTCAAACGGGTTTTGATCCCGACAGCGGCGAACAATTGTACGAAGAAGAACAGCTCGATTATGAGCCGTTGCCGCAGATCGTTCTGATTGTGGATGAGCTGGCCGACTTGATGGTCACAGTAGGCAAAGAAATCGAAGTTCTGATCCAGCGCCTTTCGCAAAAATCGCGCGCGGCCGGCATCCATTTGATCATGGCGACACAACGGCCATCGGTTGATGTCATCACCGGCGTGATCAAGGCAAACCTGCCCACTCGGATCAGTTTCAAGGTCACCAGCCGGATCGACAGCCGCACCATCTTGGGCGAACAAGGCGCCGAACAACTGCTCGGCAAAGGGGACATGCTTTACAAGCCGAACACCGGCGCAACCGTCCGGGTTCATGGGCCGTTTGTTAGCGATGATGAAGTTGAGGCCGTGGCCGATTTCTGGCGGGCCCAAGGGAAACCCGAATATGTCGATGCCGTCACCGAAGAACCCGAAGATGGCGGCGGACTGAATTTCGAAGACGACCTAACCGCTTCTGATAATCCCGATGAACGCAAATATCGCCAAGCGTGTCAGATCGTGATCGAAAACCAAAAGGCATCTGGATCCTGGCTCCAGCGGCAAATGGGCGTCGGCTACAACACCGCCGCCAAATGGATTGAACGGATGGAGAGCGAAGGATTGGTCGGCCCGGCAAACCATGTTGGCCGACGCGAAATCTTCCGTGATCAAGATGGCAATCCGATCTAAATTTCGGCCCATTCAAACAGTGATTTGAAGGCTTTCTCTTGCACTTGGGCTGAAATGTTTCGGCATGACCGAACTGCGCAGCCTACTATTCGGGTGAGACTAAGATGCCCGTTATGTGAGTTAACATCGGCGTATTATCGTGCAAAATTCTCATCTCGTCTCCATTAATCAATTGATTTATCGTACTTTTGCAAACTTCGATCGCACGAACATTTAAGATCATCGTAATGGGTTTGCGGTAAACGGGCCCAATGCAGCGTGTGCGCTTTTTGACCCTGGTGACCTTTGCCGTGTCACTCATGGCCCTGTGGCTTGTGCCACAGGCGGCCCATGCACAGGCGCATGCCGATCACAGTTTTGTACCGCAATGCCACCTCGCAAGCGGAACCGATGTTACCCTTTCGCAATTGGCAGGCGCGGGATCGTTGGACGGTTCTGGTCCTACGCAATGGATTTGTGATGGCACTGACTGGCGCGCGAATGAACCAGTCGCATGGCTGCGCTTCGACCGCTCTGCATGGGAAGAATTGGCCGCAACCAAAACTCTAGAGCCCCGCAATTCAAGCGCATCGGATCAAAGTGATTTTCCGCATTATTTCTTTTCGCGCATAGCTCGGTTCGAATCGATCACATTCGCGGCGGTCGATGTCGACGGCAAAATGCGCACAGCGCGTTACGCCGAAGTCGAAGGGCAGCCCTTTGCCGCCGGGCCCGTTTTTCAACTGAAATTGCCTCAAATCACTGCGAAAACCGAAGCGCTGATCGTGCAGATCAACAATCCGCATTCGGTTCCGCTTTTGACCGAAGCGCGTCTTTCTGAATTTTCAGAGGACGCCGGCTGGTCGCAATTTGAAATGATGTTGTTGGCGTTGGTGATTGGTATGCTGATCCTGCCGCTGTTCTTCGATATCAGCTTCTTCATTGTGCTGCGCGAGCGGTTTGTCGCGGTGCATGCCGTGATGGTCGCATCGATGATCGCCTATGTCCTGTTCGCTGGGGGGCTGATTTCGGTAGCTGTCATCTTACCGCTTCAGGTGATCGCAATTGCTGGGCCGTTGTTCTGGGCCATCGGGTGCGGGATTTCTGCACTATTCCTTGCCGATTTCTTGGAAGACGGCACGCAATCGGAATTCATGCACAATGTGACATTGGGAACCGGGCTTTGGACGATCTGCGTGCCGGGATTCTTTGCCTTCCAATTTCACTGGACCCAACCGGTTGATGACCGTGCCTATTTCGTGACTTTTATCCCAGCGATTGTCGTCATCACCGCTTCCATTGCGGAAGGCGTTTGGCGGGGTAGCCGATCGGCGCGCTTTATCGCCGTGGCTTGGACACCGATCATGCTCGCGTCATTGGAGCGAATGGCGCGTGGTTTGGGTTGGTATGTTGGACCATCCAACCTCGATCAAATGCTCTACATCGCCACCGGCATTGAAGTTGTTGTGATCAGCTTGGCTATCGCGGATCGCTTCCTCGCCTTGCGTAGGGAGCGCGACGCCGCCCGCACCGAAGCTAGGATGCTAGAAAAACTGTCGGAGCGTGATCCGTTGACCGGCCTCACAAACCGACGCGCATTGGAAACTCGCTTTGATGAATTGCGGGAGGAGGGTTTTGACACTTTCGCCGTGATCGACCTCGATAAGTTTAAGCTCGTCAATGACCGGTTCGGCCACCAAACAGGGGATAAGGCCCTGATCGCGGCGGCATCGGCGTTACGAGGGACCACCGACCGCGACACGATCGCGGCGCGTCTGGGCGGGGAGGAATTCATCGTCATGCTGCGCGGCAAACGCAGTGTGGAGCGCGCCGAAGCCTTGCGCCAATCGATCCCGGTGCGGATCGCAAGCGAGGTCGAAGGATTGGATCGCCCGATCACCGCGAGCATGGGCGTCATCGCTTTGCCGCGATCGATGGACAGCTGGATGAGCTTTGACGAATTGTACGCCCGCGCGGATAAGCTGCTCTACGATGCGAAAGCGGCAGGCCGCAATCGGACCTCGTTTGAACGCGTAACCGTTTTCCACGAAGCACCCTTGAGCCGAACCGACCCTAAATTGGCAAGCGAAGCCGGAGCGTAATCCTGCGTTCTAATCCGCCGCTGACGGTTGGAACGGGGCCAGCACTTCCGGCCTAACCCGTGCCAATCTTCCGGTTTCCCGATCAAGCATCGCCCAAGTGGTGCGAGCCGACACAAGCACTTTGCCTGCCTCGCCGGTAAACTCAGCCACGCGCATCGACTTTGCTCCCTTTGCCGGGTCAGGGATATAGGTCGTGCCCAGCGCGCTTTCGCCGGCCGCGATATTGCCGCGGTAATCAATCTCATGACGGATCACGACCCAGAAGTATAGCTCTTGGTGCGCAGGAGCCGCGACCGCTTCCCAATGCGCGGTGGCGAGATCTTGGATCCATTGCACCCAGACCGAATTGTTCACATGACCAAGCTCGTCAATATGGGCAGGCTCGGCCGTAAACGTGCGGGTAAAACCGTTCTTCACAGGCAATTGCCTTTTGAGCATTGATAGAAAAGTATGGCCCAGAAATAGGCGGGCCATGCGAAGAGGGGCAGCGTTGTCATCATCCACCAGAGGCGAAATTTCAAAACCCCAAATACCGCTAGCATGGTCCCCAAAATAGCTACCGGCCCCGCAAGAACGAAAGCCATCTCATCGCCGACAATCCACATCAGGGCGACTGCTACTGCGCTTAAGCAGACGACAAAACTGGTTGCTATGCGAGCATTCACTCGGCATGCTCACTCATCCCCATTTGCCACAGGATAAAGGCAAACTCCTCCGCCGTTTCGCGCAAGGAATTCCATCGGCCCGATTGTCCCCCGTGCCCGGCACCCATATTGGTCTTCATCACCAACACATTGTCGTCGGTTTTCATATCGCGCAGAAGTGCCACCCATTTGGCCGGCTCCCAATAGGTAACGCGTGGGTCGTTGAGGCCCGCCGTAACCATCATCGGTGGGTAATCCTGCGCGCTGACTTGGTCGTATGGGGAATAGGAGAGGATGTAGGCGAACGCCTCTTTGCTCTCGATCGGGTTGCCCCATTCTTGCCATTCACCCGGCGTCAGCGGCAATTCCGCGTTCAACATGGTGTTGAGCACATCGACAAACGGCACATGGCTTACGATTGCGCCATATTGCGATGGGTCTTGATTGACGATCGCGCCCATCAATTCCCCGCCAGCCGAACCGCCGCTGGCCGTGACCATGCCTTCTGCGGTGAAACCCTGCGCGATCAAACCGCGCCCGGCGTCAACGAAATCGTTGAACGTGTTGGTCCGCTCAAACATCTTGCCCTGGAGATACCAGCGACGACCCAAATCATCACCGCCGCGAATATGCGCAATGGCATAGGCAAAGCCGCGATCAACCAACGAAAGCCGCGTGGTAGAAAAGCCAGGCGGGACGGCATAGCCATAGGCGCCATAAGCGTAGAGGTGCAGCGGCCCCGGCCCTTCGATCCCTTGTGCGGCCAAAATCTCAGCACGGTCTTTGCGCATCACCACGCTGACCGGCACCATCGTGCCATCGCGCGCTTCGATCTCCACCCGCTGTGTTTCGTACAGCGATGCGTCATAGCCGCTGGGGATTTCTTGTTGCTTCAACAATTCCAGCGAAGCCGCAGCTACATCATAATCATAGACCGAGTCGGGCGTGACCATGCTTTCATACGAAAGTCTCAGCACGGTTTGATCATATTCCGGGTTGTTTGACAGACCCGCATCATAGCTCGCCTCTGGAAAGGCAATAGGCTGAGCGGAGAGGGGCGCGTCATATTGGCGGATCTGAACCTGATCGAGGCCGTTCAAACGCCCTTCGGTGACGAAGAACCCTTCGAACAATTCAAAATCGGTGAGATAGAATTCATCCGATCCCGCAATCACGGTTTCCCATGATCCCGGCGTTTCCAGAGACGCTTTGGCGAGGCGAAAATTGATGTGATCGTCATTGGTCCAGACGAACATATCGCCCTCGCGAATATCCACGCTGTATTCCACGCCTGTTTGACGCGGTTTGATCAAAGTCAGCGGGGCGGTCGGATCATCGGCAGAAACAAAGCGCACTTCGCTGGTTTCATTGTCGCCGGTCGCGATGATCAAATAATCTTCCTGAGCCGAAAGTCCCGCGCCCACGCCAAAGCTTTCATCGTCCTCTTTATACAGGACCACATCTTCAGAGACCGGTGTGCCAATCACATGGAGTTTTGCTTCCAATGTGCGCCAATTCTCGCTCGACGGGCCGTAAACCAACGCCGTATCATTCGCGACCCATGTTAAGCTACTGCGGAGGTTGGGGATTTCATCGGCAAGCAACTCGCCTGTCTCGAAATCCATGATCCGCGCGGTGTAACGCTCTGCTCCGCTGGTGTCGGTGGAATAGGCCATGAGCCGGCCATTCTGGCTTATTGATAAGGCACCAAGGCGGAAATATTCGTGGCCTTCTGCCAACACATTTTCGTCCAGAATCAAAGTGGCTTCTGCGCCCTCATCCAGCCCTTTGCGATAATGTTTGCGATATTGCGCGCCCTCTTCAAACTCGAACCAATACAGATACTCACCCATCCGTTGAGGTACGGTGGAATCGTCTTCTTTGATCCGTCCGCGCATTTCGGTGAACAACGCCTCAGTCAGAGCGCCCTGCGGCTCCATCTGCGCCTCGAAATAGGCATTCTCGGCGCGGACATAATCCAGCACGTCTTCGTCATCGATCTCGGGATAGGATTTGTCGTACAGCCATTCGTAGGGATCAGAGATGGTGATCCCGTGATGAGTGTACGTGTGTTCGCGCTTTTCAGCGATTGGCGGGGAAACGGTGGGAGGTGTTGCTGTCACGCTGGTTGTGTCCTCATGAGTGTCGGCGGAAACTGCGCTGGTCATAAGCGCCACAAAAGCGCCCGCACATGTAAGAAGAGTGAGTCTAGAATTCGACATGCCGGGTGGTTCCTTTGCGAGGGCAAGCTCCGCTGGAAAGCGGCGGCCAATCGGCCTATATGGTCAGTTATTAGAGACTCATAGTCATGCGGCAAGCTCCGCATCGAAACTAACCGGGAAATGACCAAATGTTGATGCAAACCCACGAAGCCCGTTTGAAAGCGTTGCGCGAAGAATTGAAGCGGCGCGATCTCAATGGGTTTGTGATCCCGATCTCCGACGAACATATGAGCGAATATGTCGGCGAATACGCGCAAAGGTTGAGCTGGCTAACCGGATTTGGTGGATCGGCTGGTTTTGCAGCAGTCACATTGGATCGTGCGGCGATTTTCGTTGATGGTCGCTACACGGTTCAAGTGCGCGACCAGGTAAACGAAAACCTCTTTGAATATCGCAGCATCCCCGGTGACAGCCTTGGCGATTGGCTAAAAGACGTCAGCGAAGAAGGAGCAAAGATTGCGTATGACCCATGGCTCCACACATGGAACTGGGTCGCGGCTTTAGAAAAGGCGGTTGAACCGTCAGGTATCGCGATGGTCCCGGCCGAAAACAACCCGATTGACGCCGTCTGGTCCGATCAACCTGCACCGTCTGACGCCCAAGCGATTGTGCATACCGAAGACCTGGCCGGGCGTTCATCGGCGGAGAAACGCGCCGATGTTGCCGATTGGTTGAGCGAGGAAGGGCTCGACGCTGTCGTAGTCCCGGCCCTCGATTCTATTGCGTGGCTGTTGAACATTCGCGGCGGCGATGTTGCGCACACGCCGGTCGCACTATCCTATGTCATCGCCCACAAGGATGGCCGCGCTGAATTGTTCATCGCGCCGGAAAAGGTCACGCCGGAGCTGACCAAGCATTTGGGCAATGCAATTACCGTACGAGCGCGCGATGAGTTTCAAGGTGCGTTGGGTGAACTGTCTGGCAAACACGTCAGCATCGATCCCGATTTTGGAGTGGTCGGTATTGCTCAGGCATTGCGGGCTGGGGGTGCCAATTTCACCTTCCGCCAAGATCCCACCATCCTTGCCAAAGCGGTCAAGAACCCAGCCGAAGTGGCGGGCCACCGCGATGCTCAGGCTCGAGATGGGGCAGCCGTGTCGCGTTTCTTGCGCTGGCTTGAAGTGACTGCACCGGCTGGCGAAATCGACGAATTGACCGCCGCTGCAAAGCTAGAGGGATTCCGCCGCGAACATGGCGATTTGCGCGACACCAGTTTCGACACGATCTCTGCCGCCGCGGGCCATGCCGCCTTGCCGCATTACCGGGTCGATGAAGACAGCAACATCACCATTCCACCCGGATCGATCTATCTAGTCGATTCCGGTGGCCAATATCCAGCGGGCACGACCGACATCACCCGCACCGTATGGATCGATACGCCCGATGGCAGTAAACCCACCACCGAAATGCGCGATCGCTTCACGCGCGTGTTAAAAGGGCACATTCAAATCGATCGCGTCGTGTTCCCCCAAGGGACCAATGGCGGTCAAATCGACGCGCTTGCGCGACAATATTTGTGGGAAGCCGGGGTGGATTACGCGCACGGGACCGGCCACGGCGTCGGCAGTTTCCTGGGCGTGCACGAGGGACCGCAACGGATCGCCAAACCAAGCGGCGGGCAAGCTGGCACAGGCCAAGAATTGCTGGCCGGCATGATCTGTTCGAACGAGCCGGGCTATTACAAGCCCGACGCCTTTGGCATTCGGATCGAAAATCTCGTTCTGACAATTGAGAAGGACATTGGGGGTGCAGAGGGTCGCTATTTGGGCTTTGAACCGCTCACCTTTGTGCCGATTGATCGTCGTCTTATCGACAAAAGTCTGCTGACAGAAAGCGAGATAGCGTGGCTCAATGCGTATCACGAAAAGGTACGCGCGCTGATCGCGCCACAGCTTTCTGGTGATGATCTAGCTTGGGTGGAGCGGGAAACCGCTGCGCTTTAGGGACGATTGCGCCGCGATTGATGTTCTAGTAATGTTCTCATTCTTCGAGTCGCATTTCGCGATCTCGACACAGACAGCACGAGGGGAGAATCGATATGATCGGCTATGTGACTTTGGGCACCAATGATTTGCCGCGCGCGGCGGCGTTTTACGATGCCATCGCCAAACATTTCGGCGTGGGCCGTATGATGGAATTTGAAACCTTTATCGCATGGGGCGAAATGGGCGGGGCGGCGGGTGTCGCTGCAACAAAGCCTTTTGATGAACAACCCGCCAGCGTCGGCAACGGAACGATGGTTGCCCTTCAGGTGGATAGCCCAGACAAAGTCCAAGCGATCTATGACACCGCAATCGCCCAGGGCGGCAGCGACGAAGGCGCACCCGGTCCGCGCGGCGATGATGGTTTTTACGCTGGGTATTTTCGCGATCCCGACGGCAACAAATTGAACGTCTTTTGCATGGTTCAACCGGCACAATGACGGCGCAAAAACTTGCCGATGCGTTCATCCATTTGGGGTTGGGGGCGACCGCTGTCCCCCAACCACCATTTTCAGGGATGGAATGGTACGCGGGATACGGCGCACGCCACGGCTCAGACGGCGCCGAAGGGCGATTGGTATCTCAACACACCTTCACCGAAGGGTGGGACAGTTGGGAAATGCATCCCAACGGTTCAGAAGTCGTGATCTGCACTGAGGGCGCGATGGTCCTTACCCAAGAAACCCCCGACGGCACCCGATCGCAAACACGATTGGTTGCAGGGGAATATGCGATCAATGATCCGGGGGTATGGCACATCGCCGATGTCGAAACACACGCAACCGCGATCTTCATCACAGCCGGCGAGGGCACCCAACACCGGCCACGCTAATACCGGGTAAGCACCTGTTTTCTTGCGCGGTGATGAACCGCCAAGCGACAAAATGTCGCTTGGATGAACGGGCCGGTGCGCCTGATACAAAGCGCGACACAAAGAGCGCATTTCGGGATAATTCTGCGACACTCACCCCCTAGAACGGCAATTGTGAGTTGCGGTGAGGCCCGCCATTGGCGCCCTCCCCTGACGCAGCGGTTTGCAAATTTGGCGCGCTTTGGCCCCATCGCTTGCCTGTTGACCGCCGTAGCCATGGCCGCGCCTTTATGGCGCAGCCGAGCGGTGTCTTGCCGCAACTCATCAATATTGAGAACAGATGGATAGGACCCCTTATGCGTAAACTTACACTCACTCTTTCGGCCGCGGCTCTTGCTCTTGGCATTGGCGGCGCAGGTATCGCCGTTGCGAAACATCATGGCGGCGGCTTTGCCGGTTCGGATACCAATGGCGATGGCGTTGTATCGCTTGAAGAAGCTAAGACGAAAGCCGCCGAGCGCTTCGAAAGAATGGACGCCAATGCGGACGGCCAAATCTCCACCGAAGACCGCAGTGCCCGCCGGGCGCAACGCTTTGCCGAAACGGACACCGACGGAAATGGCGAAGTCACCCCAGAGGAAATGAACGCCGCTCGCGAAGCCCGCCAAGCTGAACGCGCCGAACGCCGTAGCGAACGCCAAGCGGCGATGTTTGAACGCGCCGACACCGACGGCAGTGGTGGCCTATCAGAAGCCGAGATGATGGCAGCACGTGAAGCACGCGCAGAGCGTCGCGGACAACGTGGTGAGCGCGGAGAGATGCGGCGCGGACAACGCGGCGCCGAGCGTGGACAACGCCGCGGCGGCGATCGGAACCGCGGCATGCGCATGCTCCGCCAAGCCGACACCAATCAAGATCGCGTGGTAACACAAGCGGAATTTGACGCTGCAATCGAGGCGCGCTTTGCACGGATCGATGCCGATGGTTCCGGCACAATCACAGCCGAGGAGCGCGAAGCAGCGCGCGATGCAAGGCGTGCAGAACGTCAGGAACGGCGCGGACAAAACCGTCCCGAACGCGGTCAGCAATAATCATCGGTCGAACGACCGATATCTCTCCCGCGGTGTGATGGGATTAGAAAATTGGGAAGGCACGACTCAGCCGCTCCTCCATTCCCACACGCCGCATAAACTCTGGCCCGGACGCTCCCGATGGGTTGCGAACCGGGCCAGTTCCTTTCATGGCGACATTATGAGCACATCGAATGGATAACTCAGCCCCAACCCAGATCCTATTGGTCGATGACGAACCAACCTTGCGCGAGCCATTGGCCGAATATCTGACGGGCCAAGGGTTTGTTGTGACTCAAAGCGAAAGCGCCGCATCCGCCCGATCGGCTCTCAATGAAATGACGCCCGATATCGTCCTGCTCGACATCATGATGCCGGGCGAAGATGGCCTTTCACTGTGCCGTCACTTGGTAGAAACACGCCAACTGCCGGTCATATTTCTCACCGCGCGCGGCGAACCAACCGATCGAATTGTCGGGCTTGAATTGGGCGCAGATGATTACATTGTTAAGCCGTTCGAACCGCGTGAACTTGTGGCCCGGATCCGCACTGTCTTGCGCCGAGTGTCACGCGGCGCTCAACCGCAATCCGCCACGCAAGATTGGCATTACGATTTTGAAGGATGGCTGCTGGATCCGTTGAAACGCAGATTGACCGATCCAGAGGGTGTCATCATTCCGATTTCAACCGCAGAATTCCGATTGCTGCGTGCCTTCTTGGATAGCCCTAGGGCCGTTCTTGACCGGGATCGTTTGCTCGACCTGGTTCAGGGCCGCACCGCCCATTTGTTCGATCGAGCGGTCGACAATCAGATCAGCCGCCTGCGCCGCAAGATCGAAGCCGACACCCGCAACCCGCAATTCATTCAAACCGTTCGCGGCGGCGGGTATCGGTTTGCCGCAACAGTAAAGCGCGTCGCGCCTGCGCCGGGCGACGGCCGATAAATGATCAAACGCCTGCTCCCCTCCAGCCTTCTGGGCCAAGTCATGATCAGTGTCGCGCTGGCATTGATGGTCGCGCAGGTGGTTTCCTTTGTGCTGTTGTACCGAGCGGGTGAGGAAAGACGTGAAGCGGCAATCATCACGCAGGCTGCCTTTCAGATTATCAATGGGGGCGAACGCGAAGAGCGACGCGCCGACGCGGCGAGACAGCGTGAACAAGCAATCCGAGATCGAGGCCAACGACGCGGCCAAGGCCGCAGACGCGATGAACGCAGGGCCGAAAGGCGCAACCAAAGAAACGGCGACGAGATAGGAGCCAATCAACCGGCGCTCGGCGCTCTGCCGCGTCCGCTCCGCTATATCGTAACGCCCGACAATCCCATCGGTGCCACCGAAGCTTTGCAAGCCGATGCCCGCACACAAAGATTGCAGGAGCTATTGGCCGGCGAAGGCATAGAGCCGCGCGCCGTGACCTTTGCCATCCGCCGCGCAGGTGATGACCCACAATTGATCCAATTTGCCGAGAACCGGCCCCGGTTTCGCCTGCGCACCGAATGGAAAGCCCGCCGGTTGTACGTTGCCGCGATCCAGCGTGAGCCGGGTGGGTCATGGGAAACATCGCGCGTCATCGAACCACGCGCACCGCGCGCGGCCTTTGGCGTTTTGTTGTTCCAAACGCTGGTCATGTTTGGGTTCTTGATCGTCATCTTGTTTCTCGTCTTGCGTCGCATCACGCGCCCACTTGCCGCATTAACGGAAAGGGTCAGCGATTTTTCGCGGCAACCCGATCGCGTCGTTCGGTTGGAGGAAAGCGGCCCCGCGGACACACGGCGATTGATCGCTGCGCACAACGCGATGGAAACGCGCATCGCGTCGATGTTGGATGAAAAAGACGTGATGTTGGGCGCGATTGGCCACGATCTCAAAACCCCATTGGCCGCATTGCGGGTGCGGATTGAGAGCGTCACTGACGATGCACAACGCACGAAAATGGCGGCCAGCATCGAAGACATCACCGCGACACTGGATGATATTTTGGCTTTGGCCCGAATTGGTCACGCGATCCGGCCTGATGACGGCGTGGTGATGGAACCGGTCGACATGCAGGCCCTTGCCATGAGCGTGGTCGAAGAATTTGAGGATTTGGGCGAACCCGTGACTGCATCAGATCCAACCGAGGAACGGATCGTCGCACGGGTCCAAGAAACTTGGGCAAAGCGTGCGTTGCGCAATCTCGTCTCCAACGCAGTGCGATACGGCGATGAGGCCCGCATAAGCGTTTTTGAAGACAATGGTCACGCCGTATTGCGCATCGACGATAAAGGCCCCGGCATTCCACCAGAGCGTCTATCTGACATGATGCAGCCGTTCACGCGCGGCGAAGCATCACGCAATCGCGCAACCGGTGGCGCCGGATTGGGCCTCGCCCTAGCGCGCGCCATCGCTCAACAACATGGCGGCGCATTGGTTCTCAGCAACTTAGACGTAGGGCTTAGAGCGGAGCTCCGACTGCCGCTCTAATTGGCAAGTGCGAAAGCGCCAATCACCGCATTAGGCCGCCGATCAAATTGCGCACAAACCTACCAGCGATCGGCCCCGCCAGATCAGTCGCAATTGACCCGGCCGCCGATGTGATGCCCGATTTCACCGGGTTGGAACGTGATTTCTTACCCAACACAGCGGCGGCGGCAGCTCCGGCCATTCCGCCAGCGGCCACTTTCGTTCCGCGCGAAATCGCCTTTTCCCACATAGATTTCGTCTTGCGCGGGCGCTTGCGCACTTCTTCTTCGCCTTTTTCTTCCACTTCCTGAGCGGTGTCAGCGGCATCTTGGGATTTGGCGAGCAGCACTTCTTCCGCGCTTTCCCGATCAACGGCCTCGTCATATTTGCCTTCAAACGGGCTCACCGATTGGATGATCGCTCGTTCCTTTTTCGTCAGCGGGCCTAGGCGCGAACGCGGAGGTTTGATCAATGTCCGTTGAACAATTGTTGGCGCGCCTTCTTCGTCCAACGTGGACACCAGCGCCTCACCAACTTTCAATTCGGTGATAACCTCTTCTGTGTCCATGTCTTCGTTGATACGGAACGTTTCGGCGGCCGCCTTGATCGCACGTTGATCGCGTTTCGTGAACGCGCGCAATGCGTGTTGAACCCGGTTCCCCAATTGGCCTGCGACTTCTTCGGGAATGTCAATTGGGTTTTGCGTCACGAAGAACACACCCACGCCTTTTGACCGGATAAGGCGCACCACCTGCTCGATTTTTTGCTGCAACGCCTTGGGCGCGTCATCAAACAGCAGGTGTGCTTCGTCGAAGAAAAACACGAGGCTCGGCTTTTCCGGGTCGCCCACTTCGGGGAGGCTTTCAAACAGCTCCGCCAACAGCCACAAAAGGAACGTCGCGTACAATTTGGGGCTGCGCATCAAAGTGTCGGCGGCCAAGACATTGACGTAACCGCGCCCTTGCTCATCAACTTTAAGGAAATCGTCGATTTCCAAGGCTGGTTCACCAAAGAAATGATCGGCGCCTTGGGCTTCGAAGCTCAACAATTGGCGTTGGATCGCGCCAACCGATTGCTTTGAGACGTTTCCGTAAACACCCGACAACTCCTTAGAGTTTTCGTAGGCCCATTGCAGCATTGATTGCAGATCGCCGAAATCCAGCAACAACAAACCGTTTTCATCGGCATGCTTGAACACAATCTGCAACACGCCTTCCTGCGTGTCGTTAAGATCAAGAAGGCGCGCCAACAAAAGCGGGCCCATTTCGCTGATCGTGGTGCGGATTGGGTGCCCTTGTTCGCCGAACAAATCCCAGAAAACGACGGGATTATCGGAATAGGCGTAATCATCCATGCCCAATTCTTGGGCGCGCCCTTCCAATTTATCGGCGTGCTTGAACTTGGGAGACCCGGGCATCGCAATACCAGACAAATCGCCTTTCACATCGGCGACAAACACCGGCACGCCGTTGGCGGAAAAGCTCTCGGCCAATCCTTGCAACGTCACGGTTTTACCCGTCCCGGTTGCACCAGCAATCAAACCGTGGCGGTTGGCGCGGCTCAACGCCAAGCTTTGGTTTTCGCCATTCCCGCCAAGACCCAGAAAAATATCGCTCATTATGGTGCTCGTGTCCCTGCTGTATTTATGCTTTTACGGTGTGCAGAGCCGAGGCGGAGCGGTCAAGCTCTCGACTTGAAGCCGGAATGGGCTAAGGCGACATTTATGGGTCAGACTGCTCCATCGCTACCATTCGTTTTGCTGGACGACGCGCGCGATCACAGCGCCGGTGAAGGCGCCGTGCACGCGGATGGGGCCGCTGATGCGCTGTATTACGAAGCGCCCATCGAAGTCTTTGTCGCGCATCGCGCAAACGATGTGGCGGAAACATTGGCGGCGGCGGATGCTGCGCGGGCGGCAAAAGGCGGCGAATTGGCAGGCTACATCGCCTATGAAGCAGGTCTTGCGTTGGAACCGAAATTGGAAAATTTGGCCGATATTCGCAGTGGCGCGAACGGCCCACTGGTCTGGCTTGGCCTGTTTGATGCCCCAACGCGCATTGCTGCGCGAGATGTTCCCGGTTGGCTATCCGCGCGCGGTGACGGCACAGCCAATATCGGCCCATTGACCGGGCAATTGTCACCCGGCGGCTACGAAGCCGCTTTTGCAACCTTGCAAGAGGCCATTCACGCGGGCGATATTTATCAAGCCAACCTCACCTACCCATTAGCCGGATCGTATCAGGGCGACGAAATCGCGCTTTATAGGGCGCTGCGCACATCGGCGAGCGCAGGCTATGGCGGTATGGTCTTTGACGGGACGCATTGGCTTTTGAGCTTTTCGCCTGAGTTGTTTGTCGCGCTTGATGACGGTGCGGCAAAGGTGAAACCGATGAAGGGGACGCGCCCGCGCAGCGCAGATCCCGCCACCGATGCGGCCTTGGCGCAAGACTTGGCCAACAGCGTCAAAGACAAAGCCGAAAATTTGATGATCGTTGATCTGATGCGCAACGATCTGTCGCGGGTCGCGGAACCAGGCAGCGTCCAAGTTGATGCGCCGTTCGCAATCGAAAGCTATCCAACCGTGCACCAAATGGTGTCCAGCGTCCGGGCGAAATTGACGCCAGACAAGGGCGCCATGGATTTGATCAGGGCCATGTTCCCATGCGGTTCGATCACGGGCGCGCCCAAGATTAGGGCGATGGAGTTGATCCAACAGGTTGAGCGCGATGCTCGTGGGCCATATTGCGGGGCGATCGGCCGGATCAGCGCCGATGGCACCGCAGCATTCAACGTGGCCATCCGGACATTACGCCTTACCCCCATCGAGAATGGACAAGGCAATGCAATATTGGGCGTGGGCTCAGCCATTGTTGCCGATAGCGACCCGCAAGACGAACGCCGCGAATGTGAGGTCAAGGCTGGCTTTATCCGGCGATCTTCTCCCGATCATGTCGCCCCGGCTTTTGACTTGATCGAAACGATGGCGTTCGATCCCGAAATCGGCATCGGGATGCTTGAACTGCATTTGGCGCGAATCAAAAAGAGCGCCGCCCAATTGGGCTTTCAATTCGACCGGCACGCCACGCGCAATCAGATCCAAGCGCTGTGTTTTGAGCTTGAGGCGCCGGCGAAACTGCGCCTTCTTCTCGCGCGCGGTGGCGCAACCGCTTTGGAAACAGGGCCGCTGCCCGAATCCATGCCCGACCCCATGCCCGAAACCCCGCCCGGACAATCCGATGGCGCAGCCACGTCACCAACACAGGTTGCCGCGCTTCCCAACCCATTGGATCCATCCGATTGGCGATTGGCCCATAAGACATCGGATCGTGGTTTTTATGAAGATGCGTTGAAAGCAGCGAAATCCTTGGGCGCGGCGGAGGCGATCTTGGTTCGACACGATGGGTTGGTCACCGAAGGCAGTTTCACCAACATTTTTGTTGAGCGCGATGGTGTTTTGCTCACCCCGCCCGCATCCCTAGGTTTGTTACCGGGAGTGTTGCGCGAATTCTTGATCGAGAAAGGTCAGGCCCGCGAGGCGGAATTGACACTCGATGATCTTTCCAACGGCTTTCAGCTCGGCAATGCCGTGCGCGGGCTCTTTTCAGCGACCCTGATATGATTGCGCAGCGCCTTACCGCCGATGCGCAGATGCCCGGGCACAAAGGACATATTGCATGAACATTCCCATCCTGTTTGAAGACGGCGAAGCGTTGGTCATCAACAAACCCGCCGGTCTACCGGTCGACCGGCCCAAACGCGGTGGGCCCGCTTTGTTTGATCATATCGAACAACTAAAGCTCGGCTTTCAACGACCTCCTGTCGCAGTTCACCGCCTTGATACCGACACCAGCGGTTGCCTTTTGATGGCCCGCAATCCCAAGGCCTTGAAACGGTTCAACAAGGCATTTGAAGATCGTCTTGTCGGCAAAACTTACCTCGCGATCATTGATTTTGAGCCGACCGAGCAATCGGGCACTATCGCGCTGTCTTTATCCAAGATTAGCTCGGCGGAAAAAGGATGGCGGATGATTGCCGCCAAGAAGGGCAAGCCGGCAGTTTCCCACTGGGAAGTGTTGCAAGTGATCGGCGATCAAGACGGCGGCAAGAAACGATCGCTCATCCGGTTCCGTCCGGAAACCGGGCGCACACACCAATTGCGGGTCCACGCATTGCAAGGGTTGGGCGCACCGTTGCTGGGTGATCCCGTCTATGGCCCTGTTCGAGGTCAGAACAAAGGCGCACCGCGCACAATGTTGCATGCAGAAGCGATCGCTATCGGGAGGGAGGGCAAACCGACCATCACTGCCTATGCCCCGTTTCCCGAAGACTTCGTGCGCGCTGGGTTGACCGCTCCAGAGCCACCGGCTCCGCCCGAACGCACCCCAGCGACTGACTCCACGGCGGAGAATGATGGATAACGATCTGCTCGATCGCGCGCACGCGCTGGCACAAGAGAGTTTTCTTGCCGGGTCTGGTCCGGGTGGGCAGAACGCCAACAAAGTCGCGACCGAAGTTCAATTGCGGGTCAACATATACGCTTTGCGCCTGCCGCCTCCGGTGTTTGTGCGGCTGCGCGACCTGGCCGGGTCCAAATTGACGGCGGCGGGCGATCTTTTGATCACTGCGCGGCAACACCGAACACAAGAATCGAATCGCCAAGCCGCCCGCGCGAAGCTGGAAGAGATGCTGGAAGCGGCTCATCGCCAACCCAAGAGGCGCGCAAAAACGCGCGTAAACCGGGTTGGTAAGACCCAGCGGCTAAAGTCCAAGAAAGCGCGTGGCGAAGTGAAGGCAAAGCGCGGGAAGGTCAGTCGGTCGGATTGGTGAGCGTCAATCTGCCTTTCAAGGCGGTATTGAAGCTTGACTTTTGTCCACGGATCACTCAATTGCGCGCCCTGAAACGGCGATGCTGAGGCGTCGCCTGTATTTTTTTAGCCTCTCGAGTGATTCGCGAGGCATCACCGGATCTTAGGAAACCGTCATGGCGAAGCCCGCAACCGTCAAGATCAAGCTCGTCTCGACCGAGGGCACGGGCTTTTACTACACGACCAAGAAAAACCCGCGCAACATCACAGAGAAGATGGTGTTCCGTAAGTACGACCCGGTCGCCAGAAAGCACGTCGAATTCAAAGAAGCCAAGATCAAGTAAGATCTCTCCCGGGGCCAATTTTTTGGCCCGGCCGGCTCTATTCGCAGCTTAATTCATCGACAGTTCAACGCTTGCCGCGTAATCCGCCGAGCATGAACATGATCACAAAACTTCGCCGCTCTGGCCGCCATGTTTCTATGGCAATGGCCGCTTTCGGCACGATTGCGCTTGGCTTGACCCTTCCCTCGGGTTCGCAAGACGCTTCGGGCGATGCAATGCCAGCCTTTGCGCCATCAGGCATCGCATGGGTCCCATCCGCTCATGCACAAAGCCCATCTTCCGATTTGACCCGCGCGGTTTCTGCGTTGCGCGGGATAGCGACGATGCGCGCCAGTTTCACGCAAACAGATCGCGCCGGCAATCGCGTTGCTGGCACTATGACATTGAAACGTCCCGGGAAAATTCGTTTTGACTACGGCCAAGACGCCGATCTTCTGGTCGTTTCGAACGGGCGATCATTGTACCTGATCGACTACGAAGTGAACCAGGTTGAACGTTGGCCCATCAGCAATTCGCCGCTGGGCGCTTTGTTGGATCCGGATCGCGATGTGCGGCAATTTGGCACTTTGTTGTCCAACGAGGGATCACCAATCGTCAGCGTAGACGTGCGCGATCCGAACCGCCCAGAATTTGGCCGCATCATTATGAACTTCGCCCGCAGCCCAAATGCGCCGGATGGACTGCAATTGATGAATTGGGTCGCCGTTGATGCGCAAAACTATCGCACGACGGTGCGGCTCTCGAATCATCGGTACGGGGTTGCCGTGCCTGACAGCACATTTCGATTCCGTGATCCGCGCCGCTCATCTCGTCGACCAAGGTGAACGCTTCACCCCTGTTTAGTTGTAAGAATGCGACAAAACTAGGGGTGCGTTCATACAGGTGAAAGCCGATTGCAGCTAATCATTCTCAACAAGGCGGATGGATCGAAGGGTTTCCCCCCTGTTGCCCTCGATTCGGTAGATCCACCTTGCACAACAAGCGTGACGAACGCTCAAATGGAACCCCTGCGCCATCGCCCCCGGCGTAGGGGTTTTTTGTGCTCTGCTGCACGAACCGACGCGCCACCCAAAGCGACTGTGAATTCAGCGTCCGAAACGCGGAACAGCGGTTTGATCAATCCCAGCCAAATGCCTTGCGAATAATGTCGTAAATTACATTCTGCTCGATCACGCCGCGGGCTTCTTCGGCACCGGGACCTTGCGCATAAAGGGCAACGTCTTCGCCCGCATGTGTTTCGGAATAGAGCGGCACGGTCGATTGTTGCCGCGCCTCCACCCCGGTATCGGGCGTGGGTCGCTCTGCCTCTCCCGCAATAGAGCCCGGACCATTTGCATAGCCAAGCGTGGTGTAAGGCCGCCCATCATTGGCGGGTGTGGGTTCTTCGGTGTTGCTTATATCGCCGGATGGGGGGACCACCAATCCCAAGATATCGTTGCCGCGGCGGGGGTATCCGGCAATGGTGAAGACGTGGCTATGATCGGCCGTCACCATAATCAATGTTTCGGACGGATCGGTGTTGTCGATCGCATATTGGATCGCGCGCGCGAATTCCACCGTATCTTCTAGGGCAAGGCCCGCTTGTCCGGCATGGTGGCCATGATCGATCCGCCCGGCTTCAACCATGAGATAAAACCCGTCCGGGTCGGATGATAGGCGCGCGATCGCCTGCTGCGTCATATCGGTCAAAGTGGGCTCTGTTGAACCCTCTTCCCGTTGGGCGGTGAAGGTCATGTGGCTTGGCGTGAAGAGGCCCAGAACCGGGGCATCCATTGGCGCCGCATTCAATTCTGCGTTGTTCGTGACATATGTGCCGCCAGTGCGCCGGACCCAATCGGCAGGAAGGTTTGCATCGCCCTGTTCGCGGCGACCGCCCAGTTCCCTTCCGAAAAACGGTGCTACGCCCCCGCCAAGAGCCACATCCCAATCTGCGGCGACCAATTGTGCGGCGATATCGCTGCAACCCAAAGCGGCTTCCTCATCGGGGATAGCGGCGCTGTCTTCCCAATTGCGATCGGCGCTGCGCGCGTACACACTGGCAGGGGTGGCGTGCGTGATACGCGCGGTCGATACAATGCCCAACGCCAGTCCGCGCTCCTTCACCTCTTCGCCCAACAAAGGCAGCGGGTTGGCCAGAGCATCGGCACAAGAACCACGCGTGGCAGCCGCCCCGACACCCAACATCCCGATATTGGTTTTTGACCCTGAATGCATTGCGGTAGCGGTTCCGGCGCTGTCGGGGACCTGCGCATTAACATTGTAGGTTTTCACCAGCGCAACATTGTCAAAATTCTCAAACGGCAGGACATATTCTTCCCCCGTCTGGCCCTGTTTTTGGCCGGCATAAATGCGCGCCGCGGTGATCGTTGAAATGCCCATCCCGTCGCCTATGAATAGGATGACGTTTTGCGCACGCGGCCCGTCGGTGGTGCCCAAATAAGGGTTATCAACTTGGGATGGTCGATCGCCGTAATAATTGACGGTCGAAGAACAACCCGCCAGCCACAAGGCGGCGGTGGCAATGGACGTTGCGGCGATACGCTTGGCTGTCATGGTGTCTCTTTCAAAAAGATATTTAGGCTTCGCTATCGCGATCGCATGGTCAGAGCCAGAATTTCAGACAAGTGAGAGGTGGAAAGTTTGATCACTTCGCCCTAAATCAGCCCGCATGATCTCTGTAGCCACATGGAATATCAATTCGGTCCGCTTGCGCCTGCCGATTGTCGAAAAATACCTGACCGAACATGCACCTGACATTTTGTGCCTGCAGGAAATCAAATGCGAGGAAAGCAAGTTTCCGGCCGAAGCGTTTGCCGAAATGGGGTATGAACATCAGGCCGTGCATGGTCAAAAAGGGTATCACGGTGTCGCCACCATTAGCCGCATCCCGATCCAAGAAGTGTCGCGCCATGATTGGCAGGCCAACGGCGAAGCGCGCCATGTCGGCGTGCAAGTGTTGGGCAAAGATATGTTCGTCGACAATGTCTATGTTCCTGCGGGCGGCGATGTGCCCGACCGCGAGGTGAACGCGAAATTTGGCCAAAAGATCGATTTTCTAGGCCGAATGACCGAATGGGCGGACACGTTGGACAAACAAACGTTGATCGTGGGGGATTTCAACATTGCCCCATTGGAAAGCGACGTTTGGAGCCACAAACAATTGTTGAAAGTTGTAAGCCACACACCGTTGGAAGTGGAGATATTGCAGCGGTTTAAGGACGCCCATGATTGGGTCGATATTGGCCGCGAACACATCCAAGATCCTGAACGTTATTTTAGCTGGTGGTCGTATCGCTCGCCCGATTGGCGAAAGAATGATCGTGGACGGCGGCTGGATCATATGTGGGCCAGCAAACAGCTCGCCGCTAAGTCGGTGCGGCACGACCTGCTCGAAGATGCGCGAAGCTGGGAAAAGCCATCCGATCACATCCCCCTTATCACTGAGTTCGATATTTGAACGGAATTTCACCCTCTAGACGGGCTGCGCAAGCGGTCGACGCGCTGCGCCATGGATGGCCTTTGTCCTTTCAAGGCGGACCAACATTGCTTCCCGTGGAAACGGCGATTGCAAGCGATGCGACCGCGCCCAAAATGTTGATCTCTGCGGCGCGGGCCGCAACGCTTAAATTGGCGAACCAACGCGACGCCGCTTTACCGTCCGATATCCCTCAGGCACCGGTCTTGATCCGCGGTGGCGAACCATTTGATATGCGGGCCGCTGTGCCGATTGCGGATCCCGCTTTGGATCTGAACAACCCGTTGAAAGGGCCCTTTCGCGCCGAACCGATTGCATGGGAAGAGACCGCCCATGCTGCGATGGAATTTGCTCGGATTGCGGGCATCATGCCTGCATTCTTGGCCGATCCACTCAACGCGGGCGAAGCGCATGAAGTCGCCGCCTCGGACCTTTCCCAGTACACTGATGCCGGCGCTCTTCGGATTGTCACCCGCGCGCGATTGCCGGTCACCGCCAGCGAGGATGCGGAGATCATCGCATTTCGGTCCACTGCCGACACGCGCGAACATGTGGCGTTGATCATTGGGGATCAATGCGGCGACAAACCGCCATTGGTCCGGGTCCATTCCGAATGCCTAACCGGCGACATTTTGGGCAGCCTCAAATGCGATTGCGGCCCACAATTGAACGCCGCGTTGCACGCTATGGCAGAGCACGCCCGTACGACGGGCGGTTGGGGCGCGCTCTTATACCTTCGACAGGAAGGACGCGGGATTGGCCTGATCAACAAATTGCGAGCCTACCGGCTTCAGGATCAAGGGTTCGACACGGTCGATGCGAACCAACGATTGGGCCTGCCCGACGAAGCGCGCGATTTCCCTGTGGCGGCGCGAATGCTCGATTTGTTGCGAGCCAACACAATCCGATTGATGACCAACAATCCGGCAAAGGTCGACGCTTTGACCACGGCCGGCATTACTGTGAGTGAACGTGTGCAACATCAGTTGCCCGACAATCCTCACAACGAACATTATTTGGCCACCAAGCGCGATCGATCGGGGCATCTGCTAACATGAGCGGCCCCGAAATCCCTGTGACCCTTCGCCCCGAAGCAGTGGGCGACGAAGCGACGATCCATGCGTTGACGGAGGCGGCCTTTGCTCCAATGCCGTTCAGCGATGGCGACGAACAACACGTGATTGACCGGCTGCGTGATGACGGAGATCTCACATTCTCTTTGGTGGCCGAGGATGGCAAACGGATCGTCGGTCATATCGCGATCAGCCCGGTAACAATAACCGACGGGGCACGCGGTTGGTACGGATTGGGCCCAGTCGCTGTATGGCCTGAATTGCACCATCGCGGCATAGGCGGCACGTTAATCCGGCGCGCCATCGCAGATATGCGTCAGGCCGGGGCCAAAGGAATCATTCTGCTCGGCAGCAATGTCTACTACCCGCGCTTTGGTTTCGAACATCACCCACAGCTCAAATATCCTGGCCCACCGGCCGAGTTCTTTCAGGCGTTGTTGTTAGAAGGCGAATTGCCAAGCGGCGTGGTTTCCTACGCGCCGGGCTTTGACCCGAGCGAAGCTTAAAGAAGAAGCTTGGGTCTGCACGCTGCGCAACAGGCAATTCTGGGTCCAACCAAACCAAGACAAATCCGCTTGATGCAAGCAGGTGACGAACCTCAACCTTAGCGGTTCAAGTTACCGCCGCTCGTAATCGATCAGACCACTCGCCAAAGAATTGCCGGACATTGCCACGCGCGACCCTGTCCAATCTGCAAGGAAAACGCTCGACCGCTGCAATCCCGGAACAAAACGCGCTTCGTTACCCGTGACGACCAATCCATCAGAGGAATGCAGCACGGTTTCTGCACCCAAGGCGATGAACGCGGAATAGTTTTCTTTATCGCGCCCTTGGATGAACCAATTGCTGACGATCGATCCCTGACTACCGGCGGGAAGGTCGATCATGTAATTCGTGCCGCTGCCTGCGGCGTCGTCAAAACTGTTGTCTTGGATCACCACGTTGGCGCTGCGCGCTTTAACATAGTGACCGCCGCGACCTCGTTCAAAGCGGCTTTCGCGGACGGTCAATTCCCCGTAATTGCCGATATACAGCGAATGCGCACAGCCAGCGGAGTTCTCACACGTGCCAAGCCCGCTAAAAGTCGAGCGCATAATGTAAATCCGGCCGGAAGGGTCGTTGCCGGTCAAAATGCCCTGTTGGCTGTTGAGGAACGTGGAATAGGCAACGTTAAGCGCCCCTTTCTCCAACCGGATCCCCGCCCCATTGCCATCCGGAACAGCAATGTTGGCAAAGGTGATCCCGCGCACTTCGGCACCCAGCCCGCGCAGAACCAAAGCCGCCTTGCCTTCGCATGCGGTGCGATCAAACGTAACCGTCCCGTATTCACGCGCGGCGTAAATCACGACGCCCGCCGTTTGGACGGCGCATTGGCGGTATGTGCCCGGCGCAATTGCGATGGTGCCGCGGCGATCGCCAATGGCCGTAACCGCGCCTTGAAGGTTGCCGTAACTGCGCCCGGTTTCCTCAACAACGAATGGCCCGCCTTGCGCACTCCCCTGCGCCTGTGCCGAGCTCATCGGAATGATAGCCATTGCCAATGCAAGAATGAAGGCGAGGAAAACCCAATCAAGGGAATTGGCCAGACGCAAGGCGATATTCGATGCGAATTCGCGGGCGATGGTTGAGCGAGCTTTTGCAGGAAGTTGTACCATGCCCAACTGCTTAACCCAATTCGCGCAGCCGTTGGGCGGTACTATCAAGGCTGTGCCGTTTCGATCCATCAATTCGCGCTTGGCTTAACCCATCTCGCCCAGCTACACCCCATCAAACACGAAGTCAGGGTGAGGAGTCCGCATGATACGATTTGCGAAATTGGCGGTTTTGGGCGGCGCGGCGATCTCCGCCGCAGCGTGCAGCAACAGCGATGATGCCTCCACCGAAGCGATGCCGGAAACGGTCGAAGTCGCAGCGGATGAGGCGCTGGCCAGCGTGGTCGAAGAACCGATTGAGGATGAGAACGCCGCTGGGCCACGGTCGGCTGAAAGCGATGGTTCAGAAGGCCCCGCTCAAGAGGCTGCGGAATAGATCATGATCAAACCATCCGATGCGGTCCCGCCTATATTCTTATTGACCTGCGTTTTTGCGCTGTCGGCTTGCAACCCATCGAGCGGCGGCGCGCCGGGCGCGGTTAGCGAGGGCGAAGCGGCGGCCTTGGAAGAGGCTGCGGAAATGTTGGACGAACGCCAATTGCCCGAGGGGGCGTTGCCACCCATTGATGCAACCGATCCATCCACAGCCGAATCTGGTCAAGATGCGACCGAAGAAGGTTCCGCAGAAAGAGACGCCGAATGAACATGGAAAGCACCCCATCACAGGGCCGCAACACCGGCATGGACGATGAAACCTTCGAACAATTCGCGGAACAGTTGGAACGATACGTTCAAACCCGTTTGATCCCAGCCGAATCGGAAGTGGTCGAAAACGATGCCATCCCGCCCGCGATTATCGACGAAATGCGCGATATGGGCCTCTTTGGTTTATCGGTGCCCGAAGAATATGGCGGCGCCGGATTGAACATGACGCAATATGCGCGTGTGGTGAACACGATGAGCAACGCCGCGCCGGCCTATCGCTCCATTTTCTCCATCAATGTCGGCATGTTCGCCAGCGCATTGAAAAACGGCGCAACCGAAGAACAGCGCGCCGAATGGTATCCCAAATTGGCCGAAGGCAAGATCGCATGTTTCGGGCTAACCGAGCCGGGCTCCGGAAGCGACAGTGCCGCCATGGCGACTACTGCCGTACCTGATCCCAGTGGCAATGGATGGATTATCAACGGGACAAAGCGTTACATCACCAATGCGCCGCATGCCGACGTCGCGTTGATCATGGCACGGACCGACAAAGAGGCTTTGCCCAAAAATGCCCATGTCAGCGCTTTTTTGGTGCCAATGAATACGCCCGGCGTTTCAACCGGGTCGCCGGATAAGAAAATGGGTCAGTCCGGTTCGCACATTTCGGACATCATGTTGGATGACGTAAAGGTCCCCGGCGAAGCGTTACTAGGCGGCGAAACCGGCAAAGGGTTCCGGTTTGCGATGCAAAGCCTGGACAATGGTCGGATTTCAGTCGGCGCAGCGGCCACTGGATACGCACGACGCGCTCTGAATTCCGCAATCCAATACGCCAACGAACGCAAGGCATTCGGCGAACCCATCGCCAATTTTCAATTGATCCAAGCGATGTTGGCCGACAGCGAGATCGAAATCTACGCCGCCGAAGCGATGATGAAGGACGTCACCGATCGCGCAGATCGCGGGGAGAACATCCTCGTCAAAGCGGCCGCGTTTAAAGTTTTTGCCTCTGAAATGTGCGGGCGCGTCGTTGATCGCGTCGTTCAGGTCTATGGCGGTGCGGGTTACCTTGCGGAATACGATGCAGAGCGGTTCTATCGCGATGCCCGCATCTACCGCATCTACGAAGGCACAACGCAGATCCTGCAGCTCCAAATCGCAAAGCACATGCTGCGCGAATGGGAAAAGACGCACGGTTGATCCCGCCGCGATCCTTGTCAGTTATTAAGGACACCACCTTTGTATCAGCTACTCAATGACCTCTCGATCGTCGAGGTTTCCAGTTTCGTCGCGTCACCGACAGCGGGGCTGTATTGCGCGCAAATGGGCGCGGAAGTCATCCGCGTGGATCACAAAGCGGGCGGCCTCGACTACGATCGCTATATGCTGACCAAAGAAGGTCGTTCGCTGTCATGGGAGAATTTGAACCGCGCCAAGAAATCGGTCGCGCTTGATTTGCGCAGCGGCGAAGGGCGCGAATTGTGCGTCGCCTTGGCAGCAAACACAGGTCAGTGCATCACGAACCTGCCGGAAAAGAGCTTTCTGTCGCACGCCGCAATGAAAGTCGCTCAACCCGATGGCGCTCCCGATATGACATCGGTGCGGATCATGGGGTGGCACGATGGACGACAAGCGATGGATTTCACCGTCAACGCGGCCAGCGGTTATCCGTTGATGACCGGGCCGGAGGAATGGGATTTGCAAACTGCACCGCCGGTCAATCAAGTCCTGCCTGCATGGGATTTCATCACGGGTGCCTATTGCGCTTTTGCTCTGTTGGCCGCGTTGCGCCATCGCGACGGTGGCGGCGCAGGAAGCGAAGTGCGCGTGCCATTGGGCGATGTGGCGATTGGAACCACCGCCAATGCCGGACTAATGGCCGAAATGCTTTATCGCGGATCGGACCGAGAGCGGCTGGGTAATGCAATCTGGGGCGCGTTTGGTCGCGATTTCCGCAGCAAAGACGGCGTGCGCTTTATGGTCGCGGCCCTTACATCAAAACAATGGCACGGCCTTGTCGAAGCGTTCGACGTTGCCGAGCCAATTGGCGAATTAGAAGCCAACGTAGGCGTCAAATTTTCAGACGGTGATGATCCGCGTTTCAAACATCGTCACGCTTTGTTCGACATTTTCCAGAATGTTGCCAGCGGTCTCGATTACAAGACGCTGGAGGCCCGCATGGGCGCCAAAGGGTGCACTTTTGAGAAATACCGCACTGCGCATGAGGCCGCGAACGATCCAGCATTGGTTGGCGGCAATCCTATGTTTGGCCCTTCGCCGGCAAACCCATCAGGCTTTGAATACCCGGCGGCGCGTTCTTTTGCGAACATACCAGAACAAACACCGGCCGATCCGGCACCAGCCCCATATCTGGGCCAACATTCTGAGGAAGTTTTGGCAGAGCGTTTGGGACTGTCGAGCGGTGCCATTGGCAAATTGGTGGATGCCGGGACCCTGGCCCTCTCTGATAAGGACCGATAATGACTAGAAGAGCAGCAATTGTTTCGCCCTTGCGCACTCCCGTGGGCAAATTCCTTGGTGGGCTTTCCAGCCTTAACGCCGGAGAGTTGGGCGCCATCATCTTAAAAGCGTTGGTGGAACGGTCGGGGATTGATCCCGAAAGAGTCGATGATGTGGTCTTTTCGCAAGGCTACGGCAACGCAGAAGCGCCCGCGATCGGTCACTGGTCGTGGCTGGCAGCTGGCCTTCCGCTCGAAGTGCCGGGATACCAATTGGATCGCCGCTGCGGATCTGGCCTTCAGGCTGTGGCGAACGCCGCGATGATGGTGGAAACCGGGATGGCCGATGTGGTCGTGGCGGGCGGTTGCGAAAGCATGTCAAACGTCGAACATTACACAACACAAGGGCGTGGCGGCGCGCGTATGGGTGACATCACTTTGCACGATCGTTTGTCGCGCGGGCGATTAATGAGCCAACCGATCGAACGATTTGGCGTGATCACCGGCATGATCGAAACCGCCGAAAATCTCGCAAAAGATTATGACATTAGCCGCGAGGATGCCGACGCCTACGCTGTGCGTTCACACGGCAACGCCGCCGCCGCATGGGATGCTGGCAAATTTGATGCGCAATTGGTGCCCGTTGACGTTCCACAGCGGCGCGGCGATCCGGTGACCTTTGCCCAAGACGAAGGTTTCCGCGCCGATGCATCGATGGAGACATTGGGCAAATTGCGCGCGCTTGATCTGAAACGTGATCCCGATGCCATCGTCACCGCCGGCAATGCCAGCCAGCAAAACGATGCGGGCGCAGCCTGCCTTGTGGTGGCCGAAGACAAATTGGATGAACTAGGCCTCACGCCAAGCCTTTGGTTTGGTGGCTGGGCAGCAGCCGGATGCGATCCATCGCGTATGGGTATCGGCCCTGTCCCTGCGGTCGAGCGATTGTTTGAACGACGCGGATATTCATGGGACGATATCGATCTGGTCGAATTGAACGAAGCGTTCGCTCCCCAAGTCCTCGCCGTTTTGAAAGGTTGGGGATGGAGCGGCGACGACAGCCGCCGCGACATTTTGAACGTCAATGGATCGGGCATTTCTTTGGGCCACCCAATTGGCGCAACCGGAGGCAGAATTCTGGCCGACATGGCCCACGAAATGCACCGGCGCGAGGTCCGCTATGGGTTGGAAACAATGTGCATCGGCGGCGGACAAGGCATCGCGGCGGTGTTTGAACGGGCGGTTTAGTGACCGATTTCTCCGCATGGATTGGGCGCGAAGTGCGCGCATCGGATCGATTGGACGAAAGCTTCGCCCAACGCTGGCTTTCGACATTTGACCTAGCGACGCCCGACCAAGCGATCATGCCTCAAGGGGTGCACTTTGCCCTTTGCACACCCGACGCGGCTACCGGCGCGTTGGGCGATGATGGTCACCCGGCGCGCGACACCTCCGACGACAGCTTCCTTCCCCCATTCCCGATGCCGCGCCGAATGTGGGCGTCAAGCACGATAGAATTTTGCGCACCTATCGCCATTGGGTCTCAGATTGAGCGGACGAGCACGGTCGCATCGATCAAAGAAAAGGAAGGCAGCACGGGGACGCTTGCGTTTGTGAATGTGGATCACGAAACGATCGCCAATGGCTACCTTTCCGTGCGGGAAACGCAGACACTGGTTTATCGCGACGCGGCGGAGAAAGATGCACCGTTCAGCCCGCCTGCGCCCAGTGATGGTCGATTTGACCCGGCACAATGGGATGCAACCCGCACACTGCGACCGTCGCCGGCTTTGTTGTTTCGTTATTCCGCTCTCACATTCAACACCCATCGCATCCATTACGATGCGCCCTATGCACGCGATGTAGAACGGTATCGTGGGTTGGTCGTTCACGGCCCCCTAACCGCAAGCGCGTTGTTGCAATTGACCGCGCGTGAATTGGGTGGGAACCGAGTGCGCCGATTTGAATTTCGGGGCGTCTCACCGGCAATCGCAGACGAGGAATTGCACCTTGCAATGCGCGCGACTGACGGGGGCTATGAATTGGGGGCCTTCGCTTCCGACGGCAGGCAAATCACGAAAGCGAACGCGTCAGTCTAAAGGGTAATCCTTTATTGGCTTCATCACGGAATAGCTTTCTTTGCGCATATCATCGTCCATATCGGGAAACTCGATCTTCGGCGGTTCAACATGCGTATCTGGCAGCCGGTCAAGCAAATCGCGGATCAAGGTGAGACGTCCGCGTTTCTGATCGTTGAAATCGACCAAGGTCCACGGCGCGTGGTCACAGTGGGTCGCCTTCAACATCGCTTCACGTGCTTCGGTATAGGCGTCGTATTTCTCTCGCGCGGCCAGATCTACCGGCGACAATTTCCAACGCTTCAACGGATCATCCAACCGTTCGCGCAGACGCTCTTCCTGATTGTCCTGATCTGTCGTCAGCCAATATTTGAACAGCATAATTCCATCATCGGTGAGCAGCTTTTCAAACACCGGTACTTGTTCCAAGAACCGATCGACTTGCGGTTGGTTGGCATAGCCCATCACTTGTTCAACCCCGGCCCGATTGTACCATGATCGATCGAACAGGATGATTTCACCCGCACTGGGTAAGTGTTGAATGTAACGTTGAAAATACCATTGCGTCTGCTCGTCCTCGCTCGGCTTGGACAAGGCAACGGTGCGGCATTGGCGTGGATTCAGCTTGTCCCGGACTGCGCGAATTGCGCCGCCCTTTCCTGCCGTGTCACGCCCTTCGAACAATACCACGACGCGCGCGCCGGTGGTCCGCGCCCAACGCGCCATCCCGACCAATTCTTCGGTCATCGGCTCCAAAGCCTTACGGTAATCTTTGCCTTTGATGGCCATGGCCTTGTCCTTCCTTCACAATGATTGTGGTTTCGCGCCCAAGGTAGTATCACATGATACGACATGACCGCTCTCGATACAGACGAAACCGACTTTACCCGTTTGCCAGACCTGCCCGCAGATGTCTTCACTGCGCCGCTCGTCAAACCCGCGCATCTTGGGGATGATTGGCTGGAACCTGCGCAAACCGCCTATGGAGCGGACGATGACGCAATCTGGGACGATCTGTTCGCGCGTCAAATGGACATCCTACCGGGCCGCGCGGCGAGCGCCTTTATCGCCGGTCTTGATAAGCTGGATCTGTCGCGCGGGGGCGTTCCTGAATTTGCGCGCCTTACCGAAGAGTTGGACAAATTAACCGGGTGGAGCGTGGTGCCGGTGCCCATGTTGATCCCCGATCACGTGTTTTTCTGGCATTTGGCCAACCGCCGTTTCCCCGCTGGCAATTTCATCCGCACTCGCGAAACATTCGACTATATTCAGGAACCCGACGTCTTCCACGATGTGTTCGGCCATGTGCCGATGCTGACCGATCCGGTCTATGCCGACTATATGCAGGAATATGGCCGCGCCGGGTGGAAGGCCATGCGCTACAACCGGCTTAAAGCCTTGGGCGCACTGTATTGGTACACGGTGGAATTCGGCCTGATCGAAGAGGCCGACGGCATTCGCGCATACGGTGCTGGGATCTTGTCCGGCCCAACAGAGGCGCAATTTGCTGTCGAAGCGAAAAGCCCCAATCGGATCATGCTGAATGTCGATCGGGTGATGCGAACGGATTACGTCATCAGCGATCTTCAACCGACCTATTTCGTGATCGAAAGTTTTGATGATTTGTACCGCCAAACGGTCGAGCGCGACTTTGACCGGCTGTACCGCAATCTCGCACCCAGCTTCACGTACGCGAATTCTGCGATCATTGATGTCGATAATGTCGTGAACCGCGGGACACAGGAATACCACCTGCGCGGGGGCAGAGGTTCAAGCGCCGATCCCGTTTGATTAACCCGTCCATTCGACTTGCGAACGCGGCCGTCGAAGAGCAATTTTAGATGTCTGCGCCGTCCGTTTTGCGCGCAGCAATAGCGTGATACGCAATCAAGGCTGCTATCGCCGCAAGGCATGCGGATCCGAGTGCAATCAAGGACAATCCACCCAGCACCGTGCCCGAATTTAGGAACAATCCCACTGCGATGCTGGCCACCAGCGCAGTGGCGATTTGCCACATTATGTCACCGACCGCTTCGGTGCGCGCGATGATTGAGGCAAACCAGCCCGCAGTCACGCCAACAGTGATCAACAACAGCAACGCCATCAGATTTCTAAAGCCTTTTGTTCATGCTCTACATTCCACCAATGAACGGCGGGGCGCAAAGGTTCCCCAGCGCGCGCAATGACCACGCGGATCAGAAGAAATACAGCAACGCACAACCCATCGCGACCCGGTAGAGGACGAACACCATCATGGATGCGCGTTTGAGGAAATTCATTAAGAACGCCATGGTCGCGAACGCCGCAACAAATGTCATTGCGCCAGTAATGACCGCTTCGAGCAACAACGAACTGTCCGCTTCCAATAAGTCTGGAATGATCAAAACGCCCGCACCGGCCACCGCCGGGATCGACAATAGGAAAGAGAACCGCGCCGCTTCGAACCGGCCGTAACCCAACAATCGGGCCGCGGTCATTGTGACGCCCGAACGGCTTGTGCCGGGAACCAAGGCCAAGGCCTGTGCCATGCCGACCAAAAGGCCATCACGCCACGTCATCTGTTCGAAGGTTTTTTCTTCTTTACCGAAGTAGTCGGCCAGACCCAACAGGATGCCATAGACAATCAAATTGGTCGCGATCAGATCGGTAAACCGGATGGAGGCAAGAAGGTCTTCTTCGATAATGGGAATGCCAAAGGTGCTTTCAACAAAGCCATTGAGGAAGCCCAGTTTGATCGCAAAACCGAAAATCACCGCCGGGATTGTGCCCAACACAATCCACCAGAACAATTTACGCTCGGCCGGGGCTTTGCCGATGCCGACGCTGGCGAAACCACCGCGTGCGAGGCCCATCACATCTTTAAAAAAGTAGACGATGATGGCCAAGAGCGAGCCGACATGGACCGCAATATCGATCATCGGTCCTTGATCTTCGAACCCGGTGAAGACCGAAATCAAGATCAGATGCCCCGATGAAGATATGGGCAAAAACTCGGTGATTCCTTGGACCACCGCGATGATGAGCATTTGTAGAAAAGTCATGGCCCGCGTTCCTTGTAGGAAGCGCGGGCCATGTCAATCTCGGTTACCAAATTCTGACGCGTTCTTCCGGCGGCAAGTACAAGGCGTGATCTTCTGTCACTTCAAACGCATCATACCACGCATCAAGATGACGGACCGCGTTGTTCAAGCGGAACTCGCCAGGAGGGTGGTTCGCAGTCATCACCCGGTTGCGTAGGCTCGCCTCACGTTCCATTCCGCGCCAGATTTGTGCAAAGCCAAGGAAGAAACGTTGGTCGCCGCTCAGACCATCGATAACTGGCGCCTCTTCGCCGTTCAGCGAAAGGCGATACGCACGATACGCCATCTGCAATCCGACTACATCGCCCAATGTTTCACCCATGGATTGTCCACCCCTTAGGCAAACAGGGCCTTCAGGACTGTCAACGGGGCAATAAGCTTCGATAAAGCCGGCCATTTGATCAGTGAATTGAACAAAGCCGGCGCGGTCTTGGTCCTGCCACCAATTGCGCAATGTGCCGGTCGCATCGAATTGCGAACCCTGATCGTCGTAACCATGGCCGATCTCGTGGCCGATCACCGCGCCGATCCCGCCATAATTCACCGCCGGATCTGCATCTGCGTTGAAAAATGGTGGTTGTAGAATGGCTGCAGGGAAGACGATCCGATTGGTCAAAGGCGAGTAATAGGCGTTCACCGTTTGTGGGAACATGCCCCATTCGCTTGGATCAACTTGCGTACCCAACCGCGCGCGCGAATCCGCATCATCCCAGCGCGCCGTTGCCATCCTGTTGGCCAGCGGATCGTCAGCAGAGATTTCCAAACCTTCGTAGGTTTTGAATTCACCAGGATAGCCGATCATCGGAACAAAGCCGTTCAGTTTTGCGCGCGCTTCGGCAATGGTTTCAGGCGTCATCCATTCATTGTTGTCGAGCGCGGTGTTCATCGACCGTGTCAGATTCGCCACCAGCTCGTCCATGCGGGCTTTGCTGGTTTCGGGGAAGTATTCGTCAACATACAGCGCGCCGAGTTGTTCACCGATGGACCCCTCAACCGCTCCAATAGCGCGTTTCCAGCGTTCTTGCTGTTCTTCCCGGCCGCTGATGGTTTTGCCGTAAAAGTCGAAATTGGCCTTATCCAGATCGCTGGAAAGAACCGCAGCGTTTCCAGAAAGGAAGCGCGTGGCCATGTAGGCTTTGATCGTTGCAAGCGGCGTTTGCGTCAGTAATTCCATCATAGCCGGCAAACCGCCGCCAATCATTTCGAGCTGTTCTGGGGTCAATC
The DNA here is from genome assembly GCF_900149685.1 of Erythrobacter sp. Alg231-14. Classification (NCBI taxonomy): domain Bacteria; kingdom Pseudomonadati; phylum Pseudomonadota; class Alphaproteobacteria; order Sphingomonadales; family Erythrobacteraceae; genus Erythrobacter; species Erythrobacter sp. Alg231-14. The sequence continues at coordinate 2,128,203 of NZ_LT702999.1, read as the reverse complement.
CCATGCTCTCAATTTCTTCATCGGTGGGCGGCAATTGCCGCGCAAGAAAGCGCGATTGGCCATCCAGTTGCGATGATTCAAGCAGCGCCGCAATTGGGAAATCACCCGCCATCGCGGTCAATTCTTCCGGCGTTAGCTCATTGTATGTCAATTGTGGCATCCGCAGAACCGGGCGCGCCCATTCCAGCACAGCTACCTTGCTTTCAAAGGCATAGACTGCGGCCGCAGCACCGGCAGGATCGGCATATCCTGCCGCGCCGAGCATGGTTTTGAGATATTCGATATATTTCGCGCGAATTTCCAAATTGCTTTCGGAATCGACCAAATAGTAATCGCGATCGGGCAGACCCATACCGTCAAAGCCGATGCCGACGGCGTAATCGGTTGGGTTGCGTGCATCAATCGTCACACCCGCACCTACAAGTGATGGGTAACCCGGTGTTCCGAACAAGCGGACCAACGCTTCCAAATCGGCGGCACCGTAAATAGCGTTCAAATAAGGTTGCGCCGGGGCGAGGCCGCTGGCGTCAATTGCTTCGACATTCAGATACGCGTTGTAAGCATCCACGATGCGGCGCGCTTGTGTGCCCGGCTCTGGGTTTGATGCAACCAGCGTTTGGACCAAAGAACGGACATCTTGCGTTGCCCCTTCGCGCAGCATGTCGAACGCGCCAAACCGTTGGCGGTCAGCTGGGATTTCATTGGCAGCGATCCATTTTCCGTTGACGTAGGCGTTGAAATCATCGCCAGGAGCAACCGTGTTGTCGATCAAATCGGTGCCGACGCCCCACGTGCCAAAATCCATCGTGGGAGAGCCTTGCTCCAATTCCGCTTCGAGATCGTCATGCGCCTCCAACTTTTCGATGGATTCGCCTGGAATGCCGATGCTTTCATCGGCGTGTTGGTCGTTGGCTAAACTGGTGGTGGTCAACGCCAGCGCGGCGGTACCGGCCAGCAGGATTTTGGTTGTGCGGATCATATCAGCGTGTCCCTGTTGGTAATTCACTTATGTCGTGATGGTGGTTTAGCGCGGGACAATTGGCAAGGGTGCCGCTGGTCGCACAGGCATGACGCTTTATCGAAAAATGCGGCTCCAATCGGCTCACAAACCCGGCGGAAAACGGGTTTGTGGCGGACGGTCAACGCCTGACCGGCGAGATTACGCGGCCTCGTTCGATGCAAACTGCAGAGACGCAAGGCGCGCATAAAGTCCACCGGCTGCGGTCAATTCTGTGTGTGTCCCTTGCTCGGCAATCTCGCCTTCATCCAACACAACGATCCGATCCGCTTTGCGCACCGTCGCCAGCCGATGGGCGATAACGATCGTGGTTCGATCTTGCATCAACCCATCAAGAGCGTGTTGGACCAATTGCTCGCTTTCAGCGTCCAGCGCGCTGGTTGCCTCATCCAACAGCAAGATCGGGGCATCGCGCAGCAAAGCACGAGCGATTGCCACACGTTGTCGTTGACCGCCGGACAATTGCGTGCCTCCTTCGCCCAAATACGTGTCGAGCCCATCCGGCAAATCGCGCAAGAAGCTTTCAGCGTTCGCCGCCCGGGCCGCGTCCCAAATGTCTTCGTCAGTTGCGTCCCACATGCCGTATCGCAAATTGTCGCGGGCATCCGCGCTAAACAAAACCCCGTCTTGCGGGACCAAGGCCAATCGCGCGCGCAGGTCAGCCGGGTCCGCTTTCGTCAAAGGCACACCGTCAATACGGATGGTGCCCACTTGCGGATCGTAAAAACGTTCGACCAATTGGAACAACGTGGATTTACCAGCACCCGAAGGGCCCACAATCGCAACCGTTTCACCGGGCTCAATCTCAAGGCTGAAATTCTTCAATGCCGGTGTTTCGGGCCGCGCAGGATATCGGAACGTCACATTGCGAAACGATAGACTGCCCCGGGGTGGATCGGGCAAAAGCTCGGGCCGCGCAGGAGCAGCAATGGCGGGCTTTGCTTCCAACAATTCGGCCAACCGACTGGCCGCACCGGCGCCGCGCAACAAATCGCCATAGACCTCTGTCAAAGACCCCATGGCCCCGGCGACCAATCCGCCAGTCAACACAAACGCCGCTATCGTGCCGCCTGTGATAGCTCCTTCGGAAACCGCCAGCGCGCCGCGCCACATCACCATCGTGATGCCGCCAAAGATCAGCAAGATCACGATAGACGTCATCGCCGCGCGCAAAATGATCCGTTTGCGCGCTGTCTCAAACGTGCGTTCAACCACATCGCCAAAACGCCCCGCCTCACGGGTTTCCTGACCAAAGCTCTGAACGATCTTCATCGCCGACAAAACTTCGCTCACATAGGCACCGACATCGGCAACGCGATCCTGGCTGGAGCGGGATACGGCGCGAATTTTCCGACCAAAGAATACGATGGGCAGAATCACCAGAGGGATTCCAATCAAGAGCCCTAATGTAAGGGTCGGCGCGAGATACAGCAGCAAAGCGATCCCACCAATCCCCGTCAACGTGTTGCGCAAAGCGACCGACACCGTCGTGCCCACCACCGTTTCGATGATGGCCGTGTCCGATGTCATCCGGCTGGAGATTTCTTTGGGGCTGTTCTCTTCGTAAAAGCTGGGCGACATGCGCAGAAGGTTTTCCTGAACCCTAAGCCGTATATCGGCGACCACGCGTTCCCCGATCCAACTGACGAAGTAAAAGCGGGCGGCGGTGCCGAAGCCCAGAATGACCACGATCATCAAGAGATATTGAAACGCATGTCCGATTTCTTCCGGGCCAGCAATGCCGCCGAATGCATCGTCGATGATGACCTTAAACCGCCATGGAATGGCCAACGTAGCCGCCGCCGTAACCACCAATGACAACAAGGCAAAGCCGATCTGAGAGGGGTATTTGCCCGCTTCACGATAGACCATACGCAACGGCGCGAGCGAACGCTGACGCTTTTCCGTGCTCTCAGAAGCAGCCGTGTTCTCCACGTCTCGTTCCGACCCGGCCGCGTCCGCGCCGTCCATTTCTTCGACCTGTGTGATTTCGGTGGTGTCCCCGTCCATATCTGAGGTGATCTAGCGATGCCGGGCCGAAATTTCACCTGCAAAAAGCATACTCTTTTCAACTCAAGCCCAAGCCGCGCAAAATTGTGCATTGCACAATCGCCCACAAAGGCCCATTTAGTAATGGATAAGGTTACACCGCGTGAGGGGTCGCGCGCCGCATCTAGGACGGGCCAAACATGCTTTACCATGCTTATGAAATTCAGCGCAGCTGGATGAATTCCGTCAGCTCCATCGCTTCCATCAGCGCATCGATTATGACCAACCCAGCCAATCCATTTGGCAAGATGGGCATGATGCCGATCGCTGCAAACGCGCTCGACGTGTTGGCCCACGCAACCGCCGATTATGCAAAACCTGCTTTTGGCATCACCGAAGTGAACGTGGATGGCACGCTTCATTCTGTGATCGAAGCGACCGTGGTCAATCGCCCCTTTGGCGATCTTAAGCGCTTTCGCCTTGATGGAATAGCGGACGACCGTCCCAAAATGCTAATCGTTGCCCCCATGAGCGGACATTACGCCACCTTGCTGCGCGGCACGGTGGAACGGATGCTTCAAAAATTCGAAGTTTACATCACCGATTGGGCCGACGCTGCGACGGTGCCTGTTCACGAAGGAAACTTCGACCTCGACGATTACATCGACTATTTGATGGAATTCCTTGAATACATCGAAGGAGTTCAACCCGGACAGCGCCCGCATATGCTCGCTGTTTGTCAGCCATCGGTCCCGGCATTTGCGGCGACCGCCCTGCTCAATCAGCACAAATCGCCCGCGGCACCTGCCACTCTCACCATGATGGGCGGCCCGATTGATACGCGGGAAAGCCCTACATCGGTCAATGATCACGCGATGAAACGGCCCATTGCGTGGTTCCGACAATCGGTCATCACAACCGTTCCGGCAAAATATCGCGGCGCTGGGCGGCGGGTCTATCCCGGTTTCATGCAACTATCGGCGTTTATGAGCATGAACCTGCAAAGCCACATGATGAGCCACTATGAGATGTTCAAACATCTGACCGCTGGCGATGATGCCAGCGCCCAGGCGACCAAGGATTTCTACGACGAATACCGCGCTGTGTGCGACATGACGGCAGAGTTCTACCTGCAAACGGTCGAGGAAGTGTTCCAAAAACATTCGATCCCGAACGGTACGTTTGAACACAAAGGCGAAATCGTCGACCTCACGCAAATCACCAACACTGCCTTGCTTGCCGTAGAAGGCGAGCGCGACGATATCTCTGGGCTGGGCCAGACGAAAGCAGCGCTGAAACTGGCGAGCGGTTTGGACGCGGATAAAAAACGCTACTACATGGCAGAAGGCGCAGGGCATTACGGTATCTTCAACGGCTCACGTTGGCGAGACAAGGTTGCGCCTGTGGTTGAGGAATTTGTGGCTCAGTTTAGTTGATATGCCCACCCGGTCTGAGGCGGGACATCCTCGTTCACGCGGCCAAAAGGCGGCGTCGCTAGTCGACTAAATCAGGCGCCAAATGCTCGCGCAACAGATCCGCACAGAGAAACTCAGAACGGAAAAGGCGGTCGCACCACCGTTCAGGCTGAATCTTTTCTCGTTGCGGACGTTTTGCCTTGGAGCCCATTCGCAGCCACGGATAGATCATTGATGCTTCTGCAAAAGATGCTGCTCGGTTCATCACCCCCCGCGCATCCTTAAACGACATCCCATCAAGCTCCGATATCCCCTCGATCATGGCCTTGATACGCTCAACATCTTCGGGCGTATCCGTTTCCCAGTAAGCCAGATCGAAAACAGCTGCCTCGGCATGCCAGTTCAATCGGTAAAATTCGTCTTCATCAATTTTTCCGGCGACCCGATCTTCGGCGCCCTTTAGCCCATCTATTAGCGATTTCTGTGGGGTGAGATGCTTGTTCTTCCAACAACAAGCGATCAGGAACTTGTGCAGTTCGGGAACGATTTCCTGAAAATATGCGGGCCGTTCTAGATACAGCGAAACCAGCATTTCGGTTGCATCGTTTGATGCGGCCCATTCTTCATTTGTCATCAAAGTATCGAGCCTCTGCGCCCGCTATGTTTGACCTCAAACACAAGGCCCCTTTGTGATCAACAACTTACGGAGAAAATTTCCCCTCTCCCGCCCATGCGGAAAGGGCATTCCATATCACTCCGCTGCGTTGTTGCGGTATAGTGATATTCGTCACAGCTTGGTTGCCCAATCGGTCCTCCAATTGCTGCAGATAGAGGCTGCGCACAGCCACACGCGTGCCCGCGCTTTCGATGATCCCGTCTGCTTCATCAGGCGAAAAGCTGCCATCAATCCGTGTTCCGACAATCCCAACCGCCCAATTCATGGCAAAAGGCGGCGTTTGCAGGACATATTCGTCCAGCTCGCTGTTCCAAAGCAATTGTTGTGCCCCGGCCCAGCCGTGCCCTGATCCCGAAGTTGTGCGGTTCTGCACGCGCAGCAGGCTGTCTTTCACATTGTCGAAGAGGGTGCCCGTGGCCCATCGGTGGTGCGGGCCGCTGTCATTGGTGCTGTTCTCCGCGAGGCAATCGAGGAAAACGTTGGGGCCGGTCGCGCGCGATCCGGATGTGAAACTGTGTCGCCCTTCTCGGCTGTAACAACGTTGGAAGAAATTTTGACCGGCATCCTTAAAGTCGAATGCGTAATGTTGCCCGCCAACCACTTCGAAATCGGGGTCGATAAAGGCGATATCCTGCATCGTGTTGAACCGCGCGCCATCGTAGAAATTGAAAGCTTGCGAGAAAAACCGTGAGGTGACGTCGCGGACCCAGCTGTTTTCGACCTCTTCAAATGCGATCGCGAAAAAGGCGCGATCCTCCCGAGTGATGTCGGCGTAATCGAGCGTTTGCAGCCTTAGATTCTCAACGCCAACCTGCTGCAATCGTTGGGATGTGTCTGTCTTGTAGACATAGCCGCCACCAAACTGGCTCTCAATCGTGTCAGTCACAGGTGCATCAAATGTAATCGTGTTGCCCGAAATGGCGGTGACCGTGCGCTCAATCGCTAATTCATAGCTGTCGGGTTCCCAACCGTATTGGGCCATGTCCACGCCGCCATTGCCCATCCATACATCGTTGGGACTGCGGACGATCGCGATGGCATCTCCGATGGCAAAGCCGCTCGTATCGGCGACCTCCACGCTGATCGTTCCAACCGGGACATAGGCCTGAGTGATGTCGGTTTCGCCAGAATTGGCCGCCGCCGTGGGACGCCTACCTGACCCTTCGCCGCGCACCTCTATCAGGGTGGATTGCTCTGTAGTCGTGGTCGCAATGAGGACGGTACCGTTCGCCCCCGGACCTTCGCCGCGCAAAACAACGCCCCCGGTTGAGATGACAATGGGGCCGCTAATTTCATATTGTCCAGCGGTCAGCAGGACCGCGCCGCGGATGCCTCTGCTATCAGCGGGAAGAGCCGCCACGGAGTCAATCGCGCCCTGAATGGCGGCAAGGTTGTCACCGACAAGCGGGCTGAGCGTGCGATGCACCGAAATGTCCGCGTAACCCGGCAAAGCCACGCCCCCTCCTCCATAGCCAGCATGAGAGAAGTCGGGGATCATATTGTCGGCGTTCGACTGATCGTGATTGGCATACAGCGCGTAATGCAATTTGCCCGTTTGCTGATTCATGCTGGCCAACGGGGCATTGGCGTCGGTGTTGATCGTGCGGCCAAACTCAAAGCCGCTGCTCGAAGGGGTTGGTGTAGGGGTAGGTGTGGGCGATGGGGTTGGCGTTCCGGTTGCGACCGGAGCAGGGGCACTGGTGCTGCTATCGGATCCGCCACATCCACAAAGGGCGATTGCGGAGCAGCCCAAGAATATCGTTTTGCGCAAGAGATCCATCGATTGTCCTAATTCAGATTACATGCTTTGTTGGTTTGGCGCATTGGGACGCGGTCCGGCGTGAGCGATCATGCGTCCGCTTTAGGTGCCCTAAAAAACAGACGTTTCACAATTCGATGTGCCATCCATAGCAAGCCGATTGCGACGAGGAACAATACCGCTGCCACCGCTGCTGCAATTGTCGGATACTCATACGCCACATAGAGCAGCCCAACGGTCGCCACATCCTCTACGCTGGACGTGACAAGGTTGCTAACCGGTTCAGGCGAGGTGTTCACCACGGCGCGCGCGCTGGCCTTTCCGCCATGCGCGAGAAAGCTCGCCCCGCCGCCCAACAGAAAAGCGATGACCTGCGTTGCGGGGTCGGAAGGATCAACAATCGCCAGCGCCAACAGCGCGCCGCCAATCGGCCGGATCAGCGTGTGCAGCGTGTCCCATGCGGTGTCGAGCCACATGACCTTGTCGGCAAAGAATTCCGCCAGCGCACCAATGGCAGCGATCCCCATAACCCATGGGTTTTCCAGCACACCAAGGCTGGCCAAATGTTCTGGTACCGGCAATGCGTCCAATCGCATCGCTAGGCCCGTCGCAAAGATGCACAAATACAACCGCCAGCCCGACAATAGGCTGACACTGCCCGCGATTCCGATAATTTCGATGATGCCCATTTGGCAATTGTAGCCACAAACACCCGCAAAGAAAAAGGCGGCGCAGGATTGATCCCGCGCCGCCTTTTCCAAATTCAGCTTTTGGCTGCGCTTAGAAGACTTCGAAAAGGCCCGCTGCGCCCATGCCGCCGCCAACGCACATGGTCACGACCACATATTTCGCACCGCGGCGTTTGCCTTCGATCAAAGCGTGGCCGGTGCAGCGCGCGCCGGTCATTCCGTATGGGTGACCGATCGAGATCGAGCCGCCATTGACGTTGAGGATGTCATTATCGATGCCCAATTTATCGCGGCAATACAGAACCTGTACAGCGAACGCTTCGTTGAGTTCCCAGAGGCCGATATCGTCCATTTTCAGGCCGGTTTGCTTCAGCAATTTCGGGATCGCGAAAACAGGGCCAATGCCCATTTCATCAGGTTCGGTGCCTGCAACCGCCATGCCGACATAACGACCCAGTGGTTGAAGACCTTTTTGCTCAGCAAGCTTGGCTTCCATCAGAACCGAAGCCGATGAACCATCGGAAAGCTGCGAAGCGTTGCCGGCGGTGATCACCTTGCCCGGGCCCATAACAGGTTGAAGACCTTGTAGGCCTTCGAGCGTGGTCGAAGGGCGGTTGCCTTCGTCCTTGGTCATGGTGTGCTCAACTTGGCTGACTTCGCCGGTTGCTTTGTCTTTCACCATCATGGTGGTTGTGACAGGGACGATCTCTGCGTCGAAGTGACCGGCTTCTTGACCGGCTGCTGTGCGCATTTGCGATTGCAGCGCGTATTCGTCCTGCGCTTCGCGGCTGATGCCGTAACGCGCGGCAACCGTTTCGGCCGTGCCGAGCATGGGCATGTACACGTCTTTGTGCATTTCGATCAGCGAGCGATCGGGCGCAACGCGCATTTCAGGGGTCTGGACCATCGAGATCGAGTCCTGACCGCCGCCAACGACAACATCCATATTGTCGACAATGATCTGCTTTGCCGCTGTCGAGATCGCCATCAGGCCGCTTGAACATTGACGATCGATTGTTTGCGCACCCACCGAAACAGGGGCACCGCCGCGCAGAGCGACTTGACGACCAATGTTACCGGCTTGCGTGCCTTGCGTAAGGACCGCGCCCCAAACAACGTCGTCGATTTCACCGGCATCGATACCGGCGCGCTCAACAGCAGGAGCAAAAGATGCGGCGCCAAGAGTGGCACCAGGCGTGGCGTTGAATCCGCCTTTATATGCCCGGCCAATTGGCGTGCGGGCGGTGGATACGATGACTGCATCACGTGACATAAAATGTCCTTTCGTAAGGGGGTTGATACGCAGCGAGCCCCGAAAAGGTGGGGCAAATTCAGAATGAAAGGGTTCGTCAGATCAGACGAAGTACAGCGTGATCCATTCACAGATCAGCGCAGGCGTTTCTTCGCCTTCGATTTCCATCGTGACTTCGCAAGTCTGTTGCCATTGACCGGCTCGTTTTTCGATCATTTCGGTCAATTTCCAGTGGCCACGAATGCGCTTTCCGGCGCGGACTGGGCTAAGGAAACGGCATTTGTTGCCGCCATAATTGACGCCCATTTTCACACCGTCGAGTTTCGGCGTGTTGCTGTTGGCACCAAGGTACGGCATCATCGACAAGGTCATAAAGCCGTGCGCAATTGTGCCGCCAAATGGCGTCATCTTGGCGGCTTCTTCATTGACGTGGATGAATTGATGATCACCGGTCGCATCTGCGAACATGTTGATCTTTTCCTGGCTCATTTCGACCCATTCGCTGGTGCCGATATTTTCGCCAACCTTTGTGGCCAATTCTTGTGGAGTCATGGTTCAATTCCTCTCAAATTTCGCCCGCGATTCCATCCGCACAGGCGTTGCTATCGAGGAGCTACATGGCCCATAGTTTCGACCAGTGCAATGCATGCATCACTGCCGTTACGGCACGCTAGGTTGCACCGGCCTCCAAACCGCTTCTAGGTCGGCTTTAAACGGGCTTTGGCGGCCTCTCGCCGCTGTTTTGCGCGCTTCTGCGACGGTGTCATGACCGTTTTGATGCGCTCATTTGTGATTTCGGTCCGCCGATCCGATTCGAACGGTTTGAGATAGGAGTTAAGCCCAATCTGCAGCCCGATGATCATCAACATAACCGGTTGATAGGCGATCCCTTGAAACAAGGCGCCGACCAGATAAATCAGGCTAGCCATTTGCAATGCAGCAGCCAGCGGCGAGATCCAGGCGTCTTCCTCATCCGTCGCCCCTTTCCAACGGCGATAGATCCGCTCCATCTGCCAAACGCCCAACCCTTGCAGCATCAACCACATGAGCAGCCCGGGATAACCTTGTTCCCCCAGCACCTCAAAGATCGATGAGTGGAAGGCGCGCCCTTCATCGACCACATCGCGATATTGAACGGTGACTGTATTCCCTGTCACCTCTCTTACGGGCATCACATAGGTGAAGCTGTTGGCGCGGTACGAATCAAAGCCGCCACCCATTGGGTTTCGGCTCGCATAGTCCAAGGTCCATGACCAAACGGCCAATCGCGTCGACGCGCTTTCATCGCCGCCTGGCTGTGCGATGGTTGCCATCCGCTCGTAATAGCTCGCCGGTAAAAACGGCAAAGCGGTGAGACCCAGAACGCCAGCGGCCGCGACGAAAGTGAAACGACGCTTGGTATAACGCAGCAACAACACGCCCAACGCCGCGATACACAGCAAACCTGTGCGCGCTTCGGTGCCGACGGGGATCAACAAACTGGCAAAAACCAGTCCCAAGGCGAACGCACTCACCATCCAGTGCGGTCGAAAAATCGTGCCATAGCGGGTGAACCACGCGACCAAGGGGATCAACGCGATCGCAACGGTTGCCAAAGTCGAGCTTTCATAAATGCCGCTGTTGTCTTGGACGAAGAATTTGAGATTGCCATAGCCGCCGCCGCCCGAAACGATCTTTAGGCCGGTGCCAATCACAATGGTCGCTATCGACAAAGTCAGCGTTAGGGCCAGCGCTTCGATCCGCGCGCGCGTCGTAATCGTCAGCGGCAGGAAGATCGCGAAAAGCAAAGCCTTCCAAACCCAATCCCACTTTGTCACGGCCGATTCTGGGAACTCCGCGCTTTGCAACGTCCACCAACAATAGATCAGCAATGCCAGCATTAAGAATTGGCGCATCGTGAAACGCGACCCTTCTTTGCGATCCAGCAAAAGCCATCCGCCAAACGCCGCTGCGAATGCGATCAACGAAACCTGCAATTCTGTGATGATTGAATAGCCGATCCGTTGCGGGGCCAGAATGTCGATATAGACATACAGCAACACCCACAGGAACGGCCGCCGCAGGCCGAGCATCAAGACATAAGCGATAAAAGCGATGAAAACGAGATCGAGCATCTACAGCGCAGCCTCATCTTGATCGCGTTCTGACGCGGTTTCTTGCGCTTTCATTCGCTGCGAGGCGCGGCCTGAATTGGTCGCCGCAGACCGTTCTGCCTCGGCGCGTTGCTTGTGCTCTTTCACTCGCGGATCGACATCCAAATCATCCAACAGCACCAGCCGCAGCAAAGCCACCGCAAGCAGGCCGTGGCCCAAAGCAAGAGAGAGATAATCGATCATGTCGAGCCGCTGATACCAAAAGGCAGTTGACGCGGCGTTAAGCACAACGGGGCTAAAGGCATCGCCATGACACGCATTCTTCACGTCCTTGACCATTCATTGCCACTGCACAGCGGCTACACCTTTCGCACGCGCGCCATCTTAAAGGCTCAAGAAGCCGCGGGATTGGAAGTGCGCGGCATAACGTCTCAACGCCACAATAGCGAAGCGGGATGGGACGGGGCGAACGGCGACAAAGCGGTGCAGGAATATGATGGCCTCACGTTTCACCGCACAACCGGCAATCCCAGCGGGCCGATGTTGGTGAGCGAGTTGAAAGAAATGGGAGCGTTGTCAGCGGCGATCCAATCCTTGGCCAAAGAATGGCGGCCCGATATCATTCATGCCCACTCCCCGGCGTTGAACGGTGGTGCTGCGTGGCGCGCCGCGCAAGCGCTCAATATTCCGTTCGTGTATGAAATCCGCGCCTTTTGGGAAGACGCCGCTGTCGGCAACCAAACCGGCACCCAAGGGTCGGCCAAATACCGCCTAACCCGCAGCCTAGAGACACAAGTGGCGACGCGGGCGGATGCGCTTTTCACAATTTGCAATGGATTGCGTGATGATTTGATTGCGCGCGGCATCGGCGAGGGGAAAATTGGGGTCATGCCGAACGGCGTTGATCTGACTATGTTCGGTGAACCTGTGGCGCGCGACGATGCGTTGGGTGTCGAATTGGGCATCGAACCAGGATCGCCGGTGGTCGGATACATCGGCAGTTTCTATGATTACGAAGGGGTCGATGATCTGATCGCGGCCATGCCGCATCTTAGAAAAAGCCATCCCGGCGCGCGCCTATTGTTGGTTGGTGCGGGTGAAATGGATGCGAAATGGCGCGCCGCCGCGGCGGCCTTGCCTGAACCCGATGCTGTCATTTTCACCGGCCGTGTGCCGCATGATCAGGTTGAACGTTATTATTCTCTGATTGATGTATTGGCCTATCCGCGCAAACATTCTCGCCTGACCGATCTGGTCACCCCTCTCAAACCGTTGGAGGCCATGGCGCAAAGGCGGATCGTCGCCGCGTCAAATGTGGGCGGACACCGCGAATTGATCCAGGACGGCGAAACTGGTTTTCTCTTTACACCCGATGATCCCCTCGCATGCGCAGCTGCGCTAACTGGCGTGTTCAATGCTCGTCACGAATGGGAGGCGATCCGGGACGCCGGCGTCAATCACGTTCATGCCCGACACAATTGGGCAACAAACATTCGGCGTTATCTCGACGTTTACCATCTCTTGCTATCCGATCTTAGTCACGATGGTGGCCGCGACGATCGGGTTGACACCGTGACGCGCGAACGGGGCTTACGAGCATAGGGGTAGTTCCTCCTTTGCTCGTCAAAAAAACAGACGGGCAAAGGGCAATATGCGTCTTAGTAAACATTTCGACGAACAGGCGCAGAAGCGCACAACCAAACGCGTTCGCGAGCAGCCTCGGAAAACGCCAGTTTCCGCACATAAATCGTTCGTGCCGGTCATCACCGCATGGGGCGCAGCGTTGCTGGGTCTCTCTGTGCTTGTGTTGCCCGCCAATTTGGTTGGTCGCCTCAGCACGCTTAGCGGCCTGACGGCATTAGGCGATGTTGCCACGTACATTTTTGCAGCCATCGCGGCGTTGCTTGGCGCGGGCCTTGGTTATGTAGTCGCCGCCGCATTGCGCGAATATTCCAGCCGCAGCGAAGAAAAAGTTGCGGTCGTTTCTGCCGTATCGACACGCCGCGTGCGCCCGATTGACCCCGTTGTTGAATTGGGCAGCGAGAGCCTTGATGCGCCGATCGAAGAAATGCCGTTTGGTGCGGCCGAAGAAGAGGGCGAGTTCGAAGAGTTGAGCGAAACCACCCGCCAACCCGTTCCGCGCCAACCAACCTTGGGCGAACTGTCACAGCGTGGCTATGACATCGAAGCGCCCGAAGACTGCGCCGCCGCCGACGAAGGCGAAAAGCCGATCTTTACTCGCAGCCAGTTCAAATCCGCCCTGATCGAAACATGCGAAGGGGCAACCTGTGAAGCCGCGCCCGCTCCACAATCACAAGACAGAGAACCCGCCATGCAACAGGCTCAAAAGAAACCCATTAGCGGCTCCAATTCCAACCCATCTTGGAGCCTCACCCAATTTGCACCCGCGCCCAAGCCGGCACCAAAAGCGGTGCCCACTTCGGGCGCAGCCGAAAACACGCTCCCTGAAAAGCCACGAGCGCTTGATCTGGGTGAATTTGCCGAACTTCCGGGCCGCAACGGCGTTTGGGTCGAAGAAAAACCTGCTCCGGCATCGCAAGACGCCGCCCCACAACCGGCGCCGCGCCCTGTCGTCCAATCGGTGCCACAATCGGCGCCGGTCCCAGCTCCGGCACCAAGTGCGCTCGAAAAATTGCGTCAGAAGCCGACGGATGAATTGAGCATCGTTGAAATGGTGGAACGTTTCGCAGGCGCTCTGCACGATCATCAAGAGGCTGAACGCAAACGGGTTCCCGATTCCGGGCCGAGCCGCGATGCCGCATTGGCCGAAGCTTTAAAAGCGCTGACATTGTTCACAGAGCGCGGTTTTGACCAGCCTGCTCCGCAATCCACGCCGCGCCCGGTGCAAGGGAATGACAACAATGTGGCCCCCGAAATGACCGAATTGGGACAGACGGAGCGCGAATTGCGCGATGCATTGCTAAAATTGCAATCTTTGCGCGGCGCGGCCTAAACTGCGCCGACGGCGCGTTGTGGCGCAGAAAACCGCTAAAATTGCGTGTTTGAACCACCGCTTGCGCAATCAAACTAAAGGCTAACTTTCAAATTGTGTAATTTTGCTGCGCTCTTCGCGGTTGCAAAATCGCTTTTCCGTCGGCAATAGGATGTTGAACGAAGCGCGGCCCGGTTCCTTCGATACGCAACAGGCCCGGTGCGCTCGCCATTCACGCCGTTGCTGCATACCGAACATCGGTCCCGCTGCATTGGCATCTGACAGAACGGAAAGCCAACCATGGGATACCCCAATTCCCAGGGTCTCTATGACCCCGCCAATGAACATGACGCCTGCGGAGTAGGCATGGTCGCCCATATTAAGGGCGAACGCAGCCACACGATTGTTGAGCAGTCGTTGGAAATTTTGGCCAAGCTCGACCATCGCGGCGCTGTTGGCGCGGATCCTCTATTGGGGGATGGCGCCGGCCTTCTGATGCAGATCCCAGATGCGGTGCTTCGCCGTTGGGCCAATGAAAATGGCCATGACTTGCCGGCACCCGGCGATTACGCCGTTGCTATGTGTTTTATGCCGCAAGACGATGCGGCTCGCGATTTTGTCGCCACACGCTTTGCGCAGTTCGCCGAAAAAGAAGGGCAAAAATTGATCGGTTGGCGTGATGTGCCGACAAGTCAGGATGGATTGGGTGATGCGGTTATCGCATCCATGCCTGTCATTCAGATGGCGATCATCACCCGGGGCGACAATTGCGAAGACCAAGACGCGTTTGAACGCAAATTGCTCGCGATCCGCAAACAGACCTTGAACCCCCTCGCCAAATTGGCGGTGAAGCATGACATGCCCACGCTCACCGACACATATATGGCGAGCATTTCGACCCGCACGATTGTTTATAAAGGCTTGCTGCTCGCCACGCAGGTGCAGTCGTTTTACAATGATCTGCGCGACCCCGAATGTGTCAGCGCGTTCGGCCTTGTGCACCAACGGTTCTCGACCAACACCTTCCCAAGTTGGCGCTTGGCGCATCCCTTCCGTTTCATTGCGCATAACGGCGAAATCAACACAGTTCGCGGCAATGTGAACTGGATGAACGCGCGCCGCCGCACCATGGAAAGCGAATTGCTCGGTGCAGATTTGGACAAGATGTGGCCGATCATCCCTCATGGGCAATCGGACACGGCATGCCTCGACAACGCGCTCGAACTGCTGTTGGCGGGCGGATATTCGCTCGCGCACGCGATGATGATGTTGATGCCAGAGGCGTGGTCGCAAAACGAACAGATGAGCACAGAACGCCGGGCGTTCTACGAATATCACGCTGCTTTGATGGAGCCGTGGGACGGCCCCGCTGCGGTCTGCTTTACCGATGGCCGCCAGATCGGCGCGACTTTGGATCGCAACGGCCTGCGCCCCGCGCGCTTCTGTGTCACCAAAGATGATGTGGTGTGCCTCGCGTCGGAAAGCGGCGTTTTGCCTTTTGCCGAAGAAGACATCACCCGCAAATGGCGCCTGCAACCGGGCAAAATGCTGCTGATCGATCTGGAACAAGGTCGCATCATTGAAGACGCTGAATTGAAAGCCGAATTGGCCAATGCGGAACCATACGCGAAATGGTTGGAACAGGCGCAATACAAGCTTGAAGACTTGGAAGTGGTAGATCCAGAATTTGCCGAACTGCCGCAAGACGAAAATCAGGAAACACCCACCTTGCTGCAAGCGCAGCAGGCATTCGGCTACACCCAAGAGGACGTATCCCGTTTCCTTGAGCCAATGGCGATCAAAGGCGACGATCCGATTGGATCAATGGGCACCGACACCCCGATTGCGGTTTTGTCGGACAAGGCGCGCCTGCTCTACGATTATTTCAAACAGAATTTCGCTCAAGTCACCAATCCGCCGATCGATCCTATCCGCGAAGAATTGGTCATGAGCCTGTTGTCGATGATTGGCCCGCGTCCAAACATGCTTGGCCATGATGCGGGCACGCACAAACGGCTTGAGGTTGAACAACCGATCCTCACCAACAACGATCTGGCGAAAATCCGTTCGGTTGAGAGCGCGCTCGATGGGGCGTTCCGCTGTGCGACAATCGACATCACATGGGATGCGTCGTCAGGCCCAGAGGGTCTGGAGCTGGCGCTCAAAGAAATGTGCTGGGCCGCGACCGAAGCGGTGCTTCAGGACCAAAACATCCTTGTCCTGTCCGATCGGACGCAAAATGAAGACCGCATTGCGATGCCGGCATTGCTCGCTACGGCGGCGGTGCATCACCACTTGGTGCGCCAAGGCTTAAGGATGCAGACCGGCCTCGTGATCGAAACCGGCGAAGCGCGCGAAGTGCACCATTTCTGTGTGCTGGCGGGTTACGGCGCCGAAGCGATCAACCCGTATCTGGCGTTCGAAACGCTCGAGGATATCCGCGCGCGCAAACATGCCGATATCCCCACGGAACAGGTCGAACAAAACTATATCAAAGCCATCGGCAAGGGCATCCGCAAAGTGATGTCGAAGATGGGCATCTCGACCTATCAATCCTATTGTGGGGCGCAGATTTTCGACGCGGTTGGCCTGTCCACCGCCTTTGTCGAGAAATACTTCACTGGCACGGCAACCACAATCGAAGGCGCGGGCCTAGACGAAGTGGCTGAAGAAAGCGTGCGCCGTCATGCCCAAGCTTACGGCGACAACCCGCTTTATAAAGGCATGTTGGATGTCGGCGGTATCTACCAATATCGTCTGCGCGGCGAAGAACATGCATGGACACCAGAAAACGTCGCCCAATTGCAGCACGCTGTGCGCGCCAATGACGGCAAAGGTAACGCGGCGACGTACGAAGAATACGCCAAGTCGGTGAACGAGCAATCCGAACGCTTGTTGACCATTCGCGGGCTGATGGAATTCAAAAACGCAGAAACGGCGATCTCGTTGGACGAAGTCGAACCGGCCAGCGAGATCGTCAAACGGTTTAGCACGGGCGCGATGAGCCTTGGTTCGATCAGCCACGAAGCGCATTCCACCATGGCGTTGGCCATGAACCGCATTGGCGGCCGCTCCAACACCGGCGAAGGGGGCGAAGAACCGTTCCGCTTTACGCCGATGGAAAACGGCGATTCCATGCGCAGCCGGATCAAACAGGTTGCGTCGGGCCGGTTTGGCGTGACGACCGAATATTTGGTCAATTCTGACGATATTCAGATCAAAATGGCTCAAGGCGCAAAGCCCGGCGAAGGCGGACAACTGCCCGGCCACAAAGTCGACAAGCGCATCGGCGCCGTTCGTCACTCAACCCCCGGAGTGGGCCTCATTTCGCCCCCGCCACACCACGATATCTATTCTATCGAAGACCTCGCACAGCTAATTCACGATCTCAAAAACGTGAACACTGGCGCGCGGATTTCGGTGAAGCTCGTATCCGAAGTGGGCGTGGGCACAGTGGCCGCCGGCGTGTCGAAAGCGCGCGCAGATCACGTGACCATCTCTGGATATGATGGCGGGACCGGCGCATCTCCGTTGACCAGCCTTACCCATGCCGGTTCCCCTTGGGAAATAGGCCTTGCCGAAACCCAGCAAACCTTACTGCTGAATGATTTGCGGAGCCGGATCGCGGTGCAAGTCGATGGCGGATTGCGGACTGGCCGCGACGTGGCCATTGGCGCGTTGTTGGGCGCGGATGAGTTTGGTTTTGCAACGGCACCGTTGATCGCGGCGGGCTGTATCATGATGCGCAAATGCCATCTCAACACTTGTCCCGTCGGCGTCGCCACGCAAGACCCCGTTTTGCGCGCCCGCTTTACCGGCCAACCAGAGCATGTGGTCAATTACATGTTCTTCGTCGCCGAAGAATTGCGCGGGATCATGGCCGAAATGGGCTTCCGCACTGTTCAAGAAATGGTGGGCCGGGTTGACCGGCTCGACATGACACGGATGCACCGCCACTGGAAAGCGCGCGGCATCGATTTGGCGCGCATTCTACACCAAGTGGAGATCGCAGACGACGCGGCATTGCACAACACGGGCGAACAAGATCACGGTCTTGGCGCGGCGATGGACAACGCGTTGATCGCGGATTGCAAAGACGCGATCGCGACGAAAACCCCGGTCCAAATCGACTATGACGTCCGAAATGTGAACCGTACCGTGGGCACCATGCTTTCGGGCGAAATCGCAAAGGCGCATGGCCACGAAGGATTGCCGGTCGATACAATCCGCGTGAACCTAACCGGCGTTGCTGGGCAAAGCTTTGGCGCGTGGTTGGCCCATGGCGTGACGCTCGATCTGGTGGGCGACGCCAACGATTATGTCGGAAAAGGCCTTTCTGGTGGTCGTCTTATCGTGCGCCCACCCGAAAACGCTCCGCGCGTTTCGTCCGACAACATTATTGTCGGCAACACCGTATTATACGGCGCGATTGCAGGTGAAGCTTATTTCAACGGCGTCGGCGGTGAACGTTTCGCCGTGCGCAATTCGGGGGCCATCGCGGTGGTCGAAGGCGCGGGCGATCACGCCTGTGAATATATGACCGGCGGCGTAGTCGTTGTGTTGGGCAAGACGGGCCGGAACTTTGCAGCAGGTATGAGCGGCGGTGTCGCCTATGTGTATGATCCCGATGGCAATTTTGCCTCTCTTGTAAACCATGCACAGGTCGATCTGCTGCCAATCTCTAGCGAGGCGGATGCCGATGAAGGCACCGGACGCCCGCAACAACGCGGCACCAGCGTGCGCGATTTCGGCATGGGCGACATGCTGCGTCACGATGCGGAACGTCTGCGTATTTTGGTAGAGCGGCATCAACTCCACACCGGCAGCACAGTCGCCAGCGATCTGCTTGCCAATTGGGACGCGGCATTGGGACAATTCGTCAAAGTGATGCCGCGCGATTACAAAAACGCGCTTGAAGCGATGGAAGCCGAGCGCGAAGAAGCCGCTTCGGTCGCGGCGGAATAATGGCCAGAAAGATAGGCACAGACGATGGGTAAAGATACCGGATTTCTCGAACTCGATCGCCGCGAACGCGATTACCTCGACCCCAAAGAGCGGTTGAACAATTACCGCGAATTTGTGGTGCAACCGAGCGATGAAGTGCTGTCGGCTCAAGCATCGCGGTGCATGGATTGCGGCATTCCTTATTGTCACAATGGGTGCCCGGTGAACAACATGATCCCGGACTGGAACCATCTGGTCTATGAGAATGATTGGAAGAACGCTTTGGACGTGCTGCACAGCACGAACAACTTCCCTGAATTCACGGGTCGCATTTGCCCTGCCCCATGTGAAGCATCGTGCACGCTCAACATCGTTGACCAACCCGTCACGATCAAATCCATCGAAGCGGCCATCATCGACCGCGGATGGGACGAAGGATGGGTCACACCGCAAGTGCCGGAGCAAAAGACCGGCAAATCGGTCGCCGTGATCGGATCTGGCCCTGCCGGCATGGCCTGCGCACAGCAATTGGCGCGCGCGGGCCATTCGGTGACTCTATTTGAAAAGAGCGACCGGGTCGGTGGATTGCTGCGCTATGGCATTCCCGACTTCAAGATGGAGAAAAACCTCATCTCTCGCCGCTGTCTCCAAATGGAAGCCGAAGGCGTTGAATTCCGCACCAGCAAAGAAGTTGGCGTGGATGTGTCGTTCAAAAGCCTGCGCGAAAATTTTGATGCAGTGGTGCTTTCCGGGGGCGCAGAGGATGCGCGCGGGCTCAACATTCCCGGTGCAGAAATGCCCGGCGTTCGCCTCGCTATGGAATTCCTGACCCAACAGAATAAGCGCAATGCAGGCGACGTGGAAGAGCGCGCGGCACCGCGTGGCACCCTCAAAGCCACAGGCAAGCATGTTGTCGTGATCGGCGGAGGCGATACGGGCAGCGATTGCGTCGGTACATCCAATCGCCAAGGCGCTGCAAGCGTCACGCAGCTGGAGATCATGCCAAAGCCTCCCGAAAAAGAGGACAAAGCGATGACGTGGCCCAATTGGCCACTGAAGCTGCGCACATCATCAAGCCATGAAGAAGGCGTGGATCGCGATTGGGCGGTCTTGACCAAACGTGTTGTCGGCGACGGCGAAACCATCACCGGTCTTGAATGCGCCCGGGTCGAATGGGTCGATGGCAAGATGCAGGAAGTCGAAGGCAGCGCCTTTACTATCAAAGCCGATTTTATCTTTCTTGCCATGGGTTTTGTCGGCCCAAAAAAGGCCGGATTGCTTGAACAAGCGGGCGTGGAATTGACGGATCGCGGGAATGTTGCCGCCGACACCAACAATTACGCAACCAGTGAGGATAATGTCTTTGCGTGCGGCGATATGCGGCGCGGGCAAAGCCTTGTCGTCTGGGCCATTCGCGAAGGGCGCCAGTGTGCGCGCGCCGTCGATGAAGCCTTGATGGGCGTCACCGAACTGCCCCGCTAACCCGCCTTTCAATAGACGCGTTCAGGTCACAACTGCATCGCTAACACGGTGTAAAGAAATCCGTCCTATTGACCCGCCATCGCGCGAGTGGTTCATCTCGTGCATCCAGATATGCGCGCGAGCGGTTCACGCGACGCGCGGCAACGGAAGGGATGAGGGTCGTGATCAATTATAGCAGCCGCCGGGCTGGCGCTTTGGGATTCGCAGCGAGTGCAATGGCATTGGCTTGGGCCGCGCCCGCGCTTGCGGAACAAGCGAGCGATAGTGTTGATATAGACGATGCTGTCACCGTGAACTGCAATGATGCCTTTGGTTCGTGCGAAGACAGTGAAGGCAATGTGTATATGCTTCCCGCGCGACGCCAGAATCGCGGTGGCGATATCATCATCGCGCACACGCGCATGAACCGATCTCCGGTAGAACCCATCGTGGTGGCCACGCCTACGCTTGCCCCGCAAGGCCAACCCGCAACTCCGGCAGCAGCAGCACCCGCTGCTCCGCCGCCGCCCAAGGATGTCGATCTGCGCGTCGTCGCGTCGCAATTTGTGGATGTACCCGTCGCTGGCGATGCCCGCTCTCTTGCGCGGTATTCTGGCCGCGTTGACGGCTATCTCGAAGTGCGCGGCAGTTTCTACGGCGGACCCAGCAATCTCACATTGAAGCTTCGCCCGGAGTACACTTGGGGCAAGTCTTCCAACGGTGAAATCGGTCTTATTCCCGGCAACACGGCGCTTTTCCGTCCCGAAGGGGCAGGCGATTTCGATCTATCGGCCAGCGTCGAATATCAATGGAATTCGGGTGCAACCCTCGAAGTGGGCAAAATCAATGTCCTCGACATTTCCGGCGAGTTGCCGATTGTGGCCAGCGACGGCCATTTTGGCTTTCAGAATCTAGGCCTTGCTTTGCCGCCCACCGCTGTTGTGCCCAACACATTGACGGGCGCAGCGTTGCAAGTGCCCAGCGGCAAGATGATCTACCGTTTGTGGGTCTTTGATCCCGACAGCCAATATCAACGCACTGGGTTTGAAACTGCTTTTGAAAGCGGTGTAGGCTTTTTGGCATCGGCAGCGGTTCGGACACGGTTTGGTGGAATGCCCGGTGTTTTCAATTTTGCCGTTGTGGGATCAACGCGCGACAGCTTTGCGGTAGATATTCTGCCCCGCGCATTAACCCCGCCGCCACAGCCCTTTGCCACGTTCGGCAATGAGAGCGGCGAGCTGGCGGTGCAGCTTTCCGGCTATCAATTCGTCAAATTGTACCCAGAGGCGCGCGGCAAAGGTTGGGGCATTCTTGCTCGATTCCAAGCGTCCATGGGCGATCCAACGTTCCTCGACTACTCCGGATATATCGGCGTATCGGGCAACCCTCGTTTCCGCCCGCAAGACCGTTTTGGCCTCGCCTATTTCCAATATTCGCTGACCGATGAATTGGTTGATGACATCGCCTTTCGCCTTGGCATCGAAGACGAACAGGGTGTGGAGGCGTTCTACACTTACGGCATTGCCGAAGGGCTGGGGCTGACCGCGAATGTTCAGGTGGTCGATAGCGCGGTCGCATTCCGTGATACCGGCGTGACCGTCGGGGCAAGGATCACCGCGGATTTCTAAGATGAACCCCGCCCAATTTTTGGTGCCTGTATTGGCCGCCGCGCTTGCTTGCCCGGTATCGGCCCAAGACAGCGGGGCGGCCGACGAAACACAGAACGAAACGGCCAATGCGGGTGATGCGTCCGATTTTGTTGGCCGCTACAACGGCAATTCGTTCGAAACCGCTATGGGTATGATTATCCGCGAGGATGGAACATTCGCATGGGGTGTCTCTGTCGGCGCATTGGACATGCGCGCGGAAGGCACCTGGCATCAGGATGGCGCAATCATCACCTTGGTCAGCGACCCTGTGCCGGTCGCCCCAGAATTTGGCTGGTCCGGTTTTGAAAAGACGCCGGACGGACCGTTGATCAAAGTGGTGTGGGCGACCAACGGAAATCCGTTTCAGCACGCCTCCGTCAAATTGACATGCCGCAACGGCGGCGGATTTTTCGGTCACGTCCCCGCAGAAGGTTGGTCTCCGCCAGCGGGGGAATGCGATGAACCCGTTGACGTCCAACTGACCCAATCAATTTATGATGTGACTTCGCAAATCTACGACATTGCGGGACCATTCAATCCGGGGAATGGCGGCACCGTTCTCTTCGAATTCAACCCCAATGATATGGGCGTCGCCGACTTCACCGGAGTGGTTGGCGTGTTGGAAGACGGCATCCTGAAACTGAGCGGCGCCGAATGGCCGTTGGAATTGCGCAAAATGCAGCTGCGCAGCGAATTTGAAGAACAGCCCTAAACCATCAAGATCCGCCAACATCGATAACAATGCTCTCGCCCGCGCGCATGACGGTGAGCGACTGCGCGCGACCCCGGCTTTGTGCATCGGTGAGCCAATTGACCATGACACACGGTCCCGCATCGTCGATCGGCGGGCTTTGGCCATCAATCGCTAAAACGTGATCGCCAAGCATCAGGCTTCCTGCCCCGTCAAAACGCTGAGTCACCATGATCGCATCGCCCACCACCATTAAAGAATAGGGTGCGCGGTTCGCGCGTGATTCGCGATCGGCGCGCTTGCGAAACACAATCTTTGGCTCGCGACCGGCTGTGTAATCCAGCGTGACATTGTAGGATGCCATCAACCCCAAACCGATCAGGCTGGGGGGAGAATTGCGCGTCGTCGCGCGCTGTCGTTCCAATCCGGATTCGCCAATTCGAACACCTTGAATGTCAAACCGGACTAGATCCGTAATGGCCCCGGCACCGCCGGCCGAAACTCCGTGCGACCCGCGGCCTTCGTTCACGGTTCCATCGACAATCGCACCGTCTCGCATCGCCTGAGCCATGATGCGATCAAACAAGACGACCGTATCCGAACTGCCGGTATCGAACAACGCCTTGTCGGAGAAATCGTCAAATCCATAATCAAGGATCGGCGCGTGAGGATATCCATAATCATAGAGAGACGCTTCGATCACGGCACCTTCTGGTTGACCAGAATTCAGCAATTCAAGATCACCGGCCGTCGCCGCAATCTGCAATGCCTCGCGATCTGCATCGATGTGCCAGACGCTGCCCGGAAATATCTCCGACCCGATAACGCCGCCATCAAAAAAGCATCCATCGGGATCCGCCACACCGAAATCCGCGATCAAAATGGGGACAGATCGAAAGGTCGCACCGCCGATTTCGAGACGATCAACAATCGCAATTTGAGTTGTCACCGCTCGGCCATTGGCATCGCGACCAGTGTTGGACCCGATGATTGTCAAATCGAGCGCATCCGCCAACTCGCGCGAGATCATGGTTGGGGAGCCTGTGTCGAAAATAAACTGGCGCTCAATCCCATTCAGAGCTGCATCGAGCGCATATTTCCCACGGAACGGGGTAAGCGGGACCGTGGTCACTGCACCGTCGCGTTCAACGGCAATGGGTTTTTGCAGCGTCTCGTTTAACGCGATTCGGGATGCGTCGGGCTGGTTATTGGCCTGCTCTTGTTGTCGAGCGCCGGCGGGTGCGCCGATCGCCAATGGCACCGCCGCCGCCATCATGCACGATGCAATTGCCCATCCGATTGTCTTCACCAACGCCTCCACCCGCAAGTTCGCACAGCACCTATCAGTCCAAAGGTGAACCGTCGCTTAGTTGCCGCAGGATGGCGAATTGAGGGCGGTTCAAGTCAAAGATCGCATTGTCTAAAACGCGGCGTTGTCGCTTAGGCCGCACAACTGACACAGACCGCGACGCTGGGATCATGTTCCAAACGCGCCGGCGCGATATCTTCGCCGCACGTTACACAATACCCCCATTCGCCGTCATCGATCCGCGCCAACGCCGCTTTGATCCGAATGCGTTCTTGTCCGCGTCGGCGTTCTTGCGCTTTGGCCATGGCTTGTTGTTGCATCGCATCCATGCGCGACAATCGCCCCACGCTGTCTTGTTGCAGTGTGACGGGCGCACGGGCTTCGTTGCTGATCGCGTCTTCTTCCAAAAGCGCGGCAGCACGGGCGGTTAGCGTGTTTCTGGCTTCGTCCGGCGTCATAATGGACGCAAGTGTCGTACAGATGACGGATCAGCGCAAGCGGCCAGCCGTATCGACGATCCGCATCACAACGACCAATCGATCGGAGATCGGCCATGGGATAGCAGGAACGCGTTCGCCTGACTAAAGGGGCGCGATCCGAAAAAGCCTCGATAGGCCGATAATGGACTGGGGTGCGGCGCGTTCAGGATAAGGTGACGCGGGTGCGCCGATTTGACTGCTCTCGCGCCAAGCGCTTTGACACGGCTCGCCTTCTTGGCCGCATGGCTGCCCCACAACACGAACACGGTTGGCGCATCGCTCTGCGCAACCGCCTGCACCGCAGCATCGGTGATTGCGTCCCAACCGCGCCCGGCATGGCTGCCTGCTTGGGCGGCCTCGACGGTCAGAGTGTTGTTGAGCAACAGCACCCCTTGCTTCGCCCACGGCGTTAAATTGCCGGTCTGCGGGATCGGAATATCCAGATCATGGGATAGTTCTTTGAAAATATTGGCTAGCGATGGCGGCGGTTTGACGCCATCGGCCACGGAAAACGCCAATCCGTGCGCCTGACCGGGACCGTGATAAGGGTCTTGCCCAAGGATCACGACGCGAACATTGTTCAGCGGGGTGGCCGCCAACGCCGCCAATCTTTGTCCTCGCGGTGGGTAAATTGTCTTGCCCGCCTCTTCCTCCGCCCGCAGCCAACCGCCCAACTTGTGAGCCTCAACCG
The DNA here is from genome assembly GCF_900149685.1 of Erythrobacter sp. Alg231-14. Lineage (NCBI taxonomy): Bacteria > Pseudomonadati > Pseudomonadota > Alphaproteobacteria > Sphingomonadales > Erythrobacteraceae > Erythrobacter > Erythrobacter sp. Alg231-14. The sequence goes on along the minus strand of NZ_LT702999.1, from coordinate 2,103,135 downwards.
CTTGCAGGGCCGGATCAAGCGCGGCGCGCCAACTTTCGGGGATTTGCTCTGTGTTCATGGCGCCATTGTCCTAGACCGGGCGTCGCGCCCAATGCGATAGCCCCCTTCCCCTATATCCCCAATGGGCGTAGTGGCATCGTCATGACAGTTCATTTCCACGAAGAAGATCTGCCGGAAGGCGTCCTTGAAGGCACGAGCGCATTGGCGGTCGATACAGAGACCATGGGCCTGATCACCCATCGCGACCGGCTTTGCGTGGTCCAGATCAGCGACGGATCGGGCGACGAACACCTCGTCCGATTCAATCCAGGCAGCGAATATGACGCGCCCAACCTTTGCGCGTTGTTGGCCGATCAATCGCGGGTCAAATTGTACCATTATGCGCGCTTCGATCTTGCCGCGATCCAATATTATCTGGGCGTGATGGCGGGCCCAGTGTTCTGCACAAAAATCGGTAGCAAGCTGGTGCGGACATACACAGACCGGCACGGGCTCAAAAATCTCGCCACCGAATTGATCAATGCGGACATTTCCAAACACCAACAATCGTCCGATTGGGGCGGCCCTGTTTTAAGCGATGCGCAGCGCGATTACGCTGCATCCGATGTGCGCTATTTGCACGCCTTGCGCGATGAATTAACCGTGCGCTTGGAACGCGAAGGCCGCATGGAAATGGCACAGAGTTGCTTTGACTTTCTACCGACACGGGCGTTGCTCGACATTGCCGGTTGGGACGGGCGCGACATATTCAGCCATAATGAAGGTTACTACAAGTAGACCGTCCATCATGGTGATCAAACGCCGCATCGAAACCAGCGAAGCGCAGGACCTTCGCAACAAACGGCAGCATTTCGCCGCGCCGGGTGGCAGCCATGACCGGCTGGTCGGTTTTCTCGCGCGGGTTTTGCCGATGGGCGTGGGTGTTTTGGCGGCGTTGATGATCATCACGCCGCTTTCTCCGCGCGGAGAGGTCAGCTTCCTTCTCGACAGGTCGACCGTCGCGGTGATCGACGAACGGTTGAGCGTGGACAACGCTATGTATCGCGGTCGCGATGATTTTGGCCGCCCATTTTCTTTAACCGCCGGCGAAGCGGTCCAACGGTCCAGCGCCGAAGGCAAAGTCCGCATGCAGGACCTGATGGCGCAATTGCTGCTCGACGATGGTCCCGCGCGCTTGTCAGCGCCCGGCGGGGTCTATGACATCAATGAAGAGGTCGTCGACGTCGACGGAATTGTCCGTGTGCGGACCGCCGATGGATATGCGATGACAGCAAGCGGCGTGGCCTTGGATCTCGACACGCGGATGATGAGCGGCGATGAAGGTGTTTCCGGGTCGGTTCCTGCAGGGACATTTTCGGCGGACACAATGCGCGCCGACATTGATGCGCGCACAATCACACTGGATGGCAATGCCCGGCTCACCATGGTGCCCGGCGAATTGAGGGTGCCCTGATGGCAAATGCGACGAAACACAATCAACAGCCCGGCTTACGAAAAATTGCCTTGACATGGGCCGCTGGGGGGTTTGCCTTAACCGCGGCATTGGCTGGCGGTATGGCCCTCAATGCGCAGACAATCGCATCACACAACACCAATGCACCTGTGTCGTTTGACGCCGGCAGCATTGATTTCGATGACCGTGCCAACCGCGTGGTGCTGACCGGAGGCGTCACCGTCAATCAAGCCGGTTTAACCGTCCGTTCCAATCGAATGTTGGCGAATTACACCGATGATGGTTCGTTGGATGTAGCCCGGATCACCGCCAATGGCGGAGTTGTTGTGACACGCGGGAATGAACGCGCGAGCGGCGATGTCGCGGTCTATGATTTTAACCGACAGATCATCACAATGGCGGGCAATGTTGAACTGCGCCGGGCTGGCGATACCCTAAATGGCGGACGGCTGGTTATTGACCTTGCCAGCGGTCTATCCAGCGTTGATGGGAAATCCAGCGGCGGCAACACCGCGTCGGGAACGGAAAGCTCCAATGGGCGGGTAACCGGCACCTTCACCGTTCCACAAGGCGACGACTAAACACCCAATTGGTTAGGGTGATTGGATCACCTGATTGTAACGAGATTGAATGCCCGATTGGGCCGATGCGCTTTAGTACGCGTTGTCGTGTTTCAACACGAGCACGGTTTGAAGCACGATTTCCAGATCGCGTTTCAACGACCAACCCGAAATATATTCAAGATCGGATTGCAAACGATCAGTCAGATCTTTCTCAACTTCGGTAGCACCGCGATGGCCGCGCACTTGAGCAAGCCCCGTAAGCCCCGGTTTTAGGCAGTGACGACGCCAATATTGCGCATCGACTTCCCAAAAATACTTGTTGTTGGCACGGCTTCCCAATGCGTGCGGCCGTGGTCCGACGATCGACATATCCCCACGCAGCACATTGATCAGCTGCGGCAGCTCATCAATGCTGGTCCGGCGGATGAATTTGCCGATTGTGGTGATCCGGTCGTCTTCGCGGCCGGTGGATTGATCCCCATTGGCATCATTCTGCTCGACCTTCATCGAACGGAATTTGAACATGTTGAAGAACTGATTGCCGCGCCCCAAACGCCGCTGAACAAACAAAACCGGCCCACCATCATCCAGTTTGATCCGAAGGGCAGTGAACAACAAGATCGGCGACAACGCGATCAACGCGCCGCCCGCCAAAGTGATGTCGAACAAACGTTTTGAAATGCGTGACCGCAAGCTGAGCGGTCCGGTCGAAATCACCAAAGTGGTGCGATCTTGCTCTTCGTAATGTTGCACGCCGATCGCGCCCAACTCATGGGCGGGTTCGCTGACGATTTCGCCTTGGACCCCCGCCGATTTGAGCACGAAGGCCCATGCCTGGCGGCGTTCGCGTGGACAACTGACCACGACTTTGTCCTGATTCTGCAGCATCCGGCCCAACCGATCGAGCATGAAAGGATCGTGGCTTGACGGGTCCAATTCGTATTCGGCCGCTGACACTTTGACGGACAAAGGCAGGGAGAATTCCGGTCCGCCATCGGCGATGATCAAATTGTTGCGCGTGCGCCCGCCCCAGAACTTTGCGATCAAAACCGGGATAATCCGGCGCAACACGACCAATGCCGCTGCCGCCAGAATCAGGCCCAATGTCACCGAAACGCGCGAAAATTGCGCGTTTGATTTTGTGTAGAACGCGACGAAGTTCAACAAAGCGGCCGAAATCAACAGAGCGATAAGCGCTTGTTTTGCAGCAAAAACCCAATCGACAAGAGCCTTGCCACCGTAACTTTGATTGTACAGCGCGATGGTGAAGTAGATCGGCAAGATCGTTTGCACCGCCAACATATTGCGCGGGTGCCACCACAAACCTTCGTAAAGCAGACCGGCAGCAGCGAACGCCAGATTGAGCAGCAACGCATCAAGCAAAAGCAATATGGCATAGGCACGCAAACGCCGCCGCTCCAACGAGGGCGCGATGATGTCTTTTGCCTGATCCGATTGGACGACTTCGGAAAGCGGTCCGGTTTGCTTATTCATATGCTTTCACGTTCCCCCCGGAACGCTCCTTAAGGAATATCCCTTATGATTCCTTAAGCCCCTACACGCAAAATTGCACTTTGTGCGACTGCGAAATGAAAAACTGTCCGATAATGCTACCGTTTGGCAGCAAATCGAGCAATTTGGGTGAGGTCTTGCGCCAAAAGCAATTCGGCCGTTTGGCTGTTCGCGAGCAGGTTTCGATGCAGCGCCACCAACCGGGGGATCAACCGGTCCAGCTTGCGTTCTTTGCTGCCACGGCCAACGACGCCCTGCCAATTGCCCAGTTGTTGACGGATTTCGCGCTCTTCTTTCCAGAAAATGCCCAATTGCGCCTTTTCGCCGCGACCCAAATTGTCGATTGAACCGCGCTTACCCAATTTGGCACCGATCATAGCCAATTGAGCCGCGCGACGTTCCAACGCCAAGGTTAGGCCGACCGGGTTCAAGCCCAACTCCTTCATACGGCGCAATTCATTGGGCAATTTGGCCAGATCGCCACCCATCACTGCGTTCACGACGGGGCCAAAACCGTCTTCTTCGGTGGCAGCGCCAATTTCCGCGTAATCTTCAACCGATGCCGTTTTAGGCGTCTGCGGCCCGGCATCCATATACAGCGCCAATTTGTCGATCTCAGATTGAGCGAGGCGGACATCCAATCCAGCAGCCCGCGCAACGCGTTCGGCCAAATCGCCACCCAGACGCAGACCGGCCCCATCCGCCATAGCGCGCACAGACGCCGCGACGCTCATCAAATCGGGGGGATAAAACATCGCGACAAGCGCATCTTTGCGTTTCTCAAGCAATTTGGCCGTGCGCGATTTGTCGGTTGCGGCGGTCGCGACGATAAAGATTGGCGCAGCGTCCCCCGCGCCCGCATCGCTTGTATCGATTAAGGCTTTCAGCGCGTCATGCGCCTCATCCCCCGATGCCCGCACATAGATATGCCGCGTATCACCAAACAACGAGCTGGATCGCGCTTCGTCACCCAAAAGCGCCGGGTCGCGCCGCAAATCGCCCCCCGACATTTCAATCCGCTCTCCAGCGTCGGGCAAAGCTGCGATGATTTTCGCAGCCGCGGCGGACGCGCCCGCTTCGTCGGGACCGCAGAAAAAGAAGATGGAGGCGGAAGATGCAGCGCTGGGCAGGCCGCGCGCGAATTCTGTATGTTTCGCTTTCATCGCTGCATTACTGCGCAGCGCCCCGCTCACGCTCCCTAAGGGTCAACGCGATCCGCGTCGCCATCCGTTCGGCAACATCTTTGGCGAGGTTTTCAAGGGCGGTTTGTTCCGCCGCGATGGTCGCGTATTCGGAGGACACCACATCAACTCCGGCGTCCGAACCGGCGGTGGCGTCCAAAAGGATTTCGCCCGTCGCCAAATCAATCAATTGATACCGTGACCGCAAGATCCGGCGTTCACGGCTGATCGTGTCATCGTTCAACACGCCCAACCCCTCAAGCGCGTCGTCCAAGCGAACATCCAAACGATAGGCGGGTGCAACAGAGTCTTGACCGGCGCGCGCGACATGCAGCCTGTCTTTCAAAGCGTTGCGCACCAACCATCCATCGCGTCCCGGAATAGCCGGTACATCAATCGCGGCGAGCCCTTGGGCAACAGTGGAGTTGGAGCCGCCGGCATACATAGGTTGAAGGCCGCATGCAGACAGCGGGACGCAAACGGCAAGAGCCAGAAGAGCGGCGCGTTTCAGCATCACGTTACAATGTTCACCAATCTATCGGGCACCACGATCACCTTGCGAATGTCCGCACCATCCAATGAACGCTGAACCTTCTCGCTGGCCAGTGCAAGCGCTTCGACGTCTTCTTTCGGTGCACCTTTCGGAACGGTGATCGTATCGCGCAGTTTGCCCTTGTGTTGAATCGCGATGGTGACTTCGTCTTCGATCAACATCGCTGGATCATGCGCGGGCCATGCGGCATCCGCAATCAAAGCGGTTTCGCCCATGGCTTCATGCGCTTCTTCCGCCAAATGCGGCATCATCGGCGCGATCAGATGCAGCACCGCGCGGATCGCAAAATTGCGGTCTGCGCTTGGCTTGGCCTTTTCTGCCGCTGCGGTCAGCTCATAAATCCGCGCCACAGCTTTGTTAAAGCCGAGCGCCTCAATGTCTTCTGCAACGGCAACGATGGCCTGATGGGCCTTGCGCGAAAGCGTTTTGTCTTCGCCGCTAGCGTCGCTGTCGTATTGGCCGAACAAACGCCACAACCTTTGGACAAAGCGATAGCATCCTTCGATCCCGCTTTCCGACCACGGCAAATCGCGTTCGGGCGGGCTGTCGGACAACATGAACCAGCGCACGGCGTCGGCGCCGTAATTGGCGATGATATTGTCTGGATCGACGACGTTCTTCTTCGACTTCGACATTTTGACAACGCGGCCCGATGTGACCGGTTGTCCGCCTTCGACAGTGACCCAATCCGCGCCATCTTTGCGCACCTCTTCGGGGGACAACCAGCTGCCATCGCCCAACGCATAGGTTTCGTGCGTCACCATGCCTTGTGTGAACAGCGCCGCGAATGGCTCTTTCACATCGAATTTGCCAATATGGGCCAATGCGCGTGTCCAAAAACGAGCGTAGAGCAAGTGCAGGATCGCGTGTTCAATACCGCCGATATAATGTTGAACCGGCATCCATTTGGCAATTTCTACCGGATCAAACGGCGCATCCGAAGGTTGGCTCGCAAAGCGCAGAAAATACCAACTGGAATTGGTGAACGTGTCGAGCGTATCGGTCTCACGCTCAGCCGCGCCGCCACATTTGGGGCAGGTCGTATGCTTCCACGTCGGGTGCCGTTCCAACGGGTTGCCCGGCGTTTCAAAATCCACTTCGTCAGGCAAAGTGACCGGCAATTGGTCCTTTGGCACCGGTACAATGTCACATTTTGGGCAATGGATGAACGGGATCGGCGTGCCCCAATACCGCTGACGAGAAATACCCCAATCGCGCAGCCGCCAAACGGTCGTTCCTTCGCCCCAACCGCCATCCTGCGCGCGATTGATCACATCCGCTTTGGCATCGTCGACCGATTTGCCGTCGAGGAAATCCGAATTGACGATAACGCCGTCACCCGATTCCGCCTCGTGACCCATGGGCGCGTTGGCTCCGGATGGATCGGAAGCAACCACACGAGCAATCGGCAGAGCGTATTTGGTCGCAAATTCAAAATCGCGCTGGTCGTGGCCCGGTACGCCCATCACCGCGCCGGTGCCGTAATCCATCAGAACAAAGTTCGCGATGAAGACCGGCATGGGTTCGCCGGTGAAGGGATGTTTCGCCGTAATCCCGGTGTCAAAGCCCAGTTTTTCGGCGGTTTCCAGCTCCGCTGCAGTGGTGCCACCGCGTTTGCATTCTTCGATAAATTCGCGGACCGGCGCACTGTCCGCCGCCAATGTCTGAGCAATCGGATGGTCCGCTGCAATGGCACAAAAGCTCGCGCCGAAAATCGTATCGGGCCGCGTCGTGTAAACCGGAAGTTTATCGCCGTTCGAAAGATCGAATGAGAATTCAAGCCCTTGGCTTTTGCCGATCCAGTTTTCCTGCATTAGCCGGACTTTATCCGGCCAATCCTTCAAATCGCCCAGCCCATCCAACAGTTCATCGGCAAAGTCAGTGATCTTCAAGAACCACTGATCCAACTTACGCTTTTCAACCTCTGCGCCCGACCGCCAGCCTTTGCCGTCGATCACCTGTTCATTGGCCAACACGGTCATATCAACCGGGTCCCAATTCACTTCGCTGGAACGGCGATAGACGAGCCCACCGGCATACATGTCCAAGAACAACGCTTGTTCGTGACCGTAATATTCTGGATCGCACGTGGCGAATTCACGGGTCCAATCCAACGCAAAACCGATGCGTTGCAATTGCTCTTTCATCGCTTCGATGTTGGATCGGGTCCAATCGCCGGGGTGGACCTTCTTTTCCATCGCAGCGTTTTCCGCCGGCATGCCGAACGCGTCCCAACCCATGGGGTGGAGCACTTCGTGTCCACGCATTTTCTTATACCGCGCCAGAACATCGCCCATCGTGTAATTGCGGACATGCCCCATATGAATGCGCCCCGAAGGATAGGGGAACATTTCAAGGATATAGCTCTTAGGTTTTTCGCTGTTCGAATCAGCGGTGAAAGTGCCCGCATCGGTCCACGCGCGCTGCCAGCGCCCGTCGGCGGAAGACGGATCGAATCGAGTTTCAGTCATGTAAGTACCGCTAGAGCGCCAAAATTGGCCAAAGAGAAACGCAAATGGCGCTTAGCCCGTGATGGCCTTGCGCCGCAAATCGCGCGCTTTGGTAAGGATGATGTCTTCAAGCTTCTGGACCGTTGCGGCCTGAACCGGGGCATCGACCCAACCGCCGCCTTGCGCGACCTGACGGCTGGCCGAAACACGAAGGGCATCGGCGCGCAGATCTTGATCAAGAATGGTGACTGTGACCTTCACCCGCTCATTCGGATTGCTTGGGTTGGCGTACCAATCAGTGACGATAACGCCGCCATTGCTGTCGGCCGACAAAAGCGGAGCAAAACTCAGCGTGTCGAGCGCGCCGCGCCACAAATATGCATTTACGCCGATCGTGTTGACCTGCGCCGCCTGAAGCTGGCTGGTGGGGCGTTCATTGCCACCGCAAGCCGCGAGCAAGCCAAACGCCGCCAAAACGGCTGCGCTCCGCATGGTGCGGGCGGTTACAGCCCAATTGCCTGCTTGATTCGAAAGTGTGTTCGAAAATGCGATTTTGGCGCGTGTCACGGCGTTTACTTCCCTCACTAATTTATCCTCATGCTCTATACCGGCACAAACCGTCCCGGCAAGCGTGTTGCACCGCCATTTATCCCGGCGAAACCCATCGACTGCCCGCAGGGCGCAATCGCGGCGCATAGCGGTCAAAGCGGCCTGCGTCTGTATGCAACCTGTATGGCGATGCATTCTATACGATTGTGCGCCGTGGCGAATCCCCCCAAATTGCGGGGGCCTGTGCGCGAAACCAACGGATCTTTGGGTTGGCTGGATAGGCAAGGAATCTGCGCAATATGACGTTTGCCCCAACATTGGGCGCGATTCTGTGTGTTCGGCGCAACAGGTGGAACGCGAAGCCGCTCGCCAAGTGTGGAAAAGATTGCAACTGCGTCCATCACGGATCTATCCATTCAGAAATCAGCAAGTTGCGTTGTTATAGCGTTATAAGCTGCTCAGCGTGCGTTCAGGGAGAAACGGGTCTAATCCGTGGGATCTTGATCCAAGCGTAAGACGACAAAGGAAGCACAGTGTCCAAGGCGATCAACACAACGGCAAGAAAGCAGCGTAAGCTGTCGCTGTTGGGTATGGCCGCCGCCCTGACGCTGACTTTGCCGTCGGCCGGTCTGGCTGTGGTCGGATTGGGTGAGAGCGCAGCAGCCCCTGTGGCTGCCGATGATTCGGCGGCGTATGACATGTTTACGCCGGCATCGATTGATCCAGAGCTTGCCGCACGGGTCGCCAAAAAGGCGCGCGAACGCGGCATTCGTTTCACACCCGCTGGTACGGCTATCGTTGGCAATGAACGCACGGTCACCGTCGCAGTGCGCATCGATGATCAATCGGCTCAGGCGATTTCAATCCGATCCGCCCAAGACGCGAAGCCCGGTTTGGGTTCAGGTCTGAATGGTGTGACCGCGAATCGATTCAACCTGGGGACGGCACGCGGATATCAAAGCTTTGCTCGAACTCAGGCCGCAAACCCTGCGCCATCGGGCGTATCGCTTCCAACTGGGCTGGAACAATCGCCAGTGCGGTCGGGTCGCACGGTGACCCTGTCAAACCCAGCAATGCCCGATCTTTCGGAATTTGAACCATCGCGGCCAACGCGGTTGGACAAGCCCAGCCGTTTGCAACCGCGCATTGAGCTTGAGGATGAAACCGTTGCCGGCCGTTCGCCCAACACGCTCGACGCGTTGAGCTCCCAAACTGTGGATGTTGGCGGCAGCTTCCGGCTCTCGCCCAATTTCGACGTCCGGGCCGGTGTTCGTCTTTCGCAAGAGCGGGATCGACTCGATCCGGTCGCCAATTCGGTTCAAGACAGCCAAGCGGTCTATGTCGGAACACAAATCCGCTTCTGATTTCTGGCAGAGTTTTGCCCGCATACGACCCTGCTTTACGCAGGGTTTTTTGTTGCACGACGGCTCGGCGTGACGATCCTGAGGGCCGCTCCACTGAACGCCCTCGAAGGAACGAACGCCTGATTGGGTGCGGCCATAGTGACGTGTGCGGTTTGCGGGAACCGGATGTTCGATGCAGGCGTTTCGGCGATGAGTTCCAACCCGCATTGACGCACCCCAACGCAACGTGTTTCACCAAAGGATAATCAACGTGCCTCGCGATCTAAACGAAGCCGATGTGAGTGCGATCGTCGAAATGGCGTTGAGCGATCACACCAGCTTTGCGACAATCGAACGTGAATTTGACCTGTCGGAGAAAGAGGTGAAAGCTTTGATGCGCGACCGGTTAAAGCCGGGTAGTTATCGGGCATGGCGCAAAAGAGTGCGCGATTTTTCGGATCGACGGGAGCATTACAAATGAACATGCCGCCGCCGTATCACCCCCCTGTTAAACGCTCCGTCCAGATCGCGGGTCACAAGACCTCGATCAGCTTGGAACCCCTATTTTGGGATATGCTAAAAGACGCAGCGGACCAGCGCGGCATCGCAATCAACGCCTTGGTCGGTCGAATTGATGCCGAACGGATCAAAGCCGACACGCCACCCGGTTTGGCCGGCGCCATCCGGGTTTGGTTGGTAACCGACGCAAGCGCGCCGAACGATTAATCGTCCACGCGTTCGATATCGGCACCGACCAACTGAAGCTTTTCTTCCAGCCGTTCATACCCGCGATCCAGGTGATAAATACGGCGTACTTGCGTTTCCCCCTCTGCCGCAAGGGCAGCGATGACCAAACTCATCGACGCGCGCAAATCCGTCGCCATCACTTCGGCGCCGTTCATGGACTCGACCCCTTTCACAATCGCTGTGCGCCCTTCGGTCGCGACATCGACGCCCATCCGCGTGAGTTCGGGAACATGCATAAAACGGTTTTCAAAGATCGTTTCTTTCAAAACGCTGGTGCCGTCGGCCTTGCACAACAACGCCATCAATTGCGCCTGCATGTCTGTCGCCAATCCGGGATAAGGCGCCGTGGTGAGATCAACCGGTTTCAACGGCCCATTGGCAGCAATAGAAATTCCTTTGGCGTCTTCTGAAACCTCGATCCCAATCGCACGCAGCGCGCTAAGCGTTGCTTGCATATCGTCGGCTTTCGCGCCTTCCAATCGCACTTCGCCGCCGGTTATCGCAGCGGCGCAGGCGTATGATCCGGCCTCAATACGGTCTGGCATCACCTTGTAATTGGCCCCGTGCATCCGTTTGACACCGTGCACGGTTAGGTCGGACGTGCCGATCCCTTCGATCTCGGCGCCCATGGCCACCAACAAATTGCACAGATCGACAATTTCGGGTTCTCGCGCCGCGTTGAACAACCGGCACGTTCCGTTGGCAAGCGATGCGGCCATCAACGCATTTTCTGTGGCACCTACAGAGACGACAGGAAAATCAATGTCCCCACCGCGCATGCCGCCGTCGGGTTGAATCGCACGCACATACCCTTGGGCGAGCTCGATTTCGGCACCAAACGCTTCGAGCGCTTTGAGATGAAGGTCAATCGGACGATTTCCGATCGCACAACCGCCCGGCATGGACACCGTCGCTTCGCCGGCTCGCGCAAGCATGGGGCCCAGCACCAGGATAGAGGCGCGCATTTTGCGGACGAGGTCATACGGCGCAACGCTCGACGTGATCCGGGTCGCCTCCAATCGCATGGTCCGGCCAAAATCTTCGGGTCGAGTGCCCTGAATTGCGGTGGTCACGCCAAACTGATTCATCAAATGTTGAAAGCCATCGATGTCGGCAAGGCGCGGCAAATTGCGCAATGTGACCGGCTCATCCGTCAACAACGCGCACGGGATGAGCGTAAGGGCCGCGTTTTTCGCGCCGGAAATCGGAATTGTGCCGGATAGGCGGTTGCCGCCTCGAATAATCAGTTTGTCCATAATCTCTGCCTTAACGATTGAGGCTTTTCACGCAACATGCACGGGGCATTCACCTAACATTGACCTGTGATCTTCATAAGGGCACGTGATGTAGGCAAAGTCATCTGAGCAGAAAGCCGTTCAAAAAAAGGGGGCAAATCAATGAGCCAGAAACCGATCAAGAAAGCTGTGTTCCCCGTTGCTGGATTGGGGACGCGGTTCCTGCCCGCGACCAAAGCGATCCCGAAAGAGTTGCTGCCGATTGTTGATCGACCGTTGATTCAATATGCGGTCGACGAAGCGCGCGAGGCGGGCATTGAACAAATGATCTTTGTCACCGGTCGGGGGAAAACCGCGATCGTTGAACATTTCGATATGGCCTATGAGCTGGAATCGACGATGAGCGAACGCGGCAAGGATATGGGCGTTCTGGATCCGACCCGCGCGACCCCCGGCGACATAATCACCGTGCGTCAACAGGTTCCCATGGGACTTGGCCACGCCATTTGGTGTGCCCGCGCGATTGTGGGCGATGAACCGTTCGCAATTTTCCTGCCGGATGAACTGATGATCGGCAAAAAGGGCGGATCTGGTTGCATGAAACAGATGGTTGATGCCTATGAGAATGTCGGCGGCAACCTGATCAGCGTTCTCGAAGTGCCGATGGAAGAGGTGCCGAGTTACGGGGTAATCGATCCGGGCGCAGCAAGCGGCACTTTGACCGAAGTGAAAGGCTTGGTTGAAAAGCCACCTTTGGCCGATGCGCCATCCAACAAGATTATTTCTGGCCGCTACATCCTTCAACCCGAAGTGATGCGGACGCTGGAAAACCAAGGCAAGGGTGCCGGCGGCGAAATTCAGCTCACGGACGCGATGGCCCGTATGATCGGCAGCCAAGCGTTTCATGCAGTGACATTCGACGGCAATCGGTATGATTGCGGTAGCAAGCTGGGCTTTGTCGAAGCGACATTGGCGCTCGCGCTGGAGCGGGATGATATGGGCGCCGATGTGCGCGAAATGGCGCAAAGGCTGCTCGGATCCTAAGCTGCATTCGGCAGAATGTATTGCGGTGGCCGTGGCCAAAAATCGCGAAACCCATAACAATTACAAAGAAAAACCCCCGATCGGCACGAAACCGATCGGGGGCTAATTTTTGCAAAGCAGCCCTTATTCGGCGGCTTCGTTCGTTCCTTCGAAAGGATCGCTGTCATCGTCGATTGACAAAGGCTCGGCGGTCGCTTCGCCACCTTCCGGCGCATCGGCTGCACCTTGAACCAACGTACCAAGCGAAGATCCGTCAAGGCCGAGCTCTTTCATAAGCCCGTCGAGAACGGGAGCCTGAGCGCGGTAAGCGAGAGCGGCCGACACCGCGTCACTGGCCAAGTTTCCCGAGCCACCGCCGGCGCCACCGGCACCGCTCGCACCGGAACCGCCAGAGCCGCCATTTTGCGTCAACCCATCGACCTGTACGATCTTGATCGAGTCGATAGCCTCCATCGGCTTGGCGCTTTCCTTGATCACCTCAGGCAGCACTTCGAGCAGAGCCAGCTTGGTCTGAAGGCTGATTTGATCCATCGACAGGATGTTCGCCGCTTCGTTCACCGCTTGTTGGCCAGCGGCTTCGACCTCGAAGCGAACCCGGTCGGCTTCGGCGCGCAGCACTTCTGCATCGGCTTCACCTTTGGCTTCCATCCGCGCGGCTTCGGCGCGGTTGGTTGCGGCGTCTTTCTCCGCTTCGGCTTCGACCTTAATACCGATGGCGTCACGCTCAGCCTGTTTGGCCGCTTCGATCAACTCGATCTTCTTCTGACGTTCGGCAATTTCGCTTTCACGCGATGTGACAACTTGCTCTTCGGCAGCAACCGCTTTGGCGCGGGCGGCGTCGGCTTCGGCCTTGGCTTGGCTTTCCTCGCGGCTTTTGTTTTGAACGGCGATCTGTTGTTCCTGACGCGCAATCTCTAGCGCGCGGACCTGATCAATGCGCGCCTCTTCAACGGAGCGATCGGCTTCGATCTGCTGGCTATCGACCTGCTTCTTGGCCTCGATCTTCGCAGCATCGGCTTCGCGGTTCCGCTCTGCCTGCTCACGGGCAATCTCTGCCATTTGCGCAGCGCGGCGCACTTCGACTTCGCGTTCTTGCGAAAGGCGAGCGTATTCTTGGTCACGGCCAATCTCGAATGACTTGGTGTCCGCTTCGAGGTTTTTGGTTTCCATTTGAACGCGCGTGTCTTGCTCAATATCGTTGCGCAGTTTCTTACGCGCTTCGATTTGTTCGGTGAGCTTCGTCAAACCTTCGGCGTCAAACGCGTTGTTGGCGTTGAAGTGTTCGATGCTGGTTTGGTCCAGACCCGTAAGCGAAACCGATTCCAATTCCAGGCCGTTCATTGCCAAATCGTTGGAGGACACTTGCTGCACCTTTTGCACAAAGTCTGCGCGTTGTTCGTGCAGTTCATTCATGCTCATGCCCGCCGCAACGGAGCGGAGCGCATCGACGAATTTACCTTCAACGAGATCTTTGAGCAATTCAGGCTGCATCGTGCGTTGGCCCAATGTTTGCGCGGCCATTCCAATTGCGCCGGCATCGGGGCGAACCCGGACATAGAATTCCGCCTTCACATCGATCCGCAACCGGTCAAGCGTGATCAGCGCCTCGGCGTCCTTGCGGATCACGGCCAACACCAATGTGTTCATGTTGACCGGCATGGTTTCATGAAACACCGGCAAGACTAGAGCGCCGCCATTCATCACAACCTTTTCGCCGCCGACACCCGTCCGCACAAAGGCAATTTCCTTCGATGCGCGCCGATACAAAGTCGACAGAGCGAACAGAATAACAAGCAACAGCAAGATGCCGCCACCACCAAGAACTAGAATATCAAACGTTCCCATATTTCCTCCAATTAATCCTATTGCTTAGGGCTTAAGCAGCGCGCTTTCGTAGCGCACACCGAAGAAGACCTCTCCTTCGCGGCGCACGAGCAGCACTGTTTCGCCCTCGGCCAATTCCACATCTGCATCATGTGGTTCGACCATTACGAAATGGGGATGCCCATAGACATCTTTCACTTTTGCGCGGGCCGGCGATGCCGCGCGGGCGGTGCCCGTTTGGATCACCGCATCGCGCCGGACTAGACTTTGTAGGCCCACCGCCGTCGTCTCATCCTTTGGTATCAGCCGCTCTATCGGCAGGATCGCGATACCGTTTAGAGGTATCGTCGCCGCACCAGCCAGGATCGCAGCCAAGCTGGCTGACAATGGCGCACCAAAGACACTGCTGATCACGGCCTGCCCCACAACACCGACCACGGCAAAGACGAACAACAAGCTCGCCAGCCAGATCAGAAATGGTACGCGGCCGATTCCAAGAACGCTAAAAATGCCATCGACAAACCCGCTTGCTTCGAGGCCGTCGGCCACATCAGCGTCCAAGTCGATCTCAACATCGCTTTCGAACAGGTCACCAAATCCGATGACCTGCATGATCACAATGGCCAGCAATGCGCCCAGAGAAATCGCAAAAGGTAGGTTATACGCTTCGAGCAAAGTCATGCGGTCACTCCTTCAAAGAGCGGCGTAATTGTATGCGCAACGTATTCCGCCGCAAAGAACGCAGCGCCATTTTCCCAAGTTTTTCCCATGAACGGAGTATTAACACATGTTGTGACGTTTTAACAGTAAAATCGGTCAAACCGTTACAATAGTGTTCACTAAGAACTTTATTGTTTGTTCGCACCTTGTATTGTTGCGCGACCACCCCCATCTAGAGGGCTTATGCAGGCGTTATCTTAAGCGGCAACGTCTTTAACCCGCCAACAAATGTGCTGGTCGAACGCTTTGCTTCACCCACTTGTTCGACCGTGTCGATCCGATCCAACAACGTTTCAAACAAGATGCGCATTTCAAGCCGGGCCAAATGCAGCCCAAGGCATTGATGCGCGCCTGCACCAAACGCGGCATGGCGATTGGGTGAACGCGCCGCGTCAAACCGGCGGGGGTCATCAAATTGACCCGGGTCGTGATTGGCCGCGACGTAGTTGATCATCAACCAATCGCCCTTGGCAATCTTCTGCCCACCCAATTCCGTGTCTTCGGCCGCGGTGCGCATGAAATGTTGAACCGGGGTGGTCCATCGGATCGCTTCCTCTACAATTCCGGGCAACAACGAAGGATCGGCCTTAACCCGGGCGAATTGTTCAGGATCGTTGGCCAAGGCTTGCATCGCACCGGCGGTGGATGCCGACGTCGTGTCATGGCCGGCAGAGGCGACAATGATGAAATACCCCATCATATCGCGGTCATTCAGCGGCTCCCCATCAACAAGGGCATTCGCAATTGCGCTGGCCACATCGTTGGTCGGGTTTGCGCGCTTCTCTGCTGTGATTCCGGCGAAATATTGTTCAAAGTTCAATACCGCTCCTGCCACGAGCTGAGCGATCTGATCTGGGGTCATGCCTGCGGTGGGGGATTGGTTGAGATCATCATCCTGACCGCCGAACATTTGTTGAGTCAGCATCAACATCCGCGGCTCGTCTTCTTCGGGTACGCCGAGGATCTGCATCACAACGTGCAATGGATACGGGCCGGAGACCTGCTTTACAAAGTCAACTTCGGGCCCCGCTTCCAACATGCGATCCACAGTGCGTGCGGCCAGATCGCGAATTTCGGCTTCGATCGTCTTAAGGTTCTTGGGCATGAACCATTCTTGGGTCAGCTTGCGGTACTTCATGTGGATCGGCGCATCGAAAGTGACGAGGCTGGCGACCATATGTTCGCTGCCGCCGGTCATTTTCTTCGCAAAGGCTATCCCGTCATTCAATGAAAAGACCACCGTTTGCGGATTGTTCAAAAAGGTCGCATTGTCTTTTGAGACTTGCATCACCTCGTCATAACCCGTGACCAACCAAAAGGGCCGATGGACGTCATCCACGCCTTCTACGCGCGCAACAGGGGATTTCGCGCGAATGGCATCAAATTGATCGAGCAGATTATCCCAATCCGCATAGCTCTTGGGATCAATGACCGCGCGACCTTCGTCCTCGCTTAGGGTGTGTGCAGCGGCCATTATTTATGCTCCCGCTTTCGCTTCGAACTCATCGCGCAGCTCGCGTTTGTAAAGCTTACCATTGGCTTCGCGGGGCAATTCAGGGCGGAAATCAAACAGTTTGGGCATTTTGATCCGCGCAAGCGACGGAGCCAAAAATTCGCGCAGCTCCGCTTCAAACTCATCGCCGGCATCCGCCATGTCGATGGGTTGGACCACCGCAACCACCTTCTCTCCCAAATCTGGGCACGGCGCACCGATAACCGCCGCATCCATGACTTTGTCATGCGTGATCAGCAGGTTTTCGATCTCTTGCGGATAGATGTTTACCCCACCCGAAATGATCATGTGGCTTTTCCGATCGGTCAGAAACACAAAACCATCCGGGTCCACATGGCCAATATCACCCAGCGTCATCCAACCTTTGGGATGCATGGCGTCTGCCGTTTTCTCCGGATCGTTGTGATAGGTCGGCAATAGAGTGTTCTCAAAATAGATCAGGCCGTCCTCACCCGGCGCCACTTCTTCACCGTCGGGCCCGCACACATGCAGCACTCCGTGGATCGCTTTACCGACGGTTCCGGGATGCTCCAACCAATCCGCAGCCCCAACCATGGTCATGCCGATGCCTTCGCTACCGGCATAATATTCGTTCACAATCGGGCCCCACCACTCAATCATTTCCTGCTTGATCGGAACAGGACAAGGCGCAGCCGCGTGCAAGGCGCGTTTGTGGCTGGATAGGTCAAATTTCGTGCGGATTTCCGGATCGAGCTTCAAGAAACGCACAAAGTGAGTCGGCACCCATTGGCTGTCGGTGATTTTGTATTTCTCAATCGCCGCCAATGCGCCTTCTGGATCAAATTTCTCAAGCACGACCAAAGTCGCGCCCAAACGCTGGGCCGCGCCGCACCATGCCAAAGGCGCGGCGTGATACAACGGCGCCGGCGACAGATAGACCATCGACCCATCCGCGGGCATCCCAGCCCCCATCGTCGCGAGACCAAGAAACGGGATCATCGCTTGCGGATCGGGATCTTCGGGCGGAGCCGGGCGGATTCCCTTTGGTCGGCCGGTTGTACCCGAACTGTAGAGCATCGATGCGCCCGCGCGTTGATCGCTGATCGGTTCGGCGGAATGGCTCATCAAAACGGTTTCAAAATTGGCCTCTCCTTCCCCATCGGCGACCAAAATCTCAAGATCGGGACATTCGGCGCGGATATCGTCCATAAGAGGATCGAACATCGGCGAAGTGATGAGCAATTTCGCGCCGCTATCATTGAGAATATACGCGATCTCAGGCGCGGTTAGCCGGGTCGAGACGGGCACGAGCAATGTGCCGGAGCGTTGCGATCCCCACATAAGGGTGAAATATTCAATCCGGTTTTCCAGCAAAACCGCAAAGGCATCATCCGCAGCAAGTCCGCGCCCACGCAACAATTGAGAAAACCGGTTCGCCGCTGCATCCATTTCGCCATAGGTCATCTGCTGACCGCTACCCGCCATGATAACCGCGGGATGATCGGGGCGCTTCGCCGCGTGGGCGATCGGATGCATAGTCATGTGTCTCTCCAATTGTCAGCCAACACGCGCCGGTTTGATCCGACTGCGGAGGCTGAATTTTCTTGCGAGAAGACTAGCGCAGCATCGCACCCACTCAAGCGAAAATGACTATGCAAATGATTATACAAACGCCGTGTCGGAAGGTGGGCAAAAAAAAGGCGACGGGTAAACCCGCCGCCTAAACTCGGACACCCTCTCCAATGTCCGACCCGCTTCCAGGCGGGTGTATCTATGCGGGTTTATTGCCCGCCAGCAGCGCCCACTCGGCGGCGTCCGGGCAGCAAATCTGCGCTGCTTGTCGCCATCCGGGTCTGCTCTTCGGTTTCCACCATATAGGGAATCGGATTGACTGCAACCCCATCCACGCGAACCTCATAATGGAGGTGCGGACCGGTCGAACGGCCAGTTGAACCGACATACCCAATCAAATCGCCTTTTTTCACACGCTCACCAGCGGCAACCGCAAGACGCGACAAATGCGCGTAACGCGTTTCCAATTCCGCGCCGTGATCGATGCTGATGTAAAGGCCGTAGCTTGAAAACCAATCGGCGCGACCAATAAGGCCGTCAGCCGTGGCGTAAACAGGTGTCCCCGTCGGTGCGGCAAGATCAACACCGTTGTGGCGGCGACGTTGGCGCAGAACGGGATGGTTGCGCATGCCATAACCGCTGCTCAAACGCGCGCCTTCAAGCGGCATACGCGATGGAACAGAAATGGTTGGGCGTTCAACAATCGCAGGCGCAGTGCCCGGCGATTGCGGCACGCCATTGTCGAGAGCGGACCATGTTGCGAACAATTCGCGGAACCGCTCATCCCCTGAAACCAAGGCCTCATCCTCAATTTCACGGACGGGTTCGGTCACATCTGCAGCTGCGGCGTTGGCCGAAGAATTGGCAACGGCCGGGTGAGCCGCAAGCAAAGCTGCCGCGGCGCAAAAGGCGGCGGCTACTTTTGAAACTGGACGCTCAAAAAGCGTAAACATACTGACCCGGTCCTGACTGGCTTTTCGCCATTCCTTGTTAGGTTGCGCGTGATTATGGTTTGAAATTAGAGACGTTGTGCCCCGTTTCACGCTTCAACCAAGTTGCTAGGCCCTCACGTGCCCAGCGACGTAAAAAGAGTTATCGCGGCGATTCTTTAATTCGCAACATCTTCATAAAAGTCTCGCGACAAACCGGCTGCAAGACGCGCTGAGTCGTTGAATGGAGGCTTAACTGCCCCTCTGAAATGCGTGCGAACCAAGGATTTCCAAGCATCTGCGGGAATCTGTCCGTTGGCTTGGGTAACTTTCAAAAAGTGTTTGGTGCCGAATCCGACATGGCGAATTTCATCGTCAAGAATGCGCGCAAGAATCTTTGCACCGTGGTCATCGCCCGCCGCCCTTACCCGATCCAAAGTCGCCGGGGTCACATCCAATCCGCGCGCTTCCAACACCATAGGCACGATCGCCAATCGCGCCGCGACATTGTGGCGGGTCTCATGCGCAGCCTGCCACAATCCGGCATGCGCAGGCAAAGCGCCATAATGGCTGCCCATCCGTTCCAGCTTGCGCGCCAGTAAGGCGAAATGCATCGCTTCGTCGGCGGCGACATAGAGAAAGTCCGACACAAACTCCTCGCCCATTTCGGCCCCAAACCGCCCGGCCATATCCAACGCAAGATCAATCGCGACGAATTCGATATGCGCCAAGGAATGCCACAGAGCGAGCCGGCCGCGCTCTGATCCGAATTTGCCGCGTTTGGGCATATGTTTGGGTTCGAGCAATTCGGGCGTGTCCGGCCAGGCGGGCGCATCGGGCATCGGCGTGTCAAATTCGAACGCCAATTTCCCCATCCGCCATCGCCGGGCGACGTCGCGCGTGGCAAAGCATTTGGCGCGCGGGTCGCCCGTCAGCAATGCTGAACGAATTGCGGATGCGACGGTTTGCATCGGTAGAGCTGAGACCTTCTTGCTTGAGTAGGGATTAAAGCGCTTGCGCCGCGGCCAGCACTTCATCGGCGTGGCCCTTCACTTTCACCTTGTTCCAAATCTGAGCGATCTTACCGTCAGCACCGACCAAATAGGTAGAACGGACCATGCCCATATATGTCTTTCCGTACATTTGTTTTTCGGTCCAAATGCCTAACACATCTGACAATCCGCCCTCTTCTGCGTCGGTTGCCAAAGGCGTTGTCAGGTCGTGTTTGGCGATAAAGTTCTGATGCTTCTTCGCGCTGTCCTTGCTCACGCCCAACAATTGTGTGCCCGCTGCGTCAAATTGCGATTTGAGCGCAGTGAAGTCCTTCGCTTCGGTGGTGCAGCCGGGGGTGTTGTCCTTAGGATAGAAGAACACGACGAGCTTTTGCCCGGCGAAATCGGAAGCCTTTACGGTGCCGCCGTCGGGCGTGCCCATGGCAATATCAGGCATTGCATCGCCAGCTTTGGGAAAATCGGTCATCTCTTACATCTCCAATGTCTGTTCAAAAATATCGGCCCAAGCGCGCGCGACACTCTGCCGGGAAACGGCAAGCGCCGCGTTCAGTTCCTCAAGGTTTTTATGCCCACAAGCCCGCGCAAACGCTTTGGCGGCGGCCGGGGGTGGCGGATTGCCGTCCGGTGCGAGCAATCGACCAGCGACCAACATATCTGTCATCAACCCATAGGCAGGCGCCATAGCTCGGGGAAGAATGTCGGCGGCGATCATCGATTTGATCGCCGTCATCAAATCGGGCGATAGGGCATCGGGCGCCGAATTCGACAATTCGGCCGCCCTGCGCAGTTGATGATAATGGGTCAAGAATTCCACATCGACCAAACCGCCTCGCAACAATTTCACGTCAAGCGGCCCGCGCGCCGTTTTATGCTTTGCCATTTCGTCGCGCATTTCCAAGATCGCGTCGCGCAATTTCCCATCGTCACGCGGGCTCAACAACACCTCAGAGACCGCCGCTTCGACTTCGGCGCGCGCTTGGGGCGAACCGGCCAAAACACGCGCACGCATCAACGCCATATGTTCCCAAGTCCACGCGGTTTCGCGCTGATATTTGGCAAAGGCTTCTGTCGATACGGCCAATGGACCCTGATTGCCTTGCGGTCGCAATCTTGTGTCTACTTCGTAGAGAGCGCCTTGCGCCGTGGGCACAGACAATGCCGCGCTGACACGGCTGGCCAACCGATTGAAATAGAGCGTCGCACCCAAGGGGCGCTTGCCATCCGATTGGGCTGCAAAATCGCCAGTAAACAAATAAACAATATCCAAATCTGACGCGTGGGTAAGGGCGCCACCGCCCAACCGTCCCAACCCCAAGACAACCAACTCTCCGCCAGCGATCCGGCCATGCGCCCTTACAAACTCAGACGATGCGGCCTCCACCGCAATGGCAATCGCCGCCTCCGCTGTCGCCGACAGGGCCGCACCAATCACCGAGGGTGGAAATTCAGCCTCAATCAAGCTGACACCGAGTGTGAAGCGCGTTTCGCTCGTCACATGACGGATGCAATCCAGCTGCGCTTCGTAATCATCGCGGATGGGTCCGCTGCGCATTTGCTCGGTCTTGGCGGCGACTACGGCTTCTGACTTCGCGTTCGGGTCAACCGGGTCGTTCGCAATTAGGGCGTCCAACAATTCCGGACGGCGGGCCAGCTCATCTGCCAAAAGCGGTGACAGCGTCAAAGTTGCAACCAGCCGATCAAGAACCGCTGGTCGCGCGACCAGAAGATGAAACAGCGATATTGCCGATTGGGTCCGCTCCAACACGCTTTGCCACCGCGTAACGGCGCGCGCGGGATCATCGCTTTGAGCGAACGCCTTCAACAATCCAGGCAATAAACGGTCGAATGCCTCAAGAGCCTGCGGCGTACGGATCGCGGCAAAGCGCCCATCGCGCCACTCCTCAATCCGGCTTGCCAAACCGGCCGCATCGTCAAACCCCAACTCCTCCAGCCATTGTGCCTGTTCATTCGGCGGCGGTGGCGCAGCGATCTGGCGAGTTTCTTTGCCGATCAACCCTTCGTAGATACGCCCGGTTTCTCTTGTGAGATCCGTGAGCTCTGCGACCAAGGCAGCGCCGTCCGCCATCCCATCAAGCCACGCGACCTGATCCAACGCCGCGCCATCGGGCAGGCTGTGGGTTTGGCGGTCATTCACCATCTGCAATCGGTGTTCTATCACCCGCAAACGATCGTATCCGTCTCCCAAAATCCGGGCGTGATCGCCGTCAATACGGCCCGCCAAAGCCAGCGCATCCAACGCCGCCCGCGTCCCGCGTACGCGCAAGGATGGATCGCGGCCACCATGGATCAATTGATGCGTTTGGGCGAAGAATTCGATTTCACGGATTCCGCCGCGGCCGCGCTTTACATCAAAGCCCGGGCCGGGATTTTCAGACCCTTCGGCAGTCTCTCGAATGCGCAATGTGAGCGCGCGGATTTCCTCGATCGCCCCGAAATCGAGCGCTTGTCGCCAAACAAAGGGGGCGATTTCGTCCAAGAACGCCTCGCCCGCCGCGATGTCTCCCGACGCCGCCCGAGCTCGGATAAACGCGGCGCGTTCCCATGCCAAAGCTTGCCCTTGATAATGCGCGAGTGCCGATCCGCGCGGCACGACGAGCGGGCTAATTTCCGCCGCCGGGCGCAATCGCAGATCGACGCGCAACACGTAGCCTTCGCCGGTGTTGTCCGACAGCAATTTGATGATCCGTCGCGCATATCTTTGCGCCGTTTCGCCCGGATCATCGCTATCGCGACGCGGCAAAGTTTCAGGGTCGTACAACAGGATCGGATCAATATCCGACGAATAATTGAGTTCACTGGCGCCCTGTTTCCCTAAGGCCAAAGCGATCAATCCATCGCAGCGATCTTCGCCCGTGCGTTCCACAATCGCGGTGCGAATAGCCGTGTCGAGCGCATGGTCGGCAAAGCGGCTCAATTCTTCAATCACTTTGGCCAATCCAAAGGCCCCGGCCAAATCGCCCACACCCAACGCAGCGGCCAATGCCAGCCGATGCCACCTAAGCGCGATGGCAGGATCATCATGTGTCCCTTGATCGGCGGCCCATTGCAACGCGGCAGCGCCCCGTCCCGCTTTCAACAAATGTTCAAGATCGGGTTGGCGATCCAATGCGCGCGCAAGAAATGGTGCATGCGCCCGCGCGCGCGCCACCGCCTCTGCCCAATCTGTTGCGCCGGGTTGATCCATCGCCCCCGTCTTTGGCTTTGGTTGCCCGCTCCTGCAAGCGATACGACTTGCGAGCGGCGGGAAGCTGCTGCAAAGAAGCGCGCAATAATTGGATTGATAAGGACATTTCGATGATCAAAAGATCGTTCAAATTCGCCGGTACATTTGCCGGTTTGGCAGCCGGGGCGCTCGCCCTGTCTGCGTGCGAAGATATGGCGATGATGGGTTCGGATGAACCCGCGCTCGACATTCCTGGTGTGGAACCGGGCGATTTGTCCGAAGCAACCATGGTCGACATCACGCGTCAATTGTCGACCGATGAATTTGGCGGTCGCATGCCCGGCACCAAAGGTGAAGAATTGACCGTCGCCTTGTTGACCGAACGGTTCGAAGCCGCCGGTCTGCAACCGGGTAATGGTGACAGCTGGGTCCAAGAAGTGCCTTTGGTTGAAATCACCGGCAACAACTTTGCGCCTTTGACCATCACCAGCGGCGAAACCGATCTGGTCTATGACTACGGCAGCGAATGGACCGGCGTAACCTATCGCGAAGATGCACAAACCCAATTGGCCAACAGCGAATTGGTCTTTGTGGGATACGGCATCAACGCGCCGGAACGCGATTGGAACGATTACGAAGGCGTTGATGTCACCGGCAAAACCGTGGTCATCCTTGTCAACGACCCCGATTGGGAAACCGAAGGGCTGGACGGCACATTCAACGGACGTGCCATGACGTTCTATGGCCGTTGGACATACAAATACGAAGAAGCCGCAAGGCAGGGCGCGGCCGGTGCGATCATCGTCCACGACACAGACCCGGCAAGCTATGGTTGGAACGTTGTCGAAAGCTCTTGGGGTGGGCCGCAAGCATACCCGCAACGCGGCGACAACGCACCCGAGATGACATTGTTGAATGGCTGGGTCCAAAAAGAAGTCGCTCGCGAAATCTTGGCCGCAGCGGGACAAGATCTCGATGCGCTAACGGCGGCGGCGAAAACAGAGGATTTCGCTGCGGTTGAATTGGGAATGACCGCTTCAACCAGCTTTGAAAACACCTTCCGCTCCTTCACTTCGCAAAATGTGATCGGCGTTCTTCCGGGCAGCGAAGCACCCGATGAATATGTGCTTCACACCGCGCACTGGGACCATTTGGGTACCTGCAACCCGCCTGCTGCGGATGGCGATGACATCTGCAACGGCGCGGTCGACAACGCCACCGGCACCGCGGCATTGGTCGCGTTGGCCGAAGCTCACAGCAAAGCGGGTGCACCACGCCGCAGTCTGGTCTTTTTGGCGGTGACTGCAGAAGAATCCGGTCTGTTGGGTGCCTATTACTATGCGGCCAACCCAATCTACCCGCTCAATCAAACGGTGGGCGGGGTTAACATGGACGCGTTCTTGGTTGCCGGTCCATCGCGTGATGTAACCGTAGTTGGTCCCGGCAAATCTCAGCTAGACCAATTCCTCGAAGCGGCTTTGGTCGCGGATGGTCGGGTCGCAACACCCAACCCAAGCCCAGAGGCCGGTTACTATTACCGTTCTGACCACTTCGCCTTTGCCAAAGAAGGCGTGCCGATGCTGTACGTTGATGGCGGCGAAGATTTGATCGATGGCGGGCGCGAAGCGGGTCAAGCCGTGGCGGAAGAATACCGCGCCAATCGGTATCACGGCCCCAAAGATGAATTCAATGAAGACTGGGATTGGTCGGGCGTGATGGCCGATCTTCAACTCATGTATCGTTTGGGTCGTATGATGGCGATGAGCGAAAGCTGGCCCAATTGGAACGAGGGCGACGAATTCCGGGGCGTACGCGATGAAAGTTGCGCCAGCTCCGACGAAGGCTGTTGAACCCACGATAACGCGACAGACGGGAAAGAAGACCGATCCATGGCGATCCTGATGCCCCCTGAATGGGCGCCACAGGATTGGCTGTGGATCGGTTTCCCACATCTGGCCGATGAATGGCCGGGCCAATTGGCTCGAGCGCAAGAACAAATTGCGGCCTTCGCCAACGCGGTCGCGGATAGCGGTCAGTCGGTGCGATTGATTGTTCGAGATGACGACAATGAACGTCGGGCGCGCGCATTGATCAGCGAAGCGGTAACAACGCAGCAATGGATCTATGGCGATATTTGGTTGCGGGACACTGCCCCATTGATTGTCGCCCATTCCGCCAACCATGACGATCGCGTGCGAGAATCGCGTCGGTTTGGTTTCAACGGTTGGGGCGGGAAATATTGTATGCCGGGGGACGAATCCATCGGCGCTGACTTGGCGCAGGACGCCGGTTTAACGACTGCGGAATCCACCATGATTTTGGAAGGTGGCGCGTTGGACGGCGATGGAACCGGATTGGTCGCCACGACGGAACAATGCCTGCTCCACCCCAATCGCAACCCGGGCATGTCACGCACCGACATTGAACAGGAATTGCATCGTAGGTTGGGTTTCGAGCGTGTCCTTTGGCTGGGGGACGGATTGGTGAATGATCACACCGATGGGCATGTCGACAATCTTGCTCGCTTTACCGGCCCCAACCGGATGGTCGTGCCAAAGGCCACCACCAGCAATGACCCCAACACCGCCATTTATGAAGATGCGCGACGGCGCGCCGAAGAATTCGGCGTCGCTGTGGCCACAATCCCATCGCCCGGCCTCATCATGCGCGACGGCGCGATTGAACCGGCCAGCTATGTCAATTTTGCGATAACATCGCATCTGGTCGTTGTGCCAACCTTTGGTTCGCCGTTTGATGAGGCGGGTGTGGCGGCCATCGCCGAACAATTCCCCGATCGGGCAACCATTGGTTTGCGCGCCGATGCCGTCTTGGCAGGGGGCGGTGGGTTTCATTGTGCGAGCCAACAAATGCCTGCGTAATCGCGATCAAACCGTTGCTCGAACTGACGCGTTAACGAATCTTTAGGATTTTACCGCGATCACCGGCCCATGATCAAAGCCACCACCATGACCCGCGATTGGATTGCCGAAGTGCGGCAATACAACCGTGATATCGCCAACAGCGCGATCGTGTTGTCCAGTGCCGCTGCATTGATCTTGGCCGGACAGCCGCTGCCGTTCTAATCCTCGGGGATTAAAGCAATCGGTACAGCGCCGCCAACGCGGCTCCTGCCAAAACCACACCCACGCAAATTCGCCAGACGCTGTCGCTGACCCGGCCGGATACTTTCGTGCCGACCCAATTGCCCAACAACACCGCTGGAAAAAGGGTTAGGCCCAATAGGCACAACCGCCAGCTCATTTCACCAAACACCGCGCCGGCAACCAGACCAGCGGCGGCCGCGACCGTAAAGATCAGCAGCATCGATGCCGTCACAATCGCGCGCGGCAATGCACGCCCTACGTAATAGGGTACCACAGGTGGTCCGGGCATTCCGGCGAACCCGGTTAGCAACCCGCTGATAACGCCGACGCCCCCGGTTGCGACAGGCCCGTAGGTCACATCGTCTTGTCCTGGAAAAAGGATAAACGCAAACGCCGACAAAGCGACCAAAGCGATGATCAAACGCGCCAAATCCGGGCCGGTTATCGTCAACAACCACAAGCCCAATGGCGTCGCCAACACAACCAAGGCGCAAATGGTCCACGCCGATTTCTCCGCATCGCGCACCAAACGCCGGATCTCGATCAATCCGATCAACACACCGACAAAGTTTGCGATCAAAACCGCTTCGACCGGCAACATTGCAAGCGCGAGGACCGGGACCAATAAGATGGCCATGCCGAACCCGGTTAACCCGCGCACAAATGCAGAAAGAAAGGTGGCGGACAACGCCGCTGCCACTTGGACAGTGGTGAATCCAGTTAGATCTTCCATGGGCGCGCTGTTTGCGTTTCGATCGCTGCCTTAAGCCGCG
The DNA here is from genome assembly GCF_900149685.1 of Erythrobacter sp. Alg231-14. Taxonomy (NCBI): domain Bacteria; kingdom Pseudomonadati; phylum Pseudomonadota; class Alphaproteobacteria; order Sphingomonadales; family Erythrobacteraceae; genus Erythrobacter; species Erythrobacter sp. Alg231-14. The sequence goes on along the minus strand of NZ_LT702999.1, from coordinate 2,075,912 downwards.
TCGGCGGGCTCGGCCGGGCGCAGATCAGGTGGGGTGGCGGCCAAGGTCAACATCGCAATCGCTTCGTTGAGCGGCATGACCTTTTGGTCTTTCTCACCCAATGTGCGGATCGCAACGCTGCCCTCTTCGGCTTCGCGTTTGCCCACAACCAACAGATGCGGAACTTTCGCCAAGCTGTGTTCGCGCACTTTATAGTTGATTTTCTCGTTGCGCAGATCGGTTTCGACCCGAATGCCAGCGGCCTTCAATTGGGCTTCAACCTCTTGGGCGTAACCATCAATGTCGGACACAATCGGCGCGACCACCGCCTGAACCGGGGCGAGCCATACTGGCAAACGGCCCGCATAATGTTCAATCAAGATCCCGATAAACCGTTCATAGGAACCAAAGATCGCCCGGTGCAGCATCACAGGGCGGTGGCGCCCGCCGTCTTCACCCACATAGGTTGCATCGAGACGGTCGGGCAGAACCCGGTCGCCTTGGATGGTGCCAACTTGCCATGTGCGGCCAATCGCATCTGTTAGGTGCCATTCCAACTTGGGGGCGTAGAACGCCCCTTCGCCGGGCAATTCTTCCCAGCCGTAATCATCGTTGGCCATGCCCGCTTCGGCCACGGCGTCGCGCAATTCCTGTTCCGCTTTGTCCCAATCTTCCTCGGAGCCAAACCGTTTTTCGGGACGGAGGGCGAGCTTCACATGATAGGTGAAGCCGAAATCGTTGTAGACGCTGTTGGCGAGTTCACAGAACGCGCGCACTTCCTCAACCACCTGCTCTTCGGTGCAGAAGATATGCGCATCATCTTGCGTGAATTGACGGACCCGCATGAGGCCGTGCAACGCGCCATGCGGTTCATTGCGGTGACAACAGCCCATCTCGCCCAGCCGGATCGGCAGGTCGCGGTAGGATGTGATCCCTTGCTTGAACACAAGAACATGCGCCGGGCAGTTCATCGGTTTGATCGCCATCCAATCGGCATCTTTTTCAACCGATGGCTTTGCTGGACCGTCGCCGGATTCGTCCACTTCGGGGACCATGTCCGGCACTGCGAACATGTTCTCTGCGTATTTGCCCCAGTGGCCCGATTGTTCCCATTGCCGCACATCCATCAATTGCGGCGTTTTGATCTCGCGATATTCAGCCTTGTCCATCTTGCGGCGCATATACGCCTCAAGCTCGCGCCAAATGCGATAGCCCTTGGGGTGCCAAAAGACGCTGCCATGCGCCTCTTCTTGAAGGTGGAACAGGTCCATCTCCTTGCCCAACTTACGGTGATCGCGTTTGCCCGCCTCTTCGAGGTTGTGCAGATGCTGTTTAAGCTGTTTCTTGTTGAGCCAGCCGGTGCCGTAGATCCGCGTCAATTGCGCGTTGCGTTGATCGCCGCGCCAATAGGCACCGGCGACCCGCATCAGTTTGAACGCCGTCGGATCCAATTTCCCGGTCGATGCAAGGTGCGGGCCGCGGCACATGTCGAGCCAATCGTCGCCCGACCAATAGACGGTTAGGTCTTCGTTTTCAGGCAGCTCTTTGGCCCATTCGGCCTTGAACGCTTCGCCGTCGGATTCCCATTTCGCGATCAAATCTGCGCGCGACCACACTTCGCGGCGCAACGGCTTGTCCGCTTTGATGATCTCACGCATCTTTTCTTCGATCGCGGGCAAGTCATCCATGCTGAATGGTTCGCGCGATGCAGGCGCCATCACATCATAATAGAAACCATCATCGGTCGCCGGGCCAAACGTAATTTGCGTGCCAGGGAACAACGCCTGAACCGCTTCGGCCATGATGTGCGCGTAATCATGGCGCACCAATTCCAACGCGTCCGCTTCGTCGCGCGCGGTGATCAATTCCAACCGAGCGTCGCCATCGAACGGGCGGCCAATATCGCGCACTTCGGCGCCTGATCCATGGTCGACCCGGGCGGCCAAAGCCGCTTTCGCAAGGCCCGGTCCAATCGCTGCGGCCACGTCATATGGGGTCGAACCCACCGGCATTTCGCGCGATGTGCCGTCAGGCAGGCTGATTTTTAGAAGTTCGGTCATTGGCTTGGTTCGTTTCGTTAATTCTAGCTTTGGATGTGCGCACTGCCACAAGCCGGCGCGCACCGAAAGAGCCGTGTTTCACAACGCGATGTCCGCCCAATTTGGTGTGCCCAATCCGCAAAGACAATGACGGAAAGGCTACGCTCCCTTTTGGAAAGGGTACTTGACAATAGAGTGAATCGATGACAAGTGTGCTTTCCATAGTTGAAAGGGAACTTTACCAATGACCTATCGTGTGAAAGCGCTCCTATGGGCGGCCTTAATCCTCGGCGTGGCGGTGATGACGCTAATTCTTGATCTCAACCAAGGTGCCAGCTTCGGCATTGTGGGCGGATTTTCCAGCGCAGCTTGGGGCGCGCTCCAAAGTGATGTCGGCTGCGGGCGGGAGTGTCTGCAATGAACGAACCGACACAAACCAACGGGACATTCCTTGGCCGTAGCCTCTGGTTCTGGCTTGGAATGACAGCCGCGAGCACCGCGATGGTGTCCGCATTGGCGATCACTGGCGCGGTCGAGCACAAGGGCGCCTTGATGATTTTGCTCATCGTGCCCGCCATGACAATGATGGCTATTGTAGCTGCGGTGGTGAATCGCGGCCAATCGGCAAGCGGCGGATGCCCAGCCGCCGGCGCAGCGCAGCGACGTTATGTGAAACGCGTTGCGATCTGCTCTTCTTTGTATCTCGCCACTTTCGCTTTGATGACCTTCTTGGATCAAGAAGTTGAATTGCCCTTTGCCGTCCGCGTGATGATCGGGATTCTTCCCGGCCTCGCAGTTTCTGGAATTTTCTGGGCTATCGGCCGTTTGATTGTCGAAGAACAAGATGAATTCATGCGGATGTTGATCATTCGGCAATCGCTGATTGCATCCGCAATGGCATTAACATCGGCTTCGGTATGGGGCTTCCTCGAAACCGCTGACATCGCGCCGCATATCGATGCCTATTGGTTTGCGATTATCTGGTTCTTTGGCTTGGGCGTGGGTGCGATCTTTAATCGCATTCAATACGGCACATGGGGGGCGGTATGAAAAATCGCCTCAAAGTCCTGCGCGCAGAACGGGACTGGAGCCAGCAAGATCTGGCCGAGCGATTGGGCGTGAGCCGGCAAAGCGTGAACGCGATTGAAAAGGGTCGCTATGACCCGTCTCTGCCGCTGGCCTTTTCCATTTCCGAAGTGTTCGATTTACCAATCGAAGACATTTTCAGCCGCGATTGATCCAACACAAACCTTAAACAGACAACGTCTTCGACCCGGCCTCGCTGGTGATCACTTTGGTCCCGGCAAGCTGGGTCGAACGCTGTCGGATGCCGCTGGTAAAGCGATATTCCGTGGTTGCCCGCGTGGGTGTCAATTCAATCGTCATATAGCCGCGCTGTGACGTGTCGGCCCATTTCAATTCGTCGTTCGCTTCAATCACCAAAGACGCCATCTGTTCGGGTGGTACCATGGCTAGATAAGTTTCGAATCCCGGCGAGCTGACCGAACAAACGCCCAGCTCGACGCCCACACGTCTTCCATCATGTGCCAAATCAAACGCCCAACCATTGTGGGTGTCCCCAGCGAGCACAAGCAGGTTTGCATCCGCATCCAACGCGCTTTCGAACACACGGTCGCGCGCCGCAGGATACCCATCCCACGCGTCCATATTAAGAGGCAGGCCAGCTTGGCTAGCAAGCGCACTAGCTGTGAGCCGGCGGCGGATAAATTCAGGCACATTGCCGCCCAACAAATCCAACAATGCTGGGGGCGATGCCAACTTACCCATCAAGACTTGCTGCACCAAAACCTGCCACGTCGCGCCTCTGGCGGTCGACTCAGAAAGCCCTTGTGCGAGCCAGGTTTCCTGAGCCGCGCCCAACAACTGTCGGGCGGGATCGACATAATCGGTGTCACGAAACTCGGTCAGCGCGGCGACCATGCTCTCGGGGGTGTCTTGGCCTTCGATGACTTTGCCGACGCTGAATTGCTCATCGCGCCCTTCGATGCGGGTATCAATCCGAAACAAAGTGGCCAGATCACCGACATCATAGGACGCATAGGGTTCGTCAGAGACCGGCATCCATTCGCGATAGACCCGTTTCGCTATGCCTTTGCGCACCTCCCATTCGCCCTCGCTGTCGCTCTGGTGATTCTGCGCACCGTCTTTCCAACTGTCATTGGCGCTTTCGTGATCGTCCCATACGGCGATCATCGGCAAAACCTGATGCAAGCGTTGAAGGTCGGGATCGGCGCGATAAGTGGCATAACGCAGGCGATAATCGGCCAGTGCAACGATTTCAGATTCGGGCGCAACCATACGATCGGGATGCCGTTGGCCCGCCGATGGATATGTTCCTCCGCCATATTCGTAGATGTAATCACCCAAGTGCACGGCAAGGTCGACATCGTTCGCCTCCGCCGCATGGGCATAGGCATTGAAATAGCCAAAGCCGTAATTTGCACAGGAAAAGACCGCGAAACGGAATTTTGAAGACGGCCCCTCGGGCAATGTCCGCGTCCGGCCAATCGGAGATACGCTGCCATCGGGAGCGGTGAAGCGATAGAAATACCAGTGATCCGGCGTCAGTCCATCGGCAATCGCCTTCACACAGAAATCCCTCTCTGCCGACGCGTTGATTTCGCCGCTCGATACGATCTGAGAGAACGCTTCGGTTTCGCTAACCTGCCATTCCAACATAGTATCAGCGTCCGCTACGAACCGGGTCCACAGCAAAACGCGGGTCGCATGCGGTTCACCGCTGGCGACGCTATGGGTAAAACCATTGCCATAGCTGCGCGCGCTTGATGGCGTGGCCACGATTGCTGCCGAAGCGCCCGCAAGGGCGAAGACGCCGCGTCGAGACACCCCCGTGGCGGATGGCGTGTCGGATGAAGCGGGCGGATGGGGGGCATCGGTTTTGATCATGATGCACTATAACTCGCATGCATTGCGCGATGAAGACAAGCCACGCGCAAAGTCTTGCACATTATCATGAGAAATGGGCACAAGGGTCAAATGAGCGCAGCCAATTTTCACACTATGCCCGATGGTCGTCAAATCGCCTTTCGGCACACCCCTGCATCGTCGGACGGATCAAAGGATCAGGAAAGTGCGCCAACGCTCGTGTTCCTGCCCGGATACATGTCCGACATGGCCGGCGGCAAAGCAACGGCGATGTTCGAAGACGCTCAGGCCCAGGGACGCGGATGTTTGTTGCTTGATTATTCGGGATGCGGGCAAAGTTCGGGCGACTTTTCCGATGGAACCTTATCCCGATGGCGCGATGAAGTGGTCACGCTTATCACCGTTGAGGTGGCGGGCCCCATCGTCTTGGCCGGTTCATCGATGGGCGGTTGGTTGATGATCTTGGTGGCCGAAGCATTGGGCGCACGGCTAATGGGAATAATCGGCATCGCCGCTGCACCTGATTTTATCCGTTGGGGCTATTCCGCCGAACAATGCGCCACCTTGGCTGCGGGCAATGTGGTTTATGAAGACAACCCATACGGGCCCGATCCCACGCCGACCCATCCTGGATTTTACAAAGATGCATTGGATCATATGCGGCTCGATACGGAAATCGCGATCGATTGTCCGGTCCGGCTGCTCCATGGTCAATGCGACGACGATGTTCCATGGGATATCAGTATGAAGCTGGCGTCGGCCATGCGTTCGGGCAATGTACAGGTGACCTTGATAAAGGACGGCGATCACCGCCTCTCTCGCGATCAGGATATTGCGTTGTTGCGGGCCACACTCGATAGTTTTTATTGACGGGATCACGCGTGATTTTCACCTCTTCGCTTCTTGCCTATTCCCTTGCGCCTACGCTTGCCCTTTCGCTTCAAGTGGGGCCCAATCCCACGTCCATTTCGCAATCGGACGGGCACACCGAATTGCGAGATCGGCAACCGCGTGAAAGTGGAATTGATGCATTCTCCGATCCCTCCAGCGAATGGCTCGCCCAGTGTCTGGCTCGGCTTTCGGATGATGCATCCCGTGCGCATACAATGGCGCAGATCCGTCGCAACGCGACCTCTGGGTCGGAACGAGTGTTGGCCAATCATTGTCTAGGTCTCGCCGCGACGGAATTGGGCCTTTGGGAAGATGCGATCGTCGCCTTTGGCGCCGCCCGCGATGAAAGCCCCACCGATGAACTGCGCGTGCGGGCCCGGTTTGGGACGATGGCCGGAAACGGTGCGATGGCGGCCGGCGATGCAGCGCGCGCTTTGCCCATTTTGCAACAGGCGAAATCGGATGCACAAAGGTCCGCCTCTGCACCATTGCAAGCGATCGCAGCCAGCGACCTTGCTCGCGCTCTCGTCAGTTTGGGCATGAACGATCAGGCTTTGATTGAATTGGACGATGCGACCCGGTTGATGCCCGACGCATCCGAAGGGTGGTTGTTGAAAGCCACGCTGTTACGCAGATTGGACCGGCTTGAGGAAGCGCAAACCACGATTGAATTGGCGGGTGTGTTGGCACCTCAGGATGGCCAGATTGGTTTGGAAGCCGGCGTTATCGCAGTCTTATCAGGTCGCGAAAACGCGGCGCGGCAAAGCTGGCAATCGGTCATCGACACGCAACCCGACAGTATGGCCGCGCAAACCGCCCGCGAATATCTGGCGCAGATCGGTCCACCTCAGGATCAAGAACCCGCGCCCCTATCGAACACGGAAGGGGTGGAATGAAATACGCCCCACACAACAGGTAGATCCATCATGACAAAATTTTCCGTTCTGGACCTTGTCCCTGTGCGCGAAGGGGGCACTTTGCACGAAGCCTTCGCCGCATCGGCCGCTCTCGCGGTCAAGGCAGAGGATGTCGGGTGCGAACGGTTTTGGGTTGCGGAACATCACGCAATGGATGGCATTGCGGGCGGCGCGACGTCGGTTGTTCTTGCCCATATCGGCAATGCAACACGCCGGATTCGCATTGGGTCGGGCGGCATTATGTTGCCCAATCATACGCCGTTTCAAATTGCCGAACAATTTGGAACGCTGGACGCCCTATTCCCCGGTCGCATCGATCTGGGGCTGGGGCGGGCGCCGGGTGCCGGTCCAGAATTGCAGCGGGCGCTGCGCAAAAACCTCAATCAGGCGTCTGAATTCTTCCCTCAAGACGTGGTGGAATTGCGCGCGCTTTTGACCGGCGACGTCGATCTGCCTGTCACCGCGACCCCCGGCCTGGGCGCGAATGTCGAATTGTGGATGTTGGGGTCCAGCCTGTTTGGCGCGCAATTGGCGGCGAAGTTGGGCATGCCGTACGCATTTGCCGCCCATTTCGCGCCGGACCACCTCGATGCTGCTCTGGCCGTGTATCGCCGCGATTTCCAACCATCCTCCGCGTTGGAGAAACCCTATGTGATGGTGGCGATGAATGTGTTTGCCGCAGACACGGATGAAGCAGCCGAGACATTGGCATCCAGCCAACAACAAAGCTTTGTGGCGTTGCGCACCGGCAAGCCGGGCAAATTGCCCGCGCCGATCGCGGACTACACCGCTTCGCTCCCGGCCCCGGCCGGCGCCATGTTGGACCATTTGGGCCAAGCTGCAGCGGTCGGAACCCCGCAAAAGGTGCGCGATCAAGTCGATGCCTTTGTCCAACGCACCGCCGCCGATGAGATCATTTTGTGTGGATCAACTTTTGATCCAGATGCGCGTCTGCGTTCGTTGGAAATGACGGTCGATGCCTGCGCCAAAATTGCGGTATAATGGTTCCTTGCCAACCGGATAAGGGCCAATCCGGCTTGCGCCTTTGGCCTTAACTACTGTATTGTCGGCTTTACGATAAAAACAACCCGGCAAAATATAATTACACAACTCGACGCCGGGTGCAGGATGCCAGGAGCATACAGGCGATGAGCGCAAGACCGGCTAAGACGCAATCTCTGCTCAAAGAGCTGAAAAAACACGTCAATGCGGCGATCCTTCCGGGGGATGTGCCCCTTGATGATGATGCGCTTTGCGATGCGACTCAGTTCTTATTGGATGCAGCGGAAAAACGATCATCGTTGCGGTCGGCGCTAAAAATCGAATCCGATACCGGGGAACGCCGGTTGCGCATCGCGATCATCAACGACGATATGCCGTTTCTGGTTGATTCCATCGCCGCCGCCATCACCGCTTCTGGCCTTAGCATCGATCAATTGATCCACCCGGTCGTCGCCGTAGAACGCGACGATGCTGGCATCCTAACCGCTTTGGGTAAGAAGGGCGGCAAAGGCGCGGACGAATCGATGATTTACATCGAAACACCGCGCATCGACGCGCGGCAGCGGCGCGATCTGGTCGCTCAATTGCGCGTCACGTTGAGCGACGTTCGAGCCGCCGTAACCGATTGGCCAAAAATGCGCGGCGTCATGGCCAAAGACGCAACCGGATTGAACGGCTCGGAATGCGGCGCTCTCCTGCAATGGCTGAACGATGGCATGCTGACACAGCTTGGCCATCTCACCCGGACGCGGTCGGGCGAGGACAAGAACGTTTTGGGCATTTGCCGCAAAAGCGCGCGGGCGATTTTGGCCGACGCTTCGTTTGACCGCGCCTTTGCATGGTTCGATGAAGCCGCGCCCGATGGCAGCGCGCGCGATCTGTTGGTGATCAAAGCAAACCGCCTTTCTACCGTCCACCGCAGCGCGCCGCTCGACCTGTTTATTGTGCCCGTGCGCGAAAACGGCACGATCACACAATTGTCTGTCCATGCTGGGGTATGGACCAGCGCGGCCTTGGCCACGCCACCGGGCGAAGTGCCGATGCTGCGCAAAGCGCTGGCTGACATCACGCATGCATTGGGTTTTGATCCGGCAGGCCATGCCGGCAAAGCTCTTGTGCACGCCTTCACATCGTTGCCGCATGACCTTCTGACGGCATTCGCGACCACGGATATTGAGCGGCTCGCCACGGCTATGATGAGCCTGGTCGATCGTCCGCGCCCACGCCTTATCCTGGTGCAGTCGGCGCTTGAACGGCACGTTTTTGCATTCGTCTGGCTGCCGCGCGACTATTTGTCGACCGATGTTCGGCTGCAAATTCAAGGGTTGTTGACGCAGACCACCGGGGTCGACTTGCTCAGTTGGAGCCTTGAGGTCGAGGGCAACACGCTGGCGATGCTCCAATTCCTGCTGGATTCTCGCAAGACCGGCGAAATGCCCGATGCGACAAAGATCGAAGGCGAATTGATCGACCTTTTGAAGGGGTGGAACGAAGCGGTTGAAGCGCATCTGGCCAAAGGCGATGAAAGCGCCCGCGTGCCGGCCATTGCTCTTAAATATGCCGGGGCATTTCCCGCCGGATATCGCGCCCGATACGGCGCCGCAGAAGCCGCTTTGGACATTGTTCAAATGCGCGCCATTGCGATGGGCAACGATCCCTCCGCGCGTTCTTGCCGGTTGTACAAATTGCCCCATGATCCATCGGGTGATCTGCGGCTCAAAATCTATCACACAACCGGCTCTATGCCGCTTTCGGATGCAGTTCCTGCGCTTGAAAACTTTGGTTTCCATGTTCTGGCAGAAATGCCGACGCGGCTTGACGATGGGGCGCTGGGCACGATCCACGAATTCACGCTGCAACTGCCCCAAGGCACCGATGTCGATGCGCTTTTGAAGCGATCGGACGCGATCGAAACCGCCATTGCCGAAGTGTTGAACGGGCAATCCGAAGACGACCCGTTCAACCGGTTGGTCGTCGGCACAGGATTGGGCGCACAACAGGCGATCTGGTTGCGCGCGATCTATCGCTATTTGCGCCAAACCGGCATGGGTTTCACGATTTACACCGTTGTCGATGCCCTGCGTCGGGCGCCGGACGTAACACAGGCGATGATCGACCTATTCGTGGCCCGTCACGACCCCCATTTCAAAGGGAATCGTCAGGCCGCTATCACCGCCGCTATCGGCGCGTTTGGACGCGGCTTGGCCAAAGTTTCGGCGATCAATGATGACCGTTTGCTGCGGCTGTACCGCGCAGTGGTGGATGCGATTTTGCGCACCAACGCCTTTGCTCCGGCGGCCGAAGAGGCGTTGGCGTTTAAGATTGATTCCGACCTGGTGCCGAACCTTCCCAAACCCGTTCCTTGGCGCGAAATCTTTGTCTATTCCCGCCGGGTCGAAGGGATCCACTTGCGATCTGGCGCGGTTGCGCGCGGAGGCCTGCGTTGGTCCGATCGACGCGATGACTTCCGCACCGAGATTCTCGGCCTGATGAAAGCGCAAAAGGTCAAAAACGCCGTGATCGTGCCGAGCGGCGCGAAAGGCGGATTCTACCCCAAACAACTGCCGTCGCCTGCGATTGACCGCGACGCATGGGCCGCAGAAGGTCAGGGTAGCTACGAAGTATTCATCCGCACACTTTTGTCCGTCACAGACAACATCGTGGACGGCAAAGTGGTGCACCCGCAAGACGTCGAAATTCACGACGGCGAAGATCCCTATTTCGTGGTCGCTGCGGATAAGGGAACCGCGCGTTTTTCCGATGTCGCCAACGGCATAGCAGAGGCGCAAGGTTTTTGGTTGGACGATGCATTCGCAAGCGGCGGATCGAACGGATACGATCACAAGGCGATGGGCATCACCGCACGCGGCGCATGGGTGAGCGTCCAACGTCATTTCCTTGAAAAAGGGATTGATGTGCAAACCGACAGCGTGCGTGTAGCAGGGTGTGGCGACATGTCGGGCGATGTGTTTGGCAACGGTATGTTGTTGTCAAAAGCGATCAAATTGGTCGCCGCGTTCGATCACCGCCATATCTTTATCGACCCCGATCCCGATCCCGCAGCAAGCTGGAAAGAGCGCAAACGGATGTTCGATCTGCCGCGATCAAGTTGGGAAGATTACAATCCCGATCTGATTTCAAAGGGTGGCGGCGTCTATTCACGCGACCTCAAATCGATCAAGCTTTCGAAAAAGGCGTGCGAGATGCTGGGTCTCGAAGGCAAGGAAATAGAGCCAGACGCGTTGGTCAGCGCGATTATTAAAGCGCAAGTTGATCTAATCTGGTTCGGCGGCATTGGCACGTACATCAAGGCCCAAACCGAAAGCCATCTGGACGTCGGCGATCCCGCCAACGACGCATTGCGGGTTAACGCTGCCGATGTCCGCGCAACCGCCATCGGCGAAGGCGCCAATTTGGGCATCACTCAAGCAGCCCGTATTGAATATGCTTTGCGTGGTGGACGGATCAACACCGATTTCATCGACAATTCGGCGGGCGTTGATTGTTCGGACAATGAAGTGAACATCAAAATCGCGCTCGCTTCGGCAACGCGCGAAGGGTCACTGACCGAAACAAAGCGCAACAATCTCTTGGCGAAAATGACCGATGAGGTCGCCGAAATTGTGCTCGAAGATAACCGGCTTCAGGCGCTTGCATTGTCGATCGCGGAAACCGGCGGGCCCGACGCCACCGCCTCTTTCATCCGATTGATCGAACAATTGGAAGAGATGGACGCGTTGGATAGACGCACCGAAGGATTGGCCGATGCGGACACATTCGCGCGGCGCGCCGCCGATGGAAACGGATTGACCCGGCCCGAATTGGCGGTGCTTTTGTCATCCGCAAAATTGGCATTGCAAGACGCAATCGAGGCCAGCGGATTGCCGGACGATCCTTCATTGATCAGCAATTTGACCGAGATGTTCCCCGGCCCAATGCGCAAACCCTACGAATCGCATATCCTTGACCACCGGCTGCGTCGTGAATTGGTCGCGACCGATTTAGCCAACCGGATTGTCAATCGACTTGGCCTGATCCACGCCTTTGAATTGCCTGAAGAGGAAGGGGTTGGACTGGCTGATGTCGCGGCGGCCTTTGTCGTGGTGGAACGCTTGTTCAGCCTCAAATCGCTGTGGCATGATATCGACAATCACAAGATGAGCGAGACGGCGCGTTTGTTCTTGCTCGATCGTTTGGCCGCTGCGGTTGGCAATCTTATGTCCGATGTGTTGCGCACCGCCGCTGGTCGGGTTGAAGCAAGCGACATGGTCGCGACGTTGAGCGAAGGGGTCACCGTCCTTTCAAAAGCGCGCGCCGATTTGATTTCTGGCGAGACGCAGGAACGCTCCAACGCGCTACGAGCCGGGTTTGTTGAACAAGGCGCCCCCGAAGGTTTGGCCAACAGGGTCGCGGAATTGTTCGATTACGACGGATCGGTTGGATTGGCGCAATTGGCCTTGTCCACCAAAACAGACCCCACGCAATTGACGCGGGCCTTTACCGATATCGGCGAACGAGTTGGTCTGGATTGGGCACAGGGAACGGCGGCACACATGTCCCCATCGGACATTTGGGAACGCTTGCTGGTCGACGGTTTGGCCCGCGATTTTCAGCATATGCGGCTGGAGTTCTTACGCAAACTTATGCGGCGCAAATCGGGCAAGGACGATCCCCAGGGTGCCATCGCGCATTGGGCATCGCGCAACGAAGTTGCGGTCGCTCAGTTCAAGGCCATGGTTGCGCGCGCGCAATCACAGCCGCCTGTGGCCCCGGCAATGTTGGCACAAATCGCCAGCCAAGCCCGCAATTTGCTCGATCGGTAAGGGCCGCTTCGCGCTTGACGCGCGCGGTGTTTTTCGGAAAGCCTTCGCGCCATGAGTGGACAGGATAAAGCATCGTCTGCGGCGGATGTCGTAATCGTCGGAACCGGCCATGGCGGGGCGCAGGCGGCTATCGCATTGCGGCAAAAGGGGCACGAAGGATCGATCATGATGATCGGTCGCGACGCGGTGCCCCCGTATGAACGCCCACCTTTGTCCAAGGAATACCTCGCCGGGGACAAGACGTTTGAGCGGATTATGATCCGTCCTGAGAAATTCTGGGCCGATAAAGGCGTGGAATTGCGATTGGGCAGCGGCGTAACCGAAATCGATTGGTTGGCACACACAGTGACGCTGTCCGATGGGTCAGTGATTGGTTACCGCAAATTGATCTGGGCGGCCGGTGCTGACCCGCGTCGTCTCGGCCTGCCGGGTGCGAATTTGAAAGGCATCCACTACGTCCGCGACAAACGCGACGCAGACGCAATGATGGCCGCATTGGAAGCCGGTGCGAAACGGGCCGTTGTCATCGGCGGCGGTTATATCGGGCTAGAGGCGGCGGCGGTGCTGCGCAAACTAGGATGTGAAGTCACCGTCCTCGAAATGCAGGATCGGGTTCTGGCTCGTGTCGCCGGCGAAGAAATGTCGCGCTTTTACGAAGCCGAACACCGCCGACAGGGCGTTGACATTCAATTGTCGCAAGGGGTTGCTTCGGTGCACGGTGAAGACAGCTTCGTAACCGGCGTCGAATTGACCAATGGTGATGTATTGCCATGCGATATGATCATTGTCGGGATCGGGATCGTGCCCGCTGTGGCCCCGTTAATCGCCGCAGGGGCAGCAGGCTCAAACGGAGTGGATGTGGATGTGTTTTGCCGCACCACTCTGGATGATATTTATGCGATTGGCGATTGCGCGGCGCATGCAAATCCATTTGCGGACAGCGCGATCATTCGGTTGGAATCGGTCCAAAACGCCAACGATATGGCCAACACCGCCGCGCGCGCGATCATGGGTGACAAAGAACCCTATCATGCACTGCCATGGTTTTGGTCGAACCAATATGATCTCAAACTGCAAACCGCCGGTTTGAACATCGGTTACGATGCAGCGATCCTTCGCGGCGACCCGGAAACTCGCAAATTCACCGTGGTGTATATGAAGGAAGGACGCCCGATCGCCTTTGATTGTGTCAACACAATGAAGGATTACGTTCAGGGTCGAAAACTGCTGGAGAAAGGGGTCGAGAAAATTGACCCCGCCTTGCTGGCCGATGTCGATCTCCCGCTTAAAGAGCTGCTTTGACCGTTAGGAGTTTAGTCGGGTAAGCGCCCAATGCGCGGCCTCGCTAATGGCGGGGTCGGGGTCATGGGTCAGCGGCGCGACCGCTTCCACCATGGCGCCATCCGCGCTGTTGCCGGCGGCGTACAAACAATTGCGGACAAATCGATCCCGGCCAATCCGTTTGATCGGCGATCCGGAAAACACTTTGCGAAAACCCGCATCATCCAAAGCCAACAATTCCCTAAGCCGCGGCGCGGTTAGTTCGGCGCGAGGCAAAAACTCGCTTGCCGCATAGGCTTCGCTCGCAAACTTGTTCCACGGGCACACCGCCAAACAATCGTCGCAGCCGTAAATGCGATTGCCCAAAGCTTCGCGAAATTCATTCGGGATGGCGCCCTTGTGTTCGATCGTTAGATACGAAATGCACCGCCTCGCATCGAGGGTGTAGGGTGCGGGGAAAGCTTTGGTCGGGCATGCGTCTAAGCACGCGCGGCACGATCCGCATTGATCGCGATGCGGCGTTGCCGGTGTCAAATCCAGCGTCGTGTAAATCGCGCCCAGAAACAACCAACTGCCATGATCACGGCTGACCAGATTGGTGTGTTTACCCTGCCATCCGATGCCCGCCGCTTCGCCCAACGGTTTTTCCATGACAGGGGCCGTATCGACAAACACTTTCACCTGCGCCGATGGCTCTTGCGCGATCAACCATCGGGCGAGCGCTTTCAGCCGTTTTTTGACCACATCGTGATAATCGCGACCCTGCGCATAGACCGAGATGCGCGCGCGGTCGGGCGCGTTTTCCAATGCCATCGGATCCAAGGTCGGGGCATAGCTCATACCCAGCGCAATGACGCTGCGCGCTTCTGGCCACAGCCCTTGCGGTGATCGGCGATGGTGAAGCCGCGCCTCCATCCACTCCATCGAACCATGATTGCCTTCACCAAGCCATTGTTCCAGCCGTCCGCTGCGCAAGGGATCTTCGGCTGCGCTTGCAAACCCGCACGCCGCAAATCCGATCGCGCGCGCTTCATTTGCGATGCGATCGGTTAGGTCGTTCGCCGACCCAATGGTAACCGGCGTGTTAACCATGCTTGGGGTTACTCCCGTTTAGTCTCACGCATTAACCCCAGCCGTTATGGATCTACAATTTGATATGGCCGTAAGCGATCGAGAGATGATGAGCAATTCCAGCGCGTCGGAACAAGGGGAGGGATTGACCCTCTCCGCGCCCGACCCCAGACCTTTGGCAATCGAAGCGCGCGGCCTGGTCAAAAGCTTTGACGGAACGCGCGCGGTCGATGGCGTGGATATCTCTGTGCCAGAGGGCGCAATCTACGGCATTCTTGGTCCCAATGGCGCGGGTAAGACGACAAGTTTGCGCATGCTTTTGGGCATTATTGATCCCGACGAAGGGGTCCGCCGCGTGTTCGGCCATGATCGCCCGCACGATATTGGAAGACTGATCGGATATCTTCCCGAAGAGCGCGGCCTTTACCCTGCGATGAAGAGCATCGAAGCCATCGCCTTTATGGGCGCATTGCGTGGATTGCCGCTTGCCGAAGGGCGAAAACGCGGCATGGAATTGTTGGAACGGCACGATCTGCTCCACGCCGCCAATCGGACGATCCGGCAATTGTCGAAAGGTATGGCGCAAACGGTCCAATTGCTCGGCACGTTGGTGCATCGCCCGCGTCTCGTCGTTTTGGATGAGCCATTTTCCGGCCTTGATGCGATCAATCAAGGCAAGCTCGAAGTCATGATCCGCAGCCTTGCCGAGGAAGGCGTTACCGTCATCTTCTCCACCCACGTGATCCATCATGCGGAGCGGTTATGCGAAGGCGTCGCCATTATCGCGGGCGGCAAAGTTCCCTATGCCGGCAGCGTGGAGGCTGCGCGTGATCGCATCCCGGCACAAGTCCGGCTGGAAACGCGCGCTCGCGATGGAAATTGGACAAGAGCCTTGCCCGAAGAGACGCGGCGCGAAGGTGACTTCTTCTATTTCCCACTGCCCGATGCAGGGGTCGAACCCTTGTTGCGCCAATTGATCGAGGGGGAGGCAGGGATCCTGTCGCTTTCCATTGAACGCGCCGGTTTGCACGATGCATTCGTGTCGATCGCTGGGGAAGCTGCTGCTCGTCAGCTCGAAGCCGATGCCGCAGGAGGCCAATCATGAGCCAGTCATTTGATCACGCCCATTGGGCGGACCTCGAAGCGAAACCGCGCCTTTCCCGGCTCGAGGCGGCGTGGGTCATTGCCCGCCGCGATTTCATTGCGGTTCTTTTCAGTCGCGCCTTTCTGTTTTTTCTGGTCGGTCCGCTTTTTCCGGTGTTGGTGGGCGGCCTAGCGGGCAGTATCGGCAATCAAACTTCGAGAAGCGTCGCCACGATCGAAGTCGGTCTTGCCATGAGCGCACAGGACAACGCTTCAATGATCGCCGCCCGCGACCAGCTCGCCCCGCAATTGGGGAGTGCGATACCCGCTCTACGCGCGGTGCCCGAAGCCGCCGATGATCCCAGCTTTGATGCACGCGCCTTTATGGATGCGCGCAAGGGCAATTATGCCGCCATCGTCACGGGTACTCCCGCTGCCCCCGAACTTATCGGAACGCGGGGCGAAATCCGGCGATGGCAAGGTCCAGTTTCGGTGATTGCGGCAAATGTGAATGCGGCCACGCCTTTGGCATTCCCGCAGCCCACCCAGCAAACCGTCGCATCCAGCGCAGCGTCTGAACGCAAGAACCGGGTTCGAACCGCGCAAGCGGCGCAGATGGTGATGTTCTTGCTCACCATGCTGCTTGCTGGGATGGTCCTTTCAAACCTTGCGGAGGAAAAGGGCAACAAGATCATAGAAATTCTCGCCGCGGCCATTCCGATGGATGCCGTGTTCATGGGCAAATTGTTTGCCATGCTTGGCGTATCCTTTGTGGGGATTGCGGTTTGGGGCGCGTTTGGATGGGGGTTTTGGGCGATCGCAGAAGACGCTGTCATCGCCGTCTCGGAAACGGATTTTCGCAATCTTCCCGGTCCGGCGCTGGGCTGGCCGATGTTTATCGGACTTGGGATTATCTATTTTTCGATGGCCTATCTTTTGCTCGGCTCGCTATTCCTAACCATTGGCGCGATGGCGGAAACGGTTCGCGAGGTTCAAACCTTGTCGATGCCCGTCACCATGATGCAATTGATGGTGTTCTTCGTGGCCGCGGCCGCGCTCACACCCAATTGGGGTTGGCTCGAACCTTATGCCGCAGCGTTCCCGCTCTCTTCTCCCTTTGCCATGCTGGCCCGTGCGGCGTTGGAAGAAACCATGTGGATCCATGCCGCCGCGCTGGCATGGCAGGGCGTTTGGGTTCTCCTTCTCGTTAAAGGCGGGTCGATGCTATTTCGCAAACGCGTGATGAAGTCCGGGGGTGCAGGCCGCGTCAAGAAACGCCGCTGGAGCTGGCGCAAAGCGACAGAGCCTGCGCAATTGGAGCCAGCAGAATAAGTCGCAAAACAAAACTCGTATTGACATCACTGTCAGTTAAGGCAGGATGCAAGGCGGATGGAGAGGTCATTTTGATGGCGCATAGCTGCGGCTTCTCCAAAGGAGAGAGCCATGGCAACTGTTGCACCCGAGCGTCCGAAAGTTCGCACGTCCCCGACCGCTTACGAGTCGCTTAAAAACCACTATGCGAACCACCCCGAAGAGCGGCCCGATCACCCGCACAAATGGGACGTAAGCCGCAGCGACATCTATTTCGAGAATAAGTGGCAGCCAATCTTTGCCGAAATGCAAGAAGCCGGCCCTCTGCACTACATCCCCGAAAGCCCCTATGGCCCCTATTGGGCTGTGGTAGGCCACAAAGCGATCCAGCACATCGAGGCGCAACCCGAAGTTTTCTCTTCAAGCTGGGAACATGGTGGCATCACCATTTTGGAACGGCTTTCAGACGAAGAATTGGCAGAGCGCGACAGCGATCGCCGCGAATTGCCGATGTTCATCGCCATGGATCGTCCGCAACACACCGGCCAACGCCGAACCGTCGCGCCCAAATTCACCCCATCGGCGATGGCCGATATGGAAGTCGAAATTCGCGCGCGGACGGGCGAATTGCTCGATTCTCTGCCGCGGGGGGGAACTTTCGATTGGGTCGATAAAGTGTCGATAGAATTGACCACGGGCATGCTCGCCATCCTGTTTGGGTTCCCATGGGAAGACCGCCGGTTGCTAACATTCTGGTCCGATTGGTCGGGCGACACCGAAGCCGGCAGCATCCGCGAATTGGATGAAATGCGTTGGGGCTTCCTGCATGAAATGGGCGCGTATTTCCAATCGATCTGGATGGAACGGACACAGGACAAAGAGCCCGGCAACGATCTCATTTCGATGATGATCCATTCCCCGGCTATGAACCAAATGCGCCCCGAAGAATTCATCGGCAATCTGGTGTTGTTGATCGTCGGCGGCAACGACACGACGCGCAACACGATGAGTGGGATCATCCATTCGTTTGATCAGTTCCCCGACCAACGCAAATTGTTCGAGGAAAATCCTGATTTGATCCCGAACGCCGTGCAAGAATGTCTGCGGTTTCAAACTCCGCTCGCGCACATGCGCCGCACCTGCACCGAAGACACCGAAGTGCATGGCCAAATGATCAAAAAAGGCGACAAAGTCGTTCTTTGGTATCTTGGCGCGAACCGCGAAGAAAGCGTGTTCGAAGATCCGCACAAGCTCGACATCACCCGCGAAAATGCGCGTCGCCATATTGCGTTTGGATACGGCATTCACCGTTGCGTTGGTGCGCGGCTTGCCGAATTGCAGTTGAAAGTCCTGCTTGAGGAAATGCACAAAAGGCGCATGCGCGTCCATGTTGCCGGTGACGTTGAACGCGTTCGCGCAAACTTCGTCCATGGGTTCCGCAAACTCGAAGTGGAAATCACTGAGTTCTGATCCCCGATTGGTTTTTCGAGGCTGGGTGAAACTTTTTTCGGTTTTGGACCGTAAAACACACTGTAAGACACAGTGATAAAGAAGCGTGTCACCCGCGTTTTTGAAAGGGATCATCATGGCGTTCAACCTATCCACCCGTCGCAATTTCGTTGTGGCAACCGGGTTGGCTTCAACTTTGCCTTTCCTCGCCAGTTGCGGAGGCGTCGTTGAAGCGCGCAAAGAACGCACGTTCCGCGTTACAAAGACGGACGCGCAATGGCGGCGTGAACTCACCCGTGAAGAATATCGCATCCTGCGCCAAGCGGGCACCGAACGGTCATTTTCGTCCCCGTTGGATGATGAAAAGCGACCCGGCATCTTCAGTTGTGCCGGGTGTGACAACGCGTTGTATGGATCGGTGCACAAATATGACAGTGGCACCGGATGGCCCAGTTTTTGGCGCGCCATCGACGGAGGCGCCGTGGGCACATCAACCGATTATCTGCTTGGCTATGCTCGCACCGAAGTGCACTGCGCCGATTGTGGCGGGCATCTAGGCCATATCTTTGGCGATGGTCCTCGTCCGACCGGGAAACGTCATTGCATCAACGGCGTGGCGATGAATTTCACCCCAGCGTAGTCGCTGCGCGGGCGCTAATCGGCCGCCACCCGCCACAATTTCAATCCGTTTTCCGGGCTCAGCGTCACCGGCTCCAACCATGATGGTGCCTGGTCGTTGACCAATGCGGCAACGAAACCTTGCGGTGCAATGCGTACGTACATTTGCGCCTCGGCCATTGTTGGGCAGATAGCGACGTATTGCGTGCCGCGCTTATTCAACGCGTCGCGAGCCTCTGCTTCGCTGGCCAGCGCGTTCTCAATCAGAAACCGCATCGCGGTGTGACCGCGATGATGACCTGTTGCGATCACGCTGTGATCGGAATGCATCAACAATTCCGGCGCAATATCCAGCGGGGCGTACACCTCGCCTGTCAGCAGTGACGCCAACACCTGATCCGCCCCGACCACTTGGCACTGCGACGCTTTGATCGCGACATTGGATGGTCCGCCCACATTCGCTTTGGCGGGCAAAGCATTGGCCAAGATCATGGCCGGCATCGCGGGCAGCAAGGCGCAGGCGACACCCACCATCGCGGCCATGCGCGGCAAGGGACGCTCCATCGTGCGAATAGCGCGCAACCATTGGCGCAATTGCCATGCGAGCGGCGGCG
Organism: Erythrobacter sp. Alg231-14; assembly: GCF_900149685.1. Lineage (NCBI taxonomy): Bacteria > Pseudomonadati > Pseudomonadota > Alphaproteobacteria > Sphingomonadales > Erythrobacteraceae > Erythrobacter > Erythrobacter sp. Alg231-14. The sequence goes on along the minus strand of NZ_LT702999.1, from coordinate 2,055,927 downwards.
CCGCTAACACACATGCAACCGCCCCGGCGCGCGATACCAGCACCGATATCAGCACCGCGGCGGCGAGGATAATCGCATAGTCGCCCCAAAACCGGCGCAACCAGTCGCGCGATTTCGTCGCCAGATTGATCGCCGCCAGGCATGCGATAATAGGCGTTACGGCATATTGCAGCGCGGTCGTGATCGATTGACGCCAGATCGGCATGCCTTCCAACACATTGGCGTGCCAATATTGGGCGACGACAGGATCGAGATCTGCAAAGCCGCCGCCGGTTGCGCATTGCGGCGCGGTGTAAACCATCATGGCCAACGCCCCACCGCCGGCAACCCCGAAACCGGCCAACACAACGCCAATCGGCGCAGGCTCAAATCGAGAGAGCACAGTCAAAACTACCGCACCCCATGCAAACATACCCAAGTGCAGCGGGCTAATCGCGTCGCAATAGGTCATGAGATCCGCAACGCCTCTGGTCACCAGAAACAGCCCGGCGCCCACCAACGCAAAGGATTGGATGGCCGAAACCAACCAAACACGAGCATCGCGATCGCGCAACCACCGCAACGCCAAAACGCAAAAGAAAACCGCGGCAAGCGGCAGACCTTCGATCGATATAGAAAGCCACGTCGCCAACATGCCCCCGATGATCCAACCGCCAATTTTGGGGGAGCGGGCCATCAATCCGTTCATCGCAGCCAATGCGCAAACGATCTGCCAACCGTGATGATCAATCCGCATCGGGCCCAATTGGAACAGGACCGGCACGGAGATCGCGACCACCAACGATGTGAATGTGGCCTCTTCGTCGCCCAATAGCCGCCACGCGATCCGCGCGGCCAACATCATCGCCAAACCCAAGGTAACAAGCGGCACACCGACCAATGCGGCGGTTTCTGCGTTCGACACGCCAATCAAGGGGGTCAGAACTACGATCACCGATGCAAGAGGCAGGTCGACTATCCGCGACCAATGCATCGGTACGCCGCCGTTGGCGGCATCGACCCGATATTGGGCCAAATCAAACCAGCTTTGACCCGCGATCAAATCTCGCACCTGTACCAGGCGCATGATGTCATCGGGATCGGGGAAGCGACCGGTGGCAATGGCGGTCCAATTGATGGCAAGCAACAGTGCGCTGACAATGGCCCATGCGATGCCCACCCGCCCAAGGAACTCCAACGGGAAAGCAGCCCGGCGTCGCTCAACCAACATGGTTTCAGCCACGCTCTGTCACAGATGGCGCGCCAGCATCGGTGATCGCACTGTCTTCATGGCGAAACACTATGCGGCTGCGCACCAGCCAAGTCGCGATGAAGCTCACAATGATCGCCAATCCTTTGGCAAGGCGCGGATCCACGCCCGACCAATCGCCTAGACCCACAATGCCCGTGGTCAGAGCAAGGCCCATCAATGCGGAGACAACAAACAGCGCCTTTTGACGCGTGCGCGCCACGCCGTCGGCCGCAACCTTATCCTGAAAGACCGCCCGGCTCGACATAAACCAATGGGCAACGATGCCAGCGGAATATCCGATGGCCGATGCCGGGGCGGCGACCATACCCAACGCCAAAAGCGCCAGAAAACATCCGACATCCACCGCCAACGCGCCGACACTGGCGCAAACATAGCGCACGAAGCGGATGTCGCGCACTTTGGAAAGCACCGCAATGACCATTGCGTTGGTTGGCAAAGGCTTGGCCGCCATAACCTTAGGCCGACTTGCGAAGATCGTCTTCGAATGCGTCATCCGATTGCGCAACGATCCGTTCCGGCACACCGCGCAACGATGTCAGCGCGGCAACCTGATCGCCGCTCAACGGCTTGGTCGTGGCCGCATTGTCGGCTTGTCTATCACTGTGCGCTTCGCGGTTCGGCAAGGTCGCTTCCGCGCCCTCATCGCCCGCTTCGTGATATTCGGCGTCTTCGTTGACGCACCACGTGTCGTACACGCGCTCACCTGCAAGAATGTTTTCAACCGTCAGCATTGCGGTCATCATCGCGTGATCTTGGTTGTTGTAACGGTGCATGCCGTTGCGTCCAACAAGATGCAGGCTCGGGTGCTTCTCTTCCAATTCCACGCGCATCGCATCAACATTGGCTTCGTATTCGTCGTCATAGACCGGATAGGCCTTTTCCTGACGAACAACCGCGCCCGAAGTCACTTGCGATGGATCGCAAAGGCCAAGGACTTCCATTTCCCGTTTGGCCAATTCGACCAGCTCTTCGTCGGATGATGACCACAGGCCATCTCCTTCAAAACAGAAATATTCGAGCCCAACACACGCCATATCTTCATCGGGCACCATTTCGGGCGACCATGAACGAAAGTTTTGAACCCGGCCGACCTGAACACGCTCATCATGGATATAGATCCAATTGTCGGGGAACAGGTCTTCGGATTTCACCATCAAGGCGACGGTCAAGAAATCGCGGTAGCGAAGATTGCTCGCTTGAAGCGTGGATTGCGGCAGCGGGTGAAGGCGTTTTGACAATTCGCGCATCGGCGCCGAACTGATCACGTCTTTCGCGCGGATTTGTGCTGTCCCGGTCGAACTGGTCGCGGTCATCGACCATTCGAACCCTTCATCATTGGGGCCAATCGCGGCCACTTGATCAAGCGCGTGGCCCATCAACACTTGGCCTTTGCCGGTCGCCAAAATCTTATCGCGGGCTGCATCCCACATCATACCAGGGCCAAGCCGCGGGTAACGGAATGTTTCCAACAATGTCTTGGTGGCCATGCCGTCATTGGGTTTCTTGTTAAGGCCAAGCGACCGCTTAACCCCGTCCAGAACGGCGCTCATCAAGGACAAGCCCTTAATGCGTTGGGCCGCCCAATCCGCGCTCATTTCATCGCACGGCATGCCCCACACTTTCTCAGTGTAGGTCTTGAAAAAGATCGAATAGAGTTTCTCACCAAACTGATTGGTGGTCCAATCTTCAAAGCTGCGCACATCTTTAATTGGGAAAGCGCGACGCCAAAGATAGCTGGCCATGCATGCGGTGGAGCGCAGAATGCCGAGATTGCTCAACGCTTCAAAAGCGCGCAGCGGATAGGAATAGAACTTACCCTCGTAATAGATACGGCTCATCCGAGGGCGTTGAATAAAGTCGTCCGGCAGGATTTCGTTCCACAGATCGACGACCTGTTGGGATTTGGAAAAGAAACGGTGGCCGCCAATATCGAAACGATACCCTTCATGCTCAACCGTGCGACTGATGCCGCCCACATAGGTTTCATCTTTCTCGATGATCGCGACTGATTTGCCCTGTTTGGTCAACAAATATCCGGCGGTCAGCCCTGCTGGCCCCGCTCCAATAATTGCCACATCTACATCAATGATACCCGCGTTGGTCGAAACCGTTGCGTCAGCGCCGTGCTGCGTCATGCAAGCCCCCGTTAAACCGCCGAACCCGCAAATGTGCGGTCGGCTCTTTTTCAGGGAGTGAAGGAAATTGGTTAGCGAGAAGTAAACGCGGTGGCTTAATTGCTGGAAATTTTGCTGAACTCGGACGGAGCCGCGCTCAGGAAAAGCCCTTATTTGCGGTCAGTCTGGGATCAATCGAGCAAACGTGGGCATTGCAGGCGCGCGGCAAAGCGGGAAAAATCGCTGAGCGTGAGCGTGTCATCGAACACAACACCGTATTGGCTGTCACGCCGCCACCGGATCTTGGCGCGCACATCCTTCAACGCGCCGCCGCCTTCTTCGCATGTGATCCTGACAGTTTGGTCGATGGCGAAATCTTCTTCGCTTTCGAACCGAGCCCCTTGTTGGGAAATGTTCTCGACGACCGCTTCGCTGGTGCCGCGCAATGTCTTGATCATGATCGGAAAGAACAGGCCCAGCCGCAAACCGCGTTTGGGGAATTCGCCGATCTGATGGATCATGCGGTTCACATCGATGGGATTGGTGAATTGGAACCCGGCTTCGTTGTCGCGCTGCCAAACATTTTGCATCTCATGAACGCCGCCGCCGGGCATGTGTAGCTCCAACGGATCGCCATCTGGCACAGCGTGAAACAAGCGCACTGCGACACCGGTTTCGGATACGTCGCGCACGACACAGACAAATTCACCGTGGGAAGAGACAATTTTTGCGGCGCGAATCAAAAGAGTGAAACGCGGGGCGGCGCGGCCTTCGTTCTGGGTTTCTTGACCGTCGCCGTCTTGATCGGTCGATGATCCCGCATTCGCGCCGATTTCTCGCGCGTCGACAGGCGCCGGAACGCTTTGCGTTTCAGTGTGATCACCCAATTCGCGATTGGTGTCGTCTTCGAACCGAGAGGTGTTCGCCGCGTCTGCCATAGCCATTTTCTTAGCCGCCATCCTTCTGCAACAAAGGGTCAAGCGGTTGGTTAAATCCCCGTTAGTAAGAAAAGAGCTTACGCGAAGAGGGGTTAAGACCGGGCTAATGGTGCGGGTGGTGGGACTCGAACCCACACGATCTATAGGATCAGGGGATTTTAAGTCCCCGGCGTCTACCATTCCGCCACACCCGCAAATCGGCGCAGTTCGTTACAACCACGCTAAAACCAGACACCCGATAGCCAGCGACCCGGCGGTGAGCAACCCGCACCGCAATTCTTAGCCCGCGGCATACCCCATTCGTTCGGGTTATAGCGGGTGCGATGGGTCGGTGGGCTTGCGCGTTGACCAACCATGGCCCATTTCCACACCGTAAACGGCGACAGGACACATGGACTATGGCGGGCGATAGCCTTCACGACGCGCATTCGGTGGTTGCGACCATTCAGCCGGCGATCACGCTGCTTGGATTGGGCATTGGTGCCGCCTTGGTTTCGCGCGCATGCCGGCTCAACCCCATTGTGGGTTACCTTGGCTTGGGCCTTGGCATTGGCGCGTTAGGCTTTGCAGACGGGTTTAGCGGGCCTGTGGTTGCCGCCATGGCCGAAGCGGGCGTCATGTTCTTGTTGTTCAATCTGGGCCTGCATTTCTCTTTGGGCCGGATCCGCGCAGAAGCCTCCAACATTTTCGGTTTCGGCACGTTGCAAATGCTCGTCGCTGGGGGCGGGTTTTCGGCTTTGTTCTTCGCTTTTGGCTTGCCGACGGAATTTGCCATTATTGGCGGTTTCGCGATGGGATTGTCATCGACGGCTGTCGTGATCGGATTGGTGCGGGAACGGGATCAAGAAGATTGCCCCGTGGGCCGTGCCGCCCAATCGATCCTAATCTTTCAAGACATCGCGGCGATCTTGCTGTTGGTCGCCGCCGGTTCGCTTAGCACAGGCGGCGCATTGGCCCCGGCATTGGGATTGGCCGGATTGAAGGCAATGGCCGCCTTTGTGATCGCGGTGCTTTTTGCGCGCTATCTCACCGGACCGGTCTTTCGTTTGATCGCCCGCGCCGGCAGCAGCGAAGTCTACACCGCCACTGCCCTTTTCATTGCACTGGCGGCGGGATGGGCCACGGGCATGGCTGGGCTTTCGTTGACCTTGGGTGCATTTTTGGGCGGGATGGCCGTCGCGGATTCGCGCTACCGCATCATGGTGCAGACCGAGATTGACGCGTTCCGCGGGCTGTTCCTCAGTTTCTTCTTCATCTCTGTGGGCCTATCGATTGATCCCGTTTTGTTGGCGGAAAATTGGGTCTTGGCCGTGGCGGCAGCGGCGGGCTTGATTGCGCTAAAATGCGCGTTCAACGTGCTTGCAGGATTGGCCAATCGGTGGTCGGTGCCGGGCTCCATTCAGTTGGGTTTCCTGCTGGGGCAGGGCAGCGAGTTTGCGCTGGTGATCTTTGCATTGCCTGCTGTGGCTGGATTGATCGAACCGCGTTTGGCATCAATCTTGGTCACGGCCATCGCGATCAGCCTTGCCGTCACACCGCTTATCTCAAACCTGGGCCGGAAACTGGCGGGCAAACTCCGGCGCGGGCCAGCGGACAAAAAACTGGCCGGTGACGATGCACCCGTAGTCATTATCGGCTTGGGCCCGGTTGGACGCTCTGTTGCCGATGCGCTCACCTACAACGGCATTGGCTATCTTGCGGTGGAATCCAATCCTGAACGGTTTGAGATTGCGCTGGCTGATGGATATCACGTGCATCAGGCGAATTCAGCCGACCCACGCAGTTGGGATGCAATTGGCATGGGCAAACGCGAAGTGGCTGTGATCGCGACGGGCAATTTGGCCATATCGCGCGAATTGGCCCCGCTGGTTCAGGATCGCCTCCCCAACATTGCTCAAGTCATGGCGATGCCCGGCCCCGAAGCGATCGATGAATTCAATGAGCTAGGCATGATGGCGATCGATGTGAAAACGCCGCGCGGCACCGAAAGCATCATCGAAATGGTGTTTCACGCGCTCGACCACGAACGCAAAGTGCCCATCCCCACCCGGTCGGAAGAAGAGCACGCGCTGGAACACGCATAAAGCGTGCGTTGAAAGGAACCGCCGGCCGGTGGCCGGACCGGCTTACCCTTCGTTCAATCGCTTTCGAATTTCTTTGCCCGCTTTGAAATACGGAACGCTTTTCGCTGGCACAGGCACTGCCTCACCCGTGCGCGGATTGCGTCCGGTGCGCGCTTCGCGTTCGCGGGTCGAGAATGCGCCAAACCCGCGCAATTCAACCCTGCCGCCTTCGGCAAGCCGTTGTGCAATCTCATCAAAGAAGACATCGACCACCTGTTCGATCTCTTCTGCACGCAAGTCTGGATTGTCCTTGTGCAGCTCGTGCAACAATTCCGATCTGATCATTTCGCCCTCCCGGTGAATGTCGCGGTGCTTATCGACCGCGCCTATGCCAATTGCCCGGACCCGACGAGCAGCATTGATGTCTTCGGACTGCCAGAATGGTACGGATTCTGCAAGGATGGTGAAAAAATATGTGAGAGGAAAGCCACAGGGGCAATCATGTCGCAGCCCATTGGTGGGCAATACGGGCGCAATCGCCCGAAAAAGTCAGCTTTGTTCGACCAAATCAGCAGGCGTCAAACCAAGCCGGGTCATGCGGGCGCGGATTTCGGGCCATTCTTCGGTCAAGAACTGATCCCGTTCCCGTTTGCGCAGCAGTTCCGCTGCGCCGGCCACCACATACATGCCAACGCCGCGCTGCACCTCGACCAATCCGTCGTTCTGAAATTGTTGGTACGCCTTTGCCACGGTCAACGGATTCGCACCCCGTTCGGCGGCCAATGCGCGCACCGACGGCAACATCGCCCCTTCGGGATAGTCCCCTTGGATAATGGCGGCGGCGATTTGGTCGCGCAGTTTGAGGTATACAGGTCTGGATTGGGTCATGGTTCTCTCGCTAGGTGCTGCAGTGCCATAATACACCCATGCGCGTCAAGGTCGCCGAGGCCAAGCAAGATTGTGGATGCCGGACGAAACAAAAGCTTCACACACGCAGTTTGGGCGCTAGGATGTCCGCTTTCGGGGACGCGCCACAGAGCGCGAAATTAGGGAACACAAACAATAATGGCCAGTAAAGCTTTGCCGCATGGCGACAGCGCAGGCACGATCCTTGGACATCCCAAGGGGCTTTTCGTGCTCTTTTTCGCAGAGATGTGGGAGCGGTTTTCCTATTACGGGATGCGCGCGCTTCTAATTTTCTACCTAACCAAGCACTGGCTTTATTCAGACAGCGAAGCGGGCATCATCTACGGTGCCTACACTGCGTTGGTCTACATCACCCCGGCGATTGGCGGCTATATGGCCGATAAAGTTCTGGGTCAGCGCAAAGCGGTCGCGTTTGGTGCAGTCCTGCTAACGCTGGGTCACTTCTTCATGGCCTTCGAAGGCGAAGCCGCCGCAGGCAATGAGGACAATCCGGTTATCTATGTCTTCTGGTTGGCATTGGCGCTGATCATTGTGGGCTCGGGTTTCCTTAAAGCGAACATCTCTGTGATGGTCGGTCAGCTCTATCCGCGCACCGACGTGCGCCGCGATGGTGCCTACACGATCTTCTACATGGGCATTAACTTGGGCGCTGCGATCGGCTCGTTGCTTTGCGGGTATATCGGCGAAACCTATGGCTGGGCCTACGGCTTTGGTCTTGCAGGTATCGGTATGCTGGCCGGTTTGATCGTGTTCACTTTGGGCAAAGGCGTTCTTTTGGGTCGCGGTGAGCCGCCAAAAGTTCTCGCCAAAACCCGCGAATGGAGCATGTATGCCATTGGCTTTGGGCTCGTCGCGGTTTGCTGGGTCTTGATTCAGTATCAATCCGTGGTCGGTATCTTGCTTGGCGGGTTCGGCCTGCTGTTGCTCGCCTATGTCATCTTCACTGCAGTGGTTAAACTGCCTGCGGAAGATCGCGACCGCATCTTTGCCGCCTTGTTCCTGATCACAACATCGATTGTGTTCTGGGCTCTGTTTGAACAGGCCGGTTCGTCGTTGAACCTGTTTACCGATCGCCACGTTGATCGCGGCGCGGTTCCGGCTTCGACGTTCCAATCAATCAACGCGATTTACATCATCCTGCTTGCTCCGATCTTCGCCACTTTGTGGACGTGGATGGGCACGAAAGGGGTGGAACCATCATCGCCGTTGAAATTCGGTTTGGGCATTGTTCAAGTCGGTTTGGGCTTTTTGGTCTTGGTGTGGGGCGCGAACAGCGTCGGCATTGATGTGCCAACGCCGGTGATCTTCATCTTCCTAATCTACCTGCTGCACACGACGGGTGAGCTTTGCTTGTCGCCTGTTGGTCTTTCGGCGATGAACCGTCTGGCTCCTGCGCATATGGCCTCGCTCATTATGGGCACATGGTTCTTTGCATCGGCAACCGGCAACTTTGCCGCTGGCTTGATCGCTGCGGCGACCGGCGCAGAGGGCGTTGGCGAAGCAGCCGGCAAACAAGTAGTTCTGGACGTGTACGGCACGGTCGGTGGCTACGCCGTTGCTATCGGTGTTGGCGTGATGCTTATCAGCCCGCTGATCAAGAAGCTGATGCACCTTGATACACTGCAAGACGATGATGCGGCATCCGAAGCAGAAGAAGTGTTTGGCGATGGTCCAGAAGAGGCCGCTAAGCCAGCCGGATAAAACCGTTCTGCACCGGGTCTGAAGCCCGCTGGACAAGCCCCTGATTTCTCGCCAAGTAAGCGTTAATGGACGCGCTTAGGGCGGGCAATCAGGGGACCGGCGACAATGACTCAGTTCAGCTTTTACGAAAGAATGCGGGGGTTTCGCCGTGGAGCGGGCTTTGCCGCTTTGGCCAGCACGTTGGCATTGGCCGCATGCGCCACCACAGGAACGGCCAGCGCATCGTCGGAAAATTCCGATGACGACGCCCCCCGCTTTGCCGCGATGACGCCCGACGAAGGGCCCTTCGCCTCAACCTATTCACGCTATCCCGGTCGGCCAACTGCTTTGGTTGGCGCCACTGTCTTTGATGGCGCGGGCGGAATGATCGAAGGCGGCACCGTCCTGTTCCGCGACGGGGAAGTCGTTGCCATTGGCGACGGCGATCTTTCGACGGAAGGGTATGATGTCATCGACGCCACCGGGAAATTCGTGACCCCGGGCATCATCGACATTCACTCCCACCTTGGCGATTACCCCACTCCATCGGTTGATGCCCACAATGACGGCAACGAAGCGACCAGCCCAACAACACCCGAAGTGTGGGCCGAACATTCGGTCTGGCCGCAAGATCCCGGCTTTAGCCGGGCACTCTCCAATGGCGGGATCACGTCGCTTCAAATCCTGCCCGGTTCGGCCAACCTGATGGGTGGGCGCACGGTAACGCTCAAAAATGTACCAAGCCGCACTGTGCAAGGGATGAAATTTCCCGGTGCTCCATACGGGTTTAAGATGGCCTGCGGTGAAAATCCGAAACGCGTTTATGGTGGCCGCGGGCGCTCTCCTTCAACACGGATGGGCAATTTTGCATACAACCGCCAAACGTGGTTTGACGCAATCGACTATGCCAACAATGAAAACGCGGATCGCAATTTGGGCATGGAGACTTTGGTCGGCGTGCTCGAAGGCGAGATCCTGGTTCACAATCACTGCTACCGCGCCGATGAGATGGCCTTGGTCATGGATATGGCGAAAGAGGTTGGATATCGCGTAACCGCGTTCCATCACGCTGTCGAAGCGTACAAAATCGGCGATCTGTTGCGCGAAAACGAAGTGTGCAGCGCGATCTGGGCCGATTGGTATGGTTTCAAAATGGAAGCCTATGACGGCATTCTGGAAAACGCGGCCTTGCTGCAACAAGCGGGCGCCTGCGTTGTCATCCACTCCGATAGCGAGGCGGACATTCAACGCCTCAACCAAGAAGCCGCCAAAGCGCAAGCCGCAGGGCAGCGTATGGGCATCGAATTGACAGACGCCGACGTGATCAGCTGGATCACACTGAACGCAGCCAAAGCGATGGGCATTGACGACATGACCGGTAGCCTAGAGCCCGGTAAAATGGCCGATGTCGTGTTGTGGAATGGCGATCCGTTGAGCGTGTATTCCCGCCCCGAACGCGTTTGGGTGGACGGCGCACTGTTGTACAATGCAATGGACCGAAGCAGACGTCCGGTGAGCGATTTTGAGCTTGGCCAACCCGGCGAAGGAGACGTGAAATGAACCGGCTCCTAACACTTGCAGCATCCTCCATTGCCCTGTGCGCCACACCATTGGCGGCGCAAGATTTCGTTATCGCCAACGCCACCTTGGCCCTTGGCGATGGCAGTGAACCGATCGAGGATGGTGTGGTCATCGTTGAAGACGGCAAAGTAACCTATGCCGGTGCGACCGTCGAAGGTATGCCGTTTGAAACGGATCTGGTCCTCGACGTCAACGACGCTTGGGTTACACCAGGCCTCTTTGCCACGGTTACAACATTGGGCCTTTGGGATGTTGGCGCGGTTAGCCAATCGAACGATCAACGCGCAGGCGGATCACCGTTCAGCGCGGCATTGAATGCGGCGCCAATCGTCAATCCAAATTCGCAACACATTCTGGTGCATCGCGCGGCGGGCATCACCCGCGCGGCGACCACGACCATGCCATCGGGATCGATCTTCGCTGGACAAGGCGCAATGATCGATTTGGATGGCGACGCCAATCCGATCATGAAAGAGCGCGCATTTCAGATGGTCGCGCTGGGTGAATTGGGGGCGCGGCTTTCAGGTGGCAGTCGGGCATCGGCTCACGTCCTGTTCCGCGCCGCATTGCGCGAAGCGCAAGCGCTCTCTGGTGCGAACGGAACACCGCAAACCACCGAGATCACAATCGATGATGAGGTCTTGCTGGGCCGGTTTGACGCAGAGGCTTTGGTGCCCGTGGTGACCGGCAATCAACCGCTTTACGTTGCGGTTGAACGGGCATCCGATATCCGTGCGGTCTTGGCGCTGAAGAGTGACTTCCCGCGCCTCGACATGGTCCTTGTGGGCGCGGGCGAAGGGTGGTTGGTCGCCGATGATATCGCAGCAGCCGGCGTGCCGGTGATTGCCGATGCACTCGATGATTTGCCCGAGAGTTTTGAAGTGCTGGCCGCAACGCAAAGCAATATTGGTCGGATGATGCGCGCCGGGGTGACCGTCGCGATCAGCGCCAATTCCGGCACCAATCCGCGCAATATGCCACAGGCGGCGGGTAACCTAGTCGCGTTGGGTAGAATTCCCGGTGCGGCTGGGCTTAGCTGGGGTCAGGCGTTCGCCGCGATCAGTTCCGTCCCTGCCACAATCAGCGGGTATGACGGCACGGCAGGCGTGTTAGCGCAAGGCGCAGTCGGTGACGTTGTGATCTGGGATGGTGATCCATTGGAAGTTGGGTCGGTTCCCACTCGTGTCTTTATTGGCGGCGTCGAACAATCGCTCGACAGCCATCAAAGTCGGCTTCGCGAACGATATCGCGATCTTGATGAAAGCGATTTGCCAAAGGCGTATGACTGGTGAAAATGATCAAACAAATGGCGTTGTCCATGGCGGGTTTGACCGCCACCGCTGGTCTTGCATTTGCAACACCGGCATTGGCCGATGATCATGGCGAAGGCGAAGAAGTCCGCCCATCGGCACAGGAGATAGCGGAGGCAGAAGCCGCCGAGATCGCCTATCACAGCGCTCAACAGATCTACCTGTCCAGCCTGATGGCCAGCGACGGTTGGTACACGATGGAAGGCGGGCTGCGTTGGCGGTATGTCGACTATGTCGGGACCGGTGAAAAACCCAGTGCCTCTGACACTGTTACCGTGCATTACGCAGGGACGTTCATCGATGGCGAAACCTTCGACAGCTCGTTCGATCGTGGCACCCCGGCAACATTCGGCCTCAGCGGGTTAATAACCGCTTGGGAAATGGCGATCCCGCAAATGGGAGTTGGCGACACAATCGAAATCGCCGCCCCTGCCAACTTGGCCTATGGGCCAAGAGGCCGTGGCCCCATTCCGGGCGGCGCGACATTGGTGTTTAAAGTGCAGTTGATCAGCATTCGGGGCCGTTAGGGGCACCGCATCTATCGGCATTGAAGCGGGCGTTGCGCGCAAAATTCTTGCGATAACAACTGCATGAGCACAAATGCGCGCGGCAACTAGGTCGTCGCCAATTTCGGTGATATATATCCCGCTATGAACGGGGCAATCATCGAACTTATCGCGGCCAACGTGGCCTTTGTTGGCTCTCATTTTGCGATGTCGCATTCCTTGCGAGCACCAATGAAGGCGGCCTTGGGCAACACCGGCTTTCAAATCGTCTATTCCATCGTCAGCCTGGCGACGTTGGCGTGGGTTTACTTCGCGTTTGGCGATGCGCCACCCGCCGATTTACCAGGGACCGGTCAAATTGGCTGGGTCATCGCAACGGTCCTCATCCTGCCGGCGTTGGTGCTGCATGTGGGGTCCTTGATGGGCAATCCGGCAATGCCAACACCCAAAGCAAGCGAACAAGCGCGCGCCGAACCCAAAGGGGTGTTCAAAGTCACCCGCCATCCGATGATGTGGGGCTTTGCGCTGTGGGCGCTGTCGCATATAGTATTGTGGTGGAGCATTCGAACCACCATCGTTGCGCTGTCGATTGCCATTCTGGCGTTGGTCGGTGCGAAGCTGCAGGATCGCAAGAAACAAACGCAATTAGGCGAGGATTGGGCTGTCTGGGAGAGCCGCACCAGCTTTTGGCCGCGATGGAGCGCGTTGGCGGGTGCGGGCGCATTGCCATGGGCGTTGGGATTGATCTTCTTTGTCTTCTTCAGCTGGTTGCACATCCCGATTGCCGGAATTCCCGCGGGGATCTGGCGCTGGTTCTAAAACGCGTCGCCTAACCGGGCCTATTGCCCCAATGACATAAGCCAATCGGCCTGCGCTTGTTGTGCTTCTCTCCAAAAGCTCAAATCGTGGCCGGCACCATCAAAACGGACAAATTCGGCCCGGTCGTTGCGCATCGATAGCGCGCGTCCATGATCAAAGGGCACCACGCGATCGGCGGTCCCGTGTAGGATCAAAATGGGCAGGTTGAGCGCCGGCAATACGGCCGCGTTATCAAAACGATCGCGCAACAACATTTGCACCGGAAAGATTGGGAGAGCATCCGAAGCGGCATCGGGAAGGCTGGTAAAGGGCGCAACCAGGATGAGGGCGGCGGGAGCAAACTCGCTGCTCATTTGAACCGCTGTTCCAGAGCCGATCGAATTGCCCGCGATGATAAGGCGGTCGCTCGGCACGCCTTGGTCGGCGATGAACGCCATCGCGCTGCGCCCATCGGCGTAGAAACCATCTTCGGATGGTGCACCGGGATTGCCGCCATATCCGCGATAGGACGCCAAAAGCAGTCCGTATCCTTTTGCGGCCAGAACCCGGGTTTCAAACGCTGATGACGCCATGGACCCGCCATTGCCGTGAAACCAAACGATCGTCGGCCTTCCCTCGGCAGCAGGGCGATAATGGGCGATCAAATCCAGATTGTCCGACGTGGTCAATTCAACCGCTTCGAAACCAGGGGCCGGATCAAGCCGGTCTTGGGGAGCGGGAAACAGGAATCGCGATTGAAAAATGAACAGGATCGCCAGCACCGCCAGATAGGCGGTCGCAAGGAAGGTCAATGTCTTCAGCCCAAAACGCGCCATGATTCGTTCCTTTTTCCGTGAAGCACACCCTGTCCTACGCGGGCAACGTGAGGTCTGCGTTAAGGTTGCGGTGTTTAATCGAACTATACATGCTGAATATGGGCCATTGATAAGTATTGCGCTATGCCCATGTTACGCCACTAAACTGTTGTTGGCTGGAGACCCCGAATGCCGCACGCTTCCCTGCTTGTGATGACATCGCCCTTGCTGCTTGGGCCGCTGCCCTCCGCCGCGATGGTGGAGACGAGCGCTGCCGCACCCCATATTGCGGCGATTGAAATTGCGGGCGGTTTTCGCCCGGATTTGGGCGATGGCCATGCACCGACAGTCCTGCCTCTCAATTGGTCTCTCCAATCGCAAGACGATCACAATGTAGGCCCCCAAGACGACGCCGATACGCCGCAAAGCGGATCGGAACCGCCCAACGATGTGGGCGGCACAGACGGACAATCCGAAAACGAGATTGTTGTTGATGGCACTTACGGGCCGCCGGAAGGCGATCCGATGGGCGTGTTCAATGAAACCAGCTATCGGATCACCCAAGATCTGGATGAGGTGTTTGTCGAACCGGTTGCCTATGCCTATCGCGATGGCCTGCCCGGTCCGTTACGCGATGGTTTGGGCAATGTGGTGCGCAATTTGGGCGAGCCCGCGAATTTCCTCAATTTCCTTCTCCAGTTCAAGATCGGCAAAGCGGTTGAAACGCTGGGCCGGTTCGCGATCAATTCGACGCTCGGCATGGGTGGCCTGTTCGACATTGCCGGTGAGCCGGGCGTGGGATTGCCCTATCGCCGCAATGGATTTGCCAACACCCTAGGGTTTTATGGCGTGGACACCGGCGCGTATCTTTATCTGCCTATTACAGGCGCGACGACGGTGCGCGATTTGATCGGCAATTCGTTGGACCAAGCGGTCCTGCCCTTTGCATTTGGTGCCCCGTTTGACCGGATCGAATACGCCGCGCCCTATTTCGTGATCAGCAATCTTGATGCACGGCTCGAAGTGGATGCTGAGCTTGAAGTGCTGGACAGCACCATCGACCCCTATTCCGCACGCCGGGACACCTATTTGGCCCGCCGCGCGCGCGACATCGCCTTGCTGCGCGGGGAAGAACCCCCGGCCGCTCCCGCCATTTTGGAGGAG
This sequence comes from Erythrobacter sp. Alg231-14, assembly GCF_900149685.1. Taxonomy (NCBI): domain Bacteria; kingdom Pseudomonadati; phylum Pseudomonadota; class Alphaproteobacteria; order Sphingomonadales; family Erythrobacteraceae; genus Erythrobacter; species Erythrobacter sp. Alg231-14. The sequence goes on along the minus strand of NZ_LT702999.1, from coordinate 2,040,779 downwards.
TTGGAGGAAGAGTTGGAATGCGGCCCGGATGGTTGCGCCGAAGATGACTTCGAAGATGGAGCGAGCGATCCCGATCCAGCCCCTGCGATCGCCGCACGCCAATTGCCGGCCATCGCGGAAGTGGTGAACATCACTCAGCCAACAACACGTTAAGATAGTTCCCTGATCCTGCCTGATTATCGGGCGAGCTGGAGACAAATACCAAGCTTAGGGCGATCCATTGCTGCGCCGCGATCCTTGCGGATTATGCCCGCGCCTCTTCGACATTGGCGGAATTGTGTTTGAGCGCTTTGAGCACGCAATCGACGATTTGCGGTGCGTTCAACCCTGCCTCGTCATATTGTTTTTCGGGCGTTTCATGATCGATGAACGTATCGGGCAGGCGCAATGTGCGCACCTTCAACCCGGTGTCGGTCAGACCTTCATCGCTGGCATAGGTCAGGACATGCGCGCCTAACCCGCCAATCGCGCCTTCTTCGACGGTCACGACCACTTCGTGGGTCCGCATCAATTTGGTGATCAAATCTTCATCGAGCGGCTTGGCGAAGCGCAAATCGGCCACGGTGGTGGACAGACCTTTCGCCTCCAACGTGTCCGCCGCCTTTTTCGCCTCTTCCAATCGCGCACCCAATGACAGGATCGCGACTTTGGTGCCTTCGCGGACAATGCGGCCTTTGCCGATTTCCAGCTTTTCCAGCGTCTCTGGGATGGGAACGCCGGTGCCGCTGCCGCGCGGATAACGCAGTGCGATTGGGCCATCGTCATATTCGGCAGCGGTGTAGGTCATATTGGCCAATTCCGCTTCATCCGCGGCGGCCATCACAACCATGTTGGGCAACGTCGCCAAATAAGTGATGTCGAACGATCCGGCATGGGTGCAACCATCCGCACCCACCAATCCCGCACGGTCAATCGCGAAACGCACGGGTAGGTTTTGGATCGCTACGTCATGGACGACTTGGTCATAGGCGCGTTGCAGGAAGGTCGAATAAATCGCCGCAAACGGTCGCATCCCTTGCGCGGCAAGACCGGCTGCAAATGTTACGCCGTGTTGTTCGGCGATGCCGACGTCAAAACTGCGGGTCGGGTGAGCCTGAGCAAATCGATCCACACCGGTGCCCGATGGCATAGCCGCTGTGATCGCGCAGATGCGATCGTCCGTTTCCGCCAATTTCGCCAACGTATCGCCAAACACATTTTGATACGCAGGAGGGCCAGCAGCGCCCTTTTTCTTCTCACCCGTGATCACATTGAATTTGGGCACACCGTGATATTTGTCGGCGCTTTCCTCGGCGAATTTGTAGCCTTTGCCCTTTTTCGTCACGACATGAATCAAAACCGGCCCTTCGGATGTGTCGCGCACATTTTCGAGCACCGGGATCAAATGGTCCAGATTGTGTCCGTCAATCGGCCCGACATAATAAAAGCCAAGCTCTTCAAACAACGTGCCGCCCGTCACCATACCGCGCGTGTATTCTTCGGCTTTGCGAATGCCTTCGTGGACACGGCGGCTCATTTTCTTCACCGCTTTGGATGCCAAACTGCGCAAGCCGAGATATTCGCTTGATGACACCATGCGCGCCAAATAGGCGGACAAACCACCGACCGGCGGGGCAATCGACATGTCGTTGTCGTTTAGAATCACAACCAAGCGATTGCCGGCCTGCGCCGCGTTGTTCATCGCTTCATAGGCCATGCCCGCGCTCATCGCGCCGTCACCGATCACCGCGATGCCGCGGCCCGGTTTGTCGTTCAATTTGTTCGCCACCGCAAAACCCAGCGCGGCGGAAATGGATGTTGAACTGTGCGCAGCGCCGAATGGGTCGTATTCGCTTTCCGTGCGTTTGGTGAAGCCGGACAAGCCGCCACCTTGACGCAAGGTGCGAATGCGATCGCGCCGACCGGTTAGGATTTTGTGCGGATAGCATTGGTGGCCCACGTCCCAGATCAACCGATCATCGGGCGTGTTGAACACATAATGGAGCGCCACGGTCAATTCGACGACACCCAGACCAGAACCCAAATGCCCACCAGAAACACTCACCGCATCGATCATCTCGGTGCGCAGCTCATCGGACAATTGCCGAAGCTGTTCGGGCTTTAATTGGCGGAGCTCATCCGGCGTAGGCACCTGATCAAGCAGCGGAGTTTCGGGGGTCTGACTCATGAGGCGAATCTCTACACCTTTGTAGCTGAACTGTCGATAAACGCTTTATCGCTCATAAAGAACGGTTCATCGGCCAATGAGGGGCGCTGCGATAGCGATCAATCGCTTGCGCATTGTTAAGATTTGGGGGGCGTTATCGCCGTCGGTTCAACGCTTCACGCGCACATCGCACAAAGACCGCGAATTTCCAGAACGGGCCGTTCAGCCTTAAAGTTCTTGGAAGCGGCAAGCGCGCGTACGGTGCGGCTTACGTTTTCGTCATCGACGTGTTTCGCTTCACCGCATTCATCGCAAACCAAGAAGATGCAATCATGCTCACACCCCGGATGGGTGTTGGCGAGGAACGCATTGGCGCTTTCGACCCGAAGAGCCAAGTTCTTGGCCACGAACAAGTCGAGGATGCGGTAAATGCTGTTGGGAGCGACCCGTTTGCCGCGCGATGCGGACAGATTATCGGCGATGTCATAGGCCGATACCGGCCGCTCATGCTGGGCCAGTTCGGTGAAGACGGACTCTCGCATATTGGTCCATTGTTCGCCGGATGCGACCAGCGCATCGCGCGCTGCGCCGATCAGATTCTCGCCCGAATGCTCTTCGTGGGCATGATGATGTTTGCTTGCCATAGCCGCAATATAGTCGCCTGTGGGGCATTGCGCTAGAGCGGGCTGTTGTCCTTATCCGTCGCGCAGGAACCGGGCCGAAAAATCGCTGGGGAACATCACGCGCAACGCGTCCACTTTCGGTTTATCCCAGCGCAGGATGTAACCGTGACGGGGATTCTTCGCCATAAAGTCCTGATGATAGGCTTCGGCGGGATAGAATGTCCGCTCACGCTCAATCTGAGTGACAATGGGCCGGCTCCAAACGCCCGAACGTTCCATCTGGGCCAGATAGGATTGCGCGACCGCGCGTTGTTCGTCGCTGGTGGGTACAAGCGCGCTGCGATAATGCGATCCGACATCGGGGCCTTGGCGGTTGCGCAAGGTTGGATCGGCAACGACCGAAAAGAAGATCCGCAACAATTCATCATAGCGAATGACATAGGGGTCGTAGGTGATGCGCACGGCTTCGGCGTGGTTTGTGCCGCCGGAAATGATGCGATTGTAGGTCGCGTTGCCCGCGACCCCGCCATGATAACCGGATTCCGCCGATCGCACGCCCTTCACATGGCTGAACACACCTTCGACACCCCAGAAACACCCACCGGCAAAGATCGCGGTCTTTAGACCGGCGCCTTCTTTTGCGGTGCGTTGCGGGGCGGGAGCGTTGACCGGTTCCTCAAGCGCGAGTGCAGGGGCCGGTTGCACGGCAATCGCCAATCCAGTGGCAGCGACAACCGCCGCAAACAAAGCGCGCTTCATTGCGAAATCTCCAATGGTTCAATTGTAAACTCGCTGGATGCTGATGGCGCTTCCAACGGTGTGGCCGCCTGTGCTGGCGTTTCCAGATGTGGGCCCCAATCCGCGATTGTCGACGCGCCAAGAATGGCGGCGCCGGCCAAAAAGCCAAAGCCAAAATTGCGAAAAAGATCAGCGGAGAAGAGGGTCATAGGGGCGTCTCATAGGTCAATTCATCGTTCGTTGGCTTCATTTAGAACGGCGCGCTTGCGCTGAAATGAATAAAGCCATCGTGCGACATTTCGTTACGAAGTCGCATTTAGTTACGCGCCCCCGCGCAAAAAAGATGAATGGGATGCGTTTGAACCCCCGCTCTGATCAGAGCCAACCGCGCCTTACTCTAATGTCGGAAATGGCGCATGCCGGTAAAGACCATGGCAAGGCCGGCCTCGTCTGCGGCTGCTATCACCTCATCATCCCGGATCGAGCCGCCCGGTTGGATCACGGCGGTGGCCCCCGCTTCCGCAGCGGCGATCAGACCATCGGCGAATGGGAAGAACGCATCGGATGCGACCGCGCTGCCAACGGTTTTCGCGCCGTCCCAACCATAGGTTTCGGCCGCTTCGCTTGCTTTGATGGCCGCAATGCGAGCGGAATCGCGGCGGTTCATTTGGCCCGCGCCAATGCCGGCGGTGGCGCCATCCTTGGCATAGACAATCGCGTTCGATTTGACGTGCCGCGCAACTGTCCATGCGAACAAGCAGTCTTTCAATTCTTGGGCGGTTGGCTGTCTTTTCGTGACAACTTTTAGATCGGATTCAGCGACCGCGCCGTTGTCGCGCCCTTGGATCAACATGCCTCCAGCAATCGTCTTCATTGCAAAGCCGCCGCGGCGCGGATCGGGCAATGTCCCGCATTCCAACAAACGCAGGTTCTTCTTCTTAGCGAAAATGGCGCGCGCCTCTGGCGATACCTTTGGCGCGATCACGACTTCGGTGAAGATGCTGGCGATGGCTTCTGCTGTGGCGCCGTCCAATTCGGTGTTGACCGCGACAATGCCACCAAACGCCGAAACGCTGTCGCATTGCAACGCATCATCCCACGCTTCCAACAACGATCCGCCTTGGGCCACACCGCATGGATTGGCGTGTTTTACGATAACCACAGCCGGGTCTTGCTCGGCAAACTCCGCCGCCAATTCCAACGCGGCATCGGCGTCATTCAAATTGTTATAGCTGAGCGCTTTGCCCTGCAATTGTTCGGCCTGCGGCACGCCCATTGTTCCAGTGACTTGCGGCACATAGATCGCGGCGGATTGATGCGGATTCTCGCCGTAACGCAACGTGTCATCACGTTTAAAAGCAAGCGGCATCGTTTCGGTGAACGGCGTCGCTTTCAACGCTTCGGTTCCCAATGGGTTGGTGAATGCATCGCCAAACGCAAACCAATTCGCAATGGCCGCGTCATACGCCGCCGTGCGCGCATAGGCTTTGCCCGCCATCCGAATGCGAAATGCCGGAGACGTCGCGCCGTCATGTGCGTTGAGTTCTGCCAACAGTTCATCGTAGTCCGCAGCATCGGTCATGATTGTCACGAAACCGTGATTTTTCGCCGCAGAACGGACCATGCTTGGCCCGCCAATGTCGATGTTTTCGATGATTTCGGCGCGCTCTGCACCCTTCGCGACTGTCGCTTCGAATGGGTAGAGGTTGACCACCACAAGATCGATGGCGCCAATATCATGTTCCTGCATTGCAGCGACGTGTTCATCGTTGTCGCGCAGGGCCAACAATCCGCCATGCACGGTCGGGTGCAGCGTTTTAACCCGGCCATCCATCATTTCCGGGAAACCGGTTAGGTCGGAAACATCGCGCACTTCCAAACCCGCCTCACGCAGGGTCCGCGCCGTGCCGCCCGTGCTCACCAATTCAACCCCGCGTGCCGCCAAAGCCGCGCCCAATTGCGCCAAGCCGGATTTGTCGGACACCGAAAGCAGCGCCCGCTTGATAATAGGCTGTGTCATTGTTTGAATTCTATCCCATTTTTTTGAGGAGCCAGGAGAACTGCCCCCCACCGCGCGAGGTTAGCCCCTCGATCACCAATTGTTCGGTTGCATGCGGGCGACCATCGCCATCAACCCAAAGGCTGTCTTCGCTGCTCAACTTCACATCTTCTGAATCGGATCCATCCGTGCGCAGACGGAACTGCCAAAGCCGACCATCCGGCGTCAGCAAGCTTGCCCCGCACCCATCATCCGTCAAATGCGCCTCAACCCCGCGACCCAAATGGAACCGGATCGCAAAACCGACCATGCCGCGCTTACCTTTGCGCGATGATGGGATGAGGATGTCATCGCCCGACAATTCGGTTCCGTCGCTGCGCATCGAAAGGATCCGATTGTGAGTCAGTCCAAATCGTGCCGCATATCCATCATGGCTGGCTTCGACGCTGGTGACTTCGCGGTCATTTCGCGTGCTTGTGCGTCGTTCGACTTCGACCATTTCGGCGCCGCGACCCAATTTACCGTGGAGCAACACAGCGGTGCTGTTGGCGTCATCAAGGACCAAGGTCGAATGCGCGGCGGTTGCACGCAATCCTTGTCCGATCCGGGCGGGCACCTGACCACCTGCCAACGCCGCTCCGCCGCAATTGACGATAAGCCGTGATGGTCCGTCTGACATTTCAAACGCCAAAGTGGATGCGCAACCGCACCGCGTGTGCCGCGCCCGCGGCGGCGGTCCGGCATCAAACTGCACGATGGTTTGACCACCGCGCAAACGTTGATAGCCCCAATGTTGCGGATCATTCAGAGGGCGCGTGCGGATACCGGTCGCAATGACAAGGTCGGACACCGCATCTGCAGGGATCGCGCCTTGTCCCTGCCAATTGCCCAAGGCGCCATCGCCATGGCGCAACGCCAACAAAGGCGGCACCAACAATTCGCGCATCACCCAAAGCGCGTCGGGCGCGTCGCGATCAACGGCGTCGTAACATGCCAACAAATCGGTCAACACGCGGATAGCGTCCATTTGAGCCGCAGGGCACCGTGCCAGCGATCCGCCGTCTTCGGCAACCAATTCGCCCAATGCGCGGATCAACGCCGCTTCGCCGTACAAACGGCGCGGCTTGCCATCCGGCAGCAACAATCCAGCCGCCGTAACCCCAGCCCAACCGGCCACTTGGCCCAATCCCGCTCCGCTGCGCAAAGCCTTGCGATCTAGCCAAAGCGCAGTTTCCTCAATCGACTTGAGGAGCTTTGGTTTCAATTCGCCGTCTTGGCCGGCCAAGACCAGCGGCGCGTGCACCAACCACGCCAACAAACGCATGCCGACATGTTCGACATTCCATGCAGGGCTTTTCGCGCCGCGTTTTGGCGGTGCGGTGTTCGCTTCCAACCAACGCCCCGTGATCCGTTCGGCGATCGGGATGCAATCTTCGCGCGGCGCGCTTGCCGCGAGATCGGCCAGCCACGAAAAACTGTGCACTGTCCGTTCAAGCCCGGGGCTCAATCGAGCGCCGCTTTCAAAATCGAGCTGACCGATTGGTTGTTTGACGCCATGGACAAGAAAATGGCCCGCGCGCAACGCGGTGCCCGCGGCGCGATTGCCGGTCATTGGCGTATTCACGGTCGCCAAAACCCGCAAAGCCTGAGCCCGTCTTAGCGGCGCGGCCAGTGTTTGACCGGGTACGCCCATCCGATAGGCGAGCCGTATCAACGCCTCGCCGGGACGAGTGCGCGGCGCGATAACATCGGTCAGTGCAAGTGCGCGCGATGTTTCTATCGGATCGACCGGGAACGATGTCGCCGCATCGTCGCGCAAAACCTCTTCGGCATGCCCCAAAGGAATCGCGGGGCGCGTCGCAAAGCGATCGCCTGTCTCGTCCAAATCCTCGGTTGTGACGGTCGTGACGGCATCTTGATCGTCAAAAAGGGTTTCCATCATCCAGCCCCTTTCAAAGCGGCGATGTTTGCAGCGTATTGATCGGGTCCGCCCTTAAACGTCGCAGAACCAGCGACCAGCACATCAGCCCCAGCATCAACGCACAAGGTGGCGGTTTCCGCATTTACGCCGCCATCCACCTCAAGGTGAATGTCGCGGCCGGTTGCGGTGATCATCGCGCGGATGCGACGCACTTTTTCCAATTGGGAATGGATAAAGCTCTGACCGCCAAATCCGGGGTTCACACTCATCACAAGGATCAGGTCAACCAAGTCCATCACATTGTCGAGCACCTCGACCGGGGTGCCGGGATTGATCACAACGCCAGCTTTCTTACCCAATGCGCGGATCGCTTGAAGCGTCCGATGCACATGGGGCCCCGCTTCGGGATGGACTGTGATGATGTCCGCGCCCGCATCGGCGAAAGCTTCCAAATACGGATCGACCGGCGAAATCATCAAATGGACGTCGAACACTTTATCCGTGTGCGGGCGCAGCGCCTTCACAACATCGGGGCCAATCGTGATGTTGGGCACGAAATGCCCATCCATCACATCAATATGGATCCAATCCGCCCCGGCCGCATCAACACGGCGCACTTCTTCGCCCAACTGAGCAAAGTCAGCAGACAGAATACTGGGAGAGATAAGGGGAGTGGGCATGGTTAACAAAGGGGCCTTTTACCTTTGCACTTCGCCTTACGCCTTGTGCGAATCGCCCAGCAAGCCGTTGTTGACGGTTTTTCCCCGCCCTTTTTGCAGGCGCGAACACCGCGATGAACGCCAGAAATGCGCAATGGACCATCAGTTCAGCCGCAATTCACCACGCTTGGGGCATATCCACGGCATAGTCTTGCGCTAAAGGAACGATTGGCAATCTGCATTCGAACCCTTCGCAAACCAGTATTACGGGCAGAACACAATGACGACGACCTCGCGGAAAAATTCCGGGATTACAAAGATAGCGGGCGGCATTGCCGCGGCGCTTTTGATGGCAGCCGGCGCCGCGACGCCGATTGCCACCGCATCGGCGCAAGCATCCAGCAGCAGCGATTATCGCAACGTCATTTCCAACAATATGCGGGCATGCGCACCCGGCGGCGGGCCGTCGGTTCGCGTCACCATCAACGGTGTCAAAAATTCAAACGGCACGATCCGGGCACAGGTTTACAACGGGACCAGCGCCGATTGGTTGGAAAGCGGCCGTTGGTTGAACCGGATTGAATTGCCCGCACGGCGCGGTCGGATGACCGTCTGCCTGCCCGTCCCAGCAAGCGGGAATTACGCGATTGCTGTGCGTCACGACGTGAATGGCAATGGATCGACCGATATCCGCACCGATGGCGGCGCCATGTCGCGCGACCCTTCGATCAACATTTTCAATCTGGGCAAACCCGGCATCGACAAAACCCGGATCAGCGTGGGCAGCGGCGTCAGCTCAATCGCGGTTACAATGAAGTATTTCAGCTAAATCGGCCGTTCGCTTAGGGTTTGTTGCTCTTGCGGTGTTTTCGTAGCGCCCACAGCACCGACGGAGCCGCCAAAAGAGGGTAGCGCTCTCGAAACGGCGTCACTTCAATTGGCATGCCAGTGTGCCGTTCAATTTTCCAAGCGGCATAGCGCGCAGCCCCGTCGAACGTCGTGCTCGCCTTGATCAAGCGGGCGAAATTCAACGGTTTGCCGAGCATCTGGCGTCGCCCCCACCATTTTTGAATGCGCTGTTGCTCGCTCGCGGAAAGGCTAGGTGTGATCCGTTCTTCGCCGGTGGCTGGTGCGTTGGATAGATTGGGCACTAAAACGGTATACGATACGCCAGCCGCGTCGAGAGCCAACGGCAAAAGGCCAGAAAAGTGCTCTCGATTGACGCTTAGAATGTCGTTTTCACGGCCAGACTTTTCAACTCGGAACTCTGCTTTGTAGGTCGCCTGAAACAGGGCGCGCCAATAATCCTGGGCTGTGCCGCTTATCGGGCCAATCGCCACGGCCAACCGGGCCGCTGTCATCGCCGCCGCCTCAATCGCTTGGGTCACTTCGCCGCGCGTTTCGGCATTGTGCGCCCACACCAAAGCGGATGGCTGCACAAATCGGGCCCAAATGGTCGTATCCGCCAATTCACCCGACGCCGCTTTGCCAAACGTGGACAACGCCATCGTCGCCACCTTTGCGCGCAACATGACGCCTTCGTTATCGCGTTCATGATAGCTGACGCGTGGCCAGATCCGCGATTGTTCTGCCCCCGGCAACAACAGGTAAAAATCCAGCACCCCATCAAGCGATCGCGTGCGCAAATTCGACCCATAGAACAACACCGCGACGGCCCCAGCTTCCTGTGCCAAATGGCGCGCAAACGCGGCAACCGCGGGATCAATATCCGCGTCCAATCGCTCTGCAATGCGTTGCGCAAGCGGGTTAGGAGATGGGGGTGTGGTGCGTGCCATGGGCGACGCTTCTCGCTTTACGGAGTGACGAATTCAAGCTCAGGCCCCTGAGCGATGCGATATTGACCGGCGGGAAAAGCCTCTCCATCAAGGATGAATTGGTCGTCAATCTCTAGGATCAATTGCGGCGTGGTTATTTGATGAATGCCGCGTTCGCGCAACCGGGCGGGCGCTTTGCCGCGCAATACGGACGGAATGAGCAGCGTGGATCGGCGGGACACTTGGTCCAGAACAACCAGTTTTAGGCCCTTACGCAAAGGCCCAAAGGGTTTGATCTTGGCAGGCATCGTTTCCAACGTGGATGCGAACAGCAATTGCCGCCACGCTGGATCACCATGGCCGCTGTGTTCCATTTCCGCCTGCTGCGCACCCAAGCGCAAGGTCATCCGCGAACCGCGGCGCCAAGGATTGTTTCGCGTTGCAAAAAACCACTGCAGCACGCCCCACGCCGTCGTCACGCCAACCGCCATCGAATTGAACGCGCCCAAACGATGGGCGCTTTGTCCCGATTTGGTTGCGGTGGTGAAGGCGCCTGCACCCATGATAAAACCCATCACGTGGCTATCGGGGGCGTCGCCTTGTGGAGTGACCGCAATGGGGCGGCGGTGAATGCGGCCGCCTTTGTCAAAAGCATCAATCGCGTGCTGCAAAGTCCAATCGCCTGGCACACCCAAATCTACCGTCAACGCGTTGGTTTTGCCCTTTGGCAGCACCGCAATCGCCGGCCAATCCGCGCCAAAGATTGACGCGCCGCATGTCAAAACATCGCGCACCGTTCCATCGCCGCCATTGATAACCAAAAGGTCGATCCCGCGCGCGGCAAATTCGCTCAACGCGTCGGGCAGTTGAGAGCGATCGCCAGGCTGGGATATGTGGACATGGGGGCTCATCCCGCAATCGAAATCGGCGCCTTGATTGCCGTGACTGCGCGGATTGTAGATGACGCCAACACAAGGCGCTTCGCCCGGCGCACGCACACGGCGTTTCGCATCAGGGCGCGGTCCAGCCGACGCCTGTTTGGCAACATGCGGAAGCTGCGCAAATTCGTAAATTGGCGTGGCCATGGGGGATCCTTAAGGGGCGGGCGGGGATATGACCACCGCGATTATCAGTTTCGGTTGCAATTTTCGCACGGTGTCGCTGGTTGGTTACATTGGGATAGATCGCGGTTTCACAAGGGTTTGTTACCGCAAACCCGGCGCAATTGCTTGATTCACGGGGCAATTGACAGGCGGCACGGCGCAAACTGCAATTTGGTGCTGGTATCGGCACCGGGCGGCGCTAATCTGATCGGATGTTGACCGAAACACTCCTCAAATCCGCCCATTCCCTCGCCCCGGACATCGTCGCCTTGCGGCGCGCAATCCACGCAGAGCCTGAGTTGGGCCTGCAATGCCCCGAAACGATGGCCAAAGTGCGCAGCGCTCTTGCCGGTCTTCCGCTCGAATGGCGCAGCGGACCATCGACCACCGGCGCGGTCGCCACTTTAAGGGGCGGCAAAGCAACCGATGGTTCGCCTCGCGTTTTGTTGCGCGGTGATATGGACGCGTTGCCGATGGATGAGAAAACCGATCTGGAATTTGCATCGACCATACCGGGTCGCATGCATGCATGCGGCCACGACACCCACACCGCCATGTTGGTCGGCGCGGCGCGTGTTTTGTCCGAACGGCGCGACCAATTGGCCGGCACCGTGGATTTCATGTTCCAACCCGGCGAAGAAGGGCATCACGGTGCTCGTTTCATGATCGATGATGGGTTAATCGATCCGCTTCCCGATGCGGCATTTGCCTTGCACATTATGCCCAATGCGAAATTTGGAGTGCTGGCGGGTCGCGCCGGACCTTTGATGGCCGCCGCCGATCAATTCACGATCACCGTCAATGGCAGAGGCGGCCATGCCTCCATGCCGCACGATTGCGCCGATCCGGTCCCCGCAGCGGCCGCGATCGTTTCTGCGATCCAAGCCATGGTGACGCGGCGGTTCAACGCGGCCAGCGCAGTCGTGGTGACGGTTACCCGCATCCAAACCGGGACCACGTTCAACGTCATACCCGATGACGCCATGTTGCAAGGGACGATCCGCACCTTATCGGCGGACCATCGCCGCGCGATCCACACTTTGATCGCTCAAACCGCCGCCGACACCGCCCGTGCCCATGGGGTTGAGGCGACGTGCGAGATTGAGCACGGCTTCCCCGTTACGCTGTGTGATGAACGCGCGGTGCGGCTGGGCCAAAAAGTCGCCACCGAAATCGCGGATGGAACAGAAGGATGGCACAACCTGCCCGCCCCAATCATGGGCGCGGAAGATTTCTCATATGTCTTAGAAAAAGTGCCCGGCGCGATGTTCTTTTTGGGTGTCGCACCCGAAGGCGACAATTGGAGCCAATGTTGTGCCATCCATTCCCCACGGATGCATGTCGACGAAACCGCTTTGCCCAAAGGGGTGGCGATGTTGGCGGGATGCGCGATGGAGTATATTGAAAACGGGTTCTAACCACCGCATGCGTTCATTTGGGTCGCGCCCAAAACTCGGTCCTTAACACCACCCTCAACCCTGCTCGGTTCGAGGTAATTTGTTGTAAAATTCCTCGCCAAAGCTGGTGAGTGTGGGCGCGCTATGCGATTGTTGCGGGAACGCAAGGGAAACACCGCCATGTTAAAGACGATAAAACCCCTGACCATTGCCGCGATTGTTGCAGCCTATGCCGGAATTGCTGCGCCTGGATTGGCGCGCAATGCGGACACCGTTACATACACGGTTGAGCCGGGCGACACGCTGTATGACATCACAGAAACATATCTGGTCGATGGTGTTAATCCGGCCCGCCTGCAAGAGATGAACCGCGTCAGAAACCCGCGCCGCTTGTCCATCAACCGTACTCTAACCATTCCGCGCAATTTGTTGAAATATGAACTGGTGGAATTGGCCGTCGGCGACTGGACGGGTCCTGTGACGATTGATGGATCCACCCCGGTTAGGGGCACCGTTTTGCCGGTCGGTGCAGAGATCGTAACGCAACGCAATGGATTCATCACGTTCACCGGATCGTTTGGTGGCCGCATTTCCCTGCCTTCCAACACCACCGCCGTTTTGGAACGTGCGCGCCGGTATCGCCTGTACAACACGTTGGACGTGGACTTTGACGTGCAGCGCGGGCGCGCCAACGCGACCTCACCCACGCTTAACGGTCAAGACCGCCTAAGAATGCGGACACCGATTGCCACAACGGCGGTGCGCGGCACCGAATTCCGCGTGGCCTACGACCCTGAAAATTCTGATGTCAGCCTTACCGAAGTGACCGAAGGCGCGGTGCAAGTCGCAGCCGGCGGCGCGACCCAGCCAGCGCCCGCGGGCTTTGGCGTTTCGAGCAGTTCATCGGGCGTCGGCGAGCCCGAGGCCTTGTTGCCTGCCCCCGCTTTCATCGATCTTGGCGCGGTGCAAACCGAAGAGGCGTTGACCTTCGCGTTTGAACCCGTTGACGGGGCGCAAGGGTACCGGGTGCAATTGGCCAGGGACCTCACATTCCTCGATATATTGGCCGAACGCATCGTAACGGACCAAGTTGCGGTTTTTGAAAGCGTCGAAAACGGACGGTATCATTTGCGTGGACGGGCCATTTCATCCAGCGGTTTGGAAGGGCTTTCCGTATCCGACGGCGAAACGTCGTTCTTGCGCAAACGGGTGGGTGTGACCGCCGACAGTGAAAATTCCGCCGATCTTGATGCCTATATTTTCCGCTGGTTGACCGCCGGAGGAGAAGGCGCAACATTCGCGTTCCAATTGTGGTTGGAAGACGCGCCAGAAAACCTGTTGGTCGACGAAGTCGGCCTGACCTCCAATGAAATTGCCCTCTCCAACTTGGCCATCGGCAAATATGCATGGAGGGTCGCGGCAACCGAAACCGATCCGATCGATGGAATGATCAAAATTTGGGGCCCATCAACACCGTTAACCGTGAGCAATTGAACCGTCCGACATGAATCCGGGTGGGGATTTATGGATGGACGCAAATTGGCAAGAGGTGGCTTGGCAATGAGAGTGATCGTGGAATGAAGGTGATCGGGCAATTGGGCCGGTTGTTTGGCGAATGGATGATCCTGCTCGCCTTGTCGATTTTGGGAGTGTTTTACCTGCAATTCAGCGGCGTAACCGAACGGATCGACAACCAATTGCTCGACACGGCATCATCGATGGTGCGTCCGGTCAATTCGGACGACATCGTTTTGGTCGCTATCGACGACAAAAGCTTGCGCGAAATCGGCGGCTGGCCATGGCGTCGCAGCACCCATGCCCGATTGCTTGATGCGTTGAGCGATGCGGGCGCGCGCGCAATCGTGTTCGACGTCTTGTTTGTTGAAAACAGCGACCTTCAAGAAGACGCCGCCTTAGAGGGTGCCTTGGCGCGGGCCGGCAATGTCGTGTTGCCGCACACATTTTCGACCCGGCCCAACACAGACGCTGGGGTCGATCCGCTCTACCCTCTACCCGCCTTTGTCGAAGCGACGGCCGGGATTGGTCACGTCGAAGCCGCCCCCGATCCGGATGGGATTTTGCGCCGGTTTGATTTGATGTTCACGACGGATCGCGGCGACTTTCCGCATCTCGCCGTTACCGCGATGGATTTTCTGGGTCAGGATTCGGATCGATACAGAACGGATCAAAACACCTTGATCCCATTTCATCCCGAAGAATCGGTGAACACCTATTCCGCCAGCACGGTTCTTAACGGTCAGGCACTCCCAGAAATCTTGGAAGACAAAATCGTCTTTATAGGCGCCACCGCCCAAGGGATGGGCGACAGATACGCCGTTGCCTCGGGCCAAATTGGATTGATGTCCGGCGTGGAGGTTCAGGCCAATTTGCTAAACGCTTTGATCTCCGACGCGGTCATCACGCCCGCCGATCGCGTTTGGTTGATCATTTTGACGATCTTTGCCCTCTTTATGCTGTTCGGTGCGTTCTGGTACGTGTCCCCCAAAATCGGCCTTTACGTCGCGCTCGCATTGGCGTTTGGCGTTGTGGCGATCAGCCTGTCCTTGATGGCATTCGCGCATATTTGGCTGCCGGTGGCGTCGATCATCATCATGATCATATTGGCCTATCCATTGTGGAGCTGGCGCCGATTGAGCCATGTCAGCCGGTATCTCGATCGCGAAGCCGCGCGCATGATTGGCGGTGAAGCGGTTCTTGATCACAAGGGCACAACCGACAATCAGGGGATGGAATATGTCGCACGCCAGGTGAACCGGGTGCGCGGATTGATCCATTCCATCGAAGGGTCCTTGACCTTTGTTCGCCAAGTGATCGAGGCCGCACCCGATGCGATGATTGTCGTTGATGATCGCGGTCACGTTCAAATGTTGAACGCAAAGGCCGATCAACTCTTTCCCGAATGGGAAACCCAATCGTCGCTTTCATTGGACGCATTGTTCCAATTCGGGCGGGCGCATTTGCAACGCGATGGCGGCGAATTGTTGACCGAGGACGGCCGGATATTCCTGATCGCGAAAGCCGCGCTGGGCCCGTTGGGACAGAGCAATGAGCCGATGTCGGGCGAAATCATGGCCCTGCGAGAGATCACCGATCTGCGTCGGCTGGATCAAGAGCGGAAACAGATGCTCGAATTCCTATCGCATGACATGCGCACGCCGCAGGTCGCGATCATTGGCCTCACTCGAAAGCCAGAGAAAGTGGCCGACGCGACCGATGCGTTGGACACGATGGCCCGGATCAAAAAACAAGCGGAACGCACGCTCAAGCTGGCCGATGACTTTGTCCAATTGGCGCGATTGGAAAGCCCAGAATTGCAATTGGAAGACAGCGATATTGGCGCGTTGATCGAGGAAGCCTGCGACCGCGCCTATGTCTTGGCCGAAACAAAGCACATCGCGATCAAACAGGAATTGCCGACTGAGCCGTGTTTTGCCGATGTGGACGCATCGTTGATCGCGCGGATGCTCGACAATTTGATTGGCAATGCGGTTAAATATTCTCCCGAACATTCGCGCATCACAGTCAAACTGGGCGTGACAGAGCGCGGCACACACCAGATCTTTGTCTCAGACGAAGGGGCTGGCCTACCCGAAGCGCGGGTAAAGGATCCATTTGCGCGATTTGGGGCTCATGCCACCCATGCCGGACCCAGCGCCGGATTGGGCCTCGCTTTGGTCAAAAAAGTTGTCGATGCGCATTCTGGGACGATCGAAGTGACATCCCAGCCGAACAAGGGAACGCAATTCGCGATCTCCTTGGCGACATAATCCGTTTTGCAATTGAGATCGGGCGAGTTTCGCCGAAATCAGGTTTGAGCGAAGAAGTCGGCAACCAAAGCATCCGCCAACGCCTGCATGGCCGAACCGTCAAATTCACATTCCGTCGCCATACCCTGTCCGCGATAGGCAGTGGTGCCATCCGCCGGGTTTAAGACCAACAATGTGCCCCGCAACACCATCGCATCGCATTGGTCAAATCGGCGCGGTTGACGCGGCACGACGACCCAATTTTCCGTTGCGTCACCTTCTTCTGCATCATTCTCAGACGCCGCATCAGGTGGAGCAATACGAACACCCATCTCAGCCGGACCAACGGACAAGGCGTAATCGGCTATCAAGGCGCCGCTCTCTACATTTGTGACCCCGCGCCGTGCAAAGGCATCCACCAACGCGCTCGCAAAGCGAGCTTTCGCCGTTTGCCCATCATCATCAGGGGCCGCGATTGTCATTTGGTTTGGACGAGAAGACGTTTCGTCGCCAGCCGACGTGATCGTCAACGGCAGCGAAACCGCGCATGCGGAAACCAGGACCGCACCGCCGGCCAAAAGCCCCCGCGCACCCCACCGCATTCGAACATCTTCCCTATCTGTATTGATCACAGGTCCTCTAACGCATCGATCGTCTTGTCCATGCGATACCCGAAACCAAAGACGGTTTGAATGGCAAATCCATGTTTCGGTCTCAGTTCCAATTTGGATCGGATGCGCGACACATGCAGATCGAGCGTGCGGCTCTCCACTTCGGGAACGCTGCCCCAAACCTCGCCAAAGATATAGGCTCGCGACAAAGGCCGGTTGAGATTGTCGAAAAACAAGATCGCCAAATCGGCTTCTTTGTTCGTGAGGTTGAGCGCCTCACCCCCGCGGGAGATCTGTTTGGTGATCCGATCGACTTCATACAGTCCGAACTTGCCAAACCGCTCCGGGCCGCCGGTGTTCAGTCGGCGATGCGCCGCCTCAATCCGCGCAAGAATAACTTCCTCGCTTTCGGGCTTTACAACATAATCGACCGCGCCCGCTTCAAGGCCCAGAACAATATCGGCTTTATCCGATCGGCTGGTGAGGATGATGAAAGCCGGTGGGTTTTGGACGCTGGTGGTTGCCCACTTAACAATGTCCAAGCCGGTGCGTCCCGGCATGTTCCAATCAACCAAAACGACGTCACACGTTTCGCGCTTTAGAAACGTGGTCAGTTCTGTTCCGGACCGAAACCGCTCGCATTGATGCGCGGTTTTGTCGATCGCATTGCCCAATTGTTCCAACAATTCAGGATCATCATCCGCAATCGCGATTCTCATAAGAGCGCCCCTTTTCTACGCGCAGCCATCCCCGCCGCGCTTATCTTGGGCCCTGATAGACGCAGGAAGCCCCCCAACGGCAAGCAATAGTGGCGCCAGCCGGTCAGATATTACAAGAAATTACGATTATGGACCCGGAAAACCGCCAAAAAGCAATGGCGCACCCGAGAGGATTCGAACCTCTGGCCTCTGCCTTCGGAGGGCAGCGCTCTATCCAGCTGAGCTACGGGTGCCCGTGGTGTTTGGGCTTCGACGTTTATGATTGCGTCGGGCGCGGCGCTTAGCAAGCCTCTTGCTCCGGCGCCAGTTCAATTGTTGGGTTCGGCAATATTTCACGAGTCTCCTATTGGGTCACAGAGAACCCAATTGACCGATATGGATTTAACCAATCGGCAAGACCGTTTGGCTAGACCATCCCTCATGTCAGCGCTCCCACCAGAACAAATGCAATCGATGCGCGCGTCGGCGGATCAAGCCGGTCGGCCCATCAGCCATTTGGCGCAGCAGTGGGAAGCGCTTCACGAAACAGCCGCTCAATTGGCGGGAATCGCAAACATTTCTCCCGAAGTGTTTGATTCGCGCCTCGCCGCTTTCCCTGAAATGCTGGGGGATGCGAATGGGTGGCAGCAAACGCTGGCTTGGCAAGGTGTCGACGATATTGACGCCATGATGCGCCCGGGCCTCGCCGCGCTTGGCGCGATCACCGCCCGCGGTCAGGACGCAAGCGCCCCTGCATTGGCGCTTTGGCGTGAATTTCACCATGCACGCGACGCCGTATTGGCCGTGGTTCAACCGAACGCCAGCCAGCCACAATAACCACCCAATCGCCTTTCTAAGAGAACGGCCATGGATGCACCGTTGGTTTGACATTGGGTTGACTGTGTTCGCCATATGTTCCAATTATGGCGGGTGACCAACGCTTCTTCATCCGCACTTGATTCGCAATCCGAAACGCCCACCGACGCAACCGCGCGGGATCATGGCGCGCCTCCTGTCTCCGCCAAAGATACGGTGCGCGGGATCATGCGTTTGTTTGCCCGCAACGACATTTGGTGCCTTTCAGAAGTGCCGTTGAAAAACGGCAGGCGCGCCGATTTGATGGGCATTGATGCCAAAGGCTTGGTCGTCATCGTGGAGGTGAAGGTCGCGCGCAGCGATTTGCTGGGCGATGGGAAATGGCCCGATTACCTCGATTATTGCGATCGTTTTTTCTGGGGCGTGCCCCCGTCGCTCGATAGATCCCCCCTCCAAACCGAGGCGTTTCAACCCGATCGCTGTGGGGTGATTGTGGCCGACGCCTATGATGGGGAAATCCTTCGCCACGCGCCGCTTGAACCATTGGCTGCGGCGCGCCGCAAGGTTCAGGTTGAACGCTTGGCGCGGATGGGAATGCGCCGGCACACGGGCCTGATCGATCCTCAAATCGGCATCAATGGCGCGGAAGAATAAGGCCGCGCGCAGCAATCATATAGCCGGCCGCGCGCAATGCGGCTGTTCTGCTTAAACCTTTTGCGTCATACCATGCCGCATGATCCCTGCTGATACGCCGATCTGGCTCGCCCTATTGTTGGTGAGCGCCGCCATGACGGTAATTGTTGCCGTGCGGTACTTTCTGGCCAGCGGCCTTTTTGCATGGGCAACGGCGCGGTTTCGACCCGGCCTATATGATGGGATGAAGCCCCAAATCTCACGTGAGATACGGTGGTCGATGATCTCCGCCTTTATCTACGGCGCGCCCGCTGGGGTCGTCTTTTGGTTGTGGCGGCACCACGACTTCTCGCTGCTCTATTCGGATTGGTCGACCTATCCTGTGTGGTATTTGCCGGTGTCGGTCTTTGTGTATTTGTTCGCCCAAGACACCTGGTTTTATTGGAGCCATCGAGCAATGCACGCCCATCCGCGCTTGTTTCGGATCGCGCATGCCGTTCACCACGAAAGCCGCCCGCCCACCGCATGGACTGCGATGAGCTTTCACCCCATCGAAGCGATAAGCGGCGCGATTGTAGTGCCCATCTTAGCCTTTATCGTGCCAATCCACCTAGCGATGCTTGGCGTGGTGTTGACCATCGCCACGATCATGGGTGTTACCAATCATATGGGTTGGGAAATGTTTCCGCGCCGTTTTGTTCATTCTGTGTTGGGTCGGTGGGTGATAACCGCCAGCCATCATGAACGCCATCATGAGGAATACAGATGCAATTTCGGCCTCTATTTTCGTTTTTGGGATCGGGTCTGCGGAACAGATCACGGATTTTCGAAACGCTTCGACACGGCTCATCCACCGGTAAAGGGACAAACCCAATGACGGGATCAACAATCAGCGCTCTTCGCCCTATCGCCGCCTTAGCCATGGGCATCGCTTTCACGGCCTTTGCCGCGCCGGCCGCGGCGGCGACGATCACCATCACCGTAACCGACCTTAGATCGGATGAAGGCGTGGTGCGCGCCTGCATGACGACAATGGAGGATGTGTTTCCCCGTTGTGCCCGCGACCCCAATTCGCACCGCACCGTTGTGCGCGCCGATGACACGATCACCATCCGGTTTGAGAATGTTGAACCGGGTGATTACGCCATCGCCTTGCTGCATGATGAAAATGAAGACGGAAAAGCGAACCGCGTGCTCGGCATGGCCCCGCGCGAAGGGTACGGCTTTTCGCGCGATGCCCCGGTTCGCATGGCGCCGCCTGATTGGGATGATGCGGTGTTTACAATCGGATCGGCGTCGCAAAACCTCACGATAAAGATGCGCTACTTCCTCTAAAGATCCACTGGCAAAGCCCGCGCCTGCTCCGCAAAACTAATTGCAACTTTCCGGCGCAACTTAACGCAATGTTTACCACGTCGCGCCAGAACCGACGTGAACAGGCGTTATTCAAGGGGCACAAGGCCAAGCCATGGACACTTTGCGGGGTACATTCGACACCGGCGTTCCAGCTGACGACAGTCAGGATTGGGATGCGGCAAATGACGCAGCCGATCGCACAGATGAAAGCACATCGCGCGAATTGCCGCCGGCGGCCATCGGCCAGGACGAACGCCGCATGCAAGTGCGCGCCTACAACCATTGGGCCAGCCTTTTGGGCGATGCGACATTCCCATCGATCGAAGAGCTTGAACCCGAAGAGTTGAGCGATTTTGGCCCCAACAGCGTCCTGCTCGATTTCTCGGCCGGTATCGAAGATCCCGGCGTGCAATATCTGGGCGACAAACTGGCCGAAGAATGCGGCGCAGAAGGCCCCATCGGCAAATTGTCCGACGTGCCACCGCGTTCGCTTTTGAGCCGTATCACCGACCATTATATGCAAATCCTCGCCAATCAGGCCCCCATCGGATTTGAAGCGGAGTTCGTGAACCAGCGCGGCGCATCGATCCTGTATCGTGGTATTTTGCTGCCATTCTCGAGCGACGATGAAACGATCGATTTCATTTACGGCGTGATCAATTGGAAAGAGATGGCGGACGCGGCCACTGCCGATGAATTGCTGCTCGAAATTGATCAAGCGCTCGAAGGGCAAACCGAAGAGCCGGATCAAGACGAAGATCAACCGCACAAACACCACGCCGATCCCGTGACTGAATGGGCGGATTCACCCGCGCATGAACCCGAAGTCACCGGCGTTGAGCAAAAGAACCCGATTTCCGACAACGTGTCCTCCTTGAACGGAGCGCCGTTGGATGCCGTGACATCGAACGATGGGGTGTATGCCGACGACGACAATGTTGACGAAGACGGCATCCCAATGCCTGATTTCGGTCAATACTCGCTCGACGATCCGGAAACGGACGAATTTGGCGAAGAGATCGAAGACGACGACGATCGTTCTTCTTACAGCTTTGCCTCCTTGGCCGACTACATCGAAACGCCGTCCAAAAAAGCGGTCGATTTGGATGCAGAACTTTTCGATCCAGACGATTACCAAGTTGAGCCAGTAGGCCCCGCAGCCGAAACAACACCTGTTGCGCCAGTTGTGCCCGAGGCACCTGTTGTTCAACCGGTTGAACCTGTGGTCGTTGCGGCGCCGGAATTGCCAGCAGACGCGGGCCTTCACGATTGCCTCGCATCCGCACGGGAATTGGCGCAAACGGCGCGCGCATCGGAAGATCGCAGCCGCCACGCTTTGTACGCGGCGGTTGGCCGCGCCTATGATTTCTCCCTCGCCTCCAAGGATGAGCCGGAAGAATTCAACGAATTGATCGAAGACAGCGGTTTGAGCGTTCAAGAACGCGCGCCAATGACACCCATCGTGAAATTGGTCTTTGGCCATGATTACGACAAGACGCGTTTGACCGAATACGCCGCCGTTCTCAGCCACGCCCATCGGCTTGACCTGGAACGGGGCAGCTTGGCCGACTATCTCGGCAATGCCGATGGTGGATTGAAAGGTGTTGTGAACGCCGAACGCCGTCTGCGCCGCGAAGAAAGCGGTAAAGAAGTCGAGAAAGAGGGCGATGTTCGCGCCCAATTGGCGAAGAAACTGCGCGAATTGGAAGAACTAACGCTCGAAGCGCTTTCCGGCGAAGGTCCCGAATTTTCATTGTTGATGCTGCGCCGTGATGGAACGGGCAAAATCGCCTTTATCGGCGAGATCGATGATGATGTTTCGTTGATCGAACGGGTTGGCAAAAAACTCGTCGGTTGACTTGCTGAATTTGTAGCCCGGACCTGGTTTCTCTTCACCATGTCTTGGGTTTCTCACAAATGGCGGCTAATTCGGCCGCCATGCCTGTTGGTGCCCTCTCCCGATCAAAATCCCGACGCGGCCCCATCCGGGTTCAACCGTTCTTTGGTTTTCGCAACGCCGATCGGCTGTGGTTGAATGCGCGCGCGCTGCGTTCGCGCGAACCGGTGTTTGAGAAACGGTCATTCTGGCGCGATTTTGCGACGATGGTGGGGCAATATATGTCGCACGAAGTCGCTGATCTTACAGTAGAAATTGAATATCAAACGCCCAATGGGCAAATCATGCGACAAACCGCCATAAGCGGGTCCGAAGGGTATGTCCGATTTGATCTGGCGATTGATGACAACAGCCCGCAACCCGAACGAACCCGCTGGGAAAAGGCGCGGTTGTTTTGGAAAGCAGACGGCAATCACGAAAACGTCGCCGAAGCGCATATCCTATCGCCGGGAACACACACTCAATTCGGAGTGATATCGGATATTGACGACACCATTTTGGAAACCGGCATCACCGGCAATATCCGCGCAATTGCCCGCAATTGGCGTCGCATTTTGACCCAAATGCCCGCCGACCGCACCGTCGTACCCGGGGCAAGCGCATTTTACGCGGCGATTGGCGGCAATCCGGCGGGGTCACGCGAACCTGCCTCTGCGATTGACGCTTTGGTCCCTCAAGCGCGGGTCCGGCCGGTCTTCTATGTTTCTTCCAGCCCGTGGAACCTGTTTTCCTACTTGGTCACGTTCAAACGGTCCCGCGGCCTGCCAATAGGACCGGTTATGTTGCGCGATTGGGGTTTCAATCGGCAAACGCTGGGCAAAGAAGGGCATGGCACGCACAAAGTTGAGGCGATCCACCGCATCCTGACCACATTCCCACATCTGCGTTTCGCTTTGATCGGCGATGACACACAAAAAGACCTCGCCGCGTTTGGCGCCACGGCGGCAGCGTTTCCCGGCCGGATTGCGGCGGTTTTCATCCGATCCGTTTCGGGCGAACCGTTGAACGATGAACAATTGCAGGCCAAGGACATCCTCAACAAAGCCGGGGTCCCTTTTTGGATGGGCAGCGATTATCACACGGCGGAAGGTTTTTTAAAGGACGCTGGGCTGGATCTCGAAGGCGGGGTTGAGCGTTTGGTCCGTACAGCAAGCGAAGGCGATCGCGGTGTAACCAAGGGTGCAACGGCGTCGGAAGACCAAGAAAGGTGAACACGAAAGTGAGCAAGGGAGTGCGCAGATTGCTTTGGATTTTGGGTGGTTTGGCCGTGATTGTGATCATCGCCGCAATCGCATTGCAGGTGGCCATATCGCGCAACGGCCCCGCCGTTTTGAGCGCGGTCGATTATGTGACCGGCGCCTCTCAAACCCCGGAATTGAGCGGGAAAGAGCAAGCAACGATTTCGACCGGCGCGCACCCACAACAAAAATTGGTGATTTGGGGACCAGAACGCCGCGACCCGGCGGACGCGCCGCTCCCCGTGTTGCTTTTCGCACATGGTGGATCATGGCGGAGCGGGGATCCGGTCGATTATGGATTTATTGGACGCACTTTCGTGGCCGAAGGGTTCATTGTGGTCCTATCAGGGTATCGTTTGGGCGAAGATGGCAAATATCCTGCCATGCTCGAAGACACCGCCAGCGCGATTGCATGGACGCATAAAGAAATCGCCTCCTATGGCGGCGACCCGGATCGAGTTGTGATCGCAGGCCATTCGGCGGGTGCGTACAATGTTGTGACGACCGCTCTCGAAGAACAATGGTTGGGCCGCAGGGGTCTTTCGTCCGATGCTATTGCCGGTGTGATTGGCCTATCGGGTCCGTATGATTTTGTGCCCTTCGACAGCGAATCAACCATCGCCAGTTTCGGCCATGTCGATGACCCGGCGGCAACCCAACCGATCACCCATGCACGTCTGGATGGGCCGCCTATGTTGTTGATCCATGGTGATAAAGATACGCTGGTCTATCCGCGCAACACCCGCGTTTTGACCAACACAATCGACCGGATGCGCGCCGATGCGGCCGAGAATATCGATTGGGATGAAACGGAATTCAACGATGATCAAAGGGGCAGTGTGGTCGCGCATTTTTATGCAGAAATGGAACACAACGACCCCCTGATTTCGATCGCGGCGCCCTGGCGTTCGCGGCGTGATATTGCGGATGTGATGGCGGAATTTGCGCGGACCGTTCCATCGGCGGGTGCGGTCGAAGCGGAAACTTCAGTTCCCGTTCAGGGCGAAACGCGTTAGCGTCCGTTTCTGATGCGCGCTCTTCACACTCTTTGTGCCTACACTCTTGCGCTGCTGGCGGCGGTTGCCTTCGCGGTTCAACCGGTGGCGGCGCAATCCGTTTTGCGCGATGCAGAGACCGAAGAATTGCTGCGCGATATGGCGCGCCCTCTTATCGAAGCGTCTGAGTTGGAGCCGGGCAATGTTGAGATTGTTCTCATCAATGATCCGTCGATCAACGCATTCGTCGCCGGGGGCCAGGTCGTCTATGTTCACGCCGGTCTAATAAATGCGGCGGAGACGGCCAATGAAGTCCAAGGCGTTATCGCGCACGAATTGGGTCACATAACCGCTGGTCACGTCGTCCGTTTTAACGAACGCACGCGCGGTGCCCAAGGGATCACGATCCTTTCGCTGTTGTTGGGTGTTGGGGCCGCTTTGGCCGGTGCAGGCGATGCCGCATTCGGTGCGATCATGGCCGGACAACAAGCCGCTGCGGGCAATTTCCTAGCGTTCAATCGCAACCAAGAAGCCGCGACCGACCTTGCCGGCGCGCGGTATTTGTCGGGTGCAGGCATTTCGGGCCGGGGCAGCCTCGCTTTCTTTGAAAGACTGCGGAATTTGGAAATTCGTCGCGGGTTCAGCCAATCAGACGAAGCCGCCTATGGACGCACGCACCCATTGGCCGGGGATCGCTTGCAAACCTTGCGCACACTCTACGCCGAAGATCCTGCGTGGGATGCGCCGGATGATGCCGATCTACAGGCACGTTTCCTCGCGGTGCGCGCCAAATTGTATGGATATTTGGCCCCTTCGGAGCGAACGCTGCAACAATATCCGCTGGCCGATACCAGCGTTCCGGCGCGCTATGCCCGCGCCTATGCCTATCACAAAGACGCCCAGATTGAGAACGCACTGGCCGAGGCGGATGCGCTGCTCTCGATGAATCCGAATAACCCCTATTACCTTGAATTAAAAGGACAAATTCTATTAGAATCGGGCCGCCCGCACGACGCTCTGGCGCCGTTGCGCCGGGCAACGGATATCACATTGAATCAACCGTTGATCGCGGGAATTTTTGGTCATGCCCTTATCGCGACAGAGGATGAGGCGAATTACGCCGAAGCAGAACGCGTGTTGCGCGCGGCCGTGGCCAAAGATCGCTTTAACCCGTTTGCGTGGTACCAATTGGGCGTGGTCTATGCCGCGCGCGGCGACATCCCCCGCGCGCGATTGGCCAGCGCCGAACAACAAGTGATGAGCCGGAATTACCCCGAAGCCATCCGCAGCGCGCAAGCCGCCGAAGCCGGGCTACCTTATGGATCGCCCGATTGGATCCGCGCACAAGATATTGGGCTACAGGCGCGCGCCGAACTGGAACGTATCCGCGACAGCCGCTAAAGACCGCTCACATTCAATCAATGGAACTCTCCTCAATGGAACCGGCATTGCGAAACACTCTGCTTACTGCGCTGCTTGCGCTCGTATTTGGCTTTTTGGGCGCGGCGACATGGTCGTATTCTGGCCTTGCCGACAACCGGACGCGCGCGTTTCTGTTGGAAAAACCCGAAATCTTGAAAGAGGTCGCCGAAGCGTTGGCTCGGCAGGAATCTCAAGAGCGCCTCTCGTCCTTGGGCGATGATCTCTACACGCCATTTCCCGGCGCAGTGATCGGCAATCCCGAAGGGTCAAAAGTTCTAGTCGAATTCACCGACTACAATTGCCCCTATTGCCAAGCGAGTCTGGCGGATGTGCAACAGCTTGTTGACGAAGACCCAGATCTTAAAGTCGTGATGCGCGAATGGCCCATTTTTGAAGGCAGCGAAGGGGCCGCACGGATGGCTTTGGCCGCCGGATTGCAGGGCAAGTATCGCGAATTTCATGAAAAGATTTTCGAATTGGGCCCAACATCTCCCGCGACGGTCGAAACGGCCGCGCGCGCCATCGGCCTAGATATGGAACAAGCCCGCGCCGACGCCGCATCCGAAGCGGTTTCGGTGGAGTTGGTGCGCAATCTGACATTCGCCCAATCCTTGGGCTTTAGCGGCACGCCGGCTTTCATTGCGGTCGACACCCCTTTGGCAGGGGCCGTCGGCTATGACCGGTTGAAAGAAGCGCTCGACAACGCCCCATCATAATGCGGCCATGGCGGGTATTTGGGGCGGGGGCGACGTTGGCCCTATGCGCGTTGTCCACATCAGCAACGGCGGATGTGGATTGGGATCGGGTTGATCTGGCCCAAGAACGCGCCGCGATTGAACGTTTCCAAGCCTACGATCAAAAAATGCAGGATGTTGGATGGACGTTGTTGCGCGGCAATGCCGGTTTCTGCGATCGCGTCATCCCATCGGTCGGCCTGCAATTGCAGGATTTGGCCAGCTATGGCGGACCCATAGTTGGGCGTGCGGCATTGGGTATGGAGCGGGATTTTGCCGTTCAAACCGCGGCGCGCGGATCGCCGGCTGCGCTGTCTGAACGGTTCGCGACCAATCGCGAGATCGTTCGCCTCGGGTCCATTGATCCCAATGGGTGGGAGGCGGAGGAACGACTCGATCCAGAACGCCTTACCCGTGCCCATGACCATATTGACGCGACGCTTGTCGAAGATGGCACCATATCCATCGCTTTTGCCGACGGCGAATCCGTGGATTTGGACCCGGTCGAAGTGTGCGCCACGCGCTTTGTCTTGGTAAGCAACAGCAACACCGCGCGCGGGGGCCGCGACCGGGTGTTTTTCGGGATCAATTTTCCCGGCTTCGCCTATGACGAGGATGTCTTTGCCGCCGCAGTCGCGCACGAATTGGCGCACAATTTGTTGAATCACAGCGATTGGTTGGACCGCAACCGCCGCAGCCAACGCAATGTCCGACGCACAGAGCGCGAGGCCGATCGGTTGATGCCATGGCTGCTCGCCAATGCGGGGTACGATCCGTCCGCGGCGCAACAATTTATGGAAACTTGGGGCCCGCGCCATGATGGCGGTTTGTTGCGGAATCGCTCTCACGAAGGGTGGGACGAGCGCGTCGAACATATCGCAGCCGAAATCCCCTTGGTGCGCGCATTGATGCAAAGCGATGGAGCCGCCGATTGGTCCCTTCATTTCCGCCGCGAAGTGGACCCGCGCCAAGGCATGTGATGCCGGCGATTTGCGCCCAACGTGCGTTCAACGGTTCATCGCATACGCCCACTTTATCCTGATCCGCCCGTTTGCCCCTGCACGGGCGTTAAAATTGCGCTACATAGGATCAGCATGTCGATGATCCGCATCCAACCTGCGCCGTTTTTTGAGAGCAAGAACCGGGCCTTTTGGAACCTCCAACTGGCGGGTTGGGGCGGCGCATTTCTGCTGCGTGCGTTGAACACCTTGGCCAACGGCCTGCCGTACAATCAACTCGTTTTGAACCTGGTGACGACCATCACCGGTTTTTCGATCAGTCTCGTTCTCTCCGTCATTTATCGCCAATTGATCGATCGCAAGCCGATTGTGACATGGGGCGGCACGGCTCTGGTCTTATTTGCCGGCGTCGTCGTCTACGCATCCATCGATGCGTGGGTTCAAGATCTGTATTACGCCGGCAGCCGGGACACGACATTTGCCCAAAGGTTTGTTGGCATCACCTACATCCCCCTCACGCTTTTGGGCGGGTGGAGCGCGCTGTATTACGCGATCAACTTCTTCCTAACGGTCGAAGAACAAGCCGACCGATTGGAACGGTTGGAGGCGCAGGCAACGTCGGCGCAATTGGCCATGTTGCGGTATCAATTGAACCCGCATTTCCTATTCAACACTTTGAATTCCATCAGCACACTGGTCCTGCTTAAACAGACAGAGCCGGCCAATGCGATGTTGACCCGTTTGTCGGGATTCTTGCGCCACACATTGATCACCGAACCCGGATCTCAGGTTACTTTGGCCCAAGAGGTCGAAACCCTTCAACTGTATCTCGACATTGAACGCATGCGATTTGAAGAGCGGTTGCGCACGCATTTCGACATTGATGACGCGGCGTTGGACGCGCGGCTGCCATCGATGTTGTTGCAGCCATTGATCGAAAACGCGGTCAAATATGCGGTTAGTCCGCAAGAAGAAGGCGCGAGCATTTCGGTCACCGCCCGATTGGTCGGCGGGCGATTGCGCATGACGGTCGAAGACACCGGCCCCGGTGTTGATGGGCCGGTGCAATTGAGCATGTTGGAATACACCGCAACCGGCGCAGCCAAAGCCACGCCCAGCGCGACATCAACCGGTGTCGGCCTTGGCAATATCCGCAATCGTTTGATGCAAGGATACGGCGACAACCACCTGTTTGAAACACAATCACGGCCCGGCGGCGGCTTCGCCGTGCTTATTGAAATTCCGTATGAACGGTTTTCCCAATCCGCAGAAGCGAACGCAACGCAATCCCCCGCAATCACGCATCCGCCAACCACCCATGCGCCTTCCCCCGATGGCGCGGCAGGCGGCCCAGTGATTAACATCAACCCCCAACGCGCCATTGGAAATTCATGATGACCATCCGCACCATCCTCGTCGATGACGAAAAACTCGCGATACAAGGCCTGCAATTGCGGCTCCAGCCGCACGAAGATGTCGAAGTGATCGACACATGTTCAAACGGGCGCGAGGCCATTCGCAAAATCAAGACAGAGAAACCCGATCTCGTCTTTCTCGACATTCAAATGCCCGGTTTTGACGGTTTCTCCGTCGTCAAAGGAGTGATGGAGATTGAACCGCCCTTGTTCGTCTTTGTGACCGCCTATGAAGAACACGCGATCCGCGCTTTCGAAGCGAACGCGGTCAATTACCTGATGAAGCCGGTTGATGAAGACAAATTGGCCGACACGATTGAACGTGTGCGCCAACGTCTGGCTGAAAAAAAATCATCCGAAGATGCGGAACAATTGTTGGATGTTCTTGCCGAAGTCGCCCCCGATCGCGCCGCCGATTTTGGCGCGGATACTGGCGAAAGCGCGGATCGCTTTGAAAAATTGATCAATGTGAAAGATCGCGGCCAAATCTTTCGGGTTGAAGTGGATTCAATCGAACACATCGATGCCGCCGGCGATTACATGTGCATCTTTACCGGCGACAATTCGTTGATCCTACGCGAAACGATGAAGGATTTGGAACGACGGCTTGATCCGCGCAAATTCCAACGCGTCCACCGCTCCACCATCGTGAACCTAGACCAAGTGCGTCAGGTGAAACCGCACACCAATGGTGAATGCTTCTTGGTCTTGGATTCGGGCGCTGAGGTGAAGGTTTCGCGCAGCTACCGCGATGTAGTGGCGCGCTTTGTGCACTGATTGACCTTGCAAGGGCGCATGCGCGCTTTCGTTCTGACCGGACGTCCTATGCCGACAAAAGGTGGTCACCCTTGCGGACCGTGCGGGTCCGTTTATTGAGGGTCCATGACCTTCTCTTTGCCCGGCTTTGACCTCGACACCTTCATCCGATCCACCCTTGCCGAGGACCTCGGCGTGGGAATGGATGGCGGCGGTAAGGATGTTACCTCCGAAAGCGTGATCCCCGCCGATGCGCAATTTGCTGGGGTCATGGACAGCCGCGATCCGGTTGTCGTTGCCGGGCTTCCGTTGGCGGAGGCGTTTTTTCGGCACCTTGATCCCGATTGCACCATCGAAAGCCTGGTCAAAGACGGCGACAGAGTGGCCGCAGGCACCGACGTGATGCGCCTGACCGGCAATGCGCGCGCGCTTTTGACAGCGGAACGCAGCGCATTGAACATCGTGCAGCATCTATCGGGCATCGCAACCATGGCGCGCGAATATGTTGATGCCATGCGCAAAGGTTCGGCGACCTGCACATTGCTCGACACGCGCAAGACATTACCGGGCCTGCGCGTGCTGGAGAAATACGCCACGCGCCAAGGCGGCGCGCAGAACCACCGTATGGGATTGTGGGATGCTGCGATGATCAAAGACAACCATGTCGCGGTGGCAGGGTCTGTGGGAGAGGCGGTGCGCCGGGCAAGAGATGCGGGCGTCAAGCCGATCATTTGCGAAGTCGACAGATTGGATCAAATTGAACCCGCGATTGCCGCAGGTGCGCATCACTTGCTGCTCGACAATATGTCACCCGATGTCCTGCGCGAAGCAGTCGCCATGGTCGCTGGCCGCACCGCAACTGAAGCCAGCGGAGGCATCAACTTGGACACCATCGCCGCAAAGGCTGCGAGCGGAGTGGACTATTGCTCGGTCGGCAGACTCACGCAAAGCGCGCCCGCGGCGGATGTTGGGTTGGATTTTAAGCCGGTATGAAGCTCGCAAGGGGTGCGCGGCCTTGGACAATATGGGCGTTTGCTGCTTGTGCTGTGTTGATTGCACTAATCAATTTATTTGGCGCAATCACAGATCTAGAGCTTACAGAAGACCAGCTTGTGCACGCGATCCCTTGGGTTGACTGGAATGGCGAATCAACAATCATTGCGGTTTTCACAGAATTTACCATCTCGCTGATTCCTATGGTCTGGATCGTCGGTTTTGCGTCAAGGATTGCGTGCTGGGTTTTGCTATTCTTCGGGCTTCTGAAAATTCCCGGGGCCCTCTTCACATTGCTCACTTCCGTTTGGTTCGCTGATGGTGTGTTTTTCCACCTGATGGAGCCCTCGCTCATCTTGGCGGCACTTGTTCTTGTGTTTTCAGACAGCGCATCACGTTGGCTTCGGCAAGAGGAGGCAAATCCTGAAACATTTGCTTAGCCTCATGGCAGCCGCAGCGCTTGCCTCGGCACTCACCCCCACGACCGCCAACGCCCAAGCGTACCAATGCCGCGCGCCGCAAATTAGCAGCGTCCCGCGCGTTTCGCCCGATCAACGCCCTCGCGTCGTGCCGATCACCGGCTACACCATGGCGCTAAGCTGGTCGCCCGCCTTTTGCCGCACCCGCCAAGACAATCGCTCGCACGCCGCGCAATGTTCCGGTGACAATGGCCGCTTTGGCCTAGTGGTGCATGGTCTGTGGCCTCAGGGTAGCCGGACATGGCCGCAATGGTGCGGGTCGGACAATGCCCTCACCCCGCGCGAGGTGCGACAAAACATGTGCATGATGCCATCCGCCCGCCTGATCGCGCGCCAATGGGCAAAACACGGCAGTTGCATGACGCGCCGCCCCGAAACCTATTTCGCCGTCACACGCATCCTGTGGGACAGCTTGCGCATTCCCGATTATGACCGGATCAGCCGCGAAGATGGCCTCACCGCAGGCCGCATCCGCCAAGCCTTCGCCGACGCCAACGGCGGGTGGAGCCCGTCGCAAATCGGCGTGAAGTTAAACCGTGATGGCTGGCTGGAGGAAATCCGCCTGTGTTACGGACGCCGTTTCCGCCCGGCCCGCTGCGATGACCGCCGGTACGGCGCGCGAGACGGGACGCGGGCGCGGATTTGGCGGGGGCTTTAGAACAACGTCGGCGACGGTCAGATAACTTCGATTTCCTCGGACAGAAAGATCGGGGAATTGGCCAAATCGATAAATTTCGCCTCATCATCCAAAAGCGCCTTACCCGCGGCTTTCACGTCGGGATTGTCTGCATTGGCTGTCATCGCTTCGATGCTGTCATACCAAAGCTCTGCGACACCATCATAGGGAGCTGCGGGTTCCTTGGCATCGCCTTGACGCGATGCGCCAATCATCACGCTTAGCGCGCTTTCACGGCTGTGGGATTGGACATAGCGTCGAATGCCCAAAACGTCCTTATGCCGCGCAACCAACGGCGCGTGCGTTTGGGACCAGTAGCACTGAAATTCAGCAACGCTCATGCCTTCTTTACGGCGTAAGCAGAATATCAATTTGATCACAGTTCGCGTCCCATTTTTACCGCCGCTCCTTAAAAAAGGCGCGCAACATATCCGCCGCTTCGGCCTCACCCATGCCGGAATACACCTCTGGCCGGTGCAGGCATTGTTCTTGTTCAAACACGCGTGCGCCGTGTTCGACCGCGCCGCCTTTCGCATCGCTCGCCGCGTAATACAGCCGCGCGATCCGGGCGTGAGAGATTGCACCCGCGCACATCGCGCATGGCTCCAACGTCACGTATAAATCGCAATCCAACAAACGGTCCTGGCCCAGCGTCTCCGCTGCCATTCTCAGCGCGCGAATCTCTGCATGGCCTGTGGGATCAGGGGGTGATCGTGTGGCGTTGGCGGCGACCGCAATCACTGCATCTCCGCGCACAACCACAGCCCCAACCGGCACCTCGCCTGCATTCGCGGCGGCATGCGCAGCATCCAATGCGGCTTGCATTGGGGCGGGGATTGGCCATTGGGTCATAGGTCCCGCGCTACCGGGGAGCCGGACACAGTGCAACTCTGCTTGACGATTCGGGTATCGGTGGATATGTGGCGCGCTTCCCGGGAAAACCGAGCAATAGGCCCGCTTTTGTAAAGCGGGCGTGTTTGACTTTGACCCGCCACTTTGAACAAACGAGAGATATCATGTCGCGGATTTGCGAACTGACCGGCAAAGGTCGCCAAGTCGGCCACAATGTGAGCCACGCCAACAACAAGACCAAGCGCGTCTTCCTGCCCAACCTGCAGAAAGTCACCTTGCTCAGCGAAAAGCTGGATCGCAGCTTCCGCTTCCGCGTGTCGACCAATGGCCTGCGTTCGGTTGAACACAATGGCGGTCTCGACAATTGGTTGCTCAAAACCAAAGACGAGAAGCTTTCTGATCGCGCTTTGAAAGTGAAGCGTGAGCTGAAGAAAGCCACGGCTGCTGCCTAAATTTTGGCGCGCCGGGCTTTGGCCGGGCTGCTGCTTTAACAAAAAGGGCGTGCGTTGATTTTCGCGCGCCCTTTTTGTGTGCGCGATCAATGCACCGCGTGGGTGTATCAATTGACGGCGTCGATGTCCCCGGGCCAATCGAACCGCACCAGAAGGCTGCGTTGAAACATCGACAGATTGTCATCACTGATCAAGTAGATCGCGCCAGAACCGTCTTCTGCGCCCTCGCTTGTGTCTTTGACAAAGGCGATCCCTTCGAAATTCTCTCCAAATAACGGCCCATCGAGATAGGTGATAATATCGCCGGTCCACACGCCGCCGGGTTCTATCGTTGCCGGATCGGCGCGCATGATCGCCGCGTCAAAATCGGCGGGCACGTTGATCTGCACCCGGCGCAATAGGATCAAAACCGATCCATCGGGCAAAGCGGTCGCATCCACCGGCGAATATTTGGGCGGCGTGGAAATTCTGAATTGGGTGGGTGCGCCTTCGTTGATTGGATCGCCGGCAAACAACAGGCCCGGCCGGTCCGTGCGTCCGATACCCTCTGGCGCTTCGGCTAGAATGATGAACGACCCATCATCCAATCTCGCCATCGCCTCAGGCCCGGAATTGGCGCTCCACCGGCGCATTTCGGCGGGCGCGCGGCGCGTGCTGGTCCCGTCCAACATATCGCGTTGAACCGCGTTGAACCCTTCATAGGTGGTCCACAAAGTTCCCGTTTCGGGATCGCGGGCCATCGCTTCTAGATCGACCATTTCTAAGAAGGAATCGCGCCGCTGGGCGAAATAGACAAATTGCATGCCGCCCTGTGTCGGTTCACCCGATTGAATAGGAATATCAAGCGACCATCCGCGATCGCTGCCCGCCAACAAACCCATCTCCCCTGCACCATTGCTGGTATCTACCAGAGCTGAAAACCCGCCAAAGAACGGATGCGTGGCGGTGATTTCCCAGACGCCCGAAACCTGCAAATCCCCCCGGACGCCATCACGCACAGCGTCGCTGTTGCTCAATGCGGTCAGTGTGATGACGATCTCTTGCGGATTGGGATCGATCGAGGTGCGCAGAAATGTCCCCGGAGCAAGGCCCAGAGCAATCACGCAAACAAGGGTTAGACGGCGATAGATGGCAAGGCCCCTTGACCGCGACGGGTGCAATCGGTCCGACCGGACCTCTTGGCTAAACTCAATTCATAGGGCCCACGAAAAGCAGCGGATCCAATCGCGCCGCTTTCCATTTCAAACCCCAATGCAAATGCGGGCCGGTCGCGCGACCTGTCGATCCGACATTGCCAATATGCTGGCCCTGGGTGACCGATTGCCCTTCTTCGACAACGATCCGGCTGGCATGCAAAAACGCGCTGTTGAGCCCTTGGCCGTGATCGATGATGATCAATCCGCCCTCAAGGCTAAAACCGGTCCGCGCCAACACGACCACACCATCGGCAGGCGCGACAAATGGCACACCGTTGCCCGGCGCGATATCGATGCCGCCGTGATAGCTGCCCGGTTCGCCGCGATAGATGCGTTGGCGACCAAAACGGCCGGAAATCCTGCCTTTGACCGGCCAGATGAAATCCTGACTCCAACCGGTTGCCCCCGTTTGTTGAGCCCGCGATTCAACGATGGCGTTCAATTCGGGCCGTCGGCGCGCCATAAAGGCGGCGCTTGCCCCGCCCGGACGCCGCGCCACATTCACTCGTTCGATCTGCCAATCGCGTGGGCTAATGGTCAGATTCTCGCGGACGATTTGACCGTTGGCCAATGTCGCAGAAAGGGCGAGTGTGCCGGGGCTGTCGCGGTCGAACGCGGCAAAGAATGTCCCGTCTTCGGCAATGTCGATGGATTGTTCGCCCAAAGACGCCTGAACCGTGGTGTCGGGCGCACGGCCACGGATGTACCCGCCTTGGGTCATCTCTCCACTATACGCGAATTCCACCAGAGCCGGGACAGCAGGCGGCGCCGGTTCGGGTGGCGCTGGCAAAGTGGCCTCCGCCGCGATGGTCTGCCCGGTGTCGGTTGCGGTTTCGGCGGTGTCTTCGACCGCCGATTCAGTTTCTGGCGCAGCGGAACCGCTTCCGACACAGCTCGTCAAAGCGGCGATGGCGAATGCCGGCGGAACCAGAACAGCCCAGCTCATGAGGCGGCCCATCACCCTAGATCGAGAAGGCGGCGCGTCGCAATCTCACACGAAGCATACGCCTCTTGGTGATCCGCGCTCCAATAGCGCAATTCTTCCAAGGGGATCGCTTCGCCAGAAACGGCGCACAACACGTGTTGCCCCGGGCGCAAAACCCGAAAGCTGGAGGGGCCATAATAGAGTTTGGCGGCTTTATCGCTGGTCGACATCAACATGATTGCTTCCCTAACACGAAAGCCTATCCGAACAAATCATCTTGCTGAGGTGATGGTGGTTTAGGGCGCGGTTTTCTGCTCGGTTTTGGGGCGGCGGCGGCGGACTGTTGCACCGGTGCCGATTGGGCAGGAGGCGGGGTATCGCCAACCCCCACGGAAAGATCGCCGTCCTTGAATTGCAGCACCAGCGCAGCTTCCTCCGCCGCTTGTGTTTTGCCGGTCAACGCCGTGCCTGCCGTGTTCCGCACAATCGCATAACCACGCTCAAGCGGTTTTTCCGGGTGAAGTTGACTGGCGACGCGGGTCAGCGCGTCCAATCGATCGCGCGCAGCAACCATTGGGCGTTGCACCAATGCAGGCACCAATCGCGCGCGAACCAACCGCGCTTTGCCATCATCCAACGCCCGGTTCAGCAGTCGCGGGGACAGGCGTGTGGCCACGCCCGCCAATTCTTCGCGACCCTTGCCCGCCCGGTCGCGCAGACCCCGGCGCAAACGCTCCGACAGATCATCAAGCCGCTGCGCTTGCGGCTGCAGCAATGTTTGCGCGCGGGGCATCCGCCGAACACGCGCCTCCAACCGTTCGCGCCCCAATTCCACGGGGCGATGCACTGCGCGGCGTTGTCGCGCGCCAAAATCGGCCAAAGTCGCATCCAGATCGGCACGCACTGGGACCGCCATCTCCGCCGCGGCGGTGGGTGTCGGGGCACGGCGATCGGCAGCGTAATCGGCCAAAGTCGTGTCGGTTTCGTGGCCAACCGCGCTGATCAAGGGGATCGTGCAATCGGCGATGGCGCGCACGACCTCTTCTTCGTTGAAGCTCCACAAATCTTCGATCGACCCGCCGCCGCGCGCAACAATCACCACATCGGGTCGCGCCACCGGCCCGCCAGGTTCCAACGCGGAAAACCCCCGGATGGCCCCCGCAACTTGCGCCGCCGCACCGGGCCCTTGGACCAATACGGGCCACACCACGACGTGGCTGGGAAAACGATCTGCCAAACGATGCAGGATATCGCGAATGACCGACCCCGTGGGCGAGGTAACGACGCCAATTGTGCGCGGCAGATAGGGCAATCGCCGCTTGCGCTCCGGCGCGAACAAACCTTCGCCTTCCAATCGGGCCCGCGTTTTTTCCAACAGCGCGAGAAGCGCACCTTCTCCTGCGATTTCCAAACTGTCGATCACGACCTGATATTTGGATCGTCCCGGATACGTCGTCAGCTTGCCGCTTGCGATCACTTCGAGCCCATCCTCGGGCACAAATGCCAACCGCCCGGCATTGCCGCGCCACATCACGCCGTCCAACACCGCTTTGTCGTCTTTTAGGGCGCAATACATATGGCCAGAGGCCGCCCGTTTTACACCCGATAATTCCCCACGCAGCCGCACATATCCAAACCGTTCTTCAACGGTCCGCTTAAGACTTTGCGAAATCTCGGTGATCGACATCGCACCGGCGTTGTCGCCCTGCTTTTCGCGCGCTAACAGCCTGTCTTGCGGTGTGGATGAAGAAGGAGCGCGCGCCATGAATGTCCTGTTGCTGGGGTCGGGTGGACGCGAACATGCGTTAGCGTGGAAGCTATCGCAATCCCCCACCTGCGATACACTTTACGCCGCCCCCGGAAATCCGGGCATTGGCGACAACGCGACCTGTGTTGCGATTGACATGACCGATCATGCAGCGGTGATCGAATTTTGCAAAGGGCACGATGTCGGCCTTGTTGTGATCGGACCAGAGGCCCCGTTGGTCGATGGCCTCGCCGACAGTTTGCGCGCCGGCAATATCCCGACATTTGGCCCATCGAAAGCCGCCGCCCAATTGGAGGGCAGCAAAGGCTTTACCAAGGACCTGTGCGAACGCGCGCGCATCCCCACTGGCGGCTATATCCGCACGACGTCGCTGGATCAGGCGGTGGCCGCATTGGCCGACTACACCGCGCCTTATGTTTTGAAAGCCGATGGCTTGGCCGCGGGCAAAGGCGTGGTCATCGCGCAAGATTTGGATGAGGCGAAGGCCGCGCTTTCCGATATGTTTGGCGGCGGGTTTGGCGCCGCGGGCGCCGAAGTCGTGATCGAAGAATTCCTTGAAGGCGAAGAGGCGAGCTTTTTCGCGCTAACTGACGGCACCGCCATCATGCCGTTCGGCACGGCACAAGATCACAAACAGGTTGGCGAAGGGGACGTCGGCGCGAACACCGGCGGCATGGGCGCATATTCCCCCGCGCCCGTTTTGACCGAGGAATTGCAGGCCCGCACCATCAAAGAGATCATCCAGCCGACCGTGGACACGATGCGCGCAGAAGGCATGCCCTATTCCGGCGTGCTCTATGCCGGGTTGATGCTGACCAAAACCGGCCCGCAATTGATCGAATACAATTGCCGTTTTGGCGACCCGGAATGCCAAGTGTTGATGATGCGGTTGAACGGCGATTTGGTCCAGATCATGCTGGCATGTGCCCAAGGGCGTTTGAGCGAAGTGGACGCCGGTTTCGCCGATGAAACCGCCCTAACCGTGGTGATGGCCGCCAAAGGCTATCCCGGAACGCCGGAAAAAGGCGGCGCGATTGGCCTCAAGGAGGCTGAAAGCGCAGATGCCAAGATTTTCCACGCAGGCACCAAGCTCGTGGACGGCCAACTTGTCGCCAATGGCGGGCGCGTTTTGAACGTCACGGCCAAAGGGGCAAATGTCACCGAAGCGCAAGCACGCGCCTATGAAGCGGTGGACGCGGTGGACTTTACCAGCGGATTTTGCCGCCGCGATATCGGTTGGAAAGAGGTTGCGCGGGAGAGGTGATGATTGCCTTCTCATCTTCACCGGATATTAGCGCAGCGGACCCGCGATCTGCGAGGGCATTTTCAAACCCTCATCCCTTTATCTAAGGGGTGCAATATGCGTGCGCCGAACAATTCATGATGGCGGCAAAGGCGCATTTTTTTGGCGACACCGCCCGCGCGGCCGCGATTATGGCCACGCCGGATCCGATGGTTCACAAACGCATCGTCGCCCAAGCCTAAGGGTTTGATCAAGATCAATGACGCGCAACAAATGGCCTGTTCATATGCGGCATGATCCAAAATCTGCCCCCGCTCGCCCACCTCACAGCAATTAGCACGCTTGCGATCTTCGCCAGCGCAACATCCGCCTGCCATTCTGGCCGTTCGGGCAACGGTTCGGTGCTGGTGGCCTCAACCGTTTGGTCGCCTGACCCGCCTGCTTTTGTTGAGGCGGCATGCGCGGATTGTCATTCGGTGGAGCCTGCGTTTTTGTCGCCCAACCCGAACGCGCCAAGCTTTGCATCCATCGCGAACCGCGAAGGGCTTACCGACGACACGCTGTCATCGTGGTTGATCAATGCGCACAATTACCCAGAAGTGATGGATTTCGACCTACGCGCCAAGCAAGCCGAGCTCGTGGCCGACTATATTATCTCACTCAAGCGCGAAGACTACGTGCCCGAGCAGTGAAATTTTCCTACACGCGGCAAAGCGGTTAAGGCAGGCACCGCTCTTTCACACCGTTAGTCCCCCACTCAAAGGTTCGCATTCCGACCGCAAGGTTTAGCCCCTTGGACCGTGTAACATGCGGTCCATGTCTCACTTTATCAGCACGCTTTGCGCAAAGCTTAGAGCTTATCCGCCATAAGGGCCTGCATGTCGGTCGCCGGGCGTGGGCCGTAGTGTGAGATCACCTCGGCCGCTGCGATGGCGCCGCGTTTGAGGCATGTCTCCATCGCCTCACCCTTGGCATGGCCGGACAGGAAGCCAGCGGCGAATTGATCGCCTGCGCCGGTCGTATCGACGACCTTGGCGACGGGTTCGGCGCTGACCTGAGCGCGCTCTCCGCCGGCCGCCGCATGCGCGCCGTGTTCGCCGCGCGTTGCGACCAGAACCGGCACTTTGGCGGCAACCGCGTCAAAGCCCGCGTCAAAGTCAGCCTCTCCGGTCAGCGTCGCCAGCTCGCTCTCGTTCACGAAAAGGATATCGATCAAGCCATCGTCGATCATCGCACGGAAATCATCGCCGTGGCGGTCAATCACAAAGCTCTCGCTCGCGGTGAACGCGACCTTGCGGCCTGCTGCGCGCGCGACGTCGATGGCCCGGCGCATGGCCCGGCGCGGTTCCTCTGGGTCCCACAGATACCCTTCGAGATAGAGGATCGCGGCGGACGCGATCAGTTCCTCATCCAGTGCGGCGGCGGGCAGATACTGACCTGCGCCAAGGAAAGTGTTCATCGTCCGCTCGCCATCGGGCGTCACAAAGATGAGGCAACGGCCGGTTGGCGGCTCATTATCGCTGCCATCCGTTGGGCGCATCGGCGTGTCGAAATCGATCCCAACAGAGCGAATGTCATGGGCAAAGACTTCGCCAAACTGATCATCGGCAACTTGGCCGATAAAGGCGCATTGGGTGCCCAATTCAGCCAGCCCCGCGAGCGTGTTGGCGGCCGAACCGCCGGATGTCTCCGTCGCCGGACCCATAGCGGCATAAAGCCGGTCCGCGCCCTCTGCGTCGAGCAAGGTCATCCCGCCCCGCTCAAGACCCAGATCGTTGATATCGGCGTCTTCGCACGATGCGATAATATCAACGATGGCGTTGCCGATGGCGATGACGTCATAACGCGGCGGATTTGCAGTGTCGGGCAAGGGTGATGTCCTGTTGTGATTGAGATCAATCGAATGGCCTCAGCGCCTAGCCCGATGCGCGCGCGACGCCAAGGTGAAAAGGCGCTCACCGTTTGACTTGCGCGGCGCCGGGCCGCAACGGTTGGGATATGAACGTCGTGATCGAAGCATTAGTCAAAGCGTTTCGCCAATTGAGCGACCGCGCAGTGCTGTCGATCTTGTTCAAATCGATGTTGGTGACACTGTTCGTCTTCATCTGCGCGGGTGTGGCGGTGTATTACGGCCTCATCTGGGTCGGCACGTCTTACGCGGGAGACAGCAGCGGCTTTGCCGAAGCCGCTTTGGCCGTGATCATTGCGGGCTTGGCGTTTTGGTTTCTGTTCCGGGTCGTTGCCGTGGGCGTTTTGCAGTTCTTTGCCGATGAGGTGGTCGCCGCTGTGGAAGCCCGACATTATCCCGATCTGGCCAAACGCGCGCAGCCTTTGCCGTTTCGCCGGGATCTCTCCAATTCATTGCGCGGGATGGGCCGCACGATAGGCGCGAACCTTTTGGCATTGCCGGTGGCTGGCCTGTTGCTGGTCACAGGGATTGGCCCTGCCATTGTCTTTCTAGCGGTGAATGCGTGGCTGTTGGGAAGAGAGCTGACCGATATGGCCTGGCTGCGTCATTGCGGGGATCGCGAAGCGGACAATCCTGTGCCTCGATTTCAACGGGTGACATTGGGCGCGATTGTAGCGGGGGTCATGGTGATCCCATTTGCCAACTTGATCGGCCCGATCGTCGGCGCCGCCGCCGGAACCCATTTGGCGCATCACGCTATGTCGGCTAAGCGCTCAAACGACGAAAGGGGGGACACAGCGTGAAGGCATTTTCAACATACGGAACGATAGTCGGCGCGGCGTTGCTGGTTTCGGCTTGTTCCAGCGGGTCCAACGGGGCTCTCGCATCGTCAACCGCGTCTGTTCCACAAACGGGAACAGGCTTTCGCGCCCCTCAAATCATGCGCAATGCCGGGCTCGACAGTGTGATCGGTGAACGCGCCACCACCCTATCCCGGCGGTTCGGCGATGCCCGCATCGATCTGGTCGAAGGAGATGCGCGCAAACTGCAATATGCATCCGATCGCTGCATCCTCGATATTTTCCTCTATCCGCTTCAGGCAAATGCCGACCCGGTCGCCACCCATGTCGAAGCGCGCAACCGCAATGGTGGAGCAGAAACCGACAGAGCCGGTTGCATTGCTGAGGTTGAACGCGCCGCGACGACCCGCTGACGCGGGAATACGTTGGCCAAGACCGGCGAGGCGTCCGATGGTAACCCGGTCTTAAGCACATTGTGCGATGCCTTTGATCGTATCAAAGGGGCTTTAAAGCACATGACAACGCATTTCACGGATCTGGCACAGCGCGCTGCTGCGGATGGACAAATCACCTCGCAAGAAATCCTCGCGCTGCGGCGTCAGGGTTGGGGCGATGGGATCATCACACGCGAAGAGGCAGAAGCTCTGTTTGCGGTGAACAATTCGATTGAAACGCGCGACGATGAATGGTGCGATTTCTTTGTCGAGGCGATCGGAGAATTCGTTCTCAATGGCACGCCCCCGCGCCTGCAATGCAGCGCAGAGGAAGCGGAATGGTTGATTGCACAGGTCGATCATGATGGCGTTGTTGATAGCTTCGTTGAACTCGAAGCTATCGTCCGGATTATCGAACGCGCAGAAAACGTCACCACCGGGTTGAAAGATTATGTGGTGGCTCAGATCGAACGCGAAGTGTTGTCAGGCACCGGTCCTACGCGCCATGGCGGCGATCTATCGGCAACCCATATCTCTTCCGCCGAAGCGCGCATTTTGCGCCGCGTCGTATTTGCCAGCGGCGGATACGGTCCAGCAGCGGTCAACCGGTTCGAAGCCGAAATGCTGTTCCGCTTAAAGGACGCGACTCTAAGCGACGAAAACGCGCCCGAATGGGACGACCTGTTTCTCGATGGGGTCAGCAACTATCTCAAGGGTTTCGCCCTAAAAAACGCCCAACTAGATCATGGTCGCGCGATAGAATTGCAGGAATTTGTCGCCGACAACAAAGCCAATGTCGGCCGTTTCTTTGGTAAGATGGTCAAAGAGGCTCCGCATGTTCGCAACCACTTTGGCAAAGTGTTCGGCAAACGCGATTCAGGACCAACTTTCACCGAACAAGCGACCGCTGGCGAAGAAGTTACCGATCAAGAGCAGGAATGGCTCGACGCGATGATCGAATCCGATGGTGAGGTCGATGACCTTGAACGTCGGTTGATCGCGCGGATCATCGAAGAAGGCGAATAAGGGATAACCCCTTAAACCATAAAGCTTTCACCGCACCCGCACGCGCCCTTTGCGTTCGGATTTTCGAAAACGAATCCGGCGGTGAAATCATCTTCGCGCCAATCCATGGTCGAACCGACCAGATAGAGCACGCTCGCCCCGTCAATGTAGAACAGGCCGCCAGGTGTTTCGATTTTCTCGTCGAATTTGGCTTCTTCGGTCACGTAATCGACCGAATAAGCAAGACCCGAACAACCGCGACGCGGTGTTGAAAGTTTAACACCGATGGCGTCGTCGGGCGCTTGGCTCATCAAATGAGCAATGCGGTCTTCGGCTCCGCTGGTCAGAACGACCGCTGCTGGCAATTTGCGGGTCTTTGTTTCCGTGCTCATCACAACATCCCCAATTCAAGCCGCGCTTCGTCGGACATTTTCTCTGGGCTCCATGGCGGATCCCAGACCAAATCCACCTCAGCATCGCGAATTCCCGGCACAGAAGATGCGCGCAATTCCACCTCGCCGGGCATTGTTTCGGCCACCGGGCAATGCGGCGTGGTCAAAGTCATAGTGATCGTTGCATCGCATTCATCATCGACTTCGACGCCATAAATCAGGCCCAGATCGTAAATGTTGACCGGGATCTCCGGGTCAAAAATCTCTTTCAACGCGTCCACGACGGCGGTTTGCAGGTCACTGCCCGCGTCGCCAACAGCGTCTTGGGCCGGCTTTTGATGCAGAAACCCGTCGAGATAGTCGCGCGTGCGCGGCGTCTCTTGTGACGTTTCCAAAGCCGTTTCATCCGTGTCGATCACGTCCGAAACCCGCGCACGCGGCGGTTTTTGAGTGGTCGTGTCATCGTTGGGCGTCGTCATACCTTACGTGCCTTTTCCAAAAATCATCCGCGTGCGGGCAATGCCTTTAAGCAACGCGTCGACATCGTCTTGGGTCGAATACAAT
Organism: Erythrobacter sp. Alg231-14; assembly: GCF_900149685.1. Lineage (NCBI taxonomy): Bacteria > Pseudomonadati > Pseudomonadota > Alphaproteobacteria > Sphingomonadales > Erythrobacteraceae > Erythrobacter > Erythrobacter sp. Alg231-14. The sequence goes on along the minus strand of NZ_LT702999.1, from coordinate 1,997,433 downwards.
CCGAAGCTCGCCCGTGCCGTTGCCGGAACGCCGAGATAGTCCATCAATGGCTGTGCGCAATGGTGACCCGCGCGGATCGCCACATTGGATTCGTCCAAAATTGTCCCAAGATCGTGAGGGTGAATGCCATCAATCGCAAAACTGACGATGCCAGCGCTGTCCACTGGCCCAAACACGGTCACATCGTTCATGGCTGTCAATTCGCGACGCAAATGGGCGACCAGTTCTGCTTCGGCTGCGTGCATAGTCGCCAAACCGATATTGGAAACATAATCGACCCCCGCCGCAAACGCGATTGCCTCGGTGATGGCGGGGGTGCCCGCTTCAAAACGTTGCGGCGCAGAATTGTAGGTCGTTTTTTCGAAGGTGACGCGATCGATCATCGCGCCGCCACCTTCCCAAGCCGGCATGGATTCCAACAATGCGTGCGGCGCCCAAAGCGCCCCAATGCCGGTTGGCCCGTACAATTTATGCGCGCTAAACACATAGAAATCACAGCCCAATGCTGCGACATCCACGGGCATATGCGGAACAGCCTGACACCCATCGAGCAAAAGCTTCGCCCCAACCTTATGCGCCATTGCGGCGGCACGCGGCGCGTCCAGAACACTGCCCAAAACGTTGGAGACATGCGCGAAAGCGACCAGTTTATGCTGCGCGGTCATCATCAATTCGGCGGCGTCTAAGTCGATCTGATGGTCATCGGTTAGCGGTACGACATCGATGTGCGCGCCGGTCTGCTGCGCGATCATTTGCCAAGGCACGATGTTGGAGTGATGTTCAAGCTGGGAAAGCATAATGCGATCACCGGCTTTCAAATTGGCCCGACCCCAACTGTTTGCGACCAAATTGATCGCTTCGGTGGCGCCGCGGGTGAAGACGATTTCATCTTCATTGCCGCCCACAAAGGCGGCGATGGTCCGCCGGGCCGCTTCATAAGCGAGCGTCATTTCGGCGGAGCGAGAATACACACCGCGATGCACCGTTGCGTAATCTTCGCCCATAGCGCGCGCCATCGCTTCGATTACGGCGCGCGGCTTTTGCGACGTGGCCGCCGTGTCCAAGTAATGCCAATCGGCACCATCGCTGGTTTTCAGGCCCGGAAAATCGGCCCTTAGATCGGCGCGCAGTTCGCGGTTTAGGGCGGCGGGCGCGTTCACAGAGTGGCTCCCTCCAACGCTTTTAGAGCTGCGTTGAGCAGGTCGGCGCGGGTATGCTCGTCGTTCAATTCGACAAAGGCATCACCCAAGAACGCCTGAACCAACAATCGTTGGGCAAGCTCCGGCGAGAGGCCGCGTGCAGCCATGTAAAACCGCGCGGCCTCATCCAGTTGCCCTACGGTCGCGCCGTGTGCGCATTTCACGTCATCGGCGAAGATTTCAAGTTGTGGCACGGCGTTGGCGCTCGCGCCTGCTTCCAAAAGCAAGCCTTTGAAATCTTGTGCAGCATCAGTTTTCTGTGCGTCACGCGCGACCTTGATCTCGCCAAGGAAGTTGCCGGTGCCAGTCCCCCAATGGACGCTGCGAACGGTTTGGTTGCTGGTGCCGTTAGGCGCGCCGTGCACCGTGGTGGTCACAAATTCGCGGATGGCATCGCCGCCACCGATTGTGACACCGCCAAATTCAAAATGCGCGCCTTCGCCCAATGTTACTTCGACTTCGAGGCGGGTGAAATCGTGACCTGTATTGGTGGCGAACAATTCCGCGCGCGCACCCGCACCCACCGTCAAACGAATGCGGTGCAATTCGGGTTCATCGCTGCCCACAACCAAGGTTTCGCGCCATGTGTCGCCATCGGCAATCTTAACGTCGCGCCATTGATCAAGCGCGGCGGCACCAAGGCGCGCCAACGCGTCGACATCGGCGTAACGCCAGCCTTCATCACGGCGCGTCGGTAGCGCGGTGGTCTCAGGCATCGGCCATCACCGCATCGTAACCTTCGTCTTCAAGACGCAAGGCCAATTCGGGACCGCCGGTTTGAACAATGCGACCCCCGGCAAGGATGCTAACCCGGTCGGGCTTCACCACATCGAGGAGACGTTGATAGTGCGTGATCAAAAGCACACCCTTATCCGGCGCGCGCATGATCGCATTGATCCCATCGCCCACCACACGCAGCGCATCGATATCAAGCCCGCTATCGGTTTCATCGAGGACCGCAAAGCTAGGGTCGAGAATGCCCATTTGGACCATCTCTGCCCGCTTTTTCTCACCGCCGGAAAATCCGACATTCACTTGCCGCTTGAGCATTTCCATATCGAGTTTGAGCAGGCCCGCTTTTTCCTTGGCGAGTTTTAGAAACTCACCGCCCGAAAGCGGTTCTTCGCCGCGATACTTGCGCTGTGCGTTGGCGGCTTCGCGAAGGAATTGGACGTTGGAAACACCGGGGATTTCAACCGGGTATTGAAACCCTAGGAACAAACCGGTCGCCGCGCGTTCATGCGGGTCGAGGTCGAAAAGATCGGTGCCTTTGAACACAACCGATCCGCCCGTCACTTCGTAATCCGGCTTGCCGCCCAACACATTGGCCAGCGTAGATTTGCCCGCGCCGTTTGGCCCCATGATGGCGTGTACTTCACCAGCGGCAACCTCAAGACTCAAACCTTTGAGGATAGCCTTGCCGCCGATTTCGGCGTGCAGATCGTTAATCGTTAGCACCAGGTGCTCCTGTGTTTTCGCCAGTGTCGGCGTCTAGATTTTGTTCGTCTTCGCGCAGAGAGCGTTCTTGCAAGGCGGCTTCGGCGGCGGCGGCGGTTGCGTCGGTGCGCGCCTTGACCACGGATGCATCAAGCAGTTCGAGGACCAGACCTTTGGGCCGCTCTTCTTCGTAGGTTTCACGCGCCGCTTGGGCGGTGCGCATAAGAAAGGTGAATTGTTGGTCGAGATCGGCGCCGCGCGCGATGTGGATGCGTCCGGCGTGTTCAAAGATTAGGCGAACATCGGTGGAGGTGAAGTCGGAGTAGCCGGTGCGCGTGGCCAATGCCGAATTGGCGGCGTTCTGCGCATCAGTGGATTCGGCGTCGCAACGCGGCACATCGGCGCGATGTTGCTCTTCGAAATTGGCCTCACCGGTGACCCGGCGCATCTGGCTGGTCAAACACCGCCGATAATCTTCGACAAAGGGTTGGATCAGCCGCGGATATTCCAACGTCCATGTTTCTGGCGCGTCGTTTTCGATTGCCATGGGTGCTTGGCCAACGCCCTGCAGCATGATCATAGGGGCAATTATCAAAGAAATGCTGGTCATTGTTTCAGTCTCTTGAGCCAGTGTTTGAACGTGTGCCTGAGTTCGAATTGTCGCGGCTTTGATGCCGTCTTTTGTTTTTATCGTCGATGCGCATACGCATGCCGAGCGTGATCCGTTCCAGAACCGCGTCCATATTTTCCATGATATCCGCCGCCTTGATCCGCATCACCCGGATGCCAACCGCCTCAAGGCTTTTGTCACGCCGTTTGGAGAGGGTTTCATCCTCGCCCTCTTCCTCAACCATGATCGCCATGCCCAGATTGTGGCAGTTAAAGTCCACGATGGCAGAGCCAACCACGGCAAAGCGTTTGAAGGTGTAACGGCCCAAATTGGCGCCTGCGAATTTGTCGGCCAACGCCTTGTGAGCGGGCGAGGCAAAGCGCTTCATTTCCCGCGCGCGGTCGTGCAATTCATCGAGCCGCTTGTCCGAGATTTTCCAACCGCGGCCCTTTTTGTTGAGGGCTTCGGGGTCAATGGCTTCATCCGAAGGCGGGCGCAGGTTTAGGGTTTTGCGGTCAGTCATTTGTTGCTCGGGACAGACGGAAATGGTTCGCTGAGTTTAGCGAAGAAACGCCAGCAAATATCAAAATGAGAAATGCCAGAACCGTCTCGTTGCCGATTTTACTAAGGCCGCTCAAAAGCGAAAAGCCGCCGAGAATGAGCCATCCAAGACTCCAAAGCACGTTCTTGTTTCCAAAATGCTCCATCACCCCACACTCCCCTCAAGAGAGATCGCCAGCAGCTTCTGCGCCTCGACGGCAAATTCCATCGGCAGCTCTTTCAAAACATCCTTGGCAAAGCCGTTGACGATCAGCGCCACGGCCTCTTCCTCGTCCAGCCCGCGTTGCTGGGCGTAGAACATTTGCTCGTCAGAAATCTTAGATGTCGTGGCCTCGTGCTCAATCTGAGCGCCGGGGTTCTTCACCTCGATATAGGGCACCGTGTGCGCTCCGCATTCATTGCCGAGCAGCAGGCTGTCGCATTGCGTGAAATTGCGCACCCCTTCGGCTTTCGGGCCGACGCGTACCATGCCGCGATAGGTGTTGTTCGATTTGCCCGCGCTGATCCCTTTGGAGATGATGGTGGAGCGCGACCCGCGCCCGTTGTGGATCATCTTGGTCCCGGTGTCGGCCTGTTGGTGGTTGTTGGTCACCGCCACCGAATAAAACTCGCCCACACTGTCTTCGCCGTTGAGGACACAGCTTGGATATTTCCATGTGACAGCCGATCCGGTTTCCACCTGAGTCCAGCTGATCTTGGACCGGTCGCCTTGGCAAAGGCCGCGCTTGGTCACGAAATTGTAGATCCCGCCAACGCCTTCGCTGTTGCCGGGATACCAGTTTTGCACGGTCGAATATTTGATCTCGGCGTCTTCCATCGCGACCAATTCAACGACGGCGGCGTGCAGTTGGTTTTCATCGCGCATCGGCGCGGTGCAGCCTTCGAGGTAAGAGACGTAAGATCCCTTCTCTGCGATGATCAACGTGCGTTCAAACTGGCCCGTATTCTCTGCGTTGATCCGGAAATAGGTCGACAACTCCATCGGGCAACGCACGCCTTCAGGGATGTAAACAAAGGTGCCGTCCGAAAAGACCGCCGCGTTGAGGCAGGCGAAGTAATTGTCGCGTGTCGGCACGACCCGGCCCAGCCACTTTTTCACCAGTTCGGGATATTCTTTGATCGCCTCTGAGATCGAACGGAAGATGACGCCCGCCCGCATCAACTCTTCGCGGAAGGAGGTTGCAACGCTGACGCTGTCAAACACGGCGTCCACGGCGACTTTCTTTGCGCCCTTTACCCCGGCCAGCACTTCCTGCTCACCCAGAGGAATGCCCAGCTTGTCATAAACACGCTTAATCTCTGGATCGAGATCGTCGAGCGAATCCAGCTCAATCTTCTTGGTCGGCGCCGCGTAGTAATACGCGTCTTGGTAATCAATTTTGGGATAGCCGACTTTGGCCCAATCGGGCTCTTCGAGTGTCTGCCAAATGCGGAACGCTTTCAACCGCCAATCCAGCATCCATTCCGGTTCGCCCTTTTTTCCCGAGATAAACCGGACCGTGTCTTCATTCAGCCCTTTTTCCGCAAATTCGGTTTCAATGTCCGATGACCAACCGTGTTCGTATTCCGCAGCGGCGGCGGCGGCATCCTTTGCGTCTTGATCCATTTCTGGCTGAAGGTCGAGATTGTCGGTCATGCCGCGTGCTCTTTAACTGGAGGGGTGTTGGTGGTCGGGGAAGAATGGCGCAGATAATCGAGAGTGATCTCGGCCAAAGCCCCGCGCATTTTTTCGTTTATGATGGGCCAATGGGGTTTCATCGAACACCCCGCTTCGTGGTCGCATACGCCCTCTTCGATGCAAGCCGTTAGGGCGATTGGGCCTTCGACCGCTTCGACAATATCCGCGACCGTGATTGCGGCCGCCGGTCGACCAAGTTGAAGTCCGCCGCCGGCCCCGCGCACAGATCGCAACAGTCCCGCGCTGGTCATTTTGGAGACCAACCTTTGAACGGTGGGAACAGGCAGGCCCGTTTCGCTCGCCAGTTCGGCAGCGCTGACCCGGCCATCGCCGCAATGCGCGGCGGCCTGAACCATCGTGATGACGGCGTAATCGGCAAGGTTGGAAAGACGCATGAGCTCTTGAAAAATCCGGTTGTTGCGAACGGTTCTTAAATCGGACTGAATCAGTCGGATTTCAAATACGCGCGGATCGCTCCGATTTCAAGCGTCGAGTGCCCCGCTACGGGGTTGCCGCCCTAAATTGACAGTCCGCACGACCGGAATTGCGCGTCTTGATCGCGGCTTTTCAACCGCAGTAATTGCGGATCTCCCGAATTCTATGCGGTTGATCGTCGCGGCCGATCGAACCCCGCCGCATGGGAAGGGACGGGTTGGGACGGTGCAGTCGACCCGGTGCGACCCATCGGCCAAACCGCCTCCAGCGCCTTTGCGTCAGGCCCTGCGGAATCGCCATTCGGCGCTTCCTTGTCCTGCGCATACCGACCTCTCGCCATAACGCCTTGTGCCACCGCGACACCCGGCCCCTAGCGAGCATTGGGGGAGGTGGTTCAACCGCCGCGCTGGCCTTCCACCCACTTCATCACGTTCTCTTCCATGATCGACAACGGCACCGGGCCGCTGGTCAAGATCGAATCGTGAAATCCGCGAATGTCAAAATCATCACCCAACTCAGCACGGGCCTGCGCGCGCAGCTCCATGATTTTGAGTTTGCCGATCATATAGGCCGTCGCTTGTCCCGGGGTGGTGATGTAGCGTTCGATCGCTTTGACGATATCGCCTTGTGGGTTGGGCGTGTTGGTGGCGAGGTAATCGATCGCCTCTTCGCGCGTCCAACGTTTGGAATGGATGCCGGTGTCGACAACCAAACGGCAAGCCCGCCACAACTCCATGCCCAATCGGCCAAAATCGGAATATGGGTCGGTGTAGAATCCCATGTCCTTGCCCAATTCCTCAGAATAAAGGCCCCACCCTTCGGAATAGGCGGTGACGCCGCCAAACCGCCGGAACGCGGGCAAATCGCCCAATTGCGTCTGGATCGACAATTGCAAGTGGTGGCCCGGAAGCCCTTCGTGATAGGCAAGCGCCTCAAGCTCATTCTTCGACATATCGCGAAGATTGTAGAGGTTCACATAGTAGGTGCCCGGGCGCGAACCATCGGGCGCAGGTCGCTGATAGAACGCCTTGCCAGCGCTGCGTTCTCGGAAAGCTTCGACCGGTTTGATCGTCAGCGGATCTGTTGGCAGCACACCGAAGAATTCCGGCATCCGTTCGCCCAAACGGTCTATCGCGGCCTCCGCATCGGCGACATATTCTTCGCGGCTGGTGTAGAAAAACTGATCATCGGTGCGGGTGAATTCAAAGAAGTCTTGCAAGCTGCCTTCAAAGCCAACCTGCGCCATGATCGCGCGCATCTCACCATGGATGCGTTCCACTTCGCGCAGGCCGATATTGTGGATTTCATCGGCAGACAGATCCGTTGTCGTGTAGCTGCGAAGCAGCGCCGCGTAATATTGTTCGCCCTCTGGCAGACGCCAGATGCCGTCATCGGTTGGCGCGATGGCCTGTTGTCGCTGCATTTCGGCAAGCAAGCGGCGATAGCCAGGCAATGCAGACGAATTCCATGCCTCTGTTGCCATCTCCAACAACGCAATCGTTTCGCTCGCTTCACCTTCGGTTCCGTCCGGGTTGGGCAGAGCGGGGGTCAAAGGTGCCAATTTGGCGTCAAAGTCATTGAGAATCGCGTTGTTGTCGCCCGACGCGATCAACGCCTCGAGATCAGCGATAACATAGGGGTAAACCCAATCGGGCGGCATCACGCCGTTGTCGGCCCGCTCACGCGCTTCCGTAATCAACGCGTCCAGTTGAGGCCCTATCCCCTCGATCCGCGAAACATAGGCTTCGGCGTCTTCAAAGCTGCTGACCCGGTGGATGTTGATCAGGAACGCTGGAATATTCGTGTGTGCGCCACGGCGATGATCGAACAGGAAACCGTATTCGCGGAACGGATAAAGCGATGCACGGCGTTCTGCGAGCAATTCAAACAGGCGATAGGACAGCGCATCCTGTTCCGACAATGCGCCCAGATCGTAGTCGGCCCGCATGGCCGCGACTGTGTCTTGCATCAGCCGGAATTGTCTTTCATCCGCTTCGTCAGAAACCTCATTCCAACGCCCGTAATCCTCGTCTCTGATCCCGCGATACGATTTGCTGATCGGTGACAGAGATAGATTGGCGCGGTCATAGTCTTCAAAGACCTGGGCCAATGATGCCTGATTGGATTGGGCAGGCTCTGCGACGCTCGCGCTTGCTGGGGTTGATGCGGCGACAATGGGATCGGCCGACATTCCCGAACATCCGGACAGAGCCAAGGCCGCGATCGAAGTGGAAATCAGGCTGAAGCGGGGTGCCGAAATGCGTCGCATAGTGGTCCTCAAGATAGTTGGTGTTGTCTCTTCAAAACGATGCGCGTCGGGTTTGGTGCCCAAGCGCAATCCTTGGCGGATCGAATTACGAGCCGAGCTCGCGAAGGTTTTTGGGGGCAATCATCTCCGAAAGATAGGGGCTATCCGGGTCGCGCAATCGCGCTGGGGTCCGCCCTACAAACCGATTGATCTCCCTAATCATATGCGATTGGTCAAAGAATGCGTCGCCCAATTCCGCTTCGAATTCGGGCGTGAGTTGAGGGAATGACAACAGCGCCGCCGCGCGCAAGGCGCGATATTTGCGCGCCAAAGCTTGCGGTGAAAGACCAAAATACCGCTCCGTCAAACGTTGGACCTGTCGTTCGGAGTAAGCGGCCCGATCCAACAGATCGGCAAGGTCCGGGTTCAACGATGATCCCAACCATGTGTTCACCACTTTGATCAATTCGGCATGGCGCGAATTGATCGGTTTCACCATTTCGCCGATAAATTCGCTCAACGCATGGGCGCATTCCCGCCCGCTCAATGTGCCCGCGCGATATTGCGCGTTCAAATCATTGCCCAACGCCGCAAATTTCTCCCCAAGGATCTCGCGCCCGTCGCGCAATCGATCGCGATGTTCGCCCGCATGCAATCCTGTCAGCGACGCCCAACCAAGCGGGGTTAGCGCGGCACCAACGACATGGAACGGCCCATCGACAATGATCGGGTTCGCCGTGGATAGCGGCGTCATTACGGCCACTTCGTGGTTGGGATCGCAGTGACCGGCGCGAAACTGCATCTCGCCCTTGCCATGCGGGAAAATCGCGACGTGCCCGACAGAAGCCGGTTGAATGTCGCGGATTTTCGCTTCGTCGCAGCGAAAATGATAAAGGGTGGTGACGTAATCGCTAATCGCTGCGGGTGGAGCGATGTAGTCGACGGTGATGAGCGAGCTTTCGGTAAGCTCATAGCCCAAATCATCCGATTCTACGCCGTACTCAGCATTAAATGAGTCTTGAAATTCAACCATCATGTGCGCCCCGTTGGATCGCATCTAACCGCACATGATCGGATTTAACACCATAATTTTTGCCAAAAAAAGGGCGACTCCATCAAAGGAGCCGCCCATTTGAGTTGAGGAACTCTTCGCATCGCTGCTCCGAGCCCTTCGGGTCGCAAGAAGTGTCTAGCCGGGCACCGGAACAAAGAATTGTATGCAAACGACAAGCTGAGAAAACGCCATATCGGGGACATTTTCCGCAGCTTTTTTGGCCAAAATGCGCCGTTTTCCCTCGGGCGCTCGACAAATCGCCCTTTTTATTGCTTAGGCGGGACCGATGACCATTAGGCCCAAATTCTTCGATCTCGTCCGACCAGCGATTTTTGCCTTGGATTCGGAAACCGGACACCGTTTGGCAATTTCGGCGCTCAAGACGCTTCCCAAACGCAGATCCATGTTCAAATCGTCCCTTTGCGGCGCGCAAGGGCCGCTGGCCATCAATGTTGCCGGTTTGTCATTCCCCAACCCGGTTGGAGTTGCAGCCGGGTTCGATAAAGATGCCGAAGTGCCCGATGCATTGCTGCGGCTTGGATTTGGCTTCACCGAGGTCGGCTCCATCACGCCGCGACCGCAGGCCGGCAATCCCAAACCGCGCCTGTTCCGGCTTGTCGAGGACAAAGCGGTTATCAACCGGATGGGGTTCAACAATGCCGGCGCATCGGCCGCTTTGGACCGGCTAAAAGCCCGCCAGAATGGGCGAAAAGCGCCTGGTGGAATCGTAGGTGTGAATATCGGCGCCAACAAAGATTCCGACGATCGGATCGCCGATTACGCGTATATGGCCCGCACAATGACCCCATGGGCCAATTACCTCGCGGTCAACATCTCCAGCCCCAACACGCCGGGCCTGCGCGCATTGCAGGATGAGAGCGCGTTGACCGGTTTGATTGACGCCGTGATTGAAGCCCGCGCCGAAGGCGGCACCGCAATGAAGGAAGTCGGCGCGGACCGCGCCTTGCCGCCGATCTTTCTAAAGGTCGCCCCCGATCTGGAACAGGCCGATATTGATGCAATTGCGCGCATCGCGCTGGATAAAAAACTGGATGCATTGATCGTGTCCAACACCACCATTTCGCGGCCCGAACTGCGATCGCACCACGCAGGTCAAACGGGCGGATTGTCGGGCGATCCATTGCGGATCCTAGCGCTGCAACGGGTCCGTGACTTTCGCAAGGCGACCGGCGGAGCGATACCTCTGGTCGGCGTCGGTGGAATTGCCACGGCCGATCACGCGTGGGAACGCATCAAAGCCGGGGCAAGCTTGGTCCAATTGTATTCCGCCATGGTCTATCACGGGCCCGGTTTGGGCGCCCAAATCGCCGGTGGTCTTGAACGATTAATGAAGCGCGATGGCTTTGCGAGCATTGCAGAGGCGGTTGGAAGCGAATAGCGAGCATATTCATGCTCAAACCTTTCGCATTTCTATCGCCCCTTGCGCTCATCCTAACCGGGTGCAGCGCCTATTCGCCGCCAGTGGCCACGGCCAATGAAACGCCGCCGCCCACCGTATCTGAAAACCCAATTGCCAATACCGGCGCCGTAAGCGCAGCTGATCCTCGCGCCACCGCAGCCGGCGAAGCAATTTTGGCACAGGGCGGTTCGGCGACTGACGCCGCGATTGCTGTGATGCTCGCTCTAACGGTCGTGGAACCGCAAAGTTCGGGAATTGGCGGTGGCGGATTTATGATCCACGCCGGTTCTGATGGTGTTGTGACCTTTGATGGACGGGAAACCGCCCCGGCTGCGGCCACTGGGACGCGATTCCTTGATCAAGCGGGTCAGCGGCTGGATTTTGAAACACGGGTCATATCAGGGCTTAGCGTGGGCGTGCCGGGCAACATTGCGCTCGCCGCGCGGGCCCACGATAAATATGGAAAGCTGCCTTGGGCGGATCTGTTTGCACCCGCCATCACTTTGGCGCGCGATGGGTTCTTGATGAACCGTCGGCTTAACGGCTCTTTGGCCAGTCGGGCCGAACGCGCCGGGCACACAGAAGCGGCGCGAGCCATTTTCTTTGGTGCCGACGGGGAACCCTTGCCGGTGGGCACACGGATCACCGTGCCCGATCTCGCTGACACATTTGAACGGATCGCCGCGCAAGGTGCATCGGCCATGTACGATGCCTCAGCCGATAGTCTGGCCGAATATGTCGCCGCCGAAACACCGCAAGATGGCCGCATGACCGCCGACGATGTTCGAAACTACGCCGCGAAAGAACGCGATGCGGTTTGCGCGCCCTATCGCAGCTACACCGTATGCGGGATGGGTCCGCCCAGTTCGGGGGGCGTCGCAGTCGCTCAAATGCTAGGTCAATTGCAGCGGTTTGATGTCGCGACCATGGGCCCCGAAAGCCCGCAATTCTGGCACTTGTTCCTGGAATCACAACGCGTCGCCTACGCCGATAGAGAGCTTTATATTGGCGATGAGGACTTTGTGGCCGTGCCGGTCGCCGGATTGGTCGATCCCGATTACATCGCCGGCCGCAGCGCCTTAATCGACCCTGCCTCGGCATTGGAATCGGTGGAAGCTGGCGTGCCGCCGGGGGCGCCCTTGGCGCGCGCCGATGGCGACGAACCACCCGAAAATGGGACGACGCATTTCTCCATCGTCGATGGCGATGGCAATGCCGTTAGCTACACATCCACGGTCGAAGGGGCGTTTGGGTCCGGCCTGCATTTTGGCGGCTTTTACCTCAACAACGAATTGACCGATTTTAGCGCATCGCCCGAAGTGAACGGCGTGCCAGTCGCCAATCGTGTCGAAGGGGGCAAACGCCCGCGTTCTTCCATGGCCCCAACAATCGTGTTTGATGCAGAGGGTGAAGTTGTCCTCATCATCGGAGCGGCGGGCGGGCCAACGATCCCGGTTCAAGTGGCGCGGTCCATCATCGGCGTGCTGGATTTTGGAATGAGTGCAGAGGACGCGCTTGGTCTTCCCCTTATCATGGCTTTTGGCACCACCGTCATCACCGAAGACGGCAGCGTCATCGCCGGTATGGTCGATGAATTGGAAGCTTTGGGTCATGGTCAAATCCGTTTGCTGTCGCCGCGGGGCAAGGCAAATGCCGTGCGCAGAACCGAAAATGGCTGGGAAGCAGCGGGCGATCCTCGGGTTGCGGATTTGCTAGGGTACGAATAACCTATTGTTTTCATGAATGGATTGTGCGTTTGGGTCGATGTCGTGGTAACACCAACGCTTGCCGCTACGGCTTTCTGCTCTTAATTCGATAGGCAATAAAAACAGAGACGATGCTCAGGCTGGGTTGTTTCCAACCTCACTTGAGCGGGAAGAGGAGCCTTTTTTCCGTGCACGCCCCCCATTCCATGCCCGTGGTCGATCCGAACGATGATCCCATTCTTCAGGATATCGACCGGGCAACCAATCTTGTCGAACTCTTCCTGAAACGCGCCGATCAGAAAGGCGACGCCCCGTTTTTGGGCCGCAAGGAAGACGGCCAATGGACGACACAAAGTTGGCGCGAAGTCGCTGATCAGGTCTGCTTGCTGGCGGAAAGTTTGCGCGGCATGGGTCTTAATGACGGCGATCGGGTGGCTCTTGTGTCTGAGAACCGGCCGGAATGGTGCATGGCCGATTTGGCAATCATGGCGGCCGGATGCATTTCCGTACCGACATACATCACCAACACCGAACGCGATCACGCCCATATCCTAGACAATTCGGGCGCACGCGCGGTCTTTGTCTCCAATGAAAAGCTGCTTGCGCCGTTGGTTGGTGCGATCGGACGTACCGGCATTGTTGAACACGTCATCGGCATCGAGGATCTGCATCGCAAACAATCGGGCAGTTTCGAATATCACAATTGGGACGCTTTGGTCGCTGGCGATGCGGCGGCGGCCCGTGCCGCGGTCGAAACGCGGCTTTCGGGGATTGGGCGCGGCGACACTGCGTGTTTGATCTACACCAGCGGGACAGGCGGTGCACCGCGCGGCGTAAAACAGCATCACGGCGCGATCCTGTGCAACATTGCGGGCGCTGCCGACATCGTCATCGACGATTTCGGGGTGGATGATGAACGGTTCTTATCGTTCCTCCCACTAAGCCACGCCTACGAACACACGGCCGGGCAATATCTGCCAATCGCCTTGTACGGCGAAATTTTCTATTCCGAAGGTTTGGAAAAGCTCGCCTCAAACATCGAAGAGGTCCAACCAACGATCATGGTCGTTGTCCCGCGCCTGTTCGAAGTTTTGCGCACGCGGATCATCAAACAGATCGAGAAACAGGGCGCTGTTGCCAATTTCATGATGGATAAAGCACTGAAAATCAGTGAAAATTCCAGTGAAGGCAAGAAACGCAAACGGGATCGGCCGTTGGATTTTCTGGTCGAGAAAACTCTGCGACCCAAAATCCGCACCAAATTTGGCGGTCGGATCAAAGCGATGGTGTCGGGCGGCGCGCCGTTAAATCCAGAGGTCGGCAATTTCTTCGACGCAATGGGCCTGACCATGCTGCAGGGCTACGGTCAGACCGAAAGTGGCCCAATCATGAGCTGCAACCGCCCCGCCGCCGGATTGAAGATGGACACAGTCGGCCCGCCCATGCGCGGTGTTGAGGTCAAGATTGCTGAAGACGGCGAAATCCTGTGCCGGGGTGAGCTCGTCATGCACGGATATTGGCAAAACGACGCCGAAACGGCGCGCACGATTGTCGATGGCTGGCTTCACACCGGAGATATTGGCCATTTGGACGCCAATGGCCGGATCGTGATCACCGACCGCAAGAAAGACATGATCGTCAATGACAAGGGCGACAATGTTGCCCCGCAAAAGATCGAAGGCATGTTGACCCTGCAGCCCGAAATCGCGCAAGCGATGGTGAGCGGCGACAAGCGGCCCTATGTTGTCGGTTTGATTGTGCCGGACGCGGAATGGGCGCTGGAATGGGCGCGTGCGAATGACGAGAAGTTTGACCTAAAGGCGTTGCAAGATCTGCCTGCATTCAAAAACGCAGTGCGCGCGGCGCTTGATCGGACGAACAAGGACTTGTCAGTCGTTGAGAAAGTCCGTCAATTTGCGTTTGCCGATGAAGCGTTTTCGATCGAGAACGAGGAAATGACGCCGAGCATGAAGATCCGCCGTCACAAAATCCGCGATCGTTATCAGGACAAGATCAACGGCCTGTATCGTGGCTAGCTCTTACTAAGCGCCTCAGTTGCGAGAGGGTTTAGGAGCTAGTTTCAATGATGATCGCAAAGGGTGCGACCATCATCTTCAAGCTGCTTCAACATCCTCGATAAACTCTGGGTAGAAGCTGGGCTCACGGCCTGACCAACCTGGTGCGGTCGCAGCGGCTTCGCTCAAGCTTTGCAGCAGTGTTTTGCGATGTTCAGGCCGAATAGCGGGCAAAGCCGCCGCGGCGCAGAACGCCGCAGGCAGGTAAGGGCGCGCATCTGCGCCCAAAAGCCGTTCGTAAAGAAAACGGAACGCCGAGAAGCTCACAATCCGTTCCGGTTCCAGATCATGCACCGCCAAACCGATGAGTTTGCCAATAAACCGCTCCAACTCGACCGGTTCATCGTGATGCGGGACTAGCGTGCGAAGCGCTTTCAAGTCTTGATAGACGACATATTGCCGACGGATCGCGCGGCTTTCCGCCTCGCTGTCGCCCCACAATTGGAATGCGTCACACCGGCCAAGCCCAATATCGAGGCTGCGCTTGATATAGCGCTGCTCGCTTGGTTCGAACCCTGCGAATTCACGCATTTCGCCGATGGCCATGGTCGCGCTGTTGGCAAGTGTCACTCGTCGTCTCCTGAATAAGGGAGACGGTTGTCCAACAACTTGGTTAACACGCGGTAACCATAGAGCGGTTTTTCCGTTGCACCCGACGCAATGCGGGCTGCGCCTGAGTTAGATCAGCCCGGCAAGCGGGCTGCTGGGATCAGCGTATTTGCGCCGCCCCATTCGCCCGGCCAAATACGCCTCGCGACCACCTTCGACAGCAAGTTTCATGGCACGCGCCATGCGAATGGGCTCTTTGGCTTCTGCGATGGCCGTGTTCATCAAGATACCGTCGCATCCCAATTCCATCCCCACTGCAGCATCCGACGCCGTGCCCACGCCTGCATCGACCAATACAGGCACATTCGCGCCTTCGACGATCAATCGAATTGTCACTTGATTCTGGATTCCCAACCCTGATCCAATCGGCGCGCCCAGCGGCATGATGGCAACCGCACCTGCGTCTTCCAATTGTTTCGCGGCGATCGGATCATCGACGCAATAGACCATCGGGTGAAACCCTTCTTTGGCCAACACTTCGGTGGCTTCCAATGTCTCTCGCATATTGGGATACAACGTGCGCGCTTCGCCCAACACTTCGAGTTTGACCAAATCCCAGCCCCCGGCCTCGCGCGCCAATCGCAATGTGCGGATCGCGTCATCGGCGTTAAAGCACCCTGCGGTGTTGGGCAGATAGGTGACCTTTTTGGGATCAATGTAATCGGTCAACATCGGCGCCTTGGGATCGGTGACATTGACCCGGCGCACCGCCACTGTGACGATTTCCGCGCCGCTGGCTTCCAATGCCGCGGCGTTCTCTTCAAAGTCCTTGTACTTGCCCGTGCCAACGATCAGGCGCGACGTGAATGTGCGCCCAGCAACAGACCAAGTGTCCGCCGCAGGATCGACGTGATCGCCGCCGCCGACAAAGTGTACAATTTCCAACACATCATCCGAAGCAAGAGGCGCGTTCGCCAAAGTGGATCGCGGCACGATTTCACCGTTGCGTTCGACCGCCACCTTTTCTGGCGACAGCTCAAGCTCTTTGACCAGGTCAGCAATCGTAGCAGCGGATGTTCGGCGAGTTTCGCCGTTCAATGTGATGGATTTCATTTCGCTCATGCACACTGAAATAGCCGCGCAGCGCCACGGTGCAACCTTCGCATTTGATCAGGGCAATTTATTGCGTCAGCGTCGCGCGAATATTCAACAAGTGACCAAAGGAAACCAGCGAAACGCCGATAATGGTCAAGATAAATTCGTCATTCCCATGCGGAACGGCCAACGCTCCACCCATAAAGCTAAGGCCCATCATCGCGATCACAAACGGCGCCGCGCGCCGGTGTTTCAACGCGCCCCAGCCGATCGCAACGGCGGCGATGATCAACGCGATAGCCAGACCGAATCGATGAATATCAGGCGAAAGTAGGAAATGTCCGCCCACACCCAATCCAGAGACAAATAGGATGGTCGCAACACAATGCAGCGCGCACAATCCCGCAACCCCAATACCAAGTTGGTCGAGGATAGTTCGCCTATTGGGGCGATTCGGAGGATTGCTGTCCTGCATCACGATGTGGCTTAAATATGTAACAACATCACATTGTGCAAGGGTTTTGGCCATCGGCGCCTTTGCACGCCATGCATCGGGCAATGCAGCAATCAGACTTGCATGCGCTGCAAAGACCGCACATTTACGCAGGCCTTATGGCAACGACCCCAAACACATCCCCCACCAACCAAGGCGCTCCGAACCCGAATGCGCTGCCCTTGGCCATTGCCCGCTGGCTTGAAATTGTCGCCGCGATTGTGGTGGTTATCGTGCTTATCGGGGGGATCACTCGGCTTACCGAAAGCGGATTGTCCATCACCGAATGGCAAGTGGCAACGGGCATTTTACCGCCCTTGACCGACGCAGCCTGGCAGGCGGAATTTGCCAAATATCAGGCGACCCCTGAATATCGGTTGGAGGCGAGTTTGGCCGGAATGACACTGGCCGATTTCAAATTCATCTATTTTTGGGAATGGTTTCACCGCTTGCTCGCCCGGATGGTCGGCTTCGCCTATGCCGCGCCGCTCGTTTGGTTTTGGGTGAAAGGCGCGATCCCCACCGGCTTTAAAGGGCGCTTTGTGGGTCTTTTGGCGCTGGGCGGACTTCAAGGGCTATTCGGGTGGCTCATGGTGCAATCGGGTTTGGTCGGCGACATGACCGATGTCAGCCATTTTCGTTTGTCACTGCATTTGCTGACGGCGTTGTTGTTGTTGGGCGCGTTGGTTTGGACCGCACGCGATATGCGTGTCCTTGCCCGCGATCCGATTAGCGGGGGGGCACCGATGACATTGGCTTCAGCATTGGTGGCTTTTGTCCTGTTTGTTCAATTGTTGTTGGGGGCATGGGTCGCCGGGTTGAACGCCGGTCACGTTGCGTATGATTGGCCCTTAATGAACGGCCGGCTGATCCCAGAACTCAGCTTTGATGATGGCGTGTTTTGGACTCTGACGCATGACCCGCTTTTCTTGCATTTCGTCCATCGTTGGTGGGCGTGGGTCGCGGTTGCCGCGTTGATCTACCTGGCGCGGCGGGTTCGCGCATTCGATCGGCGCGCTTCTATCGCGGTGCACAGCGCGTTTGGCATCATGATCCTTTTGGGGATCGCCACGGTCTTGTCTCAGGTCAATTTGTGGATCGCAGCGGCGCATCAATTGACCGGCGCGTTGTTGGTGGCGTCCACCGCATGGGCGATGCACGCCGATGGCATGCAAACTCAACAAAAACGCGTGTCGGCCGCCTTACCATGACCAGCGAGACGCCCGATCGTAGTCAGGCCGCCCTTGCCTATTGCCCGTTTCCCGATGGCGATTCCGCCCGGCGGATTGCCGGTCAATTGTTGTCGGAGCGACTGATTGCTTGCGCGAATATCGTACCAAATGTGGAATCTGTGTTCGAATATAATGGCGAGATCTCAACCGCGATCGAAGTCTCCGTCCTGTTCAAAACCACGAGCGCACGACTGAACGCATGCGTTGCGCGTTTGGGAGAGCTTCATCCCTATGATACACCCGCCGTGGTTGGATGGCGGTGCGACACGGCCTATCCGGCGACGCTGGCTTGGCTGGAAAGCACTGTAGTCAAACCATAAAGTGTAACGAGGGACGGTCTACATTCATGCAACCAGGGGGAACCAGATGAACAAACCTTCGCGCCGGGCTGCGATGGGTGCGTTCGTCGCATTTGGTTCTGCGGCGGTGCTGGGCCTTGGGCCGCACACACTATTCGCGCGTTCGGGTTTGGCCATACCGTCGCGACCGATGCGTCTGTTTCGTCGACTGGAACGCAGCCTTAGGGGCGGCGCTAGTTTGAGCATTGAACGCAATTGGCGCGTCGAATTTGGTTATTCGGCTGATCATGGCGCGGATGGCGCGTCCACCATTTCAATCACCGGAACACAAATCGATGTGGCGGTTGATGCTCCTGAATCGCTTGCAGCGTTGACCGCAATCGAGCGGTCGCGCCCGACCGATCAAATGTGGCCGATTATGCTAACCAGCGCAGGTCGTATCTATGCTGCGGGCAACGGCACGCGTGCCGCGGATATGGCCGCAGCGGTGGACGAGGCGCGCCGGATGATCGAGCAACGCGATATTCCCGATGACGAACGGGCCGCCCACCAAGCGTATCTGATGCAGATGCAGCGGGCCGGAGCGTCTTTGTTGGATCGCATGCCCGGCGATCTCTTCTATCCGAGCGAAGAGCCGCGCCGATCAAGCCAGCAGATCAATCTGCCCAATGGAGGGGTTGGGCAGTTTGAAGTGCTCTACACCGCGCTTTGTTCCACCCAAGGAGCGTGGCTGGCGCAGGCTGACCGCGAAGTTGTGACCCGCATCGGACAAAGCGAAAGCCGCGCGAAAGAGCAATGGACGTTGGCCGAATTCTAGCTTTTGGATCGCCCCAAAGTTGTACGGTATTATTTTACCTCCTTTGAAACCCCCGGTTTTTGTTGACTTAAGCGGCTCTGACGCACAGATGGCCGCTTCAACTTCGCCAGATTGATATCTGGCTCTTGCCCGATTCGGCGCGGAGAGCGGAAATCAAACCAGCGAACCTTGGTTTTTTTTAATTCATCCCTTTGATTGAAGGACGTTCAGCCATGAAGGCTATCAGCAAACAGACCCGGTCGATTAAACCGGCAGAGGTCGAGAAGAAATGGCATTTGATTGATGCCGAAGGCCTCGTTGTCGGCCGTCTCGCTTCTATCATCGCCAATCACTTGCGCGGCAAACACAAGCCAAGCTTCACACCGCATGTCGATTGCGGTGACCATGTGATCGTCATCAACGCCGACAAGGTGAAATTCACCAGCAACAAGGCGACGAAAAAGATCTATTACAAACACACCGGCCACCCTGGTGGCATCAAGGAAACGACCCCTGCGAAGGTTCTCGAAGGTCGCTTCCCTGAGCGTGTTTTGTCAAAAGCTGTTGAGCGTATGATCCCACGCGGCCCATTGGGACGTGAGCAAATGCGTTCGCTCCACCTGTATAACGGCACAGAACACCCCCATGACGGACAAGCTCCGCAGGTGCTCGATGTTGCTTCTATGAATCGCAAGAACAAGGTGACTGCATAATGGTCAGCGAAAACACAGGCGAGACGCAAGACGTCGAAACCAAAAGCGCCGAAACAACCACCGTTTCTGATCTCTCCGATCTGAAAGAAATTGCTGGCGATGCACCAGCGGGTGACGCAGCAGAAATCGCTCAAACCGTGGCGGCTCAACCCACCATGCCATTGCGTGATCAAGAGCTAGACGCGCAAGGCCGTGCCTATGCAACCGGTCGTCGTAAAGACGCAACCGCGCGTGTTTGGATCAAACCAGGCACAGGCAAGGTCATCGTGAACGGCCGGGACCAGGAAGTGTATTTCGCACGTCCAACCCTGCGTTTGATCATCGACCAACCTTTCACCATCACCGACCGTCAAGGTCAGTATGATGTGATCGCAACCGTTCGCGGCGGCGGCCTTTCGGGCCAAGCTGGCGCGGTTAAGCACGGCATCAGCCAGGCTCTCACCAAATATGAGCCGGAATTGCGCGCCACTGTGAAGTCTGCTGGCTTCCTTACCCGCGACAGCCGCGTTGTTGAGCGTAAGAAGTACGGCCGCGCGAAAGCCCGTCGCAGCTTCCAGTTCTCGAAGCGTTAATCCAAAAAGCGTCAAACGCTTACAAAAAGGGCGGCCTTTCCATCGGAGAGGCCGCCCTTTTTCGTTTGGCTTTGAACGCCGATGGTATGCCCATCACCGTTGCAACAACAACAGCCCCCAGAACAACCCGGTACTGACCAAGAATGCCGGCCAAGACCAATAGACCTTGAAGTCAATCACGTCGTACGAATGGATCGCCAATTGTCCTCCGGCTGATCCTTGCGTGCCGATCACAACAGAAACGCATCCGGCGATCAACGCGCCAAACCCCATCGCCTTTATCAGGTCCATGTCGCTTGCCCTTTTATGTTATGCTCAACCCTTATCCGCGAAAGGGTCCTAACGCGGCCCAGCCAAGAAGGGTTAAATTGCAAGCCCCCCATCTTACCAAAGCAAGACGCAGGCGCGGGGCCAGTTTATTCGGCGGGCCGGGGCAATTCTCTTAGTTCAGTGGTGATGGGACCACCGCGTTGAGCGGTGATCACCCGGTATGAAGGCGGCGCGCCATGCCGCAATCGGGTCGACAATGTGCCCGCGCCAATCAAACGGGCCGACTGCCCGTCGCAGGTGCGCATTTGGTCGAACGCAATATGGACGTGGCCGGACAACATCGCATCCGCCCCAGCCGCGCTAAGAGTTGCAAAGGCGTGATCGCCGCCGATTGTGGGGTTGGTCGTCGCCCCATCTGGACCCAAAAGCGGATGGTGACCGGTCACTATAATGTGGCGCGGATCATCGCCAATCTCATTAAGGCGCTGAACCGTTGCATCCAAGGCGGATTGGGTGATCACGCCATCCGACCATGGGAAACGGCGTTGAGCGCGCACCGTGGTTTTGAGCGAGACAAGAACGAGATCGTCGCTTTCTAAAACACCGCCCAATCTTCGGTCCAGCCGACGAAACCGCCGATACGGATCGGTGAAACGTTCCCACGGACTGTAATACGGCATGTCATGATTACCCGGTTCTAGCAGGACGGGGATGCCAAGACCCATGAACCAATCCGCAGCCGCAGCGTATTCGCGATGCTTGGCGCGTTGGGTGATGTCTCCGGTGCAAATAAGGGCGTCGGGGCGTTCATCGGCAACGGCCCGTTCAACCGCAGACAAGGCGGCGCGATCCTCGACCCCGAAATGCACATCACTGACATGGAAAAGGCGCGTCGTCATAGCGTTAGATCCGACCGCTTAGGATCAGCCAAGCCGATGCACCGTTCAACGCCGTATAGCCGGCATAGACCCAAACCAAGGCGCCCCAACCGTTTGCGGCCAACAACATCGCCGTCAACAAAACCAAAAATTCCGCGACCAAGGTCAACCGCCCACCTAACATTTGAACAAAAGTTGGCATCTGACCAACAAGCGGATGGCCGCTATCCAGAACGGCCGAATGCAATGCAAAATTGGCAATGCCAAGCAAGAACATGATGAAGAGCAGCAGAATCATAGATGACACTATGGCGTAATCGCACGTCGGATGAAATGCGCGGTTTGTCGGGCTTGGTAGCGCATCGATCTTTTCGCTCACCGCCAATCGACAATTGCGTGCCTGTTGGTCGAGCATCGCATGACCACGCCGCTCACCTGCCCTAATTCTTAAATCACAGCACGGCGGTCACCCCCCTAACCCCCCTCGCCGATCGCCCCCGATGATCAGGCACGGCCCCCTTGCTGACAGGAGAGAAACTATGAAGACTATCGCACTTGCAACCGCCACGATTGGCCTCGTTTTCACCGCAACACCTGCGCTCGCCGGTCCAGAGGATCTGCCGACGGAATCGGTAAGCACCGCTGGGCTCGACCTGAACACCGTCGAAGGACAGCGCATGTTGGATGAGCGGATCGAACGTGCAGCACGCGAAGTGTGCCATGTTGATTATGTTCGCACTGGCACCCGCATCCGTTCAAGCGCAGCGCGCGAATGCGTCGCCAAAGCGCGAGCCAGCGCAAAAAGCCAACTGGCAGCCATCGAAGAGAACCAACGACGCGGCGGCTAAGCCCGTTTACATCCTGCGCGCCAGCCCAAACGGGCACCCCGTTTAGCGCGCAGACATTTCGGCTCGAACCCTAATCAGTCCCGGGGTTCGGGCCGATTTTTTTGAAAGTTGAAAAAGACGATTAGCGCCCGGCCATAGCCTTCACTTTGGACAAATACGTCCGCCCGATCCGAAGCGCTTCGCCGTTTTGAAGCTCGGCGGACCACACGCCCAAACCGTCATGGCGCAGGCCGCGAATATTATCACGGCGCAAAATGGTTGATCGGTGAATGCGGATGAACTTGTCCGGATCCAACCGCGCTTCGAGACCGGCAATCGTTTGAAGCAGCAGGTAAGAGCGCGACTCCGTATCGGGCTGTGCCGGATCACCGACATGCAAACGCACATAATCGCGCTCTGCATCAATTTGATGCACTTCGCTAACCGCGATGCGCAACAACTCCGACCGGTGTGGCACCCACAATTCATCCAACCACTGGCTGGGCGCTTCTTTGCGTTCACCGCGACGGGCGCCGGCGCGTTCAATCGCGCGCGCCAATCGGTCGGCAGAAACTGGCTTCAAAACATAGTCGATCGCTTCGAGGTCGAAGGCTTCGACGGCAAAATGATCATGCGCCGTGACGAATATAACGGCGGGCGGTTCATCGCGCTCAGAAAATTTGCGTGCCACGCCCAAACCATCGATCTCCGGCATGGTCATATCCAGCAACACGAGATCGGGTTCCAATTTGTCGGCCAATCGCAATGCGGCGGCCCCATCGCTGGCGGTGCCAACGACGCGGATCGCGGGCAATTCGGCGCAAATGACCTGAATACGTTCGACCGCCAATGGCTCATCATCGACGATCAGAGTGCGCAGGGCCTGAATCTCATTTTCGCTATCTGCCATCAGATATCATCCGGTCTTTGTGCAATTATGTGGGTAGAGGGCGGGAAAGGGGGATGCGGATCTCTGTTTTGTATCCGCCGGGAATGGGGCCAGAGGAAAATGCAACATCGGATCCAAAGCGGGCCTGCAATCGATCGCGCACATTGGCGAGGCCGATCCCAAATCCGTGCTTTGTCCCATCGGGAACGCCGGGGCCATCATCGCTCACGCTCACCACTAACCGATCGAATTCTTCGCGCGCTATCACTTTGATATGCACCGACCGCGCAACCGCGGACACTGCGTATTTGACCGAGTTTTCGACCAAGGGTTGCAGGATCATGCCCGGAACGCGCGCTTTATCAAGGTCATCCGGCAGGTCGAATTCCGCCTTAAGGCGTTCGGGAAAGCGGACCGCTTCGATGTCCAAATAGAGCTGTTGCAGGTCAAATTCGTCTTTGAGGTACACATCACTGGTCGGTTCATCGGCCAGGCTGTGTCGGTAAAAGCGGCTGATGGTTTGGATCATTCGCTCGGCGCGATCCGCCTTTCCGGTCATCACCAAAGCCGACAGAGAATTGAGCGTGTTGAACAAGAAATGCGGGTTCACCTGATACCGCAGGGATCGCAATTCGGCCGCTTTCGCAGCGGACCGGAATTGTTGTTCACGCCTTTCCGCCGCGCGCGCCTGATACCCGGCGAGCAAGGCAAAATAGGTCGAGGCCCAAGCCAGCAACAAGAAATAGCGACCCAGAGCGATCTCCAAAACGGTCTTCCAATCGTCTTCGCGCATGGCGGCGGGCGCAATGATCAACGATTCGGACAATTTCGGCGGGCTTGAACTATCGGGCCCGGGCGCTTTCACCGTGACCCCTTCGGGTAGATCGAACATCAAATTGCCTTCGTCATCAAAACGAAAGCCGCGCTCTTCGACGAACCGTTGTTCCAGCCGTTCTTGAATATCCTGAAACGCGAAATGATTGATCTGACCAATGGAGATCGCCACGGGAATCGCAAACAACGTGGCCGCGCCGATCTTGATCCATAAAGCTTGGCGATCGACCAGACGCAGCAACGCCCACAGAACCACCGTCAGACCGATGCCCGCGATCGTCACCAACCCGCGACGGAACGCCATCTCCATCTGCATGTCGAGATCGAGGATGTAACTGCGCGCCGTGATCAAAACGAAATAGGTCGACCATAGGACGACCATCGAAATCAACACCGTTCGAAACGGCACGCTGATCGCTGGCGCTTTGCCTGATGAAGAGCTCAAGGCCTTCATAGTCGCGCTTGATGATGTGAATTGATCCATATTCAACCGTTCAAATAGCGCTTCGTAAGGCAAAGCGCCAACCGGTCGTCGGTCTGAATGCTCGTTTGGTCGAATGGTTCACCGGCGGCGGCGTTACACTTTGGCCGCCGGCGAACCCGAATTCGTCCAATTTACGCCCGCGGCTTGATCATTTCCGCCGGAACCACCCACTGCGCAAATTGCTCTTCGGTGAGCAAGCCCAGCTCCAGCGCGGATTCTTTGAGCGTCGTGCCATCGGCATGCGCTTTTTTCGCGATCTTCGCCGCGTTGTCATACCCGATATGTGGGTTGAGCGCGGTGACGAGCATCAGGCTTTCGTTCATCAACTGATCGATGCGGCCCGTATTTGCTTCGATCCCTACAACGCAATTGTCGGTAAAGCTGCGCGCGGCATCACTCAACAAACGGATCGATTGCAGCACCGCGTTGATCATAACCGGCTTAAACACGTTCAATTCCAAATGGCCGTGCGATCCCGCCACGCTAACGGTCGTGTTGTTGCCCATGACTTGAGCGCACACCATCGTAAGCGCTTCGCATTGCGTCGGGTTCACCTTGCCCGGCATAATCGATGATCCCGGCTCATTCGCTGGCAAAGCAATTTCGCCCAATCCCGAACGCGGGCCCGATCCCAACAAGCGGATATCATTGGCGATTTTCATGGATGAAACCGCCACGGAATTCAGCGCGCCCGACAATTCCACCAAACCATCATGCGCTGCGAGCGATTCAAACTTGTTTGGAGCGGTGACGAAATCATGACCGGTGATCGCAGCCACATGATCGGCGAACTTTTCGGCAAAGCCCGCTTTGGAATTGATCCCTGTGCCCACTGCGGTGCCGCCTTGCGCCAATTCAAGCACGCGCGGCAAAGCATTCTTTAATCGCGCGATCCCGTATTCGATCTGTTTCGCATAACCCGAAAACTCCTGACCCAATGTGAGCGGCGTGGCATCTTGCAAATGGGTGCGGCCGATTTTGACAATATCGGCATAGGCTTTCGCCTTGTCGTCCAAAGCGGTGTGAAGATGCGCCAGAGCCGGGATCAATTGTTCAATGGTTTCTCCCGCTGCGGCGATGTGCATCGCGGTTGGGAATGTGTCGTTTGAACTTTGCCCCATATTGCAATGATCGTTGGGGTGAACGGGGTCCTTGCCGCCATGTTGCCCGGTCAGGATCTGGTTGGCGCGACTGGCGATCACTTCATTGGCGTTCATATTCGATTGCGTGCCGGAACCGGTTTGCCACACACTCAATGGGAATTGGTCGGACAACGTCCCATCAATCACCTCAGCGGCGGCAGCGACGATCGCATCGCCCAATTTGGCGTCCAATACGCCCAATTCCATATTCGCCTCGGCGGCAGATTGTTTTTGAATCCCCAACGCTTTCACCAAGGGGGCCGGCATGGTTTCGGTGCCAATCGCAAAATTGGCCAAACTGCGTTGGCTTTGGGCGCCCCAATGGGCATCGGCGGGAACAGCAACATCGCCAAGCGAGTCGCTTTCAATACGCACTTCGCCGGTTGCGCCGAAAATCTCACCGTCATTATGAACGGTCTTGTTGCTATCACTCGATTCAATGTCACTCATCGAAGCTCTCCTGGTATCGGTCGAAACCGCATCCCGGTCCCTTTGAGGCTTCTTTATGACGTCGCTTGGCCCAAGGTCAAAGGGAAGCTTGGAAGTTGGGCGTGTGATGGCTAGGAAGGGTTGACGAACTGTATTGCGATACTAATACAGTCTTATGGAGAAGGTATGAGCAACACCACCATGACACGCGACACATCGACCGCGCGAAAAGCCATGATCGACAGCCAGCTGCGCACGAGCGGCGTGAACGAAGAATTCGTTCTGGCACGGATGATGGCAGTGCCGCGCGAAGATCACCTGCCCGATGACAAAGCGGGGCTGGCCTATATCGACCGTTCGGTCGCGCTTGGCGACGATGCGCATCTCGCCTCGCCTCTGTTTTACGGCAAACTCCTGCTCGAAGCGGCGCCCGAACCATCGGATCGCGTTTTGATCGTCGAAGGCGGCACCGGTTACCTTGCTGAGTTGATGCGACCACTGGTCGCCGAGATCACAGTGGTTTCGGCGGCTGACGCTGCGAAAGGCGCGCTACCCGACGGGGCATTTTCGATGATCCTTGTGGATGGAGCAATCGAAGCCCTGCCCGAATCATTTGCTGGCGCTCTTTCGGATGACGGCGTGATTGTTTCGGGTCTTTTGCTGCGCAAAGTGACTCGATTGGCGTCGGGTCGAAAAATCACCGGTCAGGTAACCCTGCAACCGGTTGAAGATATCGGCATGCCGATCCTCCACGATTTTGATGTTCCTACAAGTTGGACTTTTTCATGAAACAACGCCCCCGCATTTTGAGCGCTGCCAAAACGGCCTCTTATATGGGGGCAATCGTCGCGCTTGGCGTTTCTGGACCGGCTCAGGCAGAAACTCTTCGCGACGCTTTGGTGGCGGTTTACAATGACAACCCCACCTTGGAAGGGGCGCGCGCATCGCAACGCGCCACCGATGAAGATGTGCCGATTCAACGCGCACCGGGCCTGCCCAGCGTCAATGTGACCGCAACGCATCTGGAATTTTTGCGCCAATCGGCCAATTCTTTCACCGCACCCGAACGCAATCTTGGCGTGAACGCGCAAGTGTTGGTGCCGATCTATTCCGGTGGTGCTGTACGCAACGGCATCAACGCTGCCCAGGAACGTGTTGCCGCCGGTCAGGCGGATTTGCGCGCCACCGAAAGCTCGGTGTTTAGCCAAACCGTCGCCGCCTATATGGATGTGTTGCGGACAGAGGCATTGGCGCAGTTGTCGGCCAATCAGGTCGAAGTGTTGCGCGTGACGTTCCAATCGACCAGCGATCGGTTCGAGATTGGCGATCTGACGCGGACCGATGTCGCTCAGGCGCAATCGCGATTGGCCGTCGCCGAAGGGGACCTGCGCAGCGCGTATGCCAATATGATCGCTGCTCAACAAACCTATATTCAATTGGTTGGCCGCGCCCCGATGGGTTTGGAAGCACCACCGCCCCTGCCCGGCTTGCCCGAAACGGTTGGTATGGCGGTTGTGACCGCACTGGATAACAACCCCGATCTTATCGCGGCCAAAGAACGCGCAGAAGCCGCTGGATACGACACCGAAGTCGCCGGTTCTGGACGATTGCCGACGATCGGCCTTTTTGCCAATTACGATTACAGCAATTTCTTTGGCACTTTGGGCGGCCCGATTGCGTCCGATTTTCAACAACGCGAAGCGACGGCCAACGCCGGCGTCCGTGTGACCATTCCGTTGTTCCAAGGCGGCAGACCCGCTGCCCAACAACGTCAGGCCGGCGCCCGCGAATCCGCAGCGCTGGAACAAGTCATTGCGACCGAACGCAGCGTGATCGCGCAAACCCGGTCCGCCTATTCCAATTGGGCGGCATCAAACGCGGTCATCGCAAGTTCCCAAACCGCAGTTGAAGCTGCGGAATTAAGCCTTGAGGGCGTTCGCGCGGAAAATTCCATCGGAAACCGTACTATCATCGACGTTCTGAACGCAGAGCAAGAATTGCTGTCCGCAAGGGCACAGCTCGTTACCGCGCGCCGGAACGCTTATGTCGCTGGTTTCACACTCTTGGCAGCAATGGGTAAAGCCGAGGCGCGCGATTTGAATTTGGACACTGGCGGCCCGTTATACGATCCCCAAGTGAACGCCGATCGTGTGAGCGGCCGGTTCTGGGATTGGGATCGCGACCCCGAAGCCGCTGCAAATTCTACCAGAACCGTTGACATAAACACTTCCGATGACTTCATTGGTCCCGTATTGGATCCCAACGAAGCGCGTTAGTTGCGTGATTCGTTATGGTTAACGCGATGGACGGGGCATAATCGTGGCACATTCAAATGAAGCATCGGTCGAAGAGATTCTGGAATCGATCAAAAAAGTGATCGCGCGCGACAGCCGCGACACCGCTATTGACGCCCGCAAACGCAAAGTTGCTGCCGCGCAAAAAGCCGAAGCTACCGCATCAGAGCCAGTAGATGCGCCCATCGAAGCCGCCGATCTCGATGCCGATGAGGTCCTCGACCTTTCCGAAATGGAATTGTCCGAAGCGGTCGAAATGGACAATCCGAATGAATCCTCGTTGATCACTGATGAAGTGCGCGGCGCCATGCAGGACAATCTTGCCGCTCTTGCCATGTTGGCCGAGCCGGGCGCGAAACCGCAAATTGTCCGGTCGGGTGAAACCTCACTCGAAGGGATGACACGCGACTTGCTGCGCCCGATGTTGGCGGAATGGCTTGATAAGAACCTTCCGACCATGGTGGAGAGCATGGTTCAGGCCGAAATCGCGCGGATCGCGGGAAAACGCGGCTAACCCACGCATAGTGTCGGACAATGTGGCGGTTTCACTGGAAACTGCACGAAACCCAAGTTACCTCCCGTTCTATGGGAAACATCTTTTTTAAAGGCACAGCCTGTGCCGCCGTGTCGCTGATCGCTGCATCGCCGCTTGCCGCCGATGGGCATTCTGAAACCGCACCGCGCGAAGCATTACAGGATGCGGCGATTCCGGGCGTTGCCAAAACCCCGATGGCCGCGATTGATTTAATCACGATGCCGCGGCTTGGTGGACCGACAGTGACCCCGTTTGGCCGATACGCAGTCTATTCCGTCACCAACACCGATCCCGATAGTTTTGACCGCAATGCGGCGCATTACGTTCTCGATCTGGCGGTGCCCGGCGCCGCACCGGTGGCGTTTGATTTGGGTCTTTCTGGGTTTTCACTGACCTTTGGGCCCGACAATTTCCTCTATTTCATCAGCTACGAACACACCGATGATCGCGAAGAAGATCGCGGGCGGGTGTGGCGGATTGCTCTCGAGGCGAACGGCAATGTCACCGGCCCCATGTTGGTCGCGGATATGCCCGGAACCGACATCGACGGATTCTCCATCGCTCCTACCGGCGACAAGATCGCTTTGTGGGGCGCGATTGCGCGCGATTGCGAAGATCTCGCTTGTGAAAGCGAGGTCCAAGAATTGGGAACGGGCCGTGTCTATGAAGGCGATGCGGGATTTTACCGTCATTGGGACAAATGGATTGCACCGGGCACATTCAACCGGGTTTTCACCTTCGATTTGGTCGGCGGTGAAGTCACCGGAACTGGCACAGCCTTGGATGGCGGCAATGCAGACGGGGCCATTTCCGGCAACACGCCAACTATGCCGTTTGGTGGGGGTGAAGACATTTCATGGGCCCCCGATGGATCCGGCGTGTATTTTGTCGCCCGCGAAACCGGGGCCAACGAACCAATGTCGACAAACCTCGACATTTATTGGTCCGACCTTTCGGGCGGCGCTCCCACAGATTTAACCGCCGCCAACGAAGCGCATGATTCTTCGCCTGCCCCATCCCCCGATGGCAAATATCTTGCCTATTTGGCGATGGAACGGCCGGGTTACGAAGCGGATCGTTTGGTAGTGCATCTGCGCGATCTGGAAACGGGCGAAACACGCGCATTGACACAAGAAACCGATCTTTCTTTTGGCGGTTTGCAATGGAGCGCGGACGGCGATCACTTGCTCGCCTCTGCAGCCCATGTGCTCGACACGCCCGCATTTCGGATCGACCCGGAATCAGGGGAAGTGACCGAACTTGACCTGATCGCAGGAAACGAGGCGCATATTGGCAACCTTACATCGTTGCCCGGCGGCCGGTTGTTGTTCACTCGGGATTCTATCGGCGTGCCGAACGAACTTTACCTCGCGGCAAACAATGCCCGTGGACGTCCTCTAACTGATGTCGTCACCAGCCGAATGGGCGACTTGGCGACCACCATGACGCGACGTTTCAGCTTTCCTGGGGCGGATGGTGATACTGTCTGGGGTCAGATCACCCGGCTTGAGAATCAAGAAGGCCCGATCCCCGCGATCTTGTACATTCATGGCGGACCACAAGGGTCCTTCCGCGACGGATGGTCATCGCGTTGGAACCCGCGCGTCCTTGCCAGCCAAGGTTACGCGGTAATCTCCGTCGATTTCCATGGAAGCGCCGGATACGGTCAAGACTTTATGGATTCGATCAACCGCGATTGGGGCGGTAAACCGCTAGAAGACCTGCAAAAGGGGCTCGCCGCCGCGCTTGAATTGGATGAGCAAATTGACGGAACACGCGCCTGTGCAATGGGCGCAAGCTACGGCGGATACATGGTCAATTGGATTGCGGGGCAATGGCCCGATCGTTTCGATTGCCTGATCCAACACGATGGCCTGTTCGACATGCGAAGCTTTTATTATTCAACAGAGGAATTGTGGTTCCCGCGCTGGGACTTTGGCGGATCCTATTCCGAAGCCCGCGAAACCTATGAACGGTGGAACCCGGCGAACCACGTCGATGAATGGCGCACGCCCATGTTGGTGATCACCGGAGAGCAAGATTTCCGCGTTCCTTACACTCAGGGCCTGCAAAGCTTCACCGCTCTGCAAGAACGCGGCATTCCATCGCAAATGTTGGTCTTCCCAGATGAAAACCACTGGGTTCTCGGCGCTGAAAATTCGCTGCAATGGCACAACAGCGTGTTTTCTTGGTTGGATCGCTGGTTGGTTGAGACCGATGCGGATGCCGACACGGAATGAACAACCAAGACGTGTTGGCGGCGCAAACCGCCTTATCAAAGAAGTATGGCGGTGACGGCGATCAAGGGGTTGAACGCCACATCTTCCTGTGCGCGGTTTCGGACAAGCAGAAATGCTGCGCCCGTGCCGATGGTGAGATTGCGTGGCAGTTTTTGAAAGACCGCCTGAAAGAACGCGGCTTGGTCGGCCCAAAACGCAGCGCGGATCACCCAAGAGGGCCGGGCGGCGGGGTCCAACGCGGCAAAGCGGATTGTTTGCAGATATGTTCGGCCGGCCCCATCGCGGTCGTGTGGCCAGACAATGTTTGGTACCATTCGTGTGGTCCCGAAACGTTGGAACGGATCATCGAAGATCACCTGATCGGTGGCAACCCAGTTGAAGAATTCCGCCTAACCCCGCCGCAAGGCGCGATCAGCAAACCCTAATTGTCGTCTTTCGAGTCGTCGTCTTTCGGCGCCCACAGATCGTCGGCGTTGGGCAAACGATTGTCGACCGATTCATCATGACCGGTTCCGTTCGACAGAAACGCAAGGCCCATTAGCCCCCCACCAAGCAGCATCGTGAAACTGATTCCCAAAGCGGTGGCGATGTAAAAGTGCACCGAAATCGCGCCATTATAGGCGTAAAGCAGGCCCACCGCGATCAAGACTGTGATCACGGTCACCGACATCAAGATCTTCATGATCTGACGATAGCGCGCCCATGCGTGTGCGGCGTTTTCGGGGTCATCGAGAGGGGATTTGTTGACCATGGCGTTCTCATGCGGTTCTCAGAGCGGCATTGCAATGCTCAAGATACGATAAGCGGCCTCATTTGGAGGCGAGCGAACATCAGTATGCACCCGACTCGCCTTTTATGCGGAATAGTGGCACTTTCTTTGCGGATAGAGAGGAACGCCATCATGACAATTGCCCAAATTATCGGCGACAGGGACCCCGCAAGCGTGGTTTCCTGTGATGTGACCACACCCGTTTCAGAGGTCGTTTCAATTCTCGCAGGAAAGCGAATCGGCGCGTTGCCGGTTTTGAACGCCGGTCAGGTCGTTGGCATCGTATCCGAACGCGACATCATCTACCGCCTCGCGGATAGGGGCAGCGCCTGTCTTGATCTGCCCGTGGGGGACATCATGACATCCCCTGCAATCACGGTTGAATCCAGCTCTTTGATTGACGATGCGTTGGCATTGATGACGCGGCGCCGGTTCCGCCACTTTCCCGTGGTGGACGACGGTAACCTCGTGGCATTCATCTCCATCGGTGACCTTGTGAAGAACAAAATCGATGAGGTGGAGCACGAAGCCGCCGCATTGCGCGACTACATTCAAACCGCGTAACAAGCCCATGCCCTTGAGGATTCGCAAACCGAACCCTAAGTTGCGCCTATGGCAGAAAACATGACCCTCACCCCTGCGGCGGCCAAGCGTATTGCGTGGATCGCCGAGAAACAGACCAAGCCTGCGATTTTACGGCTTTCGGTCGAGGGCGGCGGCTGTTCCGGTTTTCAATATAAATTCGACCTTGCCGATATGGCAGAGGGTGATGATGCCGTTAGTGAAACGAACGGCGTAAAACTCGTCGTTGATCCGATCAGCCTCGATCTTGTTGGCGGCAGCGTCGTTGATTTTGTCGAATCGCTGGGTGGTGCGGCGTTCCGCGTCGAAAATCCGAACGCGGCGGCTGGTTGCGGATGCGGGTCAAGTTTCGGCATTTGATATCGGCGCATACCGACTGTTGAGACAGTCTTTCCAATTTGCACCTTGCGATAGACCTTCGCGCGCCGATCCGTCATGGATGGCGGTATGAAAATCGCGACCTACAACATCAACGGTATTAAGGCGCGCCTGCCGCGGCTTAGAGAATGGCTCACCGAAACGCGGCCCTCGGTCGCGTGCCTTCAAGAAGTGAAGAGCCAGGACAAAGACTTCCCCGCCAGTGAGTTTGAAGAGCTCGGCTATCAGCCCATCTGGCATGGCCAAAAGAGCTTTAACGGTGTCGCCATCCTCGTTGATACAAAGGCGGGGTATTCGATCGAAGAGGTCCAACGCGGTTTGGGCATTGATGGGCCGAAAGAGGGTGAGGGCGAACAGGCCCGCTATCTCGAAGCCGATATAGGAAAAGACGGCAAGACCACCCGGATCGTTTGCATCTATTTGCCCAACGGGAATCCGTTGCCGGGGCCGAAATTTGATTACAAAATCGCATGGATGGAAAAACTTCGGGCGCGCATGGCGGTCATTTGGGACAGCGAAGTTCCCGCGGCAGTTTTGGGCGATTACAACGTCATTCCCGAAGACGACGATGTCTATGCAGTAAAGGCCATGCAATCCGACGCGTTGATGCAGCCGGAATCCCGCGCCGCTTACGCACGGCTTTTGGCCGATGGTTGGTGCGACGCAGTACGCACCCTCAATCCGCGCGGCGGCGTGTGGACCTATTGGGATTATCAAGCGGGCGCTTGGCAGCGCGACCACGGTTTCCGGATCGACCACATATTGTTGACGCCGGAATTGGCCGATCGGCTTGAATCGGTCGGCGTCGATAAGGATCATCGCGGGCGCGAAAAGGCCAGCGACCACGCGCCAACATGGGCGCAGTTGCGAACCTGACGCTGAATCAAAAACCCCCGCCTGACAAAGGGCGGGGGTCGTTGAATCAATCGTGGGGTGCGATCACCGATAGAATATATGTGTATCGATGCGTGCCAGAGGGGTTTTCGCCCTGCTCCAGCGGGGGCGCACGTAGTTTGCGTGGAAATACACCGCATCGGCGGCTTCTGATTCCCACAATCCATCATGAGCGATGCGCGCAACCGCTTTCGCGCGGCTCCATGCACCCGATGATGTGTTGATGGCCGGCATTTGACCGCCGCGCACGAAAGAAAACTGCGAACGTTGATAGACAACGCCGCAATAGCTTGCGGGCCAACGGCGATCTTCGGAACGGTTGATCACAACTTGCGCCACGGCCAATTGACCGGTGAGCGGTTCGCCGCGCGATTCAAAATAAACAGCGCCTGCAAGACACCGCATTTGTTCGCTCAACCGTTCGTCATCGTCGACAAGGCCGACGAGTTCGCTCAGTGAAGAGGCTTGAATGGTGTACACCGGGGCGATGTCGGTGTTGGTTTCAGGAAGGGTTTGGACCACTTCTTGCGAAACAAAGACCGGTTGATCTGGCATAATTTCGGTCGCGATGGCGACCGGTGCGGTTTCGCTTTCGACATCTGCCGTAGCAGCGACCTCAAACGAGGTGTCTTGTGCAAAAGCTTCAGCGCCGTCGGCGCTGGAGAAACTCAAACTTGCTGTCGCCGCAACGGCGATAGCACTTAGGGAATAAGTCTTACGACCCATGTTTTCTACTGTATCTGCGGTGAGCGAGCTCCGACGCAGGCTTGGACCTGTTGCGAGTGTTTTTCGCGGGGTTGAAGAGGGTGATCCGTTTAGCCTACCGGCTGCCCCCCGTCTGCGTGCCGATCAACCGGCCGTATTGCCGATCTCCTGGCCTCCGCAATTGGAAGCACGGCGGCAAATAGGCTCAAAAGATACTACGTCAAGTTAACGCGGCAAAAGTTCGACGAACCGTTCTGCATCGTCGACGTCCACCTCTAAAACCCAAATATCGGGATCCTGGCGGCAACGACGGTCGATATAGTCGAAAAATTCCTTTGGTTTTTCAATATCTTGTGTTTTTGTCGCAATGAAAGCACGCGTTCCATCCAATTGCGGCATTCTTTCGAATAGCTTGGCGTTCATTCCGCGAAACATGGTTACAATCAAGACAGTGCCGGCGTCGCGTTCCCCTTTTGAAAGCACCATCGCGCTGCCACCATGCGATTCGGTGAGCTTAATCAGGCTGGCGATTTCCAAATGGGCGGGGAGGCGGGTGGTCAGCTCGAATACCCCTCAAGGCTCGACAGGGCGATCCGCGAACGCATGAATGTGCCGGTTCCGCGGCCAATTTCATCGCCTTCGGAATCGATCAATCGCGATTCCGCCACCAAGACCCTGCGTTTGCCGCTGACCCATCGGCCCTCGGCGACAACTTCACCCTCGCGTACGGGTTTTGTGAAGTGCAAGTTGAAGCTAGTGGTCAACAAAAAGCGATCCGTCGCCAATGTGTTTGCGGCGTAGAATGCGGCATCATCGAGCATTTTGAAGTAGATCGTCCCATGCGCGGCACCGGCAGCGTGATAAACATCCGGCGTAACCGTGAATGTAAGCCGCGAATGTCCTTCGCTGGGAATTTCCAATTTTGATGAGAACACGCGATTAACCGGAGCAGACTGATACAGCCGCTCCAACGCTCTGTGGTGCAGGTCCGCTCCAGCAGGCTCGGCCACCATTCTTAGGCAGCAGCCCGCAAGAATTGATTGGTCAAAACCGCAAACATTGCGTCGGAATCCACCGCGTCGGTCAAACCGCTCAACATCGTTTCATCGCGAACAAGGCGCGAAATCGCGGCAAGTGCATGCAAATGGGTCGCGCCTGCGTTTTCAGGAGACACCAATCCAAACACCAACGACACTGGAATCGCGTCGGCCGCACGGAAATCAACGGGGTGTTCCAATTTCAGCAACGCCATAGTCGGGCGTTTAACCGCGGTGCTGCGGCAATGCGGAATGGCAACGCCGCGACCAAACCCGGTGCTGCCCAAAGCTTCCCTTTGTTCCAACCCTTCGAGGATCACGTCACCATCAAGGCCGTAAACATTCGCATAAAGAGCCGACAATTGTTGCAATATCTGGCGCGCGGATTCGGGGCGCGCGATTACAACACCTTCCGGCACAAGTTTAATATTCACGTCCATTACAAACTCGAAATCCTAAACAAGTCAGGTCCTGCAAGCAGGGGCGGGGTAGGCCCATCAACCATGACATGCGCTGCAAACGGGGTGCTGCGCGCCGGTCACAAATTGTTGGGTTGGACCAATCTTTCAATCCTTCGGCTCCCAACCGAGGTCAGATTTTTGCGGTCCTTGCGTGATTAAACGCTTGGTTCGACCCAACCGATCGAACCGTCTGAGCGGCGATAAACCATATTATGCCTGCCAGTGCCAGCATTTTTGAAGAACAGCGCCGGCGTGTCGCGCAAGTCAAGCATCATGACGGCATCCGCAACGGTGCTTTCTGGGATATCGACGCTTGTCTCTGCGATGATGGGTGGGGCGTCCGTGACCACTTCCTCTTCGGGCTCATCGACGGCGAAAATGGTGTAAGCGGCCTCTTCTTCGGACCGAACCTGCATCGCGCGTTCGTGGCGATCGACCAGCCTGCGTTTATAACGGCGCAATTGTTTTTCAATTTTGCCGACCGCATTGTCGAGAGCAAGGTGCGCATCGTTGGCATTGCCACGCGCCTTTAGAATCATCCCGTGAGAAACATGAGTCACGATGTCACAGGTGAACGATCCGCCTGATTTTCCAAAGGTGACATGAGAAGACAGCGCGCGGTCGAAATATTTCTCAACAATCGCCTCCAGCCGGTCAGAAGCGTGTTCCTGAAGCGCTGCCCCAGTTTCGACTTGGTGTCCCGAAATGCGGATATCCATGGTCGCTTGTTCTCCTATGAGTTGCTGTGGAACTGTTGTTTTACCGGGCCCAGGCTGCGTCCTTTATTCCGGCAATGAATTC
This sequence comes from Erythrobacter sp. Alg231-14, assembly GCF_900149685.1. NCBI lineage: Bacteria > Pseudomonadati > Pseudomonadota > Alphaproteobacteria > Sphingomonadales > Erythrobacteraceae > Erythrobacter > Erythrobacter sp. Alg231-14. The sequence goes on along the minus strand of NZ_LT702999.1, from coordinate 1,960,812 downwards.
GGTGTGGCGAGCCAATTCCTCGGGTGAGGGAGCGTGCGGCCGTGCCTCGCGGCGAGGGCGGCTTGCGCGATTGGTCGTTTTGATGGCGGTGTTTGTGGTGGCATCGGCATCGGACGCGGGTGCATCGGCGGCCAACTCCAAACCGATTTGGCGACCGCCATTAAGCTCGACATAAACCTGCGCGAGCAATTCGGCATCGAGCAACGCGCCGTGCTTCACCCGGTGGCTGCGATCCACGCCGTAGCGTGAGCACAACGCATCAAGCGACAACTTCGCGCCGGGGTGTTTTTTGCGAGCGATCGCAACAGTGTCGATCATCCGATCCATGGATATCGGTTCTTGGCCGATCCGTTCGAGTTCAGAATTGAGGAAGCCGAAATCAAACCCGGCATTGTGCGCCACGAGCGGCGCATCGCCCAAAAATTCGAGCAATTCAGAAAACGTGTCTTTGAATAAGGGTTTCCCGGACAGAAAATCGCGGGATAGGCCGTGAACCGCTTCGGCAGCGGCGGGCATGTCGCGTTCGGGATTGTAATATGCGTGGTAGGATCGCCCTGTTTCGACTCGGCCCACCATCTCAACGCATCCAATTTCAACCATTCGGTCCCCGGTTTTGGGGTCCAGGCCGGTCGTCTCTGTGTCGAAAATCACTTCGCGCATAGGGGATGTTATTCACCCATGATCGAAACAGCGCAAGGGGTGTTGGACCTATTTGCTGCGCAATTTCTTAACCAAGGCCGCCACTTGCGCCTGCGTTTCGGCCAGTGTTTTGCCCGTATCGATGATGTGATCAGCGCCTTTGCGTTTCTCCGCATCGGGGGTTTGCAGACCGAGAATATGTTCAAATTTCTCCACCGTCATTCCCGGACGGGCTAGCACGCGTTCACGCTGCATTTCGGGCGGGGCGGACACCACAACAACGCAATCCACCGCCTTGTGACCGCCGCCTTCAAAGAGGAGTGGGATGTCGAACAAAATAATCGGGGTGGCGGCATTGTCCGCGAGGAATTGTGCGCGTTTTGCACCCACTGCTGGGTGAACGATGGATTCCAGCCGAGCCAATTCGGCTTTGTCGCCAAAAACATGTTTGCCCAAGGCGTCGCGATCGACCCCTTGATCGTTGGTTGATCCAGGAAAGGCTGCCTCTATCGCCGGAATTAGCTCACCACCTGGCCCCTGCATCGCGCGAACTTCGGCGTCGGCGTCAAAGATTGGCACGCCGGCGGCTTCGAACATGGAGGCGACAGTCGATTTGCCCATGCCGATGGACCCGGTCAGGCCGATAATCATGGGGCCGCCGTTTTTGGCCTTTGTTTGTGTGTCGGTCATCGCGTCAGCATATCCATCAAGACATCATCGTATGTGCGGGGTGGGGCCACGCCGTAGAATTTTTCAAAGGCGATCGCTGCTTGTCCAATTAGCATGGCGTATCCGTTGATTGTGTCATGACCAGCCGCGCGCGCGCCTTGAAGAAAGGGTGTGTCCAGCGGGCTTGTCACAATATCATAGGCGACGCTGCGCGGTGGGGCGTGGCTCCAATGAAAATTCAACGGCGGATTGCCATGCATCCCCAGCGGTGAGGCATTGATGATCAAATCGAGACAGCGATCGCGATCATCAAATTCAAAATCGGTTGGTTCAGCAAAATGCGATAGGTGTATCGCGTGATGTTCGCCGTTTGGCGCCAATTCATCGATCAATTCGCGGGCTTTTGACGGATCACGGCCAGCGACAACCAATGTGAACCCTTTGCCCGCCAATCCAGCGATAATGGCCCGGGCCGCACCGCCCGTGCCCATAATCCGCGCCATCCGAAACAGGTGATCTTCGTTGAGCAAAGCGGTCAAAGGCTCAAGAAAGCCGCCCAAATCTGTGTTGAACCCCTTCAGCGCGCCATCACCTTGCCGAACCACGGTGTTCACCGCGCCCAATGTCGCCGCGTCAGGATCAATTGCGTCCAAGTGTTCGAGAATGGCCTGTTTGTGCGGCATGGTGACGTTGCAACCCATCCAGTTTGGGTCACCACGGCCAGCGTCCAGATATTCGGAAAGATCCGCAGGTTTGACCAGATTGGAGGTGTAGGCGCCCAGTAAGCCGAGTTTCTCCAACCAAAAACCATGTATCATCGGCGATTTGGACTGAGCAATCGGATCGCCGATTACATGTGTGTAGTTGTCTGCGGTTAGATTGCGGGTCATCGCAGCAGAATGTCCTGATCACGAAGCGCATCCAAAACGGGGATCAACGGCATGCCAAGGACGGTGAATTGATCGCCTTCAATGCGGTCAAACAATTGGACACCCATTGCCTCAATACGAAAACATCCCACGGTAAAACCGATCTCTGGCCATTCGCATTCAAGGTAATGTTCGATGAACGGATCGGACAGTTCGCGCACCGATAGACGCGCGCAATCGGCATGAGACCATTCACACGTATCATCGCGGACCAAAGCCGCGGCGCTGTGCAGTTCGAGTGTTTTGCCAGAGAAAAAGCGCAGATGTTCAGCGGCGTTCTCTCGCGATGTGGGTTTATCGAAACGCTTTCCTTCGACGACCACAAGTGAATCGCTGCCGAGGACAAAGGATCGGGGGGAAGATTTGGCAACAGCTGCGGCTTTTGCAACGCTCAACGCCTCTGCGATTTCAGGCGGCGAAGCGTCGCGCAAACTGTCTTCGATCGCCCGTTCATCGCAATCTGCTGGGATCGCTTCATACACGATACCAGCCGCGTCGAGCATGGCTCGGCGAGAGCTGGATTTTGATGCGAGGATCAGGTTTGCGCCGCTCATATCGGTTTCGACAATCCATCGACAGATCGTTCGCGGCGCTGGCGTTCTTGGACCAAGCGGATAATCGCCGCCGCGCTTTCTTCGATCGACCGGCGCGTCACATCGATGACGGGCCAGCCATTGTCGGCGAACATCCGCCGCGCAAATTGCAGCTCATTCTTGACCCGATCGTTGTCGACATAGGATGTTTCGGTGCCTTCATTTAGGGAAAGCAGACGATTGCGGCGGATTTGAACCAGGCGTTCGGGCGCTGTCGTCAAACCGACCACAAGCGGATGCCGCAAGCCAAACAATGCCTTGGGTGGGGGGCTTTCGACCACCAATGGGATGTTCGCGACCTTGTAGCCCCGATTGGCGAGATAGATGCTGGTTGGCGTTTTCGAACTGCGCGAGACACCGGCCAAAACGATATCGGCGTCTTCCCAATCCTCATGCGCGATGCCGTCATCGTGGGCGATGGTGTATTGAATAGCATCGACACGCTTAAAATAATCGGCGTCCATCATGTGTTGGCGGCCGGGGCGACCATGCGCCTCTTGCCCCAATTGCGCCTCCAATGCGGCGGTCACTTGATCCAAAACCGGCACTGCGGGAAGCCCGAGATGGCGGCAATGTTCCTCCAACCGGGCGCGGGTTTCCGGATTGACTAGGGTGAACAAAACCAAGCCGGGATTGTCGGCCAAATCGGGCACAATACGATCGAGATGTTGACGCGATCGGACCATCGGCCAAAAGTGCCGGGCAACCGATGGATCATCAAACTGCGCAAGCGCAGCCTTTGCGATCATCTCCAATGTCTCTCCGGTAGAATCGGAAACAAGGTGCAGGTTCAGGCGGTTCATATTGATGATTCGGCCAAAGCTTTGCGGATAGAATGCGCATGTGGATAGAAAGGGGCATAAACCACGGTAAAGAACCGTCGACAAGCATGGGACAAAATTTCATCCTCGCTATCAGCAATTTCGTCTCAATATTTTTAGACAGGCGATCAGCAATATCGACAGGGTGGGGACAGTGGGGATAGTTCGCACTTGACCCAGTGGCTCTGCGGATTCGGATAGGGGAAAAAGGCACGAAAACTCCGGATAAGACCGGTAGTTTTCGCAAATCCCCACAATCCACAGGGCCAACAGACTCCATCAATCCTTTTAAATTTATAATTTATTTGATTAGAGGAACGCCATGCCTGGTCCGTTGCTCGACACCCTTAAGGGTTCCATCCAAGAAATTCCTCCCATCTGGCTTATGCGTCAGGCGGGGCGGTATCTCCCTGAATATCGCGAATTACGCGCGGAAAAGGGCGGTTTTCTCGCTTTGGTCTATGACAGCGATGCCGCCGCAGAGATTACGGTTCAGCCGATCCGACGTTTCGCGTTTGATGGGGCGATCCTGTTTTCCGATATCCTGATCGTGCCGCATGCCATGGGACAAGGATTGGAATTCTTGGCCGGCGAAGGTCCTAAATTAAGTCCAACATTGCTCGAAGCGAAATTGGAAGACTTCACCGCAGCCCCCGAACGGTTTGATCCGATCTATGAAACCGTGCGCAAAACGCGCGCCATGATCAGCCAATCGGTCACAATGCTGGGTTTTGCCGGTTCGCCATGGACCAACGCGACATACATGATTGCGGGTCAGGGATCGAAGGACCAAGGCTCAGCGCGCTTGCTCGCGTATCGCGATCCCGCTCGGATGCAGGCGATTTGTGATGCGATTGTCGATGTTTCGATCACGTATTTGCGCGGACAAATTGATGCCGGGGCCGAAGCCATCCAATTGTTTGACAGTTGGGCCGGAAGCTTGGCACCGGACGAATTTGAACGCTGGGTCATCGCGCCCAACGCAAAAATCACCGCCGCGATCAAACAATCTCACCCCGACACGCCAATCATTGGCTTTCCAAAGGGGGCAGGGGCAAAATTGCCCGCTTATGCTCGCGAAACTGGAGTCGATGCGGTCGGATTGGATGAAACGCTGGATCCCGTTTGGGCCAATTCGGTCCTACCCGAAGGGATGCCGGTTCAAGGGAACTTGGATCCCTTGTTGGTGGAGGCCGGTGGTCCGGCGCTACCAAAGCGGGTAAAGACCGTGATCGATGCTTTTGAAGGCCGGCCGCATATCTTCAATCTTGGCCATGGTATTGGGCAATTCACGCCGATCGAACACGTCGAAGAACTTCTTAGGGCGGTGAGAGGGTAAAAAGGTAGATCAACCATGCAGGATACGCTTCTCTCCATCTATCCATGGCTCAAAATTGGTCATGTGACCTTCATGGTTTTCTGGCTTGCCGGATTGTTCATGCTGCCGCGTCAATGCATTTACATGCTCGATCACGCTCCGGGTTCGGATGGAGAAGCCAAGTGGGCAGAGCGGATGGGCAAATTGCGCAAAATCATCCTTACACCCAGCATGATTATCGTGTGGATCTTGGGCCTGACATTGGCCTATACCACGGGTGCGTTCAGCGGTGCTGGGTGGCTCCACGCAAAGATCGCCTTGGTCCTTGCTTTGACCGGGTATCACGGTTGGCTGGTTGCTCAGACCAAGAAAATGGCTGGCGGCGCGCGTCCTCTGACCGAGAAAACCCTTCGTATGGTTGGCGAAGTTCCGGGCCTAATCCTCGTTCTGGTGGTCTTGCTGGTCTATCTAAGGCCGTTTTGATCGCTTTAGGGCCTCATCGTGCAATCGGTGATTGACCTGCGCTCTCACCGATTATAATTACTGCTTATCACATCAGCGACGATCTTTGCCCAAGCACATGATCAGGTCTGCTTTCTCCAAGCCCATGTCCCGCTGATACGTTGTGATGATGTTTTACCATTTGCGTTTGGCCCATCGGGGTTTTGCGCTGACTGTTTTTCGCGGAGCACGCCCCTTTAGTGGATCGGTGCGACGCGTGAATCCCTCGATCTGGAATGAATAACCCATGCATCTCAAAGACTTAAAAGAGCGCACACCAGCGGAACTCGTCAAAATGGCAGAGGAGCTGGGTGTTGAGGGCGCCTCAACCATGCGCCGTCAGGATTTGCTCTTCAGCATCTTGCGCGAATTGGCCGAGGATGAGGAATACGAAGAGAAGATCATGGGAATCGGCACCATCGAAGTGGTGCAAGACGGTTTTGGATTCCTGCGGTCGCCCGATGCAAACTACCTTGCGGGACCGGGCGATATCTACGTTTCACCCAACCAAATTCGTCGGTCAGGCTTGCGCACCGGTGATACGGTTGAGGGCGAAATTCGCGCACCAAAGGACGGCGAGCGCTATTTTGCTCTGACCGAGTTGACCAGTGTCAATTTTGAAGAACCCGATGCGGTTCGGATGCGCACCAACTTTGACAATCTCACACCGCTCTACCCCGATCAGAAATTGTCGTTGGATACTCTTGATCCCACGGTGAAGGACAAATCGGCGCGGGTGATCGATATCATCTCACCCCAGGGTAAGGGTCAACGCGCCTTGATCGTTGCGCCACCGCGAACGGGTAAAACGGTGCTTTTGCAGAACATCGCCAAAGCGATCACCGACAACCATCCCGAAGTGTTCCTTTTGGTCCTTCTCGTCGATGAGCGGCCCGAAGAGGTCACCGATATGCAACGCAGCGTGAAGGGCGAGGTAATCTCCTCAACCTTTGATGAGCCGGCCAATCGCCACGTTCAAGTCGCTGAAATGGTTATTGAAAAAGCCAAACGTCTGGTTGAACACAAGAATGACGTTGTCATCTTGTTGGATTCGATCACGCGGCTTGGTCGCGCGTACAACACTGTCGTGCCCAGTTCGGGTAAAGTGTTGACCGGTGGCGTGGATGCCAACGCGTTGCAACGCCCGAAACGCTTCTTTGGCGCCGCGCGCAACATCGAAGAAGGTGGATCGCTTTCGATTATCGCAACCGCGTTGATCGACACCGGGAGCCGGATGGATGAGGTTATCTTTGAAGAATTCAAAGGCACCGGCAACTCTGAAATCGTGTTGGATCGCAAAGTTTCCGACAAACGCATCTTCCCGGCGCTTGATGTGGGCAAATCGGGCACGCGTAAGGAAGAATTGCTGGTCGAGAAGGACAAGCTTTCGAAAATGTGGGTTCTTCGCCGTATTCTTATGCAGATGGGAACCGTCGATGCGATGGAATTCCTGTTGGATAAGATGAAGGATTCTAAGACCAACGAAGATTTCTTCGACAATATGAATCAATAAGATCAGCGGATCGAGGGTGCATCCAGTGCTTAGTCAATATCTCTATATCAGCACGGCACCGAGCCTAACGCGCGATGATGTTGCCGCGATCCTCGACAGCAGCGCCCGAAACAATCCTGCGCGTGGGATTACCGGCCTGCTTCTGTATAATGGTCGCAATTTCTTGCAGCTTCTCGAAGGGGAGGGTGCGGAGCTCGACGCTTTGATGAAACGGATCGGTCAGGATCGCCGGCACACGGGCGTGTCCCTGCTCAACAAGACCGCCGTATCAGAGCGTGCCTGTCCGCAATGGGCGATGAAACGCGTCATTATTGCCGACAGCGTGTCGGATCGCCGCAAGCAACTTGATGCAGATCTACCCAACGATCTTGAGCCGACCGTTCGTCAGATGGTCTTGAATTTCGCAGTCTTGAATTGATCGACCGACGTTTGCTCAACCGGCTTGGCGTTCCAATTGTCGGCCCATCATATCCCAAACTTTGTTGATGGCCTTTAACGGGCGAACCATGACCTTAAAATCGGTGATCATGCCGCCGTCGTCGAATGTGATCATATCGATGCCATTGACCGAGATGCCTTCCATTTCCGTGCTGAATTCCAACACGACCGTTCCATCGCCAACAACTTCACGCTCATACCGGAAACTGTCATTGCCAAGGGTTTGCCCCGCGGCCGATAGATAGGCGATGACTATGGCTTGGCCGTTTTGTGGTGTGTGGACCACGGGGGAATGGAACACGGCGTCTTTATGGATGATCGTGGCCAAACCTTCCGGTGTGCTGCCGTCGGCCGCCACTTTGTGCCATTGGGATAGGGCTTGCTCTGTGGAAACGGACATTGATGTTCCTTTGCACTGTGTTGAATATGCCAGCGGGCATTGAGTAATTCAGCCTAAGCATTGCGCATCGCCGCAAGCAAACCCAAATATGCAGGTGACGGTTCACGTTGCAATGCGGCTTTGGACCAAACCATGGGTTGGGAGAGACCAATGAAGATCAATGTCGAAGTCGAATGCACACCGGAAGAGGCGCGCAGTTTTATGGGCCTTCCCGATGTCAGCCAAGCAAACAGTGTCTATGTTGACACCATTTCAAAGGCGATGAAGGGCGTGAAAAGCCCCGACCAACTTCAGGAATACGCCCAAGCTTTGGCGCCTATGGGTCAAATGGGCATGAAACTGTTCCAAAGCTTTGTCGAAGGCGGCATGCGCAACGCAACAGGCGGCGGTTCTTCGTCTTCGAGCGGCGGGTCAAAGGGCGGTTCCTCAGACTGATTTTGAGACCGGCTGCGCAGTGTCCAACCACATATCGACAATCTTTGCCGTATCGAGCGGTGCTGCGCCGGCCGCGATTGCGGTCATCCGCATTAGCGGGCCCTCAGCCTATCCGGCACTGCAATCCCTAACTGGACGATCGTTTGAGCCGCGCAAGGCCAGCCTCGCAAAATTGCGCGATGGCGATGGTGATTTGCTGGATGAGGCGCTGATCCTGTGGTTTCCCGGACCGAAATCGGCCACGGGCGAAGATTGTGCGGAATTGCATTGCCACGGTGGAAAGGCGGTGCTGCGCGCCGTTTCCGATGCTTTGGCCAAGGTTGATGGCCTGCGCCCGGCGGAACCCGGGGAGTTCACCCGAAGAGCTTTTGCCAATGGGCGTATGGATCTGGCGCAAGCCGAAGGGCTAGCCGATCTGCTGGAGGCAGAAACAGAGCTGCAGCGAGCCGCCGCGGTCGCCAATGCGAACGGTGTGTTGTCGGGCAAAGTTGAGGGTTGGAGAGATACACTCCTCACGCTTTCCGCTCAGATAGAGGCTGCGTTGGATTTTTCTGATGAGGATGATGTCAGTGAAATTCCAGAAGGTTTCACGTGGAACATTGCCCAATTGTCCAGCGAGATCGCCGAATTTTTGTACAGCCCTCAATCTGAAAAGTTGAAAGAGGGCTTTCGCGTTGTGCTCGCCGGGCCGCCCAATGCGGGCAAATCCACTCTCTTCAACGCGCTCATTCAAAGCGAGGCCGCGATCACATCCTCCATCGCTGGAACTACACGCGATGTGATCGAAAGGACTGTGGCCATCAAAGGAGTGCCTTTTGCCTTTGTCGACACTGCGGGGCTTCGTGATGGGCGCGATGCAGAAGAGATAGAAGCAATCGGAATAGAGCGCGCGCGCGCCGAATTGGACAATGCGGATGTGATTCTGTGGTTGGGCGCCGAAGGGGAGGGCCCCACTGGATCATGGGAGATCGCCGCTCGAAAAGACGCGCCCGACCATATTCGCAAACCTTCGGCTCTTCACGCGATATCGGCATTGACCGGCGAAGGGGTTGATCCGTTGAAAGAAGCTCTGGTCGAAACTGCGCGTAGCGCGTTGCCGAAACCAGGTGAGGGCGCTCTAAATGAACGACAGTTCAAACGGCTGAGTGAAGCCCAAGCGGGATTGTCTGGGGTGCAGGGGCAATCGGACCTCTTGCTCATCGGGGAAGAATTGCGGAGCGCGCGGGTGGCGTTTGATCGCTTGATTGGTCGTGCGACCACCGAAGAAATGCTCGATGCGCTGTTTGGGCGGTTCTGCATCGGCAAATAGGGTGGATGCGGGCCATCCTATGGTGTTTCACGTGAAACAGCTTTGACTGTGCGCTATTGAGCCCTTATCTGCGCCTTTATGCAATCATTTGACGTTCTTGTAATCGGCGGCGGCCACGCCGGTGTCGAAGCGGCCTGTGCCGCGGCGAGGATGGGTGCGCGCACGGGCTTGGTCAGCTTTGATCTCAACGCTGTGGGCGCGATGAGCTGCAATCCAGCTATCGGTGGATTGGGCAAGGGACATTTGGTCCGCGAAGTCGATGCGCTTGATGGCGTGATTGGTCGCGCTGCGGATGCCGGGGCGATCCATTATCGCATGTTGAACCGGTCCAAAGGCAGCGCCGTTTGGGGCCCGCGGGTTCAGGCGGACCGCGTCCTGTTCAAAGCCGCCGTGCAATCCATCGTCAAAGCGCAAGAAAACCTAACCCTAATCGAAGGGGAGGCGGCTGCCCTGTCGCTTTCGAGCGGCGCGGTTGCGGGGTTGGAATTGGCCGACGGAACTATCCTAAATGCAACCCGCGTGGTGCTTTGCACCGGTACGTTCCTCGGCGGGATATTGTTCCGCGGTGAAGAGCGGTTCGAAGGCGGGCGCATTGGTGAAAATGCCGCCCAGCGTCTCGCTGAACAATTGCGTGGTGCAGAATTGCCGATGGCGCGGTTGAAGACTGGGACACCTCCTCGGTTGGATGGTCGAACGATCGACTGGGCGCAATTGGAGGAACAACCATCTGATGGGGAGGCGTGGACCATGTCCCCCCTGACAAAGGCGCGCGCGAACCCCGAAGTGTTCTGTGCCATTTCTCGCACAACGCAGGCTGCGCATGACGTAATTCGCGCGAATCTGCATCGATCGCCGCTGTTCTCTGGGGCTATCGACGCCGCCGGTCCTCGTTATTGTCCGTCGATCGAGGATAAAATCCATCGCTTTGGTGACCGTGATGGGCATCAAGTTTTCCTCGAACCCGAAGGTTTGACCACGAATTACGTCTATCCCAACGGTATCAGCACTTCTCTGCCGGTGGATGTCCAACACGATATGTTGCGTTTGATGCCAGGATTGGCGGCGGTTGAGATGGCCGTCCCGGGTTACGCCGTTGAGTATGACCATATCGATCCACGCGCATTGACGCCGGATCTTCAGGTTCGCGCCATCCCGGGCCTGTATTGCGCGGGGCAGATCAACGGAACAACCGGCTATGAAGAGGCGGCAGCCCAAGGGTTGGTCGCTGGCTTTGAGGCCGCCGCCGCAGCGGTGGGTAAGGAAGCCCCGGCATTGGATCGCGCCAATTCATACATTGCGGTGATGATTGATGATCTGACGCTTCAGGGTGTGAGCGAGCCATATCGGATGCTGACATCGAGGGCAGAATACCGTTTGCGGCTGCGCGCCAACAACGCCTCCACCCGTTTGACCCCCTTGGGATTGGCAAAGAATTGCATTGGGAAGGAACGCTCCGACTGGTTTGAACACCGTGAAAAGTCACGAGACAATGTGGCGGCGATGTTTGCAGCAAAGCTTCAAGCCAAAGATTTGGCGGATCACGGTCTGAACGTTCGCCGCGACGGCGGTGCAAAGACCGTTGCGGAGTGGTTGCGACATGACGGAATTGAACTCAATTCGCTAACGCCCTGGTGTGAGATCCCCGACGATTGCGATGCGCAGTTGATTGAGGAAATGGCCGAGGATGCAGCTTATGCTCCGTATCTGGCGCGGCAAGAGGCCGAATTGCGCGATCTTCGCGCCAGTGAAGAACTGCCGCTGCCATCCGACTTTCCCTATAAGGATGTCCCCGGCCTTTCTAATGAGATGGTGGAACGTCTTTCTTCCGCCGCACCGACCACTCTGGCCGCCGCTGGCCGTGTTGCAGGAGTGACACCGGCGGCGCTTTCGGCATTGCTGGTCCATGCGCGCCGTTGGCAGCGAGCCGCATGACAACACACCATATTGCATCGGAAGAGGAAGCGCGCGCCTATGTTGCGGGCTGGGGCGACGCCTTGGCGAATGATCGGCTCGAAAACTTCGCGAGACTTCTGCTCGAAGAGAATCAGCAACAAAACTTGATCAGCAAAACGTCCGAAGATCAATTGTGGGTCCGCCATTTCGCCGACAGCGCGCAATTGCTCGAACATGTTCCACGTGAAACAAACGGTCATACTGCGAAAGGGCAAGGCCCATGGTTGGATCTGGGCACCGGACCAGGCCTTCCAGGGTTGGTCATTGCAATTCTGCGGCCCGAATATGAGACGGTCTTGGTCGAGTCGCGCGGACGCCGCGTCGAATTTCTCGAAAAATGCGTCGAACAGCTCGATCTGAAAAACTGCATTGTCGAAGGACAGCGGCTTGAGCGGGTAAAACCTTTCGAATCATGGGTCATTTCGGCACGGGCCTTCGCTCCGTTGGAAAAACTCCTCCGTTTATCCGCACCCTTCTCCACAAGGGCTACGCGCTACCTCTTGCCCAAAGGGCGCTCCGCGGCGCACGAATTGGAACAGACAAAATCTTCGATTCGGAAAATGTTTCACGTGAAACACTCGTTGACCGATGCGGAGGCGGGCATCATCGTGAGCAAATAGGCGCACACGATACCTGTGTCGCCGTGATTCATCCCCATATCTTAGGGGAATTGGGAGTTTGCCATGCTGACAATTGCCATTGCCAATCAAAAGGGCGGGGTGGGGAAAACCACCACTGCTATCAATATGGCGACGGCAATGGCGGCTACAGGCTGGCGCACACTGCTCATTGACCTTGATCCCCAAGGGAACGCATCCACAGGGTTGGGCGTCGATGCGAGCGCGCGAGACGTTTCAAGCTACGACTTGCTGGTCGATGAAGTGCCGTTGGCTGATGCGGTGGTGGAAACCAACATACCAGGATTGGATATCGTCCCGGCCACTGTTGATCTTAGCGGGGCTGAGGTTGAGCTTGTTTCTGTTGAAGAACGGACGGCGCGGTTGCGCACAGCGTTGGCTGAACACACCGAACATGAAATTTGCTTCATCGATTGTCCGCCATCATTGGGTCTTTTGACGCTGAACGCGCTTTGCGCGGCGGATACGCTTTTGGTGCCATTGCAGTGCGAATTCTTTGCGTTGGAGGGATTGAGTCAGCTTTTGCAGACGGTTGAGCGTGTTCAACAACGTTTTAATCCCGATTTGGACATTATCGGCGTCGCGTTGACGATGTACGATCGCCGCAATCGGCTTACCGATCAGGTTTCCGATGACGTTCGCGATTGTCTGGGGAATTTGGTGTTTGAAACCGTTATCCCACGCAATGTCCGCCTATCCGAAGCGCCCAGCCATGGCTTACCGGCGCTTGTTTATGACCATTCCTGCGTCGGCAGCCGCGCCTATATTGCATTGGCGCGTGAGTTGATCGGCCGTTTCCCGCCTGAAAGGCAAGCCGCGTGAGCAAGAACCCATCCGATCCGATCCGTTTTTCCGTCCCACAGCGCAGCCCGGCCGACCGTAAGAAGAAGTTGGGTAAGGGTTTGGGCGCCTTGATGGGCGAAACTCAACGAGAAGAGCCTTTGGTTCGCTCCGGTGGTTCTGCGGGCGGGGCATCGGCTTCCAACCCTGCGTCATCGGGCAAAAGCTCCGATTCGCCGCTCAATTCGCTTTCTGTTGCGTCGATTGAGCCGCTGCCCGGAAACCCGCGCAAACATTTTGACGAAGATGCGCTTGAAGAATTGGCCGCATCGATTGCGAAACGCGGTGTTATTCAACCGATTATCGTGCGCCCCTTGGCCAAGGGGAAGTACCAATTGGTCGCCGGTGAACGCCGCTGGCGCGCGGCGCAAAAGGCGCGCCTGCACGAAATCCCCGCTTTGGTTCGCGATTTGGATGAGCGTGAGGTTATGGCGCTCGCTTTGATTGAGAACCTTCAACGCGAAGATTTGAACCCGGTTGAAGAGGCGCGCGCCTATCAACGATTGTCAGACGGCGAGGGGATGACCCAAGCAGAGATCGCCCGCATGGTTGAGAAATCGCGTAGCCATGTCGCGAACATTCAACGGCTTCTAGGTCTACCCGAAGCGGTTCTTGATCTTGTCGAGCGTGGGCGCCTGTCTATGGGCCATGCTCGCGCTCTTATTGGCCAAGACGATGCCGCAAACCTGGCTGAGAAGGCGGTGAACGACAATCTTTCGGTGCGAGAGATCGAAAAGCTTGTCCGCAAGGTCGCCAAAAGCGTGAAGGGCAACACAGCCACCGCTGCACCAATTCTTGCCCCGGCAGAAAACGCCGATATCGAAGCTGTTCAGCGTCACCTTGAAGAATTTCTTGGTCTAACGGTGCGAATCAAGGCCGATCCGGATCCCAAATCGGGTGCCATTACGATAAGATATGGCACTTTGGACCAGCTGGATCTTGTTTGTCAGCGACTAACCGGCGGCGATATTTAAGCTGGAATTCCACCACTTTTTGCTCTGCAACCCGCAGAAACCCTGCGGTTATGCTTACTATCGCCCTGATTCCTAACAGCCGGGTAACCATACCTGAATACGAAGGCTGAACTCCGCAATCATACCTAGAGAAGGCGAACGGGCCACCAAACCTGTTCGGCAAGTATGATTGATCGGTCCGATTCGAAGATCTGTCCAATCATGCGTGCAACGGGACAAGACTACGCTTTGAAGGACCAGAATATGAACAAGACCATTCGTTTTAGCGCCGCCGGTATCGCAATGTTTGCAGCTCTCGGCATGGGCTCAGCTGCTCACGCAGACACAGCAACTGCGGACGCAACTGCAGAAGTACTTGAAGCACTCGTGCTCAACAACAACAGCGGCCTCGATTTCGGAGCCATGGTTGTAAGCGGCGGCGGTGCTGTCACTCTTGCTTCTGATGGCACGCTCACATGCTCCGACCCAGACATCGTATGCTCGGGCACAACCGGCGTTGCTGATTTCACTGTCGAAGGCACAGCAAACAAAGCCGTGACCATCAACCTGCCAACCGGTTCGGTTGAACTGCGTCACCCTAGCTACACACCAGCGACTGCGACTCAGCACGCCATCGAACTCTCGGCTTTCTCGTCGAGCGCGAACGGCGCAACCGGTCCAGAAGTCACGCTTGACGGCGCTGGCGACGGTGCATTCTCAGTGGGTGGCACGATCACTCTCGACGGCACCGAAGAAGCCGGCCAATTCGACGGCACATTCGTTGTTTCGGTTGAATATTCCTAAGCGTTTGACCGGCGCGGCAACGCGCTGATCACGTTTAAACAGTTAGAGCCGCGCTCTCCCCCGGGAGCGCGGCTCTTTTTGTGTTTGCAGCGCGCGAAATTCAGGGGGCGAGGGTGGCCCAAAGTCATCATGGTTTAAACCTTCTTAACCCTAATCACTTACTAACATCCGTGAAACTACGCGGGTTGTCGGCATTATCTTGGCAATCTGCAAACGGAGCCAGTTACGCGATGTCATTCAAAACACTACGGAATTTTACTCGTCGGACCGCCGCAATCCTTGCGCTCTCCACGGCAGCATTGATCGCACACACACCCGCCCAGGCGCAGGGCGACCTGTTGGTCGCGCCAACGCGCGTTATCTTAGATGGTTCACGCGGAACTGAGGTCATTCTCAGCAATATTGGTTCCGAAGAAGCGACATACCGTATTGGTCTTGAGCTCCGTCGGATGATGGAGAACGGGCGATTGGTTCCGGTTGAACGGACCGACGCAAACTCTGACGAAGAGGCAGCGCTGGGTATGATTCGCTACGCCCCGCGCCGGATCACGCTTCCACCGGGCCAACCACAGGCTGTGCGGCTTGCCGCGCGGCCGGGCGCTGATCTCGCGGATGGTGAGTACCGCGTGCATATGTCGTTCAAGGCGATCCCGCGCGCTCGCGAAGTGACTCAAAGCGATGAGCCGGCCGAAGGCGTCTCTATCCAATTGATCCCGATCTATGGTGTGACCATTCCCATCATCGTTCGACAGGGCCGCGTCGAAGCGCAAGTCGCCATCAACCAGCCCAGTATCATTAACGGCGAAAACGGTCCCGAATTTGCGATGTCAATCAGTCGCGCCGGGGAAAGCTCGACCTATGGCGTCCTATCCGTGACCAAACCGGGCGAGGAAGACCCAATTTTGTTGTTGCGCGGTCTAGCCGTCTATCCAGAATTGGACGAACGCCAGGTCCGCGTCCGTTTGACTCCAGAGCAAGCGGCCAAGTTCAACGGCCAAGTTCGGATTGAATACCGCGAAATGCCCGAAGCCGGCGGAGGCTTGATCGCCGCCGTGGACAGTTTCCTGGGTTAAGGGAGCCACCGATCCGGCAGTTGACCCTGCCGCGGTGACCTATTGATGATTGCGTTTCGCCATAAAACATTGAACGCCGTTGCGAGCTTCGCAGCGGCGTTTGGTGCGTTTGCGACCGCGACGCCCGGCATGGCGCAAACTGCCTCTGAACCTGCCGAAACGCGCCACGCGCCCTCGTCAAGTGCCGCCGTGCCGTCATGGCAGGCCAATGACGATGATTTCCTTTTCCTTCAGCTGGTTATCGAGAATTTCAAGCTGACTTACGATGTTCGCGGCTATCAAACGGACCGCGGTATCTGTTTGGATCTGGCTGATGTGATCCAATCGCTCGATCTACCCATCCGCATCGACAAACAGTCGCGCCGCGCAACTGGTTGGTTGTTCGCGGAGGATCAACAATTCACCCTCGATCGCGCCGCTGGAACGGTACAAAACGTGAACACAGGGCGAGCGCCCGTTTCAGAAGACATTTACGACACGCCAGAGGGGTGGTGCGTTGATACCGACGCGTTGTCGCAATGGTTTGGTCTGACATTCCGACCCGATCTCTACAACGCGATCGTTCGGCTGGAATCCGACGAAGATTTGCCATTTATGCAGGCGATTGAACGCAGAAGTCGCGCCGCGCGACTTCGTACGCGCCCCGCACAATTCGATCTATCCCAATATCCCAGCGCCGATATGGAATACCGCGCATGGCGGACCCCGTCGCTCGACGTGGTCGCGCAAGCGGGCGTCCGGACTGGGGAGGGGAGCCAGAGCGGCGCCGAGGGCCGCGTAGAGCTGTATGCAGCCGGTGAAGCCGTTGGCGCGAGCTATTTTGCGCGCATCGCCACCGACGATCAATTGAACCCACAAACCGTGCGCCTACGGGCCTATCGCAACGCACCAGAAGGCGGTCTTTTGGGACCGTTGGACGCCACACAGGTTGCTATTGGTGATGTGGAGACCATTCCTGGGCGATTGACGGGCCAAACCGCGATTGGTCGCGGTGCGTTTGTCACCAATCGCCCTCTGGGACAGAGTTCGCGTTTCTCAACAACCACTTTGCGGGGCACGTTGCCCGGCGGATGGGACGCAGAGCTTTATCGAAACGGCCAATTGTTGGCGTTTCAGGACGATCGCGGCGATGGACGCTATGAATTCATCGACGTCGAATTGTATTTTGGCCGCAACGAACTCGAAGTGGTCTTGTACGGTCCGCAAGGGCAAATCCGACGCGACAAAACGTCGGTTCCTATCGGCTTCAACCAGATCGAACCCGGCGAAACCTATTATTGGGCCGGGATATTGCAGGACAACCGAGATTTGTTTGATCTTGGCACCGGCATTCAGCTCGGTCCGCAAAAATGGCGATGGGGGGTAGGCGTAGAACGCGGCCTTGATCAAAGGACCAGCGCTCGCCTTGGCGTGCAAAGCCTATACTTTGACGGGGCCCGCCGCAGATATGCGGAAGGTGCCGTTATGCGATCTTTGGGCGCAGTTCAGCTGGAATTGGCCGCTGCGCATGAATTTGGGGCCGGTTCGGTCGCCGAAGCGAACGCGCTTGGCCGAATTGGACGGTTCAACTTCGGCGCTAATGCATTGGTTTCATTCGGAGATTTCACAAGTGAGTTCGCCGAAGGGTCTATCGACTACCGCGCGGGCTTCAATTTCGACACATCGTTGGCTCTTGGTAAGATATCACTGCCGCTCCAGGCGGATATTTCCCACACAAAACAAAAAGATGGGTCAGAAGTTAACGAATTACTAATGACGACATCCGTGACCGCGGGGCGCTTCGCCTTGTCTGCGCAACTGAGCCATCAACAACGCACGGCCAGCCCGTCTACTCCGGCGAGCACCGATACCCGCATCCGCCTTCTTGCGAACTCGCGCTTCAAAGATTTCCGCGTTCGCGGCAACGCAACGTTCCTGACCAGCGGCCCAGACAAAGGATTGGAAAGCGCGACCGTCCGTCTCGACACCGATTTTGGCGAGAATGCCGAATTGCAGGGGCAGCTCGACTACACCGCGCGCGTCGATGAATTCCGTTTGACGGCTGGCTATACTCGGCGGTTTGAAGAATTCTCGCTCCGCGGTGATGCCTTCGTGACTTCGACCGGCGGGATTGGTGCTTCGGTCCAACTGGCATTTAGCCTTGGCCCAGATCCCGTGTCCGGCGGCGTTCGGGTCACCAACAACAAGCTTGCGCGAAGCGGGCAAGCCGCTGTCACCGTATTCCGCGATGACAATGGTAATGCGCGCCGCGATCCCGGTGAAGATGTGCTGCGCGATGTGCAGGTTGAAGCTGGATTGCGCAGCACCGATGCGATAACGGGCGAAAATGGTCGGGCGATCGTCGATGATCTGCGCCCATTCCGGCCGGTCCTTGTTGGAATAGACGAAGCCTCGTTGGATGATCCATTCCTTGCTCCGTCAAACAAGGGCGTTGTTTTAACTCCGCGTCCCGGCATCGTGGCTCAGATCGAACTTCCCATATCACCCACGGGCGAAGTGGAGGGAACGATCCTCAACGCATCCGGCGTACAACAACCGGGCGTACGGGTTGAATTGGTGGACAATCGCGGCGCGGTTGTCGCCCAAACCCTTAGCGAATTTGACGGGTTCTTCCTGTTCCAGCGCGTGCCCTATGGGCAGTACCGCGTTATAATCTCTGAAGAATCTGCCACAGCTTTGAAAGTGGCTGCGCCCCTTCAAATGCCGGATGGCCGCCGCGTGTTTACGTTGAACCGTCATCAGGATGTCGTGCGCTTCGGCACGATCCGGTTGATCCCCGAAAACAGCCCCAATGCTCCCATAGAGAGCGGCCCGGTTATCGCTGCCGTCCGGCCAGATTAGAATCCAGCGCCCGACGGCCGCAATTTTCCGATGCGATCAATTGCCTTTGACGTAACGCGGTGGTGCGGGACGCGGGGCTGGACGTGGTGCGGGCAGGGCAACCGGAGCAGGTGCCGGAACCGTGCGCGCCGCGCCAGGGACGTATTCTTCACGAACGGTTTCGCGAACGACCACGCGTTGTTGTTGATAGACTTGCACCGGAACATACACGACCTGTTGCGGTGGTGCGTATGTGTATTGGTGATGATAAGCTGGCGCGTGGGCGTAATATCCCTGAGGCGCGGGCGCGTATGTTTGATAGGCCGGTGCTGGGATCGCGCGCGTTGCAATGCGATGCCCGCCATATCCGTATTGCGAAATGTATCCGTCAAGAGCCGCTTCGCAATCGTAATTGCCGCGATCGTCACGACCACCACCGATAATGCTGCCGAGAAGTGCGCCGCCTAGGCCGCCGACGCCCGCGCCCAGCAGGGTTCCGCCCAAACGCTCCGAATCAAATGCGCGATTTCCAATAATGCCACCCGCAATCGCGCCCAGCAGACCGCCGATAATGCCGCCTTTTTCGCCGTTGCCGCGTCCGTTGGTGCGGCGTTCGCATTCATCAAGCCATTGATCGCGTTCGAAAACTGCGGTGGCAGGGGCATAACCTGCGGGGGCGTATCCATGATGCGCCGGTGCCTGAGCGTAGCCGTGTCCGTATTCGGTCTCGTACACCTCCGTGTGCACTTCATGTGTGGGTGCCGCGCCGGGATACGCCACGGTGCTTTCAATCCGCCGAGTGCGCGTGATTGTTTCGACTCCATCGGCGCCGATTGACGCAACGGCACCGTTTTGAAGCGCCGGACCGGTTTGATATTCCGGCGGCAATGTCTGTACTTCATCCGGTCCCATTGGGACGGTGACTTGTGCCTGAGCGATAGAGGGGAGGGCCACAGCCGCAGCGGCGATTGCGATGCCCGTCATAGTGCGGCGTGAATTGGCGTTGAATGTCATGTCTATTCCCCAGAACTGTGGTGCGACTCGCATCCACGCAATATGTCGATTGGTTACCAAGGGATTTACCAGTTATGATCGCGCCCGGCCAAGCGGCACGGCGTAGCTGTCTCGTTTCGGGGCGAAAGAAGGCACAATTCTGCAAATGCCGTGGCAATTCCGGCGAATATCGCTGGATTCTGATGCAGTTTCGGTGGGGTTTTAGATCCGCGCCGACAACAATTGCGCCAATGCTTCGATGCCTTCGGCGTCTTCTTCGCTAAATCGGCTTGTCTTTGGACTGTCGAGATCGACAACCGCGACAACCGCGCCATCGCGGATGACCGGCACAACCAATTCGGATTGGCTGGCTGCATCACACGCAATGTGACCTGGAAATGCGTGAACATCTTCAACGCGTTGCGTGGTCGCATCTTTGGCCGCAACGCCGCACACGCCGACGCCGATTGGTATGCGGATGCATGCAGGACGACCGACAAATGGGCCGAGCACCAATTCAGGCGCACCCTTTGCATTGGTTCCAACACGGTAAAATCCGGCCCAATTTAGGTCCGGCACAAATTCCCACAGCAGAGCGGCGACATTGGCCATGTTGGCGACGGCATCGGATTCATCATGTGTGAGAGCGTCGGCCGCCTCGCATAGTTGGCGATATCGCTCCGTCGGATCGAGATTCGGATCGGATTTGAAATCGAACACAATTTGATCCTCTTGAGATATCCAGTTGTCGCCAGCGGCTTGCTGACCTATCCCACATCCTATGGGTATTTTTCGCAAACTCGCAATCGCCGTCCTCGTCTTTATCGTCGTTTTGGGCGCTGGGCTGTTTTATCTTTCGCGCGGGGACACCGCCGAATTAACGGTGGATGCCGTTGCCGGCACGGATCCGGTCTTGGCAGAACCGGAGGCGGAGAGCTTCCCCACGGTTCAGATTGCTAAGCCTGTCGGATGGGAATCCGATCAATCGCCCGACGCTGCGGAAGGGCTGACCGTCAATCGATTTGCCGAAGGGTTGGATCATCCGCGTGTTTTGTACGCGCTGCCGAATGGCGATGTGTTGGTCACTCTGACACGCGCCCCTGCGCCCGATGGCGAAAGTGATGACGGCGTGATGGCAACTGTTCGCAATTGGGTTGCTGGCTATCTCTTTTCCGAAGCCGGTGCATCCGGCGCGTCGGCCAATGAAATCGTCCTGTTGCGTGATGACGACGGCGATGGCGTTGCCGAAATCAATCAAGTGATCGCGACGGATGGGCTCGATTCCCCATCGGGTATGAGCTGGCTTGATGACACTTTGTATGTCGCCAATCACAACGCCGTGATCGCGTTCGATTATGCCTTGGGTGACGAGACGGTCACAGGCGAAGCGCGCAAATTGTTGGATTTGCCGGGTGGCGGCGGTCACTGGATGCGCAATGTCGAACTGCATCCGGATGGCGATCGGCTTTACGTCGCAGTGGGTTCCGTCAGCAATATTGGCGAATCGGGCATGGAGGTCGAACAAGGCCGGGCGATGATTTGGGAATACACCCTTGAATCGGGCAGTTACCGACAATTCGCGGTGGGCCTGCGCAACCCGAATGGATTGGATTTCAGCCCGTGGTCGGGAGAGCTTTGGACGACCGTAAATGAGCGGGATATGCTCGGCTCTGACTTGGTCCCGGATTACCTGACCAATGTTCCCGTCGGGTCAAATTACGGTTGGCCATGGGTCTATTATAAGAACAACATTGATCGCCGCGTCGAAACTCCGATGCCGGCTTATTTGATCGAATACACGCGCAATCCGGAATACGCGCTTGGCCCGCATGTTGCGGCGTTGGGATTGGTGTTCACCGCAGAAGGCCATCGGATGGGGGATGCAATGGCATCGGGCGCGTTTGTGGCGCGGCACGGATCGTGGAACCGCAAACCGCCATCGGGATACGATGTGGTCTATGTCGATTTTGATGAACGCGGCAATCCGCAAGGTGCTCCTGTTCCGGTTCTGACGGGCTTTCTCAACGAAGATGGTACGACCAAAGGGCGGCCAACATGGGTTGAGTGGGCTGGCGACGGATCCCTGTTGGTATCGGACGATACGGCGGGTATCATTTGGCGAACGCTTGCCCCCGATAGCGCGGCGGGATCAGGGATTGAGCGTCTATCCGGCCCGCCTTTGCGGCCGCAAGGCGAATTGGTCGATCCGCGCGCTACGTTTGAAGAGGATTATCTTCGGCAAGGCGCTCCGCAATAACGCGATCTACAAGGGCAGGCCCGCTCTGCCGGCCAATTCCACGGCGAATTGATACGCTGTGCGCCCCGAACGGCTGCCTCGCGATATAGCCCAGGCGTTTGCCTCTTCTGCGTCGACCTCCAATCCGAGGGGGTCGGTATATGCGTGCAGAATTTCTAAGAATGTCGATTGATCACACGGGTGAAAGCCTAAGGTCAAACCAAAGCGATCGGCCAAAGCCAGTGCATTGTCGCGCTCATCGCGTTCATGCAGGAGGTCGTTCGTATCGGCGTCGCGCGCCACGATGGCGCGGCGATTGGACGAAACGGCGATACGGACATTGGGCGGGCGCGACACCAATCCGCCATCAAGCAGGCTGCGCAATGCAAGGTTGTCTTGAGCATGATCCGCATCGAACCCCAAATCATCCACAAACAACAGAAACGCACCGGACTGTTTGGCCAAATCTTCGATCAAAAGCGGGAGCGTATCCAACGAATTTGGCGCAATCTGCACCAGCGTTAGGGCGCCGGGATGACGCTCTTGTGCGGATGCGACCGCGGCCCTGATCAATGCCGATTTCCCCATGCCGCGTGATCCCCACAACAACATGTCATGGGCCGCCGCACCCAACTTCAGACGTGCCAGATTGTCGCAAACTGCGGTCTTCTGTTTGTCGATCCCACGCAGGCGATCAATCTCAACACAGTCGTGTTTCAAGACCGCGCGCGCGCTTTGCCCGTCCCAAACAAAGGCCGTCGCCGACGTCCAATCCGTCGGTTGGACAGCGGCGGGCGCCAATCGCTCCAACGCATCGGCAATCCGTTCCAGCACGATGCGATTATCCGTCACGCGAATCAGCCCGCCAATTTGTCCGCAGTCAACGCATAGAGCAGATCAGAGCCCGCAATTGCGCCAGCTTTCAATCCCATCGCTTCGGGGACAATCCGATCGAGGAAGAAGCGCACCGTCACCGGCTTGCTTTCTTGCAACGAAGGCGCCGCGCCGGCGGCCACCGCTTCGGCCTGTTTCATCAATTGCCATCCGGCAACCGCGACCGAAGCCATGGTGCAGAACGGAACGCTCCCAGCGAGGCGATCGTCAAGGCTTGCCTCATCCCGCATCCATCGCGCCACGTTCGCGCAATCCTGCGCCAAGGCTGACAGCCCGCTTTCGGATTTGGCATCGCGCGTGATCTCTTCGAAAAGATTGATCATCGCGTCGCCACCTTCCAAGCCAAGTTTGCGCGTGACAAGATCGGCCGCCTGAATGCCATTTGTACCCTCGTAAATCGGGGCAATTCGGGAATCGCGCCAATGTTGCGCGGCGCCCGTCTCTTCGACAAATCCCATTCCACCGTGGATTTGAATCCCGATCCCGGCGACTTCGACACCAACATCGGTGCCCCACGCTTTCAACAAAGGCACCAACACTTCGGCGCGATTGCTTGCGTCGGTGTTGCCGATGGTTCCGCGATCAACCTGACCTGCGCAGTAATAGAGCAAGGCGCGAACCCCTTCGGTCAATGCTTTCATCCGCAGGATCATGCGCCGCACATCGGGGTGTTCGATAATCGCAACAGGGGTTTTGTCCGGCGAACCCGCACGCGCGGATTGCACACGGTCCATCGCATAGGTCATCGCCTGTTGCGTGGCGCGTTCGGCGATCTGGGTCCCTTGATTGCCAACATTGATGCGGGCGTTGTTCATCATCGTGAACATTGCCATCAATCCGCGATTTTCCGCGCCAACCAACTCCCCGATGCATTCATTGTTGTCACCGTAACTCATCACACATGTTGGCGATGCGTTGATCCCCAATTTGTGTTCCAAGCTTACCGGGCGCAAATCGTTGTGCGGGCCTAGCGAACCGTCGGCGTTCACATGGTATTTGGGCACAACAAACAGGGAGATACCGCGGGTACCTTCTGGTGCGCCGGGCAAGCGAGCCAGCACAAGGTGGATTATGTTTTCCGCCAATTCATGGTCGCCCCATGTGATGTAGATTTTCTGGCCGACAATTTTGTACTTGCCCGCATGTTCACCATCGGTGATCGGTTCTGCGGTGGATCGCAGCGCGCCGACATCGCTGCCGGCGGCTGGTTCGGTGAGGTTCATGGTTCCCGACCATTTGCCGCTTACCAAATCGGGCAAATAGGTCGCCTGTTGATCTTTGCTGCCGTGGTGTTCCAACGCTTCGATCGCGCCAACGGAAAGCATTGGCAAAAGGTTGAAGGCCATGTTGGCCGCGCCCAGATTCTCTAAAACATTGCAGCCCAACGTAAAGGGCAGGCCTTGCCCGCCATGTTCAGTTGGGCTGGCGATGGAATTCCAACCCTGTTCGACATAGCCGTCATAGGCTTCTTTGAATCCATCGGGCAGGCGCACGACGCCGTTTTCGAGTTTCGCCCCTTCGAGATCGCCGATGCGATTGAGCGGTGCGAATTCGCCTGCTGCGAATTGGCCGACGCCTTCGACGATGGCCTCGACCAAATCGGCCTCTGCGTGGGCGAATTGTTCCGATGCAGCGATTTCTTCGATTCCGGCGTTGATCCGGATCGCGAGCAACTGATCTTGGGTTGGCGGAGTGTAAGGTGTCACGGGCGGTGTCGTCCTGAAATAGCGGTGTCGAAACACATGGTTTTTCGGCCTGCATTGTGGCCAAGGCTTGGGGCGAATATAGCGATGCGATGATGAGCGGCAAGAACGTTACGGAAGTGGTGCAGGCGGACCCCAAAGGAATCGCTTTGGCGGCCCAGATTCTCGAATCTGGCGGAGTCGTCGCGGTGCCGACCGAAACGGTTTACGGCCTCGCCGCGAGAGCCGATAGCCCCGATGCTGTGGCTAAGATCTACGCCGCAAAAGGGCGGCCCGATTTCAACCCGTTGATCGTGCATGTCCAAGATCAAGATCACGCGGCCCAATACGCAGAATGGGGCCCATCGGCGCGCCTTGCCGTACAAACCATCTGGCCCGGCCCCATTACATTGGTGGTTCCGGCGAAACCTGATGCCAATCTTGCCCCAGCGGTGACCGCGGGTTTGAATACGGTTGCGGTGCGCAGCCCCGGCCATCCGGTCATGCGTCAATTGCTGGGCGCGGTCGATTTCCCACTCGCCGCCCCTTCCGCCAACCGAAGCGGCTTTATCAGTCCGACAACCGCCGCTCATGTTCTGTCATCACTGGATGGGCGGATCGATCTGGTCTTGGACGGCGGTCCGACGCAAGCCGGGGTAGAATCGACCATCTTGGCCATTCGCGACGGCGGTGTTTGGGAGGAATTGCGACCCGGTCCGATCGACCTTTCTGCGCTTCACCGCGAATGTTTTGGCACTCCCATGTCCGTGCCCAAGCCGAGCGTTGGCGCAAAAGTGGGCGTTGAAGCGCCCGGACAACTCGCGAGCCATTATGCACCGGGAAAGCCAATTCGATTGAATGCATTGGACCGGAACCCGCAAGAATTCGTCATCGGTTTCGGAAGCATTCCCGGCGATGTGACACTATCAGCATCCGGAAATGTAGAAGAGGCGGCGGCCCGCCTTTACGATTGCCTGCACGTCGCGGCGGCATCGGATTTTGAAAAGATCGCTATTGCCCCCGTGCCAAAGGACGGAATTGGCCGGGCGATCAACGATCGTTTGGGCCGCGCGGCTGCTCCGATCGATTAATCGTCCCGTTCGACCGGGATGGTCGGCAGCAATTCCTGAATTTCGTCGTAGGTTTCCTGCGCATCGCGGCATGCGCCCCGGTCGCCATCCTCACAATCTTCGGTTTGTTTGCGATAATCGCGTTCCAGTTTGCCCAATCGCTCTTCGCGGCGGCGAATTTCGCGACCGCGATTTTCATCAGCCTCGGATTGGCTGGTCGTGGCAAGGTCAACCGCCCGCGCGCCAACCCGAACGGGTGCCGTCACGACATCGGCGGCCGCTTTTACCAAGCAACCCGAAACCATCAGTGAAATGGCCACAAGGCCCAAAAGAGAAGGAGCGCGCATGGCCTGTACCTTGCGCGCTCCATCCTGAATTGCAAGTCGCGGTTACACCCGCGCGTGTTGCTTTGCGGTGTTATTCGGCCGCATTGTCGTTTTCGTCACCTTCATCCGCGCTCTCATCCGATCCATCATCGGCTTCATCGGCGTCTTCAGTGGCGGTTGGTTCCGCAGCGGTTTCATTCGGTTCGCACACAAGTTTGCCCGAACCCAGCGCGCTAACAGTGCAGGTTGCGTCGCCTTTCACGGCGATGTTTCCTGATCCGGCGATGGAGGCGTCCACTTCACCGTCCGAGGCAAATTGCACGTCGCCCGCGCCGCCAATGCCAATGCTGGCTGTGTTCGCATTCAGGCCTGGCATGTCGACATCGCCAGAACCGCCGATGCTAATATCAAGCGTGTCGGTGGTTCCCGCGCCCGTGACGCTGCCCGACCCGCCGATCGATATCGACAGTGATTCCGTCTCGATGGATTCGACTGCGATGCTACCCGACCCGCCGATGGCAAGGTCGGCGTTCTGTGCGACGGTTGCGGAACGAACCGAACCCGACCCGGCGATCACAATGTCCGTAGGCGCAGGCATGGTGACGTTGACAATGGCCTGTCCGTTGCGGATTTTGAGATCGGGATCGCTCGTAACGCCGAAGACCGCGCCATCGCGGACAAATCGTAGGGCGTCTTCGTCATCGTTCTCAACCGTAACGGTCAACGTGTCGCCTTCGGTCACAACGACGGTTGCGTTGGTCGCTACGACCACTTCGGTCGGCGCTTCACCGCTCAAATCCAGTTCGGAGAGGGGCACACCCTCTTCGCCGTTGATGGTAACGTCCATGGACCCGCATGATGCAAGACCCACGGCCAACATTGCGGCGGGCGCAACGCGTTTGAAAATTCTTCCGATCACTTTTGCTCTCCAACTCAATTGCTAGGCGTGTTATTCAAATAATACACCATCGACCGGGTTGCAAGCTAAGATATAGCTTAACGCATCAATTTGTTTGCAGGACGCATAGAAAAGGGGGCCGCCCATCATAGGCAGCCCCCGCATTCCTCAGCCAAAACGTCGTGCGTTTAGTCCTCGTCTGGATTGTCGTAATATTGCGGCGCGTGTTCGCGCAGCACTTCGAGAATTTTCTCCAGCGCGGTTGCCTCGTCCGTTTCTTCCATTGCACCCAATTCCCGGGCCAAGCGGCTTGACGCGGCTTCGAAGATTTGACGCTCAGAATAGCTTTGCTCTGGTTGATCGTCAGGGCGGAAGAGATCGCGTGTCACTTCGGCGATCAAAACGATCTCACCGGAATTGATCTTCGCTTCGTATTCTTGGGCACGGCGTGACCACATTGTCCGCTTGACCTTGGGCTTGCCTTTCAGCGTTTCCATGGCCTCTTTCAATGTCTTGTCCGAAGACAATTTGCGCATCCCGATGGATTCGACCTTGTTGGTCGGCACGCGCAAGGTCATGCGCTCTTTTTCGAAGCGCAGAACATACAGCTCAAGCTGCATTCCTGCGATTTCTTCGTTCTGCAATTCCATCACGCGGCCAACGCCGTGCTTTGGGTAAACAACGTAATCGCCTACGGCGAATGCGGGCGCATTGCTTGCCATGCGGATTCCTTTCTTGCGACCGTCCAACAGGCATGAAACAGACGATGTTCTTAGCGGTCCTGCACCCGGAAGAGAGGTGGCAAGGGCCGGTTCAAAACCGTTTCAGGCTAAGGTTGCTGGGTGATGGCCTTTCTAATTGTCATCGCCTACGCCGGGACCAGCCGGCGCGGGTTGCAGGATTCTATAACACAATCGCAACATTATTGCGAGTCCGCCTGATTCGCACGGTATCGCGCGGTTAGAATCGGGTGCGATCGCATGATCGCAAGGAGGAAGGATTAATCCCCTTCGCCGGGTGCTTCGCTAAAGTATTTCTCGAACTTGCCCTTTTGGCCTTTGAAATCGTCCGCGTCTGCGGGCGGTTCTTTCTGACCGGTGATGTTGGGCCAAGCGGCCGAATACTTGGTGTTCAGCTCAAGCCATTTTTCCAGACCATCTTCGGTATCAGGAAGAATCGCTTCGGCGGGGCATTCGGGTTCACAAACGCCGCAATCGATGCATTCGCTGGGATTGATCACCAGCATGTTGTCGCCTTCGTAAAAACAATCAACCGGGCACACTTCGACACAGTCGGTGTATTTGCATTTGATGCAGTCATCGGTGACGACGTAAGTCATTGGGCGTCTTTCATTACAAGGCGTTTGGCCAGCAAGGCCAGAAATACAAGTTGCGGCGCTGCTAAAGGCAATAGGGCCTAAGGGTCAAGCTCGCGATAATGAGACTTGGCAAGCGCCGAAGATGCACGCCTCTGTGGTAGAGACAAGACTTGGATCACCCGCACTTCGTTACCGACCATCATCGTGAGCACGTCTCCGATAGCGATCATCTCACTCACGCGCAGCACATGTTTTCTATTCCGCCGCAAAGCGTGAGCCTCAATCATGTCGCGAGCGACCGATCGGGTTCGGGCAAATCTCAGATAAACAAGCAGGCGATCGATCCGCATTTCGGGGCGAGATGCCCCGTTGGGATTGTCATTGAATGTTTGATCTGAGCAATGCTTCATCCGCCAAGCAAATCCGCCAAACCGTCAAACGCGCCGCTTGCGCGGGCGGGGCCGGTGTCGTGTTTGGGTTGGGGTCTGCCCCCTTTGCCGCGGCCTTTGTCGTGGTGGTTCGTCTTTTTCCCTTTGTGCGAAGGGCCTCCGCCGTTTGCCTCCCGACCGGTGTTCGGTTTGGCTTTCGCCTTTGGATTGCCGGCCTGATTGTTGCGCCGATGATCCCGACGCTTGTCTTGGCGACGATCATTGTCACCGGCGCGACGCGGGCGCCACGTCCAACTGTCGGGTGCGGGCGGGCCTGACGCTCCCTCTGCCAAGGTGCGCGCGCGTTGCAGCCTGAATCCGGCGCTGCCCAGCAACCGGCGTGCATTTTCTTCCTCTAGCCCAATCGAAATCGGCAGGGCCAAGTTCAATCGGAATCGCGCATTGCGTTCCTTTGACCCGGCGGTGGTCGCTTTTGCCCGGGCATCAAATGCGGCGCGCAAAATCTTCTCCGCCAAATCGACCCGAATCAATTGACCACCGGCTGGACGGTATCCCGCTGGGACGGTTTTCGATTCGGCCAGAACCGGCAACATCATCTCTTGCAAAGGCCGGGTGTCGAGGGCCAGCGCGTGCAAAAGCCGTCGCGGTCCTGGCTTTAAAAGAGGCGCGGCGAAAATGTCCAACGCGCCAAATGTAACGCCCAAACGCCGCAAGAATGGGCGCATTTCTTTGGGAAGATGCTCAAGTCCGGCTTTTTCCCGGCTGATCACGCCGCGCGCATCGATCAAGGTGATCAACAAAGCGCGCGCCTCGCTGCCCGCTTTGGGATCGCGCGCCGCTTCGGCCAGTTTTTGCAGCGGCACCAGCGGTTCAAGCTGTTTCGTAAGCCATTCCATCAACCCTTTTTCGAGCTGGGTTTTTGCCGCTTCGGGTAAAACAGAGACATCGCGCGACAATTGCAGCCGGGCAGCGCCAAAATCATCCGGCATTGTGATCGTAGCGATCGATTGACCTTGCCAACGGATGGCTCCGCCTTCGATTGCCAATTCATCCGCGCCTTCGGTCAACAACCATTGCGCTCGCTGTGCCAAAATGCCCGGCAGCGCCTTTTCACCGGCGGCCAGCAACATTTTTCGATCTTCAATCCCGGCATTCGGGTCGACCACAAACCGAAACCCATCGAGCTTGCCAATGGTTTCCCCTTCTACGGTAAGGGCGCCTGTTAGTTCGAGAGTGACGGGCAATGCTGTCCCGTCTTGTCCCAGCGATTTCATCAAAATTGTCGTCCTCCGGTTGACGAACCGTTCAGTTAGCCGAGCGTGGAGCGCATCGGATAGTTTAGCTTCGACCGCGCGGGCTCGCGCGGCCATTTCGTCGCGTGCCAAGACCCAATCGGGCCGTTGGCAGATATAGGCCCAAGATCGGATCGCGGCTATCCGGCCTTGCAATGTATCAATGTCGCCTGCGGTGCGATCCAATTCCGCGATCCGCGCAGCAACGAAATCCGCACCCAGATAGCCCCCTTGGAGGTCTTGCCACAAGCGCGCAACAAATCGTGCATGCGGGTCAACGCCGACCTGTCTAAAATCGGGAAGCGAACACGCCTCCCAAAACCGCCGGACGCTGCCCGAACCTTTGATGGTTTCGGCCAAAGGCTCGCTGGCCAATCGCTTCAGGACCGACAGATCAATCGCTTCGGGTGCGCCGCGCAACACCTCGCTGTGTGGGCGCGATTCCAAATCTCCGACAAGGACTTTTATCGTGTCAAAGCGCGGCTCTGCCTCGCGCCAATGCAGTTTGGTGAGAGGGGCAAATTTGTGCTCCTCAATCGCAAACACTTCTTCCTCGGTGAATTCGAGAGGAGCGCCCGAACGGCTTCCGCCGCCGGTTAATGTTCCAAAACTGCCATCGCGTTGGTGGCGCCCTGCGCGCCCGGCGATCTGAGCCATTTCCGATGGGGTCAGCCGCCGTTTGCGCCGCCCGTCAAATTTGGACAAAGCCGCAAAGGCGACGTGATGCAAATCCAGGTTGAGCCCCATCCCAATCGCATCGGTGGCGACGATGTAATCCACCTCTCCGTTTTGGAACAATTCGACCTGTTTGTTGCGCGTTTCCGGAGACAATGCCCCCATCACAACCGCCGCGCCTCCGCGAAACCGCTTCAAAGCCTCCGCCATGGCGTAGACTTGCTCCACCGAAAACGCGACGACCGCGCTGCGCGGCATCAGGCGGGACAATTTCGCACTTCCCGAATGGGTCAAAGTGGAAAACCGCGGCCGCTCCACCATTTCCGCTTCGGGGATCAATTTGCGGACAATCGGTTCCAGCGTGGCGGAGCCGAGGATCATCGTTTCCTCGCGGCCGCGCGCGTTCAACAATCGATCGGTAAAAATGTGGCCGCGTTCGGGATCGGCACCGATCTGCGCCTCATCAATGGCTACAAACGCATGACGTCCGTTCTTACCCGCGCCCAACCGATCCATCGCCTCCATCGTGCAGAGGAAATAGCGGGCATTGGGCGGTTCAATCCGCTGTTCCCCCGTGATCAAGGCAACGGCATCGTCCCCCTTGATTGCGCGGACCCGGTCATAGACTTCGCGCGCCAACAAACGCAGCGGAAATCCCATCATGCCGGAAGAATGCCCGCACATCCGTTCAATCGCCAGATACGTCTTGCCCGTATTGGTTGGCCCCAACACGGCGCGAACGCGGCTGTCGTCTCGGCCGTTTCTGTTGAAATTCTGTGGGGTGGAATGAGGGGTCACGCCCGCTTTTTGTCAGGCTTCTTGGAAAGGGGCAATCCCGTCATCCACGCCAAATTTCGGGGAATATGCCGCCGTCGAACCCCTACGGGAAACACCCTACCGCATGCGAGACTCAGCTGATCGCGGGTTAAGTGCACATTTACTTTGATTGGCCAAGACAATTGGCCATGAGTCATGTCCGCTGCAACGGAGCCCGCAAAGGGCCTTGAAGCGGGCAACGTTTCGGGCCAGCGCCCAAGAGCGAAAATACAACGAGCAATCACGTTTGAGAGCAGACCAATTGGATCATCCCAACGACATCCCAAACCAGAACAATTCTGGCCAAGACCCGGAAACGGGTGGGGATGATGCGCGCCGCGATGACATCCAACCTGCCCCGCATGAACAACCGGCGCGGGTGGATGCGCAGACCGTCCGCGAAATCGCGCCATATTTCCAAAGTTCCCGCCAATTGGTTGTCCCTACAAAGGGGCAAAAGGCCAAACGGCAAATGCTCGCCAGAGTTTCTGGGTGGGGCGAACGGTATGACGAATGGAAATTGGGCGTAGGCGCGTGGTTTGAACAAATCGACCTCGCCCCAGACTTGGCCGAGAACATCGGCAGCCGACGGTGGTTTCGCGGAATTGGAACGATGGTCGCCCTGGGTGCGGTTGCGATCGCGTTTTGGCCCAATCTCACTCCGTTGGAAGCGCGCGCCGCGATGCCCGCCGATCCCGATATTCGCGACGAATTTCGCAGCCAGATGATCATGCCTTTGGCATTGGGTGCCGATAGCGGGCGGCGCATGGGCCCAACCGCCGATGTCATTCCGCTTGAAAACGCGCCCGAGCGGCCGCGAATTGAATTGATCGCTACATTGGCTGCTGGCGATAGTTTCGCCAGCATGCTGCGCCGCGCCGGCGTTTCATCGACGGATATTGGCCGGGTCAGCGCGTTAATCGGCGGCGCCATGCCGGTTTCTGAAATTGAACCGGGCACGAAAATTGACATCGTTTTGGGCCGCCGCGCCGAGCCGGGGGCGCCGCGCCCGCTAGACGCTCTCAAATTCCGCGCCCGATTTGATTTGGAATTGGAGATTGGCCGACAAGCGGTTCCGACCGCAGAAGAGATTCAACAGGGCGGCGAACTGTCTTTGGCGCGGAATGTTATTCGGGTCGATGACACACCGTTGCGGATTCGCGGCCAAGTTGGTTCAAGCATGTACCGATCTATGCGCGCAGCAGGCGTCCCGGCCAGCGCGGTTCAGGACTATTTGCGCGCGCTAGACGACAAAATCGATATGGATCGCGAAGTGCGCGCGACCGATGAATTCGACATCATCATCGCCTATCGCCGCGCCGCCACCGGTGAACGTCAGGCCGGTCAATTGCTGTACGCTGGGGTCGATCGTTCGGGAGAGCCGAAGACGCAATTGGTGCGTTGGGGATCCGAAGGGCTTTTTTACGAGGCGTCTGGCGTTGGTGAACAACGCAGGGGTCTTGTCGCGCCGGTACCCGGGCCGATTTCATCGCGATACGGCATGCGTCGCCACCCGATCTTGGGATATCGCCGGATGCATTCGGGAATGGATTTCCGCGCCGGTCACGGTACGCCCATCGTTGCAGTCACCGATGGTCGCGTCCAATCCGCCGGTCGCGCAGGCGGGTGCGGCAATGCGGTCAAATTGGATCATGGCGGCGGTTTGGCCACCCGATATTGCCATATGAGCCGGATGGCGGTTCGCCGCGGTCAACAGGTACGCCGTGGCCAAGTCATTGGTTATGTCGGTTCGACCGGCCTCTCCACCGGACCGCATTTGCACTACGAAATGTATCGCGGCGGACGAGCAATCAACCCGGCCAGCGTCGATTTCGTCACCCGCTCGGTCCTGTCGGGCACCGAACTGATCGATTTCCGCCGTCGTTTGATCGACCTAAGAGAGATCGGCGTGGGCGCCGCGCTCGAAGATTTGGAGCCTTTGGCCAGCGAAGTGGAAGAGCCGCTGCGCGAGATCGAAAAGATTGGTCAAACCCAAGCACCCGATTAATCGACCTCTGATTCAATTGATCAGTGCGCGAAATTCCTGCAACACTCGATCGCATGACTGGAAGCTATCCCAACACGCGACTGCGCCGCACCCGAGCAAGCGGCTGGAGCCGTTCGCTCCATCGCGAAACCTTGATCACGCCCGCTGATCTCATCTGGCCCCTATTCGTCACCGAAGGGAGTGGAGTGGAAGATCCGATTGGATCGCTGCCGGGGGTGTCGCGATGGTCGGTCGATGGAATCGTCGCGCGTGCAAAGGAAGCAGTGGAATTGGGCATTCCTGTTGTCGCGCTGTTCCCCAACACACAACCGGACCGGCGCACCGATGATGGCGCCGAGGCGCACAATCCCGACAATTTGATGTGCCGCGCAATTCGCGCGATCAAAGACGCGTGTGGCGATGACATTGGCGTTTTAACCGATGTCGCGCTCGACCCTTACACCAGCCACGGCCAAGATGGATTGTTGGATGACAAAGGGTACGTCACCAATGATGACACGGTCGCGGTTTTGGTCGATCAAGCCATCAATCAAGCCGAGGCCGGCGCCGATATTATCGCCCCGTCGGATATGATGGACGGACGCATCCGCGCGATCCGTATGGCGCTTGAAATGGGCAGCCATCACAACGTTCAAATCATGAGCTACGCCGCCAAATATGCGAGCGCGTTTTACGGCCCATTCCGCGAAGCGGTGGGATCGGGCGGCCTGCTTAAAGGTGACAAGAAAAGCTATCAGATGGATCCGGCCAATTCTGATGAAGCTCTGCGCGAGGTTGAATTTGACCTGGCAGAGGGCGCCGACAGCGTGATGGTCAAACCGGGCCTCGCCTATCTCGATATTGCGCGCCGGGTAAAGGACGCCTTCGGTGTGCCGGTTTTTGCGTATCAAGTGAGCGGCGAGTACGCGATGATCGAAGCCGCCGCCGCTGCGGGTGCAGGCGATCGCGATGCTTTGGTTCTCGAAACGCTGTTGGCGTTTAAACGTGCCGGGTGCAGCGGGGTTTTGACCTACCACGCACCGGTCGCTGCGCGGTTGATGCTTGGTTGATCGCGATGGTCGATTTCCGCCACGAAACAGACCGGTTGATCCTGCGCGATTGGCGAGAGGGTGATTGGGCAGAATTTTGGCAAGCCACCAACACGGTCGCCGTCATGGAATGGCTTGGCGGGGTTCTTGACGAAGATGGCATGGCCGGCGCGCGCGCGCGATTGGAATCCTATCAGGCCGAACACAGCCACACCTTTTGGGTGGTCGAACGCAAGAGCGACGGCATGCTGTTGGGCTTTTGTGGGCTAAAACGCAGCAACCAAGCTGGCGGGCCGATGGATATGATGGAGGTCGGTTGGCGGCTGCGCGAAGAAGCGTGGGGACACGGCTACGCCAAAGAAGCGGCCATCGCCTCATTGGACGTCGCATTTGCAAAGTTCGGCGCGGAGGAAGTGATCGCCCTTACCGTTGACGCCAATACACCAAGTTGGGGTTTGATGATTCGGCTGGGCATGCGCCGACGCGAAGATTTGGATTTTGCCAACGATGAATTTGATGCCGACGCGGGCAAGATCATCGTCTATTCGATCGACAAAGATTCATGGGAAAGCACACAATTATGATTCAATCCGACGCGCATCCCGGTGCAAACATCATTTCGATCCACGGCAAAACGCCGAAAATCCACGAGACCGCTTTCATTGCTCCCGGCGCGACGATTATCGGGGACGTCGAGATCGGTGCGGGCAGTTCGATCTGGTACAATTGTGTGGTGCGCGCCGATGTTTTCTCGATCCGCATCGGTGAACGCAGCAATGTCCAAGATGGCAGCGTGCTGCATTGCGATCCGCCGCGACCCGGCGACGACGAAGGCAGCCCACTTATCATCGGTAATGATGTCCTAATCGGTCATATGGCGATGGTGCATGGATGTCGGATCGAAGATCGTGGTTTTGTCGGTTTGGGCGCGATTGCCATGAACAAATCGGTCATCGGTTCTGATGCGATGTTGGCCGCGGGCGCCATGTTGACGGAGCGCAAAGTGATGGGCCCGCGCGAATTGTGGGCTGGTCGCCCGGCGAAGAAACTCAAAGAGCTAAACGATGCCGCGATCGCCGGGATGAAGATTGGCACAGCGCATTACGCCGAAAACGCAAAGCATCATAAATCAGCGATCGGCGCAGGTTGATCACCCGGCGCCGATCGCCTGAATCCTCAACCAGGCCCTTTGGTCATATATTTCATCATGTGCGGGACGAAATCGGCCTTGCCCAATTCCACCCCTTCCATCCTTAGGATGGCATACGCGGTGGTGAGGTGAAAATAGAAATTGGGCAGCGACCAATCGCGGACATATTCTTCCGCTTTCATCGTAAATTCCATCCCGTTGGGTATGGAAAGGACGACGGTGTCGTCTGGCGCAACTAATGCGTCGGCTGTGATGCCATCCAACAAGGCGGTGGTTTCAACCAATGCCGCTTTGGCGCCAGCGATTGTGGTTTCATTGTCATCGCGCGACGTGAATTCGCGGCCCATCAGTCGGGGCAAAGCTTCACCGGGAAGATTGGTCACAAACCGGACCTGTGTGGCCAAAGGGTGCATGTCATCCGCCAATCGGCTTTCCAATAGAGCGTCGCCTTTGGCGTGCGCTTCGGCTTTGGTCAGCATACCGATCATGGTGTCGATACGGGTGCGATAAACGGCGATGGATTGATCGTAGAGGGTCAAAGTGTTTCTCCAGTTGCGAATTGAAACGTAATTATTCGCACCGCGCAAATCAAGCCGCGAAACCGCCTTAACAAGGACCGCGATCAATCTTGGATAAGCGCGCGTAGGCTTTCGATGCGGTCCGCTTCGTGGACGGGTTTGTCCCATCGGATCCGATGAATGCGGGGAAACCGCATGGCGAGGCCGGATTTGTGCCGCTTTGATGTGTGCACACTGTCAAAGGCGACTTCGAAGACCAGCGTCCGTTCAACCTCTCGCACCGGCCCAAATCGGTTGAGCGTCGTTTGCCGGACCAGCTTGTCGAGCTTCTTAAGCTCCGCATCGGTGAAGCCGGAATAGGCTTTGCCGACGGGCAACAATTCTGCGCCGGTTTCGGGATCGGCGGCCCAACACCCGAATGTGTAATCCGAATAGAAGCTGGACCGTTTGCCGCTGCCGCGTTGGGCGTACATCAACACGCAATCGATCAGCAACGGATCGCGTTTCCATTTGTACCACATCCCAACTTTGCGACCCGCGATGTAGGGGCTGTCGCGGCGTTTCAGCATCAATCCTTCGATCGCGTCGGCGCGTGCGCCTTCGCGGATCTTGGCAAGGTCGGCAAAATCACGCGCCTCAACCAATTCGGACAGATCAAAACGGCTTCGTGGCAATTGCTGGATCAGCGTTTCCAACGCATTGCGCCGCTCGGTCCAACTGCGTTCGCGCAAATCCTCTCCCTTGATCAATAAGGCATCATAGAGGCGGATAAATGCCGGGGTCTGTGCCAGCATCTTTTTCGAAACGGTCTTTCGTCCCAGCCGTTGTTGCAGGGCGTTGAAGCTGGCCGGGCCACCGGTTTCGCCCCCTTGTGTGGCGGCATGACCGGGCCCGCGGACCAACAATTCGCCGTCCAACACCGCATCCATCGGCAACGCATCCAACAATTCGGGGAAAGTCGCAGAGATATCGTCGCCGCTGCGCGAATAGAGCCGCGTTTCCCCGTTCACCCGGACGATTTGAACGCGGATGCCATCCCATTTCCATTCCGCGGCGTAATCGGCCAGATCGACGTGGTCTTCTTCGAGTGGGTGGGCGAGCATAAAGGGGCGGAAATGCGGACGATTTTCGACATCGGGGGGCGGGGCCTTACCCTCAGCCCATGCGAACAGGTCGGGATAGGGCGCTTCTAAAGCGTGCCAATATTCCTCCACCTGTTCCACCGACACATCGAACGCTTTGGCGAAGGCGGTTTTGGCCAAGCGTGCGGAAACCCCAATCCGCATTCCGCCCGTCGCCAACTTTATCAATGCAAAGCGCCCCGCAGCATCCAACCGGTCCAGCAAAGCGGGCAGCTGTTCTGGCGCGGTTTTTCGATTCAACGCGGCAAGGGCATCGACCGTTTCGCTCAACGTGGCGGGATCGCCGGATGCCGCCACGTTCTCCGGCCAAAGCAGGCTGGCGGTTTCGGCCGTGTCCCCGACGAAATCACGGCTGAGCGTCCACAAAACCGGGTCAATCCGATCTTTCATCAAATTGCGGATCGTTGTGCTTTTGACGCCGGGGAAATCGAGTTCCCCGGTTAACGCCGCCAACGCCCATCCGCGATCGGGATCGGGTGTTTCCCTCAAATAGGTGACGATCAAAGCCAGCTTGCGATTGCGGCTGTTGGTGTAGACCAACGTGTCGAGCAAAGTAGAAAAGGCTTTCATCGCACGCCGCTTCCTGCTTCATCGCTCAGACAGTTTGCAGCGTTAATGCGCTTCAGACGATATCCAACATGAGTATGCCCACTATGAAATTTGCTCCTCTCGCCGCACTTTTGCTGATCGCTGGCGCCTCGACCCCGGCATTGGCCGATGGCCACACCGAATCGAGCGAAGCCGCCGTCGCATTCACAATCAACACGCCTATCGAGGTCTTGATGGCGGATGAAGCGGCCAAAGCGGTCGTGCTCGCGCATCTGCCGGGCATCGACAACCACCCTGCCTATGGCCAATTCAAAGGCATGAGCTTGGTCGAATTGAAGCCGTGGTCGCAAGGGATGATCACCGATCAATCCCTCGAAGACGTTGCTGCCGGTCTTGCCACGCTTGGCTAATGGGCTGGGATTGAGGGGTTCAATCATCCTCGTCCTCGCGCCCCACTAAAGCCAGCGCACGGGCGCGTCTTTGGTTAAGCTCGCACCAGCGCAGCAGCGCCTCTTCGCGTCCGTGAGTGATCCACGTTTCTGACGGGTTCACCTGTTGGATCGTCTGAGTCAGTTCATTCCAATCCGCGTGATCGGATATGATCAACGGCAGTTCCACGCCGCGCTGTCGCGCGCGTCCGCGCACGCGCATCCATCCGCTTGCCATGGCGGTTATAGGATTGGGCAGGCGCCGCGCCCATTGCCCACTTAACGCGGCGGGCGGTGCGACGATGATGTGGCCGCGCATGTCGTCTTTCGTGTGGTCGGCCACCAATCTCAGATCACCCAATGGAACACCGTGTTCTTCATAGAGGCGGCACATCTTTTCCATCGCACCATGCAGATAGATCGGTTGGGTGTGACCCATTGCCCGCAATTCGGCGATAACACGCTGGGCCTTGCCCAAGGCATAGGCCCCCACCAAAACACATTGGTCGGGATGATCTTTGAGGGCAGCGATCAATTTCGCCATCTCATCGGCGATGGGCGGATGGACGAACACCGGAAGGCCGAACGTCGCCTCTGTGATGAAAACGTCGCACGGCGTGATTGCAAACGGGGCGCATGTCGGATCGGGGCGGCGTTTGTAATCCCCCGTGATAACAACGCGTTCCCCAGCATGTTCGAGCAGAATTTGGGCCGAGCCTAAGACATGCCCGGCCGGGATAAAGGTGGCATCGACACCGCCGCCCAATGCGATCGTCTCTCCATAGGGTACTGGGGTTGCACCCTCTCGCGTGTTGTAGCGTAAATCCATAATCGCCAGCGTTTCGGGCGTGGCAATCGACACGCCATGGCCGCCGCGCGCGTGATCGGCGTGTCCATGGGTGACCAAGGCGCGATCAACGGCTCTGCTCGGATCAATCCAGCATTTTGCGGGGACCACTTGAATGCCCCATGGTTCCGGACGGATCCATGAGAAACCGGCGATCAAAGGGCGATCAGGATTCTTTGTCGCTGCCCGATTCTTCCGGTTTTGGATCATCTTTCTTGGGCGCAGGCGCTTTTTTGGCGGCGGGCTTTTTCTTGGCCGCCGGTTTGCGCTTTGGTTTGGTCTTCGGCGGCGCCGGGGTCAATTCAAAGCTCGGCTTGCCATCCTTGACTGTGACATGCACTTCGCCGCCATCCGACAATTTGCCGAACAACAATTCTTCGGCGAGCGGTTGTTTGATCTTGTCTTGGATCAGACGGCCCATCGGACGGGCGCCGTACAAACGATCATACCCTTTATCGGCCAACCAGTTGCGCGCATCGCCATCAAATTGAATATGGACGTTTTGTTCCGCCAATTGCAATTCAAGCTCAAGGATGAACTTGTCGACGACACGGGCGACCGTTGATTTGCCAAGATAGGCAAACGGTACAATCGCATCCAAACGGTTGCGGAATTCCGGGGTGAACATCTTCTTCACCGCTTCGCTTCCTGCGTCTTCTTTAGACACATCGCCAAAGCCAATGCCCTGTGTGGCCATAACGGCAGCGCCAGCATTGGTCGTCATGATCAAAACAACATTGCGGAAATCGACGGTTTTGCCGTGGTGATCGGTCAAACGGCCATTGTCCATGACCTGCAATAGGATGTTGAAAAGGTCCGGATGGGCCTTTTCAATTTCGTCCAGCAGCAACACGCAATGCGGGTTTTGATCCACGGCATCGGTCAACAAACCGCCTTGATCGTAACCGACATAACCCGGAGGCGCACCGATCAGGCGCGACACGCTGTGCCGTTCCATATATTCGGACATATCAAACCGTTTGAGTTCGATACCCATGATCGAGGCAAGCTGCCGCGCGACTTCGGTTTTGCCGACGCCGGTGGGACCGCTGAACAAGAACGAACCGATTGGTTTGTCCGGATCACGTAGGCCCGCACGCGACAATTTCATCGCGGTGGACAAGCGCGTGATCGCCTCATCTTGGCCGAACACGACATGCTTCAGATCGCGGCCCAGATTTTCAAGCGCTTTCTTGTCGTCTTTCGACACCGATTTCGGCGGGATGCGGGCCATCGTCGCGATGACCTGTTCGATTTCACGCGCGGTGATTTTCTTTTTCCGACGGCTGGGCGGGACCAGCATCTGCATCGCGCCCACTTCGTCGATCACGTCAATCGCCTTATCCGGCAATTTGCGGTCGTTGATGTAACGCGCCGACAGTTCGACCGCCGTTTTCAACGCATCGGGCGTGTATTTGACGTTGTGGTGATCTTCGAAAGCGGTGCGCAGACCCTTTAGGATTTTGATCGTGTCTTCGATCGTAGGCTCGTTCACGTCGATTTTCTGGAACCGGCGCAGCAAGGCGCGATCTTTCTCGAAGTGATTGCGGAATTCTTTGTAAGTGGTTGATCCCACGCAACGAATGGTGCCGCCCGACAAAGCAGGTTTGAGCAAGTTCGATGCATCCATGGCACCGCCGCTGGTTGCGCCGGCGCCGATCACGGTGTGAATTTCGTCGATGAAGAGGATGGCGTCTGGCATTCCTTCCAATTCGGACACGACCTGTTTCAAACGCTCTTCGAAATCACCGCGATACCGCGTGCCCGCCAACAACGCGCCCATATCAAGCGAATAGATCACGGCATCATTCAAAACTTCGGGAACATCGCCTTCGACAATCTTGCGCGCCAAACCTTCTGCAATGGCGGTTTTGCCAACGCCCGGGTCACCCACATAAAGCGGGTTGTTCTTGCTGCGGCGGCATAGGATTTGGATCGTGCGATCCACTTCGGGTCCGCGTCCGATTAACGGATCGACTTTGCCGGCCTCTGCTTTCGCATTTAGGTTGACAGTGAACTGATCGAGAGCGGTCTCTTTCTTGTTGCCGCCTTCTTTGGCCGCTTCCGCATCGCCCGGAGCCGCGTTTTCTTCGGCACCGCTAGGCGCGTTCGATTCCAATTGCCGACCGCCTTTGCCGATACCGTGGCTGATATAGCTCACAGCGTCGAGGCGGCTCATATCTTGTTGTTGGAGGAAATAGACGGCGTAAGAATCGCGTTCCGAAAACAAGGCAACCAAGACATTCGCGCCTGTCACTGTGTCTTTGCCCGAAGATTGCACGTGCAAGATGGCGCGTTGGATCACTCGCTGGAACCCAGCTGTGGGTTGCGGATCAGCGTCTTCTTCGGTCTTAAGTGATTGATATTCCTGATCAAGATATTGTTTTACCACCTCACCCAATTCGGCAAGGTCCACGCCACATGCCGCCATGACCTGGGCACCGTCTTCGTCATCGATAAGGGCGAGCAACAAATGCTCCAACGTCGCATATTCGTGCCGACGCTCTGAGGCGTGGGCCAACGCGTTGTGCAACGTGCGTTCGAGGTTTTGAGCAAAACTGGGCATGAGGGGGACTCTATCGGCGGACGGTTGAAAGGGAGTGAACGTTATATGGGGCGAACACTGAGAATTGCGAGAATGATCTTTGGACAGTCTTCATGAAGACCGGCCGTCCCGCAATGGGCATGACCGTAAAAACGCAGAAAGTTCCGCGCGCATCAATCGGTCTTCTTTGAGAAAAAGGCGTCGGCCGCTGCGCGATGGGCGCTGGCCTTGTCGCTGTGCGCTTTAACCCGCGCAATTTCCGCTTCAAGCAAAGCGACCCGATCGGTCAGCTCGTCCTGAGAATAGGGCGCAAGATCTTCTGCCGCTAACTGGCTTGCGGCGTCGCCTTTGCGGATCGGGCGGTCATCAATATCCATGGCCGTCAACATCGCAACGAAGGCGGCGTGCTGTCAATGTTCGTGAAAAGTAATTGCATCCCATACGGGGCGCGCCATAACGGGTGAAACATTGTATCCAGTGGGGCGACTGGATCGGATAACGAAAATAGGGGTTCACTTATGGTTGAGGCGACGACGCCTGTTCTGCCGGACACGATGCAAGCTGTGGGTTTTGAAAAACCCGGCGGGCCAGAGGTTCTGGGCTTGGAACAGGTCTCGGTTCCTGCACCGGGCCCGCACGATGTCTTGATCAAAGTGGCCTATGCGGGCGTCAATCGTCCCGATTGCATTCAACGCGCCGGTGCGTATCCGCCGCCGCCGGGCGCGTCGCCCATTTTGGGGTTGGAGGTTGCCGGCATTGTGGTCGCAACCGGGGCACAGGTGCCCTCCGAAATCATAGGCACGCGGGTCGCCGCACTGACGCCGGGTGGGGGTTACGCGGAATATTGCACAGCCCCATGGCAACATTGCCTCGCGGTGCCTGATGCGATGGATTTGAAATCCGCCGCCGCTTTGCCAGAGACTTTGTTCACCGTGTGGCACAACGTTTTCGAACGCGGCATGGCCCGCGATGGTGAAACCCTGTTGGTTCATGGCGGCACGTCGGGCATCGGGACGATGGCTATTATGTTGGCTAAGGCGTTCGACATGCATGTCATCGTGACATGCGGCGACGAAGCCAAATGCGAAGCGGCACGCAAAATTGGCGCCGACCTGGCGATCAATTACCGCGAAGAAGACTTTGTCGAAGCCGTGGCCAAGCACACCG
Organism: Erythrobacter sp. Alg231-14; assembly: GCF_900149685.1. Taxonomy (NCBI): domain Bacteria; kingdom Pseudomonadati; phylum Pseudomonadota; class Alphaproteobacteria; order Sphingomonadales; family Erythrobacteraceae; genus Erythrobacter; species Erythrobacter sp. Alg231-14. The sequence goes on along the minus strand of NZ_LT702999.1, from coordinate 1,918,195 downwards.
ATTGCGCGGGCGTGCACGTTGTGCTTGATATGGTTTCGGGCGATTACGTGCCGCGCAATCTGAAATGCCTTGCCGAAGATGGCCGCCATGTGACGATCGCGGTGTTGGGCGGGGTGAAAGCGGAATTGTTCATGCCGATGGTCATGATGCGTCGATTGACTTTGACCGGATCGACTCTGCGACCGCGCAGTGATGCATTCAAAGCCGCGTTGGCGGATGAAATTGCCGATAACGCTTGGCCGCTGTTCACCACCGGCGAACTGGCCCCGATCATGGACCAAACCCTATCCCTAGCCGAAGCCGCGACGGCCCATGCCCGAATGGAAGCGGGCGAACATATCGGTAAAATTGTCTTGAGCGTTTGCGCGGATTGATCGAGGGCCTTCGCCTTCTCTTAAGAATGGCATTTGGGCGGCAAATTTTGCGTTGGTTTGGCCGCTAATGGGACGCTGTCACAGCGGTGCAAACCAATTCCTTGCCGTTTGCACGACCTTCGCCTATCTACCGTGTCGCAATGGCCGCTCCGAAAGGGGCGGCCTTCTACTTTTTACGGAGTTTTCCTATGGGCCAGCCCACACCGCTGATGCCGCACGCCACCGCCACCTGGTTGGTTGATCACACCGGTTTGTCGTTTGAACAAATTGCTGAGTTTTGCGGTCTTCACATTCTCGAAGTGCAAGCGATGGCCGATGACCTCGCAGGCAGCAAATACACCGGTCGCGACCCTGTTCACGCCGGTGAATTGACGCTGGCCGAGATCGAATTGGGTCAGGCGGATGAAAACTACGCGTTGAAAATGCACAAGGCGCCGGTCGAGGTGACCCGCACCAAAGGCCCGCGTTACACACCTGTATCCAAACGTCAGGATAAACCGGATGGCATTGCGTGGATTTTGCGCAATCACCCCGAAATTTCGGACGCGCAGATCTCCAAATTGATCGGCACCACGCGCAACACAATTGGCGCGATTCGCGAACGGTCGCATTGGAACATTCAAAACATCCAACCCAAAGATCCGGTCACCGTTGGCCTGTGTTCACAGCGGGAATTGGATGCGGCGGTCGCCAAGGCGGCCAAACGTGCCGGTGTGACCGAAGATGCTGAGGCGCCCGTTGCGACCGATGGCCGTTCGGATAAGGACAAATTGATCGAAGAGCTGCGCGCCGAACGCGAAGCGAACGTCAAAGCCGCCGCCGAAGCCGCACAAGAAGCCGAAGCCGAAGCATGGCTCGCCAAAAAACGCGAAGCCGAAGAAGCGGGTGACGTTGCACCTTCGACTTCGGGTTTCGCCCAACCGCCTGCGGAGGACGACGCTCCTAGCGAGTAATCCTCCGCGCATAGCGGTGCGTTACGGCGCATAGGGGTTCGGCGCGTTGCACACGCGATGGGCACCGATGATCATCACACTTGATGCAAAAACCGTCCTTTTGGGCGCACTTTTGCTTGTGTGTGAAGCGGTGATCGGCCAAGGTTACTGACATGAATGTCAATAACGCCCCTTATCACCACCCAACCCCTTGGGATACGCAGTTCGAAGACCTGACCCTGCCGGAGATGTTTGAACGGCCGGTGCGGCATGATCGATCGGCCCCATTTCTTCATTTTCTGGGCCGCACTTACACATATGGCGATGTCTTTGCAGAGGCGAACGCCTTTGCTCTCGGCCTTGTGGAGATGGGCGTCAAAAAGGGCGACCGGGTCGGCTTGTTCCTGCCCAACGTTCCGATTTACGCATCGGCCTATTACGGCGCGATGATGGCGGGTGCGGTCGTGGTCAATTTCTCGCCGCTCTATTCGGTAGAAGAATTGGCATGGCAAGTCGCCGATAGTGGGACGCGGGTCCTGGTCACCGTCGATGTGCCCGAATTGTACGACAACGCGGCGCAAGTTCTCGAAACGTCTGAGCTTGAGACATTGGTTGTTGGCAAATTGTCCAACATGCTCCCGTGGGCGAAAGGCCTGGCGATGAAAGTGTTCAAGCGCAGCCAGATCGCCAATGTTGCCTATGGCCAGCAGGGCGATTCCATTCGCGAATGGTCGGATATGTTGACCGATTGGGCCTGGACGGATTGGTTGGATGGCGAACGCTACGGCCTGCCCACGCTGAGCGCGACCGAAGATCTCGCGCTTTTGCAATATACCGGCGGCACAACCGGGCGGCCTAAGGGTGCGATGTTGGGCCACAATCAATTGGCGCAAAACGCACAGCAGATCGCCGCGATCAACGCCGCCGATAATCCGCGCGATGAAGTGTTTATGGGCGCGCTGCCGTTCTTTCACGTTTTCGCCAACACCGCTTTGTTGAACCATTGCGTGGCGGCGGGCGCTTCGATTGCCATGGTGCCGCGATTTGATGCGCGACAAGTGCTGCAGACCATTCAAAAGTACAAGACCACCGGATTTCCAGGCGTTCCAACCATGTTTCAAGCGCTCTTGGATCATCCTGATCTGAGCAAGACCGACCTTTCCTCTTTGAAAGTCTGCATTTCCGGCGGCGCCCCAATGCCCGCGCAGGTTCACGAACGATTCGAAGCAACCACCGGCGTGCGTTTGGTCGAAGGATACGGTTTGACCGAAAGTTCCGGCGTCGTCTCCGTCAACCCGTATGAAGGGACGCGCAAACGCGGCACCATCGGCCAATTGGTGGCGGGCACAGAGATCGTCTTGTTGGACAAAGAGGATCCCACTCAACTCGCCCCCGAAGGCGTACCCGGCGAATTGGCGATCCACGGCCCGCAAATCATGCGCGGATATTGGAACCGGCCCGAAACCGCCGCCGATGTGTTCGTCACGCGCGGCAACAAACAATATCTGCGCACAGGCGATGTGGCCGAAATGGATGCCGATGGATTTCTAAAGATCGTCGACCGGATCAAAGACATGATCTCCGTTGGCGGTTTTAAAGTCTTTCCCAGCGTGGTTGAGGACGCGATCCTCAAACATGAGGCCGTTAAAGAGGCGTTGGTTATTGGCGTGCCGGAGGAATATCGCGGCGAAGTTCCGCGCGCTTATGTCACGCTTGAGCCCGATAGCGACGGGATAGACGGCGACGCGCTTAAATCATGGCTGAACGAACGGATCGGAAAGCACGAACGCGTCGACAGCATCGTCATCCGCGACGATTTGCCCAAAACGATCGTCGGCAAACTCGACCGCAAGGCGTTGCGCGCCGAAGTTCTCTAGGTTTTCTGATCCAGCCAAAGAAAACGCCGCGCACCCATGAAGGGTCGCGGCGCTTTTCAAACTATTTGGTTGCAGTTGGCTTTGGCCTAGTTCGCCATCTTCAACTGGGGATCGGCATCGCTCACTTTAGGAGCAGGCACTGCCTTGGGTGCGGCGGTTTGTCCGTTGGGAGCAAACCGGCCATCAACCTGCGCGCCTTGTTCAATGGTCAACGCATCGTAATGCACGTCGCCTTCGATTTGCGCGCTTTTAAGGATCACCAATTCTTTGGCGGTGATCGATCCGACCACTTTGCCCGACATCCGCGCGCTATCCGCGGTGACAGCACCGGAAATTGCGCTTGATTCGCCTTGGACCAAAGACGCGCATTTGATGTCGCCTTCGATGGTGCCATCAATGTGCAGATCGACAGACGCGCTGATGTCGCCTTTGATCGTGACGTCCGATCCGATCACCGAAAAGGTCGAATTGCCTTGCGCCATGTTTCTTCCTCTGGATTTAGGGGCGGCTTGCGGGACGGCTGGCCGTTCCTGTTCCGCGGGCTTCTTTGAGAACATCGGGGGCTGCCTCCAGGAAGGGGCGCGGATTGACCGCGCGCCCGTTAATACGAACTTCGAAATGTAGATGGGGACCTGTAGACCGGCCGGTGCTGCCTAGGCCACCGATCGTTGCCCCACCTTCGATAGACTGACCGGCAGTTACGCCAATCCGTGAAAGATGCGCGTAACGTGTCATGATGCCGTTGGCATGCGTGATCTCTACGGTCTTACCATATCCCGATTTCCAACCGGCAAAGCTGACTTCGCCCGTGGCGGCGGCGAAAATGGGCGAACCATACGCGCCTTTGAAATCGATGCCGCTGTGCATGGCGCCACCGCGAGTGAACGGATCACGGCGATATCCAAACGCAGAGGTGATGCGTTGATCGGCGGCGGGCACAACTTGTGGGACGCCGTCCAATGCACGCTCAAGAGCAGACATGCGCGCCAAGCTTAGGCCGAGGCGTTCGAACCGTGGGTCGATCGATCCATCAGCAGCGGTCGCCAACATTTCGAGCGGACCACCCATTGCCGCCTCAATATCCGAACTGGCGGCCTGAGCCATTGCATTCGGATCAAGGTTCAACCGGCGCAGCGCTTCTTCGGCGCGGCCCGCACGCCAATCGGCGTACCGGGTCATATTTTCTACAAAGGCAAGTTGACGCGCTTCGATCTCTGCGAGGCCGCGCGCTTTCGGGAACATAATCCCAACTTGCTCAACCGTTTCTGCCGTTTCGTCGCTGGAATCGGTGACATTTGTATCGACCGTTTGAATTTCTTCGGGAAGCAATTCCGCCATCGCTTCCAAAGCGTCTTGCCGGGCGTCCAAATCTTCGACGACCTGATCAAGGTTACCTTCATACGCGTCAAGACGCTGACGAGCGGTCGCGACGGCTGCTTTTTCCTCTTGGAATGACGCGATGCTGGCCTCGGCGGCGTGGTTGTTCCACGCCATGATGCCCATCGATCCAACCCAGCCGACCGCCAACAAGGCTACAGCTGCTGCCGCGCCTTTTTGCATCTGCGATGAGATTTTGATGAAGCGAACTTGGCCTTGTGACCGCATGAAGAATTCACGATCGGGGAACCAATCGCGCACTTTCTCTCGCAACGTGCGTTCGGAATGTGAATCTGACAAAGCGGCCCCGATTATTTGTAATTCGCTTGTTACGAACGACTACCAATGGGTCTGTAAAGAATCGAATCCCGTTGGGGCCCGAACCGTTGAACCGATGGGGAATCGCGGTGAAGCGTTCATATAAGAGCAATATTGCAGCGAAATGGACAAATGTCGCATCCATACAAACTCACCGATCGGTAAGAATCGCGCCGAATCGCTCCTTGTCCGACCAATTGAACGGACTCGCTGACACGGTCGGATTGCCCTGCTATTGGCCGCAGTGATGAAAACGACGACCTCTTTGAAGACGCACGACACGCAATCCCCACACGATGCGATCACCGCTCTCGCCCAAGATGGCAGAGCGGCGCAGCGCGTCTTGGCCAGCCTATCCAGCGAAGCGCGTGCGCAAAGCTTGATCCATGCCGCGCGGCATCTGCGCCAAGACGCTGCCGCGATCCTTGCGGCCAATGCGAAAGACGTTGAGGCGGGCCGGAAAAACGGCCTTTCTTCAGCGCTATTGGATCGCTTGATGTTGGACGATGCGCGTTTGGAGGCTGTGGCGGCGGGGGTCGAAGCAGTTGCCAATCTGGCCGATCCGGTCGGCAATGTGATCGATGCTTCCGAACGGCCCAACGGGTTGAAATTAAGCCGGGTGCGCGTGCCGATTGGAACGATCGGTATTATCTATGAAAGCCGCCCCAATGTAACCGCCGATGCGGCGGCCTTGTGCGTGCGCGCGGGCAATGCGGCGTTGTTGCGCGGAGGCAGCGAAGCGGTCCATTCAAACCGGGCCATCCTGTCCAGTTTCACCGCCGGTTTGGTCGAAGGCGGTGTCCCGGCGCAAGCGGTGCAATTGATCCCGACACAAGACCGCGCCGCGGTTGGCGCGATGCTGACCGCGACGGGCTTGATCGATATGATTGTCCCTCGCGGCGGGAAAAGCCTTGTTGCGCGGGTTCAGGCCGATGCGCGTGTCCCTGTTCTCGCCCATCTCGACGGTATCTGTCACACCTATATCCACTCGGCGGCTGATACCGACATGGCCCGAACCATTGCGCTCAACGCGAAACTGCGCCGAACGGGCATTTGCGGGGCGATGGAAACTTTGTTGATAGACGCCGAATTTGCCGATGGCCCCACGATTGTAGAGCAATTGATCGATGCCGGATGTGAGGTTCGCGGCGATGCCGCCTGTCGGTCGTTCGATTCGCGCGTGATTGCGGCCACATCACTCGATTGGGACACCGAATATCTCGACGCGGTGTTGTCGGTTGCGATTGTTGATGGATTGGACGGCGCGGTGGATCACATTGCGCGCCACTCTTCGTCTCACACCGACGCAATCATCACCGAAGACGAAGCCGTGGCAGAGCAATTCTTTGCCCGGGTTGATAGCGCGATCGTGATGCACAACGCGTCATCGCAATTCGCCGATGGTGGAGAATTTGGTTTGGGGGCAGAGATTGGCATCGCAACCGGACGGCTGCACGCGCGCGGGCCGGTCGCTTTGGAAGGGCTCACGACATACAAATGGTTGGTGCGTGGCTCTGGTCAGGCGCGGCCTTGATATGTTGACTGGGCTTTTGGGTGGCAGTTTTAATCCCGCGCATAGCGGACACCGTCGGATCACTCAGTTTTCGATAGATCGATTGCAGTTGGACGATGCGTGGTGGTTGGTGTCACCAGGCAATCCTTTGAAAGCGCGCAAGGGGATGGGGCCGCTCGGTGCGCGCCTCAAATCCGCGCGATCGCAAGCCCGGCGAACGTCGATTGTGCCGACCGTGATAGAGCGCGAATTGGGCACACGATACACGCTCGAAACTTTGCGAAAGCTCAAAAGGCGGTATCCCAAACGGCAATTTGTGTGGTTGATGGGGTCCGACAATCTGGCGCAGTTTCACCGCTGGAAGGGGTGGCGTGATATTGCGCGACTTGTACCGATTGCGGTGATCGCGCGTCCCGGCTACAACGGTGCGGCTATGACAAGCCCTGCCATGGCCTGGTTGAGACGCTACCGCGTCCCTGTCGCCAGCATTCGCAACCCATCATCATCGAACACAAAGCACGCCCGCGCGCCCGCGCTGGTGTTCATGCGGTTTGATCCCGATTCCAGTTCCGCCACCGCGATCCGCCGTGACAACGCAGATTGGGCGTCGGAATATCAAGGGGCCACCCCGCGCGATGTTTTGACTTTCCGTCTCGTAGAAGAGCGTGACGTTGCATGAAGCGACCCATTTTGGGCCTTCATCTTATCCGATTGGACGCAACTTTCCTTGCCATCCCGCGCATAGGCGCCCATTTTAGCCCCACATCTTGGAGATTCCCGCGTGTCTATGACACCAACACCCGCCGCCTCTGCGGTGCCCGAAAAGGCAATTTTGACTATGCCATCTGAATTAGGCGAACACCCACTGCACGATTTGGTGATGAGCCAGCTTGACGATGATCAAGCGCAGGAAATCGTCTCAATCCCCCTAGAAGGGAAAAGCTCGGTCGCCGATTTTATGGTGATCGCCAGCGGCCGATCTACCCGTCAGGTCGCGTCTATGGCGCAGAAATTGGCTGAAAAGGTCAAACAAGCGGGCCACGGCCCTGTTCGCATCGAAGGTTTGCCGACGGCGGATTGGGTGTTGATCGATGCGGGCGATATTGTCGTCCATCTGTTCCGGCCCGAAGTGCGCACCTTTTACAATCTGGAACGTATGTGGTCCTTCGAAGGCGGCACGCCGCAACAAGGCCGGGCGTAACCCTTTCGCCTGCGCGCCAACGCGCGCGCACCAGATAGTAGAGAGATTCCGGCCATCCTCCTGCATGTTATCGCCCGTGGAAAGATCGCCCGCTCACCCGAGGCGGAGCTTGTCGCGCGCTATGAAAAACGCCTGACCTGGCCGGTGAAACTCACCGAACTGCCGGAAACCGGCGGTAAAATTCCCGACCCCTTAAGTCCCCACAAAACCATCCTTTTGGATGAGCGGGGCAAGGCGATGGGATCGGAGGATTTTGCCGCGCTATTGGGCCGCTGGCGCGATGATGGCATGCGTGAGGCGCGCTTTGTATTGGGGGCCGCCGATGGGCATTCCGACGAAGACCGGAAAAACGCCGATCTCTTGCTCGCCTTTGGTCCGGCGACATGGCCGCATTTGATGGCGCGCGCGATGGTGATGGAACAATTGTACCGCGCGACCAGCATCCTAGCGGGTCATCCCTACCACCGGGTCTGACCAACGGGCCTATCATCGCGTTCAATCATGGGGCAAAGTGTCGTTCACCATGCGCAATCCTGCTTTTCATACCGCTGCTTTTGGCTTTTTGGCGTTGGCTTTGATCGCGGCCATGGCGTTAGCCGTTCCCAACAGCAGGGCACAACGCAACGTTGCGATTATGGAACCGGATGAGGCGCAGGCCGAATTGGAGAGGGCCACCCGCGAAAGCAGGCAAGCGCAAACCCGCGCGGATCGCTTCACCCAAGCATCCGACGACGCGACGATTGCCGCCGATAAAACCGCAAGCGAAGCGGCCGCCATCGCAGCACAAATCCAAGCGGCAGAAGCCAACATAGCCGCTGCACGCGCACGATATTCGCTGACTCAGGCGGACCGGACTGCGTTGTCGGCGCGACTGGCGGAACGGCAACAGCCTTTGGTGCGGTTGACCGGCGCGTTGCAAACCACGGCGCGGCGACCATTGGCCTTGTCTGCGTTGCAACCGGGATCGCTCAAAGACCTCGTCTATGTTCGTGCGGTTCTTGCCTCGGCAGTTCCCGAAATCCGCGATCGAACGGCCGCGCTGCGCGGAGAATTGGAACAAGGCCGCGCCTTGGAACAACAGGCCGCGCGCGAATTGGAAAGTTTGGGCGCGGGTGAAGAAGAATTGCAGGCACGTCGGGCGGATCTGGCCGCTTTGGAATCGCGCCAAAGGCTGGCGTCACGCGAAGCGCGCGGCAATGCTCTGCGCGAAGGGGAGCGCGCCTTGGCCTTGGCCGAGGAAGCGCGTGATTTGGACGGATTGATCGATGTAATCGACGATGCGGCTATGTTGCGCCGTGAACTGGCGGCATTGCCCGGCCCGGTAATGCGTCCTGCCAACATCGCCGCCGACATCGCCGATATCGACGCCAGCGATTCCACACCCACCCCGGCCGCAACGACCACGGCATTGACCGCGTTTCAACTGCCCGTCCAAGGTCGGACCATCGCCGGATTTGGCGAAATGCGGGAAAGCGGTTTGCGTTCAAAGGGATTGTCGCTGGCGCCGCAATCTGGCGCGCAAGTGGTTGCACCGGCGTCGGGTCGCATTGCCTTTGCGGGGCCGTATCGCGGGTTTGGGCGAATCGTGATTATCGAACATCCCGGCGGCTGGACCAGTTTGGTGACCGGCCTTGAAAGAGTGGCCGCCGAAGTGGGCGACGAGGTCATTGGCGGCGCACCTTTGGGCGTTGCCGGAGGCGAAGATCCGATGATTGGAATAGAGCTGCGTCAGGATGGAGAGCCTGTTAACCCGCTCAACTTCCTGCGTTAATTCACTCGTTCGCATCGAACCCTTGCGATCCGATTGGTAAAGATCCCGCCATAAACTGCCCCGGTCAGGGACGTATCCACCCCACATGACGCTCTCATCTGGCGTTAAGGTGGATCGCGCGATACAACGTTGGATAAAGGAGCCTTGCACACCCCATGAAAATCGCCGCCTTGCTTCGCAGCGCCGCTCTCGTCACAGCCGTCGCGCTGATCCCCGCAACCACCGCCACCATGGCGCAGGTCGATGGCCGCGCCGGGCCCGAATTGGCGAAGGTTTTCGCGGTCTATCAACGCATTCAGGCAAACTATGTTGAGCCGGTTGATGACGAACAACTTGTGCGCGGCATGATCGATGGGATGCTGACATCGCTCGACCCCCATTCCGCCTATCTCGACGGCAGCGATCTTGAACGGCTGACCACGATGATTGACGGCAATTATTCCGGTTTGGGTCTGTCGGTCATCATGGAAGACGGCGCGGTCAAGGTGATTTCACCGTTCAAAGGCAGCCCGGCCGATGCGCAAGGCGTCAAAGCGGGTGATTTCATCACCCATTTGGACGGCGACCTAATCTATGGCGGCGATTTGGATGACGCGGTTGCGCGGATGCGCGGCAAAGCGGGCACATCCATCAAGTTGACCATTTTCCGTCCGGGTCGCGATGAGCCGTTCGAAGTCGATGTAACGCGCGGCGTTATCGAATTGGAGCCGGTTACTCATTCGCTCGAATCCGGTAATATTGGACACATTTCAGTCAATGAATTTTCCGCCGATGTCGGCGCCGATGTCTATCGCGCATGGGAAGCGCTGCAAGACGAAGCGACCGGCAGGATGAGCGGTTTGGTGCTGGATTTGCGGTCCAATCCGGGCGGGTCGCTCGATGAAGCGGTGGCCTTGTCCGACCTGTTCCTCGATTCCGGCCGCATCGTTTCACAACGTGGCCGCGCGCGCGGCGAAACTCTTTTGTACGATGCAGAAACCGTGTTTCGCGGTGATATGGCCGAAGGTGTCCCAATCATTGTCTTGATTGATGCCGGTTCCGCTTCTGCTTCGGAAATTGTCGCCGGTGCTTTGCAAGATCATCGCCGCGCCTTGGTCATGGGCCAACGCAGCTTCGGCAAAGGTTCGGTTCAATCGCTGTTGCCATTGGGCCCTGATGCGGCGTTGAAATTGACCACCGCGCGGTACTTCACACCGTCCGGTGCATCGGTGCAGGAAGGGGGCATCACGCCCGATATCCGTGTGCCGCAATTGTCCGATCCCGATTTCGCGCTGCGCGAACGGTATCAAACGCGCGAATCCGATCTGCGCGGGCATTTGGTCAACGAATTGGGCATTGATGATGCGGAATTGGAGGATGACAACATCGACGATCCGCGTTTCCAATTGACGGCCGAACAGCTCGAAGAGCAAGGCGTAGAGGATTTTCAACTGCATTATGCGATTGAAACCCTGCGTCGCACGACCTCCAGTTCGGTTGCGTTGCGCCAGTAAACGACCGCGATAATTCTCTACCAGCAGCCGGGCACCGGTCACATTGGGTGGCCATTGGTGCGATGGCCGATTAAAGGTCCGATCTATGACTGGACTACAACAAACGCGCGCCTTGGCATTGGCGATTCCGGTGGGCCTGTTGGGCGGTGCCTACATCTCCCAATACGGTTTTGGCCTTTATCCGTGTGAAATGTGTTGGTGGCAGCGTTGGCCCCATTTTGCTGCTGTTGCCTTGGCATTGGTGTCCTTTGTTGCGCCGCCCCAACGGGTTTGGCTCGCTTTGGCGGGTCTGGCGGTTATAACCTCGGGGTTGATCGGTGGGTTCCACGCCGGGGTCGAATACGGATGGTGGGAAGGGATCACCGGGTGCAGCACATTTGCGCCCGATGTCGATGTGATGGATATTTCCGCCGCCCCCTTGATCCGATGTGACGTCGCGCCATGGGATTTGTTCGGAATTTCGTTGGCCGGTTGGAATTTCCTTATTTCTTGCATCGGCGGAGCAGCTATTGTGGCCTTCGCTGCGTATAAGAAGTAAGATCCCGCCATCGGGAGCTGCCCGTTTTTCAGGAGTGTAATATGGATCGCGACGAACTGCACCGTATGATCCGCGTCGATCAGGCGGGCGAATTTGGCGCAACCCGAATTTACAAAGGGCAATTGGCCGTAATGGGCGATCGCGGACCGCATTCCGCCGAAATCCGTCACATGGCTGAACAAGAAGAAACCCACTGCGCGCGGTTTGACGCGGTTTTGGCCAAACGCGGCGTGCGCCCCACGGCTTTGCATCCATTTTGGTCCGCCGCCGGATACGCGTTGGGTGCGGGCACGGCGCTGCTTGGGCCAGAGGCCGCGATGGCGTGCACCGCAGCGGTCGAAACCGAGATCGACAAGCATTATTCCGACCAACTTGATCGCCTGGCCGAAACCGGGTCCGAACCTGAATTGGCCGAAATGATTGAGGAATTTCGCGAAGAAGAACGGGAACACCGCGATGCCGCGCTTGCCAATGGCGCGGAAAGCGCGCCGGCCTATCCTTTGTTGTCCGGCGCCATTCGTTTGGGATGCCGAATCGCAATCAAAGTGAGCGAGCGGATCTAACCCAATGCGCCGCGGTGATCGGATCGACGGCAAAGAGGGCGGGTAAGCTCTTCAGAAACGGTTCACCCGTTGCTATATATCGCTCTGACAAATGTTCATGCGTCGATCGGCGCATTTAAGAGGAAACACTCAATGTCTTACGCGCTCAACCTGTCGCGCCTTGCGATTTTGTCCCTTGCTGCGCCCGTGGCGGGATTGGCATTGATCGGCCCTGCCGCTGCACAGGATCAGGCCGGTGACCGCGTGAATATGGTGATCGCTTATGACGAAAGCGAATGCCCCGAACCCACGATCGAAGGCGAATTGGTCGTCTGTCAAATTGTGGTTGAGGCCGACCGGTATCGCATCCCATCAAACCTTCGCCACAGCGATTCGCCGGAAAACATTTCGCGCACACGCCAGATTGAGAGCATCCGATATATCGGTGCCCATGGCACCTTGTCGTGCGATCCGGCGGGCGCGGGCGGTTTCACCGGCTGCACCGAACGGTTTATTGATCAAGCCTATGCCGAACGCGCAGAGGGTGAGAATGTTCGCTTTAGCCAATTGATCGAAGAAGCACGGCAAGACCGCCTATCGACGATTGATGGGGACGCCGCCGATGAACAGGCGCGCGTTGAACAGATTGAGCGGGAATATCTGGAACGGTTGGAACGCGAACGTGCAGGGCCATTGCCCGGCGAAGGCGATTTACCCAGTACGACACCACCCGCGCCAGAGGCCGCCGACCCTAACGAGGGTTAATCACACGCCGTAATAGTCGCGGTACCAGGCGACGAATTTCCCAATCCCCTTACGCACGTCGGTTTGGGGGGTGTATCCGGTCAATTCGCGCAACAAAGTCGCATCGGCATAGGTTGCGGGCACATCGCCTTTTTGCATCGGCATAAAATTCTTCACCGCCTCGCGTCCGCATTCCGATTCGATCGCGGTGACGAAATCCATCAATTTCACGGTGTCGCTGTTGCCAATATTGGCCACGCGCCATGGGGCGGCGGGGGACAGCGAATCCCATTCGGGAATATCGTCCGGCGTTTCTGGGCGAACAGGTGCTTTATCGATCAACAAACGGATCGCGCGAACAAGGTCCGTGACATAGGTAAAGTCGCGGAACATCTCGCCATTGTTGTAAATGTCGATCGGAGTCCCCTCCAGGATCCCGCGTGTGAACTTAAATAGCGCCATATCGGGGCGACCCCATGGGCCATAAACGGTGAAGAACCGGAACATCGTCGTCGGCAAGTTCCACAGATGAGCATAGGAATGGGCCATCGCCTCATTCGCCTTCTTGGTCGCAGCATAAAGGGTCAATTGCGTGTCGCATTTCTCCCTTTCATCGAACGGCATTTCGGTGTTCGCGCCGTAAACCGACGATGTGGAGGCCATCAACAAATGATCGACGCCCAATTCGCGCGCGCATTCCATCACGTTGAACGCACCGACAAGGTTCGCATCGACATATGCGCGCGGGTTTTCAAGGCTGTAGCGGACCCCGGCCTGCGCGGCGAGATGCACGATAACATCCGGTTCTTCACGCATGGCCAGCGTGTGGAGCGTGTCAAAATCTTCCAACATCCCCTGTGCGCAGGTGAAATTGGCGTTTTGAAGCAACATTTGATGCCGCCGTTCTTTCAAGCGGACATCATAGTAATCGGTCATCCCGTCATACCCGACAACACGAAACCCTTCGTCCAACAAAAGTTGCGCCAGATGGTATCCGATAAAGCCGGCCGATCCGGTGATAAGGACAGTACGCATATTCGTGCCTTTCTGGCGGGCGTTTTCGGGCGACCATAGGCCGCATGACGAAGCGCAATTGCTTCGGTTTTGGATGCAATAGCCTTTCCCACTTCCGAGTGGAAAAACTATCTCTTCCTCACCGGGTAAAACGCATCATCCAACATCCTCGATGCGATGCAAAATCCCCCGGCAATAAGCCCGTAAATCACGAAGCTTTATAACACGAGAATGCCGTAAATTGTCCCAACCTACCATCCTTTGCGCTGCTTACGGCGGGGGTCACGTAAACGCCTGTTTGCCGGTGGCCATGGCGTTGAGTGCGCGTGGATGGACTGTGCATTTCCTCGCTCTCACCACAGCCTATGCCGTGGTCGATGCGGCGGGTGCGCGCGATGCGGGCGTAACGGTCTGGCAGGTCAAAGATATGCTGACACCGGATGATGCCGATATTGTGACCCATGGCACCAGTTTGGTGGGCGATGTCGACGCAACTGGGCCAGTATCACGCGCAGAAAGCGTTGCGTATCAGGGGTTTGGCTATTGCGATCTAGTGGCCACTCACGGCCACGCCAAGGCGCAATCGCTTTATGCAGATGCGGGGCGGGCGGCGTTTGAACACGGCGAATTGGCGGCGCGGATACTCAACAAAACGGCGCCCGATATCATCCTCACCACCAATTCGCCGCGCGCGGAAAAGGCGTTGATTGATGCCGGGCAAGATCGCGGGATCACGGCGATCGTTTTGAACGACACGTTGGCCAGCGCCACCAATCATTGGCTGCACGATCCCGACTATGCAGACCGGATTTTGGTGTTGAGCCAATCCGTTGCCGACACGTTGATCGCGTCGGGCCATGCGCCTGAAAAGATCATAGTTACGGGCAATCCCGCGCTTGAACCGATGGCGCAATTGCGCGCGCGTCGGGCCGCACGCAATGCGCGCGCCCAAACCGACGGAAATGCCAGCGGGAATGGACGAAAAACGGTCCTCTACGCATCGCAACCTTTGAAAGGACGCGACGCGGATCATCAATCCGATGTGATCGCCGCGCTCTATGACTTGGCCCTTCAACGCGATGATTGGGACGTGCCCGTGCGGCTGCACCCCAATGAAGAACCGGCGCCGGCTTGGCTAAAGCCGCCATTTCGGTGCAATCGCGGGGCATCGCTAGATTGCGATTTGTTCGACGCCGATGCCGTCATCACCCACGGATCTACCCTAGGGATAGAGGCAGCCCTGGCGGGTGTTCCGGTGATCCTACAAATGGGGTCCAGCGTCGCGCAGAATTCCCGCTTTGCCGAATATGGCATCGCGGCTGCCAACGCCGATATCGACGATCTGGAAACCGCGATCGATCGCGCTGTGTCACAAACCGAAGCGGGGCGTTTTGCCATGCCGTCGGGTGCGCTTGGCAATGTTGTCGAAGCGATTGATGCCATGTTCGCGGAGGCGCAGCATGCGTAACAAACGGGTTCTGTTGGTGCGGTCCGATGTGAGGCTTGCTGGGCCGGGCGTGTTGATGTTGGCGGTGGCCCATGCCTTGCGCGAACGCGGCTGGCATGTCGAAGTGGCCGTGGGCAGCGATGCGTTGACGGATCGGTTCACGCAAGGCGGATTTGCCGTTCACATTGTCCCCGGCCTCGATCTGGGGGATCGCGCGCCCATTAGAATGGGGAAAGGGGCCGCCGCTCTGCGCCGGATTGTTGCCGGATCCGGCATCAGCATCGCGCACAGTTTCAATGCGCAGGCGGGATTGCTGGCATGGACCGCGACGCGCGGTAAGCGGGTGCGGGTGGTCAACACGGTCTTAGGCGCGGGAAAAGAAGGTGCGCTCAAACGTCTGCCGTTCCCTCTGATCGCGGTGTCCGATTTTGTGAAGCATGATTTGCTGCGGCATGGGGTTGGGGCCAAACGGATCACCACCGTCTACAATTCCATCATGACGCCGGACCGCGTTTTGACCGACAAGTCAGCCTTTGACGCGGCGTGGATTGCGCGCGGGGCGCACGATGAATTCCGCATTGTCGGCATCGCCATGATGAACGGCGATAAGGGGCATCGCGCTTCAATCGATGCCTTTGCTCGCTTTGTTGCCCGGGACCCTGCGCGCGCCACCACGCTGACATTGGTCGGTGATGGCACACGCAGAAACGCGCTCGAATCCTATGCGAAGGAACGAGGCATCGCCAATAAAGTGCGGTTTGCCGGTGCGCTCGACAATGTCTTTCCCGAACTCGACCGGGCCCATGCATTCCTCCATTTATCGCCGCAGGAAACATTTGGGATGGTTCTCGCAGAGGCGCATGCCCGCGGTCTTCCGGTGGTTTCCTATGCCATCGGCGGCATCCCCGAAGTCGTCGCCAACGGCGAAACCGGCATTCTGTGTGCGTTGGGTAACATCGCGGCTGTGACCGATGCGCTGCAAACGCTCGCGGATGATCGCGATCAATGCGTGGAGATGGGATGGCGCGGTCTGGAGAGGGTCCAGCGGCTCTTTATGCGCGACTCTTTGGGCGCCGGGATCGAGGGGGTCTATGCGTCACTTTGACTGTGAAAAGCCGGGTTCGATCGGTGCGACAATTGCGGCCTATATCGCGCACGCGGACACGACGTTGCACGATGCCTTACAACGGCTTGATCAAACCGGCGGCGGCCCATTGATGGTGGTTGATGATACGGGGCGGTTGGTGCGCATGGTCACCGACGGCGATATTCGGCGCCTTTTGCTGGATGGCCGAGATCAATCCGCCATTTTGGATGCGTTGCCCCCAATTGCGCCCGTCACCGCCCGTATGACGACCACTCTGGCTGAACTGAGCGCCATGTTTGAAACCGCGCAGGTCACCGCCATACCCCGTTTGGACGATGCCGGTGTGCCGCGTCTTTTGGAACGGCGCGACAATGCCGGCGCTGTGTTGTTATCGACGCCGCATCTCGGTGGGTTGGAGCGCGATTTTGTCCAACAGGCGTTCGACACCAATTGGATCGCTCCCCTCGGCCCGCAGGTGGAAGGGTTCGAAACCGAACTGGCGCAATACAGTGAGAATGGGCACGTTGCGGCGTTGTCATCGGGCACCGCGGCGCTCCACCTCGGATTGATCCTTTTGGGCGTGAAGGATGGTGACCGGGTCTATTGCCCCAGCTTCACTTTTGCCGCTTCTGCCAACCCGATCCGGTACGAACGGGCCATTCCGGTCTTCATCGATTCAGAACCGCAAACGTGGAACATGTCCCCCAAGGCGCTCGAACGGGCTTTGGCGCGCGATAAAGCGTGCGGCGCTCTGCCCGCGGCCATCATCATCGCCAATCTGTATGGGCAATCGGCGGATATGGATGCGTTGATGGCGTTGGCCGATGCCTATGGAGTCCCAGTTCTTGAAGACGCGGCCGAATCGCTGGGTGCGACGTTTAAGGGACGCAAATCGGGTTCATTCGGCACACTCGCGGCGTATTCTTTCAACGGCAACAAGATCATCACCACGTCGGGCGGTGGCGCATTGTGCGGTGATGACGGCGACATGATTGAACGGGCGCGGTTCCTTGCAACACAGGCTCGCGAAGCAGCCGCCCATTACGAACACCAAACCATTGGGTTCAACTATAGAATGAGCAATGTCTTGGCCGGAATTGGGCGCGGCCAGCTTAAGGTTCTGGATGATCGTGTGCGCCGCCGCCGCGCCATTTTCGAAATCTACTGCGAAGCTTTGAACGATATCGAGGGCATCGATTGGATGCCCGAACCCAACGGATATTTCTCAACACGGTGGCTGACCGCGGCTGTGTTCAATGATGCATGCGGATTGGACCGGACCCGCATTCTCAATGGCTTGCAATCCGTCGGCGTCGAAGCGCGCCCCGTCTGGAAACCGATGCACCGCCAACCGGTCTTCGAAGCATATGAATTTGAACCCCATGATGATGGCCGAATTGCCGATCAATCGGTGAGTGACAACCTGTTCAACGGCGGGCTGTGCCTGCCGTCAGGATCAAACATGGACGACGCCACGGTATACAAGGTCTGCGAACAGATCCGATATTGGGCAAAGGGGTAAGGACCGATGACGACCCCCACACCCACCCAAATGTGCACGGTCCTAATCACCGATAGCCCCGATCTCGCGGCGAGCGCCGAACAATCGGGTGTGGGTCGGATAATGGTCGATCTGGAACGCAACGGTAAGTTTGAACGGCAAAAACTGCGCGACACATGGATTAGCAAACATCGCGTCGAAGACATTGCCCCGGTCGCTCGCGCGGTGTCGTCCGCCGATGTGATGGTCCGCATAAACCCATCATTCAAAGGCAGCGCGCAAGAGATCGATCGCGCGATTGATGCCGGTGCGAATTGCATCATGCTGCCCATGTTTCGAACACTCAAAGAGATCGATCGCATCGGCGCGATGATTGCGGGGCGATGTCGGTTCGTGCCTCTAGTCGAAACCGGTGACGCCATGGCGATATTGGAATCGGTCGCGCGCCGCGATGCGGTTGATGAGGTTTTCATCGGCCTCAACGACCTGCATATCTCTCTAGGCCTCGATTTCATGTTCCAACCGCTGGCCGATGGGCTGTTGGACGATGCCTGCGCCGTTTTGCGCGCCATTGGAAAGCCGTTTGGATTTGGCGGGATTGCGCGGATCGGCGAAGGGGATTTGCCGGCGGAATTTATCGTGAAAGAACACGCGCGGCTGGGCTCCACCCGGGTCAATTTATCTCGCACATTCGCGCGCGACGGGTTGGATGGCGGTGGAGTGTTGGAACGCGAAGTGCGCGCCCTGATCGCATTGTATGATGCAGCGGCGGCCGGTTCACCCGATGATCTGCGGCGCAATCATCAAGAGGTGCAAACCCGCATCCAATCCATCCTGACCCGGATCAGGTCCAACCAAAGGGCCGCATCGTGAAACGGGCTTTTGACATAGTTATCAGCGGCGCAGCCATCATTGCGTTGGGGCCCTTGATCCTTGCCTTGATGGCATGGATCAAACTCGACAGCCCGGGTCCGGCATTGTTCCGCCAGACGCGTATTGGCCGCGGCGGCATTCCATTTGAAATATTGAAACTGCGCAGCATGGTCACCGATGCTGAAATGCAGGGTGGGTATGTGACCCAGGTCGCCGATCCCCGTATCACCCGGGCAGGTGCACTAGTTCGCCGGACCAGCCTTGATGAATTGCCCCAATTTTTCAATGTGCTGCGCGGCGATATGAGCCTTGTCGGACCCCGGCCCGACACCCCCATGCAGGAAAGCAATTACGCGTCGCAAGATTGGCAGAACCGCCACCAAGTCCGGCCCGGCATCACCGGTCTGGCTCAGGCGCGGTTGCGATCATCCGCGACCAAGGAACAGCGGCTCTCGCTCGATCTGGAATACGCCGCCGATGCCACCATGCGGCGGGACATCATCATTTTGTTCGAAACGGTTCGAACTCTCTTTACGCGGGAAACGGTCTGAATATGTGCGGCATTTCGGGTTATTGGTCATTCAACGGTCGCAGCGTTCCGACCGAACGGATCGCGGCAATGTCACGCGTGCAAAGCCATCGCGGCCCCGATGGCGATGGCGTGTTCAGCAACGGCCGGGTCACGTTGGCGAACCAACGGCTGGCCATCATTGATGTCGAAAACGGCGATCAACCCTTCGTCTCCGACGATGGCGCGGTGGCGTTGGTGCAGAACGGCGAGATTTTCAATTACATAGAGCTGGCCAAGGAATTGCGGGCCGCGGGGGTACGGCTGAAAACCGGGTCTGACACCGAGGTGCTGCTCCACGCTTATCGCCACTGGGGCCCCGATTTTGTCCGGCGGTTAAACGGCATGTTCGCCATCGCGATTTGGGACAATCGCGATGCCACTTTGCGCCTTTACCGCGACCGGATCGGCGTAAAACCACTGTTCTACACAGAGACCGGCGACAGTTTCGTGTTTGCTTCAGAGATCAAATCGATCCTTGCCGCGGGCATCGCCCCGCAATTGGATCCCGAGGCGATCGACCTGTTTTTGACCTTCAATTATGTGCCCCCGCCGCACACGGCGTTTAAAGGGATCCGGCATCTTCCCCCCGGGTGCATGGCGGAATTGAAGGCTGGCGGACCCTTGCAAGTGAAGCGGTGGTGGTCGCTGACACAGCGCGACATGATCGACCAGTCCGAGGCGGCATGGTCGGGCGCATTTCTGGACCTTTTCGAAGACGCGGTGCGATTGCGTCTGCGGTCGGATGTACCTTTTGGTGCCTTTCTTTCGGGCGGCGTGGATTCGACCAGTGTGGTCGGGTTTATGGCCCGAAACATTGATGGGCCGGTGCGTACATTCTCCATCGGCTTTGAAGACCCCCGGTTTGACGAAACGGCCAGCGCAAAACTGGCTGCATCGCGTTTTGGCACCGACCACATCGCCGAAATCGTCGATCCCGATATGGTCAGCGCATGGCCGAATGTGATGTGGCATTTGGACCAACCGCACGGCGATGTATCGTTCATGCCGACCCGGCGAGTGTCTGAATTGGCATCGCGGCATGTGAAGGTCGTTTTGACCGGGGATGGCGGGGACGAATTGTTTGCCGGTTATGACAAGTACCGCAATTTCTTTGAAAGCCGCCCCGAACACGAAAGCGACGCGCAATTCCGCAGCGCTTATTTGGCGAACATCTCTTTGTTCGACCCGGCTGAAAAAGCCCGGTTGTACCGCCCAGAATTTGCGCGCGAGGTTGATCCGCAAGCATCCGCCGAATTGCTCCGCCCCCATTTCGATGAAAGCGCCCATTGGGACCGCCTGAATCAGGCGTTGAACGTCGATATGCAATTGCTGTTACCGGGCAACAATTTGGTGAAACCCGATCGGATGGGCATGGCCGAAGGGGTCGAGGCACGCACACCGATGCTCGATTATCGCATGATGGAGTTTGCCTTCACCATGCCCGCGCAATTCAAACTGCGTGACGGGGAGACCAAGTATCTCTTCAAGAAAGCGGTCGCACCGATGATCGGTGAGGATCTGGCCTATCGTAAGAAGCAGATGTTCACCGTGCCGATTGGTGAATGGTTCAAAGACCGCCTTGCGCCGGCGGCGCGGGCGACATTGTTAGGCAACGACGCGATCACCCGCACAATGTTCGATAGCGCGCGAATGGGCGCTTATCTTGATGCGCATGTGGCCGGGCGGGAAAATCGCACCCGCGAAATAAGGGCTCTGATGGCGATTGAGCTTTGGGCGCGCGCGTTTCTGGACACCGATACAAACGCTTCTGATCGGGCCGAAAGCGCGCTGTATGCCGCTTAAGACATTGGCCTTGATACCCGCGCGCGCCGGATCGAAGCGTGTGCCGGGAAAGAACGCCCGCTTGTTGGGCGGAAAACCACTGGTGCAATGGACTTTTGACGCCGCCCAATCGGCACAGCGGGTTGATAGAATTCTGCTGTCCAGCGACGATTCCGATGTCGCGACCATTGCTACGCGGGCGGGGATCGATGTCCTCGTTCGCCCCGCCGCATTGGCGAGCGATCACGCCAACAGCGTCGATGTCGCCCTGCATGCTTTGGATAAGGAGCGCGAAGCAGGCCGCCATTGGGATGTGCTGTGCTTGTTGCAACCGACATCGCCCTTTCGCGCGCCGGGCAGGGTCGATGAAGGCCTGGCGTTGTTGGCCAATTCTCCGACGTTTGAGGGCGTCGTAGGCGCCGTGACGCCGAACCACCATCCGTTGCATTGCCTCATCCAAATGGCCGATGGTGTTCTGTCTCAAGTGGTCGCCGCCAACAGCCCGATCAGCGCCAATCGCAGCCAAGATCTGCCCGCCGCCTGGGCGTTGACCGGATCGTTCTACGCCGTTCGCACCGCAGCTCTACGCGCGCATCGCAGCTTTCTTCCGCCGGCTTGCCTCCCACTCAATTGCAACGCGCCGGGTGAAGAGATCGATATTGATTGGCCATCCGATTTCGATCGGGCCGAGGCGCATATCGCATCGACTATGGCGTCCGTGTGATGAAGCGTCTCCTTGGCTCCACATTGGTCTTGTTGATCATCACCTTCGCTTCAAAGCTGATCGGCTTTGTGCGGGAGCTTATCTTGCTCGAATCCTTGGGCATCGGGGCTGAACTTGATGCCTTTGTGGTGCTGTATGGTCTGGTCAATTTGCTGTCTGGCGCCTTGGGGATTTGCATCGTCACCAGCCTGACGCCGATTGCGGGCGTTTATCGCACCCGCGGTGATACTCTGGGCCTTTTGAAAGAGGGGGCAGGGGTTGGGGTTGTCGTTTGCGCCGCCGCGTTGATCGCGACGTTGGTCTACACCGCGATCGCGGGATTCGGGAATGAAGCCCTCTCACCTGTATGGCCGATCGCGCTGATCGTGCCGCTTGTCGTGCCGTTTGCTTTGATTGCGGAGTATCAAGTCGCTCTGTTCCTTTCACGCAATCAACGCGCGCCGGTTATCGCTGGGAATCTCCTCCTCTCTTTGCCTTTGGTTGCGGCGTTGCTGTTGTTTGATTTGGGCATTGTTGCCTACGCGGTCGGGCTTGTGGCGACCTTTGCCTTGCGCGCAAGTGTTTTCACCGGGCTGTTGCTGCGCGGAGCGGAACCGGATGTTGGCGATGCACCACGCGGCAAAACCGCCCTGTTTTCGGACCGGCTTTGGCGCACGATGGCCGGTGGATCGGCGATGTTGGCCGTCGCGGCCATTGCCGTCACCGCGCAAATGGCTGCACGCGAATTGGCCGAAGGGCAAGCAACGATCATCGCCTATGGGTTAAAGGTCCCGCAATTCATCATCACGTCGATCTGGTTTGTGTTCGGCACCGCATTCTTTGCTGATTTGGTGACGCGCGGAACGCTTGGGATGAAACACAGGATCGCAGTCTATTGCGCGGTCAATGCGGCGCTGGCTCTGACGGTGTTTGGCGCGGTTTTGATGGCCCAATCCTCGCCCCAGATGATCGGCCTGACCGATCAATCGCAAATGGTGCGGGTCATCATCGTGAGCGCGCCGTTCCTGCCTTTGATCGTCCTGACCCCGTTGGTTGAAATGACGCAAAGATTGCTGGTGACCTGCGATCGACACCGATGGGTGATTGGCGTCACCGGTGCGGTTTTGATTGCCGGGTTTGCGGCACAGGCAATGGCGGTTTGGACCCAATCGGTCGCCATGCTCGCTTGGTCACCGGCCGTCGGCGGCGCGGCGGGCGGGGCCGTTTGTCTTGCGCTCCTTCTGTTTCATCCCATTGCCCGCGAACGGGCAGGCGCTTTCACGGAAAAGACCCTCTCTCATGCATCATCCTGAACCGATATCCGACCCGTCGATCATGATTGGTAACCGCCGCATTTCGGCGAAGGATCCATGCTACATCATCGCAGAGATTGGGGTGAATCATGACGGCGATATTGATGTCGCCCACGCCATGATCGACACCGCTCATGCATGCGGCGCGGATGCGGTGAAATTTCAGACCTTTCGCACCGAAGCAAACATTCTAACCACCGCCCCCAAGGCCAATTATCAAGAACGCCAAACCGGCGAGGGCAGCCAGTTTGAAATGGTGCGCAAACTGGAATTGGCGTTTGATGATTTTGCCGCGCTTCAAAAGCATTGCGACGCGATTGGCATTGAATTTTTGACCACGGCGTTTGATCCCGAAGCGTTGGATTTTGTGATCGGATTGCGCCCCGCATGCCTCAAATGGCCGTCGGGTGAGATCACCAATCTCGCTTTGTTGCGGCAAGCGGCGCGATCTGGATTGCCGGTATTGGTTTCCACGGGGATGGCCGACATGGCCGACATTGATCGCGCCGTTTCCGAATTGCGCGGGCATTGCGAATTCGCGGTTCTGCAATGTGTTTCCGATTATCCGGCGGCGTTGGAGGATCAAAACCTACGCGTCTTGCCGGCCTTTGCATCGGCGTTTGAATGCCCAGTGGGATTTTCCGATCACACTTTGGGTGCTGCGGCTGCGATTGCGGCGCGCGCCTTAGGCATGGCGGTTTTGGAAAAACACATAACCTTGGACGCGAACCGGGACGGCCCCGACCACGCTGCATCGATGGAACCGGACGCATTCAAAGCGATGGTCACCACAATCCGTGCCTTGGAAAAAGGGTTGGGCAATGGGGTTAAAAAGCCCGTCGCCGCCGAATTATCGACACGCATGGTTGCCCGCAAAAGCCTCGTCTTTGCGCGGGATTTCCCCGCGGGGCACGTTCTGTCGCCAAAAGATCTTTTGGCGAAGAGACCCGGCGATGGGCTGGGCCCTGAATTGGTGGACGCGGTCGTCGGGGCGGCGTTGCATCGCGATGTGATCGCAGACGGGCAAGTGCAATGGGACGATTTGGAGGGTCTGGCACAATGACGAACTCGAAGCTGTTTGGTGTCTATGGCGCGGGTGGATTTGGCCGAGAGGTTATGCCGGTTATGGCGCAATGGGCGCGATCCCAAACGCCCGTGGATTGCCAATGGCGCGCTGTCTTCATCGATGACGCCGCAGTCGATCACACTCATCCCCGATATGACATCCTCACTCTCGATCAATTTGCACAAACTGATGCCGTTTCGCGCGAAGCGGTCTTGGCCGTTGGCAGTGGCCGTTTGCGCAGCACGCTTGCCGCTAAATGCAAGGCGGCTGGCGTGAAATTGGGCCGGGTGATCGCGGATAATGCGATGGTTCTCGACAATGTTGAGATCGGCGACGGCGCGGTTTTGTGCCCGTTCACGATGGTCACATCCGACACGGTGATTGGCGCGTTGTTTCAAGCAAATATCTACGCCTATGTGGCGCATGATTGCATTGTCGGTGATCGGGTCACTCTGGCACCCGGCGCCAAGGTGAACGGCAATGTCCAAATTGGCGATGATGCCTATATCGGCACGGGCGCAATCCTGCGCCCTGGGCAACCGGACAAGAAACTGCAGATCGGTGCCGGTGCAGTGATCGGTATGGGCGCCGTGGTGACGAAGGATGTCGAACCGGGCGCGACCGTGGTGGGCAACCCCGCGAAACCAATATGAAGATCGATTATCTCACCGGAAGCCGCGCCGATTTCGGCCTAATGCTGCCCTGTTTGCGGGCTTTGCACGACGCGCCTGATTTCGACTGTCGTATTGTGGTGACCGGGCAGCATCTTGCGCCCGGCTATGGCAACACCATCAAGGATATTGAACACAGCGGCCTGCCAATTGCGGCACGGATTGCTGTCCCGCTGACCGGTGCCGATGGGGGGGAAATGGCGCTGGCGTTGGCGGCGGAATTGGACGCGTTGACCCGGTTTTGGCGGGACGACCGTCCCGATGCCGTGATGTTGCTGGGCGATAGGGGTGAAATGCTTGCAGGCGCGTTGGCGGCTTTGCATCTCGCCATTCCGATTGTGCATGTGGGTGGCGGTGAACGGTCCGGCACATTGGATGAGAGTTTTCGCCACGCCATAACCAAATTGGCGCATGTGCATTTGTGTTCCACCGACATATCTGCGGATCGGATCGTTCGCATGGGCGAACGCGCCGATTGCGTCACCGCGATAGGCGCGCCGGGCCTTGTGGGCATCCATTCCCATGCCATGGGCACGTTCGATTTTGCCGGAAAATGCGGCTTTGCCCCCACAGCATCCGGCGGGCCAAAGGTCGCCGTCGTCATCTATCATCCCGTCGTTCAAGAATCGGCCACGGCAGCGCAACAGGCAGAGGCGGTGATCGCCGCCGTGCGCGATGCCGGGTTCAGCCAATTGATCCTGAGGCCTAACTCCGACGCCGGGGGCAAAGCGATTGACGCAATGCTTGATCGGTACGCCGGTGATGAAAGGGTGTGTGTGGTCGATCATCTGGCCCGCCCGGATTACCTTTCTGCGATACGATGCGCGGATCTCTTGGTCGGCAATTCATCGTCTGGCATTATTGAATCGGCCAGTCTGAGCACGCCATGCCTCAACATCGGTGCGCGCCAATCCGGGCGGGAACGCAACGCCAACACGGTTGATTGCGAATCCACCGATCCTGCCGCACTTGCCAATGGGATTGAACGGGCATTGTCCATCACGCCATCCAACGCCAATATTTATGGCGACGGAACCGCCGACGCACGGTTGGTTGCCGCCTTGCGAAGCGCCGATTTCGGTCCGCATCTACTGTCAAAAATCAACACCTATTAGGCCGGGCGTCCGCCGCTGAAATATGCGGGATGCGATGCGGCGCCGTTGGCAGACAGCGTGCCCGATGGGGAATGAATGCGCGCGCCATTCCCACGCCATGAATAGGTGTACCCCAAGGTGAACATGATGGTGCCAAAGGCGCGGATATCGGTCACGATCGCCTCCATCATCCCCATCATCATAAAGATCGCAAAACACGACAGGAACAGGAAGTTGCGTTGACGCCATCCTTGCACCGCAAACCCGACTAGGAAGGTCAGAAACACACCCAGCGGGACAAACCCGTACGCGACCCACAGCTGAAGCAGCATGTTGTGGGCGTGTTGAATCTCCAACCGTTGATAGACCGGGTAAATGTTGAGGTAATCGGCAAAGCTGGCCTCTCCAAAATTGAAGGCATAGGCCCCGCGTGTTTGTGCGTAATGCAGGCTGACTTCGATGATCTGCATGCGCAGTCGATCCGAGAAGTTGTCCATGCTGAACCCGCGATAGAATAGAACCGCGCAGGCCAGCCCCACGACCCCCAGCATCGCAATCTTTTGTTGCCGGATGGATTGGATCGACAGCGCGGTCGCCAACAAAGTGAGTGCCATAAGCGCGCGTGACGCCGCGAAAAACGCAAAGGCAAACAACAAGGCAAGGCAGATCAGGCGCCACCGACCGCGCATCTGCAACACAACAATCGGCAGGAATATCGCCAGCATAGAAGCCGAATGGTTGTTGTCCGGCGGATAGACGATCGATTCCTGGCTCAACACGGCGTCGGTAAAGCTAAGATAGCCGTAAAACGCCGAGATTACGGCGATAAACACGGGTAGGGCGCGAAACAGCCCGGCGTCTTGGCTATCAAACTGTTGGTTGCCCTCCATGCCGCTTCCCACACCCAGCGACATCCCCATGACAAGTGCAACCGCCGCGAACAGGAATTTGAGCGCGTCGATGTTTTGACCCGATACGCCATGATTGAAACTGGGCCCCAACACGGCGAGCGCGGCAAAAATAGAGAACACCGCGATCAAGACGCCCGACCCGCTGGGCAAGGGTGGGGAGACGCGCACCCCTCTAAGCGACAATGCAATCGCCAACAGAACCAGCAAGGCACCCGAATACAACGCCGGCATCAGAAAGCTGGCAGCCACCATCGCAAGGGCTAGGACTGACCTCATGACGGCGCTGATCCGCGATGCGGTGCGGCGATCAGCGCCAGAAATAGGATCATGACGACCGCCCCGGATGGAGTGCGCAATGGGTAGTCAAACGCGCTGCCGGCAACCAAGATGACCGCGCCGGCCAAACCCGCAAAGCGGACGCGACCTTCATCGCCGCGCGGGCGCAAGATCTGGCGTCGATGGCGCCAAACATTCTGTGCTGTCCACATGGCGATGGCCGCCATGATCGTGGGCAGAGCCAACCCGCCTTCGATGATAATCTCTAGCCAATCGTTGTGCGCGTGATTGATATAGGCGGGCTGAATCATCTCGCGCCTTTCGTAGATTTCATACACTTCGGGAAAGGAACCCATGCCCCAACCAAGCGGCGTGGACTGCGCAATCATCGCGAGGATATCCGGCAGGATTTGAAACCGCAGATCGCCAAAGCTGTCCTTTGCCGCGATTCGTTCAAACGCGGCGCCTCCGCCGATCAAAAACACGGCAACGACAATCAAAACAATGGCAATCGGGCTAAGGATTAGGGCCCATCGTTTCCTACGCCAGTTGCGCACCCCGCTCTGTGTCGAAAGCTTGGCATAGGCGAACATGGGGACGGTCAATGCAAAGGCGGCGATGGACAAAGCTGCGCCTGCGCGAGAACCGGTCATAACGGCCAATCCGACCATACACAGACCCACGACACACGACGGTGCGACCCCGCCCATCCATGCCAATTTCGCTTTGCCAAATTGCGCCATGATCGCGAGGATAAGGGGAATGGTTGCAGCCAACATTACCGCATGATGGTTGCGGTTGGCGAACAAACCGACGGGAGCATCCTCGTTTGTGACCCTGTAAAAATGCAAGGCAGAAGACCCCGGAACAAGCGATTGAAACACTGCGATCACCGCCGACATACCGACAAAAACGCCGACAATCAGGACTGCGTTCCCCCGCGCTTTGTCATCCACCGCGGCGAACAACACCAAAACCGCAAACGGCACCAAGAGCGCACCCAACGCATTGATCGTCGCCATCGGAGTCACCGAAAGCGGTTGCCAAGCCAAAACAATCTGGGCCGCATCGTGCCCCGCAACCAACGGCGCACGGCCAGGCAAATTGGCCCAGATCGAAGGCGGCAATGGGATCAATTGGATCGCGGCCAGCACAACAATGGCGGCGACGGCTACAATTAGAAAGCGCAAGCCAGATGGCCCGTCGCCGCGCGCTTTGGCCGCGAACAATTGCCACAATCCATAGGTTAGCACCAACGCCGCCATAGGCCGGATCAACAAGAGCGAGGCGACATCGCCGCGCGCGCTGCCGCCCATAAGCAGGACGAGCGCCAGAAAGCCCAGAAACACGAATGCCGGCCCTATGGCCAAAGAACGGCGCGCGCCGCGCAGCCGTTCAGCGAGTGGGACGGATTGAGATCGCATCAACAAAGACGTCCTCCGCGCGGGTTTGAGATTGAGGCAGGGTGAGGATCAACCATTGGTATTGGCAATCATCGCCCACGATGATCGAGGCGTCGCCTGAATCAATCGGAGCGCCAGCGTCAGTGGCGCATACCAAGCGCACCGAAACTAGCGCTGCGCCCGATGGGGCCGGGTTGATGGACAAAGACGCGCTGTATTGGCCCTGTTCCAGGGCGATTAGGCGATAGGCTACGACATCGTCGGCCCCACTCGACAATGTGATCAACGCGCCGCCGCCTTGGATGGGCTGCAGAAACGCCTCCGCTTCGTCTGGAATGATCCATTGGCCCGGCCATGTCGCGTCCAAATCGGTGGTGGAGGGAGATGCCGTCTCGAACACGCTTTCTCGCAATTCGCTCACCCGCACTAGCGGGGTTGGCGCGGCAATCCCGGCGATCTCAACCGCTTCGTCAAACCGGCCCGCATTGATAAGAGCGGCGGCGAACTGCGCGCTGATGTCTGATGGGATCGTGTCATCGGCACCGATCATGCGGTGCAGGTCGAGGAAGCTGTCATGGCTTTCGGGGGTGCGCAGGGCATAGAAATACAAAAGGCTTTCCCACGATGGCCCCTTAGGCAATTGTTCGGCCACCTCTTCCAAGACGCCGGGCAATGTCAGCGCGACGGCAAGGTTGCGCCCGGCGGAATCGCGATAGGCACTGCGGCGGCGCAAAACCGCGTCATAATGCTCCATCGCTTGACCAATCTCTCCGCGCTTTGCGGCGAATTCGATCAGGTAGACCTGTGTCAAAGTGTCTCTTCGGCTTTGGCGGTGGCTCGCTTCGAGCAAGGGTAGCGTGATCGCCGATTCCGGATCGGCCAGCGCCAGTATCCGCAATGCCCTTGGGTTGAGAGGCAAGCTTTCCAGCGAACGACGCGCCATCGCCGCGGCCCGCTCTAACTCTGGCGTGCCCGAACCCAGATTTTCGATGCGGGCGTTGGCGCCGCGGGTGAAATCCGCCTCCGCCACGCGGGCGCGGGCATCGGCGTTGATCGGGAATAAGGCCAAGGCCAATTCAGGCGCCTGCCGCTGAGTGACGGTCGACGCGGTGGCCATAAACATCGCCGCCGCCAAGGCGATTCCGCCGAGACCGATAGGCTTAGAGGGGAGGGACCCTTTGCCCATCGTTCGATCACGCGCTCCGCAATGCGGCGGCTTTGTCGGCGTCATCGCTGTTTAGGCCATGGGCGCCGCTGGTTGCCTCTGAGCCATAGCCGTATTCATAGCCATAGCCGTATCCATAACCGTATCCGTAACCACCGCGCCCGGGTTGATCATATTTAGTGACCAAAGCGCCAAAGACGTTGGCGTTGACTGTGCGCAACCGATCGATCGAGGCACGAATGCCGCGCATCTGAACGCCATTATATTCGATCGTGTAAATCAACCCATCGACCGCGCTGCTTATCAGGGGGACATCGGCAAGGCCCAGCATCGGCGGCGCATCGATGACCACCACATCAAACCGGCCCTTCAATTCTGCGACCAATTCGGCAAAGCGCGGGGAGGCCAACAATTCGGCCGCATTTGGCGGCGGTGGTCCGGCGGTGATGACCGAAAGGCCTGGTTGCTCCATCTCTACCAACAAATCATCCACCCCGCTCGCGCCGGTTAGATAATGGGTCAGACCTTTATTGGGTTCGATGCTGAGGTATTTTTCGACCGATGGGGACCGTACATCGGCATCGACCAACACCGCGCGCCGACCAACCCGGGCCAAGCTCATCGCCAGCGCCATGGCCGAACTGCTCTTGCCTTCGCCGGGCCGTGTGCTGGTGATGATAAAGCTCTCTGGAAGGCCTTTGTCGGTCAGCATGCTGAGATTGGTTTGCGCCGCGACATAGGCTTCGCTGATGGCGGATTTGCGATCATGCACCGCTTCGATCACGTCATCGTCATCCGCCCGGGGGATTACGCCCAACAACGGCAGGCCCAAATCGCGCACCGCGGTGGGATCGCGCAAGGATCGATCGATCTGCTCTAAACCGAATACAATTGCCGCCGCCAATCCAACGCCTGCGATGATCGATGCGGCCAGATTGATCAGCAGATTGGGGCTTGATGGGACCCGGGGCACTTCGGCGGTGTCGACGATGGACACATTGTTGGTGCCAACACCCGCCACGCCGATCTCTTTAAACCGTTGGAGCAGCCCGTCATAAAGTTGGCGATTGGTGTCCACCTCACGTTGATAGATATTGTATTGGATCGACGCCTGTTGTTCATCGACCAAGCTGGAGCGCAGGCCGTTGATGCGGCTGCGCAATTCGCGTTCCCTCGTTAGCGCTTGGGCGAATGCGGTGCGCGATGCACCGGCGACCCGCGCTTCTTCGTTGGCGATAGAGCTTTCGATTTGCGCCAATTGCGCCTGCAGCGCCAATAGCGGCGGATATTCGGGCCCAAATCGCGCATCAATGCTCGACAAATTGGCGGCCACTTCGGCGCGATCTTGGCGCAGCGCGCTTAGGGTTGGATTTTCAACCGATGTGACGCTGCCACCGCCGGTTAGGCGGCTTTCGGCGCTGATCCTGTCTGCAGTGGCGGCGGCCAATTCTGTGTTGAGAGCTTCGATGTCGGCGATCGTCAAAGTCCGATCGGTGCGTGTGCGACCATCGGCGGATTCGTTTTGGGAAAGGGTGACGATCCCGCTGTTTGCGGCGTAATTCACCAATTCCCGCTCTGACAATTCCAACCGTTCGCGCAGTGTCTGCAATTGATCCGATAGAAATTCGCGCGCATCGACGGTGGAAGCCGATCGCCGATCCAAATTCGACTGCAGATATTCTTCGGCCCATGTGTTGACGATGGTCCGCGACAATTCCGGATCAGGAGACGTGAAACGCAAATCCACCAATGCCGACCCCCGGATCGGGGAAATTCCAACATGGCTAAGGAACAAATCGACCGCCTCGCGTCCGCGTTCCTCCACCTGTTCCCGCGAAAAGTGCGCGCCGGTCGCGCCGTCTTCGATCATCAGGCCGTCTTCCAATTCGTGGCCGAATGTGTCGAAGAAATCGTCGTTCCGTGTGAGATTCAATCGCCGCACCACGCGTTGTGCCAAAGACCGCGCCTCTAACAAAGCGTATTGGGTTTGATAGAATTCAAGGTCCTGATCGGCATCTTGCGGGGTCACCGCTTCGACGTCGGTGACGTTGTCTTGTGACCGGCTGATCTCAATCCGCGCCTCTGCGGTGTAGGTAGGCGTCTGAAAAAAGGTGACGGCAATGCCAATGGCCAACGCCGCCCCAACAATCGCCAGAACCAGCCATCGCCGACGGAAGAAAATCTCCCAATAGCGCACCAATATCGGATCAAGCGGGGCCGATTGCGGCGTCATGATCGCGGTGGCTTCCGGCGAGAGCGCCTGATTGGGGTTTCCCTGAAGGGGGAGGGCGACGAGAGGTTGGTTCATGGCCGTTACCTGATTAGCGGGTGAAAAGAATCACGAGCGGGGATGCGAGGGCAGGGGCAATCGTCACCAGACGGTCGATGGACCGGCGCCGTGGCGAATCGCCCAAAACAATGATGTCGTTGGCGTAGATGCGTGGATCGTTGAGAGCGCCGCGCCGCACCGCGTCCAAATTGTAGACGGCGGCATAGCGATCCTCGCCAACGTCGCGAAAGACGACGACCTGCTCGCGCAATGCAAATTCACTGGGCCCGCCGGCCAATGCCAGCGCGCGCAACAGGGTCAATTGCCCTGCCGCTGCGTAAATGCCGGGGCTTTCCACCTCTCCTTCGATGGCGATGGTTTGGCTGACCGTGTCGACCAGATTGACGGAGACCTGAGGGTCGCGGACGTACCCTTCGCTCAACCGGGCTGCGATCAGTGTTTCGATCGCGGCAGGCGCTTTGCCCGACACGTCCATCGACCCGATGAAAGGGTAGGACATCCGGCCACTGCCATCGATTTGTACTTCGCGGGTTAGCTCTTCGACGCCGAAAACATCGACCCGCACCCGATCAAGCGGGCCAAGGATCCCAGTGTTGTCCAGCGGGGCCGGCAATTGATCCGCATCGAGCACCGAAACATACTGCGTGGTTTGCAGCGGGGCGGGGTCCGAAGCGCACGCGCCAAGCAGCGCAGCGGACGCGGCAAGCACGCACATATTTGGCCAAGATTTCGGCAACAATTTCACAGGGTTCTCCTTTGCGCGCGGCGTCGGGTGAGGGTTGGAATGGGGGTTTTGGAGCGGCGATTATGCCGGGGCGGGGGCCGGGGCGTATTCGGGAACCATATCGGCGATGATCGCGCGCACTTCGTCCGCTTGCCCGGCATCAATCGCTTCGAGCAGGTGGGATGCCGCATCGGTTAGCGCGTCAAAGGACATGTGGCTTTCACGCGCCTGCATGATGCGGGCGTGCGATGTTTCGCGCGGATTGTCGCCGATCAACAATTCTTCATAGAGCTTTTCGCCTGGGCGCAGGCCGACCTCTACGATTTCAATATCGCCGTCGGGTGATTGTTGATCGATCTCTTGCAATCCGGAAAGGCGGATCATGGTTCGCGCCAAATCGATGATCTTGACCGGCTCACCCATGTCCAAGACATAGACCTCCCCGCCATCGGCCATTGCGCCGGCTTGAATGACCAATTCGGCGGCCTCTGGGATCGTCATAAAGTACCGGTTGATCCGACGATCGGTGATGGTCAGCGGTCCGCCTTCTTTGATCTGACGTTTGAACAAAGGCACCACCGATCCCGATGAACCCAGCACATTGCCGAACCGGACCATGGTGAAAATGGTGCCGTTCGATTTGTCGGGGCGGCTGGCATATGCCTGTAGGATTTGTTCGCAGACACGTTTGGTCGCGCCCATAATGTTGGTGGGACGCACGGCTTTGTCGGTGCTGATCAGGATGAAATTGGAAACGCCCGAATTCAATGCGGCCATGACCGTGTTGAGCGTGCCAAAAATGTTGTTGCGCGCGCCCCCAATCACATTCGCCTCTACCAAGGGAACGTGCTTGTATGCGGCGGCGTGAAAGATCGTGTCGGGCCGGTGGCGTTGGATCACGCGTGTAACCGATGGTCTGTCGGAAACATTGCACAACTCAGGGACGATCTCGAACGGCGCGCCGATGGTTTTTGCCATCGATTGCAGCGTGTGATCAACGGAATAGAGCGCAAATTCGCTCACTTCGACGAGGATCAATTTGGCTGGATTCAATTGTGCGATCTGGGCGCACAATTCGCTGCCGATGGAACCGCCCGCGCCGGTTACCATCACCGTCTTCCCGGTGATGGTCCCTGCCATCAATTGGGGGTCAGGCGCGATGGCTGGGCGGCCCAACAATTGAGAGATATCGATTTCGCGAAACTCATTGATCGAAACGCCGCCTTCGATGATGTCGCGCACTTTGGGCAGCGCCATGACCTGAACCGGATGCTGGCTTAGGCTTTCCATGATCTTTTGTTTCGCGCTGCGGGAAAGGCGCGGCAGAGCGAGATAGATATCGCTGATTTTGTGCTTGCTGATCAAAGTGGGCAGCAGCGACGAATTGTAGATCTTTAGGCGATCCAGCCGCTGTCCATGTTTCAAGCCATCGTCATCGACAAAGGCGGCCACTTGCAAACCGGGTTCGTGACGGATCGCATTGGCGAGGCTGACGCCTTCTGCGCCTGCACCATAGATCAAAATACGCCGCGGTTGCCCGCTATAGGATTGGGGCGCGCCCAGATCCATTATGAGATAGCGCATCGCCGACCGGCTAAAGCCCAACAATAAGAAGAAGATCAGAGGTTGGAGAACGGCCAATGTGCGCGGCACACCCACGACCGTAAATGCCAAGAACATCACAACCATCGGCACCGACATAATCGCCACCGCCTTGCCGATGCGGATCATCGTTCCACCACCGGAAAACCGGAACATTTCGCGGTACACACCGATTAGGACGGCGCTCATAAACCAAAAGATCAGCGCGCCCGTCGCCAGTTTCGCGACGCCTTCGGTGAAGAATTGCCATTCTCCCAGTCTCAGGAAGAAAGCGCACCACACCGCCACCACGCATAGGCCGGCATCAATGGCCGCGACCAAGAGGCGTTTTTGCCCGCGCGTGAACGTGTCCACACGGTCAATCGCCGCGCGCATATTCACAGTCATGGGAGTCGGGGGTGAAGTGGTTTTCTTCAACATGATGCGACCCAATTGCCTTTCAATCGGGCCGCACGATGTTTGCTAAAACCGGCCCTTCTTCAAGTGTTCATCGAATACACTTGAGGTCAGAACCGGGCAATTGAGTGGGGCGCTAAGAAAGAGCCACATCGGGTGCATCTTCTTGTTTCATCCCTACTACGTGATAGCCACTATCAACGTGTTGGACTTCGCCGGTTACACCCGAAGAAAGTTCCGAAAGGAAATAAAGGCCCGATCCACCAACATCATCTATATTAGTGTTTCTACGTAAAGGCGCGTTCAATTCATTCCATTTTAGTATGTATCTAAAATCGCCAATCCCGCTTGCCGCGAGGGTTTTGACCGGGCCAGCGCTGATCGCGTTGACGCGGATTCCGGCAGGACCAAGGTCGTTGGCAAGGTAGCGCACGCTCGCCTCCAACGCCGCCTTTGCAACGCCCATCACGTTGTAATGTGGGATAACTTTCTCTGAACCGTAGTAAGTTAGCGTCAGGATTGAGCCACCACCGGTGCCGTCTTCGGCCAGGGGTGGCATCAATTCCACGGCTCGTTTCGTCACCGCGACCAGCGAATAGGCAGAGATGTTCATCGTCATCAGGAAATTGTCGAGGCTGGTGTCGACATATTTGCCGCGCAATTCCGATTTGTCAGAAAACCCAACGGCGTGAACTACGAAATCAAGCGTTCCCCAACGCTCTTTCAATTGGGCAAACCCGGCGTCCAATGAGTCCATATCGGATACATCGCATTCGAACGTAAAATCACTGCCCAATTGCGCGGCCAGTGGCTTCACCCGTTTGGCCAAGGCGTCACCTTGGTAGGAAAACGCCAATTCCGCGCCATGTTCGGCCAAAGTCCGTGCGATTCCCCACGCCAGCGACTTGTCATTGGCGAGCCCCATGATCAGGCCGCGCTTGCCTTTCATTAGCTGCGTCATGTTCGGTTCTCCTGCTGTGAGGCCATCGGCCTGCTTGTTATGTGTTGTGTTGCTCTGTGGTGTCGTCGGTGGCCGGTTGTGGCGCGATGCCATCGGGGTCGACCGCCTCCGGTTCGGTGAGCGCTGCGTTCAATTCCGCCCCGATAACGAGACCAAGCCCAACGAGCCAGAAAAAGAACAACGCAATGATGATCCCGGCCAAACTGCCGTAGGTTAAGCTGTAGGCGAAAAAGCTGCGCAGGATCGGCGGCAATGCGGTTGTCACGCCAAGCCACCAAAGCGCCGTGAACACCGCGCCGGGCCACTTAGGAAACGACTTGGCCCGGTATTGCGCCGGGGTCAGTGTGTAAAACAATAGGTACAGTGATCCCGTAAGGCCCAAGGCCGGGAATAGGCGGGATATCCGCAATGCATCGATCGCTTCTGACAATTGCGGGAAATTGGCGATTATCACCTGTTGCGCAGCGCCAATCACGACCTGAGCAAACAACGATGCCATCAACAATATGACCGCGACCAATATCAGCCCGACCGAGAGCAATCGGTATTTCCAAAACGCTTGGCTCGCCTGTGTTCCATAGGCCCGGCGCAGGATGTCGCGGATGGATTCGATCAAGCTGGATACGGTCCAAAGGGCGACGATGGCGCCAAACCACAACAACCATCCATCGCGGGCATAGATTACGTCTTGTGCAACCGGTTCTATCGCGCGGGCCACGGTGGGCGGCATCGCGTTCAACACGGCGGTTACCAATTCGATCGCTCGATCGCGCCCGCCGACCAATTCGAACAAAGCCGCGCCTAGAATAAAGAACGGGAATATCGCCAACATCGACAGATAGGCGAGGTTGCCCGCATGGATAAAACCATCGCGATACGTGCCGGCGACGATGCGCCGCACCACTTCAAAAACGCGGGTGCCCGGGCCGATCCGACTGGCCAAATCGCTGCGGGAAATTGCCGCGCTTATCCCGTCCGTTGCAACGCCATCCTCTCGCAACAGGCTTTGCGTTCTAAGGAAATCGGCGCGCCGCGCCTCCGGCGAAAGCGATTGCAGCCGACGCTCTGATGGCGGTGGGAGATGAGGAGGATGCCCGTTAATTGCCAAATCGGTTTCTCTAGGGCTGTCTCTTTAAAGGCCGAATTTTTCGCGCGGGGTGGCCGGATCGTTCCAATCGCCCAACTGTTCTTTCAACCCATCCAGATCTTCGGGCATCTGAATTTCCAACGTCACCAATTGATCGCCGCGGACCGGTTTCCCCTTGCCCGGATTGGAAGATTTCTTGGTCCACCCCTTGCCAGAAAGCCGCATCACCGTGCCGCCATTGGCGCCGGGTTTTAACGTCAACATGACCGGGCCATCGACCGTGGGGCATTTGACTTTGCCGCCGTTGACCGCCTCGTTCAAAGTGATCGGCAAATCCATCCGAATGTTGTCTCCATCGCGGCGGAAAAACGGATGCGCGGCGATTTCGACCATAACGATCCCATCGCCATTGCCGCCCGATCCTTTGTGCCCCTTGTCTTTAAGGCGCATTTGTGTGCCGTCTTCGACCCCGCCGGGCAGTTTCAAATTGATCGCTTTGCCGTCGGCCAATGTGATGCGTTGATCGCGACCAGAGGCGGCATCAACGAACGGCACCGCCAAACGATATTGAATATCCGCGCCGCGCTTTAGAGGGGGCGGGGGCGCACCACGTCCACCGCCAAATCCGCGCCGTCCTGTGGATTCGTTTTGTTTGGAACGGCCGCCGAACAGCCCTTCGAAAAGATCGCCCAAATCCATGTCGTTGGAATCGAACCCGCCAAATTCTTGGTCGCGATACCCGCCGGGGCCACCTGGTCTGGGGCCAGCGCCGCCAAATCCACGCCCAAACCCGCGACCTGCTCCGCCCATTCCGCCAAACGGATTGAGAGGATTGCCCTCCGCGTCGATTTCACCGCGATCAAATTGCGCGCGTTTGTCGCTGTCGGACAACAAATCATACGCCTTTGTCGCGTCCGAGAATTTCTCAGCCGCCTTCGGATTGTCGGTGTTGCGGTCAGGGTGAAGCTCTTTGGCAAGCTTTCGATAGGCGCTTTTGATTTCCTTTTCGGAAGCCGTGCGCGCCAAGCCAAGAGTGCGATAAGGGTCGGACATGGTGTGTTAGCTAGGTGAGGCGGTGGGCAGGTGCAAGCGTGCTGCGCAATTTCGGGAAAGCAAAATTTACCTTATCGTCGAATCTGCGTGTGAAGGTCGCCCCGCCATGACCCCCAAATTCGCTGTGTGACGTCTATGATCTGGGTCGCATTCGGCCCCAATAACCCAATCAATTGAGTGGCTTTTTACGCGTTCCATCATGCAGCGCACGCAATCATGCCCAGGCTTTCCTACTGTGTCCCGGCGCTCTAAGGATCGCCGTCATGCGCGTCCGTGTTAAAAGCCTTTCGAAAAGAGACCTTTGCAACCATATACACAGCGCCAAGATTTTGGCCTTTGGACCGTGTAACATGCGGTCCATGTCTCGGTGTAAGCCGCACCAACACCCCGCCGCGATGGCGGCATACCACTGCGCCGCTACGGCGGTTAAGGAAAGCCACGCATGACCTCTCCTGATGCTCTTGATTCGGCGCAATTGGCCGACAGTGTGATCCCCGCCGGTGCGGACCCCTTTGCATTGTTTGATGAATGGTTCGCGTTGGCCCGGGATAGTGAGCCGAACGATTCCAACGCAATGGCTTTGGCAACGGCGACGCCGGATGGACGGCCATCGGTGCGCATGGTCTTGCTCAAAGGACACGGCCCCGGCGAATCGGGACCTCAAGGCGGCTTCACCTTCTTCACCAACGCTGAAAGCCGCAAAGGCGGAGAAGTCCGCGCGAACGCCCATGCCAGCCTGCTGTTCCATTGGAAGAGCCTGCGCCGGCAGATCCGTATTGAGGGGCCGTTGGAGGAGGTAACGCCGGAACGCGCCGACGCCTACTTCCACTCGCGCGCCTACAACAGCCAAGTCGGTTCCGCCGCCAGCGATCAATCGCGCCCTTTGCCACAGCGTCAGGACTATTTGGACCGCGTGAAAGCGATGTGGGCCGAACATGAGGCGGTCGGTAAAGTGCCGCGCCCATCGCATTGGACCGGCTTTACCGTTCGCCCCGAACGCATCGAATTCTGGATTGATCGCGACAATCGCCTGCATGACCGGCGGGTCTTCGCCCGCACGGATGCCGGTTGGTCCGACACGTTGCTTTACCCCTAAGGATGACCCCATGACAAAGACGATACCCTATTGGCATGTCGATGCCTTCAGCGCGAAGCCCTTTGGCGGCAATCAGGCGGCCGTTATGGTGCTCGACGAATGGTTGCCGGATGATCAATTGGTGGCGATCGGCGCGGAAAACCTGTTCGCCGAAACGGCCTTTGTCGTGCGCGATGCGACCGGAGAGGCCGATTGGGAATTGCGGTGGTGCACGCCGACATATGAGATCGCACTTTGCGGCCATGCGACCATGGCCAGCGGGCATATCCTGCTGTCGCGCGATGGCGGGGATCGGTTGACGTTTCGCACGCGCAAATCCGGCATCCTCGAAGTGCGCAGAGCAGATGCCGGATACGAAGTGGGTCTCCCCGCAATCCCGACCGCTCCGCGCGCCTACCCCGAAGCCGAGGCCTTGTTGGGCGCGACGCCGATTTCAACCTATCGATCGGGCGATGAACATATCGGCTATTCGGTGTTTGAATTCGCCGACGAAGCGGCGGTGCGCGCCCTTGCGCCCGACATTGCGGGGCTGGGCAAACTGGGGACAGATCAATTCATCTGCACCGCCCCCGGCGACAACACCGACATCGTGAGCCGTGTTTTCGTACCCGGCGGCGGCGTGGACGAAGACAGCGTGACCGGATCTGCGCACTCGGTCTTGACCCCCTATTGGGCGGCAAAATTGAATCGCAATCAGTTCACGGCCTATCAGGCCAGCGAACGCGGCGGGGACCTTGCGCTTACGCTTGATGGTGGTCGCGCATGGCTTGGCGGGCCGTGCGTCACCGTTGTTGAGGGGCAGTTCCACCTCTGAGCGTAAGGGGCGCTCTTATTCGCCTTCTACAGGGTACAAAGCGATGACGTCGGCCGCTTGTTGCAACATCTCTGGCCGCTCGGCGCTGGTGGAATGGCCCAGACGGACCATCGTCACCCCTTGATCTGGGGATACGAGCACATATTGCCCCATATGCCCGATCAGAGCGAACAGGTTTGCGGGCGCGCGTTCAGGGAAAAGCGGATGACCAAACTCGGCGCCTTTCTGCCCCAAGGGGCGGTTTAGCCACGTTTGAAATCCGTATTGTTGCGCGGTTGGGCTAGGGTCCACCATCGCCTCGATCCAACGGCTCGGCACCAATTGCTCGCCGCCCGGCGCACGCCCTTTGGCGCGCATGAATTCGCCAAACTTGCCCCAATCGCGTGCGGTGGCGTGCATCAAACTGCCGCCGATCAACGTGCCGGACGCGTCGAATTCGGGCACCATGGAGGTCATGCCCAAAGGACCGAACAATCTCTCTTGTAAGTAATCTGTCACGGCGTCGCGGCGCGCCACGGGATCATCGCTTTCGGTAAGAGCGCGTGCGGCGATATCGGCCAGAATTACGGTGGTGTTGGACGAATATTCAAACCGTTCACCCGGTTCGGCTTCCAACGGTTGCTCTTTCGCCCATTTGGCCATGTCATCGCGCCCATCAAGGAACAACATGCGGACTTCGGATGAATCATACGGGGGATCGCCCGCTTCGGTGTGGCGCAACCCGGCGCGCATTTGTAACAGATGGCGCAACGTGATGTCTGCGCGCGGATCGCCGGATCGTTGCCACATCGGCACCGGGGCGGGTTCATCGACGCTCAACAAGCCGTCGGCGACCAGCATTCCGACCAAAACTGCGGTCACCGTTTTGGCCATCGACCAACTGATGAATTTGGTTTCGGATGAATATCCATCGCCGTATCGCTCAGCCGCGATCTTGCCGTTGGCCAACACCAAAACCGCGCGGGTTTCGCCCAAACCTTCCATCGTGAACAGTTCATCGATTTGGCGGGCGATCTGGTCCTTTGGGGCGCCAGCATCTTCGGACACCGCATCCAGAGCCTCTTGTGTAAGCGGATCGGGCGGAGGCGCGGGCGCTTCCCCACAGGCCGCGCATAACACAAAGGTTGGCAGGAGCGCGGCGGCGGCGATATGGGAAGGTCTACGAAACGTCATAGCGCCCTCAATTCAACAAGGGTCGTGACAAATCAAGGGTTCAGAGCATGGCTGTATGGCAAAGGCTTTGGACACAAGTACAATGATCCCGTTGAAGACAGAGGTTTAGGCAGAGCAATGGCAAAATCACAATTGAAGGTAGGCCGGATCATTGTGTGGTTGATCCTGTTGGCCGTCGTGGCGCTGGTCGTGGCGGTTTGGTTCAACCGCGCCGCAGTCCAAGGTTATGCCGAGGTCGGCACCTCTTACGCCGCGCGCGTCGGATGTTCGTGCCGCTTCGTTTCCGATCGCAGCCTTGAGGATTGTGAAAAGGACAAGCTTGGCGGGATGGAGCTTGTCTCTCTATCGGATGACATAGAGGCGCGCAGCGTTACGGCCACGTTCCCCATGGTAACATCCACCACCGCAACCTATCGCGAAGGGTATGGATGCGTGTTGGAAGAATGGGAGGGCTAAACCAGCCCTAATCCCTTCAACTGGCGACAGATGTCGTCGCGTCGATCCAGCCGCCGCCAATTACGCGTTCACCGGCATAGATCACCGCCGCTTGTCCGGGCGCAACGCCGAATTCCGGTTCAACAAAACGCATCGTAGTCGCCGCGCCGCCGCCAATGGGGCCGTCCAGTGCGATCGGCACGGGCTTAGCCAAGGAGCGGACCTTTGCCGTGAGCGTTTCGTCTTTCGCGAACGCGCCAATGCAATTGGTTTCGATGACCGTGACGCTTTCCACCGCCAACATCCGTTTGGGCCCTACGCGAACTTCGCGCGTGTCGGCGTCCAATCCGATGACATAAAGCGGCTCTGGCTGACCGCCAATATCCAGGCCTTTACGCTGACCCACGGTGTAATGAACGATGCCTTTGTGTTCGCCCATCGTTTCGCCAGTCGCCGCGTGAACGATGGCGCCCGGAACGCCCCCTTCGGGCCGCATCTTGGTGACGATCTTGGCGTAATTGCCATCCGGGACAAAGCAAATGTCCTGACTGTCGGGCTTTGCTGCGTTGCGCAGGCCCGCTGCTTCGGCCAATTCGCGCACTTTGGCTTTCGGCAATCCACCCAAAGGAAAGCGTATATAGTCGAGCTGTTCCTGATTCGTAGCGTATAGAAAATAGGATTGATCGCGCGCTGGATCGACCGCGCGGTATAGATGCGGGCCGGGATCGGTTGGATCGGAACCGTTGGCTGCGCCATCCGCTGCGTGTTCGCATTC
The DNA here is from genome assembly GCF_900149685.1 of Erythrobacter sp. Alg231-14. Lineage (NCBI taxonomy): Bacteria > Pseudomonadati > Pseudomonadota > Alphaproteobacteria > Sphingomonadales > Erythrobacteraceae > Erythrobacter > Erythrobacter sp. Alg231-14. Next base: position 1,876,232 of record NZ_LT702999.1, on the reverse strand, counting down.
TACCCGGCGGACATAATGCCCCGTGGCCAAACAATCTGCGCCCAATTCGCGCGCCATCCGAAACAGGTCGGTGAATTTCGGCCCCATATTGCAACGGATGCAGGGCACCGGTGTGCGCCCCGCAAGATATTCGTCAGCAAATTGTTCCACCACGTCTTCGCGAAAGGCGCTTTCATGATCGAAAACATAGTGCGCAATACCAAGCCGGTCCGAAACCGCCCGCGCATCGGCAATATCATCACCTGCGCAACACGCGCCTTTGCGGCCGGTCGCGGCGCCGTAATCATACAATTGCAGCGTGATGCCGATCACCTCTGCACCAGTATCCGCAGCCAAAGCGGCCACAACGGACGAATCGACTCCGCCGCTCATTGCGACGACGATTCGGCAATCTTTCGCCGGACGCGGCAAATCGAACAGGGCGGCGGTGTCCAAATCGAAAACCGAGTCGTTCTTTAAAGGTGCTGTTAAGGTCATAATCGCTGCGGGATATAGGCGAGCCCTATGGGTTTCGCCACCCTGTGCCGCCGTAAAACAGGCGCTAATGCAGGGGGTTTGGCCGTAATTCGGTTGCTCTTAGAGCCCGCACTAATCCTAAGCAGTGGTAAAGATGGGTTTTACTACATCTTGACGTCCGCTGATTATAGAATGGCTCATGTTCGAAAAGGACAAGCCTGTTCCACAAGCGAAAGACGCTGAGAATGCCGGTCAAAACCGGGCTCAATTCTCAACCGACACTGCGTTTGGAGAAGACCTGCTGATCAGCAGCATCGCAAGCCATCGGGATGATTCCGGTGAAGCAAGCGAGAAACTGCGCGCGATCGAATGGTCTGAGTTAACCGCTCGCCTCAACGCGGCGCGCGACTTGCGGCTGGTCCTTCGGCGCGACGCAGACAACGGACCCAATGCGGTTGACGATTCCAACAGCTTTGCCGACGCTGCGACGCGGTATTTTCGAACGCGGGATCATTGCGAACCGGACGTTAACCCTGTTGCTTTAGAGCAATTCAAAGGCTCGCCCGGTATGATCCATGAATGCGACCAAATACAAAACCAACATGTTTGTGATCTTCATTCCGGCGAAGTTCACACCCGGGGGCATGCGGTTAAAGGCGATGCGAGAGAATATTGATGATTGAAAACCAAGACATCCGCCCGGCACAGGTGATCGGCCCACTCGGTGAGCCGCTGACTGTAGACGATTTGCCTTCGCCCAAGACGAAGCGATGGGTTGTGCGGCGCAAAGCCGAAGTCGTTGCTGCGGTGAACGGCGGATTGCTGACGATTGACGAAGTGCTTGAACGCTATGGGCTGACGCTTGAAGAGTTCGCATCTTGGCAACGCGCGGTGGACCGTTCGGGCATGCAAGGGCTGCGGGTGACACGCATTCAGCACTATCGTGACCTGTATGAGCGGCAGCTAAAGTACTGATTTAACAGATATCTCTAGAGTCGCATTGCGCGCAAACGGAAGTTTACCTATTCCTCTGTTGTCGATTTGGTGAAACCAAACGCTTTGGAGGGAAATAATATGGGTTGGATTATCGCATTGGTCGTTGGTGGCGTTGCTGGCTGGCTTGCAAGCCTTGTCATGAATCGCGACGCTTCGATGGGCATTTTTTGGAACATTGTTGTGGGCTGTGTTGGCTCGGTCGTCGGCAATATGATTGCTGGACCGCTTCTCGGCATCAGCGGCAGCGTTCAAGAATTTTCGCTGATTGGTTTGGGTGTAGCCGTTGTTGGCGCCATCGTTCTGCTCGGCATTGTTAACCTTATTCAACGCGGCCGTGTCCGTGGTTGATCACGCAAAATTGGGTTTTGACGCGCTTTAGCGCAGGCCCAAATGCGAAAAAATGGGGCGGTGCGGCCAATGCGGTCGCGCCGCCCCATTGTGTTTGGTGCACAGACGGAATGCTCTGCGGAACGTATGCGCTTGCCATTCGTCTACGCTCAAAGTCATCAGTCGAACCGCGCATTGCCCCATTTCGATCGCAAGCTTAAGAGGGATTGCGAAAGGTGACTTATGTGTGTAACACACTGGTTGCGGCGCAGTTGGCCAAACGGGCCAACCCGAAAAGGGCACTGTAATGAACTACGAGACAACGATCACAGCAGAGACTCAAGATGACATCGCGACCGATGTTGCATCTCGCATTGGTCCAGACGGCTCGACATCCTCTTCCAAAAAGCTGTTGTTTGCCTTTATCGGCTTGCTGGTTCTGCTGGCAGCCATCGCGGCGTATTTCCTTATGCCAGGCGGTGATCCGGCCCCGGCAGCGGATGATGGGGCGCAAAACCCGGTGGTTACCGTTGTTTCACCCGGCAAGACCAGCGTAAGCGGCGTTATCGAAGCGCCCGGAACCTTGGCCGCGCGTCGTCCTATGCCGGTGGGCGTGGTTGGCGAAGGTGGACAGGTTCTGTCGGTGCGGGTCGATGCCGGTGATTGGGTTGGCCAAGGACAGGTTTTGGCGGTGATCGATCGCTCGGTTCAAAGCCAACAGGCCTCCGCTCAAGCTGCACAAATCGAAGTGGCGCGCGCCGATGCTCAATTGGCCCAAGCCAACCTAGACCGCTCGCTTCAATTGGTTGAGCGCGGATTTGTATCACAAGCGGATGTCGATCGTTTGACTGCCACCCGCGATTCCGCCGCGGCGCGGGTCAAAGTTGCCGAGGCGCAGTTGGCAGAATTGCGCGCACGCACGGCTCGGTTGAACATCATTGCACCGGCGGCTGGCTATGTGTTGGAACGCAGCGTTGAGCCCGGTCAAACCGTTAGCGCAGGCACGCCCGCTTTGTTTTCGATTGCCCGCGGCGGTGAAATGGAGATGCGCGCGCAATTGAGTGAGAGCCAACTTGCTGGCCTTTCCCAAGGGGTTAGCGCGAGTATTGTCCCCACGGGATCGGCCAAGACATTCGAAGGTCAGGTCTGGCAATTGTCACCGACGATCGACGCTATCAGCCGCCAAGGGACGGCTCGCATTGCATTGCCTTATGCCCCCGAATTGCGCCCAGGCGGGTTTGCCACCGCATCCATCGACAGCGGATCCATCGAAGCCATCATCTTGCCAGAGAGCGCGGTTCTCTCCGACAGCGAAGGCAGTTTTGTGTACACGGTGAATGAAGAAAACAAGGCGACCCGAACAACGGTTACGACCGGTATGGTCACCCCCCAAGGCATCGCCATTATGGAAGGACTTTCGGGCAGCGAAATGATTGTGTTGCGCGCTGGTGGTTTCCTCAATCCGGGTGAAACAGTGATACCGCGCCGCGACGGCGAATAAAACACAGCCGCGCAAGCGGTTGACGAGAATTGACGTGCAATCGGTCTGGCCCCGCCAGCCCGCGCTGCACAGCGTAACTGAGAGCAGAATTGGCCCATCCGGCCAACAGAACCAAGGCAGGCGACACGCACATGAACTTCCGCAATATCTCCGCTTGGTCGATCAGAAACCCTGTGATCCCAATGGTTTTGTTCACCGCCCTGACGCTGGCGGGCATTTTGAGCTTTGCTCGTATGGATGTGGTCAACAACCCAGACATTGAATTCCCCGGCGTGAGTGTTGGTATTTCTCAACCCGGCGCGGCGCCGACTGAGATCGAAAACCAAATCACGCAGCGCGTTGAAAGCGCGGTCCGTTCAATCAGCGGCGTTAACTCGATCAATTCGACCGCCAGGGAAGGTTTTTCGAGCACGTTTGTAGAGTTTGAAATCGGCACTGATCCCAACGATGCGGTTGCCGAGGTGAAGAACGCGATTGATGGCATTCGCGGCAGCTTGCCCGACGGAATCCTGGAGCCTCGCATAAACAAGGAAGATATTTCCGGTGGTTTTCTAGGTATTTACGCGGTCGAAGCCGATGATATGACCATCGAACAATTGAGTTGGTTTATCGATGATACGGTGACCAAACGACTGTTGGCGATCGAAGGCATGGCCGAGGCAAGTCGGTTTGCCGGGGTCAATCGAGAGATCGAAGTGATCCTCGACATTCCAAAGATGCAGGCGATCGGTGTCACCGCAAGCCAGATCAACAATGTCTTGCGCCAATCCAATATTGATGCGGCCGGCGGTGCGACCGAAATTGGCGGCACGCGCCAATCGGTGCGCGTTTTGGGCAGCACCGCGACAGCGTTTGAATTGTCCCAGCGGCAAATTCAACTTGGTGACGGTCGGACCATCCGGCTCGCGGATGTTGCCAATGTTCGCGATGGCTATTCTGAACGATCCTCGATCAGCAAGGTGCGCGACAAGGAAGTCGTCAATTTCAACATGTCCCGCGCAAAAGGCGCGTCGGATGTGACCGTTTTCGCAGAAGCGTTGCAGGTGATCGAAGACATTGAGGCGGAAAATCCCGGTGTGCGCTTCATCCCGCTCTTCAACACGGTGAAATACACCGAAGAACAATACAGTTCATCAATGGCAGCCATGATCGAAGGCGCCGTCCTTGCGGTGATTGTGGTGTTCTTCTTCCTGCGCGATTGGCGCGCGACGATGATTTCGTCGGTTGCGATCCCACTGTCCGCGATCCCGACCTTTTGGTTTATGGATCTGCTCGGCTTTAACCTCAATCAATTGTCGCTTTTGGCGCTGGCTCTCGTCGCGGGGGTCTTGGTCGATGATGCCATCGTTGAAATTGAGAATATCGTCAGACACATGCGAATGGGTAAATCCGCCTATCAGGCGAGCATCGAGGCCGCCGATGAAATCGGATTGCCCGTTGTTGCCACCAGTTTTTGTATCGTTGCGGTGTTTTTGCCGGTTGGTTTGATGCCGGGCATTTCGGGCCAGTTCTTCAAAAACTTTGGCATTACTGTCGTGGTGGCCGTTTTGATGAGCCTCGCGGTGGCGCGGATGATCACACCGATGTTGGCGGCGTATTTTCTGCGCGCGCAAGGCCATGCCGAACACGGCGAAGGGCCCATGATGGACCGTTATATGGCGGTGCTCGGTTGGACTTTAGAACAACGCAAAGCCAAAGAAATGCGCGCCCAAGTCGCGAATATCGCGGCGCGGCCGTGGTACTTTGCGCTCGCCACATTGGCGGCGATTGGAGCGGCTTATTTCGTTATCACCGGTATGATTTTAGCCGAAGGTGCGGAATTACTGGGCGTTTTGTTTGGCGTTGTTTCTTTGTTGGTTTTGGTGCCGGGCGCCTATTTCTTTGGTCTTTTGATCACCGCATTGTTGGGATCGATACCGGGCCTCATTCTGAAACGTGAAGCAGGGTTCTTCACTTGGTGTGTATTCATGATGAAGCGCCTTTGGGCGCGTCTGTTTGATCATCGCGTGTGGATGTTGGGCGTCGGTGTTCTTGCTTTGGTACTCACCGTTGTTTTGTTCGCGATCACGCCGTCACAGTTCCAACCAGTGACCGATGACAACAACAGTCGTGTCGAAATCGAAATGGTCCCTGGAACCACTTTGGCAACGACCGAACGCGTCGCCGACCGGGTTGCTGCGGTTCTTTACGAACAGGCCGAAGTTGATCGCGTGTTGGAACGTGTTCGGGTTGGCAACGCGACTTTGTTCGTTTCATTGCGCGATGACCGTGAGAAAACATCGATTGAGTTTGAACGCGATCTTGCTCCAACTCTTGCCCAGTTCCCGGATGCCCGTGTTCGGTTTGCATCGCAATCGGGCGGCTTTGGCAGCGGGCGCGACATTACCATCATGCTTGCCGGTTCTGACCCTGCATTGTTGCAAGCAACCGCCACCGAGTTGGTCGAAGAGATGCGAGGACTTGATATGTTGGTTGCGCCCCGCATTAGCGCGGACGTCAATCGGCCCGAAATCATCATCAAGCCGCGCTCATCGGTTGCGGCCGAACTGGGTGTCACCACTGCAGCGTTGAGCCAAACGATCCGAATCGCCACTTTGGGCGAGATTGAACAGAATGCGGCGCGCTTCTCACTGTCCGATCGGCAAATTCCGATCACAGTGCGGTTGCCCGAAGAGTCTCGCGAAAGCATGACGACGATTGAAAACCTACCGGTTCCGACGCGCTTTGGCGGGACGGTTCCATTGTCACGCGTCGCAGAAATCAGCTTTGGCTCAGGCCCGACCTCTATCCAGCGCTACAATCAAAACCGCCGCGTTTTGGTTGGTGCCGATTTGGCCCGTGGAGTGATCAAAGGCGATGCTAACCAGGCGATCGAAGCTCTGCCATCTCTGCAAGACCTTCCCCAAGGGGTCAGCCGCCCTGCCGTCGGCGAAGAAGAGTGGCAAAAAGAGCTTCAGGTTAGCCTGTTTATCGCCATTTTTGCGGGCTTCTTCCTCGTCTTCGCGGTGTTGGTGTTGCTCTACAAACGGTTGATGAGCCCGCTTGTGAATATGACGTCACTGTTGCTCGCGCCTTTGGGCGGGATATTCTTGGTCTGGGCCGTGGGCCAACCGACCAGTATGCCGGTCTTTATTGGTGTGCTGTTGTTGTTGGGTATCGTGTCCAAAAACTCGATCCTTCTGATCGACTTTGCCATCGAAGAAATGGCCGTTGGAACGCAAAAATTCGAAGCCATCATGGAAGCGGGTCACAAACGCGCGCAACCCATCGTCATGACAACTGTTGCGATGACCGCCGGCATGGTGCCAACCGCCTTGTCAGGGGTGTTAGGCTCGGGTGATGGAGCATGGCGCGCGCCGATGGGCACGATGGTGATCGGCGGGTTGATTGCTTCAACCGTGCTCACACTGGTGATTGTTCCAGCGGGCTTTAGCTTGGCCGATGGTATTGAGCGACGGCTTGGGCCGTGGTTGCGCGATCGGCTGTTGACCTATCGTCCGGGTGACGATGGCCAACCGGTTTTGCCGGATCCCCATGCCAAGGGGCCTCTGCCGGGTGGTGGGGGCGCTGCGCCCGCGCCGATTTCGGCACAGCCTGCGACACGACTTCCACCGGGGGCCGAACCTGCTGAATAAACCATCCGAATTGCCTCTGGCGGACCACGCCTCTGGCGGTTTGGAAGCGGTGGGCACGCCTATGTCTGATACCAAATTCTCCAATCCGGGTTCGACCCCGCTGAAATTTGGGGGCGAGCCCCTGACCGCCGACCGTGCGCGCCGTATGCGCTGGACCGCGACCGGATTGCTGGTTGCGATGGCGGTGTTGTTTTTCACCACGCACGGCCTAGTCGGGGATCATCCGGCATGGGGATATGTAAACGCCTTTGCAGAGGCGGCGATGGTTGGCGGACTTGCCGATTGGTTCGCCGTAACGGCTTTATTCCGGCACCCATTGGGCGTGCCGATCCCGCACACAGCGATCATTCCGATGAACAAGAATCGGATCGCGGACACGATGGCGCAGTTCCTGAGGGAGAATTTCCTTACCCCCGCCGTCGTTGCGCGGCGCATGTCGACAATGAATGTCGCGCGGGCCGTTGGCGATTTCCTTATCGCAAGCCCCGAAAGTTCCGGAGCAGACGCCCGATCCCGCCTAACCGGCGGTGCGGCGGAATTGATGGCCGAACTTTTGGAATCGTTGGATCCCGATAGATTGGGCAATCAAGTGCGTTCGGGTTTGGGCGGGCAATTGGCAAAGATTGATGTGTCGCCATTGGCCGGCCGAATGTTGGAAAGCGCGATGTCGGATCGCCGGCATTTGCCGTTGATCGACGGGATGATCCGTTGGGCCGGCCTGACTTTGGAGGACAATGAAGAAACGATACACGACATCATCCATGATCGTGTGAATGGAGTTTTGCGTTGGGCGGGATTGGATAAGCGCATATCGGGCAACGTATTGGATGGCCTCTACAAATTGTTGGCCGAAGTGTTGGTTGATCCCGAACATCCGCTGCGCGCCAAGGTTGAAGAAGGGCTGCAAAAGCTAGCCCATGATCTTCAACATGATCCCGAAACCCGCGAACGGGTGGAGGAGATGAAGCGCGATTTGATCCAGAACCCTGCCGTCGCGGAATGGTGGATGGGTGTTTGGGAACGCATTCGTCGTTCTTTGATCCGGCGCGCGCGTGAATCGGACAATGAATTGGGCAGCGAAATGCGCAGCGGTCTGGCCGATCTTGGCAAAGCTCTTAAGCAGGATGAGCGACTTCAGTGGCAGATCAATCGATTTGCGCGGCGCACATTGGTCGGCATTGCCACCCGGTATGGCGGTGAAATTGTAACCCTGGTGTCCGAAACGGTAAAGCGGTGGGACGCGACCACCATTACCGGCCGGATCGAAAACGCCGTGGGCCGCGACCTCCAATTTATACGCATCAACGGCACGGTCGTTGGCGGATTGGTCGGCATGACGCTTCATTTCATCACGTCGCTTATGTGATTGAGGCATTGCCGCGTTTCTACGCGGCAGCCCTATCCGTAAAAACCCCAGGTGAAACGCCTCGATGCGCGGCCGTACTCGGGCCTATGATTGATCCGCACACCACCATTCCACAGCCGCACACTCTCTCTCTTACCAAAGGAGGGCAGGCCGTGATCAACGGCGCGTTGGTCACCGCAACACAGGATTGCATATTGGAGGTCGGATCGGGCGCATTCGTCCTGAGTGGCAGGGCCTTGTGGAGGGATCGCAGCCCCAAGCGCAATCCGCGCGAAGAGTTGTATTTCTCGATGATAGACGCCGCCACCAGCGAAGATCGCTTTAACGAAGAGCGGTTCCGATTGTTCGCACTCCTTTCGCAAGTCGTCGCTCAGGAACGCACTCATGAAGCACAGAAAGAATGCGCCCTATGTGCGTCCGCTCTTATCGCGGGCAATTCTCAAGAGGCCATTCGCAGCGCGTCGAGGCTGGCCGCGGAGCGATTGGATCGTCCCGCAACCCTGCCGGGCCGAAGGGGTGAGGTTCACGAACGGCGCGGCAGCATTCTGCCCACCCCATCACGATCAATTGGAACGGTAGCTGATTGATGTCGCGTAAAATGATCGGATGGGATTTCCGGCGGCGTCCTTAGCCGGGGTGAAAACCGCATCCGACATCTCGTCGCATGCAGGCGATTCCAAGCGCCGTGTTTCGGTCGATTGGCCCATAAAGCAATCCGAGACTGAACCGTCGGTTTCGATGATGACGCGCATTCTGAAATTGCCATTTTCGCCGCTATTCAACGCCCGACGCGGATAATTGGCCTGAATTCGGCGCGCAATCGCTTCCATATTTTGCCATTGAGATGGCGTGTACCGCCGGTGTTGTTCCGGATCCAATCCCCATGATTCTAATAGGTCGAATGTGCATGCATTCAGCGCCTGAAACGGCGGCATCATGTTGCCCGTTTCGATGGAAAGAACGCGGCGGCTGCGCCGCAACACAATGCGATCAACATTGGCCGCCTCGTCCAAATCTATCCCTGCAGAGTAAGGCGCCACTGCGCCCGGCGCACGGCCCAAAGAGCGGGTGGCGATGACGATGGCGGGTCCGATGGATGCCACCGTTCCCCGTCTGCCCAAAGTCTCCAGTCGCTCCATGGGCTCATTGCCTTCCATGCCCATCTCCACGCGTGAACCATTGCGGTAACGCGCGATTTCCGGACCGGCCATGGTCATCGCGAACCCGCTTTGCGGCGCGACTTGTTCAAAGAACAGAAAGTGCCTTTCTTCGTCGTCTCCTCTCGTTCCGAACAAACGCGCTAGGCGACATTTGTCCGCCGCGAAATCGATGTTCCACGGTGAGATCGGTTCCAACTTGGTGACGTTGTCGCCTTCGGCCAATTCGTTTGGATAATCATCATCGGCCCATGCCGGCTGCGCCGAAGTCATCGCAATGACCGCCGCTATGCCAGAGATCATACCGGCTCTTGCGATTGATAGTTCCATAAAAAAGACCCCCGCAGCGCAGAATAGCGCGGCGGAGGTCTTTGACAAGATTGAGTTTTTCTTAGGCGTTTAGCCCAAGGCGCCGGTCAATTCAGGAACGGCGTTGAACAGATCGGCCACTAAGCCAATATCTGCCACTTGGAAGATTGGTGCATCTTCGTCTTTATTGATGGCGATGATGACTTTCGAATCTTTCATGCCGGCCAAGTGTTGGATCGCACCGGAAATACCGATGGCGATATACACTTCTGGGGCAACAATTTTGCCCGTTTGGCCAACCTGATAATCGTTGGGCACATACCCAGCATCAACCGCGGCGCGCGACGCGCCGATGGCCGCGCCAAGTTTGTCCGCAAGCGGGTTGATGATCTGTTCGAAGGTCTCGCTGTCTTTAAGTGCGCGGCCACCCGATACGATGATTTTCGCACTGGCCAGCTCTGGACGCTCGCTCTTGGCGACTTCGCGGCTGACAAAGCTGGAGATGCCGGCATCACCGGGACCCGCTGCGTCTTCGATGGCAGCGGAACCACCTTCGGATTCAGCCTTCTCGAACGCGGTGCCGCGAACGGTGATCACCAATTTCGCATCGGATGATTGTACCGTTGCGATGGCGTTGCCCGCATAGATTGGGCGGGTGAACGTCTTGTCACCTTCGACCGAAAGAATATCCGAAATCTGCATAACATCGAGATGCGCGGCGACGCGCGGTGCGATGTTTTTGCCCGACGTCGTCGCAGGCGCGAGGAAGGCATCGTAGCTTTCCATCAATCCGGCAGCCAGGGGGGCAACGTTTTCGGCAAGACCCGCGCCATAGGCAGGATCGTCGGCTTTCAATACTTTGGCGATGCCGGCGATTTTCGACGCCGCTTCTGCAGCGGACCCACAGTTTTCACCCGCGACCAATGCGTGGACTTCGCCCAATTTTGCAGCCGCTGTCACCACGGCAAGCGTTGCATCGTTGACGGTGTTGTTGTCGTGTTCGACCAGAATGAGAGTGTTCATCTGTCTGTTCCTTTCCTTTACCGGGCCGCCAATCAGGCGATCCCCAGCTCCTTGATCTTGGCGACGAGTGCGGCGACATCTTCGACCTTTTCACCGGCCTGGCGGACCGGAGGCTCGCTGACATTGGTGGTAGTCAGGCGCGGTGCGATATCGACGCCGAAATCTGCCGGTGTCTTGGCATCAAGCGGCTTTTTCTTGGCCTTCATGATGTTCGGCAACGAAGCATAGCGCGGCTCATTCAAACGAAGGTCGGTTGTGACAATCGCAGGGAGGGTCAATTTGACCGTTTCCAGACCGCCATCAATCTCGCGCTTCACCGTTACGGCGTCGCCCGCGACTTCGATTGTGTTGGCAAAGGTGCCTTGTGGGCGGCCCATCAAAGCGGCGAGCATCTGGCCGGTTTGATTGCTGTCATCGCTGATTGATTGTTTGCCGAGCAGGACCAGGCCGGGCTGTTCCTCATCCGCGATCGCTTTGAGAATTTTGGCCACGGCCAGCGGTTCAACTTCTTCGTCGGTTTCGACGAGAATCGCACGATCAGCACCCATGGCAAGCGCGGTGCGCAACGTCTCTTGGGCCTTTGCAGGGCCGACAGAAACGGCGATGATCTCTTCGGCATTGCCCGCTTCTTTGATGCGGATCGCCTCTTCGACGGCGATTTCATCAAACGGGTTCATGCTCATTTTGACATTCGCAAGATCCACGCCTGAGCCATCGGCCTTTACGCGCGGTTTCACGTTGTAATCGATCACTCGTTTTACGGGCACGAGGATTTTCATGGGGCTTCCTTCCTGTCGTATATTCTTATTGCTTACATGCTTGGAGACCGCCTAGCTTGCGTTTACGTAAACGTCAAGTTGGGCGAAGCCGCGCATTGAAGTCCATGCCCTTGCGGCATTTCACGTTCTGCCTTGCCAATCTCAACGCCGCTCGTCCATTATCTTTAATGCAAGAAAGGGGTTCATTTGATGAAACACGCTCTACGAGGGCTCATCTTGGCTTCGGCCATCGCCGCTGTGTCGCTTGGAGGGGGCTTCGCCTCCGCGCAAGAATCGCCTACGCCGACCCCCATGCCGGAAACGAAGATCGGCGAGGAAGGTTTCGAATCGCCTTCCGCCACTCTCAATGAGATGGACTGGCTCGTCGGCCAATGGAGCGGTGTGGGCATCGGTGGCGCATCCGCAATGGAAAGCTGGCTCCCGCCAATGGGCGGCACCATGGTCGGAACCTTTGTTCAAGAAACCGCCAATGGCGAAATCATGTTCACCGAACATCTGTATGCAATGGAGGAAGCGGGCACAGTGGTGCTACGCCTCAAGCACTTCAACGCCGATCTTACGGGATGGGAGGAGAAGGACGACATGCTCACCTTCCGCCTTGTCGCGATGGAGCCGTGCGCCGCCTATTTCAACGCGCTGACATTGAGATGCGCCGACCCGGAAAAGCCCGGTGAAGGATTGGTTGCTGCGGTGCGGATGCAATCAGGCAGCGAATTGCAGTTTGAATTCAACCGCATGGATCCGAGTTAACCGCAACCGGAGAAGTACCGATCAAATGACTCGACCGCGTGCAGTTCGGTAAAGCTTAGATTGACGCGGGCGAGCTCATCGGAAAGCTCACTCTTTTTCAGCTGTGATGAAAGTTGGCCTGTTTCTAGGTTGAGCAAGAAATACCCGCTGCCATCGTGATGCCCAAAAGCCCAATTCTGTTCACACGATAGAGCGGTAATTTTGGGCTGTATTAGAAACGCGCCATTGGGGGATATGATGCCCCAGTCTGATCCGTCGAGCTCGGTCAAAATGGCCCGATCAGAAAGGGCAACACTTTGATCGCTGCAGCCAACAAGCGCGGCGCCGATCAGCGCCGCGCTTGTCGCTATTCGCTTCATGCAGCTTGCTTGACCTCAGCGACGATCTTTTTCGCCGCGTCGCCCAAATCATCGGCGGCCACGATGGGCAGGCCGGAATTGGCGAGGATTTCCTTACCAGCGGCAACATTCGTGCCTTCAAGGCGCACAACGAGCGGCACAGAAAGGTTCACTTCCTTCGCCGCTTGAACGATGCCGTCCGCGATGATGTCGCATTTCATGATGCCGCCAAAGATGTTGACGAGAATGCCCTCAACAGCGGGGTCTTTCAGGATGATCTTGAACGCGGCAGTTACTTTTTCAGTTGTAGCGCCGCCACCTACGTCGAGGAAGTTAGCTGGGAACGCGCCGTTCAACTTGATGATGTCCATCGTCGCCATGGCAAGGCCAGCGCCGTTGACCATACAACCGATGTTCCCGTCGAGCTTGATGTAGGCGAGATCGTATTCGCTCGCTTCAACTTCGGCTGGATCTTCCTCGGTTTCATCGCGCATCGCTTCGATAGCGGGGTGACGATAGAGGGCGTTGCCATCAAAGCTCATCTTCGTGTCGAGCACGAGCAGATCGGCGTTGCCGTCTGCGTCAGCTTTGGTTTCAACCAATGGGTTAATCTCAAGCATTTCGCAATCGCTCGACATGAACGCTTTATACAGCTGCGCAGCGAGCTTCTGACACTTCTTGTTCAAACCGCCCGAAAGATTGAGTGCAAAAGCAACAGCCCGTCCGTGATGCGGCATAAAGCCTTGCGCTGGATCGATCGTGATCGTTGTGATCAATTCGGGCGTGTTGTGCGCCACGTCTTCGATGTCCATGCCGCCTTCGGTTGAGGCAACCATGGCAACCTGACCCGTAGCCCGGTCAACCAACATGGCGAGGTAATATTCGCTTTCGATGTCAACGCCATCGGTCACGTAAAGGCGGTTAACCTGCTTGCCTTCGGCGCCGGTTTGGATCGTGACCAAAGTGTTGCCCAGCATGTCTTTCGCGTCCGATTCGACGTCTTCGATGCTTTTGGCCAGACGAACGCCGCCTTTTGCGTCTTCGCCCAATTCTTTGAACTTGCCTTTACCCCGGCCACCGGCGTGAATTTGCGCTTTCACAACATAGAGCGGTCCCGGAAGTTTCTTCGCACCTTCAACCGCTTCTTCAACGGTAAGAGCAGCGTGACCAGCGGGGATGGCAATCCCATATTCTTTGAGCAATTCCTTGGCCTGATATTCATGGACGTTCATCGAGCGTAATCCCTTTTCGCTTTTATCCCGGGGAGAGGTTGTTTGATCCGTGCCTAAGCACGTATCGGAGCACTTGAAAAGTGCCGAAGCAAGCTACACGGCATAGGACACCACTTAGGGCCTAAACCCAAAGGCATCACTTGGTTCGAAGGGCGCAGCGCAGGAACAGTCAAAAATGATAGATCAGGCTCAATTTCAGGAGATTGTTCGCGAAGCAGGGCGAATCGCCCATGCGCGTTGGCCGGGGGATGGGCATGCTTTGGAAAGTTGGGACAAAACCCCCGGAAATCCTGTCAGCGAAGCGGATCTTGCGGTGGATGCGTTTCTGCGGCGCGAATTGGGTCGCTTGCTACCGGCGGCCGCTTGGCTATCGGAAGAAACGGCCGATGACAAAGCGCGCACGAAAAGCGACCTGATCTGGTTGGTCGATCCGATTGATGGTACCCGCGATTTTGTAAATGGCCGCCCCGGATGGTCGGTGTCTGTTGCATTGATCAGCAATGGAAAACCCTTGATCGGGATGCTGGCAGCGCCCGCGCGCGACGAAGAATGGTTCTCCGTCGCCGGACAGGGCGCAACATTGAATGAAAAATCGCTCAAATCCAGCGCGCGTCAGGAATTTGTGGGCGCGCGTGTGCCCGCCGATCAATTGCCCAGCGCGGATTCGGATCTGGTTCTGGTGGAAAAACCAAACTCGATTGCGCTTAGGATCGCAATGGTTGCCGATAATCGTGCCGATTTGCTGGCGACTTTGCGCTGGGGCTTTGAATGGGACATCGCCGCCGCCACGCTCATTGCGCGCGAGGCTGGGGCAAAGGTGTCGGACGCGTTTGGGAAGCCTTTGGCCTACAACAAACACGATCCGCGTGATTTTGGGGTTTTGGTGTGCGCACCCGATATTCACGGTGCAGCGATCGATCGGCTAGCCGATAGAGCCCAGCAATTGACGCAAAAAGGCCGGCCCGAATAGGACCGGCCTTTGCTGGTTCGGTCTTCGGCCGCTTACTGGGTGCGAGCGGCGTTCACGTCATCCTGGCTGATGGGGATGATTTTGATTTCAACCCGGCGGTTCATCGGCTCATCCACACCATCGGCGGTTTTGACGCGCAGATAATCGTAGCTTTCACCATAGCCGCGTGTTTCCAAACGGCTGCGCGCGACACCGCGAGCGGCCAGATAGTCCGCAACCGCCTGCGCGCGTTGTTCTGAAAGACGTTGGTTCAACGCATCCGACCCCGTCGTGTCGGTAAAGCCGTAAACGTCGATCAAGCTGTTGGGATAATTGATCAAGCTGGTCGCGACCGAATTGAGCGAATCGTAAAAGCCCGGATTAATGTCGGACGAACCGCGCGCAAACGTAACGCCGTCGGGCAAGCGAACGAGGATGGCGTCTTGATCGCCGACTTCTTCGACATCGACGCCGGTCCCTTCAAGCTCTTCATCGAGTTCGCGGATCTGATCGTCAAATTGCTTGCCAACCACGGCCCCGGCCGAACCGCCAATGCCCGCGCCAATAATGCGCGCCGCATCACCACCAATCGCGCCGCCCAACAAATAGCCAAGCGTTCCGCCAAGGCCGGCGCCGACAGCAGTGCGCGAGATTTTGCGTTCACCGGTGTTGGGGTCCGTGACGCAAGCGCTCGTCCCGAGCATAGCGAGAGCAGCGGTGCTCGAGAGCAAAATGCGTGATGTTTTCATTGTGTAATCCTCCGATTGGAATCTTCCGCCCGCAAACTAGGCGGTCGCAGCGACTTGTGTTCACAAATTCTATTGGTCGCCCGTAATTTGCGGCATGATGAACGATGCGTAAACTCATGTAACCCGGCACAGGCCAATCTCACAAGTTTACAGCGGCGGCTGACAAGACGTGGCTGGCAAGACAGCGCATTTGTGCTAGCGCGATAATTGTGACCCCGTTTCCTTGGACAGACTTATTCATCATCGCCGGGCTGATTGTGCTCAACGGCGTCTTTGCCATGTCCGAATTGGCAATCGTTTCGGCAAAGACCAGCACGCTTAAGGCGCGGCATGACAACGGGTCGGCTGGTGCGGGCATTGCGGTGCGATTGGCCGCGGACCCCGGCAAATTCCTTTCAACCGTTCAAATCGGGATCACCTTAATCGGGATCATCGCAGGCGCGTATTCCGGGGCAAGTCTTGGCACGCCGGTCGGGGAACGCTTGGCCCGATTGGGCGTGCCTCAAGATATGTCGGGACAGGCCGGCTTTGTCGTTGTCATTGCGGTCACAACCTATTTCAGCTTGGTCGTAGGGGAGCTCGTCCCGAAACAGCTCGCCCTGCGCAACGCCGTTCCGATTTCGGTGATTATGGCCCGGCCGATGTCGTTGATGGCAAAAGTCGCCGCGCCGTTGGTTTGGGTCTTGGACACATCATCGGCTGGGATCATTTCCCTCTTTGGAATTCGTTCAAAGGGGCAGCAATCGTTGACCGCGCAAGAGCTTCAGATGATCTTTGCAGATGCAACACGATCCGGGGTGATCGAGGCGGAACAGCATCAGATTTTGACCGGCGTCGTCCGCCTTGCCGAACGGCCAGTGCGGGAAATGATGACGCCGCGCACCGAACTCGATTGGATTGAGGCGGACGCGGACAAATCGCAAATCCGCGCCTCAATTGAAGACAGTCCGCATTCGCTTTTACCTGTCGCAGAAGGGTCGCCCGATGCGATCTTGGGCATTGTGAAAGTCCGCGAAGTCTTGGCCAAACTTGTCGCGGGAGAGCCCGTCTCCATCCGCAAGATGATGCACAAAGCCGAAGTGGTGCCGGACCAATTGGATGCGATGGATGCCTTGCGCGTCTTGCAATCCGCAGACACGGCGATGGCGGTTGTTCACGATGAATACGGCCATTTCGAAGGCGTCGTCACACCGGTCGATTTGCTGACCGCGATCGCGGGTAACTTTGCCAGCGATAAAGACCAAGGCGACGCGCCACAGATCATCGAATGCACCGATGGATCCTTGTTGGTGTCGGGCGCGCTTTCTGCCGATGGGCTCGCCGACAGGCTTGGCTTGGAATATGGCGAGACGCGCGAATTCGGAACCGCAGCGGGCTATGCGCTGTCGGTGATGAAGAAGCTGCCATTGGTGGGCGAAAGCTTCACCGACCAAGGTTGGAGATTTGAAATAGCCGAAATGGACAACCGCCGGATCGATAAAATCTTGGCGCGCAAGATCGCAGAAGAACCCAGCGAAGACTGATTGCAGCCCAGTCTAAGGCTGCAACCGCCTCATCTGTCACCCCGCAATGGGGCCCTCAATTACGACGGGATCAATGTTTGGGCGGCTTGCCCATCCCCTTCGGGAGCGGCGATAATATCGCGCGTCACGCTGCCTTTGGCGACAATGTTCGTTCCTGGATCGCCGACTTGCGAACGGATGCCTGGTGCGGCGCTGCCGGCGCGGTCAAGCGCGCTTGTTTCAATATCGCTGCGTGCGGCTGGTCCGCCAAAAAGCGCCTCAAGAGCCTGTTCAGAGGCCGTTCCTTCGGCGGGGCGCGGTGCGCCCGGCGCAGGCGGCGTGAGTGAGAAATCAGGCGGAACCACCAGAGGGGCCTGACGCTGCACTGCAAATTCATCGGGACGATCGCGGTTAAAGATACCGCTGCCACCGCATGCGGCAAGCATCGCGCAGCCAGCGCCAAGCAGGATTGCTGTTTTCAGGTTACGCATATTCAAATCTCCGCAGGGACGGTGTTTTCGCCCGTAGTTTTGTCGTCCTTGTCGCCTATGAAAAGGCTGCGCGCAAGGATGATCACGACGCCGATGGTGATTGCCGCATCGGCAATGTTGAAAATTAGGAATGGGCGGAATGTGCCGATGTGCAAATCGGCGTAATCCACGACATAGCCAAGCAGATATCGATCGCGAATATTGCCAATCGCCCCGCCCAAAATCATCGACAGACCCAGAATGTCGCCCAAATACTTCTCTCGCATCATCCAAATCAGGACGACCAAGGCGATCACCGCGGTCAATCCGACCAACAGCCAGCGCATTTCCATATTGGTCGCTTCCAACATGCCCAGCGATATGCCGCGATTCTCGGTGTAAGTGAGGTCAAAGAAGGAGAGCAGCTCAATATTGCGCACATTGCGCAGGTCGAGCGGGCCAACCACGTACCATTTCACAATCTGATCGATCACCGCAATGAACGCGGCAAAGCCAAGCCCGATGAGGCGATATGGGGTGAACACTTTGCCCATCAGGCGGTGTCCATCGCGCTAACGACGGTGTCGCACCGTCCACACAACGCACCATCTTCGGCAACGTCGGGGAGCAAGCGCCAGCAGCGGCCGCATTTGTGATCGGTGGATTTGGTAACAGTCACTTCATCCCCATCGACGCGTGTGACTTTCCCAGTGATGAACAGCTCGGCAAGTTGTTCATCGCTCACGCCATCCGGAACCGCATTGGCTGGCACGCTGACAACGGCCTCATTGCTGGACCGGATGACTTTTTCGCGGCGCAGCGGCTCAATCGCTTCGGTCACGCGTTCGCGCAAGGCGCGCAGAGCGTCCCATTTTGCGCGGTCGGCTGGCACGGCAGGAACGCTGGGCCATTCGAGCAAGTGGACGCTGCCCACTTTGCCATCTTCATCCGCCTGATCGTCTTCGGGATATCGGGTCTTCCACACTTCCTCTGCAGTGAAGACCAGAACCGGCGCCGCGTAGCGGACGAGCGCGTGGAACAACAGATCGAGCACTGTGCGATAAGCGTTGCGGGTCGTGCTGTCGGGGCCATCGCAATAGAGTGTATCTTTGCGAATATCGAAGAAGAATGCGCTCAAATCTTCGTTGCAGAAATCGACGAGCAAACGCGTGTAGGTGTTAAAATCGTATTCGGTTGCGGCCTTGCGCAGTTTCCCGTCCAATTCGCTGAGCAGCGATAGGACGTACAATTCCAGCTCGGGGATCTCTCCGCTGTCCGACATATCGCCGATAAAGCCATCGAGAGCGCCAAGCAGATAACGGAACGTGTTGCGCAACCGGCGGTATTGATCGCCGACACCCTTGAGGATTTCGTCGCCGATCCGGTGATCTTCGGTGAAATCGACGCTGAGCGCCCAGAGCCGGACGATGTCCGCGCCGTATTGCTCCATCACTTTCAGAGGGCTGATCGTGTTGCCGAGCGATTTCGACATTTTCTTGCCCTTGGAATCCATCGTGAATCCGTGGGTGAGAACCTGATCGTAGGGCGCGCGGCCGCGCGTGGCGCAGCTTTGCAAAAGCGAAGATTGGAACCAACCGCGATGCTGATCCGACCCTTCGAGATAGAGGTTGGCGGGCCATTGCAGGTCAGGCCAGCGGCCAGACTCCAGCACAAAGGAATGGGTGCAGCCCGAATCGAACCAGACATCGAGGATGTCCATGACCATGTCGTAATCGTCGGGGTTGTAGTCCGAACCGAGGAATTCGGCCTTGCGCGCCTCTTCCCATGCATCGACGCCCTCTTCGGCAACCGCGGCGACGACGCGTGCATTGACCGCAGGGTCTGCCAAATATTCGCTGGTGCCCGATTTCAGGAAGAGCGTGATCGGCACACCCCATGCGCGTTGGCGCGAGAGCACCCAATCGGGCCGCCCTTCGACCATAGAGCCGATGCGGTTTTGGCCTTTCTCCGGCACGAATTCGACCCGGTCGATTTCGGACATGCCGCGCGAACGCAGCGTGCCGCCTCCATCGAGTTCTTTGTCCATCGGCACGAACCATTGCGGTGTGCAGCGATAGATAACCTTGGCCTTGGAACGCCATGAATGCGGGTAGGAATGCGCGTAATCGGCGGAGGCCGAAAGCAATGCGCCAACCTCGCGCAGATCGTTGCAGATCGGGCCATCGGGCGCGTTGAAGGGCTTGTTGATGACCGCGCGGCGGCGCGCTTTGCCATCCGCATCCACATCATCGGCGCCCAGCCACGCCCAATCATCGCGGTAACGGCCATCATCCATCACGGCGAAGACGGGGTTGATGCCGTTGGCTTTGCACAGGTCGAAATCATCCTCGCCGTGATCGGGCGACATATGGACTAGGCCGGTGCCGCTCTCAGTGGTGACAAAATCGCCTTCGAGGAAAGGGCGGGGCTTGGTGTAGAACCCTCCCAGATGATGCATCGGGTGGCGGGTTTTGGCTCCGGCTAGGTCGGAGCCAATATAAAAGCCCAACGTCGCGTAATTCTGCTGCGGATCGCCCTGTGATCTTACGCGAGCGCGGAATGCGTCGTAGAGTTCGCGGGCCACGAGGAACCGACGGCCTGTTTCTTCGGCCATCTCATCAAGTTCGGCGACATGGAGGTAGTCGATATCTGCCCCATAGGCCAAAGCCTGATTAACCGGGATCGTCCAAGGCGTCGTCGTCCAGATCACCGCATGCGCGCCGACCAGTTCGGGTACATTCGGGCATTCCGTAATCTCAAACGCCACATCAATCTGCGGGCTGTCGGTTAGGTCTTCATATTCAACCTCAGCCTCCGCCAGAGCGGTTTTCTCAACCGGCGACCACATGATCGGCTTTGAACCGCGATAAAGGTTGCCCGCTTCGGCGAATTTCATCAGCTCGGCGACAATTGTGCTCTCAGCCTGAAAATCCATGGTGAGATAGGGATTGTCCCAATCGCCCATGATGCCAAGCCGTTTGAGCTGCTCACGCTGAGTGTCCACCCACCCTTGCGCATAGGCGCGGCATTCGGCGCGAAATTCCTTTGCGGGAACTTCGTCTTTGTTGAGCTTTTTCTTGCGGTATTTCTCCTCAACCTTCCATTCGATCGGAAGGCCGTGGCAATCCCAGCCCGGCACATAGGGCGCGTCTTTGCCCATCAGGTTTTGCGTGCGGCAGACCATGTCCTTGAGGATATGGTTCAGCGCATGGCCGATATGCATATCGCCGTTCGCATAGGGAGGGCCATCGTGAAGGATAAACTTCTCACGCCCAGCGCGGCTTTCGCGCATTTGCCTGTACAAATCGATCTCGCGCCAGCGCGCCTCAATGCCCGGTTCCTTCTGCGGAAGGCCGGCTTTCATGGGGAACGCCGTCTTGGGTAGGAAGACGGTATCTTTGAGGTCGCGCTCGTTTGCGCTCTGATTGCTGTCAGACATAGACGCGCGCGTTAGGACATTCGCGCCCAGCAATAAACCCTCATTGCGCAGCTCTGCGCCGATCCAATGCAGCTTCGCCCGCGTCGATCTCTTCTTGGGTGCGGTCATCAAAGCGTTGGATCAGCGCCGGAACGATATTAATCGCGTCTTCGACCCAGACATAACCGTTAAAAGAATCGGGTATTTCAGTGAGTTGTTCGGGCAGGGTCAGACCACGCGGCAAATTGTCCGCAAC
The DNA here is from genome assembly GCF_900149685.1 of Erythrobacter sp. Alg231-14. NCBI lineage: Bacteria > Pseudomonadati > Pseudomonadota > Alphaproteobacteria > Sphingomonadales > Erythrobacteraceae > Erythrobacter > Erythrobacter sp. Alg231-14. Next base: position 1,855,019 of record NZ_LT702999.1, on the reverse strand, counting down.
CGGGCCAATGACGATGACATTGCCGCCATATTCTTCCATCCGCGCAATCAATCGATTGGGCCAACCCCAATAGGCCCATTGGTAATTGAGCGGGACCAACATCGTCTCGCCGCGACAGCTTTCAGGCAAATATCCGCTCCAGCCATAGGCGATGTAGTCTTGGGAGCAGGTTTTTGCCGCATCCGGCTTCCATGACCATATTTCGGGATAGAGCTCTCGAATACGGTCGATAGGGCCGGCATTTCCGTAAAAACCATCGCCCGATTCGACCGGATCGCGTCCGATAGCCTCCATCGCGGCGGCAACCATGTCCGCTTCTGCGGGGTCCTTCGATTTGAAATTGATCATCAAACGACCCCGCACTGGCAACACGGCGGCCACTTGTTTCAATGTTGGCATCGCGCCGACGAATCGCCCACGAAAGGGAAAAGTCTCGCCGCCATCTGCGGTGTAGCCATGCCCGATATCCAGCGCGCTAACCTCTTCAAAAGTGGCGTCGCGGATGGGCCCTGTGCCGTTTGTGCGGCAATCAAGCGTCCAATCATGGAAGACCATCAATTCCCCGTCCTTTGTCGGGGCGATGTCAATTTCGACCATCCACGCGCCCAATTTTTGCGCACGCAGAACGCTGGGGACGGTGTTTTCGAGGTAGTCGTGATAGGGCGCGTCGATTCGGTCGGCGGTGCATGTGTCCCGCTCCACCCCGGTTTTGTCGTACATTTGGTGGATGCCGCGATGGGTGATGATTTTGGGTGCGCCCACGGGATCAGGTGCAAGCCAACTGGCGTTGGTCACGGACAGGATCAGAATGGCGAGGGCGAACAGCAAGCCGCCCCAATAGATAAAGCGCTTCACGCCAACAGCTCGCGCGCCTTGGTGCAATCGCGTTCCATCTGCACCATCAAACCATCAAGGGTGTCGAATTTCGCCTCTCCGCGCAGGAAATGGTGAAACGCGACCTCGATTTCTTGGCCGTACAGATCGCCGGAAAAATCAAAGAAATAGGGTTCCAACAACTCTTTGGGCGGTTCGAATTGCGGGCGGATGCCAATATTTGCCGCGCCCTTTAAAACCTCACCCGTGGCCAGCACGGTACCTGTCACGGCGTACACGCCATATTTGGGGCGCAGGTATTTATCGACCGCAAGATTGGCGGTTGGATATCCGATAGTGCGGCCGCGTTTGTCGCCGTGTTCGACAATGCCGCGAATGGCAAAGGGACGGGTCAACAATTGCGCCGCCAATTGGGGATCGCCCTCGCGCAATGCGTCTCGGATGCGGCTGGATGATACGATCGCGCCATCGCCTTCCACGGCATCGACCACGCGCGATTTCAGATCGTGTTCGCCACCAAAGGATCGCAGCAATTCCACGTTGCCTTTTGCGCCTTTGCCAAAGGTGAAATCGGCGCCGGTGACCACACCATGCGCGCCAAACCGTTCAATCAGGATTTCGGTGATGAAATCTTCGGCGCTCGTCCCGGCCAGTTCCGCATCGAAATGAAAGACCAACATCGCGGTCGCCCCGGCGCCGGTGTACAGCTCTTGGCGTTGTTCCAACGTTGTCAGGCGAAAAGGGGCCGCATCAGGTTTGAAAAAGCGGACCGGATGGGGATCGAACGTGGCGATGATGGACGGGCGGCCCTCTTCGTGCGCCCAATTGATCGCTTCGCCGGCGACCGTTTGGTGCCCAATATGAAAACCGTCAAAATTGCCCAGCGCAATGACGGCGCCGCGCAATGCATCGGCGATTGGTTCGCGATGATCGAGCCAGCGCATCAGCTATCCTCTTCGTCATTGGTGGTTTCATCGGGGAGATCGGCCATCGGGATCAGCCCTTGTTCAATCAATCGAAGGGCGTTGCCCCCCATTGCGGCGCGGATTTCGTCTTCGGTGAATTCAGCATCAATCAATGCCTGAGTGATATGCACCAATCCTGCGGTGTCAAACCGGACCAGGACGGTTCCGTCATAGTCACTGCCAAGAGCGACGTGCTCTATCCCGACAAGATCGCGAATGTGTTGCATCGCGCGGACAATGGCTTGGGGGGAGGTGTCGCAAACCGCGCCCTCCCAATATCCAACGCCAATGATCCCGCCATTTTCGGCGACTTTGCGGATCTGATCATCGTTGAGATTGCGGTTCACATCGCATGTGGCCCGTACGCCACCATGGCTGGAGACAACCGGGCGTCGCGCGATGGTCAAAATGTCATCGACACAGGCCGCGCTGCAATGCGCGATGTCGACTATAATGCCCATCTCTTCCATGTCGCGGACTGCGCTGCGGCCCATATCGGTCAGGCCGCCTTTGCCTTCGCCGTGCATGGATCCGGCCAGATCATTGTCAAAGAAATGCGTCAGGCCCGCCATGCGCAATCCCGCATCGTACAACACTGTTAGATTGCTCAGTTCCCCCTCGAGATTGTGCAATCCTTCGGCACTGAACAAGGCACCGACTGCATCCTGATCCGCAGCGCGAGCCGTCAAAAGGTCGGCCACATCTCCGGCGGCGCGGACTTTAACAATGCCAGACCCGGTCTCGTCAGCCGCTTCATCAAGTTTTTGCGCGTGAAAGAGAGAGCGTTCGAGCAGCGACGTCCATGTTCGCGGCGGCTGCAATTGGCCAACGACCAACGCCGTGACATTGTCGCCATCGGCGCTGTTGTTGTCGTAGTTTTGGTTTCTTGGCGTTTTGGTGACGCTGGAGAATACCTGCAATGCGACATTCCCATCGCGGAGCCGCGGCATATCCATGTGGCCGTAATCGTGACGTTCCAAAATATCGCGTTTCCAAAGCAACGTATCGGAATGCAAATCAACAATGGAAAGCGTGGCGTGCAAAGCTTGCGCCTCTGCGGTGACGGCGGGCAGCGGCGCGCCATCGATACCGTTCATGTCACTGTCGACAATACGCGGCGCGAATATGAAAAAAGCCGACGCGCCGATGATCACAATCAGCGCGATCCCCAAAAGGAATTTCCGGATCACTCGTCGCCATCCCGACAATAGGTGACGAAGGAATAGGCGGGCCTATCGCCTTGGGCGTCGTGATCTTCGCGTGTTGTTACTCGCCATTCATCGCCCAAAGGCTTCATGAATGTGTCGCCCGCATAATCGGCATGAATTTCAGTGACTTCGATCCGTTGCGCCAAGGGGCGAAACACATCGTAAATAGCTGCGCCGCCCACAACGGGTATTTCGCCCGTTTCATTGCCCTCTTGTGCCAATGACAGCGCCTCTTGAACGGATCGTGCGACTTCGGCGCCATCGCTGTTCCATGTGTCGCGCCGAGTTAAAACGATGTGACGCCGACCGGGAAGCAAACCGGGCAGGCTTTCAAAAGTTTTGCGCCCCATAATCATTGGCTTACCCATCGTCAGCGCTTTGAAACGCTTCAAATCCGCCGGCAGATGCCAGGGCAAGCTGCCTTCGTGGCCGATCGCGCCGTTCGCCGCACGGGCATAGATAAGGGTGATGGTATGATCCATTCGCGGTGCGGCTTTAACCGTGCGCGACCCGCGTAACATGGCCCATTTTGCGCCCGTCGCGGGCTTCGCGTTTGCCATAGAGATGCAAATGCGGTTCCCCATCTTCGGCCAATATTTCATGTGCGGATAGGGCATCTTCGCCCACGATGTTGCGCATATCAATGCTGGCAAACCGGGTTTCTGTTCCGCCCAAGGGCAATCCGCATATGGCTCTGATGTGGTTTTCAAACTGGCTCGTCGCGGCGCCTTCGATTGTCCAGTGCCCCGAATTGTGAACGCGGGGTGCCATTTCGTTGAACACCGGGCCGTCTTTGGTTGCAAAGAATTCCAGCGTGAGCACACCAACATATTGCAGAGCGTCCGCCGTTTTCCGGGCGATGTTCCGCGCCGCTTCGACTTGGCTCTCGATTATGCTGCCGGCAGGGATCACCGATTTCACCAACATCCCGCCATCATGGGTGTTGGCCGATGAATCCCATATGCGGATGTTTCCTCCCTCTTGGCCATCGCTGCTTCTGGCTAGGATGACCGAAAACTCCGCTTCGAAATTGACCATGCCTTCGTAGATGCACGGGCGTCCGGGGAAACGAATCCCTTCGACTTCGTGCGCGGAAGAAATGCGCCATTGGCCTTTTCCGTCATAGCCATCGCGCGCGGTTTTAAGGATGCCTGGTGTGCCGACTCTGTCCACCGCTTTGGCGAAATCCTCTTCGCTTTCGACCCGCATATAGGGCGCGCATGTAGCACCCAGTTCCTCGACAAAGCGCTTTTCGTTGAGTCGGTCTTGCGCAATCATCAACGCTTTAGGCGGAGCGGCGAGCAAGTTTTCGGGAATGGCATCCACAGTGGACAAGGGAACATTCTCAAATTCCCACGTCACCACATCGCATTTGCTGGCGAACGCGGCCAATGCGGCGGTGTCGGCCCAGCCGTTTTCAAAAAAATCATCGCAAGCGCTGATCGCAACATTGTCACCCGCAGGGGCGTAGCCAATCACGCGATAGCCCAATTGAACCGCGGCCATGGCGAGCATTCGGCCCAATTGACCGCCGCCCAAAATACCGATTGTTGAACCGGGGGGTAGAGGAGCGGTGATCGCCATCAATCGACCGGAGCCTCCGCCACATCATTGCTGCGCGCCGCGCGCCAATCCTGAAGGCGATTGGACAAACCTTCGTCGGACAAAGCGAGTATCGCAGCCGCCATCAAAGCGGCGTTTTTCGCGCCTGCATCGCCAATTGCCAACGTGCCAACCGGCACCCCGGCGGGCATTTGCGCGATCGAAAGCAGGCTATCCATGCCCGAAAGCGCCTTGGATTGAACGGGGACACCCAAAACCGGCAGGTGCGTCATCGCCGCGATCATCCCGGGCAAATGCGCTGCGCCGCCTGCGCCGGCGATAATGACATCAAAGCCTTCGCCCTCAGCACCTTTGGCAAAAGCGTTCATGCGGTCGGGTGTACGATGGGCAGAAACGATGCGCGCTTCGTGTTCCACCTCAAGCTCGCTCAGAATCTCTGTGGCCAGCCGCATCGTGGGCCAATCCGATTGGCTGCCCATGACGATGGCGACTTTGCCGTTGTTATCCTTGGCCATATGCGCCTCAAGCGTCCTTTAGATAATACCGCTCACCCGGCACCATATTGTCGTCAAACTCATAGATGATCGGTTGGCCGGTGGGAATTTCCAGGCCGGTGATATCCTCATCTGAGATCTGAGAGAGGTGTTTCACAAGCGCCCGCAAGCTGTTGCCGTGGGCAGAAATGATCACCGAATTGCCCGCGGCTAAGGCTGGTACGATGTTTTCTTCCCAATAGGGCAAAACGCGCTCGATCGTCAGCTTAAGGCTTTCGGTGTTGGGAACATCTATTCCATCGTAGCGCGGATCCGCGCCCGGATCGTATTCGCTGCCCGCTTCCATCGGAGGCGGCGGCGTGTCGAAACTGCGGCGCCAAATGTGGACCTGCTCATCGCCGTGCTTTTCGCGCGTCTCTTGTTTGTTGAGCCCTGTTAGGCCGCCATAATGCCGTTCATTCAGGCGCCAGTCCTTGACCACCGGCATCCACAAACGCCCCATTTCTTCCAATGCGAGATTGAGCGTTTTGATGGCGCGGGTTTGAACCGATGTGAAGCAAAGGTCAGGCACAACGCCTTTTTCGGCCAACAAAACGCCTGCGGCTTTCGCTTCGGCGACGCCTTTTTCGGTCAGGTCGACATCCCACCAGCCGGTGAAACGATTTTCAAGGTTCCATTGGCTTTGGCCGTGGCGGACGAGGATCAATTTGGGCATGTGTTCTCCATAGCGAACGGCGTGTAAGAGCGATTGCTCTTATGCGTGCCGCCGCGTTTCCTAGCGATCTAGCTTTCGCGGCCGCCCTTGGAAAGGTCATTTTCCGCCGATTCGATCTTCATTTCGCGCCCCTGCGCCTTTCGCCGCCGCAAGTTTTCGCGCAGCTTGGCCGCCAAGCGCTCTTCGCGCGTCATTTCGCTGTTCTTATCTTCACTCATATGAAACGCCTTGCCGCTAAGTGGGCTTTCATTCAAGCAGGCCATCAAGCTTAGCTTGACAAGAGGCCCGCACCCAACGATAGGCGCGCGTCTTGGACAGGCGCCGCGGTAGCTCAGTGGTAGAGCGCACCCTTGGTAAGGGTGAGGCCGAGAGTTCAATTCTCTCTCGTGGCACCATTCCATTTCCACCCAGATCGAAACGAAACCGCCCGCTTGGGGTCGTAAGCGTCTGTTTGAGCCCTGTATCGCGACCCAGAACGCGATCATGGCGCAACCGATGGGTCAGGCGATTTTCCTTTCATACCCCCACTTTTGACGAGTGCGCGTGCGTGCTTCTCTCGGCTATCCCCTTCTCAACACACATTTGAGCAGGAGAGCGAGTTATGGATCTGGGACTTAAAGGCAAAAAAGTCATTATGAATGGCGGCGCACACGGGCTGGGTCTCGCATCGCTCAAACTGTTCGCAGCGGAAGGCGCGGATGTCGCCTTCTTCAGCCGCAAGGAAGACAAGATCGAAGCGGCCAAAGCTGCGATCGACGCCGAAGGGCCGGGCAAGGTCTTTGCCGAAGTGTTCGATATGGCCGGTGGTGGCGACGCTTATAAAGCATGGCTGGAGAAAGCCGCCGGAGAGCTGGGTGGGTGCGATATCTTCATCCACACGGCGTCCACGTCGGGCACCGGCGGCACCGGCGATTGGCAGGCGACGTTGGATTTCGACATTATGGGCGCGGTGAACGGGGTTGAGGCTTTGACCCCGCATCTGGCCAATTCGTCATGCGGTTCGATCCTTTTCATGAGCTCAACCGCTGCGCTTGAAACCTTCATCGCACCCCAAGCGTTCAACGCAATGAAGGCCGCGCTAATCACTTACGGTTCGCAATTGTCGCAGGCGCTCGCGCCTCAGGGGATCCGCGTGAATTGTGTCTCACCCGGCGCCATTTATTATCCGGGCGGCAATTGGGAAGTGATCGAAGGCGCGATGCCCGAATTGTTCCAAGGGACCTTGGCCAAGATGCCGATGGGCCGGTTTGGCAATGACCAAGAGGTCGCCAACGCCATCGTCTTCACCGCGAGCCCGGCCGTACCATACATGACCGGATCGAACATCGTGGTTGATGGCGGCTTCACCCAACGGGTTCAATTCTAAGCCACGCTACGCAGACACTCACTTCTCTTTAAGGAAGGCCCATTTCCATGGCTGAAATCGAACGCGACAAGCTTCTCGATATCTACACTCGCACAATGAAGGTGAACCGCACGGATGAGAAATTCCGGGCCTTGTTGATGCAGGGTAAGGTCGCAGTGATGTATTACTGTGTGCGCGGACAAGAGCTCGTCTCGGCTGCCGCGATGGCGGCGCTTGATGATGAAGATTACGTCGTTTGCACGTATCGCGGACAAGGCGAACAAACAGCCAAAGGCATTCCGATTGAGAAATGGTGGGGTGAATGCCTTGGCAAAGCGACCGGCACTTGCAAGGGTAAGGGCGGTACCATGCACATCACCGATCCTGACACCGGCATCATGGTAACGACCGGTGTGGTTGGATCCGGCATTCCGATTGCCAACGGCCTAGCCATGGCCAGCCAGAACAGCGGCGATGGCAAAGTGACACTGGTAAGTTTTGGCGATGGTGCGGCCAATATTGGCGGTTTCCACGAAGCGATGAACATGGCGCAGCTTTATAAATTGCCAGTGGTCTTCCTGTGTCAAAACAACCGGTACGGCGAACACACCGCCTATGCCGATCACACCGACAGTCCTGACATTTCCACCCGCGCCGCCGGTTACGGGATGAAAGGCGTTAAAGTCGATGGCAACGATGTGAACGCAGTCTATCCCGCGATGGAAGAGGCTGTGGCGCATGCGCGTTCTGGCAAAGGTCCGGTTTTGGTGGAGGCCATGTGCTACCGCATGATGGGCCACTTCTTTGGATCGGATTTCTCTTACATGCCCGAGGAACACCTCGCGGAAATGGCGGCCGAAGATCCATTGCCGAAACTGCGCAAGGTTATGTTGGAACGCCAATTTTCCGAAGAGGAATTGGACAAGATCGTCGCCGACATTGACGCGGAAATCGACAATGCGGTCCAACATGCGCTGGATGCGCCGCTGCCGGATACCGATGAAATCTACAAAGACGTGCTTGAGGAGACCGCATAATGGCCGAAATTACCATGACGCAGGCGCTCAATCTCGCCATTGACGAAGCTATGGCCGAGGATGCTGGTGTCTTCTGCCTAGGCGAGGATGTTTCCGCGAAACAGGGCGGGGGCGTGTTCAAAGTAACGTCCGGTCTGACCGAAAAATACGGTGAGAACCGGATCCGAGCGACGCCGATTTCCGAAACGGCGATCATCGGTGCGGCGGTCGGTGCGGCGCTTGCCGGGCATCGCCCTATCGCAGAGATCATGCTGATGAACTTTGTCGGCGTGTGTATGGATCAGATCGTCAATCACGCGGCGAAATTGCGGTTTATGTCAGGCGGTCAAACCCCGTGCCCGATCGTCATCCGCACAACAACCGGCGTGGGCGTCGGCTTTGGCGGCCAGCATTCCGATATGTTGGAGGCATGGTTCGCTCATGTCGCAGGGATTCATGTGGTTACCCCATCGAACGCTGCCGATGCTCGCGGCCTTATGCGGTCTGCGATCGACGCGAATGATCCCGTGATCTTTATCGAAAACATCCTTTGCTATGGTTTGACCAGCGAGGATCCCGGCGTTGGCTATCGCGTGCCTTTGGGCAAAGCGGCTGTGGCCAAAGAAGGCACCGATATCTCGCTCATCACCTATGGTCGCACGGTGCTGGATGCGTTGGAGGTTGCTGCTGATCTGGAAAAGGAAGGCATCAGCGTCGAGGTCGTCGATCTGCGCACGATCGCACCGTATGATGAGGCAACCGTTCTCGCCAGCGTCAACAAAACTGGCCGGGCGATCACTTTGCACGAAGCGGTTCGTCCGTTCGGCACAGGCGCAGAAATCGCCGCCAATATCCAAGAGAAATGCTGGGATAATTTGAAGGCACCAGTTCGCCGGGTCGGGGGAACATTCTCCGCTGTGCCGTTCGCCTCGCATCTGGAACAGGCGTGGATCCCCAACAAGGAAGAGATTGTCGGCCAGATCAAAGCATCGATGGGGAAAGCGTAAATGGCCGAAGAAATTCGCATCCCAAAATTGGGTATGAGCGCAACCGAAGTCACCTTATCCGAATGGATGTTCGCTGATGGGGAAGAAGTTGCGACCGGCGATATTATCTACACCGCCGAAACGGACAAAACGACGGTGGAGATCGAAGCGCAAGCGTCCGGTGTGATCCACCCGACCGGCGAAGAGGGCGTCAAATACAAAGTTGGCGACGTTGTCGGAACAATTGGATGATCATCCGATGAGCACCCCGCGTGAGATGTTGGCCGCCGTTTATGCGGCGGCTGGCGCGCGCGATTGGGATTTGGTGGAAAGCCTAATCCACCCGGATTTCATTTTGTACGAAGCCGAATGCCTGCCCTTTGGCGGGGAATGGCGGGGCAAAGATGCGCTGCAGCGATGCGCGGCGGCAATGTACGCAACATGGGCCGAAGCCAGCGTTGACATCCACGACATCACCGGTGGGGACACGCATGCCGTAACCGTTCTCACCTTGACCATGAAATCCAAACGCACCGGAGAGACATTCTCTCAAACTGTGAATGAATGCGGCGCTTTTGAGGGTGGCTTGCTCAAGGAACTGCGCATCCATTATTTCGACGCTGCTCAAGTCGCGGCAAATGTGTGAAGCCAAAGGCATAAAATAATGACAATCGAGAAAGTCTGCGTGCTTGGCGCTCCTGCCGATCAGGGGCAACCGCTGGTCGCGCAATTGTTGGAACAGGGATTTTCGGTCACTGCGGGTGTTCGCCGGGATGACGCCATGGCGGGGACACCTTTCCCCGATCTGCCCACTGTCCACGCCGATATCACCGATGCCGATGCGATGGCCCATGCTTTCACCGGACAGGACGCTGCGGCATTTCACCTTCCGTTTGAATTTGATCGCGAACGCGCCGCCAGTTTTGGACGCGCCATAGCCAAAGGGGCCAAACGGGCAGGGCTAAAGAAAATTGTCTTCAACACGGCGTGTTTCGTGGCCGACCGTGACCTTGACCTATCGGCCCATGATGGCCGACGCGATATCGAGCGCGCGTTGGAAGAAACCGGCATTCCATGCGTCTTCATCGAGCCCACCGTTTTTATGGACAATCAATACCGCATTTGGACGCGTCCATTGATCATGCGAGACGGGATTTTCGCCTATCCGGCCAAACCGGACCTCAAGATCAATTGGGTGTGTTTGGAAGACGTTGCGCAAGCGGTGGTTCGCGCGTTGCAAACGAACGCGGCCGACGGAATGCATGTGCCGATTGGTGGCCCAGAGGCTATGGTCGGTGATCAAGTTGCCGCAAATTTATCGACCGCCTTGGGCCGGCCGGTGCGCTTTCAAAGTCTAGCCCCAGAAGAGTTTGCCGCCAGAATGAGCGAGCTGGTCACCGGTTCGCGCACGGTGGAACCGTTGAGCATCTATGATGGGATGGCCAAGTTCTACGCCTTCTACAATTCCCAACCCACATCGCCATTGATTGTGGATCCGAATGACGCGCGCGACTTGTTGGGTATGAAACCCACGTCGCATTTGGATTGGGTTCAATCGAAGGATTGGATGGAGGGCCTAGAAGGCCTCATCTAAAAGGGGTTTTGCGGCCGCCTTTGGTCCTTTGGCTTAGAGCGTTTGCCCGTCATCCAGAACAAAATCGGTGCCCGTTACAAATTCCGCCGCATCGGAACACAGAAACAGGACCGGCGCGTCCAATCCCTCTTCGCCCATGAGGCGTTTTTTGGGGAACCGAGCGATCTGTTTCTTACCTAAATCTGTATCAAACCATTCATCGTTGATCGCTGTGCGAATATAGCCCGGTGAAACCGTATTCACGCAAATCCCGGCGCGAGCCCATTCGCGGGCCATGCTTCGCGCGGCCTGAACAACGCCCGCTTTACTGGCGGAATAGGCGACCAAGCCGGGCGATGGTTCAAACGCAGTGATAGAGGCGACCATAATGATCCGCCCCTTTGTTACACCATGGGCCATCATCCGCTTTGCCCCTTCGCGGGCGGTTAGAATGGCCCCTTTCAGGTTGATCGACAACGTTTGCTCTATCTCTTCTTCGGTGATGGTGTTCATCATGCCAGCGCCGTCGACACCGGCATTGGCAATCACCGTATCGACCGGACCAAACGCCGCCTCAGCCGCGTCAAACCCGGCGATGATGTCCGCCTCTCGCGCGACATCCATAGCGATTGCCGTTGCATGATCGCCAATATCCTGGGCCAAAGATTCCAATCGATCTTTGCGCCGCGCGCCCAATGCCACGCGCGCCCCGCTATCGGCGAGGATTCGCCCAAAACGCGAACCAAGGCCCGAAGACGCACCCGTTATCAGCGCGGTGCGCCCCGAAAGATCAACTGAAACACTCATATCGACGACTATTTAGAGGCCGGAAGATCGCCGTCTATGTATTTTTTCAAAGTCGTTTGGAAATGGCGGACACGGCTATCTTGATAACTGCCGAGCTCCATCATCCCTTTCTTCATCGACTTCATGCCGGTTTGAACATGCGGCAAATTCGCCATGTCTTGATCGAATACATTGGCGAGTTGGGGCCCCATAATCTCAGCGGCCCATGCAAACGGTTCGTCATCCGGAATGAATGTCTTCTCAACCGCGCGTGGTCGTTCTTCACCTTTGGGTGTCGGGAACAACAAGCGGATCTCCATCACGCAGGAATCCGGCGTATCATCCGGCAACCAGCGATAGACGAGGGTGGGCAGATACCCGATCCATGGCGCGAAATTGGGGAAGATATTGTAGGTGAAATTGTCCAGGATTTCGCTGTCTGAAGCGTCCGAATAATCATAGCCATACGCTTCGGCGAAACCTTGGCGCCCGGCCTCGGCCAAAACTTTGCGCGCACCCAACGGATCGGCTGCGTCGTAATCCTGTTCCCCATCGCCAGCGGCAAAGCGGCGATTGGTATCCGCATCTGCCCCACCAGAAAATTCGTTCATTTTCTCGAGGACGTAGGACGAATCCTTACCCTTCATATGCGGGCTTAGGACACCTGACGGTGTGATGGCGCGGTTAAAGTGATCCCCGATCAGGTCGTAACGCGTGTTCGCATCGCCCAAAAACGGCAACAATTGCGGGTGGGTCACAATGGAATGCCACGCCTCCATAAAGGCTTCGGCGGTGGCTTTCCAGTTGGCCGGGATGCGTTTCTGGATCCACATGCCGGTGTAGCGATTCTCAAAATCGTACCGCTCATAGTGCGATGCTGCCGGGCCAAGCCAGGTTTTGAAATCGGGCAGGTCATGATTTTCGGTGAGCATGACAAAGCCCTGCCACAGCTCAATCCGAGCCTCAGGCAGATCCATGTCTTTGTCTTTGAGGTGCTGGAAATCCCATTCTGAAGGGATCTCTTTCAAACTGCCATCGTTGCGCCACGTGAATCCGTGGAATGGGCACCGCAATTGGATCGATGGACCGCATTCGGTCCGCAGTTTGCGCCCACGATGCAAGCATGCGTTGTAGAACGCGCGCACGCCGCCATCTTTTTGGCGGATTAATAGGAAACTCTTGCCCGCAATCTCAAACACGACCGTGTCACCGGGATCGGGCATTTCATCTTCGCGTGCGGCGAACAACCAGACATTGGGCCAAAGCTTCTCGCGCTCTGCCTGTGCGAAAGCCTCGCTGATATAGGGCTCAACCGATAGCGGCTCATCCCCCATTTCAAGATTGCTCTCTTCAAACAGGTAATCGGGCGGCGTGCGTGTGTCGCCGTTTAGCATGTCGGTGTAGCTGATGCCGGGGCAACGATCGTCGCGGTCCCCATCTTTTGCGATGTCTCTGATTTCGTTCATTGGCGGCCTCTATCCCATCACTCGCACTTTACGCAGTATTCGTGGGGATGAATATCACACAGGTTCGCCCCTTGATCACACTATCGGATTGGAGAGGGCCATATGGCACGCAAAGATGGATTGTCGGACTTAGGCGAAGTGATGCAATTGGCATTCGTACCCGATGATTTTGACGCCGCCGTCAAACATTGGACTCAAGTGATGGGGGTTGGCCCGTTCTTCTTGATGGAAGGGATCCACCTTGAAGATATGAAGTACAAAGGCGCACCAACCGATGCCGTGTTCGATCTTGCGCTCGCCTATTGGGGTGACATCCAGATCGAATTGATTCGCCCGCGCGACAACCACCCATCCATTTACTCGGGTGAATATGGGGCGGTGAGCGGCCTGCACCATGTCTGTATCTTGGTGGACGACATCGCAGAGGCGTATCGCGTCTGTGCCGAACACGATGCGGAAATTGTGATCGAGGGTACTTTGGGCGACAGCCGTGTGATCTACGCCGATCCCGGCTCAGGCCCCGGCGGATTGGTCGAGATCCTGCAACAGGGCGCCGGCGGCCCCGATCTGTTTGCAATGATCAAACAAGCCGGCGAAAATTGGGACGGCAGCGACCCATTGCGATCGCTGGGTTAAACCCATCGAAGGATCGTCAATGGGCGTGTGGAGCGCGAATCAGCTGTTCGCGCCCAGATATCCCAATTGACCCGCCTTAAAGATTGTTTGCGCGCGATTGACGCTGTCCAATTTCTCGCCTGCGCGGTGAATGTGATAGCGGATTGTCGCGTGACTGCGGTCAAGGATCATGCTGATTTCCTTATCCGTTTTACCAATAGCCGCCCATCGCAGGCATTCCACTTCGCGTTTGGACAAGACGCAATCCGAAGGGATGCGCCGTTTTGTGCGAATCGCCTGAACATACCCAGCGACAAACCGACGAACGAGCTGCGCGAGCAGCATGGAATGCATGGCAAACTCTTCGGTTAGGTCCTCTTTGTCGCGGTCCATGCTGATAAAGCTGCTGGCCGAAATTTGACCAAAAGGCAGATGAACCGGAATGACGATCGCCGCTTTGCAAAGCGACCGTTTTTCGAAATCTGATAGGTCCAATTCATCGAGGTAGGAGTTGGGCCATTTGAGATTAAAGCCGTCGCCGTTCACCCAAAACGGCTCGCTTTCATACCGACATGCGCGTGGCAACGGTGAATGCAGCGCAAGGCGATGGTCTTCCCACCAACGCGCGCCGTCGTCCAGCCAGCGGAATATATCGGCGTTCAGGATGGTGCCATCGGCATCAACCATTGGCTCTTTAGAAGAAATATCATCGCAAACGGCGACTTGGAGCCCGCGTTCTTGGGCGATTCGCGCAAGGTTCTCTGCGGCATCATGAATGTCTTCGGGACATTTGATCGTCACTTGATCGAGCAATTGCTCAATGTTTTCAGTGCCATTCGGTGTGCGAAGTTCGACGACGTTGCTTGCCATTGCTAGCTCACTCCTCTCAAGATGCATCCCTGATTTACCTATACCCTATTTCGCGGGTTTCGCCTCATACTTTACGTAGGGGCAATCGGGGCTGACGCTCGGTAGTTGAGACGCCACCCTAACGGAGAATGCGACCATGATGAGGCAAGACGGGCCTTCGACAGAAAAAACTTCCAACCCGGCGATGTGGGGGGGTGAGAATTTTGGCGTGGCTCTCAAGGCGCTGAGCGACGGGATCGAAGCCGATCGCCCCGCTTTGATTCATGGCGCGCGCATCGTCACATGGGGCGAATTGGACGCACAAACCGATTCGATCGCTGCGGGTTTGCTGGCGCGCGGTTTAAAGCCCGGTGACATCGCCGGCCAAATGCTGCGCAACAATCCCGATTACATTCTGGCCTATTTCGGCTGCATCAAGGCCGGATTGGTCCCGGTGAACGTAAATTATCACTACAAGACACGCGAATTGACCGACATTTTCGCCCGCTTCGAATTGAAGGCGTTGTTCACAGAAAGTGACTTTGCGCAGATCGGCGCCGAGGCAATGCCATCGGGCACCACAACAATCGATGTGGGCGGCGATGATTGGTCCGCGCTTCGCCGTTATGCAATCGGCGATGATTTCAAAATCCACGACGATCGCCAGGCGCTTTTCCTAACGGCGACGGGCGGCACCACGGGTATGCCAAAGGCGGTGATGTGGCCGATGGAAGAGGCGTGGCAAGCGTTCAGCATTTCAACATGGCAGCGCGGTTTTGCAGAACCGCCATTTGTCGCGACTTCGCTTGCGGCGCAAGTTAACGAGGCGGCAGAAATCGGCCCGGATCACCCGGCCAGCGGGTCGCCCATGCTCTTGCTGAGCCCACTGATGCATGGGGCCGGGCAATTCACTGGGGTGATCCACCTTTTAAAAGGTGGCACTTTGGCGTTGCTCCCGGCGGAGAAATTCGATGCGGATGCCGCGCTTGATGAAGTGGAGCGATTGTCGGCGCGCGGTGTGTTCATTGTCGGCGATGCCTTTGCCTTGCCGCTTGCCGATAGGTTGGATGCGCGCGGAGGCAGCAACACCTCAATCGCCAGTTTGCGATCCATCGTCAGTTCGGGTGCGGTTTTCTCCGAAGGGATCAAGAAACGATTGATCGCGCACAATCCGCACATGGTGATCATTGACGCTTTGGGTTCTTCGGAAAGTTCGGGCACCGCGATTGTGATCACCACCGCGCAAGGATCGACAGGCGGCGGGAAGTTCTCTGCCTTGCCGGGACGCGAGACGAAGCTGTTTGATGAGAACATGCAGGAGATTCCCAAGGGCAGCGATGGGGTCGGTATTGTCGCGCGGACGGGCCCGTTGCCGCTGGGCTATTTGGGTGAGGATGAAAAGAACGCGGCCACATTCCCAGAGGTTGATGGCAAACGCTGGTTGATGACCGGCGATCGTGCGCGCTGGGCACCCGATGGCAGTATGGAATTCATCGGCCGCGACAATATGTGCATCAACACCGGCGGGGAGAAAGTCTTTCCCGAAGAGGTCGAAGCGGTTTTGCAGGAACATCCGCAAGTTCATGATGTGCGCGTCGTTAGCCTGCCTGACCCACGGTTTGGCAGAAAGGTTGTCGCGGTTGTGGAGCCCGAAGGTATGGCTGAGAAAGAGCTGGAATCCGCGTTGGATGAACATGCGCGCGAAGGTCTTGCCGGGTACAAGATCCCCCGCCTTTACGTGATGACGGATCAAAGCCTGCGTCTCAACAACGGCAAACCCGACTACAAAACCGCGCAAAGCATCGCGGATGAGGCGGCGGCATAATGCCACGCCTTGAGCGACCTTTTGCGAAACCGTGAGTATTCGGGTGCCGATTAGGCGACCGTTCGAATTACGCTGAACGGTCGGCCTTATCCTTGTCGTTGGTGCCTTTGATCATTTGGCGCATCATATCCCATTCCGGATCGCCCAACCCGTGGAGTTGAGGGTAGAATGTGCCGCCATTCGCTTGATACCCGGCGCCGTCGATGGCGATAGTCTGACCATTCACATACTCGGCCCCCGTGCCCATGAGGAACACGGCAAGGTTGGCCAATTCGTGCATTTCACCGGCACGGCCCATCGGATTGAGATCGTTCTTGGTGTTTCCGCCCTGTCCGCCGGGGGAAAGGCGCGCGCTCATCCCCTTTGTTGGGAATAGGCCCGGAGCGATGGCGTTGAACCGCAAACCGTACCGGCCCCATTCTGTTGCAAGGCTTTGGGTCATTGCGTTGATCGCGGTTTTGGACATGGCGCTGGGAACCACAAACGCGCTGCCGGACCACACCCATGTGGTGAGGATCGACAAGAAGCTGGCGGTTTTTCCTTCGGCGATCAAACGTTTGCCGATGTCCAATGTGACATAGAATGTTCCGCGCATAACGATGTCCGCAATCGCGTTAAACCCGTTGACCGAAAGGTCTTCGGTGCGGCTGATGAAATTGCCGGCGGCGTTGTTGACCACCCCGGTTAAGGCACCGCCATCGGCCCAAATGGCGTCGACCATCGTGTGGATCGCATCGGCATCGCGAATGTCACAGGCATGGGCGACAACTTTGCCGCCATGTTCGGCCATCAATTCTGCCGCTGTTTCATCCAATTTCGCTTGGCGTCGCCCGCAAATGTAAACGGTGGCCCCCAGTTTCAGGAATCCTTCGGCCATTTCACGACCCAAACCGGTTCCTCCGCCTGTGATGAGAATGCGCTCATCATTCATAAGGCCTTCGCGGAACATCAGCTTGGATACGTCCATAATGTGCGTCTTTCTAAAGAGGGATCAAAGACCCAGAACGGTCTTTGCAATAATGTTCTTTTGCACTTCGTCGGACCCACCAAAGATCGTTGACGCTCGGTTGTTGAGATATCGACCCATCGCGGTTTGCGCGGTTTCGCTGCCCACGGGTTCGGGTGCTTCATTGCCGTAAAGCGGCCGCTCAAGCGGCAATTGCAACGCATCATGGCCCAGCAGTTCGAGGCGCAGCGTGTCGATTTCTTGCCCGATATTGGATCCAAGAAGTTTGACCAATGATGTTTGAGGGCCGGGAGAGCGTCCCTTGGCCAGTTCGGCCAGAATCCGTAACTCGGTGAATTCCAACGCTTCGGCTTCTAATCGCGCCCGCGCCAATCTGTCGCGGAATCTTGCATCATGGGCCATCGCGCCGTTCACGCCGGATGGCTGATCTTTGGCTAAGGCTTCTAACTTGTCGATGCTCTGCAAAAGGCGCGGGGCGTAACACGATCCACCGCGTTCATTTTCAAGCAGGAATTTCGCAATTGCCCAACCTTGCCCCTCTTCGCCAATCCGGCAATCGACGGATGTTTTCGCGTCGCTAAAAAAGACGGCGTTGACTTCGTGGTCGCCCGACATGGAATGGATCGGTGTGACCTCGATCCCTGGTTGATCCATCGGCAACAATAAGAATGTGATGCCAGCCTGTTTTTTGACCGTTGCATCGGTGCGCACCAACGCGAAAATCCAATCGGCATGATGGGCGTGTGTCGTCCAAATCTTAGAACCGTTGACCGTGTATTCCCCGTCTTCCAACCGGGCGGTAGTTTTGAGAGAGGCCAGATCCGATCCGCTGCCGGGCTCTGAATATCCCTGACACCAATATTCTTCACCCGATAGAATTTTGGGCAGAAACCGCGCCTTTTGCTCCGGCGTGCCAAAGGCGCAAATTACGGGGCCAACAAGGCGCAAGCCAAGGATCGCTAAAGCCGGGGCACCCGCCAAGGCGCATTCTTTTTCGAACAGGAATTTCTGGGTTGGGGTCCAACCGGTCCCGCCGTCTTCTTTGGGCCAATGCGGTGCAACCCAACCTTTATCATTCAGGATGCGGTGCCATTCCATGCCGATATCGGGTTCAACAAATACGCCGGGCGTCCGTCGTGCGCCGTCTCTCAACCGATCTGGCAATTTCGTGGCGAGGAACTCTCTCACCTCTTCGCGAAAGGCGATGTCGTCGGGCGAAAACGTCATGTCCATATTTTAGTCTCCCCCTGTAGCTTCGTCTCTTTTTGCCCAATCGATCGACCGTCTGAGCATGTCGTAATACACGTCGTAGTTCCACGCGCACATTTCCTTGTGCGGGTAGAAATCCTGCATTCCGGGCAGGTCATAATGGCCGCGGCAATGGCCCAATGTGTTGTAAACGATCCTACCGCGACCAAGATCCCTAGTGTAAAGGATAGGCACAGCGGTTTTGTCCCACTTGTCTTCGACAAAGCCGGTTGCTTCACCTTCGAAAGTGGTCTGCATCAGCGTGTCGATTTCGGCGGTGGTTTTTGACAGATACAGCTCGTCGACCACTTCGAAATTGTCGATCCCCCGGGTAAGCTCGTGATCTTTGTTCACCACTTCGACTTCGAATTGGCCGATGGGCGGATGCGCTTTGAACTGCGTGCCCAGCATGTCAAAGACATCGGGTCGATCTTCGGGTGTGTCGACCAAACCTTCTTCTGTGAAGACCAGGATCGAATTGGTCCCGTGCAGCGCCAACCATTTGCCGCCCCCTTCGACCCACGCCCGCAATTGCTTTGTCTGTTCGGGCGTCGGCATCAAATCACACGTATAAGTGATCAAGAACCGGCATTGATCCAACCGTTCGAGACCCGAATAATCCGCGGCCACAGTTGTGCGGATATGCGGGTGTTCCGCGAGCAGTTTGAGCACTTCGAGACGCGGGTAATCGATATCGTGATATTTGCCCGCTGCGATGAAATGCGCGTCGATGCGGGTTGCTGGTTGTTCGCCCATAATTAACTCCTAATCGACCCGCCGCCATCGACGGTAAAATCGCAACCGGTGGTAAAGCTGGCTTCATCGCTGGCAAGGAAGACAACCGCTTTCGCCACTTCTTCGGGTTCCCCGATCCGGTTCATCGGATGGGTTGCGGCAAAGTTTGTTTCGATATTCTCTGGCGTGTCGGCACCGGAATATTTGTATCGATCGTACATTGGTGTGCGGATCGCACCGGGGTGCACCATATTTGCGCGAATTGGCACACCGCGTTCCGCGCAATCGAGGGCGATGGATCGGGTCAGACCAAGCAGACCCGCTTTTGACGCGCTGTACGCGGCAACAAAGGCCGCTGCGCGTATTGCAATCATCGAACCGATATTGACGATCGCACCCGGCTCGCCGCTGGCTTCCATCGCCGGGATCGCTGCGCGGCATCCGTAAAACGGCCCTTCCAAATTGATGTCGATCGTGCGGCGCCAACTGTCGAGGTCCACATCAACTACATTCCCAGGTTCCGAAATGCCGGCGATGTTGCACAACACCGTCAGCTTACCGAAACGCTCTTGCGTTGCCTTTACCGCTGCGTGCCATTGATCGAGTTCGCGCACATCCAATTCGAACGCATCGGCATTGCTGCCCAAAGTTTCGGCCAGCGCGCGTGCTTTGTCGATTTGAACATCGCACAGCATAACCTGCCCGCCTTCGGCAACGATCATCCGGCCTACTGTGGCGCCAATTCCTTCGGCGCCGCCTGTGACGATTGCGACTTTGCCTTGCATTTTACCGGTCATTTAACGCTCCAAGATCGCAACTGCGGAAAGGCCCGGAGCGCCATAGACATGGCTGTATCCGGTTTTGGGACCGTTCCCATCGCGGCCCGCGACCTGCCGTTCACCCGCGCGCAGGCGCAGTTGTTCGACATTTTCATAGACTTGTCTCAAACCCGATGCGCCGACTGGCTCACCGCAAGCGAGGCATCCGCCATCGGTGTTGATGGGAAGTTTCCCGCCGCGTTCGGACCAACCATTGGCCAACCATTCTTCCTGTTCGCCGTCTTTGCAAAACCCGTTTTCGGCCATGTGCATGATCTCTGCACCGGATTCTGTGTCCTGCAATTGAGCGACTTCGATATCGTCGGGGCCAATCCCTGCGCCTTCGAACGCTGCCTTTGACGCCAGCACGGTCGGTTTGCCGCCTTCCTTAACGCTGACCCCGGCTTGGAACACTTCGAAACTATCAGGTGGCCGTGTCCGAACGGCAATATTGGCGATTTTCACCGAGCCATTGTTGTCGAGCGCACCCATTTCGCGCGCTTTTTTCTCACTGGCAAGAATCAGTGCGACGCCGCCTTCGGCGGGTGCGCAGAACATATATTTGGTGAGTGGATCATTGATCATCGGCGCATTCATGATCGTTTCCAGATCAATCTCGCTGCGACGCCATGCATGCGGCGTCACCGTTCCATTGCGAAAAGCCTTTGCCGCGACCCGACCCAACGATTCTCGGCTAATCCCGTGAAGTTGCATGTAGCGTTGGATTTTGAGCGCGAAAAACTGCGTGGTGAGCATCATGCCGGTTTGACCGTACCATTCGGGTAAGCCGTAATCGGACGGTTTGGCGTTGAACGCGCCGCGCGGATGTTTGTCGAAGCCAACCGCCAGCGCCAGATCATACATACCGCTGGCGATCGCCTGTTGCGCGGCTACCAACGCGCTGCCGCCTGTGGCGCAACCATTGGCAACATTGGTGAAGGGTAGGGACGTCAGGCCCAATTCGTTCACCATGATATCGGCGTTTCCGGCCGCTGCGGAACCGCCATAGGCGCATTCCATATCGGTCCAATCCAGTCCTGCGTCCGCCAAAGCCTGACGGACGGCAAAAACACCTTGTTCGCGGCCCGTGCGGTTCTCTGTTCGGCCAAACGGGTGAATGCCCGCACCGACAATATAGACATTCTCGGTCATGCGGCTTGCTCCTTTTCGGTGGCCATCGGACGGTACGCAAACGTGTCGTGCGTCGCATTGAATGGGACCACGCAAAACTCCATCGGCATGTTCAATTTCAAATCATCGAGCGTCGCGCCCACAATTCGACTTTCGACAATGACTTCGCCGGGCAATTCGACATAACCCAGCAAGAAGGGCTGAAAGTCAGGGGGGCCTTCGTTCGGGCCGGATCCTGGGCCTTCATACGGTTCCTTGGGCAGAAACCCTTGTGTCGTCCACGACCACAGTGTCCCTTGGCGCGATAATTTGTACGGTTCCACATCGCGTGCAGCGTCGCCTTGCGGCATCGGAAACACCACTTCGCCTGATGGAAGTTTCCCTCCCATCAAATGCGGCTGTGCATCATTGCTCCACAGCTCAGGGTCGATTTTTTGTCCCATAGGTGGCCTCCTTAAAGCCGCATTTTTCAGGCCGCTGTCGCGTATTCGGCGAGCGCGCTTTCCGCGTCACCGAACAGTTTGGCGAGCACCATCACACGCTTCATCGCATGTCCGATGGCCAATTCGTCGGTGATGCCCATTCCGCCGTGCATCTGGACCGCCTCACGTGCGACGGCGTCTACATTTTCGCCAATAAAGGCCTTTGCTCCAGCGGTGGCGCGGTGCCACTCATGGGCATCGCTGCGATCCGCCAAAGCGGCGCGATACAGCATGGATCGGCATTGCTCGATCCGGGCATAAGCTTCGACCAGACGGTGTTGCAGGGCTTGAAACGACCCGATGGCAACGCCGAACTGTTCGCGTTCTTTCACATAGATCAACGTGTCATCGAGCAATCTTTGACCCAGGCCCAACATCTCTGCAGCAGCCAACAATCGCGTTTCGCCGACAATATCGTTGAATTGCGCGGATGTTATGTTGAGCTTTGCGGCGGCTCCGACTGTGGCGCGGGTCAATTTCAGTTCACCTGCAATGCTTCCGTCGGTCAAACGGTAGGCACGCATTTCAACGCCATCCTCATCCCGTGGGATCAGAAAATACGCCGTTTCGCCATCCAAATTGGCAGACACGACGAAGGTGTCGGCCAACAAAGCGCCCATCACAAAGGTCTTTTCCCCGGTAAGAGCGAAACCCTCTCCCGATGGCTCCGCCTTCATACCCACGGCCGCCAACGCGTATCGTTGTGCGCGTTCCGCCCATGCCAATCCGACGATGTGTTCGCCGGCCAAAACATTCTCCACCGCGCCATCAACACCGCCTGCAATCAGAAGTTGCGTGGGCAAAACACCATGTTCGAGCCACGGATCGGGCGAATTTGCCTTGCCAATGGCTTCGGCGATCAATGCGAGATCCAGAGTTGATCCGCCCATGCCGCCCGCACTTTCCGGCGCCGCAAGCGCGATGAGACCCAATTCCGCGAGCGATGCCCATCGATCACGGTCATAGCCGGTTGGCGACAAGCGCAATTTGCGGCGCGCCTCGACATCGATGGGAGCGGAGAAACGTTCAACGGACGCCCGGAACATTTCTTGTTCTTCGGTTAGGTCGAAGTTCATTGGCCCCTCTCCCCTATAAGGCTTTGGAAAAGCTGATCGGTAGCCGTGTCACACCCCGCAATAGGATGTTGGGAAGAACTTCGATTCCCCCTTCATCGGCAATTGCAAAATCGTCTATCCGCTCCAGCAATTCATCGAACGCAACCAGCATTTCCTTGCGGCTCAGCATATTGCCGACGCACATATGAGGACCCTTGCCAAAAGCTTGGTGCGCGCGCGCATTCTTGCGTTCGATATCGAACGCGTCGGGGTTTTCGAATTTCTTCGGATCGCGATTGGCCGCCGCATACCGCAATTGAACCACAGAGCCCGCGGGTATTTTGGTGCCGCCCAATTCGGTGTCTTCTTTCACGATCCGCCACATGCCTGCGGTGGGCGTTTCATACCTTAGGGATTCTTCGACAAGGTTTCCGATCAATTTGGGGTCGCGGCCACCAGCGGCTGCTTTCGCTTTGGCCATTTGTTCTGGATTGCGGATCAATTGAAGCAAGCCGCCCGCCAATGTCGACGTCGTCGTCTCATTCCCGGCGACCATGAATTGCTGCATGATCGACATAATCTCTTCATCGGTTAGCGGCGTTTCCCCTTCGACGCGCGCTTCGACCAGATCGGTGAGCAAATCATCGCCGCCATTGGCGCGGCGGTCTTCGATCTTAGATTTCATGTATTTTTGATATTCGACAAACGCGCGGGCGCATTCCAATTGCCGTTCGCGGCTAACCATTTGGCTGAAGCGATCGACGGCTGCGTCGGACCATGCCTTCACCTGAGCGGGATCGTTGTCGAGGCCAATTTGCTGGGCGATCATCGCAACGGGCAATGGAATCGCGAAATCTTCGACAAATTCGCTTGATCCGGTGCCATCTGATCCACCGGTCATCTTCTCGATCAGCTCGATAGACTTCGCCCGCATATCCGCCTCAATCGCATTCACACGCGGGGCGGAGAAGGCGAGGTTTACGAGTTTGCGGTTGCGGGTGTGAACCGGCGCATCAGCGGTCAGCAAAGTCGGCGGGTTGTCCCAACCGTCTTTGAGGATTTCCTGAATCTCCTCGTCTTCGGCGCCCATTAAGACGGTGAAGTCGTTGGAGAACACATCCGGCTTGCCGTTGGCCTCGTTGCACAGGTCATAGCTGTACACGACGAATGTGTTCATCTCTGCCAGAAATTCGATGTCGATTCCGGCGTCGTGAATGGCGCGGTAGTAATCGAACGGATCGAGCAGCGTTTCCGGTGCAAAGATACTGGTGTCTTTGATCGCTTCTGGTTTGTTCATGGCGGCGGCTCCCATCCGACGAAATTGGTTATCCAATTCCTAGACAATGGGACGCCCTGTAAGCGATGCACGAATGTGTTAGGGCCAGAGCCCCAAATCCACCCTATCCACCGACCAAATCACCAAATTCGCGCATAAATTCTGCGCTGTCGAAATAATCACGCCATTTGGCGATCTTGCCATCATCATTCAGTTCAAACGTGCCCATCACGCGAATGGTCCGGCGTTTGCCCTTCATTTCAAACCAATCTGTGCGTTCGGTGAGGACGACGTTCCCGTTTGCGGCGATGTGATGCATGTCAAATCCGCACGCTTCGACACCGGGAAAGGCGTCCATTTTGGCGCGGACGGCTGGGACCCCGGTGACGGTCGACAACGGCACATCGGTCCATTCAACATCCTCGGCCATAAACGAATAAATCTTCTCAAGATTGTATTCGTCCCACGCAGCGATGAAGGCGGTGATGGTTTCGATGGGCGTCATGATTTCTCTCCGGCGGTGAATGTGAGCGCCTGTGCAAGCATTTGGCGCACATGCGGGTTTGTGTAGGTTTGCGGCGCATCGCCAAACTGTAAATAGACTAGGGGTGCATTCCCCACTTGTTTGTGCCACGCGACCAGGTTGCTGGCAGGGGGGTGGTCCCACCCTTCATTGGAATACAGCGTCCCCGAAATGCCTAATGCAGCGGAATAAAAATCGTCGCGGGTGAAGGCATAGTCAGAGCGCACCAAAGGCTCGACATCCGCTTCGAAGATTTCTGCCAGATACAGCTCGTCGCAGACGGGAAATTCCGATGGAAGCCCCGCCGTAACAGGGTGGTCTGCAACCACCTTGGCCGTGTAATCGACGTCGTGGCGATAACCGGAATCGAGCACTTTCTCTCCACGCACTTCGCCCGGCGTGTAAAGGAACCGTCCGCCCAACATTTCATGCCATTCGGGCCAATCTGCCCAACCGGCCAACGCATGATGCATCGCAACCGCGCCGCGGCCGCTTTCAAACCGCTCCACAATGGCGCGGCGAAATTCCGGCGATGGCGGCCGTGATGTGACCCAATCATCTGCAAAAGTGTAACCACCCATATCGTAGAAAAGCATCGCGTCCGCTTCCCGCGCCGCGCCGTTTGCTACGGCCTCTTCGGCTTCGGGATGGAGCAAATGGGTGACGTCCCAGTCGCCCACATTGTGGATGAGCTCGTCAAAGGGCTCTTCTTCATATGGATGGCCCCACGACAAAACGAGAAGCGAGCGTTTCTGCGCCGCGGATGTCATGCGATTTTGAGGATCATCTTGCCATCATTGGTCCCGGCGAACAGGCGCATGAAACTGTCAAAGGCGTTCTCGAGCCCTTCATCGATATGTTCATCAATGGTGAGTTTGCCGGCTGCGGCCCACTCGCCCATTTTCACCGCACCTTCGCCAAAGCGTTCGACATAATCCGCAACCAACAAGCCCCGGATGGAGGCGCGCTTCACGATTAGTTGCCAAATGTTGCGCGCGCCGCGCGGGTCAGTGTTGTATTCGCTGATCAAACCGCAAAGGCCGATGCGCGCATAGAGATTCAAATTCATCAACCCTGCATCCAGGATCGCGCCGCCAACATTTTCGAAGATTACATCGACGCCGTCTGGCGCGGCCTCTGCGATGGCAGCGGTCAAGGATGCTTCGTCTTTGCCGCGATAATCGATCGCTGCATCAAACCCGTATTTCTCCGTCAGGCGAGCGCATTTTTCCGGTCCACCGGCGATGCCGACCGCACGGCAGCCATGCAATTTGGCCAACTGACCCACCAACGACCCAACCGCACCCGCAGCGCCAGAGACGAGAACCGTGTCGCCCTCTTTTGGTTCGCACACTTCGAGGAAACCGAAATAGGCCGTCATTCCCACCGCACCAAAAATCGAAAGGTAATTGGTCACGCTCGGCACCAATGATGCATCAATCGGTTGGGTGAACCCACCGATTTGGCTGATCGAATAATCTTCAAGCGCGTTGAGCCCCATGACCCATTGGCCGGGCTCAAACCCTTCCGCCCGACTTTCTTCGACGACGCCAATGGTGCTGGCCCGCATGGATGCGCCCAGCGGAACCGGGGGCATGTAGTTTCCGCTGGCATCCATCCAACCGCGCATCGCCGGATCAAGCGACGCGTAATGATTGCGGATCAGAAATTCTCCCTCGGCCAATTGAGGGGTGGCTTCCGTTATCAACTCAAAATCTTCTCGAACCGGCTCACCGTCCGGGCGGCGTTGCAAAAGGAAGCGGCGATTTTCTGGCATATGTGGTCCTTTGATGGATGTGATGAGGCGCAGGCCTAGGAAGTTACGGAAATTAAGCAGGGACCAGTTTCACAGGGATCGCGCTTTGTAGGCTTTGGCCCGTGATGGGATCGAAATCGACCACTTCACTGGTCAGTCGGTTTGTCGATGAGCCGCGTTCGCGCACATCGTCTTTTGTGGCGTCCACATCGCCATAGGCATGGGCCATGGAAACCAGGCCTCGGCGCACCTTGTTGCTTGATTTCACAACGCCATGGATTGTTGCGTGCGGGCTGGTGATCGCGACAATACCGTCTTCCTCAAGACCCAATTGAGCGATGTCATCCGGGTGAATATAGGCGGGGTTGGTTGTCGTTTTTTCGCGCAGTTTCTTGAGCGGGTGCCCGATTGAATTGAACCGCGTTTTGGAACGCCGGCTGATCAACTTGAACTCAAAACCGGCCCGCGCTGGGGCATCGTCGGCATAGCGTAGCAATTCTGCTGGCATATCGCCCGCACCCAATCCAAACCGGTTAAACTCGCTTTCCTCGACCGCTTCGACAACAGGGTGTCTGTCGGGATAGAGCACGGCGCTGCCACCCAATTTGGCCGCGTCCTTGCGAACTTCGCTGGGGGGTACGATGCATCCGGCGGTCATCAGATCGAGGAACGTTTCCTTTGACGGCTTTTCATCCATCGGCAGCGGCCCACCGGCAAGCTGCATCGTAACGCCCAATTTGTGCGCCAAGGTCCAAAACATTTCATATTCGTCGATGACATCGCCCGGCGGTGTCGCAACCGCTTCAACATAACGGGCATAGGGTTCTTCGTGCCACCATTCCGACAGGTTGGAGATGTCTTCGCGTTCAAGACATTGAGACGGAGCCAAGACCACATCGGCGCGTTTGGCGCTTGCGCTCATCCATGGATCGATTTGCACAAACATATCCAAATCGTCGAGCGCCCGAACCATCTTCACCTGATCGGGGAAGCCAACGACGGGGTTGCCGCCAACCGAAATGAGAACACGGACTTGGCCGTCGCCGGGCGTCAAGATCTCATCAGCTAAAACGTTGCAGGGCATTTCCACGCCCAATTGGCCTAAGCCGCGGAACCGAGATTTCTCCATTCCTTCGGCGCCAAACATGGGCACATTGGGGCCAACTTGGGCACGCCGTGGACCGTTGATATTGGTAAAGATACCGGGGATCGCGGCTTTCTCACCTTCTTGTTTGAACCGCGCGCACACGGTGTTGAGACAGGTCACAAGATACTCGGTCAACGTCCCGTTCCCGGCCATTTCTGGACCGGTTCCTGTGACCGCGCACCCCTTCGATCCGCCCGCGAAGATTCGGGCGGCCGCTATCAATTGGTCCGCGTCAACACCGGCCCGCGCCGCCGCGGCATCTGGTGCGAACGGTTCGACCGCAGCGGTCAATTCTTCAAAGCCATCGACATGCGCGGCGACGAAATTGCGGTCGTACAATTCTTCTTTGATGATCACATGCAGCATCCCGGCGAGCAAAGCCGGATCTTCGCCCGGCTTCACCGGCAAATAGATATCGGCCAATCGCGCCACGTCGCTTTCGCGTGGATCGGCGACAATCACTTTCATGCCGCGTTCTTTGGCATCCCGGATGCGTCGCGACGGGCTAAAGGGTGGGACGCCGCCAGGGGGAGAATAATGCGAAACGATCGGGTTGTTGCCCACCAAGAGAGCGACGTCGCTTTCCGAAAATGTGTTCGTACCGCCCATCCATTTGCCATAGCGTGCGGTCGTGAAAACCTTCGCCGGCTGGTCCAACGTGACAGAAGTGTAGAAATTTCGCGTCCCTATCGCTTGAGCAAAGCTAAGCGATGCGGCCATTGCTGCGCTGTTTTGATAGCCGCCTGAACCCATAAAGACCGCGACCGAATTGGGCCCATGTTCCGCGATCACTCGGCGAATTTCGTCGGCCACATGCTCCAACGCTTGGGGCATTGCGGTTTCTTGGAATTCGCCCGCATCGTTGCGGATTAGGCTGTGATGCAGGCGGTGCTCTGCATTGTGCGAATCGGGCAATTCGCGGCCCTTTAGACAGGTGTATCCGCCAAATGCCGGATCATCTTTGTCGCCGCGCACTTCGATAACTTTGCCGTTCTCTACGTCCACTTCCATCGCACAATTTGCATGACAGAACCGACAGAACGTTTTGCGAGTCTCAACACCCATCACATTTCTCCTCAACCCTGAAGATACCAAAGCGTGTGCGCTCAGCGACTGGTACTTTTGGCCGTAGTGATGGGGGCGTCCTGCCCGCATTAGAGGGCAATAAAGGAGATTTTCCATGCCCACGACTTCTCGCCAATGGCTCTTGAACGGTCACCCACGCGGACGCGGCATCGCCAGCGACGATTTCAAACTGGTCGATACTCAATTGCCCGATCCTGGCCCGGGAGAGATGGTGTTAGCGACGCGTTTCTTAGGGTTTGACCCGGCGCAAAAGGGCTGGATGGAAAACATCGCCGACTATGTGGCGCCCATGGCGATCGGCGACGTGATGCGCGGCAGCGGTATTTGCGAAGTGGTTGAAAGCAATGCCGGAAAATACGCCGTTGGCGACTTTGTGTTCGGCACCACCGGTTGGACCGAATATCTTGTCCATGATGGTGAAGGATTGACCAAAGTGGAGACCGCTTTGTCGCCGACCGCGGTTCTTTCGGTTTTGGGGACTACGGGGCTGACCGCGTACTGCGGATTGTTCAAAGTCGGCAAACCTGTCGCCGGTGACACCGTTTTGGTGTCAGGTGCGGCGGGCGCAACCGGTAGCGTGGTTGGTCAATTGGCCAAAATTGCTGGGTGCCGCGCTGTTGGCATCGCGGGCGGCAAGGAAAAATGCGAATGGCTCGTGAAAGAAGCGGGATACGACGCCGCAATTGATTACAAAGCGGGCGACGTGAAAGCGCAAATCAGAGAACATTGCCCTCGCGGCGTCGATGTGATTTTCGACAATGTCGGCGGCACGATCTTGGACGATATGCTGGCCAACATCGCCACCAATGCGCGCGTAGTCATTTGCGGTGGCATATCGCGTTATGAATCGGGCGGCCTGCCCACGGGGCCTGGCAATTATTTCAACCTGATCTTTCGCCGGGCAAGCATGGCCGGGTTCATTGTCCTTGATTGGGCCAGTGAGTTTGCGGCTATTCGAAAGCGGCTCGAAGGGTTCGTTGATGATGGCAGCCTGAAATACCAAGAGGATATTCAGCACGGCTTTGAAAACGCGCCCGACACTTTGCAACGTTTGTTCGTGGGCAAAAACCGCGGCAAACAGATGCTCAAGCTTTAGGGTTGATCATCGCCCAGATCGGCGGGGCGGTTCACATTCATCAGCGGCGGGTCGAACGCGATCCGCCGCGCGTTCACCTGTTCAGCAAAACCATACAGGGCACGCCCACCTTGGGCGAGAAACGCGTCCAACTCTTTGCAAAGCGGCGCGGGCCACAATCCGATCACGGGTTGATTTTCGACGATGGCGGCCCGGTTCACTGTGTCCGCGCCGGTCAGTGTTTGGCAAAGATCAACCGGCAAATCGGGGGCGTCGACTCCAGTCGATAGGACGTGTGTGTAGCCATGATGATGTGCGTGGTTCAACGCCGCACAAAGGCCGCCCAAAGGCCCCAAATCGCCGTTTGGGCGATCTTCGAGGCAGGAAAAATCGGGATCTACACGGCCGCACAAGACAACCGCATTGGTCTGGCCGCGCAATGAGCGGGCAACGCAGTCGATAAGGCGCTCTCCACGATAGAGCGCCTGCGCCTTATCGCTGCCAAAGCGCCTTGCCTTTCCACCGGCCAAGATCGCACCCAAAATTCTCACTCACGCCCCTTACCGCAAAGGCTTTGGCAAATCGTGTCAGTCAAACGCCTCGGTCGCTTCGCCTTGAGCGTTGTAGACCGGACCTTCCATGTCGACACGGTATTTCTTGCTGGCGGCGGCGGTCAGACCGAATGTGCCGATGTGATCGCGCATTCCGGCATAAGCGGCGTTGGCAAAATGATGCGCCAGCGCCTCTTCGCTTTCCCATTCTTCAAAGACGTTGACCCGCGCGGGATCGTTGCCATCCGCGCTCCATTCGTAATGGTTGCACCCGTCTTGGGCGAGAGCGGCATCGATATGCGGCTTTGCGCTGGCGAGGGCTTCGGCGCGCTGTGCCGGATCAAGGTCAATTTGAGCGGCGATGACAATTTTGGCCATGGGCTTATCCTTCCTGTGGGTTGTATTCGGCGATGACTTGAAACGCGCGTTTGGTGTAGACCCATTGGCCGTCGCGCTTTTCCAATTCATCGGTGTAAAGTCCGCCCAACATCCGTGTTGTGCCGTCTTTGCCTTTCAACACCTCTTGCGTTTGGCACCGCGATGTCGCCGTGTTGCCGTCGACCTCGATAGAGGCGGGCACGCATTGAAAGCTGACCGCTTCAAAATTGGACATTGCGCCCAGCCACACTTCTACGATGGCTTCGCGTCCCTTCAATTGCATGCCCAAGAAATCCCAATCGGCATCGTCTGCCCAGACCGATCCCCATGTTTCCGCGTCAAAGCGGACGACCCCGTCGCCATAAACTTCGTGCAGTTCGCGAATCGCCAGCCGGTCTTCAATCGGTCCTTTGAACATCGTGTCTCTCCGTTTTGATTGCATCTGGCTATCGGGCGGTCGGGCGGGTTGGACAATGAACACTTTTGGGAAGGGTGGGGAAGAGCCCCGCATGGTAGACCTTTGTTGAAGACATAAGTGCAACGAATATGCGCAACACATAGGAGATCATGATGGGCCAACTCGAAGGTAAAACCGCAGTCATTATTGGCGCAGCAAACCCTGGAAATATGGGTCAGGTGATCGCGCGCCTTTTCGCCAGCGAAGGCGCCAAAGTGATGGTCGCGGGACGCAAAGAGGAGCCGCTTGCGGCTTTGGCTGAAGAGATTGGCGGATCTTATGGGCTGTGCGACATTACCCAACGCGATGATGTGCACGCGCTGGCGGCCAAAGCCACATCGGAGTTTGGCCGCGTCGATGCCGCGATCAATTGCACTGGTTGGGCGCTTCTTTCCAACTTGCTGGAAACAACCGAAGAAGAATTGGACACGATCGCGGACCTTCAGTTCAAAGGCGTGCACCACTTCCTTCAAGCATTCGTTCAAGCGATGAGCGATCAAGCGCCCACGGGGGGATCGATCATCTCTCTTTCATCGGCGACGACCAAATGCCTGATCAACAACCACGCCGCCTATATCGGCACAAAGCGCGCGGGCGAGGGGATGATCGAATGCGTTGCCAATGATTTTGGTCACTTAGGCATCAAAGCGAACAGTGTGTCGCCTGCCTTCACGCAAAGCCCGATGACAGAAGGCGCATTTGCTACACCGGGTCTGGTGGATGCGTTTTTGCCGAAATACCCATTGGGACGGCTCAACACATCGGAAGACGTTGCGCATGCTTGTTTGTGGTTGTGCAGCGATCACGCGTTTGTGACGGGCCAAAACATCCAACCAAACGGCGGCGTGACTATCCGCGGCAATCCGCAGGCAAAAGACATCGAAGCCGCCGTGGGCGCTGCGATGGCCAAAGCGGCCGAATAATCAACCTAGAGCGGGTTCGGTTTTTGCGGGGTTGTTGAGCCAGCTTTCCGCTTTGCTCAGCGTGTCGAAGAACACCACGGCGTCGTTGCGCCCGGTCACGCGTGCAATTTGCATGCGCTGCGTAACGCTTTGCAAAACGCACGCGCCGCGTCGCATGCCGTTGTCCATGAACCACGCGAAAATCCGTACCGTGTTTTGCGCGCGATCTTGAGGCATGACCGGGGTGTCGGAAAAATCCGTTAGCAAATCCCAATCATCGCCAGCCGCCCGCAAGCGTTGAACTTTTGACGTCAATTCTTCGAAAAATGCCGCAGGGTCTTGGTCCATTTCTCCGCTGAACGTCAGCGTCAAACGACGTTGGCGACTATCGGCGATAATGGAATACATGCGACCTCCTGTGCGAAGCCCATTCCATATCCAATATTGGTTAAGGCTTGCCTAAAACTGGGCGGTTCCCCCATCGACGCTTAAATTGGCTCCTGTGATGCCGGCCCCTTCTTTCGAAGCCAACAACAACGCCATGGCCGCGATCTCTTCGACGGTGTTAGGCCGTTTGATCGCTGCTTCGGATGCGAACATCGTGATCATGTCGTCAAACTCCATCCCCATCGCTTTTGCGGTTTCAGGTCCGTTGTTTTTGATGATGTCGGTCACCACAAGTCCCGGGCAAATCGTGTTTACAGTGACGCCTGCTTCGCCCACTTCACGCGCCAACGATTTGGTCAATCCGTTTACCGCGTGTTTGGCCGCAGTGTACGCGGTAAAGACGGGCTTGCCGTGCTTTCCTTCCATGGAAGACATGTTGATAATCCGGCCATCGCCTTTGTCGATCATCGGGGGCAAGGCGCGGCGACAGGCCCAGAATGTCGAATAGACGTTCCACTTCATCGCTTCATCAAAGGCTTCGTCCGAAAGGTTGACCAACGGTTGAAGGTCACCTGCGCCGCCGGCATTGTTGACGAGAATATCGATCGTACCAAACGTATCCACGACGGTGTCGATAAACCCTTCCACGTCGCCTTGGTCCATCACATCCCCTGCGACAAAGACGACGCGGTCTTTCCCCGGGCGGTCCACCCGCAATTCTTCAACCACGCGGGCGCCTTTTTCCGGATTGCGCGCGAATAGGGCGACTTTTGCCCCTTCAGCCAAGAACGCTTCTGCGATGCCGCGGCCTAAACCTGCCGTGCCACCAGTGATCGCTGCGACTTTGCCTTCGAGTTTCAAGTCCCGATTCATGCCAATTCTCCTTTACCTCTATGCCTAGCGAAGAGTCATACCGGGTGCACATTGCCAAAATGAGCAATTGCGGGGGGCGTTTGCGGCATGATTAAACGCGGAATGGAAACAGTGGACATTATCATTCTGGGCTGTGGCCCTGCTGGCATGACGGCGGCGTTGGCCGCCCACGAAGCGGGTGCAAGCGTGGCGTTGATCGAACGGTTTGACCGTATCGGGGGGACCGGTGCGATCTCTGGTGGCGTCATTTGGGTCGCGGACAATCCGCGCCAACGCGCGGCAGGTATGGCCGATAGCAAAGAAGAGGCGCTCGCCTATTTCCGAAGTCTCGACCATGGCGATTTGGTGGATGAAACGCTTGAGGCTTTTGTGGAATCGGGCCCAGATGCGCTGGAGTTTTTGGAAGATGCGGGTGCGCTTAAAGTGGCGCTGCTTGATCGGTATCCCGACTATTATTTGGATCGCCCCGGGGCCAAGCCTGAAGGCGGGCGCGCGCTGGACCATGATCTCTTTGCCCTAGGCGCGTTGGGCGAATGGGCGGACCGGATCACCGCCATCGAAGAGCCAAAGCCGATGATGCTGCGCGAAACGCCATTGGGCGGCGGCAGTGGGGTGGTGCCGCCCGAAGAATTGGGCCGGCGGATAGCCAACAATGAACGCGGTTTTGGCCAGGCGATGGTCGCGCGATTGCTAAAGGCGTGTCTGGATCGCGGCATTGAACCGATTTTGGAGGTGGAGACCAAGCGGTTGGCTAAAACCGATGGGCGCATCACCGGCATCGAAGGAACGCGCAAGGGGGAGCCATTTTCTCTTGCTGCGCGCAACGGAGTGATCATCACGACCGGCGGTTTTGAATGGGATGAGGACAAGCGACAAACGTTCCTGCGAGGGCCAATTGATGCCCCGGCCAGTCCGCCGACGGCACGCGGCGAAGGTCATACATTGGCGATGGAAAGCGGCGCAAAATTGGGCAACATGACTCAAGCATGGTGGGCGCCAACACTGGCGGTTCCCGATGCGCCGTGGTCAAACGATCAATTCAACGGCGAAGAAAGGGCGATGCCCGTCCTGATTGAACGGACCGTTCCGCATTCGATCATGGTCAACGCCAAGGGCGAGAGGTTTTGCAACGAAGCGGCCAATTACTCCGCCTTGGCCGGGGCGTTTCACCAGTTCGACCCGCAAACCTATGATTACCCAAACCTTCCGGCATGGCTGATCTTTGATGAAGATTACGTCGATCGCTATCCGATTGGGCCGCGTCTACCGGGCCAACCGGTGCCCGACTGGGTCATCCGTGCCGAAACCTTGGATCAATTGGCCAGTGCAATCGGCGTTCCTGCATCCGGTTTGAACGCCACGGTTTCCCGATTCAATGGCTTTGCAAAAGACGGTGAAGATCGCGATTTTGAACGCGGGACGAGCGCATATGATCACTTCTACGGCGATCGCACCCGCGAAGGGACAGCGGTCACATTGGGGGCGATCGAACGGGCGCCCTATTACGCTGTTGAAATTCGCATGGGATTGCTGGGCACGAATGGAGGCGCGCGCACCGATGGTAATGCGCGGATTTTGGGCCATGATGGTGAACCGATCACAGGCCTGTTTGGCGCTGGTAACGCGATCGCCTGCCCGACAGGTGGGATCTATGCCGGGGCGGGCGGAACATTGGGCCCGGCCTTAACGTTTGGCTATCTTGCCGGGCGCAGCGCAGCGCGCGCGAACGGTTGACCCGCTGACTACTTCTGCTTGGGCTCAAACTCGATATGCAGCTCTTTTAACGATCTCAGCAAGAAGTGCGGATGATACTCAAATGTGTTCTTGCCTGCAGCAAAATGCATGTCGTCAAACCGATCAACAACGGCGGTGAAACCCCAGATCAATTCCCGCCGCGCCAATGGGGCGCCCAAACAATGGTGGGTGCCTGACCCAAACCCCATATGAGCACCCGCTTTAGGGCGGTTGAGGTCCAGTTTCTGCGGCGCGTCAAAAGTGCGTTCATCGCGGTTGGCCGCGGCAAAGCGGACGTTGATCATAGAGCCAGCGGGTATTGTCACGCCGGATAATTCGGTGTCTTCGCGTACAAATCTCATCAACGATTGGACCGGGCTTTCTAGGCGCACGACCTCTTCGACAAATGTTTTCATGTAGCGGTCAGGATCGGATTTCAATTGATGCCAAACATCTTTGTTTTCGATCAACAATTTCATCCCAGCCGCCAAAGCATTGGTGGTCGTTTCGCTGCCGCCGACAAAGGTATCGGCCATCATTTCGCCGTGCAGTTCATTGTCCGTGAGAGTGCGGCCCCATTCTTCGATCACGGTGTTGACCAACACGCTAATCAAACTGTCATCGGGGTTCTCGCGGAGCCGCTCAAAGATGGGTTGAAAATAGTGCTGAGCCTCTATCTCTCGGTCGACCATCTCCATGTGGCGGTCTTCGGGTAGCATGAGCGAAATGCGTTGAAAGAACGCGTCGGTCCAGCGTTTGATCCGCCACATATCCTCTCGCTTTGCGCCCATTTGTTCGCCGATAATGAACAACGGCAGCGGCACGCAAAACTGCTTTACCCATTCGCAGTGACCATCATCGATAAAGCCATCGATCAATTGGTAAGCCAACGTTTCGACGTGATGGTCGATTTCTTTGATGCGCGATGGTTTGAACGCTTGATTGAACATGGCGCGCATTTGTTTGTGATTGGGATCATCTCGACCGTTTAGCGTTGGGGCTGGGACCCATCCTTTCTCCGCGAAACGCGCGGCGACCATCTCGCCGCGTTGAACATTGCCCGCGCTGGCGCGGAATGGCGTATCGGCGGCGGAGCTGGGAAAGCGGGTGGGATCCATCAAGACTTCGCGCACATCATCATAGCGAGAAACGACGAACATATCGGTGCCCGGTATCGCGTAGACAGGCGCATCGTCGCGCAATTGTTTGTACGCGTCATACGGGCATTGTTGCAGCCCAGGATCGAACAAGTTGATGTTGGGGCTGTCCGCTGGCTGCGCTGTTCCTGCCTTGGTGGTCATGGTTCCCTCCCGAAATTGCTTGTGGCTTTCATGCCGTGATCGGGCCGATAGTCGGGATCATCAACTGGCGGATTGAGGAGGGGCGGCGTGTCAGACACCAAGGATCAAGTCATACAGGAATTGATCGACAAACAGGCGATTGGCGATGTGATTCAACGATATTGCCGCACGCTCGATTGGCTAGACGCCGAAGGGCAGGCGAGTTGTTATTGGCCCGATGCAGAAATTGAGTACGGCTTTTTCACCGGTGCGGCGAAGGACTTTTTGTCGGTGGTCATGGAAACCGAACGATCGCTTGCGCGGCGATGGCATATGCTGTCATCGCCTCTCATTCGGTTTCATTCCAACACAGCCGCCAGCAGCGAATGTTACGGCATTTTTGGCGGTGGCCGATTGCAAGAAGATGGCACAATTGGCGGCGATTTGATCGGCGGGCGTTATCTCGATGAGTGGGAGAAACGCGACCATGACAAAGGCCCCGAATGGCGCATTTCGGCGCGGACATATATTGTCGATTGGAAAAGCCCATTGCGCGACCAGCCGGGATTTGAGCCGGACCCCGATTTTCCGCTGCCCACGTTCAAGATCGATGGGCCGGATCATCCGAAATACCGCAAATTGTAACGCGGCTATTTTTTCTGAAATGCCCCGATCCGTTCATGCATGTCGGGGCCGCGCCCTTCGCCGTCCATCCATTCGCGGATCAAACCGTCATCGGTGGGCCTGCCGTCGGCTTGATCCAACAATCGCTTTATGGCGGCGTGGCTAAAGTGGCTTTGCGCAGCGATCTGTTCTGCGAGCCGGGTGATTTCTGCATCGAACGCCTCATCCGGGACGGTAAACTCCGCAAGTCCGATACGGACCGCTTCTTGTGCGCCGAACATTTCGGCGGTGAACATTAATCGTTTTGCCGTGGCCAATCCCACACGCCGCGGCAATCGAACACTCATCCCCCATACCGGGGTCAGTGCAAATTTGGCGTGGGTGTCGCCAAATCGGGCGGTGTCGCTTGCCATGATGAAATCCGCGGCCAATGCCACTTCGAGTGCGCCGGTGTAGCAATGACCATGGACCGCGGCGACGACCGGGATCGGGAGCTTTCCGAGCAAGCGCAGCGTTTCTGAATGCCACCCTTTGCTCGGCGGTGTTTCGCCCTCCGCAATGCCACCCAGGTCATGACCGGCAGAGAAACACTTTCCCGCGCCGCGCAAGACAACACAGCCAATTCCGGTGCTATCGGCGAGATCCGCGACATGCGCGCGCAATTCGGCAAACATTTCTACGTTCAAGGAATTGAGTTTTTCGGGACGGTTCAAGGTTAGCTGCACCCAACCTCCGAAATCCTCACGCAAGACCAGCTGAGTCATCTATTCCTCCCGAAATTGGCGCGGCTGCAACGGCCGCGCCTTTGTACTTATAATGTTGAATGGCTTGATCATGATCCGCCCAATGCGCGGACAGGATCGGAACCGTCCCAACCGTCGGCCGCGTTCTGCACGAAATTGTAAAATCCCAACAGGGTTTCGTTGGGTTCGTACATTTCGATCATATGGCCAAGGCTCGCGGTTGCATCAACAAATGCAAATCGCGTCCCATCCAGTGTTTCGGATAATTGTGCGAGAGGGAAGCCACGTGCTTCGAAATCGGCGATCGCCGTGTCGAGCCTGTCGACGAATACGGCCATATGATGCAGCCCATAGCGGCCTGATTGCAATGGGTAGAGATCGCGCATCGCACTGGGTTCGTTGCCGTGTTGCATTACGAATTCGATCATCACATCGCCCCATTGACCGTAAGCAGACGAATGGTCGAACCGGCGTTCGATGCCGCGATGCATGCTGTGCGTTAAAGCGATATGACGCAATGTGAAGAACGGGCCAGAACCAAATTGTTCGCTATGGGCGCGCGCCGCCCGTTCAATGTCAGGCACGAAATAGGCGACCTGTCTTATCGCAAGATCGCCCAACATACGCATCAATTCACCGCGCGATCTTTCCCTTCCCAATAGGGTGCTCGCAATTCACGGCGGAGGATTTTCCCAGATGGATTGCGAGGTAGTTCGTCGATAAAATCTATCGATTTGGGGCACTTGTATCCGGCAATATGTTCACGCGAGTGCGCGATGAGATCGGCTTGGCTTAATGTCTCGCCTTCCTTCACAACGACGCAGGCTTTGACCTCTTCGCCCCATTTTTCACTGGGCACCCCGATAACGGCAACATCGGCAACCTTGGGATGCGCATAAACGGCGTTTTCGACCTCAGCCGGGTAGATGTTTTCACCGCCGGATATGATCATGTCTTTCACCCGGTCATGGATGTAGAGATAGCCGTCTTCGTCCAAATATCCCGCATCGCCCGTGCGCAACCATCCATCGGCGTCGATAGTTTCGGTGGTCGCGCCCGGGTTGTTCCAATACCGGCTCATATTCTTAGAAGACCGCGTGGCAATTTCGCCAACCGCGTTCGCAGCCACTTCGTTGCCCTGTTCGTCGATGATTTTGACCTCAACGCCTGCCAGAGGGGTCCCCACGCTTCGCATTCTGGGTGATCCTTCGGGGACGTGATCTTCTGGATCAAGCGCGACGATTGTGCCACTCGTTTCCGT
The DNA here is from genome assembly GCF_900149685.1 of Erythrobacter sp. Alg231-14. Classification (NCBI taxonomy): domain Bacteria; kingdom Pseudomonadati; phylum Pseudomonadota; class Alphaproteobacteria; order Sphingomonadales; family Erythrobacteraceae; genus Erythrobacter; species Erythrobacter sp. Alg231-14. The sequence continues at coordinate 1,816,290 of NZ_LT702999.1, read as the reverse complement.
CATCCCATACATTTGGACAAAGCCGCATCCAAGGACTTCCATCGCTTCGCGCATCAATTCCAATGGGATCGGTGAGGCCCCGTAGGTCACGTATTTCAGGCGACTGAAATCGACATCTTTGACTCGCGGATGGTTGAGCAAAATTTGAATCGCCGCCGGCACTAAGAAGATCTTTGAGATGTTGAAATTCTCAATCAGATCGAGCGCCTTGGTCGGATCATATTCGGGCAGGACGATGGAATTCGATCCAGCGACCATTGTGCCCAACCCAGTGCCGGTCCCGCTTATGTGGAAACACGGCATGGCCAGCAATGTTACGTCGCCTTCGACTGGCTCCTGCCAATCCCGCATATCTGCGCTTTCATCGCCGTCCTCGGTTGATCCGCGGCTCGACAAGATTGACCCATGCGTCATCACGGCGCCTTTGGGGCGTCCTGTTGTACCCGACGTGTACAATTGCAGCGCATCATCGTGCAGGCCGATATCAATCAGGATAGGATCGGCCGGAAAACCATCGCGCCAATTGCGATAATCAGGTCCATCGTGATCGGGTGCTTCTATACCGATAATGTGTTCGATCAACGGTGTGTCGCCGCGCACTTGGGCGACCATATCGGCAAAACCTTCGCCTACGAAAACGATACGCGTTTGCGCGTTGTCCAAAATATAGGCGACCTCTGGTGGGGCTAATCGCCAATTCACTGGGGTCATCACCGCGCCAATCTTGGCCGCGCCTAACAACGCTTCGAAATAAAGCGGGTGGTTCTTTCCCAGGAACGAGACGCGCTCTCCTTTGGTCACACCCATGCTGGCCAAAGCGTGGGCGACCCGATTGCTGCCTGTATCGAGGTCGGCAAAGGACATCGTCTCATCGCCGAAAGTGAACGCGTCCTTGTCAGGTGTTAGTCGCGCGTGTTCGCGTACGATGTCGCAAAAAGAGTTGGCTTCGATCATAAAGTCATTTCCCATAATGTGCGGACGCTACGCGTGGCTTCGCTTTGGTGGCATTGGCACTATTCATAGCGGTTTGATTGCGCCGGGTCGGTGTAGGGTGATGGAATGACAGAAATTGAACCTCCTGCTGGATTTGACTCTGCCGGTTTTTCGCCCGGTTTCCTCGATCATGGCGGGCCCTATTTCCTAAAGGAACAGGGCTCCGATCCGCAATTGGTTGGCCTGCGTATTTGTGCCCATCACATCAATTATCAGGACAGCGCCCATGGCGGCGTGATCTCAACCTTTGCCGATGTAGCTTTAAGCCACGCGGTCTACGATGCAGAACGGCCAAGGTTGGCGCCGTCGACCATCACCATTCAAGTCAATTACCTGAAAGGCGCCAAATTGGGCGATTGGTTGGAAGCGCGCGTGCGGTTGGATCGCTTGGGCGGGCGCACGGCATACACATCTGGCGAGATTACAATCGATGGCGTGTGCATCGCGACCATGACGGGCGTATTTGCGATAAAGCGGGGTTAGTCTCGACGATCTTAACCAAGGAGGCGGGTGACCACGGGCGTCGATGGGTCGGTTTCATTGTGCGCCCCGCATGATCCCTCTGGTAAATCTGACAGATCGACGCCTTCGACCGCGCGGAATTCGCGCCAGTCATAAACGCCGGTTCGGTGCGCAATGCGCCATTCGCCATCATCTCCGTCGCCCCGTTTCTCGAAGCGGTCGATATATCGACCAGCGATCACAGCGGAATAGACCTCGCCTTTATCTGGGAAAACCTCAGGCACCGGATAGCCCGCCGGAACAGTGTGCATAGCGGTCATATAGGTTTCGGTGTGGCAAGTATTTTCATCGGAGAATGCATAGAGGATTTGACCCAGTTGATGCTGCGTTGCGAGGCAAGGGTCGAGGATTCCGCGCGCTTGATCCACGAATTCGCGCCACCCACCAGAGATCAGTCCGAATTGAAATTGAGCATCGTCATGAAACAAATGGTCCATCATCCCCCAACGGCGACGGTCAAGCGCGTGAGCATAGGCTGCGATTATATCCTGAATGGCTGCGCGATCTTCTAACGTTCCCATCATTTTTAAAGCTCCACGATAACTTTGCCGATATTGCCCCCGGTGAAGAGCTTCTCATACGCCAATAATGTGTTTTCAAGGCCCTGTGTCACATCATAGGGCATCACCAATTCACCGGCCTCATACCATTCGCGAAGCCGCTTCGTCAGTCGCTCCCCTTGGTCCATGAAATCGGGGCTGAAAAACCCTTCGACCCTTAGGCGCCGCATCAAAATTTGATCGAATTCGCGCGGCGCCGTGCGGGTGTTGCTGCTGTAATCGTTCAACAAACCGCACACGGCGATACGCCCGTAATGGTTCATATGGGTGAGCACTTCGTCGAGCACCGGGCCGCCGACATTGTCGAAATAGACGTCAAAGCCGCCATCAGCGGGACAGGCACCATCCAATTGCGCGGCAAGGTCTCCCGATTTGTAATCGAGCGCTCCCGCGATCCCAAGATCGTCTGTAAGGAACCGGCACTTATCCGCGCCGCCCGCAATGCCCCATGCGTCACATCCCAAAAGCTTTGCGATCTGCACCGCCAAAATCCCGGTTGCGCCGGCGGCTGCGGATACCAGCACGCGTTCACCCGGTTTTGCCGCGCCCGTTTCTTCCACACCCCAAAGCGCAGTCCAACCGTTCATGCCAAGCGGGCCAAACCATGCGCGTTTGTCGTCAACACTCGGGTCAAGGATGACCGCTCCGCTCATTACGGCGTCGACTTGGCTCAATTCGCCCCACACGCCAAAGGCGCGCACCAAATCGCCGGTTGCAAACCCTTCCGCGCGACTGGTGATCACTTCGCCGACGACTAAACCGGTCATCGGGCTGCCGGTGGGCAATGGCGGTTGATAGCCGTCTTCGCGATCGGTCAGCCAAAGCCGCGTGCCAGCATCCATGGAAAGCATGATGTTGCGGATCAAAATCTCGCCATCGCCAATCGGCGGCACTGCCTCCTCAACCAACGCCAACGCGTTGGCAAAGTTGATGCCATCGGGGCGGTTTTCGATGCGCCAATATCGGTTTTGCATATCCACCTTGTCCGGTTGTCGCGCCGCCGCGACAAGCCGCGCTTTTGCTAGGGCGCTATCAATTTGGCGCGGTGCGAAGGGGCGACGGCATTCGTAGGCTGTGCCTCAGCAAATGGGAGAGAGAATGATGGCCAATTCTGGGGAATTAATCACAGTCGTCGGCGCATCCGGCCGTCAAGGCATGGCGCAGGTCAAGCAAGCGTTGAGCGCGGGGTACAATGTGCGCGCGATCTCACGTCAAGAAGACCCCTTTGGCGGATCAAAGATTGATGGGATTGATCGGGTCGAAGTGCGCCCGATGGACCTTTACGATCCTGCGACGTTCAAACCCGCCCTCGAAGGGTCGGATTACATCTTTTACACCCACCCATTGCAAGCCCGTGCAGACCGCGCAGTGTTAATCGGCGAACTTGGCAAAGTGGGTGCAGAATTGGACGTCAAACGGCTGGTTTGGAACACATCAAGCTGGATCCCGGATCGCCCAGGTGACCCATTCACCTATGGCGAAAACACTAAAGGTATCAATGCATTGTGGCGCTCAGGTTGCCCGGGCACAGTGTTTGGTAGCGTGTTGTTTATGGACAATCTGCTCACCAATTGGGCGCGCCCCTTCATCGTGAATGAGGGTCGTTATGTCTATCCGCACAACCCGGCATTGGAAGCCAATTGGATCAGCCTCGATGATGTGGCGAAGTTTATGATCGCCAGTTTGGATCGCCCCGATATGGAAGGCGCGTGGATCAATATTGGTGGCCCGGAACGATTGGTCGGCAAACAGGTCACGCAATATCTGTCCGATGCGTTGGACAAAGACATCACATATGACCCGTGTTCACCTGAAGAATTTGGCCGCTATCTTGTCGAGGCCGCCGGGGATTCAATGCCCGCAGAAATGCGGGATGAATTCGCCAAAGGCATCCAAGCGTTTTACGAATACAACAACGAAGCGCCGACGCGGCCGTTCGAAGTGGATATGGACCACGTCTATGAACGCTTTCCCGAGTTGGAGGGGGAGCTGGAAACATTGGGCGATTGGACCAAACGCCAAGATTGGGGCGAGAGCAATTCCCGGCCCGCATTTGGGTAAGGGCGGTCGAACCCATGTCTGAATTGAGAGACGCGAACATCGCAGTGGCGGAACGGTTTTACACATCGTTGGCCGATGGTGATTTTGAAGCATTGGCCGCTTTGCACAGCGATGATGTCGCCTTCAACCTATTGGGTTCGACACCGGTTTCTGGGCGTTGGGAAGGCAAGGATGTCTGTTTTGGTCCTTTGGTTGCCGACGCTGTTGTCGGGAAACTGGTCCCTGAAACCGTGCAATTTTCGCGCAAATGGCGGATCATGTGCGCCGATGATCACCGGGTCGTTGGATTGATGTTCGGCGGAGGCATGGGCACCAATGGACACGAATACCTTCAAACCTATTGTCAGATCATGACCATCAAAGACGGCAAGATTGTCGAATTGCACGAATTGTTCGACACAGCTTTGGTCGAATTGGCCCTCAACGACAATCCGACTCATAAGGGGCCTAGTGTTGTTGAGCGGCCATTCGACTTTTAGGACTTACTCAGCCGCCGCGCGTTGTTCCGCCGCGAAAATCTCGAGCAATTCTTCGTCTGTCGCGTTGGTCAGCTTCGCGGCCCATTGGTGAAACACTTGTCCGCCGCGTTCGTTCTTACCGAACAAAACTTCTTTAAGCATGCCCGATTGCAGGGCCTCATGCTGACGTTTGCCCGTCGCGTAATCTTCATCGCGCACCACAATTTCTAGGAAGTCGAACTGCTCATGCGCGGATTTGATGTCGGCCTCTGTTTCGGGCTGATTTTCCATGACGTAATATTGAGTGGTGTAGCTTTCACCGACATTGTCGCCCGGGAAGAGTTGAGAGATCAACGCCCCGCGTTGTCCGCCGCCGTAAAAGCTGGCGATCGAAATGTGCGGGAAGATGGTCCAAACCCCTTGGGTTAATGCGTCGGCCGGCAATTCGTCGTCGCTCATCACCGACAGGTCGAGCATTTCATCGCTGCCCGTTTTTTGCGCGAACTTGGACGGGCTCGAAAGGCGTTGGTGAGGCCCCCAGAAAAAGTAATTGGCACGGTTGAAGAAATCGGCACCAAAAGTGTCTTTGTGCAGCACCGGCAGATGATAAAAATCGAGATAGCCATCGTAAGCCGTTTTCCAGTTTGGCCCGGACAAAGTGCGTTGCGCGAACAATGTCCAACCATCAAATCCAAACGCCGCCAACAGCGCGTCATATCCGCATAGATAATCGGGTATCGAAAGCTTGGATTCGAGGTCGAGCGTAGCCCAAATCAAACCCGCACTTTCATGGACTGGAAAACGTTTGAGGCACAGGGCTGCTTTGTCTACCGCGCCAAAATCCTTGGGGCTTGCGACACCGACCAAGCCGCCATCATTCTTGAACGTCCACCCGTGATACCCACAGGTGAAGCGCGTTGCATTGCCGGTGCCGTCGGGCACGACGGGATTGCCGCGATGACTGCACATATTGAGAAATGCCCCAACGGTGCCATCGCGTTGCCGCGTAAGGAGCAAGGGCACTCCGCCAATGTTCATCGCTTTGAAGTCACCCGGTTCTGGCAATTCGCAAGACGGCGCGACCATCAAGGGCAAACGTTTAAAGATATTGCGCTTCTCCAATTCGAACAGGTCGGGATCGGTGTATGTGCGCGCCGGGACGGAAACGATATCGTCGGCGTATTCCATCGTGTCTGCTGCGCCATGGTCAATGAGGCTGCGGGTCATAGTGATGAGTTGGTCGCGCGACATGTGTTCAATCTCCCAGAATTGATCTCAGGATGCGTTGTGATTGGCGTCCGGCGCAATGCTTGTTTTTGGGAGGGATACGCAAACGGGCGAGCCTTGCGGCCCGCCCGTAGCTTTGGTCCAAAAAGTTAGCGCCTCTTAGAACCGGAAGCTGGTTTCCACGAAGATTTGACGTCCGCGGTTTTGGGTAACAACCAGATCGTCACCGCCCACCGGCAGGAATGGGCGACCACCCGAAGTGTTGGTCCAGATTTCGTCGTTGATGTTGTTGCCTACCAAGGCAACTTTCCACCGACCGTCGGCATCACCGACCGAAACACGGGCATCAAATGTCACATAACCATCTTGAACCAAATCGTTGTTCAATGTGTCTTCATTGGTCAGATAATCGCCAGAGAAGATGGCGTTGCCACCAAGGCCAATTTCCAAACTGTCACCAACAGGGATGAACCAATCAAAGGCCACATTGCCCGAGAAGGATGGCGCCCGCGCCGCATCACGACCATCCAGATCGTCGCCACCGGCAGTGATGAACGTATCGCTAAATGAAGCGTCGAGATAGGACAGGTTGCTCGACAAGGTCAACCCTTCGACCGGGGTGCGCCAGCTGAATTCCAGATCCACACCTTGCGATGTCAATTCACCAGCGTTCAAAGTGGCGAACTGAATGTTGACCGCGTCAAAGTTTTGAACCTGAAGATCGTCAAACACATAGTGATAGACCGTCGCATTCAATGTGATGTTGCGATCATCAAACTGAGTCTTGATCCCGATCTCACCGCCGATGGTCGTTTCTGAATCAAAGATCAGAGCCGAGAAATCGCCGGACAGAGCCGCTGCGCTCAAGCTGGCGGATGGCAGCGCCGAGTTATCAATACCGCCCGATTTAAAGCCGGTCTTGAACGAGGCAAAGATGTTGATGTCGTCGCTCGCCTGATACCGCAATGTCAGCTCTGGCGAGATGTTGTCATCGGCAAAACCGATTGGGCCAGAGAAGAAACCCGGTGCCACAAAGCCTGGACCTTGAAGGAACAGGTGAAGCGCCGGGACCGAGATCGTTTGGGTCTTGGTTTCATCGGTGTACCGCACACCGCCAGAAAGCTCCAATTGATCGGTCAGGTCGAATTGCACCGAACCAAACACCGAGAATGCCTCTGTTTTGGTGACGTGCCGCTTATCCCAGTCATAGGTGAAGCCGGTGATCGGATCCGCGCCGAGGAATGAGATGTTCACCGCCTGTTGCGCCGTGTCGAACACAAAGGTGCGATCTTCATAGAACACACCGAGCATGAAGTTGAACGCTCCACCGAAATCGGAGGCAATGCGCACTTCCTGGCTGTATTGTTCCAATTCGTTCTCAGGATCGGAACAACCGACGCCGCCGGCGACAAACCCGCCTGCGCCGTCTGGAAATTGGCCGCCATATGAATAGCAGTCAAAATCGACGGCATCCATGTTGAGGAAACCGGTTGTCGATGTGAGCGTCAATGTGTCGGACAGGTCGAGGTTGAAGAGCAACCGGCCAAACCAAATCTCTGTTTCACCGAACGGAACGCCGTTGCGACCCGCAGCCGGAGATGGCGTTGGTACTCCCGGTGCAAGCGCGGCGGCTGCGTCTGGCAGGAAGTAGAGTTGATCGGTGCTGTTGCAGTCATAGCCCGGGTCAATATTGATCGCGCCGCCCAATAGGACGATGGAGTCTGCCACGCCGTTGGCGCCACAATTGATGTCCGAATGCTGGATCGCGCCATCGTTGGTGTTTTTGACATATTGCAGTTTGAGATTGGCGTCGAAGATGTCGCTCGGCTCCCAATCCAAGGTTCCGCGAACGACCAAATTGTCAGTGCCGCGGAAATCACCATTTACGGCTGGCGTTCCGGGCTGAAGCTCTAGGAACTCGTCGATATCGTTCCATTGCGCGGCAATGCGAACACCCAAAGTGTCGCTCAATGGACCGGAGAGGTAGCCATTGATCGTGTAGCCTTTTTCTTCGAATTCATACTGGGCGCGGCCACCGACTTCCCAGGTTGATGTTGGATCGGCAGAGCGGATCGCAAAAACACCTGCGGATGCCGATTTACCAAAGAAGAGCGATTGCGGCCCTTTCAGAACGTCAATTTGTTGCGTGTCGAAAAAGCCCGCCTGAACAAGGCGCATCGTTGACACTTGGACGCCGTCAAAATCAAACGCCACTGCGCTATCGAAAGCAGCAGAAATGTTGGAGGAGCCAACCCCGCGCAGCGAAAGCTGACCGCCCGAACCGGAGCCGCCGACCTGCACGTTCAATGTCGGAACGCGGCCGACCACATCGGCAACTTGGTCAACGCCGTATGCTTCGAGTGTTTCGGCGCCAATCGCGGTCACCGTAACCGGAACTTCTTGAAGAGATTCGTTTTGGCGACGAGCCTGAACCACGATCACACGATCACCAAATTCGCCGTCTTGGGCTTCTTCGGTTTCGTTGTCTTGCGCGAAAGCAACCTGTGGGGCGCATGCGAAAGCTGCGATGGCTGCTCCGCTCATTAAGGCGCGGCGAAAACCGCCATTGGTGGCAATTCGGGTGTTGTCTGTGATCATCATGCTCTCTCCCTTTAAGGTCCGGAGCGATGGCTCCGTCGCTTGTTCCCCAATCCTTCTTTCGAAGGTCCTGCGTTGGCTTACGAGCCAACTGTCAGTGTGATGGAGAGTGTATGGAGAGGGGTATCCCGGCTCATCTAGCAAAAGCGCTAGGGATCATCGGAAAGTGCGACTATTTGGTCACAATGCCACGTCAAAGCCCAAAGCCGTAACGTCAGCTTACGTAAGCGGAAGGGCCATAAAACTCAATTTGGGCGATCAGTTGGCGCGATTTGCTTCCATTTCCATTTGCGAAACGCGCGGATCATTGGGCCAAACCCATTCGTCGCCGATCACCTGTTCGACGGCTAGGGGACCAGGGACATTGCCTTTTCCAATCATGCGGTCACAGCTTTGGTGAAAGGAATAGATCCGGGCCTCTTGATACGACAACGGCACGCTTTTGAAGGCGGCGCTTTGCATCGATTTTTGAATCGCTTCGCCGAATTGCGTGTCTTCAAGGATGATGGGGCTCATATCGCGGCCATTCGGTTTGGATGGGTCGGGAACGGTCCAAAGGTCAGGTGCCGGTTCATCGCCCCAATCGAGCGCCATCGTCACCAATTCTAACCGTGTCGTTGTCAAAGATGTCGGCCAAAACACCAATGGCGGAACGAAGAAATTGGAGAGCGGAGAGACCCAATTGGGAAACAGCGTGTAGCTTTGCGTGTGGGTTCGGCCCAACTCGCCGACGCTTTCGATTTGCTGCCACCCCGGCGGGCTATCGACGGCGCGTACATGTTCGCGATCGGTGTCGCTCGGGGGCGGGGCGAGCATGCGGGCATGGCCATTGGGATACATCGTGTTGAGATTGCGCTTTGAATCGACCAGCGGCGCAACCGTCTCAGGATGGATAAAGGGGACGTGATAGACCTCCATATTGGCCTCCATCGCAACCTTCCAATTGCAATTCAGATCAAAGGAGTGACGCGATGCGAGGCGCACCCGGTCGAGGGCAAATTCGTCCCATTCATCAAGTATCGGCCCCATCCATTCGGTCAACGGCATAGCGTCATCATCAAAATTCACGAAGATGACATTGCCCACCAATTCGCACCGAACCGGGATCAATCCGCGGCAAGACATATCGAAATCAGGGGGGAAATCCTGCCGCTCGGGCACCCCAATCAGTGTGCCGTCGGTTTTGTATGTCCAATTGTGATAGCCGCACATCAAACGCGATGATTTGCCGAAATCTTCGGTGACAACCGGCGCCCCGCGATGCCGACACGTGTTGTAGAACGCGCGGACTATTCCATCCATCCCATGGACAATGATGATCGGGTCACCCGCATTGTGCCACCGCATATAGCAACCCGGCTCTGGCACTTCATCAATATGCCCTGCGAACAGCCAACTTTTGCGGAAGATGTGTTCTTGTTCGAGAGCGTAATACTCTGCGCTGGTGTAGCGGGCGGCGGGCATGTCGGGCAGTTTGGGAAAGCCTTTTGGCGGACCAGAGCGTTGCCCTTCCCATTCCATCAGGGCTTTCAATCGTGCGACTTCGCTCGGACCAATCATCGACCTCTCCCGCCTGTATAAATAGTCCATCACGCAAAGCCGACACCTGACACTTTGGTTGGGAGGGAAGCACAAAATGATGCCCTCATCGGTTTAAGTAGTGGCGTGACGCGCCGTCGGTCTTAGTCTGCGTGATCAAACAAGCGCTTTTGGGAGAGAGCATGAATACGACTGGGACAGGACGGGTCGAGGGCCGCGTGGCTCTCGTAACAGGCGGGGCAATGGGTCTGGGTAAGGCGGATTGTGAACGGCTGGCCAGTGAAGGCGCAAAGGTCATCGTCACCGATCGCGAGGTCGAATTGGCGCACGAAGTGGCGGACAGCATTGGCGGAGACGCGATGGCGTTGGATGTCACCGATGAACAGCAATGGAAAGACGTGATGCAGGCCGTTCAAGAACGGCATGGTGGACTGGATATTCTGGTCAACAACGCGGGCAATGTGATCTTTGAAACAATCGAAGATTGCTCGCTCGACCATTTCAAGCTGCATTTAGACATTCACGTCAGCGGCACATTCTTAGGCTGTAAATATGCGATGCCGTTGATGAAACATCGGCACAAGACAAATGGCGGGGGCGGATCCAGCATAGTCAATATGGCTTCGACTGCGGCTTTGATGGGGTATCCTATGATTCCTGCCTACACCGCTGCGAAAGGGGCGATTTCATCCATGACACGCAGCATCGCAATGCACTGTCAGGACGAAGGATACGGCATTCGCTGCAACGCCTTGGCGCCCGGCGGGATTGAAACCCCGATGGTTCGCGATATTTCTGGCCGCGCGGGTGAGGAATTGATGAAGATCGATCCCGGCCCCTTGCCGCAAGACGGTTTGGGCGACGCGCATGATGTTGCCGGATGCGTGCTTTTCCTTGCGAGTGACGATGCGCGGTTCCTTAATGGTTTGACGATCCCGGTGGACAATGGCCTCGACGCCAGACCGCACCACTGAGCCATCGAGCCCAGAGCCGGTCACCACCGGCCAGTCGCCGCCCGAAAAGGGTGAAGGCGTGTATCGTTGGTACGTGCTTGGTCTTCTTACATTGGTCAGCATGTTTTCCATCGCGGACCGGCTGGTTTTTGCCATTCTGTTGGAAGACATAAAGGCGGAATTCGACTTTTCTGACGCTCAGATCGGATTGATTGGGGGGCTGGCCTTTGCCGCCACCTATGTGATCGTTGGCTTTCCCGCTGCGCGTTTGGCCGATCGGTCCGTGCGCAAAAACATCGTGTCCGCCGCCATCACGTTTTGGAGTGGAATGACCGCTTTGTGTGGATTGGCAACCGGCTTTTGGACGTTGTTTCTCGCGCGTACCGGCGTAGGCGTGGGCGAAGGGTGTTCTGGGCCTGCGTCGCAGAGCCTCGTATCCGACTATTTCCGGCGTGATGAATTGGCCAAGGCGATGGGTTTCCTCACCCTTGGCGCCACGGTCGGCACGGCCAGTGGATTGTTGGTTGGCGGACAATTGAACGAGCTTTTCGGTTGGCGTTGGGCGTTCGTTTTGATGGGTTTGCCGGGCATCGCGATCGGCGCGATCGTGTATTTCACCATGCGAGAACCGCGCAGAGGCCAATACGCTCCCAAAGAGGCCAAGATTGAACAACCTCCTTTGCGCGAAGGCATAAAGACATTGGTTGATAACCGCGTCTTTATGGGCTTCGCAGTGGGCTGGGCGGTGCAAATCATGATCGGATACGCCCTCGCTGTGTGGATGGCTGCCGTCATGATGCGCAGCTTTGACATTTCCAGCGGCGATGTGGGCATTTACCTTGGGCTTGCGTTTTTGTTGGGCGGTATACCGGGCCCGATTTTGGGTGGTTATGTGGCCGGTTGGTTGACTCGTCGTGACGAACGGTGGCGCGCATGGCTGCCGGGCATCGTAAGCTTAGGCTGTGTCGCGCCCTTGGCTGTTAGCCTGTCTTCAGGAGCGTTCTGGCCGTTTCTCGGCTTTTTCGCGCTCGCTTACGGCATCTATGTGGCCAGCCAGGCGCCAATCCTATCGGGGATTCAGGCTGCTGTTGAACCGGGCCAGCGTGGGTTTGCGGTGGCGATGGCGCTCTTCTTCAACAATCTCGTTGGGCAGGCATTGGGCCTGTATGTCATCGGTTGGATCAGCGATTGGCTTGCCCCCACTCAACAGACACAATCTCTCACTATTGCGGTGTTCGCGGTGTGTCTTGCTTCTGGCGTCGCGGCGATGGCTGTGTTCGCTTGGACCGCGGCGCAAATGCGCGGCTCTGGCCATCTTGATCGGATGGCTGCCGACTAAAAGCCGGGGTGGATCGACATCATCGCGCCATCCACCAACAATTCCGATCCGGTCATATACGCGCATTCATCCGATGCGAGAAAAGCAATAGCTGACGCCGTTTCAGAAGGGTCCGCCAAGCGGTTCATCGGCGATGTCGCCGCCACGGCTTCTTTCAATCCGGGCGCAACATTCTCAGCCTGAGCCAGAATGTTTGTGTCGGTTGCACCGGGGATGACGGTGTTGCACCGGATGTTGTACCCCTGTTTCGCGCAATGTGTTGCGACCGATTTGGAAAGCACCCGCACGGCCCCTTTGCTAGAACAATAGGCCACGTCGCTGGGCAATGCGCCGATCGCAGACGTTGAACTAATGTTGATGATGGACCCCGACGATCCATCTTGGCCGATAAAGGGATTTTCCTTCATCGCCGCGATGGCCGCCCGGCAACCGGCCATCGTTCCTTTGATGTTGATGTTGTAAATCCGATCCCACATTTCATCGGTGACATCTTCGATCGACATCGATGAAACCGTGCCTGCATTGTTGACCAGAATATCCAGCCGGCCCCAACGGTCCACTGCCTGCGCGACAATGTCAGGCCATGCCGCAAAGTCGGCGACGTCGTGGACGGCAAAGGCCGCGCCTGCCTCTTCGCACACGGGCTCACCCCATTCGGTGTTGATATCCGTCCCCAAGACTTCGGCACCATCGGCCCTCAACCGACGCACGGTGGCCGCGCCAATTCCGCTGGCGCAGCCGGTGACGATGGCGACCTTTCCTTTAAGATCCGGCATTACTCTGCCTGTTGCCAGACCGCTGCGCTTGGGCGGGCATTGTGAGTTTCAACGAAACGGGCAAGGTTGTCCGTTCCCTCAGGCAGTTTCCATCCCACAGTGAACCCAAAATTGGCAAAGCAGAACATAAGCAAATCGGCGAAGGTGAAACGGCCAAGGGCCAAGTGATTGCTGTCGCCCAAGACGCTGTCGAAGAACCGCCATTTTTCGTCGGACATGGCCGACAATTCTGCGCCCGCTTCGACGCTAACGACGCTCATCCGGGGTTCGAACATTGGCCGTCCACCGCCTGCGCGAAAACCCATTGTCATTGGGACTACAATCTCTTGATCGAAGAGCCGTGCCCATTTGCGCACTTCCGCGCGTTCACGGGCGTTTTCTCCGAACAAGTTTGGTGTTGGATGACTCTCTTCGATAAATTCACATATTGGCCAACTTTCCGTCAAACAGGTGCCATCATCCAATTCTAATGTTGGAATTGTGCCAAGCGGGTTTTTGGCGGTGTATTCGGCGCTTTGGCGATTTTCGCCGGTGATGATGTCGTAATGGACCCGTTCAAAATCGCTTCCTTCTTCCATTCCTTTTTCGGTAAGGAACATCCGCACAAGGCGCGGATTGGGGCCTAAGCTGGAATGCAGTTTGGTCATCATCTATCTCCTGAATGGATGGGCTGTTTTATCTTTTATGCATCCAGGCCGCTATCGGGCCCTGATAAATGCGATAGGCGCAGATGGGATGGGGTCGTCCATCGGTCGAATATTCGTTCTCATCCCGCACTTTGCCCTTGCGCGGATCGCCCGCTCTTAGCATCTTAGAGGGTATGAGCAGCGACGGCGAAAATGATCCACCCAAAACAGGGCAGCCCAACAGCGCCCGCCAATTGTTTGGCCATAAGGCCGGCGCAAAACCGTGGGAAGAGCCAACGGTGAATGCGCAATCAACGCCGAATAGCACACCCACTAAACCCTCCGCCCCGGCGGCATCGGCATCGGCAAAGGCAAAGGCTTCTACGCCGTATCCCCGCGATTCCAAATACGCACCACGGCCCGAACCGACCGACGCATCTGATCCTCCCGCGGTCCGCAAATCGATATTGGGTGAGGTCGATGATGAAGGTGAGTTGACCAACCTGCATCCCAATTACAAATTGTTGATGCGGTTTGGCGCTGTGATTGGGGCGGTGATCCTAATGATCGTCGCGATAATCGCCGACGAATTGGTCAGCGGCGAATTTGGTATCCCGTATGGCTTCATCACGGGGCCGGCGGTTCTTTTTGCGTTGTTCCTCATCATTCGCATCCCGGCCGCGCGATACAATGCGCGCGGCTATCAAATCAGCCGCGACCGGCTGCGTGTGGTTCGCGGGATTATGTGGCATTCCGACACGGTGGTGCCATTTGGCCGCGTCCAACACATCGATGTTGACCAAGGTCCGATTGAACGGGCCATGGGTATCGCAACCATGACCCTGCACACAGCCGGTAGTCACAACGCATCGGTTCGCTTGCCCGGATTGGGGCATGAATTGGCGATTGAAATGCGCGAGGAAATCCGCGCGCACATTAAACGCGAAACGTTGTGAACGTGAACGATAGCGCACCGGAAACACCAAACGTCGAACCGCGCAACACCGCGCCATTGAGCGTGCTTGTGGGCACGTTAAGCGGCCTTCAAAATGCGATTTTCCCTGCGGTCTTCGCCGGTTTCAGCGCGCGCTCCAGCGGATTGGCCCTATTAATCGGGCTGGGCGTTGGTGTGGCGATCGCCGTTGTTTCGGCGTTCTTCTCTTATATCCGATGGAAACGGCTGACATACACAATCGGCGCGACAGATATTCGCGTGGAAAGCGGCGTTCTTAGCCGGTCTGCGCGATCGGTCCCGTTTGAACGGATTCAAGATGTCAGCCTTGAGCAAAAATTGCTCCCTCGCTTGTTCGGTCTGGTGTCGGTCAAGTTTGAAACCGGCGCGGGCGGGGGAGATGACCTAAGCCTGACATATCTGCGCGAGGCCGATGGCGAAGAATTGCGCCAATTGGTCCGTGAACGCCGCGATGGCGCCGAATCCGCCGTCGTTGATGCAAGCGGAGAAGCGACCGAAACCATCGCAGAAGAGCAAGGCGAACCATTGTTCGCGATGGGGCCGGGGCGGTTGTTCACCTTTGGCCTCTTCGAATTCTCACTGGCTGTTTTCGCGGTGTTGGCCGGTTTGGCACAATATGCGAGCAGCTTGTTCGAATTTGAATTTTGGAACGCGGATCTTTGGCTGGGCTGGGTTGAGGATCAAGGCGGGCAATTGCGCCAAGCAAGCACGGGGCTTCAGGTGTTGGGCGCGATCGCTTCGTTGATTGCGGTTTTTGTGGTGGGATCGATGACCGGGATGTTACGCGTCTTCACCCGAGAATGGGGCTTTTTGTTGGAACGCACAGCGCGCGGTTTTAGGCGGCGTCGCGGCCTGTTCACCCGCACCGACGTTGTGATGCCCGTTCATCGGGTTCAGGGTGTTAAGATCGGGACTCGGTTCTTGCGCTATCGTTTCGGCTGGCACGGGCTGAGCTTCGTCAGTCTTGCCCAAGATAGCGGCGCATCAAGCCACGTGGTCGCACCATTTGCAAAAATGCACGAGATCGCACCTATTGTGGAGGCGGCAGGATTTCGTTTACCCGGCCCAGACGCCGATTGGCGGCGCGCAAGTGGGCGTTACATGGTCGATAGCGCGTTTTGGGATGCGGCGTTCTTTTTGATCGCTGCCGCAATCGCATTTGTGACAACGTCTATATTTTCGCCCGACTGGACCGCGCTGGCGACGGGAATTCCCCTTGTAATGGCGGGCATTGCTGCCATCGCGAATGCGATGGCTTGGCGGTTTCAGCGCCACGCATTGGACGCCGATCAGATCATGGCGACAAAAGGTGTTTTGTCCCCGCGCAGTCAGATTGCCACGCGGCTAAAACTTCATTCGGTTGAAATTTCGCAAGGGCCAATCGCGCGATTGCGTGGGTATGCGACGCTGCATCTGGGTCAGGCGGGAGGCGAATTTTCGGTGCCCGGTGTTCCGGTCGAACGCGCCCGCGAAGTGCGCCGCGAAGTGTTGGAAACCATCGCGCAAACAGACTTTTCCCAGCTAGAAAAAGCTTAGACTTTGTTAGGCCCGCAGATGCGACCAATCTGGGTTCGCATCCAATTTCTTCGCGACGTACCAACATTGCGGATCGATTGTGAAACTGTGCTCAATGGCGTCCTCGACCAATCGCTCCACCAACAACGCGGCAATCCCGCGCCCGCCAATTTCGGGCGGTACAATTGTGTGGGTTGCGACGCGGACATTGTGCCCACTGGGTTCCCATTCCAACGTGCCAACCGCTTTCTCGCCGGGGACTTCGGCGATGTATTTGCCGCCTGCGCCCTCGCTCACATGAGTGATCGAGACGCCTTGATTTTGATCCGTCATAGGTTTGTTCCGTCTTGCGCTTGGCGGTATCGCGAGTAGAGGCGATGGTTGATGACTAAGCTAAAGCCCTTCCTTTCGGATAACGCCGCGCCCGTCCACCCCAATGTGTGGGAGGCGATGCGCACAGCCGACAGCGCCGATAATCCCTACGATGGGGATGCATTATCGGCGCAGTTAGATGCTCGTTTCACCGATTTGTTTGGGCGCGAGTGCGCCGCCTTATGGGTGGCGACTGGTACATCGGCCAATTGCCTTGCCTTGGGCACGCTGTGCCAACCGCATGGCGGAGTAGTTTGCCACGAAGAGGCTCACATCGAAGTGGATGAAGGCGGTGCGCCCGGTTTCTATCTCCACGGTGCCAAATTGATCCATGCGTCGGGTGATGGTGCCAAACTGACACCGGCGGGCATTGCGGCGGTGATTGATCCGATCCGTGATGATGTGCACCAGGTTCAAGCCCACGCAATATCCATCACGCAGGCAAGTGAATATGGGCGCAGCTACACCCCACAAGAGCTCACTGCTCTGTGTGACTTTGCCAAGACGCGCGGATTGGGCATGCATATGGATGGCGCGCGTTTCGCCAATGCGGCTGCGTTTTTGGGCGGTTCCGCCGCCGTCGCCGCGGGTGATGTCGATAGCCTAGCGTTTGGCTGCATCAAGAACGGAGCGATGAGCGCAGAGGCAGTCATCCTGTTCGATCCCGATCGCGCCGCAGAAGTAAAATACCGCCGGAAACGGGCTGGGCACCTGCAATGCAAAGGCCGGTATCTCGCCGCGCAAATTTTGGCGATGCTTAACGGTGATCTGTGGCTTTCCAATGCACGGCACGCCAACGCCGCTGCTCAAGAGATTGCCGCCGGTTGCGGCGATCGTTTGATGCATGCTGTTGAAGCCAATGAATTGTTCGTGCGGCTTTCGGGCGCCGAACGCGATGCGTTACGCTCGCAGGATTTCGCGTTCTACGATTGGGGCGATGACGCTGCGCGATTTGTGACCGCGTGGGATACCCGCGCAGAAGACGCCGCGGCGCTCGGTAAAGCGATCGCCAGCTTGTGAGCGGGGCCCAAACTCCGATGCTTTCTTGGAAAGTCATCATCCCGTTTATCCTGACCGGATCGATTTGGGGATCGACATGGTTCGTCATCACCGGACAGATTGACGGCGTACCTGCAGCTTGGTCGGTTTTTTACCGTTTTGCGCTGGCGACCCCGGCGTTGTTTCTTGTCGCGTTTTTGATGAAACGTCGATTGCTGCTCACCCGTCCAGAGCACAAGCTCGCCGCGTTGGTGGGTGTCTTTCAATTCAGCGGTAATTTCCTGTTCGTCTATCACGCGGAATTGTATGTCACATCGGGCATTGTTGCGATGATGTTTGGGCTATTGATGGTGCCCAACGCTCTGTTTGGCAGGTTGTTTTTGGGCGAACGGGTGCAAAGCGGTTTCATGTTGGGCAGCGCGGTCGCGATTGCGGGCGTCATGTTCTTGTTGGTGCACGAATGGAGTGACAATCCCGATGCTGGCGTGATCGGCGGGAACGTCGCGTTGGGCATAGGACTTGCCTTTGTCGGTATCCTCGCCGCGTCGATTGCGAACGTTATTCAAGCAAACCCAACCGGACGCGGCGTGCCAATGGTCAGCTTGCTCGCTTGGGCGATGCTGTATGGCACCGTATTTGATCTGGGCTTTGCCTTGCTAACGGCGGGGCCGCCTCCATTCCCGGCAAGCACCGATTACTGGGCGGGGATCGTTTATCTTGCGCTGATTGGATCGGTCATAACTTTTCCGCTGCATTACAATTTGGTGCGGGAGATTGGCGCGGGGCGCACGGCCTACAATTCGATCCTGACGATTTCGGTGGCGATGCTAATTTCAACCGTGTTCGAAGGGTATCAGTGGACTGTCCTCACCGCTGGCGGAATGATTTTGGCGGTTGTCGGAATGGTGTTGGCCTTGCGCTCAAAGCAGAGCCGCTAACCCTTCGGCATAGGTGGGGTATTTCGGGTTCCAGCCCAACACGCGCTTTGCCTTGCCATTGGCGACACGGCGATTCTCCGAATAAAAACCCAAAGCCAGCTCGGAAAGATTCGCCTGTTCCAATGTTTGCAGCGGCGGCGGCTCCAGCCCAAGCAGTTGGCACGCCAATTCGGTGACGGCATTGCCGCTTGCTGGTAAATCGTCGCCCAAATTGTACGCCCCCGCGGGCGCATCACCGATCAAGGCCGCAACCACGCCGCTGCTTATGTCATCCACGTGCACCCGACTGAACACTTGGCCGGGCATTGCGATCCGGCGGGCTTTGCCGGTTTGCACTCGTTCCAGCGCGCTGCGCCCTGGCCCATAGATGCCGGGAAGGCGGAACACGCGCGCACCCATTTCAACCCATCTGCGATCCGCATCGGAACGCGCATTGCGCCGCCCGGTGCCGGTCGGCGCGCTTTCATCAACCCATGCCCCTTGTCGGTCGCCATAGACGCCGGTCGAAGACAAATATCCCAGCCAGATATTGGATAGGGATGATCCGTATTGGTCGAGCACCGCATCCTCCCCACGTTTGCGATCGGGTGGCACCGAGGATAACACATGGCTCGCCCGGCCTAAGGCTGCACTAACCGCGCCATGATCGGTAAAATCGATGTTTCCGTCGCTGCCGGTGGCGTCCACATCCCAACCGCGCGCAACCATTGCGTCGGCGATGCGTTTGGCGGTGTAGCCGAGTCCAAAAATCAACAATCGAGCCATGTGAAAGCTTCTGGCGCTGGACGCGGGCCGAAATCAATCTAAATCAACCGCTATGGATATTGCGACGACCCCAACAAACCCCGAAGGCAACTCCGACGGCGTCACCACACCCCAAGAGCCGCAGCTGATCTTGCGCTCTGATTACAAACCATTCGCGTGGCTGATCCCGCAAACCAATTTGCATTTCGAATTGGGGATTGAAAAGACAAAGGTCACGTCGCGCCTAACGATACAGCCGAACCCGGCCGCTGAGCCATCGACTGAGCTTAGGTTGAACGGAGACGGGCTCAAAGCGTCGTCGGTCATCGTCGATGGCGAAGCGGCGCAATACGCGTTGGATGGCGATGATCTGGTCGTGACGATCGCCGGTCCGGGCGAATCTCACTCGGTTCAAATCGAAACCACGATCAACCCCAACACCAACACTGCTTTGATGGGCTTGTACGCCTCCAACGGAATGTTGTGCACGCAATGCGAATCCGAAGGGTTCCGCCGCATAACCTTTTTCCCAGATCGGCCTGACGTTCTGTCGACCTACAGCGTCAAGATGGCCGGCGATAAGACATTGTTCCCGATCCTTTTGTGCAATGGCAACCAAGAAAACGCAGGCGACCTCGAAGACGGACGCCATTTTGCCGAATGGCATGATCCGTGGCCCAAACCGTCCTATCTTTTCGCGCTGGTTGCGGGTGACTTGGTGGCCAATTCGGGGCCGTTCACCACCGTTTCCGGCCGCAAAGTTGAATGCAATATTTGGGTCCGTGCAGAGGACTTGGACCGCACCGATCACGCTTTGGAATCGCTTCACCTCTCCATGAAATGGGACGAAGAGACGTTCGGGCGCGAATACGATCTTGATCTCTACAACATCGTCGCGGTGAGCGATTTCAACATGGGCGCGATGGAGAACAAGGGCCTCAACGTGTTCAACACGAAATACGTCTTGGCCGATAGCGACACCGCAACGGATGGCGATTTTGACGCGGTCGAAGGCGTCATTGCGCACGAATATTTCCACAATTGGTCGGGCAACCGGATCACTTGTCGCGATTGGTTCCAACTAAGCTTGAAAGAAGGCTTCACTGTTCTGCGGGATCAATTGTTTTCGCAGGATATGCGCGGCGAGGCGGTGAAACGGATCGAAGATGTGCGCATCTTAAGGGCGGCACAGTTCCCTGAAGATGCCGGACCTTTGGCCCACCCCATTCGGCCGGACAGCTATCGTGAGATCAGCAATTTCTACACCGCCACCGTCTACAACAAAGGTGCCGAGGTGATCCGCATGATGCGCAGCATCGCGGGTGAAGCGGATTTCCGCAAAGGCACCGATCTGTATTTTGATCGCCATGATGGCGAAGCGGCGACATGCGAAGATTTCATCACCGCAATGGAAGATGGCGCAGGGCTGGACCTCGCGCAGTTCCGTCTGTGGTACCGTCAGGCGGGAACGCCGCGCGTTGTGGTAACGCAGGATGTCCATGGCGACAAATTGACGCTGCGTCTGGCGCAAACCGTCCCTGCGACGCCGGGGCAACCCGATAAAAAGCCGATGCCGATCCCCTTGCGTGTCGCCGTCCATTCACGCGCCACTGGCGCTTTGGGTGCAGAACAATTGATTGTTCTTAATGAAGCGCACCAGAGTTTTGATTTGCCTCTTGCAGGTGATGATCCGGTCGTATCCATCAATCGCGGATACACAGCGCCCATTGTGGTTGAACGCGATCTGTCCAATGGGGATCTCGGCTTCCTTGCTGCGCATGATGACGATCCTTTTGCCCGATACGAAGCGGTGCAGGAACTCGCTGTGAACCACTTGATCGCGGTCGCCAAAGGTTCGGGCAATGGCGATGGTGAGGCGGCTCTGATCGACGCATTCCGCGCGATTCTTACCGATACAGCGTTGGACGATGCGATGCGCGGCGAATTGATGATGCTGCCCAGCGAAACCTATTTGTTCGAAGCGATGGCCAGCGGCGCATCCAAAGCCGATCCCGGAGCCATTCACGAAGCACGCGAAGCATTGAAAGCAGCTATTGGGTGCGCCTTGGCCGAGGAGCTGGCGAGCGCCGGTTCAAAGGCGGCGGCGACCCCGCATGACCACCCCAATGGAAGAGGAGCCCGCAAGGTGTCGAGCGCTGTGCTTGGTTTTGTCGCGGCCGCCGATCCCCACCAAGCGACCCGTTTGGCCACGCGTCAATTTGGCGGTTCAGACAACATGACGGATCGGCAAAGCGCCTTGATGACTCTGTGCGGTATTGATCTGCCCGATCGCCCAGAACGCCAGGCGACATTGGACGCATTCTATAAGAAGTTCCAAGGCAATGACCTTGTCATCGACAAATGGTTCACGCTTCAGGCGCTGTCTTTGCACCCGAATGTGATTGCCCAGGTGAAGGAATTGGCGAACCATCCCGATTTCACGTTGAACAATCCCAATCGCGTCCGTTCGCTTTACATGGCATTTGCCGGAAATCCGCAAGGGTTCCACGACGCCAGTGGCGCCGGGTATCGGATGATCGCCGATGTGATTCTTGCGCTTGATCCAATTAACCCTCAAACTGCGGCACGCTTCGTCTCGCCATTGGGTCGATGGCGGCGCATCGAACCGGGGAGGGCGGCTTTGATGAAGGCAGAATTGGAACGGATCGCGAAAGCGGACAATCTGTCGCGCGATACATTTGAACAAGTGAGCCGCAGTCTGGATGGCTGAAACTGGCGCGCCTTCCGAAAGCGAGCCCAGCAATAGCGGCCAAGCGCACCGTTTTGATATAGAGCGTTCAGACGCCCTAGACGGTGTTCCGCATGGTTTTTTTGGATCGAGCACCGGTCATCAATTTGGCTATGGCGGACCGGGTGATACCGATGAAACGCGATTGATCCGCGCCGTAGCGGCCAGCGCTATTCTATCGGGCGCACCGATGGCCGCGCCGCTTCAAGTCCATTCACCCGAAGTGGTCACCGTGGGAAGGCTTTGGCCGGACGCGCCCGAAGGCCGCCCGGTTGCCGATGGCGTGGTCACTGCACGCACCGATGTGGTGTTGGGTATTGTGACAGCCGATTGCTGTCCCATCCTATTCGCCGACAAAAAGGCCGGCATTGTTGGTGCTGCCCATGCCGGTTGGCGCGGCGCGTGCGGGAATGAGCGCGGCAACGTATTGGAGAACACCGTGGCTGCGATGGAGGCGTTGGGTGCAAACCGCGCCGCTATCACTGCGGTTCTTGGTCCGACAATTGCGCAAGCGAGTTACGAAGTCGACGCCGCGTTTCGGGAACATTTCAAACCAGAAGACGACGCCCACTTCGCCGAAGCACCCGAACGGGAAGGGGTCGCACGATGGCATTTCAATTTGCCCGCTTATGTCGTTGCACAACTGCGCCGTTGCGGCCTTGTGGATATTGCGGACATCGCTCGTGATACTTTTGCCAATCCGATACAGTATCATTCATACCGACGAGCATCGATGGGGGGAGAACCGAATTACGGCCGTCAAATCAGTGCGATAGCGGTTCCCTAGGGTGCCGGAAATGCACGATGAAAGGGCGTGATACTCAACAGCTTGCACACAACCGAACATCGAATGCTCAAAACACGGTTGGATTTGCGGCAGTTTGACGTATATGGCGCGGAAATTCGAGATCGGATGTGAAAAAGATGCATTCGGGTTCGATTGGATTATAAGAAAGAGCCTTTGGCGCCGCTTGTGGCATCAAAGTTTTCACCAGCATCCGCTTTGGGGCGTTCTCATCGTGGTTAGAATAGCAGGGTAATACATCATGGCTTCCACTGTAGATGGCACTGCAGACGGCACCCAAGACGGCGTGCGTCGCCGCGATTGGATTCATATCGCAGCGTTGAGCACCGCCGGTGTTGGCGGCGCATCTGTTCTTCTTCCACTCGTGAGCCAAATGGCCCCCACGGCTGATACACTTGCGGCAAGCACGACCGATGTCGATGTTTCCGCGATTGAGCCGGGTCAGTCGATCAAAGCGACATTCCGCGATCAGCCTTTGTTCGTGAAACGGATGACGGCCGAAGAAATCGCCGAAGCCGTTGCCGACGATGGAGCCGATATGCGCGACCCTGAAACGCTCGCAGAGCGTTTGGGCGAAGGCAATGCCGACATTCTCGTTAACCTCGGCGTTTGCACCCACCTTGGTTGTGTGCCGCTGGGCGCGGGCGAAGGCGAAGATAAGGGCGAATATGATGGGTATTTCTGCCCATGTCACGGTTCGCACTATGATGTTGCCGGGCGGATCCGCAAAGGTCCGGCTCCGACCAACCTTGCTGTACCAGAATTTGAGTTTGCTACCGAAAGCGTCATCCGAGTCGGGTGACATTTCGAAGTTCGAACACGTTGTAAGATAGTCGCGTCATTTCGCGCTGAGAGATCCGAGAGAACATCATGAGTTTCGCCTGGGCAAAGCAATACGAACCGAAAACCGCTTTCACAAAGTGGATGGATGAAAAACTGCCGCTGCCGCGCTTGGTTTATAGCGCGGTTGGTGCTGGCTATCCGGTTCCGCGCAATTTGAACTATATGTGGAATTTCGGCGTCCTTGCCGGTTTCTTCTTGGTTTTGCAGATTGTGACCGGCGTGGTTTTGGCCATGCACTATGCGTCCAACACCGAAGTCGCATTCGCTCAGACTGAGCACATCATGCGCAACGTCAATTACGGTTGGTTGATGCGTTACGCCCACGCCAACGGCGCGAGCTTCTTCTTCATCGTGATTTACCTCCATATTTTCCGCGGGTTCTATTACTCTTCTTATAAAGCACCGCGCGAGATGATCTGGCTTTTGGGCGTGGTCATCTTCCTCTTGATGATGGCGACCGCGTTTATGGGTTACGTTCTCCCATGGGGGCAAATGAGCTTCTGGGGCGCTAAAGTGATCACCGGTCTGTTCGGCGCGATCCCATTGGTGGGTGAGTCGCTGCAAACATGGCTTGTCGGCGGTTTTGCGCCGGGCAATTCGGCCCTCAACCGCTTCTTCTCGCTCCACTTCCTGCTGCCATTCGTGATCGCAGGCGTTGTCATTCTGCACATTTGGGCGCTGCACATTCCGGGTTCGTCGAACCCGACCGGCGTCGAAGTGAAGAAGGAAAGCGACACGGTTCCGTTCCACCCGTATTACACGGCAAAGGACGGGTTCGGATTGGGGGTCATCTTGGTCCTCTTCGCATTCATGGTTTTCTTCTTGCCAAACACGCTTGGCCACCCGGACAACTACATCGAAGCGAACCCGCTTTCGACACCGGCCCTGATCGTTCCTGAATGGTATTTCTATCCGTTCTACGCGATCCTGCGCGCCTTTACCGGCGACCTTGCATTGTTCGGTGTGACCATCATTCCTGCAAAGCTGCTTGGCGTGATCGCCATGTTCGCTTCGATCTTGGTTTGGTTCTTCTTGCCATGGCTCGACAAAAGCCCGGTGCGCTCGGGCCAATACCGTCCGCTGTTCAAGAAATTTTTCTGGTTCGGTTTGATCCCGTGCATGCTCGCCCTGTTCTATCTGGGCGGCGCAAAACCAGAAGAACCCTATATTATCTTCAGCCAGATCGCGACCGCGTATTATTTCCTTCACTTCCTGGTGATCCTGCCGATCGTCAGTCAGATTGAAATTCCTACGCCATTGCCATTCTCCATCACTGAATCGGTGTTGGGCAAGGATGACGACGGTGCGGCGCAGCCGGCTGAATAAGAACAAACGACGTTGTTTAACTGACCCGAAACGAGAAAGAGTTAGGTCATGACCATTCGACTTGGAGGCATCATCGTAGGCCTCGGCCTCACCGCAGTATTGCTGTTGTGGTCGCTCCTGCCGGGAACTGTTGCCCTGTACACAGACGGCTTTCCTGAAAAGCCTGATTATTACGCGTTTCAGGAAGAGAATATCTCTCCCGAAGGCGGCTTCTCTTTCGAAGGCGCGACCGGGACTTGGGATATCGCTCAACTTCAGCGCGGTTATCAGGTTTACAAAGAAGTCTGTGCGTCCTGCCACAGCTTGAAGTTTGTTGCGTTCCGTAACCTTCAAGAATTGACCTATTCGGATGCCGAAGTCCGGGCCGAAGCTGCAAGTTGGCAGGTGCCGGGTATTGATCAGAAAGACGGATCGGCGATCACGCGTCCCGGTTTGCCAACAGACCAATTCCCATCGCCATACGCCAACGAAGTCGAAGCGCGTGCATTCAACAACAACGCGATCCCCCCCGATCTTTCGTTGATGGCGAAAGCCCGTCCCGACGGCACGAACTACATCTATTCGTTGATGCAAGGTTATGGTGAGCCAGATCCAGCAGATCAGGCGCTATCACCCGAATTTGAAACCCCACAGGGTCTCTACTTCAACGAGCATTTCTACAACATCAACATTGCGATGCCGCCGCAGCTTACGCCGGGCATTGTGACCTATTCCGACGGCACCGAAGCGACCACGGAACAGATGTCTGCTGATATTGCGGCCTTCCTGACTTGGACGGCGGAACCTTCATTGGTTCAACGCAAACAGACCGGTTGGTTTGTGCTGGGCTTCCTGTTGTTTGCGACCTTCCTCGCCTTCATGTCCTACAAACAAATTTGGGCTGGCATGAAGCCGAAGAAATAAGCATAGCCTTCGGGCTTGGAATTTTTGAAACGCCCCATCATCCAAACGCGATGATGGGGCGTTTCTTTTTGTGATGCGGCGTGCGAGTAAGTGTGTGAGGAGATTGGCGTGAGTGCGACAGCGATGACATCCGATGCGCTCAAATCGTTAGTCCGGACCGTGCCCGACTTCCCAGAACCCGGCATTCAATTCCGCGACATCACGACATTGATCGGTGATGGAGAGGGGTTGGCTGCCAGCGTTCATCAACTCGCCGAGATCGCCCGCAACGCAGGTGCGACCAAGATCGCCGGAATGGAGGCGCGCGGTTTTATCTTTGGCGCTGCGGCGGCGGTTCAATTGGGTATCGGATTCGTGCCTGTGCGAAAGCCCGGAAAGCTGCCGGTGAAGACCATCGGGATCGATTACGCCTTAGAATACGGGACGGATCGTTTGGAGATGGACCCGGAAGGTGTGAGCGCGGATGATAATGTCGTCATCGTCGATGATTTGATCGCCACAGGCGGGACCGCGCTTGCCACGGTAGAATTGTTGCGCATGGCCGGGGCACGTGTGAAAAGCGCACTGTTCGTCGTTGACCTCCCAGATTTGGGCGGCGCCGAAAAGTTGCGAGCTGCCGATGTGGATGTTCGCGCTCTTATGCAGTTTGATGGCGATTGAAGACGCTTCGTTCATATAGTTCGGTCGCTGGCTGTGTGACGGCCTTGGTGTCGCCCACAATTCGGCGAGGCGCGTAACCATGTCCATGGAATCGCAGGCGGTCGTAATCGCCATTGTCGGCACCCTTGGTGTGGGCGCCCAATGGATAGCGTGGCGCACCGGTTGGCCGGCCATTGTATTGATGCTGGCCGCAGGATTTATCGCCGGCCCGATTACGGGCTTAATCGATCCAGAGGCGGCCTTTGGCGACATGCTTGATCCGATGATCAGCGTCGGGGTCGCTCTAATTCTATTCGAAGGGGGTTTGAGCCTCGACCTAAGAGAGCTGCGCCATTCGGGTAAAGCGGTGATCCGATTGGCGACTGTTGGCGTCTTGATCGGATGGGCTCTTGGGTCATTGGCCGGATTTTACATCGCAGGGCTTGTTTGGCCGGTGGCGGTTTTGTTCGGGGGGATATTGATCGTCACCGGACCCACGGTGGTGATCCCACTTCTGCGCCAAGCGAACATTCAAACTCGGCCCAATTCGATCCTGAAGTGGGAAGGGATCGTCAACGACCCAACCGGGGCATTGTGCGCGGTCATTGCCTATGAATATTTCCGTCGGGTCAATGAATTCCCCGACGCCACGCTCGTCGATGTGGTCCCACCTTTGATCATTTCTGCCGTGCTCGCTGGTTTGGTCGGTTACGGGGCGGCACGGCTCATCGCCTTTCTTTTCCCGCGCGGTGCGATCCCCGAATATCTGAAAGTTCCCGTCCTCTTCACGGTGGTGATCGCGGTTTTTGTGCTTACCAATCAGATCGAGCATGAGGCCGGATTGGTCGCGGTGACGGTGATGGGGATCACATTGGCCAACCGCGATGTGGCCAGCATCCGATCGATCCATCCGTTCAAAGAGAATGTTGCGATCCTATTGGTCTCGGGCATTTTCATTCTGCTCTCATCCTCCCTCAAATGGGAGGAATTGACCTATCTCCAAACCAGTTACCGTCCTTTGTTGTTCTTGCTCGCGCTGCTTTTCTTCGTTCGTCCAGCGACCGTTCTGTTGAGTTTGATCGGCACCGATGTCCCATGGAATGAGCGATTGTTCGTGGCATGGATCGCACCGCGCGGGATCGTCCTCGTAGCAATCTCGGGTCTGTTTGCTTTGCGGCTTGGTGATCTTGGGATCGAAGGAGGTCAGCTGCTTATCGGTCTCAGCTTTGCCGTGGTGGTCATCACCGTGATCGCCCATGGGTTCACGATCAACATCGTGGCGAAATGGCTTGGCGTGAAAGGCACGTCGCGTCCAGGTCTGCTTATCGTGGGCTCCACCCCTTGGACCATTGCACTGGCCAAACAGATGGAGACGGTCAAAACGCCCGTCATGATTGTCGATTCCAGCTGGCAGAGCCTAAGCGCAGCGCGTCGCGAAGGCCTGCCGTTCTATCACGGAGAGATATTGAACGAAGCGACGGAACACAATTTGGACCTGTCACCGTTTCAGGTGCTTGTCGCGGCGACCGAGAATGAGGCTTACAACGCGCTTGTCTGCAACGAATTTGCGCACGAGATCGGCCGAGATTCGGTCTATCAATTGGGCGAGGACAGCGAAGGCGATGATCGCCACGCTTTGCCAGAGAGCATTCGTGGGCGCGCTCTATTCGAGGACGGTTTTGGCGTCACCGATGTGAACGAACGCCAACGTCAAGGTTGGGTTTTCAAGAAAACGAAATTGTCCGATGCGTTTGTTTTTGACGATGCGGTTGAGATTCTACCCGATAGCGCGGCGATGCTTTTGCTCGTGCGCGAAACGGGAACGCTGCGCTTTTTCACCCACGCAGCAAAGCCCGAACCGCGCCCCGGAGACACAATCATCACATTCGCGCCCACACGGCTTAAAACTGCTGAGGAATCCCAGAGAAAGCCAACGCTCGGTGCGCCAAAAGCAGAATTGTCGTGACCATGACGGATCGGAGAGAGGACCCAATGGCGAAATCACATTTCATTATGGCGCTGGTTGCGATGGCGGCCTTGACCGGGTGTGGCACAAATTCTCAAGCGGATGTTGATCAGGATCGGACCGGAGAAGAGCCAACAACAACGGTCATCGGGTCAGAAGCATCGACCCAATCACCTGAGGCGGAACCGACCAAAGGTGTCTCGATCCTGCGCGCTGATATTGAACAACCCGAAACGCCGCCGGCTCCTCTTGAGCCGTTGAATGCGATAATTGGTTTTCCGGATGGCGGCGCTGGCATTGATGAAGCGGCATCGATGGCGATCATGCAGGTGACTTCATCGGAACAATTGATGTTGCAGGGCCCCATTGTGTTGCGCGGTCACAGCGACGCCGGCGGATCAGACGCGGCGAACGAACGCGCATCAATGACTCGTGCAGAAAGCGTGCGGGATTTCATGATCGATTTGGGCGTCGATGAAGACCGGTTCACAATTATTGCGTTTGGAGAACAAAATCCGATTGAACCCAATGCCTTACCCGATGGCACTCCGAACGAAGAAGGCAGGGCCCGCAATCGCCGGGTCGAAATCCTAATCATCCCGCCCGAAGGCGAACGGATCGAAGGTTACGAATCAGGCGCCTCGCTTGACCAAGGCTAAAACCTCATCCGCATATTCTGGGCGGCAGATGAGCAAGTCGGGAAGGTAGGGGTCCGCGCGGTTGTATTGGATCGGCGATCCGTCAATTCGCGAACAGTGCAGGCCATGGGCCATTGCAACGGCCACCGGGGCGCAACTGTCCCACTCGTATTGACCGCCCGAGTGTAGGTAGATTTCAGCTTGCCCCTGAACCACGGCCATCGCCTTGGCACCGGCGCTTCCCATGGGCACCAGTTCGCCGTTCAAAGCATCGCAAACGGCGACGGCTTCTTTGGCGGGGCGTGATCGACTGACAAGGAACCGTGGCGTCTCTGCGGCCTGTGCCAGCGGACCAGCATCATCGGTGTGCAAGACCAGACCGGGATTGCCCGCTGCATCGCTCTGACCGGGTAAAGCGACCGCGCCAACGCTGGCAACGCCATCGATCGATAGGCCAACATGGACGGCCCAATCGCTGCGCTTTTCGCCGTATTCGCGAGTGCCATCGACGGGATCGACAATCCAAACGCGGCTCTTTGAAAGGCGCGCTGCATCGTCCTTTTCTTCCTCGGACAACAACCCGTCATCCGGCCGGGCCGAGCGCAGGGCGTGGCACAAGAATTCGTTCGCCGTCGCATCGCCCGCACCGCCCAACGCTTTGCCTTCAAACACGCCGGCATCGCGAACGTTGATCAAAAGCCGACCGGCAATCTGTGCCAAATGGGCAGCAAGTTGAGCATCGCTCATCGCGTTTACGGGCATTGATTGGACGCTCATAATGGTCGCATTCATTTTAGAGGCATGATCTGACTGATTATGTACTCTGCCGCTTCCACCGGGGTCATATCAACCGTGTTCACGCGGATTTCTGGGGCCTCTGGCGCTTCATAGGGGCTGTCGATCCCGGTGAAGTTTTTCAGCTCGCCATCGCGAGCCTTCTTATAGAGGCCTTTTACATCGCGCGCTTCGGCCACTTCCAATGGTGTGTCGACGAACACTTCGACGAATTCTCCATCGGGAAGCATCTCACGCACCATGTTCCGCTCTGCACGGAAGGGTGAGATAAACGCAGTCAGCACAATCAAACCAGCATCCGCCATCAACTTGGCCACTTCGCCAATACGTCGGATGTTCTCGATCCTGTCCATTTCGGTGAAGCCCAAATCTTTGTTCAAGCCGTGCCGAACATTGTCGCCATCCAAAAGGAACGTGTGGCGATTCATCAAGGCCAGCTGCTTTTCAACTTCGTTTGCGATTGTCGATTTTCCAGACCCGGAAAGCCCGGTGAACCACAAGACGCGCGGTTTCTGGTTCTTCATTCCTGAATGGTCATCGCGCGTGATGGTTGTGGGCTGCCAATGCACATTTTGCGCCCGACGCAGGCTGAATTCGATCATGCCCGCTGCGACGGTTGCATTGGTGAATTTGTCGATCAGGATGAACCCACCCAGTTCGCGCGATTTGGCATAGGGCTCGAATGTTATCGGCTTATCCGTCGAGAATTCGGCGACGCCAATTGCATTCAATTCCAGCGATTTGGCCGCAAGATGATCGAGGCTGTTCACGTCGATCTCGTATTTGGGTTGCTGCACAGTCGCGGTGACCAATTGACTGCCCAGCTTCAGCCAATATCCTCGACCGGGTTTCAACGCGACCTCGTCCATCCAAACGAGGGTTGAACAGAATTGATCGGATGCCTCTGGCGGGTCGCCCGCCGCCGCGATCACATCGCCGCGGCTGCAATCCACTTCATCGGCCAACGTAATGGTCACCGATTGACCGGCGACCGCTTCATCCAAATCACCGTCAAACGTGTTGATCGTTTTGACTGTGCTGGTCTTGCCAGCCGGGACAATTCGAACCGGGTCGCCCGGCTTGATCGTGCCGCCGGTTATCTGACCAGCGAACCCTCTGAAATCGAGGTTGGGGCGGTTCACCCATTGCACAGGCATACGGAATGTCCGTTCCTGCGCCGCGGTGTTTGCGACATCGACATTTTCCAAATGTTCGATCAATGCTGGCCCATCATACCAAGGGGTGTTGGCCGATGGCGCGCCATCTGAATTGCGGGTGATGTTGTCACCCTTAAACCCAGAGATCGGGATCGCGGTAAAACCTTCTATGCCGACCTCTTTGGCGAATCCGTCATATTCGGCAACGATTGCGTCAAAGGTCGCTTGATCATAATCGACCAAATCCATTTTGTTCACCGCCAGAACCAAATGTTTGATCCCCAACAGGTGCACGAGATAGCTGTGCCGCCGTGTCTGTTGCAAAATGCCTTTGCGGGCATCGACGAGGATCACAGCGAGATCAGCGGTCGATGCGCCGGTTACCATGTTGCGCGTGTATTGTTCGTGGCCCGGTGTGTCGGCCACGATGAATTTGCGTTTTTCGGTGGTGAAGAAGCGATAGGCGACATCAATGGTGATGCCTTGTTCGCGTTCCGCCGCCAAACCATCGACGAGCAAGGCGAAATCAATCTGATCCCCTTGCGTGCCGTGCTTTGCGCTGTCGCTTTCCAAGACGGCCAATTGATCTTCAAAGATCATTTTGGAATCGTACAACAAGCGCCCGATCAGGGTCGATTTTCCGTCATCCACACTGCCACAGGTGATGAACCTCAACAGGCTTTTGTGTTGATGCTGATCCAAGTAGGCGTCGATATCCTCTGCGATCAAAGCATCAGTTTGGAATGAGCTGTCTGGAGCGGTCATCAGAAATACCCCTCTTGCTTTTTGTCTTCCATGGAAGCTGATTGCCCCTTGTCGATGGCGCGCCCTTGGCGTTCCGATCCGGTGGCAAGCAACATTTCTTGGATGATGGTGCTCATATCGGTGGCGTCGCTCTCTGTCGCGCCGGTTAGCGGGTAACAACCCAACGTCCGGAAACGGACCGATTTGGTCACTGGCTCTTCGCCGTCTTCGAACCGGAACCGATCATCATCCACGACTAGGGTTAGACCGTCACGTTCAACCGTGGGTCGGGGTTGAGACATGTAAAGCGGCACGATGTCGATATTTTCTAGGGCAATGTATTGCCAGATATCGAGCTCCGTCCAATTGGAGATCGGAAAGACCCGGATGCTTTCATCCTTGTTCTTTTTCGCGTTGTAGAGGTTCCACAATTCGGGGCGCTGATTCTTGGGGTCCCACCGATGAGACGCCGTGCGGAACGAAAACACACGCTCTTTCGCTCGCGCCTTCTCTTCATCGCGTCGCCCGCCGCCAAAGGCTGCGTCAAAACCGTGCTTCGTCAATGCCCGCTTTAACGGGTCGGTCAATTGCGCTTGAGAATACAGAGCACTGCCGGTGTCGAAGGGATTGATGCCCTGTTCCTCGGCGTCTTCGTTTTGCGCAATGATGAGTTCCAACCCATATTCGCGCACCGTCTTGTCGCGATGTTCGATCAGCGCCTGAAAATCCCACCCGCTGGCCACGTGCAGCATCGGGAATGGCGGGGGTGCAGGGTAGAATGCCTTGCGCGCCAGGTGCAGCATGACGGAGCTGTCTTTGCCGACCGAGTACAGCATCACGGGATTTTCCGCTTCTGCCACGACTTCACGAAAAATATGGATGCTCTCGGCTTCGAGCCGTTCGAGATGGGTCAAGTTACGCATGACAGTGCAGCTAGTGCGCGCTTTGCGGAAACAACACAAAGTTTTGTTTGGGGGATGTGTAGTTTGTTCGCATGCGCCGATTGAAAGATCGACATGGCATCAGCAACGCGAATGGAGCGGGTAAGGGGAATCGAACCCCTCTAGCCAGCTTGGAAGGCTGGAGCATTACCACTATGCTATACCCGCCCGCTCGGTGCCGGTGCCATTGCCACTAAGGGCGCGGACCCGTCAAGCACTACTGCGTATGAATGTCTTTGCGCACGTCGCCTGTTGGCATAATTGCCTCGGCTTGACCGTCTTCGGCATACTCATCCGGGAACCGTTTTTTATGGCGGATTGAATGCCAAAGGGCGATTCCGATGATGGTCGCGCCCAACAATCCCGTAATAATTTCCGGAACGTGAAAACGAATCGACAAAAGCATGATGCACGCCAGCGCGATGATCGCGTAAAACGCGCCCGGTTCCAAAAACCGGAATTGCGTCAGCGTGCCGCCTTTTACCAATGCGATCGTCATTGAACGCACAAACATGGCACCGATGCCCAATCCTAAAGCGATAAGCAGAATATCGTTGGTGATAGCAAAAGCCCCGATCACCCCGTCAAAGCTGAATGAAGCGTCGAGAAATTCCAGATAGATGAAGCCGCCCGCACCGGATCGCGCGACCTGACCCGTTGTCTCATCAACGTCGCCATCGAGCAGGTTGCCGATCATCTCGACGACGAAGAATGTGGCTAGGCCTGAAAATCCGGCAATGAGGAACGTGGTCCGGTCGTCCCCGCTGATCAAAAGGCACAATCCGCCAAGCGCAGCGGCCGTAAAAACGTAAGGCGCAAATGGTATTTTTGAGAGCGCCGCCAGCGGCCTTTCAATCGGAGAGATCCACAAATGTTCGCGGTCCTCATCAAAAAAGAAGGTGAGGCCGACCAGCAAGAGGAACACTCCGCCAAAACCGGATATCCCGATATGCGCATTGGTTACGGTGGTTTCGTACAATTCACGATCAGAGATCGCGATGGTCACCGCTTCCCATGGGGAAACCCAAGCGGCAAACGCCACGATAAGAACCGGAAAGACGATCCGCATTCCGAATACCGCGATCAAAATGCCCCAAGTCAGGAAACGGCGTTGCCACACCGGATCCATGTCTTTCAAAACCGATGCGTTGACGACCGCGTTGTCCAGGCTGAGTGATGTTTCCATCACGCCCAAAACCCCGGCCAAAAAGATCATTGATAACGCGCCAGTCCAAAGCCCGCCGCCCGAATAACCCAGCCAGCCCGCACAGATAAGCGCGGCCAGCGTGAACAGCAGGCTAAAGGCGAAATTGTCCCAAAGATATCTCAAGCGATCCGTCCCATTAATTCGTCAGCCAACAGCCATATTGTCGATCAGCCGCGTCGAGCCGTCGACCCCCCCAATCCGCGCAGCGACCAAGAGCCGCGCCGCGCGATCCCCTAACGCAGCAAGAGGCGCAAGCGAAGCGCTATCGGCCAATACGGCGTAGTCAATTTTGGCAAAGCCCGCCGCGAACAATTCGGTGCGCAGATCGGCCAATGTCGCGGTTACATCTTTCCCGTCTTCCATATTGGCGATTGCCGCTTTCATCGCGCGCGGCAAAGCGGCGGCGGAGGCACGGTCATCTTCGGATAAATATCGGTTGCGGCTGGACATGGCGAGCCCGTCGGGCTCACGTACAGTGGAGACGCCTATGATGGATCGGACATGGGGTTCCATCAAATCCAAATCGCGCGCCATCGCCCGGATAACAGCGAGTTGTTGAAAGTCCTTCTCTCCGAAGAACGCATGCGTTGGACGAACCTGATGGAACAACTTGCAAACGACGGTGGCGACGCCGTCAAAATGACCGGGCCGATCGGCTCCGCATAAACCTTCGCTAACCCCGGTAACGGAAATGCTGCTCACAAAGCCATCCGGATACATTTCGGCCGCGCTGGGCGCCCACAATATGTCGCAGCCTTCCGCTGCCAACATCTCCGCGTCTGCTTGCAATTGCCGGGGATAGGCATCCAAATCTTCGCCCGGGCCAAATTGCGTGGGGTTCACAAAGATCGACGCGACCACATGGTCGCATTCTTCGCGCGCACGCCGCACCAATGTTAGGTGTCCATCGTGCAAAGCGCCCATTGTGGGCACCAATCCAATTGTAGGTCCACCGGGCAAATCGGAGCCTCCGGCGCCTGCGTTGAGTGCTGCAATCTGCTTTCTCAACACATCGAGCGTGTCTGCGGTTTGCACGGGCTTTCCCCCTTGGATATCATGGTGCAATGGTTGATGGTCTTGTGATAGCCGCTTGGCTGTTCCGCTGAAAGCCACTGAAGGCCGCCCAAAATCAATGCAACACTCAAAGTGCACGCCTTAATCCGTTTCGGCGGTTCCACATTGTTCTTCCGCAGAAGGAATTAAGACCGGGATGAAACCCAAGCCTGCCTCCCAGCCTGCCTCCAAGCCTGCCCAATCAAGCGCTTCAAAATCTGCGTATCGGATTGTTTTTGCGAATGAAAAGGGCGGCACGGGCAAATCGACCACCGCTGTCCATATCGCTGTGGCGTTGTCATATATGGGCGCGCGCGTCACCGTCTTGGATTTGGATCCGCGCCAACGGACCACGCACCGTTATATGGAAAATCGGTTTCGCACGATGCAGCGGCGCGAAGCGGAATTGCCGACACCGGCATGCGAAGTATTCAAAGGTCGCAGTGAGCAGGCATTGTTGATCGCAATGGACCGGTTGGAAAGGGATTGTGATTTTCTGATTATCGACAATCCGGGCCGCGATGATCCCTTCGCCCGCTGTGCCGTGGAGCAGGCGGACACATTGGTCACGCCGATGAACGATAGCTTTGTCGATTTTGACCTTATTGGCCAAGTGGACCCAGAAAGCTTCAAGGTGCAAAAACTGTCGTTCTTTGCAGAATTGATTTGGGAAGCGCGCATGAAGCGAAGCCGGGCGACAATTGAAAACGCGCGGCCGGAAATGGACTGGATCGTGGTCCGCAACCGCACTGGTTATACCGAAGCGCGCAATATGGCGCGGATCGAAAAGGCTCTTACTGAAATGTCGAAGCGCGTTGGTTTTCGTGTGACCCATGGATTGTCCGAACGGGTGATCTATCGTGAGTTGTTCCCTTCGGGCCTGACTTTGTTGGACAAAGGGCAATTGGGCGATTTGGGCACCAGCCATCTGGTCGCGCGTCAAGAATTGCGCACCTTGTTGCAGGCGTTAAAGTTGCCGGAATTTGAAAAGCCTGTTTCGCCCGTTAGAAATGGGAAGACAAAAGGCGTGAGGAAAATCTCACAATGATCATCAAAATTACCATCATCTTGTTGGCTTTAACTGTGATGTTCCGTTGGGCGACAGGGGTGTGGCCATGGGTTTTGGCCGCCGGGCCAAACAGCAACACGGGAAAGTTAAGAGCTGCGCGTTCTTT
Organism: Erythrobacter sp. Alg231-14; assembly: GCF_900149685.1. Lineage (NCBI taxonomy): Bacteria > Pseudomonadati > Pseudomonadota > Alphaproteobacteria > Sphingomonadales > Erythrobacteraceae > Erythrobacter > Erythrobacter sp. Alg231-14. The sequence continues at coordinate 1,780,156 of NZ_LT702999.1, read as the reverse complement.
GTTGGGTGTTTCGGTCAAGGCGGATCGGGCGGAGATTTTGGCGGCCCATAGGCTTTTGATTACGCGTGTTCATCCGGATAGAGGCGGCACAAACGAAAAAGTGCACGCCGCCAATGAAGCGCGCGATTTGTTGTTGGCCGATTTGGGTGAGCCTCCTGCGGTTGCCGGGTGCGAACCCAGCGCCTCCGACGACAAGGATTGACCGCGTCCGGTCCGCGAGGTGCCGTGGATCATGCGAAACAATTCTTTCACGCCGATTGTTTACGGCGATGACGAATAAAACGACCCAGTTATTGATTTAAGAGATTTGAGGAACACCGGCATGGCCCATAATTTCGATTCAACCGTTTTGCGCGAATATGACATCCGCGGAATTATCGGTGAGACACTGGGGCCGGATGATGCCCGCGCGATTGGCCGTACATTTGGATCGATGCTTCGCTTGGCAGAAGGTGACAGCAATCCGTCACCAACCGTCGCGGTTGGCTATGATGGACGGGTTAGCTCGCCCATGCTCGAACACGCTTTGGTCGAAGGGCTGACCGCGAGCGGGTGCAATGTCTTGCGGATCGGGATGAGCGCAACGCCGATGCTCTATTATGCAGAGGCGTCACGCGAAAATGTACAGGGCGGCATTCAGATAACTGGCAGCCACAATCCCCCCAATTACAATGGCTTCAAAATGGTATTTCAAGGGCGACCGTTTTTTGGGGCGGACATCCAGGAGCTCGGGAAATTGGCAGCAGCGGGGGACTGGGCCGACGGTGCCGGGGGCACGTCGTCGCTCGACATCCTTGGCGAGTATGTCGAGCGCATGCTCGAAGGCTTGGTCGATATTCCCGCTGACGCGCTCAACGGGCTGCGGGTCGGATGGGACGCTGGCAATGGCGCCGCTGGTCCCGCTCTCGAGGCTTTGGCGGCGAAGTTGCCGGGCGAGCATCATTTGCTTTTTACTGAAGTCGACGGACATTTTCCAAACCACCATCCTGATCCAACGGTTGAGGCCAATTTGGCCGACTTGCGCGCGCTCGTCGCGGAGAAGAACCTCGATTTTGGAGTGGCTTTTGATGGTGATGGCGACCGGATCGGTGCGATCGATGGCGCGGGCCGAGTCATTTGGGGCGATCAATTGCTGATGATCTACGCCGAAGATGTCCTCAAAACCCACAAAGGCGCCACTGTCATCGCCGACGTAAAGGCCAGTCGCGCTCTATTTGATCATGTGGCCGCGCATGGCGGAGAGCCGTTGATGTGGAAGACCGGCCATTCCCTGATTAAATCCAAAATGAAGGAAACAGGCTCCCCATTGGCCGGTGAAATGAGCGGCCACGTCTTTTTTGCCGATACATATTACGGTTTTGACGATGCATTGTATGCCGGTCTGCGTTTGATCGCGGCGTCTGCGCGTTTGGGTAAGTCAGTTACCGAATTGCGCGGTGCGATTCCTGAAATGCTCAACACGCCCGAAATGCGTTTTCAGGTTGATGAAGCCCGTAAATTCCCGGCTATGGACGAGATCACACAGCGTTTGACCACAAATCCGGGACCACAGGTTGAAGAGGTCAACGCGACCGACGGGGTGCGGGTTAACACCAAGGACGGTTGGTGGTTGCTGCGCGCGTCCAACACGCAAGATGTGTTGGTGGCGCGCGCTGAAAGCGACACAGATGCTGGGCTCGAACGGTTGATTGCGCAGATTGATGAACAACTTGCGCTTTCTGGACTGGAACGCGGTGAAAGTGTCGGGCACTAAGTCACCAGAGCCGATCACGGCTAACAAAAACTGGCTCGATAGAAGGACACTGCAATGAAACGCACAATCTTGGCAGGCATTGGCGGTTGCGCATTGCTGTGGGCTGCGGCCCCAGCGGCGGCGCAAGAGAATTCGGGCGAAGAATTGACCGCGGAACAAGCCCGTGAATTGGGCAATTTGTTCGGCGACATGTTCGGCACCGCCGATCCTCTTAGCGCTGAACAAGAAGAGCGCCTGCCGGCTGCGATGTTGGTTGTATCCAAGCTATTCCCGAAAGGGACTTATGCTCGCATGATGGATGAAAGCATGGCGCCGATGATCGATGCAATGATGGGTGATCTGGGCGGCAATTCAACGATTGCATTGTCCCAATTGACGGGCCTCAGCCCGCTTGATTTGTCGAATCTTGATGCAGAGCGTTTGGCCAAAGCGGTCGCTCTGCTTGACCCAGCGGCGGAAGAGCGAAACAGCGCGATGAGCCGGTTGATGCTTACGCAGATTGGCGAAATCATGCTGGAAATTGAGCCAGCCTATCGCGCCGGTCTTGCGCGGGCCTATGCGGTGCGTTTCACCAATGAAGAATTGATGGATTTGAGCGCCTATTTCGAAACAGATGTCGGCAAGAAATACGCCGCCGAGAGCTTTTTGGTCTTTGCCGATCCGCAAGTTATGTCATCCATGAATGAGATGATGCCTGCAATGATGGAGCGGCTTCCCGCGATTATGTCGGCGACCGCCAGCATCGAAAGTGACTTTCCCGCCGGGCGAAGTTTTTCCGATCTGTCGGGCGCAGAACAGTCACAATTGGCCGATCTGTTGGGCGTGACCAAGGGTGAGCTCGCACAAAGTGAGCCTGAATCGAACGGCGAGGGTCCGTCCTAACCGGATGAAGGCCGCGCCCGCTTCGCACAGCTCCCCATCTGTACCGCCCGAAATTCAAGGGTGGTTTGACGCGCGCGGATGGCGGATCCGCCGTCATCAATCGGACATGCTAGCTAAGGCGCGCGTGGGCAAGAACGCTTTGCTAGTTGCGGATACTGGAGCGGGCAAAACGCTAGCCGGTTTCTTGCCGACCTTGTGCGAATTCGCAGCCAGCAATGGGAATGTCCCCGAAGATGGTCTTCACACACTATACGTGTCGCCGTTGAAAGCGCTCGCACATGATGTGAAGCGCAATTTGATCACGCCGATTGAGGAAATCGGCCTCCCCATACGGGTCGAAACGCGCAGCGGCGACACGTCCTCTGATCGCAAGAAACGCCAACGTGAGAAGCCACCGCATGTGTTGCTGACCACGCCTGAGTCTCTCTCGCTGCTGCTGTCCTATCCCGAAAGTCTCGATCTGTTTCGCACGTTGAAACGGATTGTCATTGATGAAGTGCATGCCTTTGCCACCGGCAAACGTGGGGATCTTTTGGCGTTGTCGCTCGCCCGGCTTCAATCCTTGGCGCCCGATATGCAAAGGGTCGCGTTGTCCGCAACATTGGCCAATCCGCTGGCGTTTCAGGAATGGCTCAACCCGCAAAGCGCAGATGGAACCGGCGAAATAAAAGCGGCGGATTTGGTTCTCGGTGAAGAAGGCGCACCGGCCGATTTGCAAATCTTATTGCCCATCGAAGAGCGCGTGCCGTGGGGAGGACATGCCGGGCGATGGGCCGTCGATCAGCTATACGAAGCGATCAAAGAAAGCCGAACCACGTTGATCTTTACCAACACGCGGTTCTTGGCCGAGTTTATCTTTCAATGCCTTTGGGATGTGAACGAAGATCACCTGCCCATCGGGGTCCATCACGGCAGCCTCTCCAAGGAAGCGCGGCGCAAGGTCGAAGACGCGATGGCGGCGGGGGAATTGCGCGGATTGGTCTGCACCGCCAGCCTCGATTTGGGAGTGGATTGGGGTGATATAGACTTGGTCGTGCAAATGGGTGCGCCCAAAGGATCGTCTCGCCTACTGCAAAGAATTGGCCGCGCAGGCCACCGTCTCGACACGGCATCGCGGGCGCTTTTGGTGCCGGGCAATCGATTTGAATTTCTCGAAGCGATGGCCGCCAAAGATGCCGTCGATGAGGGTCAGCGCGACGGGGAGGATTTTCGCGCCGGCGGCCTTGATGTGTTGGCACAGCACGTGATGGCGTGCGCGTGTGCGGGTCCCTTTGATGAGGGTGATCTGCTGCGCGAACTGCAATCTTCGCTGGCTTACGCATGGGTGGATGAGACGGTATTGGGACGCGTGCTTAGCTTTGTCGAGAACGGCGGATACGCCCTGCGCGCCTACGACAAGTTCAAACGGATTGTTCGTGATAAGACGGGAGTTTGGCGGCTTGCCCACCCATCACAGGCACAACGGCACCGAATGAACGCCGGGATCATTGTCGATTCCGAAATGTTGATGGTGCGTTTCAAGAATGGCCGCAAATTGGGCAAGGTTGAGGAACGGTTCGCGGCTCAATTGTCGACCGGTGATACGTTCTTTTTTGCGGGCATGAGCCTAGAGGTGGAAAGCCTTAAAGACATGGACGTGATTGTCCGTGCGGCCAAGAAATCGGCGACCATCCCTTCTTATGGCGGGCTTCGACTTCCGATCACGGCGCATTTGGCAACGCGGGTTCAGACGATGTTGGATGACCGTGCAGGCTGGGGCCGGTTCCCCGATGACGTGCGCGAATGGTTGGAGGTTCAGGATTATCGCAGCCGCATGCCCAAACCGGGCGAACTGCTGGTCGAAAGTTTCCCGCGGGGGGGCAAGCATTACACGGCCTATTATACGTTCGAAGGGTGGAACGCGAACCAGTCTCTGGGCATGTTGATCACGCGTCGGATGGAGGATCGCGGTTTGATGCCCGGCGGATTTGTGGCGAATGATTATTGCTTGGCGGTGTGGGGGTTAAAGCCGGTCGACGATCCAAAGCCGTTGCTTTCGCCCGATATTCTCACCGATGAATTTGCTGAGTGGGTGACCGAAAGTCACTTGTTGCGCCGCGCGTTCCGCGAAGTCGCCGTGATCAGCGGGTTGGTTGAACGCCAGCACCCCGGAAAGCGCAAAACTGGCAAACAAGTCACCTTCTCAACCGATTTGATCTACGATGTGCTCAAGAAATATGAGCCCGATCATGTCCTGTTGGAAGCCGCATGGGCCGATGCCCGCGCACGGATGACGGATGTGGGGCGACTTGCGGATTTGCTGGAGCGATCCCAGCATGAATTGGTCCATGTGGAGCTTGACCGCGTGTCCCCGCTGGCCGTGCCGGTGATGACAATGATCGGCCGCGAGGCCGTGCCGCAAGGCGCGGTGGATGATGAGCTGTTGTTGGAGGCGGAAGGCCTGATCGGCGATGCTATGCGGATTGAGCCGGGTGAAGGACGCGAAGGGGACTAATATACAAGCCGTGAGTCATAGACATGGTCGCACCCGCTAGGCAAAAATGGAACAAATTCCCTCGGCAATTGACCTTCTTCTTCAATGATCGCGGATGCCGATTGAAAACTTGTCTTTTTGAAGGAGCGGTGCTCCTCTAGCTGTGAGGGGTCAAAGCAAATGTCAGCTTGTGCCACGCCAGCCTCGCGAATTTTGCCAAGTGCCAATGCCACTCGACCATAAGCGGTATTCGGTTTAGCTTCCAGCATAACGATAGGCCAATCAAAGCCCTTAGCGAGTATTGCCTGGCTAAGACCGTCGAGCGTTACAGGCACGTCGTCGAGTGCCAGCCCACCCTTTGGGCCAATGCTGACAACCATATACGCAGGGCCCATATACGCCTGGCCAAAATTGGGCGGGGCGTGCCAGCGTGGGAGGTCGACTAAGAGGGCATGTGTACGTTCCTGCGCAGCGTTCCAAATGACGGCAAACAGCAAGATCATTGCGAAAACAAACACCATCGGCCGCGTATCAATCCGCGAGATCGGCGCGCCGATCTCAAATTTGGGCACGATGGAGGGGCTGGCACGGCGCAAGCCTTTTACGTGTTTGCGTATAGGTTGCGGCATGCTCGCCCCTCCGTCGGCCTAGATCGCCATCAATCCAGTGCGCGATATCGCTCATTACCTACAAAGGCGAAGCGTGTTGCCCCCGATTCTTTGATCAGCGTGATGGCCTGTGCCGACGCGTTGTAACTGGCCAATCCGGCGGGCTCAAAGCGCAGCAATGGTTCCTCTTCCATGGCGCTGGCAGCGGTGATTTGGGCGCGCAATTGATCGTTTGTTACCGATGATCCGTTCCAGAAAATCTGATCGGAAGCGTCGATGAACACGGTGTTTTCGGCCAGCACAGGGTGGATTGACCTTTGGGTGCCGTCCGGCAGATCCACCGTTGTTTGGTGAGTTTGAATGGGAATTGCCAAGATCATCATGACAAGAAGGACAAGCAGCACGTCGATAAAGGGGGTGACGTTCATTCCCGGTTGAGGGCCGGAGTGTTGGGGGCCGTATTTGTTAGGGCGGGTTACGGTTCTTGGCATTTGCCTATCCTCTCTCATTCTACGGGACCAAGTTTGGGGCCGCATACTGACCCATCCCTTGATCATAGGTGATATGGTATAGCATAACCAATAGGTTGCCTAACGCGTACCGATCTCAACGCAGGTCTTGGGACTGATGAGACCAAAGAAAAAGGGCGCCGCGGTTGCCCGCAACGCCCTTTTCTCAACATTCAAAGCCTAAACTTCGAAGCGTGTCTGGTTATTCTGAACCTGATCCAAAGACCCGGTATTTCTCGTTTCCGACAAATCCGAATTTGGTGACGCCAGACGATTTGATGATCTGCAGCACTTTCGCTGTAAGGTCATAGCTCGCCAAAGCTTCTGGTTCGAACTGCAATTCTGGTTCAACCGCCATGGCGGTGGTTTCTGCCAAAAGTGTTTGAAGCTGCCCTGGTGTTATCGGTTCAGCATTCCAAAGGATGATTTCGCCTTGGGTAAGAATGAGTTTGTTCTTAACCGGGTCGATTTGGATATCCTGTGGTGGTGGATCACCCTGCGGAAGATCGATATCGACCGAGTGCGTTGCCACCGGAATGGTGATGATGAACATGATGAGCAGCACGAGCAAGACGTCGATCAACGGCGTCATGTTCATATCCAGCATCGGTTCGCCGTCGAGTTTGCCTCCGGACATACCCATGTCAGTTACTCCTTAGATTCCAATACCATTAAAGGTGTTGGTCTGATTAAATTCCGGGTTCAACCGGGTTCGAGATAAAGCCGACCGTCGGATAACCCGCAGCCTGCACGTTGTAGATCGTGCCAGCCACACAGCGCCACGGTGCATTTACGTCTGCACGAATGTGGACCTGTGGGATCAAATCGGGATCCTGCATGATCGCTTCCACGCCGCCAGCGGCCTGAACGATCGCGTCAAGACGTGCGAACGCTTGATCGTAAAGCTCCTGCGATGTCACCGGAGTGACATTGCCGAAATAGACCCGGCATTCACCGGTGCGCGATGCACCCTGAAAGCCAGTGTTGATTGGACCTGCAGTGTTGCCGTTTTCATCCGTCGTGGAGACGGTCAGCAACAGGTTTTCAACTTTGTCTTTTGATTCAACCGATACAAAAACCGGAATCTCAAGCTTTTCGATCGTCTGGATCGCCACCGGAACCGCGATGAGGAAGATGATCAGGAGAACCAGCATCACGTCCACAAGTGGCGTGGTGTTGATGTCGGACATCGGGGTTTCGGCCCCACCTCCCGTCGAAATCGCCATTGTTAATTCCCTTACTGCTCAAAAGAGCGCTTGTTCAAAAGCCCACTGGTTAGAACCATCTCTGGTCTTGGGGTGGGCTTGAATTTGCAAACCAATTGGTCCCTCGGGGGACGCGCATCGCGCCCCCGGAAGATCAAAGCGGTCTTACTTCTTAGCAGCCGGAGCTGGCTTAGCGGCAGGCTTAGCAGCGGCTTTAGGAGCAGCTGTCACAGTTGGCTTCACGGCGCCGTCCGAGCTGATGAAAGCAAGGATGTCGGTGGAGAAGCTGCTGAGGAGTTCAGCGATGCGACGGTTGCGGCTTTGGAGCCAGTTAAACGCAAGCACAGCAGGCACAGCCACAAGCAGACCAATCGCGGTCATGATCAAGGCTTCACCAACCGGACCAGCAACCTTATCGATCGAAGCCGAACCGGAAATACCGATGTTGATGAGAGCGCGGTAAATACCGATCACGGTACCGAGCAGACCGATAAACGGTGCAGTAGCACCAACCGATGCGAGGAACGACAGGCCGCCGGAAAGAACCGAGTTGATCGAATCTTCAGAACGCTGAAGCGAACCGTGCATGTAATCGTGCGCTTCGAGTTTGTCGGTCATCTTGCCGTGCTTCTCTTGAGCAGAGATCGCATCGTCAGCAACCTGACGCCATGCGCTGTTCTTCTCAAGTTTAGCTGCGCCTTCTTTGAGGCTTGGGGCACGCCAGAAGCTGGTTTGAACAGCTTTGTACTGACGCATCACTTTGCCTTGCTCGAAATATTTTGTGAACAAGATGTAGAACGAACCAACCGACATGATGATCATCACGGCAAGGATCGACCAAGCGACGGGGCCGCCTTCTTTCATAGCTTCCCAGAAACCAAATTTGTTTTCCGGTGCCTCAGTTTCGACGGCAGCGACGGCTGCGATATAGTAAAGGTTCATTGCGAGTAATCCTCTTAAAATAGGGTCTCAGCGAGATCTCGGTTGCGATGTGCAAGCCGACATCTCGCCGAAAATTCATCAATTCAAACGATATGTGATCCGCGTGGAATAGGAACCCGTTGTCGGGTTTCCGGCAGCATCCAAGGCTGGATTGAAGCGCGCGTAACGCTCCATTCCGCGGCATGCAGCCTGATCGAGCACGCTCGATCCGCTGGAACCGGTTACCGAACAATTGGTGGCGCGGCCATTCGGGGTCACGGTAACGCGAACACCCACAGTGCCTTCCACTTCCTCACGCAGAGCGCGCGAAGGATAATTGTCTTGAATGCGACCTGCCCAACGGCGCTCGTTCCGGGTCGTCGCACCTTGCGCCAAAGAAGGCGGCGGCGGTGGAGCCGGAGGAGCCACCGGTGCAGGTGGCGGGATCACCAATGCCGGCGGAGCAGGCGGCGGGATCGTTGGTTGCGTTTGGATCGGCGGCGGAGCCGGTGCGATCTGGATCGGCGGCGGTGGAGCTACCGGAGGTGGCGGAGCCACTTCTTCTGGTTGCTCGGGCGGCGGCTCGTCCGGTTCTTCAGGGGGTGGGGGCTCCTCAATGTCGACCGTAGTAACCCGCTCAATAACCTGTTTTGCAGCCGAAATGGCCAGGCCAGAGATGAGCAAGTACCCGATCACCACATGGATCAGCGCCACTATGATAATGGAAACAACCCTGTTTCCACCCATTTGTTGGTCAGCGTAGGCCATCCAGTCGCTTTCTCTCCAATAGTCCAGTCGGATAGGTATCCGACACAATTATCACGTCTCGGGCCGCCTCCAGATTTCAAATCCGAATCAAACGATTCGCATCAAAAATTCTGAGTTAGACCCGGGCAGTGAATCCCAGAATCTTGTATCTCCCGCTGGAGCTTAAATGTTCACGTGCGACGCCCGTCAACCCGGTGAGCGCTCGCCAGAAATTTAGTCCCAGCAGATCGCTTCGTAACATCTCTTCCAAAGATGCATCCAAAACGATCCTCCTGCTACGACCTTGTCCCCAACCTCGTAGCAAGAAACAACGGCTTTAACGGTCAACACCTAGGCAATCAAACGCTTTTACGGTTCAGGATCGATTCACTGTGGACCATCTTGAAAGAATAGGCGCCCAAAGATAAGCCCAAGCGCAATATAGGAATTCTGGACGATGGCGCTCATTAACACAAATTTAACACCTAGTTACAAAGGACTAGCCGCCATATGCATTGGTGTGGTTGGCCTTTCGTTCGGCGCCACCCCGGCATGGGCACAAAATTCTGCACAACCCGATGTTGTTGACCCTGTGACCGCTTCGCAGGTCGCAACATACGCAGATATAGCCAGTTTGGCGGAGCGCAGTGACCTTGTGATCCGCGCAGAGATTCGCCGTCAGACCGTAGTTGAGCCGGAACGGTCCCCCGGTTTGGCCCCGGGATTCGCACGTCTTTATATAGAGGCCCGCACCCAGGCACTCCTTTCAGGGTCAACCGCAGTGGGCGAATCGCTCGATTTTCTGATTGATGTGCCTTTGAATGCCCGTGGAAAGCCGGACAAATACAAGAATCGCATTATGCTGCTGTTTGCGGATGCCGTGCCGGGGCGCAGGGGCACAATTCAACTCACCGGTCGCAATGCAATGCTCGAATATTCTCCTGATATTGAGGCGCGCATTCGTCCCATCCTAACCGATATGGTGGCACGCGATGCCCCACCTGTGGTCACGAATATTCGCGATGCATTGGCTGTACCCGGAACACTATCGGGCGAATCGGAAACGCAGATTTTTCTTGAAACACGCGATCAATCGCCGGTTTCGATCACTGTTCTGCGCCGGCCCGGTCAACGCCCGGTATGGGGCGTGTCATGGGGTGAGATCATTGATTCGTCGGCGCGCGCGCCGCGTCGGGATACGCTGCGCTGGTATCGCTTGGCCTGTGCCTTGCCGAAATCCTTACCTAGCAGCGCAAACCTTGCCCGCGACCCAGCGTCGCGTCGCCTTGCGGATGCGGACTACGCCGTCGTGCGGCAAGAATTGGGCACCTGCGCCCGCGAGATCACCAGCGCAGAGTAACGCGCGGGGCAATACGAGGCTAAAAGACGGGTGATTTTAGCCTGTGTATCGATTGGACAAGAAATCGCTGCTTGACGATCAAGCCTGCACCCTTAATCGCGTGCCCTGTTGCGACGCACCATAGTCGCCGTGTTTCAAACATTTCCGGAGCAGCACTTTGGCCACGACAGCCCTTCCCCCTCTTCGCATCGCTATTGCTGGTCTTGGCACCGTGGGTGTTGGCGTCATGCGTCTGTTGGCGGCCAACGGTGAATTGATCGCTGCGCGCGCCGGCCGCGCGATTGAAGTCACCGCCGTTAGCGCGCGGGACCGATCCAAAGATCGCGGCGTCGATATCGCTCCCTATGCGTGGGAAGACGACATGACCGCGTTGGGCGCGCGCGACGATGTCGATGTGGTCGCTGAATTGGTTGGTGGCTCGGACGGACCTGCATTGGCTCTATCGCGAGCGGCTCTTTCGGGCGGCAAAGGTCTTGTCACCGCCAACAAAGCGATGATCGCCCATCACGGTCTCGCCCTTGCCGAACAGGCCGAGGCGCAAGGCATTGCTCTGAAATTCGAAGCCGCGGTCGCTGGCGGAATTCCCGTGGTCAAAGGTTTGCGTGAAGGCACGAGCGCCAACGCGCTGACCAAAGTTTACGGAATTCTCAACGGCACCTGCAACTACATCCTGTCGGAAATGGAAGCGACCGGCGCCGATTTTTCGGAAACGCTCGATGAGGCGAAAGCGCTCGGATACGCTGAGGCCGATCCTACCTTTGACATCGAGGGCATCGACGCCGCGCATAAATTGGCGATCCTCGCAGCCATAGCATTCGGCGCGAAAGTTGATTTCGATGCCGTCCATGTGAACGGCATTGTTCAAGTCCGCGCCGCCGACATCGCTCAGGCCGACGCATTGGGCTTTGTCATCCGTTTGATCGCAGAAGCTGACGTCCAAGACGAAGCCGGCACGGCCAAATTGCTTCAGCGCGTACGCCCCTGCTTGGTGGCCAAAGATCACCCGCTTGCCCCGGTTGATGGTCCGACCAACGCTGTGGTTGCAGAGGGCAATTTTTCGGGACGTTTGCTGTTTCAAGGTGCCGGCGCAGGCGATGGCCCAACGGCCAGCGCGGTCGTTGCCGACTTGATCGATATTGCGCGTGCTTCCGGACGTCAGTCTGAAACCGGCGCGCCATTCTCTATCCCAGTGGCGCAGCTAGCCTCGCTTGGCCCTGCTGATCCGGGACACCGCACCGAACGCACCTATCTGCGTTTCACCGTCAACGACCGCCCCGGGGTTCTGGCTGAAATCACCGCCGCCATGCGTGATGGTGACGTGTCGATTGAAAGCTTGATCCAACAAGGTCGCCACGGTGATGGCGGTGAAGTGTTGGTTGCGATGGTTACACACGAAGGGCGCGAGGCAAATGTTCGCCGCGCGCTGGAACTGCTAAAAGGATCCGACAGTTTGACCGGAGAGCCACTCGTTCTTCCGATTCTGCCAAACTAAGGCGCAAAATCTAGAACGGTGCCCTTCAAAACATTGGAGCAGGCGGTAGGACCAATTCCTCTTCGCTGATCGGGCCTCGGCCCAAATCTCCATCATCGCCCAACGGGGGCAGACCGTGAGCGATTCGATCAGCATCTGAACCGCCCGGTGCATCGGGCAGTTCGTCAAAATCGATCATGATCGCGGGCTCTGTTGGGCATGGTGGAATGAAACAGGCCCGGATTGTTACCAGCGGCACCATGCCATTGGGCAGACCGGTTCCATCAACATCCGGCGGTTGGCGCCCCTGAGTTTCGGCGCCGTAACGTTTTTCCCACGCTTCCTTGTCCCAATAGCCGTCCGTGTTTTCGGTCAGGTCGCGACACACCAAAATCTCGCCTGCGATCTTCGCTGCATCGGCATCGCGTTCGCATTGTTCGACGGCGAATTCGTCGGGCTCAAACGGCTCCTGCGCGGCCAAAAGATCAATTCGATCGGGCGCTTGCGCAGCGGCCGGTGCCGCAATCGCTGCATGCGATAGGGCAAGACAAAGGGTTGCCAGCCCCAATCGGGGGAGGTGGTCCAATGCAGGTAGCATGGCGTGTTGGGAGCGGGGGAATGAGCGGGGGGGCATTCGATCTCCTGTTTGATCCTTAGTCTTCGGGGATGGGCGGTGCCTCAAGACCGAGCGCCCGGCGGCGTTCGGCGATCTCTTCGGGCGTGGGTTCGGCGTCTCGGCCAAGGGGCGGCAATCCGCGCGCGATCCGATCGGCATCGGTTCCTTCGGGCGCTTCGGGTAGAGCTTCGACGTCGATGATGAGGGCAGGTGGTGGGACCGATCCGAAGCCGATGGCATTGCCATGATTGGCAATGCCAAACGTGTCGGGTGTCCGGCCCCCTTGGGTGCGGCGTGCGTAATCGCGTTCCCATGCTTCTTTATTCCAAGACCCATCGGATGCTTCCCCCAACTGGCGACACACGACGATTTCATTGGCGATCCGCGCAGCGTCCGCTTCTTCTTCGCAATCTTCTTCGAGCAATCGATCAGATTCTTCGCGCGGGACGGTGACCGACAGATCGATAAACTCCCGACGGGGGCGGGCAGGCGGTGCCGGTTCGCTCTCCGCGGCGGTTGTCGCGCTGGATTGCGGTGCCGTCACGGTGGCGTCATCCTGTGCGCATAGCGGCGAAGATATAATAAACGCGGGCAACAACACCCCCGCAATCGCGCTAGTCTTGACTGTAATTGGTAACAGGGGGACAGCATTGCTCGACAAGCGCGTTCCTCCAAGTCTAAGCGCGGGACGACAGGCAATGGCCAAAAGGACTGAATTTCGCATGAACACCCCTACTGACACAGATGTGCTCGCCGCAAAAGACGTGGATCAAGAGAACGCCGTTGATCGCGTCCTCGTGCTTGAAATGGTGCGCGTGACAGAGGCGGCCGCAGTCGCGGCGGCGCAATTGATCGGACGCGGTGATGAAAAAGCCGCCGATGCCGCGGCAGTTGAGGCGATGCGCCGGGCTTTTGACAATCTTTACATGGATGGCACCGTCGTCATCGGCGAAGGCGAACGCGACGAAGCGCCCATGCTGTATATTGGCGAAAAAGTGGGCGGCGCGCCGGGCAAAGGCCCAAAAATTGATATTGCGCTCGACCCGCTAGAAGGGACAACCATCACGGCAAAGGCCGGTCCGAACGCTTTGGCTGTTCTGGCGGCGGCGGAAGAGGGTGACCTTTTGAACGCGCCAGACGTTTACATGGATAAGCTTGCTGTGGGCCCGGGCCTGCCGGCTGATGTGATCGACCTTGCGAAATCGCCATCGGACAACGTGAAAGCGGTTGCGGCGGCAAAGGGTAAGGCACCGGCTGATATCAATGTTTGCGTGTTGGATCGCCCGCGTCATGCCGATCTGATCGCTGAATTGCGCGCGCTGGGTTGCGGTGTGTACCTTATCGGTGATGGCGATGTTGCCGGCGTGATCGCGGTGACGGATCAAGACACCGGCATCGATATATATATGGGCCAAGGCGGCGCACCCGAAGGCGTGCTGGCGGCGGCGGCTCTTCGTTGCGTTGGTGGCCAATTCAATGGGCGCCTGGTTTTCCGCAACGATGATGAAAAGGCGCGTGCCAAGAAATGGGGCATCACTGACCTGAACCGCATCTACAAGCTGGACGATCTGGCCAAGGGTGATTGCATTTTTGCAGCAACCGGCGTGACCGATGGTTCTCTGCTCGACGGGGTGAAAAAGCGTAAGAAATCAACCGGCGCGACGATTATGACCACAGACAGCGTGGTGATGCGGGCATCGTCCGGCACAGTACGCTGGATCAAGGGGCACCACCGGATCGAACCGCACAGCAATTGAGTGCGGACATAACCCAAGGACTTGGGTCCTCGCACACGAAGCACGAATACGCGTTGGACCGAAGAACGCCGAGGATCTCTGAGCGTGTCTGACTATGTCAAATCGCTGCTCAGGATGGTGGGCATTGCTGCTTTCGTTTTGCTGGCAATCGGCTTTGTCGGTTCATCGTCCGTCGGAGTTGGTTTTCTTCTATTTGTCATCGTCCTTCCCATAACTGGGATAGCTGTCGCTGGTCTAACCGTTCTATATTTCATCCGCAGTCTAGAATTGTTGCGGAACAGCAAGTCGACCCCCTTTCGGGCCGGTCTGCTGGTCTCGGCCCCTGCAGCCTTTGTCGTTCTAGTAATGCTGGCCGGTCCGCTGTTCTTCGCTGGCAAAGAAATTGGCACTCATGCCCTGTTGCTGACTGAGCAGGACCAGTACGAAGCGATCATCGCCAATGTTCACGCGAATCCAACGCAAGTCTCTTTCGCCAAGGTGGATCGGATCACTTATTCGGTCGATCTTGGCCCTCCCATCCGGATTGCGTTCAATCCCGATGGCTATTTGGGCAGTTGGTCTGGCATCGTCCATGATCCATCCGGCGAAGTGATGTTAATCAATGCGATCGATGAAGAATCGGGGCAATCCACCGCTCAAGAGAGAATTAGGAATGTATTCGAAGGCGTGTTGGTGGAGTGTCGCCACTTAAAAGGCGACTATTATCGTTGTTTTTTCGACTAACGGACTGCCTGCTCCCAGCCCTCAAAACATGGAACATTGCTGCATGATAGCCGTGCCGCTGGTCTCGATCGTTACATTGGCGCTCACCCGGCCAAGGCTGTCGTCATCATAGGTGACATTCGTGCCATCAACTTGTGCGCCGGCTTTGCCCATAAACGCCAAGGTCAATCGATCTTCTAGCGATTTGTAGGCGGCTCTTCGTTGTGCGGCTGTCAGCTGCTGCAACTTGTCATCAAAACATTCGCACTCGCTGGCAGAGGCGCGGAAGCCGAGATGCCGCGCGCTTTGGAGATAATCTCTGTCGCATTTGGCAAAGATTTCGCCGCGCTCATAATCCGGGCTGGTGTTCGAGTTTTGCCCGTAAAACGCATACCCGCCCACGCACACGGCCAAAGCCACTCCTCCGACGAGAATATAGTTCATTGCGCGCACTCCAAGCTTTCTTCGATTGATGAGCGGGCCAATGTAAGGAATGGCTGTTGAAATATCGTAACCCACCGTCTGTCAGGCGCATGCCATGCGCTGACCCGTCGACAAATGCTCTGGCTCTGTTGCGTTTCTAGTCTCCATCGTTAGGCCATTTTGCATCATTTAAAGACGGGACAACGCATCCATGAAAATCATGTCGGGCAATTCGAACCTTCCGCTTGCGCGCGCGATTGCGGCCTACCTTGAAATCCCATTGACCGATGCCAGTGTCCGCCGGTTTGCCGATGAAGAGATCTTTGTCGAAATTCACGAGAATGTGCGCGGCGAAGACGTTTTTATCGTCCAGCCGACAAGCTTTCCCGCGAACGACAACCTTATGGAATTGTTGATTTGCATCGACGCGCTGCGCCGCGCTTCGGCAAAGCGGATTACGGCGGTTGTTCCGTATTTTGGTTACGCACGCCAAGATCGAAAACCCGGCCCGCGCACGCCGATCTCGGCCAAACTGGTGGCGAACCTCATCACCGAAGCCGGGGCCGATCGGGTGTTGGCCGTCGATCTGCATGCGGGCCAGATTCAGGGATTCTTCGATATCCCAACAGACAACCTTTACGCCGCGCCCGTGATGGCCGCCGATATTCAGGCGCGCTACGGCGATCAGGATTTGATGGTTGTTTCCCCCGATGTGGGCGGTGTTGTTAGGGCTCGCGCCTTGGCCAAGCGGCTCGACAACGCGCCGCTTGCCATCGTCGATAAGCGGCGCGACCGCCCCGGTGAAAGCGAAGTGATGAACATCATCGGCGAAGTCGAAGGCCGCCATTGCATTATGATCGACGATATCGTCGATTCCGGCGGAACATTGTGCAACGCCGCCGAAGCTTTGTTGGCGAATGGCGCAAAGTCGGTCGCCGCTTACATCACCCATGGCGTTTTGTCGGGCGGGGCGGTTGCCCGGATCGATGGATCAAAGCTCAAAGAGCTTGTGATAACCGATTCTCTGCGTCCGACAGAGGCGGCTGAGAAATCGGAACGCATCCGGATTTTGACCATGGCCCCATTGGTGGGTGAAGCGATCCGCCGAATTGCGGATGAAAGCAGCGTGTCGAGCCTGTTTGATTGACGGGTTAGGGATTGTGCGGTTGATCGGGGCGGCAAAGGTTGCAGCCCCCGCGCGTTGAACCGCTAAACAGCAATCCTATTCAGCAGCGTCTAGAAATGCGCGTCGCATCCACGGGCGCACGGCACCCGGCCTAATCCGATCCAACAATTCCAATCGCCGTGCCTGCCTTATCTCAAGGCTGAGTGTGACAAGCGCCGATCGCCCGGATCCGTCCGCGCGATGAGCGACAAAGTCACCGGGCGTCATATTGAAAAATGCATGGAATTCGCGGATTTGGTGCGCCTGATCAAAGAAGCGAAGAATGATCTCTTCTTCTTCTTCATCCGCAACGCCGCACAATTGCGCAGCCAGATCAAGGATCCGCGCACGTCGCATGATCTGTTTGGGCGTCAGCCCGAAATCGCGTTTTGCAGCCCGTTCGACGGTTCGCGGTGAAACACCTTGCTCTTCAGCAAATTCGCTGAGCACGCAGTTGGGGTCGGCGAAAGCCTGTAATTCTAACGCTTGCGACAATGGGTCGGGCGGGGCGATTCCGTTTTTGACAACGTAATCGGCCAACCAATCTTCGATCGCCTCCAGCCAATCGCTCGGATTGGAATCAAGGTTGAACAATCCGGTGACCTCTCGGTCGGGAATGCCCACATCTTTGATCAATGTGATCCGGTCGAGCATCTCGCCATCGTGCAACCCAAACAAGGCGCGCAATGCACCAGGGCGAAGCATCAGACCGGCGACTTTTATCCCGCCGGCATATCGCAAAGGCATGACAGTGGAATGTTGGCCGCACAGAAAGGTTTCGTCGCGAAATTCCATCGGGCCTTGCGCGGTCCCTGCTGTCCAATTCACGCCAACGGCGGTGCGCAAATATGCGCAATCATTGCACAATTGCCCATAAACCATGGCCTGTTGCTGATCCTTGGCGGATTTGGAGTAGGCAAAGACGACCATGGATCGGCCCACCCATGGGCGGATCCGGTCATCGGAACAGCGATTGAATGCGAGCGGCGTGCCATCTTCCGCCGTTCCTGTCTCAGAACGGAGCGGCTGATGGCCGGTGCCGTTGGTTGCTGGACCCGTCGTCGCTTTACTGGCCAAATTGCCCGCCAACGATTTCGAAGCCTTGGTCATGACACTAGCCCTGACGAATTCTCGTTGGCATGTCACTAAATTACTGCAGCTTGGCCAAAACCGATGGAGATTGGATCAATTGCGCAGTATCCGGCCATCAGCAATTCAGGAATCTTCGATGACCAAATCCGATCTCGCCCTTGCCAATGCTCTTGCTGATGCAGCGGGTCATGCCATTCGGCCGATGTTCCGCGGAACGTGGGAGCAGGAGCGCAAAGCCGACAATTCTCCAGTAACGGAGGCCGATCGCGCCGCGGAGGCGGCGATGCGGGTGTTGATTGAGGAACATTGTCCCGATGACGGTATCATCGGCGAAGAATATGGCACTCGCAATGAAGGGGCCGGGCGGCAATGGGTGCTCGACCCGATCGACGGCACAGTCAGTTTCATGGCGGGTCGCCCGATATTCGGGACGTTGATCGCTTTGTTGCAGGACGGCTGGCCGGTTTTGGGTGTCATTGACCAACCGATCGCGGGGGAACGATGGGCCGGGCGGATTGGCGAAGGCACCACATTTAATGGCCTGCCGGTGCGCACGCGCTCTTGCAATGAATTGTCTAATGCGAGCTTGGCATCTTCCGCGCCGCAATACTTCACCGACGATCAGGCGGGCGCGTTCATGTCGCTTGCCGCGCAGACATCGCAAATGGTGGTGTGGGGCGGCGATTGCTACAATTACGGCCTTCTGGCGAGCGGCCATCTCGACATTGTGTGCGAGGCCGGATTGAAGCTCTACGACTACGCCGCTTTGGTTCCGATCGTAGAAGGCGCAGGCGGGTTGATGAGTGATTGGCAAGGCAACCCGCTGGACGCGAACTCCGATGGCAGCGTTCTGGCGCTGGGCGAACCGGCGCGGTTAGAGGAAGCGTTGGAAGCGATGGGGTAGGTGCTGCTTATTGGGCCTCGGCCCGGTCCGCTATGGCCGCCAGAATGTTTGATTGAATATCGCCCAAAAAGAACTCGCCCCATAGCGATGCGTATGCGTTGAGTGCGGTGCGGGCCTTATACGTCGTATGCAGCGTTAAACGCACCCGCTCTGGCCCAAGCTGTTCGAGGGTGTAGCCCCCTGTCTCGATCCGCATATAGTCGCTGTCAGGGTGAAGGTGTCGGTCGGTGAAATCCCAAGCATCGCTTTGCGGAAAGACGAAATCCCAAGCGATCTCTTTCTCTGGCGACCATGTGGTTACATGCTCTTCAAACATGATGCCCTCACCCCATTGAGCGCGGCGAACAGAATCAACGCCTTGTCCCTCTAGGCTGGCCTCTACGGGGCGCGGTACGCCGATGACATCCTGCGAGAGATTCCAGCGGCCCTCTTCGGGTGACAGGTCGGGCACCGATTGCATCAATTCCCACACGTTTTCAGGTTTTGCATCGACGTCGATCGATCGAGTGACCGTGTATTCGGCGGTCGGCAATGGTATCGATTGCTCCACCGGGATCATGATGAGTGGCACCAAAAGCCATGCGCTAGCCTGAAAGACGGCGACGTCTTCATCGCGTGACTGCGGACGTTTGCGGACCTTGGTTAGAATGTAGGTCCCGGTTGTCCCGCTTACCAACCACAAGGGTGAAAGCATCGCGATGCAAATGACGCCCTCTTGCAAGAAAAACGCGGCCACGACGATCATCCCTACGGTGAGCGCGGTTGGCACCAACAGGTAATAGGACCGCGTCCGGCGGTACATTGGATCGCCGATATAGGCGACAAATGCTGATATGATCGCGGGCTGAAGTATCGCAAAGACCACGCTGATCAAGCCGAGGCCGCCCAAAACGGATTCGACCAAAGCATAGCACAAAAGTGCATACAGGCCGGCCACCGCCACCGCCGCCGAAACGCGCACGCTGGGATGCTGCCATAGGTCGGACGGGGAAGGCGGCTTGTCCATCATCCGGGTTTATCAACCGACAACCGGCTAAGCAATTGGATGCGTGCCGCCAATGCTGACCAAACCGTCCAAAGCGGCGCTGCAAGTCATTTATGCGGTTTAGAACCTCCGATATCGCGTCTATTGAGAGCGACTGAGAGAACCGCTTTGACCCGACGTTTCAATACCAATTGATGCTGGGCGAACCAGCTCGGTTAGAGGAAGCGTTGGAAGCGATGGGGTAGGGGCGTCTGTTATCGCTTGCTTGGCCTCAAGACCGGGCATTCTGCTAGCGACCCAGTTGTAGACGATTGGATACGCCAGATTAGCTCACTGGCGCAGACATATTTCTTTCGAGTTCACCGAAGAAACCGATTACCTTCATTATTTTGCCAGCATCGGTCACTTCTGTAACGTCAAAGCCAGTCATAACCTGTTTTTCACCGCTGTGTATTGCCCAGTGATAACGACAAAAGTTGTTCTGTATTTGAGGCTCGCATGACGGCCCGTAGCGCAGTCCGGGGAACTTGGTCTGGGTTGCCCTGACCATTTCCAGAAACGCGCCACGACCGACGATATTGTGGTTCGGGTCGACGAAATGGACGTTGTGTTCCAGGGCAGCCTCCGCAAGACGTGCCTGTTCTTTTTCGTCGGTGGTATTCCAAGCGCCAAACATGTTGCCCAGATTTTCGATGTAGGTGCGCATCTGATGCCTCATTCTAAAAACAAACCTATGGTCTGTTTTATATGCTTTGGGAGCTGTGTAAAGACACCGTCATGGTCAACCAGAAAGACAAGTCAGCCACGACTAGGGCCAGATTGCTCGAGACCTTTCGCAGCTCGCTTCTGTCCCGTGGGCTAGGTGCGACGACCGTTCAGCTAGTGCTAGAAGAAACCGACCTAAGCAAAGGGGCGCTGTATCATCACTTTCGAAGCAAGGATGACATCATCGAAGCAATCTATGTGCACGAGTCCCAGACCACGATTGAACGAGCGTTCAGTGGTGTTTGCCCGGACGAACCTCCCATGTTGCGCTTGAGAGATGGTTGCATCGCATGGCTGACTGAAATTCAGAATCAATCCACCGCCGCTATACTTCTAGACATTGGTCCTACGGCGTTGGGGTACAAAAAGGCGCGGCAAATTGAAGATAGAATCGGCATCGCTCGGATCCGCGAGTTACTGGAAGAGGCGAGAGACAACCGCGCGGTCGAGATCGAGGATGTCCAATTGGCGGCTTCTTTTATCAATTCTCTCGTCGCCGAGGCGACGCTCCACAGCGTGAGAACGGGCAAGGACGTGAGGCCATACCTATCGAACGCAATCAAGGCTTTGTTAGCAGGATGGGGCACTACCCCATGATCTCATGCCAGATACAGAGTTGAAGAGCTCGAAGATCGCTTGGCTCAACTAGGCCCATTTCAGAGGCCGCCATTCCATTTGCAGACGTTCCGCTTTCACCCCAATTTCGGCCTATCACGGATAGTTCGGTGATGGCTGATAGTTGCCGCTCTTAGACAGGCTCGGAGCTATTGGGTATGGGATCGGCCATGACCCGCTCACGACACCTCTTCTTTTACGGCGTTCTGCAAGACGGACTTGGCCCTGATGGCGGCGATTGGCCGTTTCTCGCGGGGCTGGGAATGGGTGCGCCTGCCACGGTTCAAGGCGCGCTGTATGCGATCCCTACTCCCAATGGCTGGCATCCTGCGTTGATCCCAACACAAGCGCGTTTTGCGACGATTGTGCACGGTGCAATCCACGACGCATCGGCGGTCGATATTGCGGCGGTCGACGCGTTCGAAGGGGCGGATTACACGCGTCAGCCCGTGCAAGTGGATGGATGGGACGGGTTCGGTGAGACCGAGGCGCAGGCCTATATTTGGACGGCTGATTTACCAGAGGGTGCCGAGCCAATTGCGCATGGAAACTTTGCGCAATGGATCAAAGAGACTGGTCGACCGATCTATTCGGGAGATTGATCGCAGCGTGGGGCGGTGGCCTAGATGGCTGCCCTCACGCGCAATTCGAGGTTGGCGCCGCGTAAAACGCTTGCCTCCTGCGCCCCCCGCGACTATTGGGCGCTCCTTCAACGACACGAATCAAGCGATCGGCCTGGCTAATAGGGCTGCCAGGGCTGGTTTGACGTGTCTCTGATCAAAGGAGATGAAAATGCCCAAGCTGAAGACCAAAAGCGGTGTGAAGAAACGCTTCAAAATCACCGCAACTGGCAAGGTCAAGCACGGCGTCGCTGGTAAGCGTCACCGTCTGATGAGCCACAATGCAAAGTATATCCGTCAAAATCGCGGCACTTCGGTTGCCTCGGATCCTGATTGCCGCACGATCAAAAAATGGGCGCCATACGGCCTCAACTGATCACGCCATTTAAGGAGATAAAGATATGCCTCGCATTAAACGCGGCGTGACCACGCGCCAGAAACACAAGCGGCTACTCGAACAGGCCAAAGGCTATCGCGGCCGCCGCAAAAACACCATTCGCGTTGCACGCCAAGCGGTCGAAAAGGCCGGTCAGTATGCGTATCGCGATCGCAAAGCCAAGAAGCGCAGCTTCCGCGCGCTCTGGATTCAACGCATCAACGCGGCTGTTCGCGCCGAAGGTCTGACATATTCGCAATTCATGCACGGCGTGAAGCTTGCGGGTATTGAATTGGACCGCAAAGTCATGGCCGATTTGGCCATGAACGAAGAAGCAGCGTTCAAAACGGTTATCGCTCAGGCGAAAGCCGCGCTTCCCGCCGAAGCGTAATGCGCGTGTAACCGCGCGAGGCAACGTTGTTCGTCAACGTTGATTGCGGGTTCACAACGATATTGAAAAGGGCCTTGGCGCGATCATCCGCTCCAAGGCCCTTTTTGTTGGAAAAGAGGCCGCGGATTGAGAGTGCGGGCAGCGAGCAACATCGCAAACCTGTTACTTCTTGTAAGATCGCGCCACGAGCCTTGTAAGATCGCGCCAAATCGGTCAGACCGAGCGGATGGGGGAACCGTCAGGCACATTCCGGGTCAGGGCCGAAGATGAATCGCGCAGCGATGATTCGCGCTATTTGGTGCGCAGCCGTTTCTACAATCCGCCGCCGCAATTCGATGGTTGCTTCACGACTTTCTATCAATTCGCTTTCGATTGCGAAGATGGAACCTCGATCGAGGATTATCTTCAACCCGAATGGGGCAACATCCGCTTTTTCGGTCATTCCGCGCCGCGCGCGAAAATTGGCGATTCCGTGGCAGAAGGCGCGCGTTTTACCGCGACTGGGCCCAGCTCGCTCCCGTGTGAGTTTAGATTGTCGACGACCCGCATGTGGGGCATCGGATTCTTGCCTTTGGGGTGGGCGCGATTTGTGGATGCCGATGCGGTCGATCTGACGAATTCGGTGTGCGACGGGGCCAAACATCCCGTCTTTTCGAAATTCGACTGCTTGTCCGATGTGTTGTGCGATCCTTCGATCTCGACCGAAGATCAATTGGCGTTTCTCCATGAAAATTTGGAGCGGTTGATGAAGCCCAATCGTGACGAGCCCAAAATTATGCGAATCCACACCGCTTTGGTCAGTGGAGAGCATCATGTGGTGGGTGATTTGGCTGCACAATGCGGAATGAGTATCCGCACCTTGGAGCGCATGTGCCACCGCTATTTCGGCTTCACGCCCAAATTGCTGCTTCGCCGCCAACGTTTCATGCGCAGCCTATCGAGTTTTATGCTTCAGCAAGGATCGCGTTGGACAGAGGCGATGGATGAAGAATATCACGATCAAGCTCAGTTCACGCGTGAATTCACCCAATTCATGACGATGACGCCCAGCAAATACGCATCGCTTGATCATCCGATTTTGGCTTCCTTTATGGAAGCGCGCGCCCGGGTTTGGGGCAGTGCGGCACAAACCTTGGACCAACCTGTTCGAGAGGCCGACTAACACGGCGAGCAATCGGTGGCCGGGAAAGTTGCAGTTTCCCTTTCGTTTCCCTACCCAAATTCAAGTACGGCTTAGGCGGCTGTAACAAGGCCCAAGACTGGGGTTGCCCGACCTTTGCATCCGATTGGTGCTGGGTTGGTAGGAGGAAAGGAAGCGATCAGTGCACGCTGAATTGGGCAATGCGATTGCTATCAGGTTTGCGCTGCCTAGCGCAGAGTTGGCCCCTTTCGTCACTACGTATTACCACACTCAGGCGACCACATCGCCGCATGAGCAGGTGCTGGAAGACTACCTTCATCCCGAATGGCCCAACCTAAGGTTTATGGATTCCGGCTGGGCGCAATCGGCAGTGGGGGATGACCCTCTTGCCTATTCGCCGGCATTTTCGGTTACGGGGCCAACCAGCCGAGCGACCAAGTTTCGGATCACCACTGGCAGCAGTTGGGGCATTGGGTTGATGCCGTTGGGCTGGGCCGCTCTTATCGATTCGCCTGCCTTTGACTACGCCGATTGCATAACCGACGGGAACACCGATCCGGCATTTACTGCGTTCCGACCCTTGGCCAAGGCATTGGCCAACAGCAGCGGTGAGCACGCCGAAGAACTTGCTCTGATTGAAGCGCATATGGCGAGTTTGATCCCGCGCGAACCGCCTGCAAATGGTGCCATGCGCGCGATTGGGGCAATCAATGCGGCTTTGGTCGATCCCGAACTGTCGATGGTGAGCGATCTGGCGGATCGAGTGGGAATGAACATCCGATCACTTGAGCGTTTGTCCAAGAGAGCCTTTGGCTTTACGCCCAAATTGCTGCTGCGGCGCCAAAGGTTCCTTCGGTCCCTGTCGCAATTTATGATGGACCCGTCACTGAAATGGCTCAGCACGCTTGATTATCAATACCATGATCAGGCCCATTTTGTACGTGATTTCAAGCGTTTCATGGGAATGAGTCCAAGCGCGTATGCGAAATTGGACAAACCGTTTCTGGTCGCAGCGGCGCAGGCGCGCATGGCGATTGCGGGTGAAGCGGTTCAGGGCCTTCACGACCCTACCAACGCAGCGGAATCCGGCGAATCCTGATTAACCACCATTGCCGCTTTGCAAGTGAGCGCAATTGGCGCTAGCGGACCGGCTTACCCAAGCAAGGGCCGAAGCAGGCAAGACATGACCGATTTAACATCCCAGAAAGACGCAAGCCTCGCCGCAATTGGCGCGGCCACCACGCTCGATGCGTTAGAAGAGCAACGCGTAGCCGCGCTCGGCAAGAAGGGCTGGGTCAGTTTGGCGCTTAAAACTCTGGGTCAAATGAGCCCGGATGAACGCAAAGAAGCGGCTCCCGCCATTCAATCGGTGCGCAGCGAATTGGCGACTGCGATTGATGCGAAGAAAGCGGCGCTGGAATCGGCCGCATTGGAAGCGCAATTGGCCAGTGAGACGATCGATCTTACGCTCCCCGCGCCGGCGACGGCCCAAGGATCCATTCACCCGGTTAGTCAGGTGATGGACGAATTGGCCGAGATTTTTGCCGATCTTGGCTTTGCGGTTGCGACCGGTCCCGAGATCGAAGACGATTGGCACAATTTCACCGCGCTCAATATGGATGAAAGTCATCCCGCGCGCGCGATGCACGACACGTTCTATTTTCCCGATGCAGCGGCGGATGGCGGCAAGATGCTGTTGCGGACCCACACATCTCCCGTCCAGATTCGGAGTATGAAAGAACAGGGCGCGCCCATCCGCATTATCGCGCCGGGCCGGGTCTATCGCAGCGACAGCGACGCGACTCACACGCCGATGTTCCACCAAGTCGAAGGCTTGGTCGTAGATCGGGGTATTCACCTTGGCCATCTAAAGTGGACGTTGGAGACTTTCTTCAAGGCGTTCTTTGAACGCGAAGACATCACTTTGCGCCTTCGCCCATCCTATTTCCCGTTCACCGAACCCAGTGTCGAAGTCGATGTCGGCTATTCGAATGAAGGCAACCGCAGGGTTGTTGGCGGACACGGCGATGCCGATGGGCATGACTGGATGGAATTGGGCGGAAGCGGCATGGTCAATCGCCGCGTTCTTGAGATGGCCGGTGTCGATCCCGATGAATATCAGGGGTTTGCCTTCGGCTTGGGGATCGATCGGATCGCCATGCTCAAATACGGGATGAACGATCTGCGCGCGTTCTTTGACGGCGACCCTCGATGGTTGGCCCATTACGGCTTCTCACCCTACGACCAACCGACCCTTTCCGCCGGCGTGGGAGTATCGTCATGAAATTCTCGCTCACATGGCTAAAAGACCACCTCGAAACCGATGCATCTTTGTCTGAAATTACCGATGCGTTGAACGCGATCGGTTTGGAGGTTGAAGGCGTCGAAGACCCAGCGCAGCGGCTTGCCGGGTTCACCGTGGCCAAAGTGTTGACAGCAGCGAAGCATCCCGATGCTGATAAGTTGCAGGTCCTTACCGTGGACACCGGCACTGGCGAACCGCTTCAGGTTGTTTGCGGCGCCCCCAATGCGCGCGCCGGTATGACAGGCGTTCTAGGCCAACCGGGAGCGGTTGTACCGTCCAACGGGATGGAGCTTCGCAAGAGCGCCATTCGCGGTGTCGAATCAAACGGCATGATGTGCTCCGTCAAAGAATTGGAGCTGGGCGAAGATCATGACGGCATTATCGAATTGCCCAATGATGCGCCGGTTGGGCACAATTTTGCCGATTATCACGGATCATCGCCGGTTGTTGATGTGGCGATCACGCCAAACCGTCCGGATTGTATGGGTGTGTATGGGATTGCGCGCGATCTTGCTGCGGCGGGTCTCGGCACGCTGAAACCGATTGCCATTCCCAACTTCGCCGCGAACGGTGCCTGCCCGGTTGAGATCCGGACGGAAGATGCCCAAGGGTGTCCGGCGTTTTACGGGCGTGTCATCACTGGCGTTAAAAATGGCCCATCGCCGGATTGGCTGCAACAGCGGCTTACCAGTGCGGGGCAGCGCCCAATTTCTCTTTTGGTCGATCTGACCAATTACCTCATGCTGACATTTGGCCGTCCCGCGCATGTCTATGACCTTGCCAAACTTTCCGGCGCTGTGGTTGCGCGCAGAGCCAAGAATGGCGAGCAAGTGTTGGCTCTGAACGAAAAAACCTACACGCTCGACGACAGTATGGTTGTCATTGCCGACGACACTCAGGTGCATGACATTGCCGGCATTATGGGCGGTGAGGATTCGGGGGTTCAGAACGACACGACAGATGTCTTGCTTGAGATCGCCTATTTTGAACCGTCACGCATTGGCGTAACCGGGCGCACTTTGGGTTTGGCATCCGATGCCCGCACCCGATTTGAACGCGGTGTTGACCCAGAATTCCTGCAAGATGGCCTTGACCTCCTAACCGGACTTATCGTCGAATTGGCGGGCGGAACGCCAAGCGAAGACGTCCATGCCGGTACCGCGCCAAACGAAGCGAAGGTTGTTGCATTCGACACCGGCCTGACCGCACGATTGGGCGGCGTCGACGTCCCAGCCGATGAACAGCGCCGCATCCTCGAAAGTCTCGATTTCGCGGTTGCAGACGATTGGAACGTAACCTGTCCTCTGCGCCGCAATGACATCGAAGGGCCAGCCGATCTGGTCGAAGAGGTTGTGCGCATTCACGGCCTTGATGCGGTGGAAAGTGTGGCCCTGCCGCGCATGGAAGGCGTCGCGCGACCAACGGCCACACCGGAGCAGCAGCTGGAGCGGAAACTTCGCCGCGCTGCAGCGGGAGCGGGCCTAAATGAAGCCATCACATGGTCGTTTATCTCCGAAGCTGAGGCGGCCACGGTCGGCGGTGGTCATTGGACGTTGGAAAACCCAATCAGCGAAGAATTGAAGGTCATGCGACCCTCGCTTCTTCCCGGATTGCTATCCGCATTGAAGCGAAACTTGGATCGCGGTGGATCATCGATCCGATTGTTCGAAATTGGCCGACGCTATCTTGCTGATGGTGAATATCCGGCGCTTGTCTGTGTGATGGCGGGGAACAAGACAGACCGAAATTGGGCCCAAGGCAAGGCTGTTCCGTTTGACGCATTTGATGCCAAATCAATGTGCTTGGAACTGTTGCGAGCCGCCGGGGCTCCTGTTCAAAAACTGATGGTGATGGACGAGGCCGGAGATTTTTATCACCCTGGCCAATCGGCCACTTTGCGGCTTGGCCCAAAGAACGTTCTTGCCAGTTTTGGCGCCATTCATCCGGCTATGCTCGACACGTTCGGAATTGACGTTCCCGTTGTGGCATGCGGCATTCACCTCGACGCAATCCCGGCAAAGAAGGCAGGCGGTAAAGGAAAGGGGGGAGCGATCAACTTCGCCCGGCCCAGTTTCACCCCACCGGCATTGCAAGCGGTCACGCGTGACTTTGCCTTCCTCGTTCCAACAACGTTGGCGGCGGGTGACCTGCTGCGCGTCGTGAAGGGTGCAGACAAGGCCAACATCGTCGATGCGCGGGTGTTTGACCTGTTCACGGGCGAGGGCGTCCCCGAAGGGCAAAAATCGATAGCGATTGAAGTGACCCTGCAACCGCAGGACAAAAGCTATAAGGACGCCGATCTCAAAGCGATTACCGATGCGGTCGTCGCAGCGGCGGCCAAACAGGGGGCGGAACTGCGCGGTTAATCCGTTGCGCCCGATAAAATCATGTCCGATATCGCAAACTCCCGTCGCACCTTTGCGATCATTTCTCACCCGGATGCCGGTAAGACCACGCTGACGGAAAAGCTCCTGCTGCAAGGCGGGGCGATCCACCTTGCAGGCGAGGTTAAGGCGCGCGGACAGCAACGCCGTGCCCGTTCTGACTGGATGAAGATTGAGCAGCAGCGCGGGATCTCTGTCACCTCTTCCGTGATGACGTTTGAGAGAGAAGGCGTTACCTTCAACCTGCTTGATACGCCGGGTCACGAAGATTTCTCCGAAGACACCTATCGCACGCTAACCGCCGTCGACAGCGCCGTTATGGTGATCGACGCGGCCAAAGGTATCGAACCGCAGACGCGCAAATTGTTCGAAGTGTGCCGGTTGCGCAATCTGCCGATCATCACTTTCGTGAACAAAGTTGACCGCGAGGGTCGCGATCCTTTTGAGACGCTGGACGAGGTGGCCGATATGCTTGCGCTGGACGTCAGCCCGCAAGGGTGGCCGATCGGCATGGGCGGACAGTTTGAAGGGATTTTGGACTTTTCGACCGGTGAAGTCAGCCGTCCCGAAGGGCCATCCAAAGAGTTTTTGGGCACACGTGATGCCAATCCGGAGATTCCGCCTGAATTCGCCGAAGAGGCGGAATTGGCGCAAGTCGGTTATC
This sequence comes from Erythrobacter sp. Alg231-14, assembly GCF_900149685.1. Taxonomy (NCBI): domain Bacteria; kingdom Pseudomonadati; phylum Pseudomonadota; class Alphaproteobacteria; order Sphingomonadales; family Erythrobacteraceae; genus Erythrobacter; species Erythrobacter sp. Alg231-14. Next base: position 1,751,322 of record NZ_LT702999.1, on the reverse strand, counting down.
CCGAATTCGACATGGACGCCTATCGCAGCGGCGATTTGACGCCAGTCTTCTTTGGATCGGCGCTCAAGAACTTTGGCGTTACCGAACTGATCGAGGCCATCGCCAAATTTGCACCGCCTCCGCGGCCGCAACCGGCGGGTGATGACACGATCGCGCCGAACCATGAAGAGGTCACAGGCTTCATCTTTAAAGTTCAGGCCAATATGGACCCCAATCACCGGGATCGGATCGCGTTCATGCGTCAGGTGTCCGGTACGTTCAAACGCGGCATGAAATTGACGCCATCCGGGCTGGGTAAACCGATTGCGGTTCATTCGCCGATCCTGTTTTTTGCGCAAGACCGAGAGATCGCCGACACGGCCGAAGCGGGCGATATTATTGGCATCCCCAATCATGGCACCCTGCGTGTGGGCGACACTTTGTCAGAAAAAGACACGGTGCGTTTCACCGGCCTACCCAATTTTGCGCCCGAAATTCTGCGGCGGGTCCAATTGAAAGACCCGACCAAGACCAAGCAACTTCGCAAGGCGCTTGATGATTTGTCCGAAGAGGGCGTGATCCAAGTGTTCTACCCAGAATTGGGCGCGCAGCATGTCGTTGGCGTGGTCGGTCAATTGCAACTTGAGGTTCTGATCTCAAGATTGTCGGCTGAATATAAGGTTGAGGCCGGGCTTGAGGCGTCACCGTTTGCCACAGCGCGTTGGGTTAAGGGCGAACAGGCCGCGCTTGATGAGTTTGAGGGCTTTAATCGTGCGAACCTCGCCCGAGACCGTGACGGCGACTTGGTCTTCATGGCCAAGAGCCCTTGGGACGTGAATTATCAGGTTGAGAAGAACCCCGACCTGACATTTTCTGCCACGAAAGAGCGCTGATCCGAGGGAAAGCGGACTTGCGGCTTCTGTAAGATCGCGGCAAAGCCTTGTGCATGACCGCAACGATATCTTCTTCGGGGCCAACCTCGCAAACCTTCATCTCTCAACGCCTTCGCCTCAGCTATGAGGATTGGGGTGGCAGAGGCAAACCACCTCTCATCTTGGTCCATGGCGGTCGCGATCACGCCCGCAACTGGGATTGGACGGCAGAGGCGTTGCGCGACGAATACCACATCATCGCTATCGATCATCGCGGGCATGGGAACAGCGAATGGGTGTCCGATGGAAACTACAGTTCCAACGACATGGTCTATGATCTGGCGCAATTGATCCATCAGCTCGGCGTTGGTCCGGTGCGGATTGTGTCGCATTCGATGGGTGGCAATGTAGCCCTACGTTACACCGGCATGTTCCCCGATATGGTGACGAAATTGGTCGCGATTGAAGGGCTTGGTCCCTCGCCAGAGGTGCGCGCGAAACAACGCGAAACTCCATACCCCCAACGGGCGGCCGAATGGATCGCGAAAAAGCGCAAGGCCGCCGGGCGCACGCCGCGCAAATATGAAAGTATTGAGGCGGCCTTCGCCCGGATGATCGAAGAAAACTCTTATTTGACCGAGGCACAGGCGCGCCATCTCACCATTCACGGGGTAAACCGCAATGAAGATGGCACCTACAGTTGGAAATTCGACCCGCATCTGAATGTGTGGGGTGTCGAAGATGTTGCCGACGAATTTCTAGAGGCGATGTGGGGAGCCATCACGTGCCCCACTTTGCTATTGTACGGTGCAGATAGCTGGGCATCCAATCCGGAAAAGGATGGCCGGATTAAGCACTTTAAGACAGCCGAAGTGATCGAATTCGAAAAGGCCGGGCACTGGCTGCACCACGATCAATTCGACAAATATATCCGCGTTTTGCGCGACTTTTTATAAGGTTTTAGGAGAACCGACATGGCTGAATTTTTCGACGCGCTTGATCCCAAACATGTGGCGATGATCGAAAAACAGCCGGTGTTCTTTGTGGCCACCGCCGCCGCCGATGGACGGGTCAATCTTAGTCCAAAGGGGTACGATGCGTTCCGTGTGTTGGGCCCCGGAAAAGTCGCCTATCTTGATCTTGGCGGCTCTGGCAATGAAACGCATGCCCATCTTGTGGCGCCGCAATCCGATGGCGGTCGGATAACGATCATGTTCTGCAATTTCGAGCGCCCCGCTTTGATCCTGCGCATTTATGGGCGGGGGACGCCTGTCCTTCCCCAAGATGATGGATGGGATGCGTTGGCGGCGAATTTTACATTGATGCCGGGCACGCGGCAGATTTTTGAGATCGATATTGAAAGCGTCCAAACCAGCTGTGGTTGGGGGGTTCCCTTTATGTCGATGGAGGGTGAGCGTGACACTCTAAAGAAAGCGCATCGTCAAATTGGCGCCGATGCATGGATGGATAAGACGTCCAAACGCACGACCAGTATCGATGGCCTGACCACCCGCCCGACGACGCGATATATTGCCGGCGAGTGAGTCCAAGCGATAGAACATAACAAAGAGCGCGGTTTCTAAGCACATAAACCTACCCGACTGCCTAAAAAGTAACCAAGAGGTTAAAAATTGGGCAGTCTTTTTTGTGCAACTGCGAAAGAATGGTCGGAATCCGTCGCGTCGCCCCCGTTTGAGTAAAGTGGCACGCCCCTTGCTATCCATTGTTCAGCCGGATGTGCCGGTACAACAAAGGGGGCACGGATGAAGTTCATCATCGCCATCATAAAACCATTTAAGCTCGATGAGGTCCGCGAAGCGCTGGGCTCAATCGGGGTCGCCGGGATGACTGTTTCTGAAGTCAAAGGGTTTGGTCGCCAAAAGGGCCAAACCGAGATTTATCGCGGCGCGGAATATTCCACCAACATGTTGCCAAAGGTGAAGCTCGAAATCGCTGCCAGCGACGACATCGCCGCGCAGGTCGTTGAAACAATTCAACAGACCGCAAACACCGAAGCCATTGGCGACGGTAAAATCTTCGTACTCGATCTTGCTTCGGCAACCCGAATTCGCACCGGCGAATCCGGCGAAACCGCACTTTGATTCAGGAGAAAAACCGATGAAAAGACCTCTCCAGAAATTCGCTGCGTTGGCGGCAGGTGCGATGATCTTCGCCGAACCTGCGCTGGCGGCTCCTGCTGCTGTTCCGAACCCCGGAAACAACGCATGGATGATGACGGCGACCGTTCTTGTTCTATTGATGATTATTCCCGGCCTGACGCTGTTCTATGGCGGTCTAACCCGCTCTAAAAACATGCTGTCGACCATGACACAAATCGGCGCGACTGCCGCTTTGGCAATGTTGGTTTGGGTCATGTGGGGCTTCTCCCTCGCATTCGGCTCAACCCCGATCGAAGGCTTCCTTGGACAGTTTATCAGCTCGGGAAGCTACTTCCTGTCTGGCATGTCGGCTGAAACAACCGCTGCGACCTTCACCGATGAAGTCATCAGTGAATACGTCTTTGTTAGCTTCCAAATGACTTTTGCCGCGATCACTGCGGCTCTGATCTTGGGTGCAACGGCCGAACGCATGAAATTCAATGCTGTGATGCTGTTCGTGCCAATCTGGTTGACGATCGTGTATTTCCCGATTGCTCACATGGTTTGGGCTGGTGACGGACTGCTGTTTGCCGCTGGTGCGCTCGATTTTGCTGGTGGTACCGTAGTGCACATCAATGCGGGTGTATCGGGTCTAGTGCTTGCTTACTTGCTTGGCACTCGTCGGGGTTATCCGAATGAGCCAATGCCTCCACACAGCCTCACCATGACTATGGTCGGCACTGGCTTGCTGTGGGTCGGTTGGTTCGGCTTCAACGCCGGTTCGGCGCTCGAAGCTGATGGCTTTGCTGGTCTTGCCATGATCAACACATTCGTCGCCACCGCTGCTGGTGCGTTGACATGGATGGTGATTGAACGCGCCATGGGTCACAAAGGCTCTGCGTTGGGCTTCTGCTCAGGCGTTATCGCTGGTCTTGTTGCGGTTACCCCCGCAGCCGGCAACAGCGGGCCGTTCGGTGCGATCCTGCTCGGCATTCTGTCGTCAGTCGTTTGCTACTTCTTTGTCGCTAAGGTCAAAGCCAAGTTCGGCTATGACGATTCACTGGACGCCTTTGGCATCCACGGCATTGGCGGCATCGTTGGCGCCATTGGCACAGCGATTGTCTATCAACCATTCCTCGGCGGTCCTGGTGACGGTTCAACCGGCATTGGCGCACAACTTTGGATCCAAACCGAAGGCGTGATTATCACGATCCTATGGGCCGGTATCGGCACTCTGATTGCTGGATACGCTGTGAAGCTTTTGATCGGTCTACGGGTATCCGAAGAGACCGAAGTTGATGGCCTCGACATCGCTGAACACGGCGAACGCGCCTACAACTAATCAACCAGTTTGGCGGGGGAGAGGTCTTTTCTCTCTCCCCTTTCCCCCGCCAACCGACGTTCCTCCTGCGAACGAATAGACTCAGTAAGGCCGGGACGGGTAACCGTTCCGGCCTCTTTTTTGCCATGCCAACACAGGTATGACTTCATAGCCTTAAAGTGTCGCGAGCATGACCATTCGTCCGCAGCGATGCGGTCCTAAGGCGAAAGATAAAAGTCGAGGCCAACCGCATAGCGGTCAGCCGTGAATTCAAGCGTTCAAGATGAAGTCTGCACAGCGTTCACCGATCATAATGCTCGGAGCGTTTGTGTTCCCACTCACGATCTTTGGCATGATGCTCGCATCGGCGATCCAAAGCCCGTCAAGCCCGTTCACTTTCAGCTTTGGATCCACGATTGCCTCTGCATCGGACCCCATGCGACATGTGCCAACCGGGTGATAGACTGTGTCCGCACGGTTGCGGATCAATTCATCCAATGCGGCGTCGTCTTGAAGGTTTACTGGGTGCCGATCGGTTGGTTCATACACTTGCATCGGCGGCGCATCGGCAATCCTGTGCGACAACCGGATGCCTTCCCGCAAAGCCGCAATGTCGCGATCATCGTCTAGGAAATTTGGATCAATCACCGGCGCCGAGGCCGCATCCTTAGAACCCAGACGGACGGAGCCTTTGCTTTCAGGGCGCAGAACACAGGCATGCATTGAAAAGCCATACCCTTTGACGTTTTCTCGCCCGTGATCCTCAAGAACCGCGGGAACGAAATGCCATTGAATGTCTGGTGCGGGCGCGTCGTCCATGACGGTCCAAAATCCACCAGCTTCGGCGTAACACGTTGTCATGGCGCCGGTGCGTTTGCGGCGGTGTTCCACAATCGCTGCCGCCATTTTGAGCGTCCCTTTCAACGTTCCGCCAATTGGCACATCGCTTTTTGTGGACCAGCCGGAGACATAGTCGATGTGATCTTGAAGGTTCGCACCGACTTCTTTCCGGTCAAGCACGACATCGATGCCTTGCGATTTCAAATGTTCCGCTGGCCCGATCCCTGAAAGCATCAATATTTGCGGTGAATTGAACGCACCCGCAGAAAGTATCACTCCACGGCGGGCATAGAGCATTTCCGATGACTTGCCGCGGCGCACCATCACACCGGTGACGCGACCTTGTTCAACCACCAATTTTTCAACCAATGTGTCCGTGCGGACGGCAAAGTTACCTTGATTGCGGATCGGTTCAACATATCCGCGCGCTGCGGACCACCGTTCGCCGTCGCGCTGTGTCACTTGATAAAGACCAAAACCGTCTTGTTGTTCGCCGTTAAAATCGTTGTTGGTGCGCAATTGCAATTCGGCGGCGGCTTCGACGAAAGCATGGCTGGTTGGATTGGGCGATCTTTGGTTTGATACGAACAGAGGACCGCCCGCACCGTGATAATCATCCGCGCCGCGTTCATTGGATTCGCATTGTTTGAACCAAGGTAACACGTCATCATACGACCAACCGTCGCAACCCATGTCGGCCCAGTTGTCGTAATCCCATTTGTTTCCGCGAATATAGACCATGGCGTTGATCGCTGATGATCCGCCCAACCCTTTACCGCGCGGCTGGTATCCTACGCGACCATTCAATCCCTTTTGCGGAACCGTATCGAATTGATAGTTCGACGAATTGCGAATGAAGGGCATAAAACCCGGCGTCTTGATCAAGAGGTTATCGTTGCGACCGCCCGCTTCGATTAGGCACACGCGTTGGGTCCCGTCGACGGCAAGCCGCCCCGCCGCTGCGCTGCCGCCGCTGCCCCCACCAATGACGATGTAGTCAAAACTTTCCATGATCTCTCCTCTTAACCGGAGAGACTACGCAGCTTCGCCTTTTGCTGCAATCGAGTTTCGCGGTGCAACCGAATCTGAGGCGGTTTTCTCACCCTCTATCCGTTTTCGCCAATTGGCCCGGATTGTATCCGATGTTTCCCGACTGCCATCGTGTGTCCAACCAGGCTCCCTGAGTAGATAAGAGAGTTTGTGCCGCCACGGGCTGCGCCAAATATCGCCGATCATTCCGATCCATTCATGGAATACGGCCCAAAGGATGTTGAAGCTGCCCAATTGTTTGACGATGCCATAGCGGATCTGTTCATCATCACGCTCTGCCTCAAACGTGCCAAACATTTTGTCCCATGTGATGAAGACCCCGGCGTAGTTCCGATCCAAATAGCGTGGATTGGTCGCATGGTGAACGCGATGATGGCTTGGTGTGTTCATCACTGCTTCGAACCACTTGGGCATCCGGTCGATGGCTTCGGTGTGAATCCAAAATTGATAGACCAAATTCACGCCACCACAAATCGCTACCATCCCTGGGTGAAATCCAACCAAGACCAACGGCAAAGCAAAGAGCAGGCCGAACGTAAACGCGCCGGTCCAACTTTGGCGCAGAGCCGTTGATAGGTTATAGTGCTGGCTGGAGTGATGGTTCACGTGGCTCGCCCACATCCACCGAATGCGGTGCCCGGCGCGGTGGACCCAGTAATATTTGAGATCATCCAAGACAAAGCACAGCGGCCATGCCCACCAAACGGTCCACCATTCGGCGCCTAAGTCGAAAATGCGATACTCATAAGCGCCTGCAAACACCGCGACCGCGAAAAACCCAAACATTGCCCCGGCGACCGTTGATCCGAGACCGAACCCCAAGCTGACTAAAGTGTCCATCGGTTCATACTTTTCCGGCGCGCGCAGGCGCGACCAGAACATCTCAGCTAAAACCGCCAGAACAAAGAACGGCACAGCGTATTGGGTGGGTGAAAAATCAGGCATGGTGATCGCGCTATAACCGGTTGATTGCATCAGCCCAAGATGCAGCATCGTTTAGCGTCAATCGAACAGCCCCAAACCGAGCTTCACCCGAATCAACGACCAAGCCATCGACTTCCTCTCGCACGCTTGCCGTTTTCGTCAGAACGCGGCCCGCAAATTGGTTGCCATGCCGCTTGATGAGCATGATCCGGCCATCCGCCTCTTTGGCTAAGGCGGCGGTTTTGTCGCGGGTGATCGAAACGCGAACCGATTTAAAGCCGTCTTCGACCTCATTTGCGGCGGTTTGAACAGCGGCATCGTCTTGTAACACCGCGTTGCCGCCCAATCCCATCGCCCGTGCCAGAGCGACCAGAGCAAGGATCGCGATCAGTGATACGCCGAACTGCAGCAGAAGCGGGGTTAGGTTCATCAAGCTATGTCCTTACGGCAACAGGAGGGGATGAAGGATTGGCATAGCGGTTCAATTGCGGCAAGCAGGGGCGCAAGGAGAAACCCATGAAATTGCCTGTTAAGCCGATTGTTGTCGCTGCCCTTGGTGCTTTGATGTTGGGGGCTGCCTCAACCACCGCTCCTTTGTCGGCGGACGATCACACAGCACCCAGTCCGATCGCGGCGGTCGATGCCCAAGCCGATCGAACTGCACGCGTGGCTCAGGCGCTTTGGGAATACGCTGAACTTGGCTATTTGGAGACTCGATCCAGCGGTTTGATGCAGGCCGAATTGGAAGGCGAAGGTTTTCGCGTCCAAACCGGAATTGCCGATATCCCCACGGCATTTGTTGCCGAATGGGGCGAAGGCGGCCCGGTCATCGCCATTTTGGCGGAGATGGACGCATTGCCGGGAATCAATCAATCGGGTGCGGCCACGCGCGATCCCGTTGAAGGTAAGGGCGCAGGCCATGCATGCGGTCACAACTTGTTCGGGGCTGGATCATTAACCGCAGCCATCGCTGTTAAAGAATGGCTGGAAGCAACTGGCACGCCAGGTCGCATCCGAATTTACGGCACACCCGCCGAAGAAGGCGGCTCTGGCAAAGTTTACATGACCCGCGCTGGCATGTTTGATGATGTTGACGTCGCGATCCATTGGCATGCATCCGATACAAACAGCGCGTCGGCGCGCACGACCCTTGCCAATCGGTCGGCTAAATTTCGGTTTGGAGGGGTGTCAGCCCATGCCGCAGGTGCACCAGAACGCGGTCGCAGCGCGCTTGATGGGGCGGAAGCCATGAACATGATGGCCAACATGATGCACGAACACATGCCGCAAGATGCGCGCATGCATTATGTCATCACCAGCGGCGGCAACGCTCCCAATGTCGTTCCCGATTTTGCCGAAGTCTTCTATTATGTTCGGCACCCTGATCCGGATGGCGTTGATCAGATTTGGGCCAGATTGGAAGACGCCGCACGTGGCGCCGCTTTGGGCACCGGAACCGACGTTGAGTGGGAGGTTATTCACGGCAATAACCCATTGCTGGTCAACCAAACATTGGCTCGCGCGATGCACGCCAACCTCGAATTGGTCGGCGGGGTCGATTACTCGCCAGAAGAATTAGAATGGGCGCAAGAACTGCAGCAATCTTTGGGCGATGCGGCCAAGCCTTTGTCGAGCGCTGCAGAAATCGAACCCTACGGCACCAGCCTTGGATACGGTTCTACCGATGTGGGTGATGTTTCTTGGGCCACACCTACAGTGGGTGTGACCACCGCTGCTTGGGTCCCCGGGACCAGTGCACACAGTTGGCAAGCGGTTGCCGCAAGTGGGCACTCGATCGGTCATAAGGGGACGCAAGTTGCGGCCAAGGCGATGGCATTGATGGCGGTGGAATTGTTCACCAATCCTGAAATGCGCGCCGCTGCGCGGGCTGAGTTCGATGCTGCGCGTGGTGACGATTATGTCTACCGCTCATTGCTTGGTGATCGCGAACCGCCGCTCGATTACCGCCGCTAAGGTCGAAGCCATGGTCCAATCCTCAGTGCAGGCATCTGCAATTTAGCGGGCTGCGAGCATATCCAACATTGGGCGCACCGGGGTCACGTCGTATCCGGCGGCCATTGCCGATTTGGCGATGTCATCGGGGGCGACACCGGATTTCGCCTGAGCAAGAGCCCATAGCAATGTAGACCGCGTTCCCGACCGACAATAGGCGAGAACGGTGCCCCCTGCGTTGTCCAGAGCGCGAATCATATCGTCCACTTGTACTTCGCTAAATCCCGAATGCCCGATTGGGATCGCCACGTAATCCAACCCAGCCGCCTTTGCGGCTGCCTCGATCGCGTCGCTCTGAGGCGCAGATGGTTCTTCGCCATCGGGCCGATTGTTCACAATCAATGAGACGCCAGCTTCCTTGGCAGCTGCTATGTCGTCAATTGTGATTTGCGGACTCGCCAGAACGGTGGAGGTAAGTTCTCTAAAATCGCTCATTGGGTCCTGCCCTTGTTGTGTGAGGAGCGAAATCCATGCCTTTCAAACGCCGTCTTCGCAAGCGTATCCTCCTCGCGCATTGTGATCGAAAATGTCACAGTTTTTCATGTTGACGCTGCAATCCGTGAATTTATTCGCCAGCCGGGCCATTGTACGCTATGTCAGCGCCTACGAAGATGGACTCGGCTTTCCGATAGGCCATCTGCGTCTGGTGCGACTCGTTGCCCTCGCCACCAGCGCATTAACGGATCGGGCGGCGTGATAGGGTACGTAATAAGTTATGGGTTACGACAGGGGACGTCGGCGCGGCCGGGACAAGCGCGACGGTTTCGGCGAGGATAGCTTTGATCCTTTTGGTGGTGGTGGAGACGGGTTCTCCCCGCCAAGTGACTACGGAAATGATCGCGGCGGTGGCAACCGTTACGGCGGCGGAGGCGGTGGTGATCGCTTCGGCGGCGGCGATCGTCATGGCGGCGGTGACCGCTTTGGCGGTGGCGGTCCCCGTGGTGGTGGCGATGGCGGTCCACGCGGCGGCGGCGGTGGCGGCGGTGGCGGCGGTTTTAACCGCATGCCCGCTCAGGTTGTCGGCACCGGCAAAGGCACTGTAAAATTCTTCAATGGTCAAAAAGGCTTTGGCTTCATCCAACAAGAAACTGGCGGCGAGGATGTGTTTGTTCACATCAGCGCGGTTGAACGCGCGGGACTTGAAGGATTGGCAGAAGGCCAAGAGCTTGAATTCAATCTGGTCGATCGCGGTGGCAAAGTCTCCGCACAGGATCTTCAGGTTGTTGGAGATGTGATCGCTGCGCCAGCCGCAGAAGGTCCTCCCAAGCGTGAGCTGACCGGAGAGAAAGCAACAGGAACAGTTAAGTTCTTCAATTCCATGAAGGGCTTTGGTTTCCTCGTGCGCGATGATGGCCAACCGGATGCGTTTGTTCACATCAGTGCGGTCGAACGCTCTGGCCTGTCGGCTATCAACGAAGGCGAACGTTTTCAGTTCGACCTCGAAGTTGACCGACGCGGCAAGCACTCAGCGGTCAATTTGGTGCCTGTTCAGGAATAATTTCCACGCACCATCAGCCGCTTAATCGTCAATGAGAGCGGCCTTTAGTGAATTGCGATGGCGGCTCTTTTCCAAAAGGGCCGCCATTTGCTTTCCTGCGCACTAAACCCGCATTATAGGACAGCATCATAAGCAGGCGGCGCCAACAGCGCCGACCTTGTTCATATTTTTGAAGTTGGGAAAAATTCTATGTCGATATCACCATTAATGCCTGTTTATCCGCGTTGTGGAGTGCGGCCTGTGCGTGGGGAACATTGCCATCTGATCGACGAAGATGGCACGCGTTACCTCGATTTTGCGAGCGGCATTGCGGTGAATCTGCTTGGGCATTCGCACCAAGGCTTGATCGGCGCGATCCAAGAACAAGCCGCCCAATTGATGCATGTCTCGAATCTATATGGCAGCCCGCAAGGGGAAAAATTGTCTCAGCAATTGGTGGACAACACCTTTGCCGACACCGTGTTCTTTACCAACTCTGGTGCTGAAGCGGTTGAAGGTGCGATCAAGGCCGCACGGGCCTACCATCAAAATGCGCCCGAAGGCGGCGACAAAAACCGTTTTGAACTCATCACGTTCACAAACGCGTTTCATGGGCGGACAATGGCCACGATCAGCGCATCGAGCCAAACCAAGATGCACCATGGTTTCGCCCCCATGCTCGACGGATTCAAATATTGCGAATTTGACGATCTTGAAGCGGCAAAGGCGTTGATCGGCCCCAACACTGCTGGTTTTCTTGTGGAGCCTATTCAGGGTGAAGGTGGCATCCGTCCCGCTTCGCAGGAATTCATGCAAGGCCTACGAGCGCTGTGTGATGAGCATGATTTGATGCTTGTCCTGGACGAAGTGCAATGCGGTGTTGCGCGCACCGGCAAACTTTACGCGCATGAACATTACGGTATCGATCCCGATATCCTCGCGACCGCAAAAGGGCTCGGCGGCGGGTTCCCAATCGGCGCTGTCCTCGCGACAGAAAAGGCGGCGCGGGGCATGACATTCGGTACGCATGGGTCAACCTATGGAGGCAATCCGCTTGCAATGGCTGCGGGTGGCGCCGTCATGGACGCCGTTGCGAACGACGAATTTCTGGCTGAGGTAACAGAGAAGGGTGAGCGTATTCGCACCCGCCTCGAACAGTTCATCGGCAATTACCCCGATTTGTTTGAACTCGTTCGCGGAAAGGGCTTGATGTTGGGCGTTAAAATGAAGGTCGAAAGCCGACCATTCTTTGTCCATCTGCGCGACAACCATCAATTGCTCACTGTTGCCGCTGGGGATCAAACCCTTCGGGTGATCCCACCTTTGGTCATCGGTGACGCTGAAATTGATGAGTTTTTCGAAAAACTCTCGGCCGGCGCTGCTAGCTTCACCGTGCCTGAGCCAGCGTAATGGGCCTTCCAACGCAACATCGGCACTTCCTCGATCTTAGTGATGCTGGAACGGATGCGATTGCGGGAATGATCGCCGACGCGCTTGACCGCAAATCAGCACGTGCAGAATTCCCGAAAGGGCAAGTGGATGCCGATGCGCCGCTAACGGGACGCGTCCTCGCTTTGGTTTTTGAAAAGAACTCGACCCGAACGCGGGTGAGTTTTGACATGGCCATGCGTCAATTGGGTGGAACGGTTCTTATTCTCGAAGCCGGTTCCAGCCAGCTTGGAAGAGGGGAAAGTATCGCGGATACCGCGCGTGTCCTCAGTCGGATGGTTGATGCGATCATGCTACGAACAGATGATCATGCAAAGATCGAAGAAATGGCGCGCCATGCCAGTGTTCCCGTTATCAACGGCCTCACCGATCGTTCGCATCCGTGTCAGATCGTAGCCGACTTATTGACCGTGATTGAGCATCGCAAACCATTGCCGGGTCTAGAATTCGCATGGTTTGGTGATGGGAACAACGTTCTGCATTCGGTGCTTGAGGCGGCTGGGCTTTTCAAATTCAACGTACGGGTTGCGACTCCATCAGGCTTTGAGCCCGATGCAGAGTTCGTGGAGATTGCTCGCACTGGCGGCGCAAACATTACGTTGACCCATGACGCGGTCTCAGCGGCGAGCGGCGCAGACGTGCTGGTCACAGACACATGGATTTCGATGGGGCAAGACGACGCGGATGAAAAGCGCGCGGCGATGGAGCCATTCCAAGTGAATGCAGGATTGATGTCTAAAGCAAACGATGACGCGGTCTTTTTGCATTGCTTGCCGGCGCATGTCGGCGAAGAGGTGTCAGAGGAGGTTTTCGAGGGTCCGCAGTCGGTCGTTTTCGACGAAGCCGAGAATCGGATCCACGCGCAGAAATCCATTCTTCTTTGGAGTTTTGGGCTGCTCAACTGATGAGTTGAAGAGGTTTTGGCGCGCGGGGGCTTAAAGCTGGCGCGCTGACCACCATATTGTCGACTATGGACACGCAGCCAGAAACATTTGCCGATAAACTTTTGGGCTTCACCTTGCCCAACCGCAATGCGCGTGCGCGCGTTGTGCGGTTGGACGCTGTAATTTCTGAGGTCCTATCGGCACACGATTACCCTCCTCCAGTGACCCATCTGCTGAGCGAGGCGCTCGTGCTGGGCGCTTTGATGGGAGGGTTGTTAAAAGCTGATGGCGATGACGCTCAATTGACCATGCAGGCCCAAACGCAAACTGGAGTCGTGTCACTTTTGGTGTGTGATTACCGGGGGGGCAGTCTTCGGGGCTATGCCGATTTTGATGCCGATCGATTGGCACAACTAGGAGCAAACCCTTCGCTGACTTCGTTGTTCGGAGAAGGGTTTCTGGCGATTACATTCGAGACGGGAACTGGGCAACGCTATCAAGGGATTGTCCCGTTGGAGGGCGAAACACTCGCCGAGGCTTGCGAATCGTACTTTGGTCAATCCGAACAGGTTCCCACAATGATCCGAATGGCTAGCCGATCAAACGGGGCGGAGCGGGTTGCTGCCGGGCTTTTGATCCAGCATCTACCTGATGGCGAGGAAGGTCGAGAACGGCTGCATGTACGCATGGAGCATCCCGATTGGGAACATGTGGCCGCCATGACCAACTCCATCGGCCACGATGAGTTGTTGGACCCTGACCTGTCGTTGGAGGCTATTGCTTGGCGCTTGTTCCACGAAGAGAAAGAAGTGCGGATCCAGCCGGGGGCAGAACTATCGCGTGGATGCCGATGCGATGTCGATTACTACACTTCGGTCGTATCGCGCTTCCCAGAAAGTGAACGCGACGAGATGCGCGGCGATGATGGGCAAATCTCGGTCGATTGCGCCTTCTGTGCAAAGACTTTTGACCTCGCGCTTTAACGCTTAGTCGTCGTTCAGAAACGGCTCATCGCGCAATTGGTAGAATTGCCACAATATTGCGAAAGGTTTCATTGAAAGCAACACCATGACGAAACGTGCGAAAATCTCCCCAATTGGCCTCACAGCCGCCATAGGTATGATTGCCTTGGGAATCGCATTGCCCGCCGCAGCGCAATCCGATGGTCTGTCCATGCTGAGCGGCCTTGTGAAAGGTGAGTGGACCATCAAATACCGGGACGGTTCAGAGGATCAGAAGATCTGTGTTCGCTCAGGCCAAGAGCTGATTCAACTCCGCCATGTTGAAACGGGGTGCAGTCGGTTCGTCGTGGAGGACGCAAGCAATCGTGTGACAGTTCAATATACCTGTCCTGGCAATGGCTATGGCCGCACTGATATTCGCAAAGAAACGGGATCATTGGTCCAGATCGAAAGCCAAGGAATAGCGACCGGATTGCCATTCCAGGTTGCTGCCGAAGCTCGCCGCACGGGCAGTTGCCAGGGCGGTTAAGTCCGATGTGAATTATTGCCAATCGGCGATTGCTCGTTAAGCGGTGTCTCATGATCAACAAGAATACCGATAGAACCAAACCCAAAGCAGTGGTGTTGCTTTCAGGTGGCCTGGACTCGATGGTTACTGCGGCAATCGCAATGGAGCGTGGGTTTGAAGTGCATGCGCTTACAATTGACTATGGTCAGCGACATCGCTTGGAATTGGAATCGGCCCGAGACATTGAGGGTCAGTTGCGTTTGGCCAGCCGCGTTGAAATTGCTCTAGATCTTAGGGCATTCGGAGGATCGGCCCTAACAGATGACATAGAAGTTCCGAAAAGCGGTGTGGGCGATGAGATACCGGTCACCTACGTACCGGCCAGGAATCTCGTTTTTCTCGCACTGACAACGGCTTACGCCGAATCCGCGGGCGCAGCTGACGTGTTCATCGGTGTAAACGCTTTGGACTATTCGGGTTACCCGGATTGTAGGCCAGAGTTCATTGCCAGTTTTGCAGAAACTGCGCGATTGGGAACAAAGGCAGGTGTCGAAGGCGCTGCCTTTTCGATTCACGCCCCGCTGCAACATATGACCAAAGCAGATATCGCAATAGAGTGTCAGCGTCTGGGGCTGGATCCTGCGTGGAGTTGGTCGTGCTACGATCCAACGTCGACCGGCATAGCATGCGGGCAATGTGACTCATGTCGTCTTCGCAAAAAGGGTTTTGCGGAAGCGCAAATTGTCGATAGCACACCGTACGCAGACTAGCGTGATCCACGCTCCACGATATTCGCTTAGGTAGCGACATTGCGAAGGAAATCCGATTGACTGACAACGCCAAAGTTCAGCCTGATCACGTGAATCAGGCGGACGACACTGTACCAGCCTATAGCTGGTATGCGCTCAGCGTTTTGGTGATTGTCTATGTCCTGAATTTCATTGACCGACAGATTCTGTCTATTTTGGCCAATGATATCAAGGCGGACCTTGGTGTTGATGATGCGTATTTGGGTTTCCTTTACGGGACCGCTTTCGCGATTTTCTACGCCTTGTTTGGCATCCCACTGGGTAAGCTGGCGGATAGTTGGAAGCGCGTCCGACTTATGACATTCGGCTTGGCGCTGTGGTCCGCCATGACTGCGGCCTCGGGGTTTGCGCGTGATGCCGGCTCGCTGACCGTTGCACGCATCGGGGTTGGTGTGGGTGAGGCCACCGCTAGCCCTTCTGCTTATTCACTCATTTCCGATTGGTTCCCTGCTCGACTGCGGGCCACGGCTCTCGCGATTTACAGTTCAGGGCTGTATATTGGCGGCGGCATCTCGTTGGCAATTGGTGGCATGGTGGTCGACAATTGGAACGAGGCCTTTCCGCAAGGCGGCCCCCTCGGTCTGGCCGGTTGGCAGGCAGCCTTCATTGCAGTCGGTGTACCAGGTTTGGTGCTGGCAATCTGGGTTTCGACATTGCGCGAACCCATCCGCGGGGCGATCGATGGGATTACGACACCAGAAGATCCGCACCCGTTCCGCGGCTTCGTGCGTGAACTTTATACTGTAATTCCACCGTTCACATTTTTCGGCGCGGCGGGCCGCGGTTTGGGGGCCTTTGTTCTCAATTTGGTTGTTTTTGTCGGAGCGCTCATCTCTGCCTTTGGATTGACCGAATTGCTTGATTCAGGGGCTGGACGAATTTTTGCCCCGATTACTGACCAATGGCTGCTCTTGGCGATCGGATATTACGCAGTGTTCTGTTGGGCGACTGCGTTGCGCCATCGCGATTATCCCACATTCGTTCTGACTTGGGGATCGCCGGCGTTCCTTTGTACTATTCTTGGCTACGGCACAGTCGCATTCATGGCCTATTCCGCGTCATATTGGGGGGCTCCCTATGCGGAGCGCGTGTTTGACGTTTCCAAGGGTGAACTGGGCTTTTGGCTCGGGGGAGGGGGTGCCGCTGGCGGCTTCCTCGGTGTAATATTAGGAGGTCGAATGGCCGACGCCTTGTTCACGCGAATGCAATCTGGCCGTATCTTAGTGGTCTTGTTCGGATTGCTCAGTCCAATTCCCTTTGCGGTGGTCCAATATACGACTGACAGCTTCACGCTCTTCATCATTTTGAATGTCGTAGTCGGCGGTCTTGCGGCTTCAGCGTTGGGAGCCGCAGCCGCGAGCAGCCAGGCGCTCGTTTTGCCGCGAATGCGCGGGACAGCGACTGCGACATTCTTCTTGGCAACGACATTGGTGGGCTTGGCGCTCGGCCCGTACATGGCGGGCTACGTGTCGGCGCAGAATGACGGAGATTTGAGCATCGGCGTGCTTTCCACCCTTTGGATCACGCCTATTGGTCTCGCGCTGCTTATTGCTGCGATCCGTCTTGTCCCCGCTGCGAATGCAAGCGTGCTTGAACGGGCAATTGCGGCCGGTGAATCGCAATCTGAGTTGGGATAGGTTTGAGTTTTGCGAGAGCGGCGCTTTAGGCGCTGCTTCGCAAAGCATAGCCACTCCGTTGTAAGCTGGTTCGTGGCTTTTGGCCTGCCTAGTTTTGTGACTTGGCAGAATGCACCACGCTTGTCGCGGAGATCAACAGCTTAGTCCGATCAATTCGCTAGATGGCAGCTTTGCTCGCAAGGCGTTTTCTCCTTCTTCCTAAGATAAGGCTTCGAAGCCGCGCTATTCGTCTACCTGACTGCGGATTGGGCAACAAAAAAGGGGCTGGATTTCTCCAGCCCCTCTTTCGAATTAGCTTGAAGCTAAACTTACATGCCAGAACCTGGACCGTAAGTGACTTCAACGCGACGGTTCTGCAGTTCGCGAACACCGTCAGCAGTTGGAACGCGTGGTTGCGATTCACCAAATGCTTCGCCGCTGATGCGACCGTCAGGAATACCGCGACCGCTCAAGTAAGAGCGAACCGATGCATTGCGACGCTCAGCAAGAGCCACGTTGTAGCTCACGGTGCCTGAACGGTCAGTGTGACCAGCAAGCATTACGTTAGCTGTCCCGCAGTTCGCATAAGCCGTGACCGCGTTGTCCAAAATCGTCGCAGCGTCAGCCGTGATGACCGATTCATCGAAGTCAAAGAAGACGATGTATGGGCCAGTGTTGCACGGTGGCGGTGGCGGCGGTGGAGGCGGCGGCGGCGGCGGCGGCGGCGGCGGCGGCGGTGGAGGTGGCGGCGGTGGCGGTGGAGGCGGTGGAGGCGGTGGAGCCTCGCCGCCGAAGTTGTAAATAATCGAACCCAAGATTGAGTGTGTGCTCATATCGGTGTCCAGAGGACGACCGAGTGGGTCGATGATTCCAATGTTTTCCGCATTGAAGTAGCGATACTTCAGACCAACATCCCAGCTGTCGCTGATTGGTGCACGCACGCCAGCAAGAAGCTGCCATGCAAGACCAGTGTCGGAATCATCCCAGATGCCAGGGCCGTTTGTGTTCACGCGACCATCAAGGTCAACACGCGCGACACCAACACCAGCACCAGCGAAACCTTGAATGCCGTCATCAGAACCAAAGTCGAACAGACCGTTGATCATGAAGCTGAGAGCGTTCATTTCACCGAGTGCAGGACGGGCATCGTTGAAAACATTAAAACCGCCTGGTGATGTAGGCGATGGGTTAAGAGCGAGACCAGCCGTGCCCGCAGACACTTCTGAGAGCTCAGCTGTGCGGTAGCTTGCTTCGGCTTCGAGGCGGAACGCTCCAAAGTCGTGGCCCACTACTGCACCGAAGTCTCCTCCGGTGTCGTGATCAGCGACGGCATCACTAATATTGCCGTCGACATCAAAAGTGACGTCTTCAACGAGCATCACACCAGCATCGCCCTGGATGTACCATTGACCTTCGCGGGCCATGGCGGGCGTGGTGAGTGCGGTTGAAGCCATCGCCAAACCGATGACGATTTTACGCATTCTAAATTTCCCCTTCTTTAGGTCTGAGGCGCTGCTTCTCTCTAACTTCTCCCTATGTCAGTAGCAAGCGATCAATGCTTAGAACTGTTGCAAGAATGCCGCGATTGGCCGCCACCCTCCCAAAAATTGCGAACTTCGGGGCAAATAGGGACACTTTATGCTTTGCTCATGCTTTGCGCAGTTCATGTGATTCTATGGCTTTTTCACTCTAGATTCGCAAAAATACCAAGAGTTCGGAGCGCCTCGACTAGTTCGGACAGCATGAGTCGCGCCTCAGTATCAATGGTTGCTCCGGTGGTTGGTAAGTTGGGTTCGACGGCTTTTAGCCAACCGGTATCGAAATGCGAAAGCGCGCCATCTTGGCGGTCATATATCGTCATTCCTTGTTGCGGAGCCACAAACTGCCACCCGCCGCCCAAGCGGACTGCAATCTCATCTTCATGACCGGCCCATGCGTCTTCAGCAGGGGCTTTTACTAGATAGCAAAGCCCGTCCGAACTGTCAGTAGGCGGAGATGTTGATGTCTGCTCAACCGCAATTTGGAGAAGAGCATCCACCAAAGAGAATGACTGATTTAGAAAAAACTCCTTTTGCGCTTGTCCTGCGAAAAGCAACGGCAGCGAGAATTTTGGAGTAGAGGACGGAAATGTCACTGGCGTGGCCATGCAGGCTCTCCCGAGGTTAGTTGATTGCAGTGAGATAGAGAGGATTGGATTGTCCAAATGTGCCCAACTGACGCGCCCATATCGGCCCATGCCCATATTGAGCCACCAAGCCAGATTGTTCCGCGTCAGACAGACTAAAGCGCGGCTCTGTCACAACCCATGAAACATGCGGTGCATCGGGAGGCCCGAAGCTAACCGTGTAGTTTTCACTTTCTTCAATCAACGGCACTTCGGTCGCCTGGGTCCAGTTCCATTGGCCCCGAGCTCGTCGGGTCCAGCACAGTTCCAATTCGTTGTTGGAATGCAGAATAGTCTGAGAATGAACGGGACTTGGGGGTCGCAAGGACAACCCAACGTTTTGTAGACCGGCAAACACAGGGTCTTCGTCACCACGGCCAATCGCCGCTATTCTTGTTGCTAATGTGGATGGCACCAAGGACGGGTCAAGGATCGTTAGTCGGTCATCTAGGAGCACCGTCGTGGCACCTGCTTCGTGGCCGTCGAAGGCGGCGAACTCAGTGCCGGCCCTTCCACGTAGCAATCCGCTCAAGCGCCAATACCCGCCGGACACCATTTCCGCGTGCAAGAATTGGATCACTTCATCGGCAACTAGGAGCCTGTTCTCGCCCATGGCGAGCCCTGTCATATCACTGCTTGCAAAAGACAAATCGGCTGCAGGAAGTTGAATCTCAACTGCCGATTCGGGTTCAAACAGTGTGCAAGCCGAGCCAGGCAGTGGGGTCGCGAGCGTTCCGAAGACCGATCGGTCACTGCCGGTCAATCCGATTTCGTTAAGAGTATTCCCTTGTTCAACAAAGAGAGCAGCGCCGCGCCACCCAATGCTGCTAGCGGACGTCGCAGCAAATAGAAGCGGGGTCGACGTATCGCTCGCGCTATCTGGAGGCACCTCGACTGCGGTTAAGAGCGTTTGGGGTGCCGTAAGGTCCAAGGGGACATTGCTTGATCCGGCATCGCTGGGAATCTCAGCTCCCAGTTGCGGCGCTAAACGTTCAAGGCTGAGCTCAATTCCGCGATCAAACCACTCCCAGCTTTTAATTAGCCAAAACCCATTGGTGTTAGGCATTCGAACGACACTTCCGGGACCGATGTTGGGATCAAGTTCGCCAATGCGCCAGATGATCTGTTCATCGTTCCAACGCGCCCTGTTGGCGTTTGAGTTCGCCAATTGTCGGGCGCCTTCGGCCGTCATAGCAGCGGGCAAATCGACAATTGCCTCTCTTCCTTCTGGGCGAAGGCCCAATGCCCTCTGAACTCCGGGCTGATAGTCACGATCCTCATCGTAGTAACGCACCGCCAGCGGTTCCTTGTCGAGAATGTCTCCGCGACGTTTGTGACGTTCGTCTGCGGTTCCGCTGTCTTTGTCAGACAATTGCGCTGGCAAGACTGCGACATCAGACGGCAGCGTATTGGAAGCCGCAAAGCTCAAACCATTAGCGGTTGTGACGCAGGTAATTGGAAAAACGCGGTCGATTGCTGCGAGAGACGAACCCAATGCACCGCCCTCATCTGAAAATCCGCGGGCGTTTTGTAACGTCACGTCGCCGGAAACACTGGCCGTTTGCGGGATGAGCTGTCCGAGAGACACCGAAGAATCGTCGGCAGCAAACACCTCGAATGTAAGAGCAGGGATGCGGTTTCCGAAATCGCCCAATTGAAGGTCTTCGAAAACCAGATAAGCACAGTCTCGAAATCCCGGGGCGTTGGCGCCTCGATCGGCGGCGATGACAGGATCAACCAAGTTGTCGCCGGTTCCAAGATAAGTCCGCATTATACCATCGACCTTTAGGTCGCCGCTGGCCCCCCGAAGCAAGTTTCCATCGGCCCAAATTCTGCCGATCCTGTCGATAGGGGTGCTCGATAATGCCACGGCAAAGGAAGCTGAATAAGAATAGGTAGTTGTAGAAGGTTTGCCTTTGCCTCCTCCGCTCTTTGACCGTGTTTCGACCAGCTCGGTCGACCAGATCACGGTTCCTGCCACCCGCATCCGGCCGAAATGCCTTGGTAATGGCTGACCATAGCTTGAAGTGGTGACTGACAATTCGCGTAAACGGGGTCCTTCGCGGTTGCCGCCCCCAAAGATCGCGGAATCGGCCTGTTGCCCAATGAATGCGCCAAGCGCGCCACCGATTGGGCCACCGATGGCGGTGCCCACGGCGGTAAGGATCAGAGTCGCCACTGCGCTCTCCTCTTAAGAAATTATGTTAAGCGCCAATGGGCTAAACATGCTCGCGGAATTGCAATTGGTTCGCGGACAACACGTTTGAGCCCGGCATGCGCATGGATGCAGGATCGTTCGTTCTCGAAGATGACCAAATGCTGTTGAGCAGGGCCTGGCCGAAGCATCATGACATCGCCCGGCAGAACCCCGTCGGTGACATCGATGAAACCAGATTTGTGCGCGAAATCGGACCAAGCCAAAGGCCGCGTATTGCGAAGACTATATCCTTCGGGAGCATGATATTCACGACCGATAGTCTGGAGACTTACGCATACTAGTCCGACACAATCGAGGCCGTATGAAGGATCGCGGCCATGCAATCTGAATTTCGTACCGAGGAACTGAGACGCCGCGTCAGCAAATTGTGCGCCCACATTCATACGCGCATTCAACCCGAGCTCTGGCCGTAGCGAGCCAAGAGGTCGTTGCCGGGTAGAAATGGTTCCCCTCGAAAATTGACCGCATTGCTAAATCGAGAGGCGCACGTTGTTAAGGTGTGATCGCAACCTTCAATTAATTCGGCCGGAGTCCCGATCGGTACGCTGGCGTCGATTGGTCTGTCCAACGTAAGCCAATTGGCGTCGACACTCAGGATGCCAAAGGGCTTGCCGGTTTGTGGTCCGTTCAGAAAACGCAGTTTTCCGTCAACGTGGTTGGCACTTGCTACATTGTTAAGTTGCACTCGGTTTAAGTCGAGATCCAGTGCGGTTAGGGCAACACGATCGGTAAACTTATTGGCTGACAAGCCGCAACCGGGGCCACAAAAAAACGCTCGACATGTCGGGCTCGTCCTAGGCACTATGTCCTGCTCCAGCACTTGTTTTGCTGATTTCAATTCTGCTGAAAATCCTCGACTATCATCTTCAATTCTGCCGAGTGCGCCGGAGTAGATTGTATGATGTTCTAAGGTTTCCCAGTCGACGATGCCAATTTCAATAGCAGCCCGATCAAATAGACCGGCTGAGAGTTCAGAGCCTTTGATGGAATCATGGCTGAGCGCACCATCCACTCCGGCACTGTCTTCGGATAGATCGGATGTCATGCGGATGGCGGCAGGTACCATGCCCGGTGCTGCTCGATGTCTAAGTCCGGCGAAGACAAGATCGCGATCATGGCTGGTAAAGCCAAGGGCGATCCCATCCTGACGAAATATGCGCCAGAACGTCGCTGTCGCATCGAGCTCTCGATCAAAGAAGACCCGCATTACAGTTCTTCCTTGAGCTCGATCAGCGGAATGCTTGGTGCTTCCCCGGCTTCGAAATTTACTCCCGATATATCGATCCGATCTTCTGCGAAACGAACCGGCACATCAAAGAGGAAACCAGCGCGAATTTCTGCTCCTTCGGCGGGAGCCTCAGCAAGCGTTAGCAACCCTTGCTCACTAAGTGTCCAGTCCAACACAAGGTTGCCGTCAACGCTCACAAGCAACGTTTCGATGCGAGGGCGGCTGATGGATCGCTGTTGAGGATCTTCAGACGATCCGTATGATTTGATGAGCTGAAAATCGGCGCTTTGACCGTCGCCCAAACCAATCAATTGATCCGACATTGTCGGGGTCCCGGTCATACCATTGGTGCTATGATCGAAAGGATCGCTGATCCGAAACCCTTTTGCCGCACCGCGCCGTGCACGGAAGAATGCAATCAATTCGGACAATTCCGATTCTGATCGAATTCCTGGGCCAACGTCAAAGTGCACACGTGCATCGGCCCAAAGGGAGTTTCGCCGTTCATGTCCAGAGGCGGTAACCGACACTGAGGTTGAAAATTCGGGCGCCACGGCAGTGCTCCTGCCGAGGGGGAAAGGGTAAAGCACATCATCAAAAGCTTGCATCGGGTCCTCTCCGGTTGGGGGTAATCGGGTGTATCCATCGCGATTGATTTGTGGTTGCGCCCACACATAGCGGCGCGAGATTCCGCGTGTTGCCGCTTCATCAAGACCGGCATCAATTCGCGCCCAGAAAGTTTCGGCATCCGCGGGGTCGAGGACAAATCCTGCCAGATAGTCTTGCTCTTCAATTGGATATTGCAATCGCTCATTGGCAAAAATGTAGGCTGAACGGCGCAAGGCATCTGCGCCCCCGGTTAGCCAGTCGTAATCTTCCAATTGAAGCCGATCGAAGGCGGGCTTTGCCCATCCAATCGGCAGGTTTGCCCTGAAGAGTTCGGGCATTTGTGGATCAAGAATGGTTGGCGTGAACGCCAAAAGAAGCACCTCAGTAGAGCCCGAAGCTGCGGCGCGAATGTCTGTGGTTAGATCTGCGGTGGATTGCGCAAGCAATTCTCCCGCTTGATCGAGCAACGCAATTTCGGTTGCTTTGAGCGGTTGACGCATATCGAGAATTTCTGGCGGAGAACCGCCAAAGAGCGCTTTGGCTGCGTCATCGTAAAGACAGATTTCCCCTTCGGAGGTGGTCCACCACCACGGTTCCCCGATTTGGAAGCGAACAGGCTGAGAGGCCTCTTCTAAGAGACCAACAAAAGCCTGCGTGCTTGCGCTCAACCATGCCATGGCGTGACTGTTGGCCGGAGACAAAAGCGTGGATGGGGGTATCCATCCAGTGAGAGCTTGGTCTCCGTTTACGGTTCGCTGTTTCCAATCGTCGGGACAGAACGCATCGAATAATTCATATGAGATGGAAGCAATCAGCTCCAATTCATTGGCATTGGCGGCGGCAAAGAAATTGGCGTGCCATTCTCTAGCGGGTTGGCATAGTTCGCCGTTCGGCACGACAAGCAAATCGCCGTTAACGTAGGTGAGCCGCATGAAATGGCTCATGCCGACATAGTGGACTATGTCCTCGCGATAGCCGAGACCAACCAGACCGCGCAGCAGCCTGGCCGGTGTTTGATCATAGCCATCATCATATGCGGTCGCGATCCGCTCTCCATGAACGGGCAAACGGACGTCGCCGATCTCAAGCATTCCGTTCAGACCATCGGTGGTTATTCTCGAAACCGTTACCTTGCCGTTGAAGCGCTGCGAAAGGGGTTGCGTGCTGCCCGCCACATAGTCAGGCGCGACAAGGGATATAAACATGCGATCAATATCGGCCGCATGGATGGGCGAGCCAGGGAGCGTGAAGCCGCTGGCCAGATTTGAGAACGGCAGCTCAATCTCGGCATCGGTTGGGCTGCCGCTTGCATAATTCCACAGTCTTACGAACCAGGTGCTTGGTGTCCCGGCCGCGTCTCTTCCTTCGATGGTAAGTGTAGGGCCGTTCGCTGCGTTCAGTGGAATGATGCCTTCTGATTGCCAGCGGAAGCTCAATGTGGTCTTCGAATAATCGCGACTGGTTTCGTAGGCGAGCAATGGGTGGTCGAGGCTATCTACACTATCCCAGATTAGACCGACGAGTTCACCCTCATGCTGCAACTCGACATCAATTTGCATGCTGTCCGCGCCCGTTGTGATAACCGACGCCATTGCAGGGCGAGGAAAATTCACGGTCCAAAATCGTGGGTCGAACCGTTGAATAAAGCTCGATTCTTGTGTGCGGCGATCGTTCACCAGCCAAAATGCCATGGTTGTTCCCCCGTCTTTCAGCGTTCTTGGATGGCGCGGCGGACAGCGCTTGCAACTTGTCGCGACGATCGTTGCATGGCTGTTGGTGCAGAAGTTCCACGCGGTGTAGCCAGTTGTATTGCCACGCGAACATCTCGGCCCGCACGGACCTCGCCTGCGTTCGCCGCGATCTTGCCGGCGCTGGTCGGGACAAAAAGCTCCGGGCCGTTTTCTCCGACAATGAATCCTCTGCCCGGTGAGACTGGCCCGCCGGTGGCGCGGCCGGGTAATCCAAGCAACGCGCCGAGCGATTGGCCGATTATGCCGCCAAAGCCAGAACCAGGCCCGCCCAACACAGAGTTCAGACCAGAGTTGATGGCGTGAGAAGCAATGGAATCCAGAGTATTGAACGCCACCCGTTTTAGGTCATCAAATCCCAAGCTACCTCTGCGAAGGGCAGATAGGAGCCCACGTTCAAGAACAGAGCCCGCTTTGCCGAACCCATCAAGTAGCGAGGAGTCGAGCGCGCTGCGCATGCCTTCGAGGTCAGAATTGAAGCCATCGGTTGTTGCCCGGACTTCGATCACGAGCTCTTCAAGATTGTCGTTCATTGTTTTCTCGCTCCAACATTTGCGCAATGCAATCTCGGCTAGGTGCCGTGGTGTTCTGTATGTTTTCCGGAGGACGAAGTGCTGCGGCCAGCTCGGCGGGGGTGGATTGCCAAAATTCGTCTGGTCGCCAACCAAGAATCTGAGACGCTAGACCCCACCAAAGGGAGGTTTCGGCGCAGAGACCAACAGCCTTTTCGCGTGTCATGCGCGGCCTTGCAGCACCTGAGCCAAGATTGTCCGAACTGGTTTGATAGCTTCCACCAAACCCATCTGCAGCACCGCCTGTCCAACGATTTCCCGCGCAGGGCGTGGGTGATGGTCGATACAGTGCCAAAGAATGGCCGTGATTTCAGAAACGGTCATGCCGCCTTGCGAAGCGCGTTCTACTAAGGCGAAAAGCGATCCAATTTCTTCTTCTGCATTGACCAAATTCTCAAAACTCGGCCGTAGGCAAAATTTAGAGTCTGCGCATTCGAAATTGGCTTCGCCCCTCAACCTATTAGCGATCCGGCTCATGCAGGGGTCACGGGACCGGAGCTCTCGAGTTGGAGCGTGTAGTTGCGCTCCCCGTTGAAATCTCCGGAATAGTCTAGCCGTTGAACGAGAAAGCGACCGCGCAGACGCTCTCCATCTTCGAAAGACAATTCATAATCATCGATGACACCCGCCAATGCATGGGCACGGATTGAGGACTCCGCCTGACTGCCGAGAAAGATTCCAGCGGCGCTCACAGAAACTGACCGAGTGCCCGCTCCGGAAAGCAGGTCACGCCATCCACCTGATTCTTTGTGTGTGACGACCACCAGATCACCATTGATGGACAATTGTGTTGTCCTCAATCCGGCTACGGTTTCATAAGAGGGGCTGGCCGTTCCGTCACCGATTTTTAGTAGGAATGCGGATCCATTTTGCGCTGGCATATGTTCTACTCCGTCTTAAATTTTATGGTTGAGGGGCAAAAATGCGAAAGCGGAATTCAAGCAGCGCGCCCCGAAGATTGCTGTCTCGCTCCTCGCTTCTGGCTCGTAAGAATCGGATCGATGCGACTTCGAAATCGGATTGAAACGGCGGCAATGCCAGGACACGGTTTTCAATCGCATTGATGAGAGGACTATCGGCATCTGTCTCATCGGTCCGACTTTCCAACTCCAAAGCGATCCGAACTTCGCGACCTGCCCGATCCTTGGTTCCCCAATCCGTGGAAGCGCTTGCTGAAATGCCTAGCCAAGGCGCACTTGCGCTGATTGGCGTTTCTTCTTCAATCGCGTTGATCGGGATCAAATTCGGGTCGCTGCGGAGCCAATCTATGAGATCGGCGCGTAAGGAATTTTCCATAGTCTTAGTCCCATCTCAGATCGGGCCACAAAGACGCAACGGAGCGCCAATTTGGTTCGCCAGAATGGCGGGCCGTGGCGATCAAGCCGCTGTTCTTGTGAGCTATTGTTCCGGCGTGCGTTGCAAGACGCCGAATGAGGGGGTCGATCGCCGCCTTAGCGACGATCATTGCAACCGCATCGTGCGCCAAGGCCGCCACAAGGCGGTGACGCTTGAAGGTGCGGAAACTTCTTTCTTGGCGTTGCCGGGGCGATCGCGGTCACGGTAATGATACGCAGCGAGGCGGATTAATCCCTGTTTAATCGCAGCAGGGAGGGTCTCCCAGTCCGATGCAATACCCACACGCAGTCGGATTGCGACAGCTTGCCCCTCCACGCTTTGTAGCAAGGTGAAACAGGCATTCCCGATGGCTTGAAATTCGATTTCATATTTGTCCGGATTCAATGCGCTTTGCGCACCATCCAATCCAACAATCTGTGCCACAATGAGCGATGAAACCGGTCGTGATGCAATCGCATATCGCCCTGCACTTGTTGGCATTTGCTCTTCGATCAGCTGCGATAGAGGAGCTTGCCCGGTGAAGGCCTCGCATACATCCAAACTTGCCCGAAGCAATCCAATGAGGAGTTCGTCTTCGTTTTGTCGGCTGATGCCCAGCCACGCTTTTAGTTCGGCCAGCGCGGTCGCGCTTACATCGGCTGGCTCTAAGATTGTCCGCCGCATCACGGTCTCCTGCAAACTAGTCAAAACAAGGTGCACCCGCGCCGCTTTCGCTGAGCAGGAGAGCCGCCCGGAGCGGCGCGGGTGCGAGGTACCGGCAAAGGAGAAAGGGGGAACTCAACCTTGCCGGGGACTCAAGAACGGCCTGATTGGCCATTCAAAAGCTTAATCAGGCCTCGATCTTGAGCAGCTTGATTGCGTTTGAATCGAGCACTTGCCCACCCACACGTTTCGTGGCGTAGAAATGGACAAACGGCTTGTTGGAGAACGGATCGCGTAAAACGCGAGTGGCACTGTGTTCCGCGATCAAATAGCCATGACGGAAATTACCGAAAGCAATCGGAAATTCGCCAGCACCTACGTCGGGCATGTCTTCCGCTTCAATCACAGGATAACCGAGCAATCGATTAGGTTGGCCTTCAACCATGCCTGGCTGCCAAAGAAATGCGCCATCTGCAGTTTTCAATTTACGGACCGATGCCAGTGTTGACGAGTTCATGACGAAACTGGCCCCCTGGCGGTGACCCGATTTGAGTGAATGGATTAGGTCGATCAGCTTGGCATCAGGTTCGCCATCAAAACCGTTGGCGTCGCCCGAACCGATATATTGCAATTGACCAAAGCCGCGCACACCGTCTTCGGCGGTGCTGTTTGCTGCCTGCAAGAATCCTTCGGGTTGGTTCGTGCCATTGCCGTTGACGAAAGCGGTTCCTTCCGCGCGGGCGAATTCGATCGCGATCTCATTGGCAAGCCAAGATTCGAGGTCAAAGGCCGCATCGTCCAACATTGATTGGCTAGCGGCCGGATTGGCGTAGAGGTCGCCGCTAGGTGGAGCGATCTCAGCAAAGTTCGGCGTGTCGGTTTCGGGGCGTGCCGCTGTTTCGCTGACCCAGCCAGATGCTGTGCCGCCTGTCGCAACAAGCTTGCGGTATCCAGATGTGCCGGTTTGAACCACTTGGGCGATTGAACGGATGGGGCTAATTTCTGACAATTCCCGCGCGATCATTGCATCAATTTGTCGTGGAACTGCGAATCCACCATCCGATAGAGTTCCGCCGTTGATCGATTTGACTTCGTTCTCACGACCGCGACGCAAATAGCCATCTACGAAACCTTTAACCTCGGCAGTGGCTGCAGGAACCCCACCGATCGCTGGGCGGGACGCCGCGCGGGAAACTTTGTCCAAACGTGCTTTCACTTCATCAACATCGTTGCGGAGCACTTTGATATCGGCTTCGGCCTGATCTTGGCGGGCAACCACATCAAAACTTTGTTCCATTGGGTCGCCCTTCGACACGGGCAAAGCGGACGCTGAGTTGGCGGCTTGGGTACCGGCGGTTGGCGAGGGGATTGTGATATCCATAGGGTATTTGGCCTTTCTGTAGGGCAAGAAAAAGGCCGCCCCTTTTTGGCGGCCTGACGGGTAGGTTGGAGTGAGAGTTAGGAGATGAAATGCACCCGCGCGCCATGCTGAAGCGGATGAGTGACGAGACTAACTTCGAACAGATCAACGGCGCGCAAATCGCGCCAAAATTCATGCTGGTGTGCAACCCGGGCGCGATACCCAAAGCTCAATCCGTTCACCTTTTTCTGGCGCAATAAGGCTGCTGCGCGGCTGTTTGCGTTTTCCACTCGCGCGATCACGCGCAATCCTCGCGCATCTTCTGCGACCATTTCTATCGTGCCGATTGGTTGGTCCGGGTGGTGTTGCCACAATAAAGGCAGTGGTTCTGAACGTTGGGCAAGGGTCGACGCGAATGCACCGCGACGAATGATGTCTCGGTCTGCATCGGGAATATCAAACAAACCGGCATAGCCAGCGAAGCGGATGATATTGTTCGCGAGTTCGGTCATTGCAAAATGTCCCAAACGCCAAGTCGAACAGCGATGCCAATAAGAAGCGCAGCCAAAGCACCGCGCACGGCCCAGCCCATGAAAGCTTTCCATGCGCTCGCTTTCGCGTCTCGCCATGCCCCAAGCAGCTCTCTCAACTCATCGAGATCGCCTTCGGCTCCTGCATCGGCTAGGCCGAGCCGCTCAAGCACACGTTCAGCCGCAAGTTCGCTCGATTCCTCAACGATGGCGCGCAATGTTACCAATTCAGCGCCCTCCGCATTGGCCTGCATCATCAAACTGGCGAGCATTTCTTCATGAGTCACTGAATGTCCTCCTTCGCTGGAAAGCCCAGCATTTGCCGCTTTTCCGTGCGGCTCAGGAAATCAGCATCGGACACTTGTTTCCAAAGACGTTCGCGATCTTCAGAAAGCGCTGTAATGCGATCCAGATCGACCGTGATGGCACCATCCGGAAACCACGTGGACAGGCCCTCTTCTAAAGCGGCAAACAACTTTTCGGACAGCGGAAGAAGGGTGAGCCGCCAGAGGGCCCGATTGGCCTCCCGATAGTTCGAATAGGTGTTGTCGCCAGGCAGCCCCAACAACATGGGCGGCACGCCAAATGCCAACGCGATTTCTCGTGCGGCTGCACTTTTCAAAGTGGCAAAGTCCATGTCAGCCGGCGACATAGCCATCGATTGCCATTTCAATCCGCCATCGAGCAGCATTGGTCGTCCAGCGTTCAAGGACCCCGAAAACGCAGTTTCAAGTTCGCATTTCAATCGCTCAAATTGTTCATGGGTAAGACCGACGCCATCACCTCCATCATAGACCAAGGCACCAGACGGACGGGCCGCGTTTTCCAGTAGAGCCCTGTTCCAATCTGACGCAGCGTTGTGGATCGCGACTGCTTGTTGAGAGGCCGCTAACGCGCTGGCGCCAAGATGATCGTCGAGGGGGTGCATGGTTTTGATCTGTATGATGTTTGGCCATCCGCCATCGTCGTTGATCGGGATGCGAATTGGCTCTCGTCCTACCGTGTATTCATACGCGTACGGCCATCCATCATTGCCGGCGATGACCGTCATGCGGTCAGGGCGAAGCGCGTACAATTCGATTGGTTTGCCGTTCGCGTCCTTGATGACTTGGACATAGCCATTGCCGTGCAAGAGGATGTGTGCGGCCAGTGTTTCGACCAAAGATTGGCCTGCGCTCGTTGCGGTGACAAGCGCCTCGAGCTGGTCATCATTGATGGTAATCGGCGCCTGCCCTACGCCTTCTGAAACAATTCGGACGGCGCGCTGTGCAATCGGATTTCCGAGAAATCCATCCTGCACCGCCTGTTCGTAGCGATAAGGGCGATCGCTGGGATTATCCATGAACGCGGGCATCCATCCATGGGTGTTCCCGGGAAAGTTTCCCTGTGCAAGCGGCACACGGTTTTCCTCCCCGCCCTTAAAGGCGGCGAGCAGGGTGTCGAGCATTGCCATTGCAATTCCTTTTTGATTTGATCCGTCAAATGTGACGCACGCTTGGCCGTGCAGCGGTGCCAAGCATGAGTTCGGTCAACGCCCAAACGAGCGCGTCTGCGCGATCTGGACTCCGGCCAGGGCCGGAATAATCGCCGCCAATAAGCAATCCGCACATTTGATCTTCGAGTTGCGGGAAACTTCCGCAATGGATGACCCGCCCCGATGAATAGAGAGCGGCGACTGGTTCGGCCCGCGCCGCTTTTCCTCGACTGGCGTGAACCAGTCTGATCGGCAATCTATTGTCGGCAGCGCGCAAAACGCTTTCAACCATTGCGCCGCCTTGGTTTGCCTCGGCTACGACACGATCCGCTTCCCAATGCTGTGCGGCGTCGGCGACTGTTTTGGCCCAACGATCTGGTTGCGCCTTTGCGACAGAGCAATCCGCGAGAATTCGGGCAACCCCATCGTCGCCCAAGCCAGCGACAATGATGCCGCATTCATCCCCATGCGAAGAGATCGGTGGGTCAACGGCCACAACGATGCGACACAAACTATCGGTTTTCGTTCCTGCATTTGCCTGTTCAAGCATTGCGCGGGTCCAAAGAGCGCCTTCGATGTCACGAAGCATCTCACCCGCTATTTCTTGTCGGGCCAATTGGCTTCCTGCAAATTCACCTTCAATCGCTTCTAAGAACCTTTCAGGCAGGTTCATGGCGTTGTCGTAGGTTGAACCGCGCGTGATCACGCAGCTGCCATCTTCGGCTTGGTCCAGCAGTCTTTGCACCAATGGCACCGCGCGCGGCGTAGTGGTGACGGCCATTCGCGGATCGTTGCCCAACCTCATTCCCATCAAGAGATTGTCAAACGTCCGAGTGGCACGATTGTGCGACAAGGGCCACTTTCCAATTTCATCACACCAAGCATGACTGTGTTGCGGGCCGCGCAAGCTTTCTGGCTCGGCCGCCGAA
Organism: Erythrobacter sp. Alg231-14; assembly: GCF_900149685.1. Lineage (NCBI taxonomy): Bacteria > Pseudomonadati > Pseudomonadota > Alphaproteobacteria > Sphingomonadales > Erythrobacteraceae > Erythrobacter > Erythrobacter sp. Alg231-14. Next base: position 1,719,689 of record NZ_LT702999.1, on the reverse strand, counting down.
TATAGCTGCACTTGTGCGCCATTTGGAAAGCGCACTCGGCGCAGCGACGCTTCGAACATTGGACGCCGTTCTGGTGGAGAGCAGGCCAACAAGCCGCTTTCTCCCTCTACCATAACGGCACGAGCTTCATTGAGTGACGAAGATACAAGCGCGATGCGCGCCTCGCTTTGGCTTTCAGCAACCAACCTGACCCATTCCGCCCCTGCGCGAGTTTTGCCAAATCCACGCCCAGCCAGAATCAGCCAAGTGCGCCAATTTCCTTTGGGTGGCAGTTGAGCGGATCGCGCCATCATTGCCCAATGGAAATCGAACTCGTTGCGTTCCTCTTGATTGAGTGCCGCTGCTATCCGATTTTGAACACAATCCTCTTCTTGGGCGAGCCAATCGATCCGTTGTGTCAATTCGAAGAACCGGAATGGTTGCTTGCTCGTAGTCTTTCATTCCGAACATGCTGACGGATCGCATTCACCTTACGATCAATCGACGCGCGGACATCTGCGGCGCTGACATTTCGTTGCGCCGCCTGCGCTCGAACTGCATTGTCACGGTGAGCCGACAGCAAGCGAATAGCGTTTGCAAAATCATATTTGTCGGCAGTGTCTGTCTGCAAATCACCCTCGCGCATTCGCCGCAGCACTTCCATTTCTAAATGAACATACCCTTCGTAAAGCGCCGCCAACCAGTCGGCGGCAAAGGTGGGCTCGTCGCGGCGTGTCTTATATGCTCTGCTTGAACTGACGCCTGCTTTCCGCGCTGATTCTGAGACATTTGAACTCTCACCCAAATGATCCAGGAATATTGATCGCCAATGTGGGTTTAGCCGAAGGTCGTCCCTATTGTTGTGTTCAGATTTCTTCTTTGTGCGATTGGGGCGCGCGGCCATGACTGCCCTCCCATTCAAAGCAATAGAAAAGGCGGCATCCGCAAAAGAATGCCGCCCAATGCGATCGCGCCAAAGTGGTCGGGGCGAATCGCTATTTCTCGATGTTGCCTTCTTCTAACCAAAGAGCGTGACAATGTCAATAATAAATAACCTATTTGGTGATATTGTTCCAGTTGCATACTGGCTTATGCTGGCCTAGTCCCCTGCGCATCGATTGTGGCAGATGAATAAGGACGCCGAACATTGGCTTGGCTGCGAGCACTATACAACTGGACAATGGACAAGGCGGCTCACCCAAAGGCGGTGTGGTGGCTGGCGTTCTTCTGTTTTATTGAATCGAGCTTTTTCCCGATTCCTCCACATCCTTTGCTGGGGCTGATGTGTTTGGCTGAGCCAAAAAAGGCGATCCGCTTTGCATTGGTGGCTACGCTGTCTTCGGTACTGGGCGGCCTATTCGGATACGGCATCGGTTTTCTTTTGTATGAATCGGTCGGCGTCTGGTTGCTGGGGATCCTCGGGTTAAGCGAGAGCTTTCCTGTCGCCGCATGTTACATTCGTGAACAAGGCGCCTTGGCCGTCTTCTTCGCTGCGGGCACGCCCGTTCCGTTTAAGTTGATGACGATCACCGCCGGGTTCATCGAAATGAACTTGCTGACCTTCACGCTCGCTGCTCTTGCAGGGCGCGCTTTGATATTCATGGTCGTTGGGATTTTGTTCCAAATATTCGGCGCGCCAATCAAGCGTATCATCGACCAGTATCTGGGATTGTTGACCAGCCTATTTGTGGTCTTGGTGGTTGGCGGATTCATCGCTTTCACCCAATTTGCAAAGGGTGATGACAATTCCGACGCACCGCACATATGCGATGCCGCGACTCTCGAGCAAGTTAGCGAATAACTCGCACCTCGCCGTGATTGGTGAGGCCGATCATTGAGAACCGATTTGGTTCACGCCGGGCTGGGATTAACCAATTATGCCGACTGCTTTTCCGGCGCGTTCAAACATGGCGAGGATCGTTTCGACCTCTTCCGAAGAATGCTCGGCGCACAATGAGCACCGCAAAAGTGTCATGTTTGCCGGTGTTGCTGGTGGGCGGGCGAGATTGACATAAAGGCCTTCTTTCAAGAGGGCCTCCCACATGCCTGCACCGCGTTCGAGGTCCGGCATAATGACCGCCACGATCGCGCTTTGCGGTTCGTTAGTTCCCAGCTCAAAGCCCATTTCGGTCAAGCCAGCATGCAGCCGCTTTGAATTTTCCCAAAGGTGCGCGCGCTTGTTTGAACCATGCATCAATTTGCGGATCGATGTGGCTGCTGTCGCGACAACGCTCGGCGGTAGGCTGGCGGTGAAAACATATGGCCGGCACACCAGCCGAAGGATATCAAACTTGGGGTGGTTGGAAACGCAAAACCCTCCGACAGTGCCGACGCTTTTTGAGAATGTGCCGATGATGAAATCGACATCATCCATCACGCCTTGCTCTTCGGCCACGCCGCGGCCATTTTCCCCAATGAAGCCCATGGAGTGCGCTTCATCAACGAGGACCATAGCGCCATATTTCTTGGCGATCGCGATCATTTCTTTGAGCGGGGCGACATCGCCCAACATCGAATAAACGCCTTCTAGAATGACCAATTTCCCAGCACCTTCTGGGATTCGGCGAAGTCTCTTCTCCATCGCTTCGATATCGTTGTGACGGAACGGGACGATTTCCGCATTGCCCATCGCGCAGCCATCGTAAATTGACGCGTGGCTATCGATATCAAGAACAACATAGTCGCCTTTGCCAGCGATCGTCGCGATAATCCCCAAATTCGCTTGGTAACCCGTAGAAAAGACCATGGCATGGTCCATCCCGTAAAACTCTTTGAGCGCGTCTTCGCATTCACGGTGGCCTTGATAGGTCCCGTTTAGGACGCGGCTACCGGTGGTGCCCGCACCGTAATTATCCAAAGCTTGCTTTCCGGCATCAAGCACGTCGGGGTCAAAGGTCATCCCCATGTAATTGTAGGTGCCAAGCAGAATAGTATCGCGCCCATTACACATCGCCCGCGTCGGCGAGAGGACTTCTTCCATGACCAAATTGAATGGGTCCTCCACCCCGCTAGCCAACAGCGTTTCGCGAGTTTGGATAATCGGATCAAATTTTGAAAAGAGATCTTGCGCCTCGGTCGCGGGAGGTGCGTCTTTTGCCATTGCGGTATCAGTCATAGAAAACGTCTCTATCAGCTATCTTGCAGCTTGTGCACTGCCGTAACCAAAAGACCATAGGTTTCGATTTCAGCCTGCTGGTTCATACTGATGATTATGTCGAATTCGTCTTCGATTTCAGCGACGAAATCCATGACCGTCAGGCTGTCAAATTCGAGATCTTTGGCAAAGGTTGTCTCATTGGTGATTGTAACGCCCTTCTTGTTGAAAGGCTCAATAAGTCCGCGGATGCGTTCGTCGACTTCGGCTTCGGTCATGATGATGTTTGCTCTTGTTTGGCCATGATGGCGTGCAATAAATTCTGGGTTTGTCCCAACTTCAACGCCTGAAAAGCGTTTAGGGACCAAGCTTGTCAAGCTTTCCCACCACTGGCACATGCTTAAACCGCGAATGTGGGGGTATAACGCTGTGAAACAAGCCGAGGCCGAAAATGCCGCGAAAGATTGTGAGCCGGAGGTTCAATCTGAAGGCGACACGGCATCTGCGCGCACATTCTCGCCGCAATCAATTCATCTTGTCCGCACCGCGCAAATGAACACACTGACGCTTTCCCAAATGGCCGATCAAAAGGCGTCTATTTTGATCGGCGCGACATTTGTCGTTTTCTCTCTCGCCGTCACGCGCCTCATTGGAAGCGAGATTAATGTCTCCACCTTGAGTTTGGCCGCCACAGCATTCTTGTCTTCCTTGTGTGCGGTGATGGCTGTCCTGCCATCTTTGGGTAAACCGCCAAGGGATCCCAAGGCCTTTAACCCGCTCTTTTTTGGTCACTTCGCTGCGATCAGCGAGGATGAATGGACCGAGACTTTGATGGATCAATTTGCAACAGATGAAACGCTGTTCCGCACGATGTTGAAAGACATCCATCAAAACGGTCAGGTTTTATACAACCGGAAATATCGTTTTCTATCCTACGCATACCGCATTTTCTTAGGCGGTCTGGCCATCACCATGACGATTTATTGTGTCGAAATGCTTGCTTTCTAGGTCGGGACCAATTCCTTCACCGCATTCATAAACGGCAGGATCGAAACGGGTTTTGACAGATAGCCCGCCGCCCCTGCTGAACGTATCCGTTCTTCATCACCCTTTGCCGCGAAAGCGGTTACGGCCAAAACGGGAATCGATTTCAAATCCTGATCTTGTTTCGCTGCCAGAATTAAATCTACGCCTGACATTCCCGGCAACTGAATGTCCATAATGATAAGATCGGGGGAAGTGTTGCGCGCCGTTTCCAAAACGTATTGTCCATCCGCAACCGGCTCTACGTCGAATCCATTTGCTTTTAGCACGTCACAGAACAATCTGCGGTTGAGGTCATTATCCTCGACAACCATAATTCGCTTTGTCACTGAATGTCCCAACCAAACTTGGCCAATTTAGAGTTGGCCGGAAAACACCGACCGACACTATGGCTCGATACCGGAATGTCGCCCAAAACAACCTATCACAGACGAAGGCAACGACAATCTCAGACTTTTCCGATTCTGACCGTGATCCAGACCACTCCAAATCTCGATCGCAAGAGGCCACGACCAGAGCGGCCACCTTGGCTTTGGCGGCGATCGGTTGGTTGTTGCAGGACGAGGATCGTGCCGAACGGTATCTCGATCTGACGGGCCTAACCCCCGATAGCTTGCGCCAAGGACTGGACAATCCGCAAATTCTTGGCTCAGCGCTGGATTTCCTTGCCAATTACGAACCCGACCTTATCCGCGCCGCCGAAGCGCTTGCCGTGACCCCAGAAGAATTGGTCGCCGCCCGAAAGGATTTAAACAGATGAACCGCCCTCTTATCATTAGCGACTGCGATGAAGTGATCTTATATATGGTCAAGCACTTCAAAGATTGGCTGGAAGACAGCCAAGGCGTCAATTTCAATCTCGAAGGTCAGAATTTTGGCGAGGCGTTGCGTTGGAAAGAGAGCGGCGATCTGCTTGAGCCGTCCGATATCTGGAAGAAACTGGGAGGGTTTTTTGACACAGAAATGGACAGCCAATTGCCTATCCCCGGCGCGGTTGATGCACTCAACGCTTTGACCGAACATGCCGATGTTGTGGTCCTTACCAATTTGGTTGATTTCAGACGCGATCAACGCGCCGAACAATTGGCAGCGCAAGGGCTCCACGCAAAAGTCTACACCAATCAGGGACCTAAGGGCCCCGCTCTCAAAAAGATCATCGAAGAGTTTGAACCGAGCCGGGCGGTCTTTATCGATGACCTCGCACAGCATCATCAATCCGTCCGCGAAACCACACCGGATGTCATGCGACTGCATTTTTGTGGCGAACCGATGATCGCCAGTGCGATCGATTGTGCGCATCAATCTGGGAATGCGGACGCGCGTATTGATGAATGGGAAAAGGCACTGCCTTGGTTGATCGAAAGAGTGGAAGGGAAATCCGCATGAGTATTGAAGCGCGTCTAAAAGAGCTGGGCATCGCGTTGCCCAAAGCGGCGGCCCCTGTGGCCAGTTATATGCCGGTTGTGGTGCATGGCGGATTTGCACATGTTTCCGGGCAATTGCCATTTGTCGACGGCGAATTGGCGGTCGGTCGATTGGGCGAAAACGTAGATCTTGACGGCGGTACCAAAGCGGCGCGCGCGTGTGGTTTGATGATCCTGGCGCAATTGAATGAAGCCGGCTTGCTAGAAAAAGTAGAGCGCGTCGTAAAACTGGGAGCTTTCGTTAGTTCAACGGGAGACTTCACCGATCAACCGAAAGTGGCGAATGGCGCTTCGGATTTGATGTTTGAGGTCTTTGGTGAAAAGGGCCGGCATTCCCGCGCGGCCGTAGGAGTGCCCGTTTTGCCATTGGGTGCCGCGGTTGAAGTTGATGCGGTTATCGCCATCGCCGAATGACGATCCGCACAGGCCCGCAATGGTTCACCCGCCACACATACGCGCATCGCGGGTTGCATTCGCGCGGGGTCATTGAAAATTCCAAAACCGCCATGGAACAAGCGGTCGCTGTGGGTTTTGGGATCGAATGCGATATTCAAATGAGCGCGGACAAAGTGCCGCTGGTTTTTCATGATTGGGATCTTGATCGGTTGACCGGCGACCATGGTTCCGTCGCTGATCACAACGCGACCAATTTGTGTCAAATCCGTCTTAAGGACTCCGACGACACGATTTGGACCCTGGCAGACTTGCTTGAATTGGTCGGTGGCAAAGTACCAATCTTGGTCGAAGTAAAATCGTTTCCCGAATTTGATATCGATAGTGCATGTGCAGTGATTAATGATGTGGTCGCAGGCTATTCTGGCGCATTGGCTGTGATGAGCTTTGACCCGCGTATGGGCGAATGGTTTGCGCAGCACTCTGCCGATGTTCCGCGCGGTTTGGTGTGCACTGACACTCTAGATCACGGTTTCTTGAGCGCGTGGAGACAGCCGGGCGCCTTGGAGCGGGCAAGCCCTGATTTTCTTGCGATCGATGTGCGCGATCTGCCCAATGCTATGTCACAGATTTGGCGTGAAACGGGCCGCCCCCTCTTAACTTGGACCGTGCGTACGCAACATGATCGCGCAAAAATTGGCGTGTGTGCCGATGCCGCAATTGCGGAAGGGGATGGGATCGGATGAACGATGACTCGCCCGCTCAAAGCGATCTAACCGTTCGTCTTGCACCCGGCGTTGGACAATTCAATGCAGCTCAATGGAATAGTCTGGGTGGTGACCGTAACCCTTTCATTAGCCACGAATTTCTAACTTCATTGGAAGATTCGGGCAGTGTCGGGGAAGGCACAGGATGGGATCCTGCACCGATCGCCATCACCGATGGGCAAGACCGCCTGCTTGCAGCGATGCCTAGCTACGCAAAGGGGCACAGCCAGGGCGAATATGTCTTTGATCAATCATGGGCTGATGCGCTCCATAGGGCGGGGCGCAATTATTACCCTAAACTTCAAATCGCATCACCGTTTACACCGGCAAACGGGCCGCGATTGTTGCTGTCTGATCCGGCGCTTTCCGGTCACCTGCTTAAAGGCGCGGAGATCGTTTGCGAACAAAATGGTCTCTCTTCAGCCCACGCCACCTTTATTGACCCAGATCAGGTGTCTTTGTTCGAAGACGCGGATTGGTTGTTGCGCAACGATTTGCAATTTCACTGGCTGAATCGCGACTACGACAATTTTGATGGATTTCTGGATGAATTGGCGTCGCGCAAACGCAAAAACCTTCGAAAAGAGCGTGCCGCTGCGCGATCTGGGTTAAGAATTGAGCGTTTGACCGGAGACGATATCAAACCCGAACATTGGGATGCGTTTTGGGTTTTTTATCAAGACACTGGCGCGCGCAAATGGGGCACGCCGTATCTAACGCGCGAAGCCTTCACTTTGATGGGAGAGCGTATGGGTGATCGGATGGTTTTGATCCTTGCCTATGACGAAGGCGTCGCCATCGCTGGCGCGCTCAACTTCATAGGGTCGGACGCCATCTATGGGCGATATTGGGGATGCACACGTGATGTGCGGTTCTTACACTTCGAACTGTGCTATTATCAGGCAATCGACATCGCGATTGAACGGCGACTACCTCGAGTGGAAGCAGGAGCCCAAGGAGGGCACAAGTTGGCGCGGGGATACGAGCCGGTTCAAACGTGGTCCGCGCATTGGTTAGCCGAACCAGGCTTTCGCGCGGCGGTTGCCGACTTTCTGGATCGCGAGCGTGAAGGCGTCGCAACCGATCAACTTATTCTCGACGATAGAACCCCATTCAAAAAAGGGGGATAGCCGAGAATTAGGCGGCGCGACGTTCTTCAGATAACCAACGGCGTGCACGGCGTTGCGCTTCGGCGATTTCCCGGGCTGTCATCTCATCAGAGACATCGGCGCGGCACCATCCGGCTTCTTCATGTCCGCGCGATGCGGCGAGATTGAACCATTTGTGGGCTTCGACCAAATCGCACACAACACCATTGCTGCCGGTTGAATACGCAACACCAAGGTTGAACAAAGCAGCGACATCACCCGCAGCTGCTTCCGAAAGAAACTTTGCAATCGCCAGATCCGCAACTCCATCGTTAAGCGGTGTGGCGTCGTCGGTTTTAATCGTTTCCAGTTTCATGTCTCGTTCCCCGTTTCGGCGTCTCGCATGACGCCCAATTCTTGTTGCGGTCCAACCCCGTCCGGATCTCGCAACGTCAGAAGTCTCGAATCATGGTCAACAAATGGTTAACGCGACGGTTAATTTTTTAGTCAGCGACCTAGGATCGCATGAAAAATCTGCCGCATTTGCGGCAGATTGACCCGCCGAATGTCCCGCAAATGCACGATTGTGGAGAAGGGTGCATCAAAGCGGCTTGTGCCGAAAGGACCGGTTGCCTATAGGGCCGCTCAGTAGCGACTTGCTGGGGGGCGAGTGGTGCTGTGAGAACAATCACACGCCAAGGCGGGACGGTCTTGCGAGAGGTTTTTGGGATTAGAGGACCACATGTCAGCGGCCGCGACTGAAGATATCGATCTTTTTGAAAAAGCGAAAAGCCTTGTAGGCCCGGATTATACTCCGAGCGACGACGAGGAATATATGAACGATAAGCAGCAAGCGTATTTTCAGCTCCTGCTTATCGAATGGAAACGGTCGATCCATACGGCGGCTGATCAAACGCTTCAATCTTTGGCCGATGGCCCAATGCGCGAAGCGGATTTGAACGATCGCGCATCCAGCGAAACCGATTGGGGCATCGAACTGCGCACGCGTGATCGTCAACGCAAATTGGTTTCCAAAATAGACTCGGCCCTGCGCCGGATTGAGCAAGGCGAGTACGGGTTTTGTGAAGTCACCGGCGATCCAATCGGTTTGCGCCGGCTTATCGCCCGCCCGGTCGCGACCATGACAGTCGAAGCGCAAGAAGCGCATGAGCGCCGTGAGAAAGTCTCACGCGACAACTGATTGTCGCTTTTGCGAGCTGCTGGCCTTTAGCAACGAGCGCCGGCCAAAGTCGTCTCAGATTGGGACGCATCGTAACAACACGGATGCCGACGGCATAGAATTAACGGGCCGTTTACCGAGCGAGGATACACCGTGATACGTGCAAAGGCGCTCGGCAACAGCCTTGGGCCGGAACTGTTAAATGGGGCGGTTGCCCTATCGTGTCAGGAGTAATTGGAACAATGACGGGTCTTGAGACAAGGAGCGTATCACGCGACAGTCTGTTTCTCCTCGCCAATGTCCGAGTTGAACAGGAAACCGAACAGCATCGTGTTCGTGTCCGTAATCTTTCCGATGGCGGAATGATGGGCGAAGGCACGATGCGTGTGAAGCGCGGCAATCGCGTTGAGGTTGAGTTGCGCAACATCGGCAAGATCGATGGCAGCGTTGCATGGGTTCAAGACCAACGTTTTGGCATTGCGTTTGACGAAGAGGTCGATTCGCAAAGGGCGCGCGCTCCTCAGGCCGAAGTGAACACCGCGGCTATTGTGAATTCGGGTCCATCTTACGCACACCGGGCCCCCCCTCAACCTGATGCTAGCAGTCTGCGCAAAGTTTAACGCAGAGCGTTTTTCCAAAGTTTTGACTAACAGAAACACGTCCAGGCGCTGACCTGCGTGACGCTACCTGCTAGACGTGGTGGCGTGTTCCGAATCTGTCTCACCATTATACTGACGATCATTGTATCGTCCTGCGGCCCCGGCACCGATCGCGGCGCTGTTGCCGTTGCAATAATTGGCGATGGCGATGGCGACGATCTGTTTCAAAGCGGCGTCCGCCTATCAACTGCTGCGCAGCATCTTCGCGGATCGACCAATGAAGGTTTGGTCGGATTGGATCCGGCTGGCCAAGTCGTTCCAGCGATTGCCGAACGTTGGATCGTCACCGACGACGGTCTCAGCTATATTTTCCGGCTGCGCAACTCCAATTGGCCCGACGGAGAAGCGATTACCGCTGCAGAGGCCCGTATCCTGCTCGAAGACACAATCCGGCGGCTGGATGGCACCTCATTGGGCCTCGATCTTGCCAAAATAACCGAAATTCGGGCGATGACTGGTCGGGTTGTTGAGCTGCGATTGTCAGGGCCAATGCCCGATTTCCTGCGCCTTTTGGCACAACCTGAATTGGGCTTTGTCAATCAAGGCAATGGGGCCGGCCCGATGGTGATGTCAGGCGACGAGGAATCAGTGCAGGCGCGTCTTCGTGCTCTACCCCCTCAAGAACGCGGACTGCCCGCCAGAGAAGACTGGGCAGAAGTTTCACGCGGCGTGACCGTTCAAGCATTGCCGGGACGCGCGGCTGTGGATGCGTTCGCAAATGGCGAAGTTGATGTGTTGATGGGGGGCACAATCGCAACATTCCCGATGGCGCAGCTTGGCCCGTTGTCGCGCGGAACCGTGCAGGTCGATCCGACACTTGGTGTTTTTGGACTGATGGTCCGACGAGAATCCGGTGTGTTGTCTGACGCCGCGCTTAGAGAAGCGCTTTCTATGGCCATTGATCGTAGTGAATTGATTCAACCTTTTGGCCTTGGTGGTTGGCAAGCATCGCAATGGTTGGTTCCACAAGAGCTATTTTCGCCCGCGCAATACCCTCAGGGCCGTTGGGGTGGACAAAGCATCGAGGATCGCCGGAACATCGCGACGAGGCGGATAGCGCAATGGGCCGCCCAATCCGACGAAGAGCCTACAGTGCGCGTCGGCCTGCCCGATGGTCCCGGCAGCGATCTGTTGTTCGAGGAATTGTCCAATGCATGGCAAGCCATTGGCGTGACGTCGGTTCGCGCAGGATTGGGAGAAGGGGCCGATCTGGAATTGCATGACCGGCTGGCTCGATATTCTTCGCCTCGCTGGTTCTTGAATCAATTCAATTGCTCGCTTGAAATGGGCCTGTGTTCGGCCGAAGCCGATGCGCTAATCCAAGAATCGTTGACCCTTAAAGACCCCGAAGCCAAGCTATCGCTGTTGGTGGATGCCCATGCATTGTTGACGCAAGAAGAGGTCTTCATTCCGCTTGGCGCGCCTGTGCGTTGGTCGTTGGTTCGCGGCGGTGTGAACGGCTACCAAGCCAACCAATGGGGCCTTCACCCCTTGTTCCCGCTGTCTCAACCCACCACTTAGGAGGGGAAGGAGAGTGACATGAACGGCCCGAACGGTCCGCAATTCGATGGTTTTACAACCGGTTCTGGACAAAAGGCCGGTGATGGGCCTCAGGTTATGGGCCTAGCCTTACCGACGGGGACAGACCCGGTTTCGATCCGCGCGCGGGTGGAAGCAATGGAGTTGTTGCTGGAGCGTAGTTTCCGCATCCCCGGTGTGAATGTGCCCATTGGTCTTGATGCTTTGATCGGCTTGATCCCTGTATTGGGCGACATTGTGACGACCGCGATGGGTGCTTATTTGGTCTGGGAAGCCCGCAATTTGGGATTGTCGAAATGGCACCTCACGCGGATGGGCGCTAATGTCGCTTTTGATACGGCGATTGGGTTGCTGCCCTTGGTTGGGGATGCGGCGGATTTCATGTTCAGATCAAACACGCGCAATTTGCGGATTATCAAAAAGCATCTCGACAAGCATCACCCAGAAACGCGAGTGATCGAAGGCTGATTTAAGCCTCCAGCTCAACGTCCCAATAGAGCCAATCTCTCCAAGTTTCATGCAGGTAATTGGGCGGGAATTTCTTGCCATATTGCTGCAATTGCCAACTGGTCGGTCGGATTGCTTTCATCGACACGGGCATATGGGCTTGTTTTGGGGTTCGCCCACCCTTTTTCATATTGCAGGGCGAGCAAGCTGTGACGATGTTCTCCCACGTCGTCTTTCCCCCCAAACGCCGCGGGATGACGTGATCAAATGTTAGGCTCTCTTCATTGCCGCAATATTGGCATTGGAATCGATCGCGCAGGAACACGTTGAACCGTGTGAAGGCCGGAAATTCGCTCTGCTTCACATATTGTCTGAGCGCGATCACGCTTGGGATCTTCATATCCAATGACGGCGAATGCACTTCGCGATCATAGCTTTCGACGATGTCGACGCGATCCAAAAACACCGCTTTGATCGCTGTCTGCCAAGGCCAAAGACTCAAAGGATAATACGAAAGCGGCGTGTAATCCGCGTTCAACACAAGAGCCGGGCACGCCGACAGGTTCGATCCCGCATCTTCTGCAAGGCTTCGGAATCGGGCCGCATTTTCGATCAGTTCGCTTTTGAACACGTCCGGCGCTCTCCCCTGATTGACACGAACATGACGCGACCAGCGTAAGAGTCAAAGCCACAAAAGGCCCCATATCCACAGCGGACTTGCTATGGCATGGATGCACTGCATGAAGCCTCTATCATCCAACGCTGCACAAATTGTGACACGGTTTGCGCCCAGCCCGAACGGGCCGATGCATTTGGGCCATGCGTATTCCGCCGTGGTTGCCCACGATCTGGCCAAAGACGCCGGCGGCTCATTTATCGTGAGGATAGAGGACATAGATGGCGCACGCTCGCGCCCGGACTTGATCGACGAATACCTTCGGAACCTGGAATGGTTGGGCCTCGAATGGGACGAGGTGCCTCTCCAATCGACCCGATTGGATTCCTATGACGATGCGGCACAGGCATTGCTGGCTCGCGGGCTGCTTTATCCGTGCACATGCACCCGCAAAGACATTGAGAAGGCGGGTGCGCGACACGGTCCAGACGGTCTGATCTATCCAGGAACCTGCAAGAAAAAGCCTTTTGACCCGAGCAAACCGGCCGCCTTTCGATTGGATGTTGATAAGGCGATGCGCGAAGTAGGCGAAGTTGAGTGGGTCGATGATATCGCCGGCACCTTGGTGGCGGATCCCCAAATGTATGGCGACGTCGTCCTTGTCCGCAAAGATGCCCCGGCAAGTTACCATTTGGCCGCCACTTTGGATGATGCTGCAGACGGTGTGACACTGGTCACCCGCGGCAAAGACCTTTTCTCCGCCACGCACATTCACAGGCTCTTGCAAGCCTTGCTCAAATTGCCTGTGCCGCGTTGGCATCATCATGGCCTGTTGCTTGATGATGACGGAAAAAAACTTGCAAAGCGGAGGGGCTCCCCCGCCTTAGCTGAGCGGCGGGAGGCAGGTGAGGACGGTTTGATGCTTGCAGAGCAATTGCGGTTGCATAAATTGAAGGGTGGCATTTTCGGATGAAAGCTCCCATTTCTACGTCATGACCTACATATGGATTCCCCTGCTCATCGTTCTCTGCATCCTTGTCCTTGCGGCGTTTATTCGGGGCGTTATCGCGTTCCTTAAGACGACCAAGATCGATCTTGAGACGGGGGAAGGGGAAACCGTCACAGAAATGCAGATGTTGCAAAACAAAGCCATGTTTGCGCGGATCAAATACCAAGCAGCCGCAATCGCCGTAGTGGCTGTTGTCGCGCTCCTGGCGAGCACGTAATCGTCAAGCACCGTCGCCTAAGGTTGGCCCATGGTTAAACTGAACAAGATCTACACGCGCACCGGCGATGACGGTACGACCGGGTTGGTCGACGGATCGCGCACGGCCAAGCATTCCGCGCGCATTGCCGCAATCGGTGCTGTTGATGAAGCGAACAGCGCGATTGGTCTGGCCATTTGTGCCATAGGCGATGGGCAGAGCGCGCAAAGCGCATCGCACCGTTCAATTTTGACCCGTGTTCAAAACGATATGTTTGATCTGGGTGCGGATTTAGCAACGCCGGCTGAGAATGGTGATTTCGCCCCGTCTGAAATGGTTTTGAGGATCGTTGACGGCCAAGCCACTTGGCTTGAGCAACGAATAGATGCGTTGAATGAAACGCTGGAACCTCTGACCAGTTTTGTCCTTCCCGGCGGGAGCGAAGCGGCGGCGCGAACTCATGTCGCCCGCGCAAGCACGCGTGCAGCGGAACGATTGATGACGCAATTGGCGCAGGAGGACGCGATCAATCCTGCCGCGATGGCGTATGTGAATCGTCTATCCGACTTGTTGTTCGTCATGGCCCGTGTGTTGAATGATGACGGGGCATCGGATGTTAAATGGGTGCCCGGCGCCAATCGGTAGCTATTCGCTAGTCATCGGCCTTCTTCCCCGCTAGTGACCGCGCTTTGCTGCACTTGCGAAGGGAAATGTCATGCGGAAAATCGCTGTAATCGGAGCCGGTCAAATGGGCACCGGGATCGCTCAAACGGTCGCCGCTCAAGGAATGCAAGTGCTGCTCGCAGATATTGATCTTGCCACGGCAGAGGCTGGCAAAAGCAAGATTGAGAAAGCCGCCGGCAAATTGGTCGGTCGAGGCAAGATTGAGGTCGATGCCGCAGAGGCTCTTCTTTCGAAAGTTGTGCCAATCGGCGACTATGCGCCGATGGCCGATGCGGAATTGATCATCGAGGCGGCGACCGAAAAAGAACCGATCAAACAGTCCATTTTTGAAAACGCAGGCAAAGTGCTGGGCAAAGATGCGATCATGGCGTCCAACACCAGTTCAATCCCGATCACACGCATGGCAAACCATTCCCCGGATCCGGAACGCTTTATCGGCCTTCACTTTTTCAATCCTGTGCCGGTGATGGGGCTGATTGAGGTTATTCCTGGTCTGGCAACATCAAAAGAGACAACCGATCGCGTCACCGCCTTTGCCGAAGGGTTGGGCAAAGAAGTCGTGCTGAGCCAAGATGAACCGGGTTTTGTTGTGAACCGCATCCTATTGCCGATGATCAACGAAGCGGTCTTTGTTTTGGGTCAATCGACCGCAGGCATCGAAGATATCGACAAAGGATGTCGTTTGGGCCTGAACCATCCGATGGGCCCATTACAGCTCGCGGATTTTGTTGGCTTGGATACATGTCTCGACATTATCAATGTGTTGTATCGCACCACGCGGGATACGAAGTATCGCCCGGCGCCGTTGCTGGTCAAATATGTCGAAGCGGGTTGGTTGGGCCGTAAGACCGACCGCGGCTTTTATGATTATTCCGGCGATGTTCCGGTGCCAACGCGCTGAATTGAATCGCGCATCGGCAGGCAAGCTCAATCGACTTGAACCAATTCACCGCTTCCGCTTCCGCCGCCGCCAGGGGGACGTAATTCCGGTGCGCCAGGCGCAGCGCCCGACCGGATCACGGGACCAGGCGCAGAACGTGTTGGTCCGCGTCGCGCCGAACCGGAACTGCGGGAGGCATCGCGTGATTGCGGGGCAAAGTCACCAAAGGTCGGCTCACCAGGTTCAGATTGGCTGTCGGCACTCTGAGGGCCGTTAAACCCGTTCGCTGTATCCACGGCCGATGTGTTCCAATCGTCGGTAAATTCTTCATCGGCCCACGCCGTGGTCGCTGGCGCTTGGTTCGCAGTGGCAGGAGCTGTGGGCGCCGCAGGTGCTTCAACGACTTTTGCTGCCTCAACGTCTTGTCCGGACGTGGGCAGGAAGTGGCTGGCGCCAAATGAGGCGGCCACGCCGATCGCGATCGTAACTCCGGCGAAGCCGAGCGCTGTTTTCGGGTTTGCGAACATGTTGTTTGACATGGGCAATGTGATAGCAAAAAGAGTGTTAAAGATTGGTGCAAGCGCGGCCAGCAAATGCGCCGAATACCCGGCTCAATCCACGCTGCGTTTCAGCTCATACAACAGGTCTAAGGCATCGCGCGGGCTGAGCGCATCGATGTCCGTTTCCAAAAGCTTCGCGGCCAACGCTTCTTCTTTGGATTGTTCTGGGGCGGTTGGCGCAGCGGCGGCGAACAACGGCAATTCCCCCAATCCGGCCGCCAAACCACCCGTTTCATTGCGCGCATCCTCCAATTTTTGGAGCACTTGGCGCGCGCGATTGACCACTGTGTTGGGGACCCCGGCCAGTTTTGCGACCGCCAAGCCATAGGATCGGTCCGCTGGGCCATCCGCCAGTTCATGCAGCAACACGAGATCACCTTTCCATTCTCGTGCCCGAACATGATGCAGGGACAGGTGAGTGCAGGTTTCGGCCAAACGGGCCAATTCATGGTAATGCGTCGCGAACAGGCACCGACAGCCAATTTGTGAATGCACCGCCTCTACAACGGCCCAAGCCAGTGCCAATCCATCATAAGTGGATGTGCCCCTGCCGACTTCGTCGAGGATCACAAAACTGCGATCGGTTGCTTGGGCCAGAATGGCGGCCGTTTCGACCATTTCAACCATGAAAGTCGATCGACCACGGGCAAGGTTGTCCGAGGCACCGACGCGGCTGAATAACCTATCCACCAATCCGATATGGGCCGATTTTGCGGGAACAAAACATCCGGCCTGCGCCATCAATACAATCAACGCGTTCTGACGCAAAAAGGTCGATTTGCCGCCCATGTTTGGGCCTCCAATCAACCAAAGTCGATCATCGAAGCGGAGGCTGCAATCGTTCGCCACGAACCGTTGAGAGGTCGCGGCCAGAGCGGTTTCAACGACCGGGTGACGACCGGCAACAATCGACAATCCAGGGGCTTCATCTACGTCCGGGCGGCACCAATCCCCTTCGGATGCGCGTTCGGCATTGCCTGCGGAAACATCAATTCGAGCCAGCGCCGCCGCGCTTTTCGCGATCGTTTGGCGACTGGCGACCGATCGATCGACCAATTCTTCAAAATGAGATTCTTCGGCCGCCAATGCACGACCGCCAGCCTCTGCGATGCGCGACGCCTCTTCGTGCAGCGATATCGAATTGAAGCGCACAGCGCCCTTCATCGTTTGGCGATGCGTGAACCCGCTATCGGCCTCCATCAATGCATCGCCATGCCGGCTGGGCACTTCGATGAAATACCCCAACACGCCGTTGTGCTTTATTTTTAGCGACGCAATGCCAGTTTCTTCGCGATAGCGGGCTTCCATTGCGGCGATCGCTCGACGGGCATCGCCCGAAATTTCGCGCAATTCATCCAAGCTTGCGTCGTAACCTTGCGTGATGAAGCCGCCATTGGATCGCTCGGTCGGTGGGGTCGCAACCAAGGCACGCGACAACAGGTCGACCAATTCACCGTGCCCCCGCAATTGCGGCAAGAGATCATCCAGCAAAGCCGGGCGATCACTCTCTGTCGAAAGCCAATCGTATAACCGCCATGCCTCGTTCAACCCATCGCGCAATTGACCAAGATCGCGCGGGCTGCCTCTGCCTGCGACCAATCGGCCTAATGCACGGCCAATATCTGGCAGCGACCGCAAAGCATCGCGCAGATTGGCCCGCTCGATCGGTCGATCGCGCCAAAATTTAACCAGTGCCAAACGATCTTCGATCCCGCCTTTGCTCAGCATCGGAGAGGACAAATCTTGCGCCAGAAGCCGCGACCCTGCGCCGGTTGAACAGCGATCAAGGGCGGCAATGAGGCTGCCCGTTCGACCACCTTGCGCGCTTTCAAGTATCTCAAGGCTTCCGCGAGTCGCTTCGTCCATCGCCATGCCCGACGCTTTGGCGCGAATCACAGGGGGCAAAAGCAAAGGAAGGGAGCCGCGCCCAACATGATCGAGATAGGCGATCAATCCTCCCGCCGCGCCCAGCATAGCGCGCGAGAAATCGCCAAACCCGTCAAGCGTGGAAACGCCATGCAGCGATTTGAGCCGATCCTCGCCAACATCGCTAGAAAACGGGCTGTTGGTATGGCGTGTCGCGTCTTGCAACCATTCCGCGCCGGCCTCAGACCAATTGTCCGAAACTACCACCTCGGTCGCGCTCAATCTCGAAAGTTCAGCATTCAACATGTCGGGGTGGCATTCTTCCAACACCATGACACCAGTCGAAATGTCGCAGCTTGCGATACCAATCGTGCCGCGAACGTCGGACAATGCGACAAGAACGTTGGCCCGGCGCGGTTCCAATAGAGCTTCTTCGGTTAAGGTGCCGGCGGTTACGAAACGCACAATGTCGCGAGCAACCAGAACCTTGGACGACGGTTTGCCTTCTCTTTTGGCTCGTGCTTTTGCTTCATCAGGTGTCTCAACCTGTTCCGCAATCGCGACCCGTTGGCCCGCTTTGATTAGGCGGGCGAGATATCCCTCTGCGGCGTGTACCGGTACACCGCACATCGCAACTGGTTTGCCGTCATGTTCTCCGCGCGATGTCAGAGCGATATCCAAAATGTTCGACGCAACCTTTGCATCGTCAAAGAACAATTCGAAGAAGTCGCCCATCCGATAAAATAGCAAGGAATCGCCCGCCTCACGCTTAAGCGCGAGGTATTGCTCCATCATGGGAGTGGGTTTTTTGGCCGTAGGAGAGGCGGATTTATTTGCCATGCTGTTGGCCTAGCTACCTCGTGGACGATTCGGGAAGGGATGGTGCAAATCTTTTCAACGCACTTTGGCCCCTATCATCTCAAACCCGAGCGGGCTAAACCCTCATTTCAAGGTGCAATTGGTGGGAATTTAGGGGAATCAAAATGTCGGACGAAAACAAAGGCGGCTTTACCAGCCGCGAAGCGCTCTTTTATCATGAATCGGGTCGACCCGGTAAGATTGAGATTGTCGCTACAAAGGCCATGACGTCGCAACGCGATCTCAGCCTTGCATATTCGCCCGGTGTTGCGGTTCCCGTTGAAGCGATTGCAAACGACCCGGCGCTCGCCGCCCGTTACACCGCCAAGGGGAACCTTGTCGCTGTTATCTCAAACGGTACGGCGATCTTGGGCTTGGGCAATTTGGGCGCGCTTGCGTCAAAACCAGTGATGGAAGGCAAGGCCGTTTTGTTCAAACGGTTTGCCGATGTCGATTCGATCGACATTGAGCTTGCGACAGAGGACCCTGAAGCATTCATCGAAGCCGTAGCTTTGATGGAGCCAAGCTTTGGCGGGATCAATCTCGAGGACATTAAGGCGCCAGAATGCTTCATTATCGAAGCCGCTCTGCGCGAACGCATGAACATTCCGATCATGCACGATGACCAACATGGCACCGCGATCATCACGGCCGCGGGCTTGCTCAACGCCTGCCATTTGACCAACCGCAATATCGCGGATGTTAAAGTGGTCGTGAACGGTGCAGGTGCCGCTGCGATCGCTTGTACTTCTTTGATCAAGGCGATGGGTGTGCAGCATGAGAATGTGATCATGTGCGACCGCCGTGGGCCGATCACACCGGGCCGCGAAAACGTGGATCAATGGAAGAGCGCACACGCTGTTGCGACCGACGCGACCACATTGGAAGAAGCGTTGAAAGGCGCTGATATTTTCCTTGGTCTTTCGGCGGCTGGCGCTTTGAAACCGGAATGGGTCGCCGACATGGCGGACAAGCCGATCATCTTTGCGATGGCCAATCCAACGCCAGAGATCATGCCCAACGAAGCCAAAGCTGTGCGACCTGATGCGATCATTGCGACCGGTCGCAGCGATTTCCCCAACCAGGTGAACAATGTTCTCGGCTTCCCATTCATTTTCCGCGGCGCATTGGATGTTCAGGCGACTTCGATCAATGAAGAGATGAAAGTGGCCGCAGCGACTGCGATTGCCGAACTGGCCCGCGAACGCGTTCCCGAAGAGGTCGCAGCAGCCTATGGCAAGAATCAGAAATTTGGCACGGATTACATTATCCCTGCGCCCTTTGATCCACGCTTGATCGAAGTCGTGTCTTCTGCAGTCGCAAAGGCAGCCATGGATTCTGGTGTGGCTAAATCCAACATCGACGACTTTGAAGCTTATCGGGTTGGATTGCGCGCACGCCTAAACCCGACCACGTCGGTTCTGACGGGTGTCTACAACGAAGCCAAGAACAACCCCAAACGGATGGTCTTTGCTGAGGCGGAAGAGGAAGTTGTGCTGCGCGCGGCGATCCAATTCCGTGATTTCGGCTACGGTGAGCCAATTTTGGTCGGTCGAACGAAAGCGGTTATGGACAAGCTGCATCAGCTGTCTGTTTCTGACCCGGGCAGTTTCAACATCCAAAACTCCGCCGATAGCGAGCACGTGCCCGCTATGGTGAAGTATTTGTATGAGCGATTGCAGCGGCGCGGTTACACCGAACGTGACGTGCGTCGGATGGTCAATCAGGAGCGCAACGTATTCGCTGCGCTGTTGGTAGCTCTGGGGCATGGTGATGCGATGATTTCGGGCCTCACCCGGACATATGCGCAGACGGTTCGTGAAGTGAACTTGGTGCTCGATAAGAAGCCTGATGCATTGCCATTCGGCATCCATATGATGATTGGCAAGAACCACACGACGTTCCTTGCGGACACCACCATCAATGAACGGCCCGATTCCGAAGAATTGGCCTATATCGCCAAAGAAACCGCCGCAGTTGCGCGTCGGATGGGGCATGAGCCGCGCGTTGCGTTCCTGTCCTATTCAACCTTTGGCAATCCATCGGGCCAATGGCTCAGCAATATTCGCGACGCGGTGTCGATCCTGGATCGGGATGGATGCGATTTCGAATATGAAGGTGAAATGGCACCGGACGCGGCGCTTAACCCTAAGGTGATGGAACTCTATCCATTCAGCCGCCTGTCCGCGCCGGCCAATGTGTTGATCATGCCGGGCCTACAATCGGCCAACCTTTCGGCAAAATTGCTCCGAGAATTGGGTGCGAACACCACCGTTGGACCGATGTTGATCGGTATGGAAAAACCGGTTCAGATCGTCCCGATGACGGCGGCCGCACCAGATGTGTTGACGTTGGCGGTTCTAACCAGCGCCGGAATTGTCGGGTAACAACCCTATAGACCGCAAGGTCTGGCTGTGAAATTTGGCGGCGCCGGTTCGAAAGAATTCCGGCGCCGCCTTTTTGTCGTTCGCATTGGTCGGATCGCTTAGTCTTGGCGGGGCAACGATCACTTCTTTCGGAAGCGGAAATACCAGACTTCGTGTTTGAAAGTGTTGCGCGCCTTGTGTTCGTACCGGGTTTCGCACCATCCCGACGGTCGGTTCTGCCAGTCGCTGGGGCCATTGGCGACCCACTCAAACTGGTCCGAGAACCGCTGCATCACCATCAAGGCGTGCCGCACATAAACCGCGTGGTCAGTGCCAAATCGGAATTCCCCTCCCGGCTTTAGCTTGTCGGCGATCAATTGAACGGGCCCGTCGTTCATCATCCGGCGTTTTGCATGGCGCGCTTTAGGCCAAGGGTCGGGATGAAGGAGATAAGCCATCGTCAACGCCTCATCAGGGATGCGCTGCAACACTTCGATCGCATCGCCATGATGCAATCGGACATTGGCCAAACGTTGTTCCTCAACATGGGCAAGCGCCTGTGCCACCCCGTTTAGAAAGGGTTCCGCGCCGATAAGGCCATGATTGGGCAAAAGATCGGCGCGATAGGCAAGGTGTTCGCCGCCGCCAAATCCAATCTCAAAATGCAGAGGGCAATCCTCACCAAACAACGCCTCTGCGGTAACAGGGCCATCATCCGGGACGGCAATCTTGGGAAGCAATTCATCCACGAGAGATTGCTGGCGCGCCCGCAAGGGCTTGCCAACGCTTCGACCATACAACCTGCTAAGAGTGGTGGGATCACCTTCTTTATACGCGCTCATGGAATGCCCGCTAGTCAAGCGGACCCGCGCTTGTCCAGCCAAACCGTCAATTTGCGGCAGAAACCGACTTTGATCAGAGCGCAGGGGTTGAGGGTGTGGGCCAATTCGATCTATCGCAGAGTGATGATAAATGATCTTTCGGTTTTCTTTGCGTCTCAACCCGATTGGGCGCAAACGCTGCTGGGTATATTGGGCCTTTTGGCCGTTGCCCTTTTGGTCAATTATGTCCTGAAATACATAATCTTACGTGCAGCGGCGCCGTATCTTGATGCCAAATCTCAAACGATCAACAAATCAGCTGCGTGGTTGGCGACGGTTCTTCCACTTCTGATCGTTTCCAACGGTATTTCTGCTGTACCGCATTTGTCATGCGATGCAGTTGCGGCCGAAGCGCATTGGCGATGTGATCTCTTGACGGTCATTTCGAATGTAACGCAGGCTCTTATCGTTTTGTCGATCGGCATGGCGATTGTACGGGCGCTGACATACGCCAACGAAGTGTATGAGAGGATGCCGACATCGCGCAATCGGCCGATCAAAGGGTATCTTCAAGTGCTCAAGATCGTCGTCCTGTGCGGGGCGGCAATCATCCTCATCTCGGTCCTGATTGATGAGTCGCCTCTCTTGCTGTTGTCGGGGTTGGGCGCGGTCACGGCGGTTTTATTGTTGGTGTTCAAGGACACGATCTTAAGCTTGGTCGCGAGCGTTCAACTCACCACAAATGATATGCTTAGGGTGGGCGATTGGATTGAAATGCCCAGCATGAGCGCGGATGGTGATGTGATCGATATCTCTCTGCACACTGTAAAGGTGCAGAATTTCGACAAGACAATCACAACGATCCCAACCCATCGCCTAGTCTCGGATGCCTTTCGCAATTGGCGCGGCATGAGTGAAAGCGGCGGTCGGAGGATTAAACGGTCGATCATTTTGGATCAGAACACGGTGCGTTTCTTGAACGATGACGAAGTTGTCGAATTGAAGAAATTCAAAATGTTAAAAGGGTATCTCGCGGCGAAACGAGAAGAGATCGCGGATTGGAACGCGCGTGAACTTTCTGGTGAAGATGCCCCTGTGAATGCGCGGCGTTTAACGAATGTTGGCACACTGCGCGCGTATATGATCGCCTACCTTCAATGGCATCCACGTATCGGCGACGGTTTCACATTGCTGGTGCGCCAATTGCCGTCTGGACCCCAAGGTCTTCCAATCGAGATTTATTGTTTCACCGACACTACGGACTGGAACGCATATGAAGGGATCCAGGCCGATATTTTCGATCACTTTTTGGCGATCGTATCGGAATTTGACCTGCGCTTGTTCCAAGAACCAGCAGGCCTTGATCTGATGAGCGGTCTAAAACGCGAGCGATAGGTTGGCTTCGCGGGTCACAGACAAAAGAAAAGCGCCCGAGGCATAGGCCGCGGGCGCTTTTCTTTAGTGAAAGTGTCGCGCCGATTATGCGGCTTCGACTTCCTCTTGTGGATCGCGCAACACATAGCCGCGACCCCAAACGGTTTCGATGTAGTTTTCACCGCCGCATGCGTGGCTGAGCTTTTTGCGCAGCTTGCAAATGAACACGTCGATGATCTTCAATTCCGGCTCATCCATGCCACCATAAAGATGGTTGAGGAACATTTCCTTGGTCAATGTGGTGCCTTTGCGCAGTGAAAGCAGCTCAAGCATCGCGTATTCTTTACCGGTTAAGTGAACGCGAGCGCTGTCGACTTCGACAGTTTTCGCATCAAGGTTCACCGCAAGCTTACCGGTACGGATGATCGATTGGCTATGGCCTTTCGAACGGCGTACAACGGCATGAATGCGCGCGACCAGCTCTTCACGATGGAATGGCTTTGTCACGTAATCATCGGCGCCAAAGCCGAATGAACGGATTTTGCTATCCATTTCGGCAATACCCGAAAGGATAAGCACCGGCGTTTGCACCTTGGCAACGCGCAATTTCTTCAGAACGTCATAGCCGTGCATATCCGGCAAGTTCAGGTCGAGCAGGATGATATCGTAATCATACAGCTTACCCAGATCGAGGCCTTCTTCGCCAAGATCGGTTCCGTATACATTAAAACCTTCGGTGGTGAGCATGAGTTCAATGGCTTTCGCCGTTGTTGGCTCGTCCTCAATCAGCAGCACTCGCATTTCTGGTCCCCTAGTTGCCCCGTGTGGCGGACATCATGTGCGTGGTAACGCCTCGCTAAGAGGTGTTGCCTTCTATTAACCACACAAGGTCTGAACGGAAAAGGTTAATAATGCGTAAACCCAGCTGACTCCACGAGTCGCGGGCATAGTACCTAGGTCGGTTCGCCGGCCAACGGACGCCGTATTACAGGTTTTCCAGCTTCTTTTGACGGCGCCGTTGCGCGCTCGACCCAATTCCAACCGCTTCGCGATATTTGGCGACCGTCCGTCGGGCTAGGTCGTATCCCTCTTCCTTAAGAAGGTCGGCAAGCTTTTGATCGGACAACACCTTCTTCGCATCTTCTGCATCGGTCAGTGCCTTAATCCGCGCTTTGATCGCTTCAGAAGACGCACCCTCGCCATCGCTGGATGAAACGCCGCTTGAGAAGAAATATTTGAGTTCAAAACATCCGCGATCACAATGTAGATACTTGTTGCTGGTTACGCGGCTCACGGTGCTTTCATGCATATCGATCTGCTCCGCGACCTCTCGCAATGTCAGCGGGCGCAGTTCAGAAACGCCTTTGCGGAAGAAGCCGTCTTGCTGTTTCACGATTTCAGCAGCGGTTTTCAGGATTGTCTTTTGCCGTTGATCCAGCGCCCGGATCAACCAATGCGCATCGGCAAGTTTTTCCTTGAGCCATCCCTGAGCCTCTTCATTGGGGGATCCTTCGTTCAACTCGACGTAATAACTGCGATTAACAATCAGCCGGGGCAGCGTGTCTTCGTTAAGGGCAATGTCCCATCCATTTTCATCGTTCGCGGTTAACAAGACATCGGGGATCACCGCGTCGGTGGTTGAAGGGGCAAAGGTAAGGCCGGGTTTTGGATCAAATTCCCGAAGTTCCCGCAGCATATCGGCGAAATCTTCGTCATCGACACGGCAAAGTCGTTTCAGTTTCGCAATTTCCCCTTTGGCAACCAACTCAAGGTTGTCGATTAACGCGCGCATACATGGATCATACCGGTCCGCTTCGCGCGCCTGAATTGCCAAACACTCCGATAGACTGCGGGCCCCGACACCGGTCGGATCGCACATATGGATCACTTCCAGCGCGTCTTCAGTTTCATCCAAAGTGACGCCAAGATCGTAGGCAATGTCGCGCAGATCGCTGCTGAGATATCCGGCATCGTCCAACAATCCGGCAATATGCCGCGCAACAAACGCCTCTTTTGGGTTTACGGCTAAGGTGCCGATCTGATTGTCGAGATGTTCGCCCAGGGACAATTCGGCTGCGCGGGTCGCGTCGATGCTGGGAAACTCTTCCCCACCAGCGGCTCCGCCGCCGCCGGCTGAACCCCATTCGGCATCGGAAAGGCGGCTGTTATCGGACACTGCGCCGTCGCCGGTTTCGCGATCGCGATCCAACGCTCCTGTGTCGATGTCGAGCGGGGCCTCGCTTTCGCCTTTGCCCTGAGCCATCAATTGATCTGATGTGAATTCTTCGCGCGGGACATCGTCGGGTTCGCCGCTTGGTCCAGAATCTTCACGGGAAACGGCCCCCGCTTCGAGCAATGGGTTGGCTTCGAGCGCGTCGCCGATGAACGTTTCAATTTCTAGATTGGACGCCGCCAGCAGTTTGATCGCCTGCTGCAATTGCGGTGTCATCACAAGTTGTTGTGATTGACGAAGGTCTAGTCTCGGTCCGAGCGCCATGAATTCAAAGCCTAGAGCGTGAAGCTCTCACCCAGATAAAGGCGTTTAACATTCTCATCAGCAACCAGCGCCTGAGGTGTGCCAGCGAACAAGACCTGACCACCATAGATGATGCACGCACGGTCGACGATGTCGAGCGTTTCGCGGACGTTATGATCGGTGATTAAAACGCCGATGCCGCGCCGTTTCAAATCTTTCACCAAATCGCGGATGTCACTGATTGAAAGCGGGTCGATCCCGGCAAACGGTTCATCCAAAAGCATGATTGACGGTTTCGCGGCGAGCGCCCGCGCGATTTCACAACGCCGACGTTCACCCCCAGAAAGCGCCATTGCAGGGCTGTCGCGCAACCCTTCGAGGCCGAATTCACCTAGCAGCCGTTCCAATTCATCGCGGCGAGTGGCTGCGTCCGGCTCAACCATTTCGAGGACACAGTTTATGTTCTGTTCAACTGTCATTCCACGAAAGATGCTGGTTTCTTGAGGAAGGTACCCCAAACCTAGGATCGCACGGCGATACATT
Organism: Erythrobacter sp. Alg231-14; assembly: GCF_900149685.1. NCBI lineage: Bacteria > Pseudomonadati > Pseudomonadota > Alphaproteobacteria > Sphingomonadales > Erythrobacteraceae > Erythrobacter > Erythrobacter sp. Alg231-14. Next base: position 1,693,826 of record NZ_LT702999.1, on the reverse strand, counting down.
GGCAGGCTGGTAACGTCTTCGCCATCCATTAGGATCCGACCGGAATCCGGCTTAACCAATCCCATGATTGAATAGAAACACGTCGTCTTGCCCGCGCCGTTCGGCCCCAAAAGGCCCAGCACTTCGCCCTTGGCCACGGTCAAAGAGATGTCGGTCAACACCGCGCGCTTGTCATAGCTCTTGGCGATTGAGATCACTTCCAAGCCGCCATCGGGCAAGGGTGCGGCAGCGGTGATGGTTTCGCTCGCCTCTGCGTCTTGGGCGCTTTGCCCCTTGGGCGTTTCTGTCGTGATAGACTCGCTCATGACATAGGCTTTAGCACCATCATCTTAACAGGAAAGAGTGAGACCACTGATTTTGGCAAGATTTTTGCTTTGACGGACTATTTAGGACGCGGCCCCATGAGGTTAACCGTAAAAGTGCTTCTATTCTAACCTGTTGCCGATCAGGCGTTGCGTTCTGTGCAACAAAATTTCATTTTGGTTACTAAGCTTGCAACGTTGCTCCGCTTTTGAGATACTTCAGCCAGATTAACCGTTGGGGAGCGGAAAATGAACGAGCTGTCACATCAGCAAAACGTAGCGGGCCAAAAACAAGGCGCTCGCAAACGCGATTGGCGCAAATCGATGAGCGATCATGTCGCTTTCGCCTTGCTGGTCTACACCGCGCTTCAGATATTTCTGACTGTGAAGGCGATGGGCGAGGGCACCTCCTCCATTTTGCCTTATGTTGCCTTGGTCGTTTTGGTGGCGGCGATCATTCCGGCGTGTCGCTGGTTTGAAAAGCGTTGGGCCGGATTGACCGACGATCAGGCGAGCGACAGCGACTATGCCCCCGCTTTTCGTCGCGATGCGACCGGATTGTGGATTTTGGCCATTTGCTTGCCACTGATTTTGACAGGATTGTTCAAAACCATTTTGTAGACCCGTCGGCGCGCTCGACAATTGATCTCACGCGCCGACCAGACTTCAAATCACCTTCGAAGGCCGATTAGCCGGCCCGTTCGATCGCCTCGATCACGATCTGGCGGGCTTCTGCACGGTCGCCCCATTTACCGATCCGCACCCATTTTTCCGCTTCTAGATCTTTGTAGTGCGTAAAAAAGTGCTCAATCTGTTGCATGATGATTGAGGGCAGATCTTTCGTCTCGCCAACGTCGGAGTAATACGGGAACGTCGTATCAACCGGAACACAGATCAGTTTTTCATCGCCGCCATGTTCGTCTTCAAGGTTGAGAACACCAATTGGCCTTGATCTCACAACGCATCCCGGAATGAACGGCGACCGCGCAATGACGAGCGCATCCAAAGGGTCACCATCCGGACTAAGTGTGTGGGGCACAAAGCCATAATTTGCCGGATACCGCATCGGTGTGTGGAGGATGCGGTCGACGAACAACGCCCCCGATTCCTTATCAAATTCGTATTTCACCGGCTCACCCCCGGTAGGGACTTCGATGATGACATTCAGGTCGTCGGGGGGATTGTTGCCAGTGGGAATTTTGTCGATGCGCATTGTTCGTTCCTAATCTGCGGTTACCGGCCCCTCTCCCAAAAGGCGTTTTGGAGCCGATAGCTCCGTTGCGATATTGCGGCAAGGCCAGCTGTGCCCTAATCGCGCTCAATACAAAAAGAGACATTATGAGCAAGAACACACCAAAAGCCATTCGCGGCACTCAGGATATATTCGGACCAGACGCCGAAGCGTTCGCCTTTGTGGTTGAAACATTCGAGCGCGTGCGAAAGCTGTATCGATTCCGTCGTGCCGAATTTCCGGTCTTTGAAAAGACGGAAGTTTTTGCCCGCTCTTTGGGTGAAACGACCGATGTCGTGTCCAAAGAAATGTATTCATTCGAAGATCGCGGCGGCGAATCCCTAACGCTAAGGCCGGAATTCACCGCTGGGATTGCACGCGCTTACATTACCAACGGTTGGCAGCAATTTGCGCCGCTAAAATTGGCCACGCACGGTCCGCTTTTCCGATATGAGCGCCCGCAAAAGGGGCGATATCGCCAATTCCATCAGATTGACGCCGAGATAATTGGCGCGGCCGATCCTCAGGCGGATGTTGAATTGCTGGCTATGGCCGATCAATTGCTCAAAGAATTGGGCATCAACGATGTGACCTTGCACTTGAACACATTGGGTGATGGCGAGAGCCGTGAGGCATGGCGCGCGGCGTTGATCGAGTACTTCCGCGCGGTGAAGGATGAATTGTCTGAGGATTCGCAAGAGCGATTGGAAAAGAACCCGCTTCGCATTCTGGATAGCAAGGATCGCAAGGACAAACCGTTCCTCTCGGATGCCCCCAAGATTGACGAATTTTTGTCCGACGAAGCCCGCGATTTCTTCGCGGCGGTGACTGAAGGTTTGGATGCCGCCGGTGTCGAATGGGTCCGCGCAGACAGCCTTGTGCGGGGGCTCGATTACTATCGCCACACCGCGTTTGAGTTCATTCCCGATGAAGGGAGTGTGTCCGCCGATGCTCTAGGCAGTCAAAGCACAGTTTTGGGCGGTGGCCGCTATGACGGATTGATGGAATCTTTGGGCGGACCGGCGACCCCTGCTGTCGGTTGGGCCGCTGGGATTGAACGGCTCGCGATGTTGGTGGGCGAAAGGCAGGCCCCGGTGTTGGAGGCGATGGTTTTGCTGGAGCATGACGAGGGATTGGCCGTTGCGAATGCGCTTTTGGCCAAATTGCGGGCCGGCGGAATCGTAAGCGACATTATCGCCTCCGGGTCGGTTAAGAAGCGGTACGACAAAGCGATGAAGCAAAATCCGCAGCATATCTTGCGCGTCAATGAAACCGGCTTCTACGATATATCGGGCGATGGTGATGCCAGCCATATCGATGCTGCCGTCAAACGCGAGACACGCTGATCGCCATGCAAATCCCCCCCGAACGTCTTGATCAAATCACCAACCGATTTGCTGAGCTGGAGGCGCGAATGGCGTCGGGTACGCTCGAAGGCGATGCGTTTGTTCAGGCCAGCCGGGATTACGCCGAGTTGGAACCGGTCGCGAAAATTGCGGCCGACGTGAAAACAATGCGGGAAGAGATTGCTGGGCTCGAAGGAATGCTCAGCGATGCCGAGATGAAAGCGATGGCCGAGGAAGAATTGGCCGAGATTCGCGGCGCGCTTCCCGAAAAGGAGCGGGCATTGGCGGTGGCATTGCTGCCTAGGGATAGCGCCGATAGCAAGCCGGCCATGCTTGAAATTCGTGCCGGTACAGGCGGGGATGAGGCGGCCTTGTTCGCCGGCGACCTGTATCGGATGTACGAGAGATTTGCTGCCGAGAATGGTTGGAAAGTGGAGCCGGTCAGCATGAACGCATCGGAGGTCGGCGGATTCAAAGAAATCGTCGCCAACGTCACCGGCACTGGCGTTTTCGCCAAGATGAAATTCGAAAGCGGTGTGCATCGGGTCCAACGCGTGCCGGTCACCGAAAGCGGCGGCCGCATTCACACATCGGCGGCCACAGTCGCGGTATTGCCCGAACCCGATGAGGTCGATGTGAACATCGATCAAAACGATTTGAAAATCGATACGTACCGCGCCAGCGGTGCAGGCGGTCAACACGTCAACACTACAGATAGCGCGGTTCGGATCACCCATTTGCCCAGCGGCCTGGTCGTGATGCAGCAAGACGAACGCAGCCAAATCAAAAATCGCGCCAAAGCGATGCAGGTCTTGCGCGCGCGGCTTTATGAAAAGATGCGCGACGAAGCACAGGGTGCGGAAGCCGAAGCGCGCAAAGCGATGGTCGGCAGCGGCGATCGGTCGGAACGGATCCGCACATACAATTTCCCGCAAGGGCGCGTGACCGACCATCGGATCGGATTAACACTGCACAAATTGGAAGAGGTCTTGGCCGGACCAGGGCTTCCCGAATTGGTGGACGCCTTAATTGCAGAGGACGAAGGCAAACGACTAGCCGCGCTTTCCGAATGAGCGTTGCTCAATCCATTCGCGGCGCGGCAGAACAGCTCGCCAAGGTGAGCGATACGGCGCGGCTCGACGCGGAGCTGCTGATGGCGCATGCGCTGGGCATCGGGCGGTCTGACATGTTGATCTGGAAAATGGACGATCCGGCGCCGTCAGCATTTGCAGAATTGATCGCCCGCCGCATGGATAACGAACCTGTCGCTTATATCGTTGGCGTGCAGGAATTTTATGGGCGCGATTTTCTTGTCACTGCGGACGTATTGATCCCGCGATCGGACAGCGAGCTGTTGATTGAAATTGCATTGGAACATTGCCGGCCCGGTTCCCGTGTCCTTGATATGGGAACGGGATCTGGCGCGCTTTTGCTGACGGTGATGGTGGAATATCCCACGCTTGGTCGATGCTACGGTTTTGACAACAGCGCGGCCGCTCTCAAAGTGGCAAAGCTCAACGCCCAGAAATATGATCTAACGCCTGATACATTCGGATTGTTTGATTGGCGCGATACCAACGCATCGCTGAGCAAGGCGTTTGGTGATTTCGACATATACATTTGCAATCCGCCTTATGTGGAAACAATCGCAAAGCTTGAGCCCCAAGTGGCCAATTTTGAACCTCATAGCGCGCTGTTTTCTGGCGAAGAGGGATTGGACGATTACCGCATCATCATCCCGGAACTTTCTCGAATGAGCCCAAATGTCGCCATCCTAGAGATTGGCGCATCGCAAGCCGAAGGCGTCACGGCGATCGCGGAAGGACACGGCTTTGTTGTTGAGGTCCGTCACGATCTGGCAAATCGTCCCCGTGCTGTGGTTATTCGCCAACAGGTTAAGTCGTGAAATCGCGGTTGAATGGGCGAGGGGGCTTGGCAAACGCAATTCCTCTCGCTAACTCCGAATCAGACCTGCCGAGTGGCCCTATGTGCAGCACGGCGAGGTCAAGCTCCGAATAATCGCTTGTTTGGGCCGTGTGGTTCGCAACCAATGGTCTGTGGTGAGCGGGCGCGCATGCAATAGCAAAATGGGCGTGGTTTAAATCGACCATTTTCGGGGTCCATAGGTCACAAGGCGCGTTTTGGTTTTGCGCGTTGGCCGCGGATGAGGATCAATTTCCTTTGAATAACAATCGTAACAATCGTCGCCGCGGTCGCGGTAATCGCAACAATCAAGGCGGCGGAAATCAGCTTAATCGCATTGACAGCCGCGCGCGGGGCAACGCTCCGCAGCTTCTGGACAAGTACAAAAAGCTTGCTCAGGACGCGCAGCACAATGGCGACCGCGTTCAAGCGGAATATTATCTGCAATTTGCAGATCACTATTTCCGCGTGATCGCAGACAACAAATCACGCCAAGACGAAGCGCGCGCCAAACGCAATGAAGGCCGCGAACAATCGGGCGAAGACGGTGAAGAGACCGAAGACGGCGAAGGTCGTCGCAATGACGGACGGCGCGGCAACAACCGTCGGTCGCGTGGTCGACGTGACGATCAGCGCGATGATCAACGCGACGATCAAACCGAGGACGGCTCAAACGACAGCGCTGCTCCCGACGAAGGTGAGATCGGTGTCGAAGGGGAAGCGGTTGAAGCGGATAGCGACGCGCCAAAGCCAAAGCGCCGCCCTCGCAAGCCAAAGAGTGAGAGTGCCGATTCCGACGCTCCGCGCAAGCCGCGCACGCGCCGTGCAAAGAGCAAACCTGATGATGCAGATGGGCTGGATTCGTCGGTCCTTCCACCGGCAATCGGATCGGATGATCGGGATGCCGACGGTGACGTCGAGGCGGCTGCATAATCCGTTACTTGTTCGCGATCTGAAAATTGAGAGCGAATGGATTGATGTCTGAAGCGACCACAATGCCGACAACCGGATCGACGATGCTTTCGGTCCTGATCAATCTATGGGTCAAAGCGGTTGCCGTTTCCGAAGGGCGACCGTTGTGGATTGCCGGTGCACTCGGTTTGATCGTTGCTCTTGGGTATCCTCCGTTTCATGCGTGGTGGATTGCTCTGCCTGCACTGTCTTTGTTTGTGGCCCTCCTAAAATCTGCACCGTCAAAGCGCGCTGCATTTTGGCGCGGCTGGGTGTTTGGGTGGTTCCATCTCACGCTGGCCAACAATTGGATCGCGACCGCGTTCACTCATCAGGCTAAGATGCCGGAAGTTTTGGGCTGGATTGCGGTGCCGTTGTTGTGCCTCTATCTCGCGGTTTATCCGGGCCTCGCGGCTTTGGCGGCCCATTGGTGCGCGCACCGTTTCAACAATCGGATCGCCCAAAGAATCGATTTCATGGCGTTCTCGGCGCTTTTCGCAGCGTCATGGATCGTTTCTGAGTGGCTGCGCAGTTGGGTCTTCACCGGCTATCCATGGCCTCCCTTGGGCTTGATCTTGCTGGGAGGGTGGGACAGCCCAGGCTTGGCCTCGTTATTGCCGTGGATTGGGACATATGCCTTGTCCGGCTTGGCGATCCTTGTCGCGGCCTTGGGCGCCCAATTGTTTCGAAAGAACGGATTGTCGGCGTTGAGGAGGGCACTGTTGGTCTTTGGTTTCGCCTCGATTGTCGTTGTGCTTCCAATGGTTTGGACGGTTGACGTCACGGATGACAGTTCCATCCGCTACACATTGGTTCAGCCTCTCATCCCTCAAGATGAAATCAACGATGGGTCCAAATTCGAAGAGCAGTTTCAGCGCACGGCAAACCTCACGCGGCCCGGCAATGATCAGTCGCGTTTGATCCTTTGGCCTGAAAGCGCGATCCCTGATTATTTGGAAGAGGGGTATCCCGAAAGATACTATCGGCAGACGACCGCAGGGGCAGACCCCTTATTCGCTCGACAGCGGATTGCGTCGGTCATTGGGCCCGATGCCACTTTGCTTACCGGGGTGGTCAATTTGAACATAGGGGAGCGTGAACCGGGATGGATCGCGGCGGTTTCGGCGCGCAATTCGGTGGTTGCCCTGGATGGAACCGGTGATCTTACACATCATTACGCGAAATCGCATTTGGTCCCATATGGCGAATATTTGCCCTTAGAATGGGCGCTAGGCCGATTGGGATTGGCGCGGCTTACCGCGGGATCGATCCCCTATATTCCCGGCCCCGGGCCACAAACACTGGACCTTGCAGTGCATGGTCGCGCCGGGATTCAGATTTGTTATGAAATCGTATTCTCTGGACAGGTTGTCGACCGTGACGACCGGCCCGATTACATTTTCAACCCGTCGAATGATGGATGGTTCGGCAGTTGGGGACCACCGCAGCATCTGGCTCAGGCCCGGATGCGTGCAATCGAAGAGGGATTGCCGGTTCTGCGTTCAACCACCACAGGGATCAGCGCGGTGATTGATGCGAACGGTTCGGTGCGACAAAGCATCGCGTTGGGTGAAGCGGACAAACGCGATGGGTTTGTACCCGCCGCCCACGCGCCCACTCTTTTCTCTCGGTTCGGCAATGCGCTGCCCTTGGCTTGGGCGGGCTTGCTCGTATTGCTCAGTTTGGGACTGCCAAGATTGCTTGCGCTGCGGGCAGGGCAAGGCTAGGCCCCAATTAGACATAAAGGTTTCCTTATATCTCAATAGGGCATGCCTGAAATACCACCTCTCTGCGATCACCCGTCAAAAGCACTCAGTGATCCGGTGAGCGCCCTTAAGGAGCACCAATGCGCAAGGACTACCTCTTCACTTCCGAAAGCGTTTCTGAAGGGCATCCGGACAAAGTGTCCGACCAAATCTCAGATGCCATCGTCGATCTGATGCTGTCGAAAGACCCCGAAGCGCGGGTTGCTTGTGAAACGATGACGACCACGCAACGAGTGGTCCTTTCCGGCGAAATCCGCTGCGCGCCGATGTACGACACAACCCGCGAAGACTGGAAATTCAACAGCTATTGGGCGCCGGGCGCGCGCGATGAAATTGAAAGCGCGGTTCGACGCACAGTGGCTGAAATTGGTTATGAGCAAACCGGTTTTCACTGGGAAACGCTGACGTTTGAAAACCACCTTCATGGCCAATCCGCAGAGATTGCTATGGGTGTTGACGCAGGTGATGACGGTTCAAACAAAGACGAAGGTGCCGGTGATCAAGGCATCATGTTCGGCTTTGCTTGTGATGAGACGCCCGATCTTATGCCGGCTACTCTCGATTACAGTCACAAGATCTTAGAACAGCTTGCTGCCGATCGCAAAGACGGCACCGCGCCCTTTCTTGAACCGGATGCGAAAAGCCAAATCACATTGCGATATGAGGACGGAAAGCCGGTCGCCTGCACCGCGATCGTCGTTTCCACTCAACACGCAAAAGGGTATCACGAAGGCGATAAAGAGGTCGAACTCAAAGACTATGTAAAGTCGGTCGTTGGCCGTATCCTGCCGGAAAATTTCATCACCGATGAAACCGTCTGGCATATCAATCCTACCGGCGCTTTTGAAATTGGCGGGCCGGATGGTGATGCTGGTTTGACCGGGCGCAAAATCATTGTCGATACCTATGGCGGTGCATCGCCGCATGGCGGCGGCGCGTTCAGCGGCAAAGACCCAACCAAGGTTGATCGCAGTGCCGCTTATATCACGCGCTATCTGGCAAAGAATGTCGTGGCCGCCGGTCTTGCCACACGATGCACCATTCAAATCGCCTACGCGATTGGCGTATCGGAACCGCTTTCCCTTTATGTGGACACCCACGGCACTGCCGCAGAAGGCGTGGATGACGCCGCCATCGAAGAGGCCATTAAAGCGATCGCGAGCTTGGGCGGTCTGACTCCGCGCGGCATTCGCACGCATTTGGGATTGAACATTCCAATTTACCGCAAAAGCGCCGCATATGGCCATTTTGGCCGCACCGCTGAGGGTGATTTCTTCCCTTGGGAGCGGACCGATTTGGTGGGTGAATTGAAAGCTGCTTTAGGCTGAGGTTTCGGTACGCAGGCATAGAAAGGGCGCCTCCTTTTGGGGCGCCCTTTGCTTTTGTATGGCCCATTGGATGCGGGCCCTTTATTGGTCTATGCCTCGAACTGGCCGGCTTTCGACGCCCATTGTTCTTCGCGGAACCAATGGCCCACTTTACGGCCGAATTTGGCAATCGCATTCATATTGAAAAAGTGCATCAGGCCTAGGGCAACGACCACGATCCCAACTTTGCTAGACAAGAACTGCACCGCGCCAACGGCGGTTTCCGGTGGTGCGCCGAACCGCAATGTGAGCAAGATCCAGCCCAAATTCACGAGATAGAATCCCACGACAAGCAAGTGGTTGGTGGACGCGGCCAACAATTGATCGTGACCAAAGCATTCGGTTAAAAAGACGAAACCGTTTTTAGACAGAGTGCGCGCGACCCACACAGTCAATGCGATGCTGATGAAAAGGTAGGCGCAGTAAGAAAATAGAGCGTACATCTTAAACTCCTGTCATTTCTGTAATTTGTGAAATAGTCAGATACACAGTTTGCTCATTCGGGTCTCTCCATCTCAATTCAGTCATTCACGGCGGATTTGAAATCAGCTCTTTCCGCTGCCGGGTAGGAAGCGGGCAATACCACGCCCCAATTTCATTAGGCGGACCAGCGTGGATTTGGGAAGGTCGCGAACATCGGCGTACCACCCCGTCAAGGTGTCGATGAAGTCGTGCATCCTGCCGATCCGTTCACGCACATGGATCGGCACATCTTCCCGCCCATGCAGACTCTCGGCCAATTCCCCGAGCAGTTGAATGGTCGGATCGAGCTCTCGGCGCTTTCGTTCTGCCGCAATCTTCATCAACATGTCCCAAACGTCGGTTTCTGCGATGAAATGGTCACGCCGATCCCCTTCAACATGCACGCGTCGCACAATGGCATAGGATTGAAGCTCTTTTAGACCATTCGACACGTTGGATCGGGCCAAGCCGAGTGCCTCGCAAATCTCCTCAGCATGAAGAGGACGATCGCTCAGATAAAGCAGTGCATGAACTTGCGCGACGGACCGGTTTACGCCCCATTCGGTGCCCATTTCGCCCCAGTGGAGGATGAAGGCTCGCGCCTCTGGAATGTCCAGCAATTTGCTCACGACTCGATCTCCTTTTGGCATTTCTGTAATTACAGAAATTTAAGGAAGCTGCAAGAGGTAGCGTTAATTCACTGGTGTTTCTTTGTGGGTGGACCGTGTTCGCCCAACATTGGAGAAGGCTTGTCCAATGCCAACTCACCTTCTGAAAATGTGAATGGGCTCCGCACGCCGGGCATCCCGCCTAAGTCCAAGCGCATTCCGCGGGCAATGACTTGAGGGTCAGCGAACACTTCATCCAATCTGTTGATAGGCCCCGCTGGTACGCCGTGTTTGCTGCAGGCCTCCAATAAGTCGACCTTGCTCCAACTCTTGGTTGAACTTGCAATCTCCGCATCCAACGCAGCGGCGTTCTCGATCCGACCGGCATTGCTTTCGAAACGCGGATCGCGTTGTAAATCGGGCCGCTCCAACATTTCAATAAGACGCCGGAACAAACGATCATTTGCCGGTGAGAGAATGACATGCCCATCTTGAACCGGGAAAACACCATAGGGGGCCACTTGCGCGTGCGCATTACCCATGCGCGGCGGGTTTTGGCCGGTTGTGAAGTGATACGACGCTTGATTGGCCAACAATGCGACGGAGCAATCGAGCAACGCAATATCGACGTGTTGGCCGCGCCCTTGCATTGGCCCCGACCGTTCGCGCTGGAGCAATGCGGCCTGAATGCCATTTGCTGCATAGACGCCGGTCGTAAGGTCGGAGATTGAAATGCCCATTTTCACCGGCACACCGTCGGGCTCTCCGGTGATGGACATGAATCCGCTCATCCCTTGAATGACGAAATCATATCCCGCTTGTGTAGCGCGCGGACCCGTTTGGCCGAACCCTGTTATCGAGCAATAGACAAGGCCGGCATTGTTCGCGGCAAGGGATGCGTAGTCGAGGCCGAATTTCGCAAGGCCGCCGGTTTTGAAATTCTCGATCAAAACATCGGCGTCGCGAGCCAGATCCTTCACCATCGCGATATCTTCTTCGTCGCGGAAATCGGCAATTACACTGCGTTTGCCTCGATTGCAGGCGTGATAGTACGCAGCCTCTCGTTGCATATCGTCGTTGGCATCGACCCGATCCACCCATGGCGGACCCCATAAACGCGTGCCGTCTCCTTCGGGACTTTCGACTTTGATAACGTCGGCACCCAAATCGGCGAGAATCTGTCCGGCCCACGGGCCTGCCAACACACGAGCCAACTCTAGCACTTTGAGTCCGGCCAGAGGCGCCTTCGCATTGCGCGAATGCTCTAGCCACGCAATTGGTTGTTCCATGGAGCTAGGCAGTTTCCAGCGCCAATTCATACTCTGCGGTGGTTTGTGCCGCGATATCCTCTTCGGTCACTCCCGGAGCCAATTCGATCAACTGAAATGCGGCGTCTTTGTTTGGCCGGCGAAACACACCAAGATTGGTGATGATCATATCGACCACTCCCGCTCCGGTTAGAGGTAATGTGCATTGCGGGATGAATTTCGCGCTGCCGTCTTTTGCTGCGTGATCCATCACCACGATGATCTTTTTGACCCCGGCGACTAGGTCCATCGCGCCGCCCATGCCTTTGATCATCTTGCCCGGGATCATCCAATTGGCGATGTCGCCGTTCTGCGCCACTTCCATCGCGCCGAGGACAGTTAAATCGATATGCCCGCCACGAATCATGGAAAAGCTGGTCGCGCTGTCGAAATAGGCGCTATGGGGCAGTTCGCTGATGGTCTGCTTGCCGGCATTGATAAGATCGGCATCGACCTCATCATCATACGGAAAAGGTCCGATGCCCAGCATCCCGTTTTCGCTCTGCAACGTTACCAGCATCCCTTTAGGAATGTGATTGGCAACCAATGTGGGGATGCCGATGCCAAGGTTGACGTAATACCCATCCTGCAATTCGTGCGCCGCACGGGCCGCCATTTGATCGCGGCTCCAACCTTTTGCTTGCGCGTTCATGGTCGTGTCCTCTCGGCCAAGAGCGGGGTTGGAATCAAAAACCAGCCTTCGCCGATGAGCGGTTCAAGCGCGACGGCGTCGCTAGGATTGAGGAGGTAATCGAACAACTCGTGGAAATCGGATCGTGTGTCCCCGGCAATGGCAACCAAACAGGATGTGCGGGCCAAAGCGTCGCGGCGCGTTTGTTTGCGATCATCGCTTGTACGCATCATCAAGACTTCGTCGATGCCAAGTGGATCGAGCCCCGAATCGCGCAAAGCGCGACGAATGTCGACCTCACGATTAGCAAAGCGTTGCGATATCCAAGCGATCAAGACACCTTTCACCCGCAATTCGGCGAGCCTCTGAGCCAATGCGGGGGAAGCGCTTTGCGGATCAATGGGGAACAGTTCGCCCGATTCCGGATCGAGGTCGATCAGGACCGTTGGTTCGCCGGTTTCACAGTCCAAGCGATCCGGCTCAAGCGCCGCAGGATTGAGCAACATGGCCGAGGGACGCTTGCCCACGCTCGTAAATTCGGGTGCTGTGGCGTAGTCAAAGAACGGATCAAAGAACGTCCCGCCGGCAACCGCGCGCGGCGCATCGGGGATAGGAACCACGATCCCAGAGGTGGAAGCTGTCGAAGCCTCTGTTGTCGAAGGTGCAACGGCAGCCATAGCCGCCGGTTGTTCGATCACTGCCGCTGCTGATGGAAGCTCCGGCTCCGACTCTGGGGCAGATGGGCTTGCCGGAACCGAGATAGGGGCGGCGTTGACGACTTCGACCGTTGCTGGCGCAGAAACGGGGTCTGACGCTGTGTTCTCGAATACGTCAGAGAAGGTCTCGGCCTCACTTGTTTCTGGAACTTCAACGGTTACGATTTCGACCAGTTCTTCGGGTTCGGACGACGGGATGGAAACTGAGGAGTCTTCGACAACGAACGTGCCCGTATCGCGCGCGCCCACTGTCTCGGCAACGCCGGCCGCGGTCGCGGCCGCATCGCTGGATCGCGCCACTTCAACGATTCCACTTGGCTGCGGTTCGGAATCTTGCGGAGCCGCTTGCGCAACGACGGGTGGCTCAACCACCGCAGAGGTCGTTTCTCGATCCCCGCCGTTTCCGCGCGCCATCATCCCGCCAGCTGCGATAGGGAAGGCGACAGCAACACACCCTTGTAGAGTAAGCGCGATGCCGGCTGTTGCGAACAATTTGATTGAGCGATCTTTATCCATTCTTGGCAATCCCATACCCAAAATCATGCCTCTTCTCGTTCGCGCACTGTGCGGAACTCAATCTGTTTATCATAAGGCGCGCCGAGCACGATCCGATTGACGAACACGCCTGGCAAGTGAACTTCATCCGCTTCGAGAGCGCCCGCTGGTACAATCTCTTCCACTTCTGCGACGCAGATCTTGCCGCATGTAGCCGCTGGTTGGTTGAAATTGCGCGCGGTCTTTCGGAAGATCAGGTTGCCCGTTTCATCTGCCTTCCACGCTTTCACGATCGACAGATCGGCAAAAATGCCGCGCTCCATTATATAGGTCGACATGACGCCGTCCTGATCCGGAAATTCTTGGTGTTCTTTGCCCTCAGCAACTTGAGTTCCCACACCTGTTTTGGTGAAGAACCCCGGTATGCCCGCGCCGCCAGCGCGCATCCGTTCGGCGAGAGTCCCTTGCGGGCAGAATTCGACGTCTAGTTCCCCGGCAAGATACTGGCGTTCGAACTCTTTGTTCTCGCCGACATAAGAGCTGATCATCTTGGCCACTTGTTTCGTGCGCAACAGCTTGCCAATCCCCTCATTGTCGATGCCTGCATTGTTGCTCGCAAAGGTAAGTCCGGTAACACCGCTGTCGCGGATCGCATCCAGCAGCCGTTCCGGAATCCCACATAGGCCGAAGCCACCAGCAGCAATCAACAATCCGTCCCTAATAACGCCTTCAAGCGCAGCAGCAGCGTTCGGATAAATTTTTGACATTGGCGGAAGATTTCCTTGCGGCGAATGGTTTCGAATACGTGGCTGCGCGGCAATTGCGAAATGGATTCGCAACGATACCAACGAAGCGCTTGAACACACCGCGCGTAATTAGTCGGTTGCAACTGCGCTGTCACGCTTCGCACACCATTATGCTGCGGCGCACAACGAAATGTGTTCACTTTGCCTATTTTAAAGGCACCTGCTCAATTACAAGCCAGCAAAATTTGCAAACTTTGCGCGTATTCGAGCCAATTGGACTATTTTAATTGCGCATTTTGCAACTTACTGTGCGTCATTCGCACTTGCACAAAACCGCACTGGCGCACATATCTCATCGTGCCTTTTAGGCATCCTCTCCCAAACTATTTCAGCCCGGCCTTTGTGCCGGGCTTTTTTTGTCCGCAGCGGATTCGGCTGTGCGCGCTTTGATCGATCCGATCCGAAACAGCTGCGCCGCCCACTCAACGTGAAAACCACAAGCGCCAGTTTGCATTCATCTCAACTGCTCCTTAGCTACGAATGTAGAAACACATTCCAAATCCCATCAGCCCAAAGGACCAACAAATGGCCGATGCCGACGCCGCTACTCCCAATCGGACCGCGCGCCTTCAAGTTGCCCCCGCCCGCCAAGAAGAATCAGGGCAAGGCATTGCAAGAATGCCGCGATCGGCATTTCAGGCGCTCGGCATCACCGAAGGCGATGTCGTTGAGATAACGGGGAAACGGTCGACCGCTGCAATTGCAATGGCCGCCTATCAAGAGGACGACACTTTGGATGTTGTCCGATTGGACGGTCTGCAGCGCGGCAACGCCGAAGCGGGTTCCGGTGAACACGTAGAGATCACCGTCGCCGAATCTCGACCTGCTACCCGTGTGGTCTTTGCCCCGGCACAGCGCGAAATGCGGCTTCAGGGTCCCACTCAAGCGCTGAAGCGCAATTTCTTCCGCAGACCGATCGTTGCGGGTGATTTGGTCGCCACTACGGGTCAGCAACCGGTGCAAAACATGCCATCGGATGTCCGTCAGTTGTTGCGCGCTCCCGCATACGCATTGACGCAAATCCGATTGTCGGTCGCCGCCACCATACCCAAAGGAATCGTCCATATTGACGAAAACACTGAGGTGGAGCTGCGCACCGAATTCGAAGAACCGCGTGATGGCCGTGCCGTGGTGAATTATGATGATGTCGGCGGGATGGAAGACACCATTCAAGCGTTGCGAGAAATGGTGGAATTGCCGCTTCGCTATCCAGAGTTGTTCACCCGGTTGGGAGTGGACCCACCAAAGGGTGTTCTGCTCCACGGTCCGCCGGGCACCGGTAAAACGCGCCTTGCTCAGGCGGTCGCCAATGAAAGCGACGCCGAGTTCTTCACCATTAACGGCCCAGAGATCATGGGGTCGGGGTATGGCGAATCTGAAAAACGCCTGCGCGAAGTCTTTGAAGAAGCGACCCGCGCTGCGCCTGCAATCGTCTTTATCGATGAAATCGATTCCATCGCGCCGAAACGAACCCAAGTGCCCGGCGAGGCGGAAAAGCGCCTTGTCGCCCAATTGCTAACTTTGATGGATGGGTTGGAAGCGCGCGCCAATCTGGTCGTAATAGCAGCAACCAATAGGCCCGACGCCATTGACGAAGCGTTGCGCCGACCCGGCCGTTTTGATCGTGAGATCGTTATCGGCGTGCCAGACCAAAATGGGCGGCGCGAAATTTTGGCAATTCACACACGCGGAATGCCGCTTGAAGATAAGGTCGATCTATCTGAATTGGCGCGCGTTACGCACGGCTTCGTTGGCGCCGATATCGCGGCATTGGGGCGCGAGGCGGCCATCGATGCGGTGCGCCGGATCATGCCGCGTTTGGATTTGGATGCGCGTGAAATTCCGACCGATGTCCTCGAAGATCTATGCGTTACCCGCGATGACTTCTTTTCGGCTCTAAAACGGATTCAGCCATCGGCCATGCGCGAAGTGATGGTGCAAATGCCGAATGTCGGTTGGGGTGACATTGGCGGAGTCGGCGATGCGATCGACAAATTGAAAGAGGGCATCGAACTTCCTTTGAAAAACCCCGATGCTTTCCATCGCTTGGGCATTAGGCCGGCCAAAGGATTCTTGCTCTATGGCCCTCCGGGCACTGGTAAGACGCTGTTGGCGAAGGCTGTCGCAAAAGAGGCTGATGCGAACTTCATCTCTATGAAGAGCTCGGACCTGTTGTCGAAATGGTACGGAGAAAGCGAGCAACAAATTGCGCGCCTCTTCGCCCGTGCCCGAGCCGTTGCACCATGTGTTTTGTTCATTGACGAAATCGACAGCCTTGTTCCTGCGCGCGGCTCAGGACAGGGGGAGCCGCAGGTTACCGGCCGCGTGGTCAACACGATTCTGGCGGAAATGGACGGGCTTGAGGAATTGCAGTCGGTGATCGTTATCGGCGCAACCAACCGGCCTACTTTGGTTGATCCGGCATTGTTGCGGCCCGGCCGATTTGACGAATTGGTCTATGTGGGAACACCCGATGCGCCCGGTCGCGAGCACATTTTGGGTATCCACACGAACGGCATGCCGCTTGCCAAAGACGTTGATCTATCGGCCGTTGCAGCAAAAACTGACCGTTTCACCGGGGCCGATCTAGAAGACGTTGTTAGACGGGCCGGACTTGGCGCGCTGCGCCGCTTGGGCGGGGATGTCAAAGAAGTCGAAGCGATTGATTTCGAGGAAGCGTTGAAAGACAGCAGGGCGACGGTCACTTCGCGGATGGAAGCAGAGTATCGCAAAATGCGCGGCGAGTTGAAGAAACGCGCAGCGGAGGCCAATCCAATCGGATTCTTTGCTCCAGACACTTTGGAACCGACCAACCCCAAGAAACACACATGAAGGAGCGGCGCCGTTACGCGCGCCGCTCCTACCAAACACTAGGCTTAGTGCGCCGCGTCCCATGACATGCCGGTGCCGATATCAATCGCCAATGGCACATCCAGCGTCACCGCCGGCAAGGCCGCCTCTGCCATTACTCGTTCGATGATTGGAGAGGCCTTTGCTACGTCGCCTTCGGGCAGCTCAAACACCAATTCATCGTGCACCTGCAAAAGCATGCGCACTTCGTGCAAGCCGGCATCGGATAGGGCAGGCAGCATTCGCACCATGGCCCGTTTGATAATATCCGCGCTTGTCCCTTGTATCGGGGCATTTATCGCCGCGCGTTCCGAACCCTGACGCTCTGCTTGGTTTTTGGATTTGATCCGGGGGAACCATGTTTTGCGACCAAACAACGTTTCTGAATACCCGCGCTCTCCCACGGTTTCGAGCGTTTCCATGATGTACCGTTGAATGCCCGGAAACCGTTGGAAATAGGTATCGATCATGGCTTGCGCCTCGTCGGGTTCAACTTCCAATCGACCCGCCAAACCCCACCGAGAGATGCCATACAGGATCGCAAAGTTAATCGTCTTGGCCCGGGCCCGTGTGTCTCGGGTGACTTCACCAAACATTTCGGTGGCGGTGCGTGAGTGGATGTCTTCGCCGTTCGCGAACGCTTCTTTCAAACTGTCGACTTCGGCCATGTGCGCGGCAAGCCGCAATTCAATCTGGCTATAATCCGCGGCCAGAATGACATTGCCATTCTCTGGCACAAACGCCTCTCGAATGGTGCGTCCAATCGCTGTGCGGATTGGGATGTTTTGCAAGTTGGGATCGGTTGAGGACAATCGCCCGGTTTGTGCACCAGAGAGACTATAACTGGTGTGAACACGGCCCGTATCGGGGTTAATCTGAGCCTGAAGTGCATCGGTGTAGGTTGATTTCAACTTCGACAAATGCCGCCATTCCAGCACCTTCTTCGCAATGCCTTCGCCAGATCCCGCCAGTTTCTCTAGCACAGATTGATCGGTTGAATATTGGCCGCTTTTGCCCTTCTTGCCGCCCTTAAAACCCATCTTGTCGAACAGGATTTCGCCCAGTTGCTTGGGGCTGCCTACTGCAAAATCTTCACCAGCGATGACGTGAATTTCTTTTTCCAAAGCGGCGGTTTGAGTGGCAAATTCTTCCGACAATTTGGCCAATCGCGCGCGATCGACTTTGATCCCCTCGCGCTCCATCCCTGCGACAACGGGAATCAAGGGGCGATCCACTCGTTCATACACTTTGGAACCGCCTTCGGTTGCTAAGCGTGGCTTTAAATGCTGATACAACCGCCATGTGACGTCGGCATCCTCGGCGGCGTACTCGGTTGCTCGATCCAGCTGCACTTCGCCAAATGGAATGGCTTTTTTTCCGGTTCCACAGACCTCTTTGAACGACAAAGGTGTGTGGCCGAGATGGCGAACGGACAAATCGTCCATCCCATGCCCGCCCATGCCTTCGCCTCGGCCAGCATCCAGGTCGAAACTTATAACCATCGTGTCTTCGATTGGGGTGACGGTGCAATTGTAACGGGCAAGCACATTCAGGTCGTATTTTCCGTTCTGGAAAACCTTCAAAACGCTGTCATCTTCGAACAAAGGTCTCAACGCTTCCAGCGCTTCGCTTGTTGGGATTTGCACCGGTGTTTCTGACAGCAGGTCAGTTCCGCCATGGGCTAGCGGAATATAGCACGCATCGTTGGGTCCCAGTGCTAGGCTGATGCCGACCAAATCCGCTTGCATGGAATCCAACGACGACGTTTCGGTATCCACCGCCACAACCCTTGCCGCCACTGATCGCGCGATCCAATGGTTCAGGCGGTCCAATGTCTGCACAGTCTCATAGGCGCTGCGATCGACGCTCGGCATGTCGATCACATTCTGTCGATTGCCGTCTGTGCCATCGCCATCGTCTCCGGCTTTCTCTGCCTTCGCCGGGTTGAGATCGTTGGGTCGTTCCGGACTGCCGGTTCCCGCACCCAACCGCCGCAAGAGTGATGTGAAGCCGTGAGTTTGAAGGAAGCTGGCGAGCGGCTCCTCGGGAATTTTCTCAATGAGCATATCGCCAATGGCAATGGGCAATTCGCAATCTTCTTTAAGCGTCACCAAAACACGCGACATCTCTGCGTCGTCGCGTCCTTCAAGCAGGCGCTCTTTCAGCTTGGATTTCTTCATCTCCGGCGCCTGATCCAGCGCGGCGGTTAGCGATCCGTGTTCCGCGATCAGCTTGCTCGCTGTTTTTGGACCCACGCCATAAATGCCGGGAATGTTATCAGCCGTATCGCCCATCAGGGCGAGCACATCGCCGACCAATTCTGGCGGAACACCGAATTTCTCGTGAACTTCATCGACATAAATGCGCGCGCTTTTCATCGTGTCGAGCATGTCGATACGAGCCGGACCGTGCGGCCCGTCAATTTCGCCGATCAATTGCATCAAATCTTTGTCGCTAGAGACGATGGTCACATTCCAGCCCTGACGCTGGGCCTCTCGAGCGTAGGACGCGATGATGTCGTCCGCCTCGAGCCCTTCTTCCTCAATGCATGGCAAACTGAATGCACGGGTTGCATCGCGTATCAGCGGAAATTGCGGCCGCAAATCTTCGGGCGCAGGGGGCCGGTTCGCTTTGTATTCGGGATAGATGTCGTTTCGAAAACTGTGTGAGCTTTTGTCTAGGATTACTGCAAGATGGGTGGGGCCATCTGCCGCATTGAGATCATCGGCGAGCTTCCAGAGCATCGTCGTATACCCATAGACCGCGCCGACTGGTGTCCCTTCGGGATTGGTGAGAGGGGGCAGTCGATGATAGGCCCGAAAAATATACGACGAGCCATCGACAAGATAGAGGTGCTGTTGATCTGTGGACATGCTTGTCTGCTAGCATCGCCCCGCAGCCACTGCAAAGCAGGCGAGCGTGCTTCATGTGGGCATTGTGATTCTGCTGAAGGTGGCCGACCATTGGGTCCGAGCGGGAATCTGTTCTGCTGCAGGCGTCGCCACAATTCTGCGGTGAAACGTGGCGCAAATATGGCCTAAATGTGGCAAGATACCTCATTTTACTTGCAATGCCACAATTCGGCCATTATTTATGACCGTGAAGTCGGGGGTCAAAGCCGACTTTGGCGCGAGCTTGAGAATGGGCCGCGCCTGAGTTCACTTGCTGAATAAGGAAATTTTTTATGCGTAAGATCGTTCTTGCCGCTGCTGTTGCAACTTCTGCTTTGGGTCTCGCTGCTTGCGGCGAAACCGCCGACGCGGTTAGCGAAGGCACAGACGCAATGGTTGAAGGTGCTGATTCCGCTGTAAACGCAGCTGGCGAAGCTGTTGAAGGCGCTGCAGACGCAACAACCGAAGCCGCTGGTGACGCTGTTGACGCGACTACCGAAGCTGCTGGCGACGCAACTGACGCCGTTGAAGGCGCCGCGGACGCAACTGTTGAAGCTGCTGGCGATGCCGGCGCAAGCGTTGCTGAATTGGCTGAAGACGCTGCTGCTCAAGCTGAAGCAATGGTTGAAGGCGAGTAATCGCTTGATCCATCCGCTTGTTTAAGCGGGTAAGCTATAGAAGGGGCGGTGCCGAAAGGCGCCGCCCTTTTTCTTTGCCTTGATCGAACGAATTTAGCCGCCGGTGCGCGGGGAGCTTGTCCAATTGCGGTTTGGGTTTTGCTGCGCACGCGCGTTGAAGCCATCGTACAATCCCCGCGCAATGGCGGCGATGCGGCGTTCCCGTGCGAGACGGGATCCCTGACCGGTTACGTAAATGGCAACTGCAATGGCGCGCCCATCGGGGGATTCGATGATCCCAATATCGCTTGATGTGTTGTTGAGCGATCCGGTCTTGTGACTGACCCGGGCCTCGCTTGGCATGTTGGCCACAATACGGCGACGTCCGGTGGTTGTACGGCTCATCGAACCCAAAAGAATCTGACGGCTTTGATCGGAAAGGAAGTCACCGCGATAAAGGCCTTGCAGCAATCGAACCATGGCGCGCGGCGTGGCCGCATCGCGGGGGTCGATCCAGTTGGCTGGGTCATATTCGCCGTCATCACGCACCAATGTGGCGATGTCGCGATCAATGGAAAAATCGTTGATGCCTTGGCGGCGCATCCATGCATTCACCGCTTGCGGGCCGCCAACAGCGGCTAGCAATGCGTCGGTGGCAGGATTGCTGGACCGTGTGATCATGATTTCAATCAGATCAATGGCCGGCATATATTCACCCTCGCGCACGGGCGCGGCCGGGGAAGAAAATTTCGGCGATCGAACGCGGATCAAAAGGGGGAATTCCGACGTTAAAGAATAGCGCCCCTGTTCGACCATTTCGAGATAGGTCGCGGCAACCGCAATCTTGCTTGTCGACGCCATGGGGAACAATTGATCGCCCAAGACCATGATCTGTTCGCCGGTCGCCAGGTCCATGGCGGCGACACCAATGCGCCCGTCATCTCCATCGGCCAATTCTGCGATACGCTGCTCAAAGCTGTTGGCGTAAATTGCCTCAAACGTTTCGGGCGACCGCATCTCGGTGCCAAACGCGCTGTCGAAACTTGCTTGAAGCTCGTTCGTTTGCGCTGCGGCTGGGACGGTAAGGGCAACCAAAAAACACAGCGCGATTGCCGTGATTGGGGCGAAGATGGAAGATCGTTGCGTGGGGGCCATCAGGATCAGATACTCTACGTAGGGTTAGCGCTGACTTAACAACTCAGTCTACGTCTGGGTGATTCGCCGCGACAAGCGTTCGATTCGTCGTGTGCGGTGAAGTGTGCGGCGTGCGCGACCGACGCGCAAAAAGGCATCGCTTTTTTGGTCGCTCATGCATTTAGAAGGGCAAAGTCAGCATTTCGTCGAGCAAACTCTCTGCCATGGCGCGGCCCCGGCTGACTGGGCCTTGACTGTGATTTTCAGTCCGTCAGACAGGGCCAGTATATTCTTACATATCGGGGACTGACATGACCATTAAGAGCTTTGGCCAATCGATTGGCGCGCGGGCGACATCACGCACATCACTTAAAGTCGCAGCATCGCGCACCGCAGTGTTCACTGCACTGCTTTTGGGTGGATCCAGCATCGCTATGGCGCAAAGCGCTCCAATTGTTCAGCCGGGCGCCCCAGGCCAAGACAGCCGCACCCTGAGTGCGGACGAAGCGACCCAGCTTGCAAAAGTCAGCTACACCGATGCCGACGTCCGGTTCATGCAAGGCATGATCGTCCATCATCAACAGGCGGTCGATATGTCGAAGTTGGTTGAAGACCGCACCAACAACGAAGAAGTGGTGACGATTTCGGGCCGCATCCTGTCTAGCCAAGCGGATGAAATTGAATTCATGAACGCATGGCTGGCTGAGCGCGGCGAACAGACCGTTATGACCGGAATGGACGGGCATGAAGGTCACAACATGGGTGACCATTCGGGTCATACGATGGACCACTCGACCGTGGATCATTCGACAATGTCAGGGATGGCCAGCCCCGAACAAATGGCCGCATTGGCCGCAGCTCAGGGCACGGAATTTGACCGCCTTTTCCTCACATTGATGATCGCCCATCATGAGGGCGCTCTTGATATGACGGAAGAATTGCTGCGCCAGCCCGGCAGCGCTGCCGATCCTATCCTTTTCCGTTTCGTGGGCGATATCGACAACGATCAATCAACCGAGATTGATCGGATGGATGCGATCTTGGCCAGCCTTTCTGCCGATCCGCGTGCCAATCTTGCCGCTGGCTTTGGTGATGCGGGCGAAGCGATCATGAATCTGCGCCATGTGGCATCCCTGCGCAAACCCGCCGGGTTCTTTGATCCTGAAAACCCTTCCGATTTGCGTGCGGTTGTTCCGCCGCGCGAAGATGAAGAATCTGATGGTACAGAAGCAGAAGAGGAAACCGCCGACGTTTCGGACGAAGCTGCCAGCGAAGAGGAAGCGACCCCACCAGAGGAAGAGGAAAGCTTGACGCAATTTGCGGAGCGTTCTCCGCTGCTCGATTTTGCCAACACCGATATGGCGTTTTTTGACGATATTATGGTGGCCGGCAATTATCACGGCTTCAACATCTACAAGCTGGGCGATGACGGCGCGCCAACTCTGATGAGTTCGGTCGTGTGCCCCGGTGGCCAAGGCGACGTTTCGGTCGTGGGCGATATCCTTGTGATGAGCGTTGAGCAAACGCGGGGGCGCGTCGATTGCGGTCTTCAAGGAGTAGAAGGCGAAGTCAGCGAAGAGCGGTTCCGGGGGCTGCGTGTTTTTGACATTTCGGATCTAACCGGTGTGCGTCAGGTCGGTCAGGTGCAAACATGCCGCGGTAGTCACACGCATTCGATCGTTAGCGCGAATGACGAAAAGATCATCGTCTACAATTCGGGCACGTCGCGCGTCCGTGAAACAGAAGAACTGGCGCGTTGCATTGGCAATCCATCCGATTCTCGCACCGCTTTGTTCAGCATTGATGTGATTGAAATTCCGTTGGCAGATCCATCGATGTCACGGATCATCAGCAGCCCCCGCGTCTTCGCAGACAGCGAGACCGGCGAGATTGCAGGCCTATGGGAAGGTGGCGATAGCGGCGAGGGTACACAAGACACCCGTCAGACCAATCAATGCCACGATATCACTGTTTTCCCGAGCCTTAACCTCGCCGCAGGTGCGTGTTCAGGCAACGGCATCTTGATGGACATTTCCGACCCGATGAACCCGGTTCGCATCGATGCGGTGTTCGACAAAGGCTTTGCCTATTGGCATTCCGCAACCTTCAACAATGACGGCACCAAAGTCATCTTCACGGATGAATGGGGCGGCGGCGGTCGTCCGCGTTGTAAGGCATCGGACCCAATGACCTGGGGTGCCAACGCGATTTACGACATTGTCGATGGCAAGTTGGAATTCCGCAGTCACTACAAGATGCCTGGACCGCAAAGCGAAGATGAGAACTGCGTCGCGCATAACGGTTCCATCATTCCTGTTCCAGGTCGCGATCTGTTTGTGCAGTCTTGGTATCAAGGCGGGATTAGCGTGATGGATTTCACGGACAGTTCCGCCCCACAGGAAATCGCATTCTTTGATCGCGGACCTATCAGCGATGAACAATTGGTCGTTGGCGGGTTTTGGTCCTCTTATTGGTACAATGGCCGTGTCTACGGGACAGAGATCACGCGCGGCATCGACGTCTTTGCGTTGGAGCCAAGCGAGTTTTTGACCGCCGAAGAAATCGCCGCGGCTGAGGCAGCATCCTACGCGAACACCCGTTTCAACCCACAAACCCAAACTCAGGTGACTTGGGACGAAAGCGTTGTTGATCAAGCCGAAGCCAGCCGCTCTGGCGGTTAAAGCGCAGGCCTCGAGCCAAACAAAAAGGGCGGCGTAGCTTATCGCTACGCCGCCCTTTTTTGTGCGTGATCGCGGCTGGATCAGTCGGCTTTGACCGATGCGATCCAGTTCTCAACCATCTTCTCAAGGATCGACAGAGGCACCGCTCCGCCACCCAAGACGGTGTCGTGGAAACCGCGAATGTCGAAGTCGTCGCCCAACTCTTCTTCAGCCTTTGCGCGCAATTCCTGAATCCGGATCATGCCGATTTTATAGGATGTCGCTTGGCCCGGTAGGACAAAGTAACGTTGCACTTCGCTGCGGGCGACGGTTTCGGGATTGGGGGAGTTTTCGAGGCAGTATTGAACCGCCTCATCTTCGGTCCATCCCTTCGCATGGATACCGGTGTCGACCACCAGTCGGATCGCGCGCCACATCTCGCTTTGGAGGCGGCCGAAGTCGGAATACGGGTCTTCGTATCCGCCCATTTCCTTGGCCAAAGCCTCGGAATAGAGCGCCCAACCTTCGCCATAAGCAGAAATGAAGCCGCCTTGCGCGCGGAACTTGGGAACGCCTTCCAATTCCTGTGCAATGGACACCTGCATGTGGTGGCCTGGATTGCCCTCGTGATAGGCGATCGCTTCCAAGGGTGGGATCGGCATCGCGCTCATATCGGAAAGGTGCGCGTAATAGATGCCGGGACGTGATCCGTCGGGTGTACCGGGGCGATAATGCTGAGCAGCGCCGTCTTGTTCGCGGAACGCCTCAACGCGGCGCACTTCCAGCGCCGCTTTGGGCAGTCGGCCAAAGAATTCTGGCAGCCGTTCGGTCAGCGTGTCGATATGCATGGTGGCACGGTCGATGTAATCCTGTGCACCGACTTCGTCTTGCGAGAAGAAGAATTGCGGATCTTCGCGAGTGAAGAGGAAGAAGTCTTGCAGCGACCCTTCAAACCCAGTGGTTGCCATAATGGCTTCCATCTCGCCGCGGATGCGGGCGACTTCGGCAAGGCCAAGATCGTGGATCTCGTCCGCCGTTAGATCAGTCGTCGTCATCTGGCTGAGCTGGTATTCATAGAACGCTTCGCCATTGGGCAGCGCCGAAACACCTTGCGCGACTTCGTCTGTGTTTTCGAGGTCTTCTTTGAACCAATCGATCACACGTTGGTAGGCGGGGCCCATTTCGGTGGTTAGAGTCGTGCGTGCTTCTTCGCGCAGTTCATCAGCGCGTTCTTGCGTGATTGTGCCTGTTTCTACCAATGCAGCGAGGTGACCCTCTGTACCGGCCCAAAGAGCGGAAGGTTCACCGTCTTCGAATGGCGCACCGGCGATGATCTTGCCCGATTCTGCGATGACCGCATCATAGGAAAAGCGCGGAGGGCGCACACCGGCTTCTGCGTTGTTTTGGGCGAGAACGAGCAATTGGTCCATCGCAGTGCCAAGGCCGCCGATCCGGGCGATAAAGGCTTGCATATCGCTTTCCGTTTCAACCGTGTGCTGGCTGAGTAGGAAGCTTGGCAAAGCGCCATGTGCCGCACCCATTTGGTGCAGAATGTATTGTTGTTCGAGATAGTCGGCAGATTCCACAGCGGATTCCGCGCGGAATTTGAACATGTCGTACGAAACCTTCGCATCGTCGGTTAGCTCATCGTAGTCGAAGTTCGCTTCCATCTCGGCGAGTGCCTGCGCCCACCAAAGCACCTGTTCTTGGGCTGCTTCGACGCTGAAATCGTCGATCTTGTCGTAATTGGTTTTCATGCCAAGCGACGTCTGGCGCAGTGGGCTGAATTCCAGCTCTTGCTCAAACTTTGTCTCAAACCATGCGTTCAGGCATTCGGTTTGTGTTGTCGCGCATTCGATCGTGGCCACTTGCGGGCCCATCATCGCATCGCAACCGGTCAATGCGACCGACGCCAGCAGCATGGCGGCAAATCTAATCTTCATGGGTTCAGTCCCTCATCTAATGAATATTGGGCGTGTCTCTGCGACATTGACCGCACAATGGGAAGCGTCGTTCATCGAATTCTTTGGGCCGTTGATGCCGGCGCCTTTTACCCCGGCCTGCCGTCGCCATCCCAATCGGGTTCGGCAAATCCATATTCCGTGCTGGGCAATTCGACAGAGGTCGACAATGTTTCCTTGCCGCTGACTTTGTATTGATCAACGCTCAGACAGAAATAGGGGCGAGAATTTAGCGCATCGGCATCTCTAGCGAGAACAGGCCATTTATCAGAGCAATCCTCGCTTTTGCACCAACACACGATCACTTCGCGGGGATGGTTTTCACCTGGATATAGCGCTTCGTATTCGATGGTTGATCGCAGAAAATAAAGCCTACGTTCCGGCGCATCAACACCGCGCACTTTCCGTGCACTAAACTTTGCGTCGACAGCTCTTAGCCACATTTCGCGATAGAACCCGCGGAGTGAGGAACTCTGCTCTCCGACTTCTAACCTTGCGTCGCCTTCGCCGATTTCCTGAATGACGCGTGCTTGAATTTGTAGATCGTCTGAAACCACAAATTTATCTGGACGACTGGCTTCGTTTGCCGCGATCAAAAAAGCGGCCTGATCCCCATCGGCAATGGCCCTGACCATCAATTCAGCGAATTCTAGATTCACCCCTTCGGGCAGTTCTTCGTCTGAGAATTGGATCAGGTCACTTTGGTCCGGCTCAATCTCTGCCGCGGTGAAGCGGGTTAGTCGTTCAAAGCTCAGGAACGTGATCGACACTGGGTCAAGATAGGCTTCGGAGTGGTAATGACAGGTGCCGCCAATGAATGTGATGACGATTTGACCAGTATCTCTCTCTCGCTTCATTTCGGGCAGCGGCTTCATCTTGTATCGCCGCGCAATTGTTCGCGATGCCGATGATCTGGACTGGGGTTGGTCCCTCTCCCTGCGGCATCGCACTGCGTTGAAGGAGGATGCGGTTGGGGAGCTGGATGTTGGCCCTTGCGGCTTCGCCCTCGGCTCCTTCTGCGAAATCATCCTCGTCAATGGGACCGATTGGCAAAGCCATGGCCGCGCGGTCGTCAAAAAGACGATTGCCATCGAGCACGCCATCAACGCTAACGCATTGGTGGCGCAAGCTTTCATCAGTATGCAATTGCGCCACGCTTACAGAGCGTGCGGTTTCTAACCTGCAATCAGATAGCGGATCCTGAGTTTCCTGAGCCGCAGCGGGAAAAGCGACAGCGATGAGCAAACCGGCGATGGTGGAAACGATTTTGACCATGACCGGCAGTATGCCGCGTCAAACCCGCGGAGGGAAGACGCGGAAAAAAGGCCCCGCCGGATCGCTCCGACGAGGCCTTTCGAAAGCTGTGAGTGTGAGTGGCTTAGAAGCCGCCCATGCCACCCATGCCGCCCATACCGCCCATATCAGGCATAGCTGGGGCGCCTGCGCCGTCTTTTTCCGGAGCGTCGGTGATCGCCGCTTCGGTTGTGATCAACAGGCCAGCTACCGACGCCGCATCTTGCAATGCGGTGCGGACGACTTTGGTAGGATCGATCACGCCGGCTTCGACGAGGTTTTCGTATACGTCAGTCGACGCGTTAAAGCCTTGCGTTTCGTCGCCTTCGCGAAGGAGGTTGCCCGAAACAACGGCGCCATCATGGCCGGCATTTTCGGCAATCTGACGGACTGGTGCCAAGATTGCGCGACGGACAATGTCCATGCCGCGAGTTTGGTCATCGTTGTCGCCTTTCAAGCCGTCGAGCACTTTCGACGCATACAAAAGCGCCGTACCACCGCCAGGGACGATGCCTTCTTCGACAGCAGCGCGGGTCGCGTGAAGTGCATCATCAACGCGGTCTTTGCGTTCTTTCACTTCAACTTCCGAAGCGCCGCCAACCTTGATCACGGCAACACCACCGGCGAGTTTCGCCAGACGCTCTTGCAGTTTTTCACGGTCATAGTCGCTGGTCGTGGCTTCCATTTGAGCCTTGATCTCACCGACGCGTGCTTGAATGTCTTCGGCCGAACCGGTGCCATCAACGATGGTCGTGTTGTCCTTGTCGATGGTCACGCGCTTGGCTTCGCCGAGCATGCCCAAAGTGACGTTTTCAAGCTTAATGCCGAGATCTTCGCTGACCATTTCGCCTTTTGTGAGGATCGAGATGTCTTGCAGCATCGCTTTGCGACGATCGCCAAAACCAGGAGCTTTGACCGCAGCAACCTTAAGACCGCCACGTAGCTTGTTGACTACGAGAGTTGCGAGCGCTTCGCCTTCGATGTCTTCGGCAATGATGAGAAGCGGACGGCCGCTTTGCATCGCTGCTTCGAGTACCGGCAACATAGATTGCAGGTTCGAGAGCTTGGCTTCGTGGATCAGGATGTATGGGTTTTCGAGTTCAACCGTCATCTTGTCCGGGTTGGTGATGAAGTAAGGCGACAGGTAACCGCGGTCGAACTGCATGCCTTCAACAACGTCGAGCTCAAATTCGAGGCCTTTGGCTTCTTCGACGGTGATAACGCCTTCTTTGCCGACCTTTTCCATGGCTTCAGCGATTTTCTCGCCAACTTCTTTGTCGCCATTGGCGGAGATAACGCCAACTTGTGCGACTTCGGACGAACCGGCGACTTCTTTCGAACGGCCAACAAGGTCGGCGGTCACTTTGGAAACAGCAGCGTCGATGCCGCGCTTAAGATCCATCGGGTTCATGCCAGCTGCAACAGCGGTCATGCCTTCGCGAATGATCGCTTGGCCCAGAACGGTTGCAGTGGTGGTGCCGTCACCGGCGAGGTCGTTGGTCTTTGACGCAACTTCCTTGAGCATTTGCGCGCCCATGTTTTCAAACTTGTCAGAAAGTTCGATTTCTTTGGCGACGGTTACGCCGTCCTTGGTGATGCGCGGTGCGCCAAAGCTTTTGTCGATGACAACGTTGCGACCTTTAGGGCCGAGCGTCACTTTAACAGCGTTGGCAAGCGTATCGACACCCTTAAGGATGCCTTCGCGAGCTTCGCGGCCGAACTTTACGTCCTTAGCAGCCATGATTGATTCTCCTGGATTTCAAAATTGATTTGGTAAGCGTTGAGATCAGTTGAGGGATCAGCTGGTTCAGCCGATGATCCCCATGATGTCGCTTTCCTTCATGATCAGCAGGTCTTCACCGTCGATCTTAACTTCGGTGCCCGACCATTTGCCGAACAGAACGCGGTCGCCTGCGCTTACATCGAGAGCAACGCGAGCGCCGCTATCGTCACGGGCGCCTTCGCCGACAGAGACGATTTCGCCTTCGCTTGGCTTTTCCTGCGCGGAGTCTGGAATGATGATGCCACCAGCGGTTTTCTGGTCGGCTTCGATGCGGCGTACGACAACACGGTCGTGCAGCGGACGAAATGCCATAGTGATGACCTTTCTTCTATGTTTAAGACATGGATTGGCACTCTCCTCTTAAGAGTGCCAGCGAGGGGCAGATGGTTGTCAGCGGAGCAGGAGTCAAGCGATCTCGGGCAAAAAATTTGCCGCAATTTTCGCTTTAAGAGGAGGTTTGTGAGCCAGACCTTGAAATCAAGTCCAAACGTTCGCGCAACATCCACCGCCATAGCAGCAGGACCGCTGCAAAAGCGAGGCCGGTTGCAAGGCCAATCCAGACGCCGGTCCCTTCGAGAGGAGTGAATAGGCCAAGTCCAAAAGCCAGACCAAAGCCCGGCACCCAATAACTGAAAATGGCGATCCACATCGGGGCCCGCGTATCCTGCAGTCCCCGCAACGCGCCAGCGGCGACCGCTTGAACCCCGTCCACCAATTGGAACGCCGCAGCAAGCACAAGGAATTGCAGCGCAAAACCGACGAGCGCAGCATTGCTGGGATCGTCGATCTCAACAAACAACATCAACAGATATTCCGGTATCAAAACCATCGCCAATGCGGTCAAAGCCATGAACCCAGTGCCCACCGCAATTGCGACCCAACCAGCCAATTTGATCCCGAGCGGGTCTTGGGCTCCGTAAGAATAGCCCACCCGAATTGTCACGGCCTGACCAACGCCGAACGGCACTTGAAAAGCGAGTGCGGCGATGTTCAGGGCAACGATATGACCAGCAAGCTGCGCCGCGCCGATTTTGCCCATAAGGAATGCGGCTGCGCTGAAAACGCCGGCCTCCGCCATAACCGTCAGAGCGATCGGTGCGCCAATGCGAACAATTAGCCAAAACCGATTCCAATCTGGACGCCAGAACCGGTAAAACGGGCGATACCGTTTTAATCCGGGGACGGTTAGAATGACGAACACATAGGCCGACAACATAACGGTTGCGGTGATGATGGTGGCGACGGCTGCCCCTTGTAAGCCCATTTCTGGGGCGCCAAAATTGCCGAAAATAAACGCGTAATTGGCAAGCGAATTGACCGGAATGCCCAACGCAGAAATCGCGGTGGCGAAAACAGGCCTTCCCAAGGCAGACAAATAATTGCGCAGGACGGCCGCCAACAACATGGGAAGGATCGAATAGATAATGATCAAGTTGTATTGGTTGGCCAAATCGACGATCGCCGGATCTTGCCCAGTCAATCGCATCAACGGCCCCAACATCAACGCCATACCGATGCCCAACATCGACGCAAAAACGGCGAGCCACAATGCCATGCGCGTCGCTCTGCGGACGGGTCTGAACGAAGGTGATCGGGCGCCTATCGCCTCGGCAATTACGGGCGACACCGCCCCCACCAACGAAGCCAAGCTCCAGACGATCAAGCCAAAAAGCCCCGTGGCAAGACCAGATGCGGCAAGCGGCTCTTCGCCCAATCGGGCAATGAATATCACGTCGACGACATAAATGCCCGATTGCAGCAGGTTCGCCAGAGCAAGTGGTGTGGCAAGCGCGACGGTTGCTCGGAATTCCTGACCCCAAGCCATTGTCCCTGTGACGGACGTGTTGATTTTTTCATTATCGCGCATTGCGTTCGTATCCATCCGCGCGCGCCGTTTGTGATGGTGCGAGCCGGACCGAATACGGTGGCTGGGCTCAAGAGTGAAGCGGTTTTTCGAGCCTAGACCCAGTACAACCTCTGCGATTGCAGATTTACCTTTAAAAACGCGATGAACATCTTCATAAATCCCCCTAGGGAAAATACGCAGTTTTTGGCGTACTGGGGGGCAAGTGCAGACGCGTTCACACGGCACAGTTTTCGATGAAACCACCGCGCAAGAAGCAGAATTGCAGCGGGCTGCTCGACTGCTTCCTGGACCTTTTTCGGTTCAGGAACAAGCATTTATCGCGGCGACCATTGCAGGCCCGACGGCAAAATCGAAAGTGAACAAAGCACGCTTATTTTTTGGCACGGCTGCGGTGGCTGTGGCGGTGACCGTTCCGGATCTTTCGGCTGGAGCGATGGATTCGCCGTATTTGCGGCTTGAGTTAAGCGAGCCTAGCAGGATTTTGGGCCAACCAATCTGGAGTCCATCGGTTGCAGCAACCGCTCCGGTTTACAATTCGACTATGGCCGCAGAATTGATTGCGCCGACTTCTTTGACCTTTGGCAATGCGGCTCGGTTCGAAGAGCCGACCCAGAAAATTGCATTGGATCTATTGGAGAATGGTCCTGACCGTTTTGACCTCGCATTTGCGGAGGTTGCGATGCCATCGCCGATTCAATTCACGATTGCGGGACCGCTTCCGCCGCAAGGGCGCGCTGAAGTTCAATCGGTCGGCGCGCAATTGGCCGCCCCACTTCGCGCCAGCCTGATCGACATTCCTCAAATCACCGACGTAAGCAATTTTGCTCCCGCACCGGCTCCCGATGTTCGGCGTGCCGGTTCCGAATTGAGCGCTGGATCTTCGATTGAACGAAGCGTGGCGATTGCCAATGAATCCGTCGCGGCTGCATTTGCCGGCACTTTAGATGTGTCTGGTGATATGGGTGGAACAATTCCGATTGAAACGGGCGGAGCGGTGCGCATTGAGACAGCGCAGATTGCTGGCGCTGTGCCGGTTCCGGCGGAGCCATCGGGTTTGAGTGCGAGCCGTGCGGCGGAAACAGAGTTGGTGACGCGAACCCGGCTTGATGCACGGGTTAACGGTGTGATCACCGGCAGCGTCGAATTCCAGCAACGCGATGGCACAATCGCTATCCGCCTGGGATCGGTGGTTGATATGCTGCGCGATCGATACAGCGCATCGGAGTTGGATCGGTTTTCTCAAGCAGGTGCAAAAAGCGCATTCATCACCTTGGATGAGCTTCAAGCGGCCGGAATTCCAATCACTTACGACCCTGTCTATGATGAAGTTGGTTTCGGCATTGATTATGATGATGCGCCTGATGCCGGCAAAGTTCAGGTTGAACAGATTGGTTCGCCATCTGTGGGGTCGGATCGCGCCTTGATTGATCAAATCCCCCGTTAGACGAATTGCCGCGTCTTCCATCGCATGAAAGGATGCGATGGAAGACGCGACCATAAGAAAAGGGCGGTGCCTGTGAAGGCGCCGCCCTTTCTTTTTAGCAAGCACCAATCGGCGAGAGCCGATTGAGCTGTCTGGCAACGGGAACTCTTACTTGAGTTCGACTGTGCCGCCAGCTGCTTCGATCTTGCCTTTGATTTCTTCAGCTTCAGCCTTGTTGACGCCTTC
The DNA here is from genome assembly GCF_900149685.1 of Erythrobacter sp. Alg231-14. NCBI lineage: Bacteria > Pseudomonadati > Pseudomonadota > Alphaproteobacteria > Sphingomonadales > Erythrobacteraceae > Erythrobacter > Erythrobacter sp. Alg231-14. Next base: position 1,661,190 of record NZ_LT702999.1, on the reverse strand, counting down.
CTTAACAGGTTTAGGCGCGCCTTCGACAAGACCTTTGGCTTCGGTGAGGCCCAGGCCAGTGATGGCGCGGACTTCTTTGATGACCTGGATTTTCTTGCCGCCGTCGCCGGTGAGAATGACGTCAAATTCGTCTTTCTCTTCAGCAGCAGCTTCGCCGCCACCAGCAGCAGGACCAGCAACTGCAACAGCAGCTGCGGCGCTTACGCCCCACTCTTCTTCAAGAGCAGTTGCAAGTTCAGCCGCCTCAAGGACGGTCAGCTTCGAAAGTTCTTCAACAAGCTTGGCAATATCAGCCATGATGTTCACTCCAAATATTGTGTGGAGCAGATGGGTTCATCCCAGTGCTCCAATGGTTTTGTTTCGTCTCTTGCGAGATACGTCTCTTAAGCAGCGTCCTTGGCGGCATATGCGCCGAACACACGGGCCAGCTTGTTCGCGGGAGCGTTGACGACCTGAGCAACCTTGGTTGCTGGGGCGTTGACGAGACCAACGAGTTTGCCACGAAGTTCGTCGAGGCTTGGCATCGAGGCAAGCGCCTTGACTCCAGCTTCGTCGAGCACCTGTGTGCCCATAGAACCACCGACGATTTCCAGCTTGTCGTTCGACTTTGCGAATTCGACAGCGGCTTTAGCAGCCGCAACAGGGTCTTGTGACCATGCCAGCGCGGTTGGACCGGAGAGAAGCTCTTCGATGCCAACGTAATCGGTGTCTTTCAGGGCGAGCTTGGCGAGACGGTTCTTCGCAACCTTGTAGGATGCACCAGCGTCACGCATTTTTCCGCGCAGATCGGTGGATTGATCCACCGTCAGGCCGAGGTTGCGGGTGACAACCACCACACCAACTTCGTTGAAAACTGCATTGAGCTGAGCAACCGCGTCGGCTTTTTGCGAACGATCCATGCCATACTCCTTCACTAATGGCCGCGCAGGCTTGCGCCCATGCGACCGGCTCATGTTTTTTGATGCCGTTCATCGACACCAAAAAGTCCAATGATGGGGAAGGAGGTAGAGCGATAAAGCTCAAATGCGGACACCTTAAAGAAGCCCGCGAAAATCTCTTATCCCCGTCTAGGCTGGAAATTAAGGAGACCCAATTGTCTCCACCGGCTGTCTTGGACGGATGACCGCTTCGAAAAGCAGTCGAGGCGCGCAAATAAACTGCGCGCCCCATGAGTCAAGTTTTTATGTCACTTTGACGCAGTTTGAACATGTCGAATGCGATCCAAACGAACCAGATTATTTGGAAGAGGCCAAACAACGCCGCCGCTTCACCCAATCCCGGCACGATCGTCACCACGCCCAATGACCCAATCAAAAGACCGAGGCAATGCACAGCTTTGTTCGATGTGGTTGATGTGAGCGCGACCCAACTGATGATCAACATCCACACGCCGCCGACCAATTCAATCCCACCGCCAAGCGCATCCTGCACAACCGAGATGGCAATCCAGGCAGTGGAGGCGGCTGTCAGATCGGTGGTTGAAATCGCGACAACAGTTTTGATGCCGATCAGGCCGACGAAACCGCTGGCGATCACCAACCCTGCCCAAATCATTGCAAACGCGGTGCCCACGCCAGCAAGATTGGAATTGGTGCCTTTCAACCGCTCATGGAATGCCAAGCCAAGGACCACCAATGCGCAGCCAGCGATGACGTATAGGACAATCATTGCGACAGAGAGCCAAAGTTGATTGTCGACTACGAATGCCAGATCGCCTGATGGGCCGCTGTACCCTGATCGATCCAGAAAACCGATGAACAAGCCAAACCCAAAAATGTATGAGGCGGCAATGATAAGGGCGGACATTGCGCCCGCCCTTTGCATATTTATCGTCACTGACCGGCTTGGCTATCAAAGCTCAGCAGGTCGCCCGGCTGGCAATCCAATTCCCGACAAATGGCTGCGAGAGTTGAGAAGCGGATTGCTTTGGCTTTACCGGTTTTCAGGATCGAGAGGTTGGCCAGTGTAAGGCCCACTCGGTCCGCCAATTCGGTTAACGTCATCCGGCGGTCGTGTAGAATGTCATCAAGTTTGACCATGATCGTTGCTCCTTCGTCATCAGCTGGCATCACACGGTCCCTTCGAGATCTTCGCGCATTGCTGCGCCATGTTTGAACACCCGGGCAAGGATGAAGAGGATGACGACAATCAGGATGCCATCAATATCGAGGCCTGCATCAATCGAAATCTCAGCATCTTCCAATTCCTGCGACCACTCTGTGAGAAAAAGAGCCAGCGCAGCAGTCGGGATCATCAAGGCCTGAACCGCGAGCATAATCCATGCCATGAAGTTCAAACGCTCGGCGTTATCGGGAATGAAGGGATCGCCATCGCCAACGCTTGAAATGATGGCGCGCAGCTTGCCCAAAAAGACAAAGGTCAATGCGATCATAGTAAAGCCGATCGCAAACAATCCGAGCAACGCCGCCATGGGGATGGGGCCCGCGGCATTTGCGGTATCGAGCGCGATTTCGGCGTTAATCTTGTCGCGGAAAAACAGGACAAGAGGCGCCACGATCAACAATGCCAATGCGCCGATCGCGAGAGCGACCTGAGAGATGATCGTGAGTATCTTGCCAGCCAACAATAGAAGGTCATTGGGCTTGTCGGTCATAGGTTTGCCCCTTTGCTAAGAAGTGGGTTTGAAAATTAGGCCAATTCAATCATGGCGGCGGCGGATTGTGCGGTTTGAGCCGATGCAGACGGGACGGTCACAATGCTTCCGATCGAAGTGATCGCGAGAAAGACAGCTGCGATGGCGGCGAGTGAGTTTGTGGTGGTGCGTGTCATATTGTTTTCCTTGAAGGGGTTTATTGAATTTCGATAATCTCTAGCTAGGGATTGCTTGATTTATTGTCAAACAATAATATCGAAAAACAATAACTCACATATCGTTTCACAGGTATTGAGCGCGCTTAACCATCTCAAAACATGTAAGAATTGAGTCCAAACACATTGTGAAATTTTTCTGATCGATCTCCGGCCAATCAGGCCGCACTGTCATCCCAGATCAGGATTTCGTTGGAATTGTGCGCACAACCGACTCGCACAATATCGCCCGGTTTCGTGTCACGAGGCTCGGCGAACGGTTCAAACCGAACCGACCAATGGTGGCGCTTATCCGCGCCGGGGCAATTTTCGTAATGGATATCGGTATCGAGCTCGATTTTCATCCAATACAACACGCCGCTGACTCTTCCTCCTTGCGATGTGAGGGAGGTTACTGTGCGGTCTCGCATAACGATCGGCGTATCGGGCAGTGTTTCGATATCGCACAAAGTTGCACTGGGTCCGCGTTGATACCGGATCGCGTCGATCGGATCGATTAGGGCGTGATAATTGAGTTGGCGTTCGAGCAATGACAGATCAAACCCGGATACATCCCCGATTGGATCGCTCAGATTGCAATCGGCCAACGCCCCCATGACCGATACTTTTGGAGGCAAAAAGATGGCTCCGGGTAGGGTAAGTTCCCGTTGAGCATGGGCCATCGATTGCAAAAGGGATTCACCGATGATGTTGGCCGTGTACAATTCCGAAAGGACGCAATCGACACCGCCATCCAAATCTTGATCCTTATCAAGATCAAGCGAGTAGGCGTTCAAAACAGTGATCGCGTCTGACATCCCGTTATGGGCAACAATGTCACGCGCCAAATCGGCTTTGTTCGCGTTCACTTCACATGCGTAGACATGCTCAGCGCCGGCGCGCACCGCCATCATCGCCAACAAACCGGTGCCTGTGCCGATGTCTAAGATCCGCCGACCCTTTGCATGTCGATTGATCATCGCAAGATAGGCATCATTGCGAGGTTGATCGGCCAACATCAAACGGTGGTATGTATGCACTTTGTGCGACAAGAACATGCGCGCAACCGCTATCATTTCTGGGTTGTGCGGTTGTTCGGACAGGGCCTGTTTCGCAAGGGCGATCGCTTGCCCGCCATTGCCGTTGTCGCGCAGGACCGAGCAGAAGGCAAAAAGCTCTTGAGGATCATCAAACATCGATTTCATGGCTGGCCCGTGTGCAATGTGTCGCTGAATTGAGAACCGGTTACCCCTGTCCTGATATCCCGTCAATTTGGCCTCACCGCTTTCATGGCCCTTGCCATCAAACCGCCAGACACAAGAACAGTGTCAAGTGCACGGCGTAATGGGTTTGACAGCGCGCAGGTGAATTCCTACATGGCCCTCACAAGCTAGCTTCGAGCCGGACTGATTCATGCGCGGGAATCAGGCCAAGAATGGAAGCGGCGCTTTGCCATATTCGCGACTGAAACACGCTGCAGCTAAGGCATGCCCGATTGGGTGTGCCTGGGTTTGCGGCGCTTTTGCGTCGGATATGGGTTCGGTCTCGCGTGACGAACATTGATTAATCGGCAAACGGGATTCTCCCCGGGCGCACACCAATAAAGAGGCATATCTCTTCCATGGCAACTCAGGCTCCTACGAAGCGTAAGGTCCGCAGCCGCAAGGCACAGGGCACCGCGAAGAAGCGTATCCGCAAAATTTTCGGCGACATCCACGAAGTCGTCCAAATGCCGAACCTGATCGAGGTTCAGCGCGAGAGCTACGAACAATTCCTGCGCTCTGATAAAGAGAGCGGCTATGTCTCTGGTCTGGAAAAAACGCTGCGCAGCGTTTTCCCGATCCGCGATTTTGCCGGCACCGCCGAACTCGATTTCGTTCACTACGAACTCGAAGAGCCAAAATACGATACAACGGAATGCCGCCAACGCGGCATCACATACGCAGCCCCAATGAAGGTGACGCTGCGCTTGATTGTGTTCGAAGTTGATCAGGAAACCGAAACGCGCTCGGTTCTCGATATCAAAGAGCAAGACGTTTACATGGGCGATATGCCGCTCATGACAGAGAACGGCACGTTCATCATCAACGGTACAGAGCGTGTGATCGTATCGCAGATGCACCGTTCACCGGGCGTTTTGTTCGATCACGATCGTGGCAAGACACACTCGTCGGGCAAACTCTTGTTCGCCGCTCGCGTCATTCCATATCGCGGCAGCTGGCTCGACTTTGAATTCGACGCCAAAGACATCGTGAACGTCCGCATCGACCGAAAGCGTAAATTGCCGGTCACGGCGCTTCTTTACGCGTTGGGTCTCGATAGCGAAGGCATCCTGCATCACTTCTACGACACGATGACGTGGGAGCGTGCCAAGGACGGCTGGAAAATCCCATTCGTCGCAGAACAATGGCGTGGTCAAAAGCCAGCATTCGCTTTGGTAGACGCGAAGACTGGTGAGGAAATTTTCGCCGCTGGTCAGAAGATCAGCCCGCGCGCCGCTAACAAGGCTGCGAAGGATGGTCTGACCGATCTACTGCTTCCAACCGAAGAGGTCGTGAGCCGCTATGCTGCGTATGACCTAATCGATGAAAGCACTGGCCGCATCTATATCGAAGCGGGCGACGAGATCACTCTCGAGCATGTCGAAACCTTCGACAATGCTGGTATCGACAAGCTTGATTTGCTCGACATCGATGAAATCAACACCGGTCCTTGGATCCGCAACACGTTGAAGGTCGACAAGGCCGAAAACCGTGATGAAGGCCTAGAGGCGATTTACAAGGTTATGCGTCCGGGCGAACCGCCCACCAAGGAAACTGCAGACGCTTTGTTCGAAGGCCTGTTCTTCGATGGAGAACGCTACGACCTTTCCGCGGTTGGCCGCGTTAAATTGAATATGCGTCTTGAATTGGATGCGGAAGACACCGTGACCACATTGCGCAAGGAAGACATCCTTGCTGTGGTCAAGGAACTCGTCGGCTTGAAAGACGGCAAAGGCGAGGTTGACGATATCGACAACCTCGGCAATCGCCGCGTCCGTTCCGTTGGTGAATTGCTTGAGAACCAATACCGCGTCGGTCTGCTCCGCATGGAGCGCGCCGTTAAAGAGCGTATGTCGAGCGTCGACGTTTCGACCGTCATGCCGAACGATCTGATCAACGCTAAGCCTGCGGTTGCTGCGGTGCGTGAATTCTTTGGCTCATCACAGCTTTCGCAGTTCATGGACCAAACCAACCCGCTTTCCGAAGTGACGCATAAGCGCCGCGTTTCGGCGCTTGGCCCAGGTGGTCTGACGCGTGAACGCGCTGGCTTTGAAGTCCGCGACGTTCACCCAACCCACTATGGTCGTATCTGCCCGATTGAGACGCCTGAGGGTCCGAACATCGGCCTGATCAACTCGCTGGCATCGTTCAGTCGGGTGAACAAATACGGTTTCATCGAAACGCCATATCGCACGGTGAAAGACAATCATGTCACCGGCGACGTGAAATACCTTTCTGCGATGGAAGAGCAAAAGCACACCGTGGCGCAGGCTTCGGCTGAGCTGAACGATGACGGCACTTTTGTTGAAGAGTTGATCTCTGCCCGTCAGGCTGGCGACAACTTGATGGCTCCTAGTGAGCAGGTCACTTTGATGGATGTTTCTCCGAAACAGCTTGTTTCGGTTGCTGCGTCGCTCATCCCGTTCTTGGAAAACGATGACGCCAACCGCGCATTGATGGGATCGAACATGCAACGTCAGGCTGTGCCGCTTGTGAAAGCAGAGGCACCGTGGGTCGGGACAGGCATGGAAGAAACCGTGGCGCGCGATTCAGGCGCTGCGATTGCGGCCAAGCGTGGCGGTATCGTCGATCAGGTCGACGCGACCCGTATCGTTATCCGTGCGCAAGGTGATGTCGAAGCGGGTCAATCCGGCGTCGACATTTACACGCTTCAGAAATTCCAACGTTCCAACCAGAACACCTGCATCAACCAGCGTCCGCTGGTGAAAGTTGGTGAGACGATTGAGCCCGGCGATATTATTGCCGATGGTCCTTCGACTGATCTGGGTGAATTGGCGCTGGGCAAAAACAGCCTCGTCGCGTTTATGCCGTGGAACGGTTACAACTATGAGGATAGTATCCTCATTTCCGAGCGTATCGTGAAAGACGATGTCTTCACCTCGATTCACATTGATGAATTCGAAGTGATGGCCCGTGATACCAAGCTTGGTCCTGAGGACATCACGCGCGACATTCCTAATGTCGGTGAAGAAGCGCTCCGCAATCTCGATGAGGCGGGTATCGTCTATATCGGTGCCGAAGTGCATCCGGGTGATATTCTCGTCGGTAAGATCACGCCAAAGGGTGAAAGCCCGATGACGCCAGAAGAAAAGCTTCTGCGCGCTATCTTTGGTGAGAAAGCATCGGATGTTCGCGATACGTCGCTGCGTCTGCCACCGGGTGTTGCTGGTACTATCGTCGAAGTCCGTGTGTTCAACCGCCACGGTATTGAGATCGATGATCGTACCCGTGCGATTCAGAACGAGGAAATCGAACGCCTCCGCAAGGACAGCGCCGACGAACGCAACATTCTCAACCGGGCGACGTACAACCGTCTGCGTGACATGTTGCTGGGCCAAACCGCTTCTGCCGCTCCAAAGGGATTGAAGAAGGGTGCTGAAATCACCGCTGAAATCCTGAGTGAAGTCGAGCGCCACGAATGGTTTAAATTCGCGGTCGCCGACGACAATCGTCAGGCGCAGCTCGAAGCGATCAAGTCACAGTATGACGAGAGCGCCGGCATGATCGATGCCAAATTCGAAGATCGGAAAGAGAAGCTTGAGCGCGGTGATGAACTCGCGCCTGGTGTTCTTAAGATGGTCAAAGTCTTTGTCGCGGTGAAGCGTAAGCTGCAGCCGGGCGATAAGATGGCTGGCCGTCACGGTAACAAAGGTGTGATTTCACGCATCTTGCCGGTCGAAGACATGCCATTCCTCGAAGATGGTACGGCGGTTGACCTCGTATTGAACCCGCTGGGCGTGCCTTCGCGGATGAACGTGGGTCAGATTTTTGAAACCCATCTCGGCTTTGCCGCACGTGGGCTGGGCATGGATATCGCGGATAAGCTCGAAGAGTGGAAACGCGACAATCCAAACGCCGCCGAAGACTACGCAGATGCGAAACCTCCCGAAGCGGTCGTTGATCGTCTGAAGGACGTTTACGGTGAGCAATATTTCGAAGACCTCGAAAGCCGCTCAACCGCCGGGATCGTTGATCTTGCGCAAAACCTCGCCGCAGGTGTTCCAATGGGTACGCCAGTGTTTGATGGCGCGCGTGAGCCCGACGTGTCGGATATGCTCGTGAAGGCCGGTATCGACAGCTCTGGCCAATCGACATTGTACGATGGCCGCACTGGCGATGCGTTTGACCGTAAGGTGACCGTGGGCATTATCTACATGCTCAAACTGCACCACTTGGTTGACGATAAGATCCACGCCCGTTCGATCGGTCCATACTCGCTCGTCACGCAGCAGCCGCTGGGTGGTAAAGCGCAGTTCGGCGGACAGCGCTTTGGTGAGATGGAGGTCTGGGCGCTGCAAGCCTACGGCGCCGCTTACACCTTGCAAGAAATGCTCACCGTGAAATCGGATGACGTTGTCGGACGGACCAAGGTCTACGAAGCCATCGTTAAAGGTGACGACACCTTCGAGGCAGGCATTCCAGAGAGCTTCAACGTTCTCGTGAAGGAAATGCGCTCGCTGGGCATGAACGTCGAACTCAAGTCTTTGTCGGATGGCGAAGAAGACGATGACGGCTTTGGCGCGATTGCGGCGGAATAGGTGAGCGGGCGCCGCGACGGCGGCGCCCCTCTCTTCCCGCTCTTTGGAAATTCATCCCCTAAAGGGAACTAAGTCATGAACGAACTGACCAAATTCACCAACCAGCTGGCTAAGCCGGAAACCTTTGACCAGATCCAAATTGGGATCGCATCGCCAGAGCGTATCCGCAGCTGGTCTTTCGGCGAGATCAAAAAGCCGGAAACCATCAACTACCGCACGTTCAAGCCTGAGCGTGATGGCCTGTTCTGTGCCCGCATCTTTGGTCCGGTAAAGGACTACGAATGCCTGTGCGGCAAGTACAAGCGGATGAAGTACAAAGGCGTCGTTTGCGAAAAATGCGGCGTTGAAGTCACCGTTACCAAAGTGCGCCGTGAGCGCATGGGCCACATCGAATTGGCTGCACCTGTTGCACACATCTGGTATCTAAAGTCACTGCCTTCGCGCATCGGTCTTCTGCTCGACATTCAGTTGAAACAGCTTGAGCGCATCCTCTATTTCGAAAGCTATGTTGTCATTGAGCCGGGCCTGACCCCGCTTGAGAAATTCCAACTGCTGACCGAAGACGAACTGCTCGAAGCGCAAGACGAATACGGTGAAGACGCTTTCTCCGCTGATATCGGCGCTGAGGCGGTTAAGGTCATGCTGATGGATCTCGATCTGGAGCAAGAGCGCGACGATCTGATGGAGGAGTTGGCGACGACCAAGTCAACGCTGAAACCGAAGAAGATCATCAAACGTTTGAAGGTCGTCGAAAGCTTCATCGATTCGGGCAACCGCCCTGAATGGATGATCCTCGAAGTGATCCCAGTGATCCCACCTGAGCTGCGCCCGTTGGTGCCGTTGGATGGAGGTCGTTTCGCGACGTCAGATCTCAATGACCTCTATCGCCGTGTGATCAACCGGAACAACCGTTTGAAGCGTCTGATCGAACTGCGCGCGCCGGACATCATTGTTCGGAACGAGAAGCGTATGCTTCAAGAAGCCGTCGATGCTCTGTTTGACAACGGCCGCCGCGGCCGGGTTATCACCGGTGCGAACAAGCGTCCGTTGAAATCCTTGTCCGACATGCTGAAGGGTAAGCAAGGCCGCTTCCGTCAGAACCTTCTTGGTAAGCGTGTCGATTATTCGGGTCGCTCGGTCATCGTGACCGGCCCAGAATTGAAACTGCATCAATGCGGTCTGCCAAAGAAAATGGCGCTCGAACTGTTCAAACCGTTCATCTACGCACGTCTCGACGCAAAAGGTCTTTCGATGACCTTGAAGCAAGCGAAAAAGTGGGTTGAGAAAGAGCGCAAGGAAGTTTGGGACATCCTCGACGAAGTGATCCGCGAGCACCCTGTTCTTTTGAACCGCGCGCCAACGCTTCACCGTCTTGGCATTCAGGCGTTTGAGCCTGTCTTGATCGAAGGTAAAGCGATTCAGCTTCACCCGCTGGTCTGTTCTGCGTTCAACGCCGACTTTGATGGTGACCAAATGGCGGTCCACGTGCCGCTGTCGCTCGAAGCGCAGCTTGAAGCGCGTGTTTTGATGATGTCGACCAACAACATCCTGTCGCCTGCCAATGGTAAGCCGATCATCGTTCCTTCACAGGATATGGTGCTGGGCATCTATTACCTTTCGATGGAACGTCAGGAAAAGACACCAGAATATCTTGAGAACGAAGACGGCACTAAGGTCGAGAAATTGCCACGCTTTGGCGATATGGCCGAAGTGCACCAAGCGCTCGAAACGAAAGCGGTTTCGCTCCACTCCAAAATCCTCGCCCGCGTTCCGCAGGCTGATGAGGACGGAAAGATCGTTCTTAAGCGTTTCGAAACGACGCCGGGCCGCATGCTTTTGGGCGAATGTCTGCCAAAGAACCACAAAGTTCCATTCGACATCATCAACCGCCTCCTGACTAAGAAGGACGTGGGCGACGTGATCGACGAAGTGTATCGTCACACCGGCCAAAAAGACACGGTTCTGTTCGCCGATGCGATCATGACCCTTGGCTTCCGCCACGCGTTTAAGGCCGGCATTTCCTTTGGTAAGGATGACATGATCATCCCTGATTCCAAGGAAGGTATGGTCGAAGAGACGAAGGCTTTGGTTGCTGACTATGAACAGCAATATCAAGACGGCCTGATCACCCAACAAGAAAAATACAATAAGGTGATCGACGCTTGGTCCAAATGTGGTGACCTTGTTGCCGACGCGATGATGGAAGAGATTAAGGCAACGCCGATCGACAAAGACGGCGTCGAAGCCCCGATCAACTCGATCTACATGATGAGCCACTCCGGTGCGCGTGGTAGCCCCGCGCAGATGAAGCAGCTTGCCGGTATGCGTGGTTTGATGGCCAAACCATCGGGTGAGATCATCGAAACACCGATTATCTCGAACTTTAAGGAAGGCCTGTCCGTCCTTGAATACTTCAACTCCACCCACGGCGCGCGTAAAGGTCTGGCCGATACCGCGCTTAAGACGGCGAACTCGGGTTACCTGACGCGCCGTTTGGTCGATGTGTCGCAAGACTGCACGATCGTGGTCGAAGATTGTAAGACTGAAAACGCGTTGGAAATGCGCGCCATCGTTCAAGGTGGTTCGGTTATCGCATCTTTGGGTGAGCGTATTCTTGGCCGCACAGTTGCCGAGGACATCGTCAATGCATCGACCGGCGAAGTGATCGTGAAAGCGGGCACTTTGATCGACGAGCCTATGGTTGTGGAAATCGAAGCGGCTGAAACTCAGTCTGCGAAAATCCGTTCGCCGCTGGTTTGTGAAGCCGATCAAGGCGTCTGCGGCACTTGCTATGGTCGTGATCTTGCTCGCGGTACGCCGGTAAACATCGGTGAAGCTGTTGGCGTTATCGCTGCTCAATCGATCGGTGAGCCGGGCACTCAGCTTACGATGCGGACATTCCACATCGGTGGTGCGGCCCAGCTCAACGAAACATCACACCTTGAATCGATCTCGGACGGTAAAGTCGAATTGCGCGACATGCCGACCATCACCGACAAGAAGGGCAACATTCTATCGCTTGCCCGGAATGGTGAAATTGCCGTGATCGATGCCGAAGGGCGCGAACGTGAGATGCACAAAGTGCCTTACGGTACTGTCATCAAGTTCAAGGACGGTGAGAAGGTCAAAGAAGGCGATCGTCTCGCCGAATGGGACCCGTTCACCTTGCCGATCATCACCGAACAATCTGGTGTCGTTCGGTACCAAGACCTGATCGAAGGTACGACGCTCGAAGAGCAAACCGATGACGCGACCGGCATTGCCCAACGCGTTGTGACAGAAAACCGGGCTACCGGGCGCAAGAAGAAAGAGGAACTGCGTCCGCGCATGACTCTCTTGGGTGAAGGTCAAACCGATGCGGATGAAACCGAAGCGCAGCGTTATATGCTGGCTCCGGGCACAACGCTTTCGGTGGAAGACGGTCAGACGGTCGAAGCCGGCGACATCCTCGCTCGCGCATCGCGCGAAGCTGCCAAGACGCGTGACATCACCGGTGGTTTGCCGCGCGTTGCTGAGCTGTTCGAAGCCCGCTTGCCAAAGGATATGTCGGTAATCGCTAAGATTTCCGGCAAGATCGAATTCGTTCGCGAATATAAAGCGAAACGCAAAATTGCGATCATTCCCGAGGAAGGTGATGCAGTCGAATACTTGATCCCCAAAACTAAGGTGATCGACGTGCAGGAAGGCGATTTCGTGAAGAAGGGTGACACCCTTATTTCCGGCGCGCCGAACCCGCACGACATCCTTGAAGTGATGGGCGTTGAGGCACTGGCTGAATATCTCGTCAACGAGATTCAGGAAGTGTACCGACTGCAAGGCGTGAAAATCAACGATAAGCACATCGAAGTGATCGTTCGCCAGATGCTGCAGAAAGTTGAGATCACCCATGGCGGCGACACGACATTGCTTCCGGGCGAACAAGTCGATCTGGCTGAAATGCTCGAAGTGAATGCAAAGCTGACGAAGTCCAAACAACCGGCCCAAGGCACGCCGATCTTGTTGGGCATCACCAAAGCATCTTTGCAAACACGCAGCTTTATCTCTGCCGCATCGTTCCAGGAAACGACCCGTGTTCTTACTCAGGCTTCTGTCGAAGGTAAGAAAGACACACTGATCGGTCTTAAAGAGAACGTGATCGTTGGCCGTCTCATCCCTGCCGGTACAGGCGCAGGCATGAACCGGATGCGCGTCACCGCCTCGAGCCGTGACGCCGCACTGAAGGCACAATGGAAGAAGCAACAAGAAAAGCTCGCTGCTGAAAATGCAGTGGAGCCGGAACCTGCTGCTGATCCAGTGTCGAGCGAAGATGCAATGAAGGCCGCAATGGGCGGCGGAGACGCTGCTCCGTCCGAGTAAAACCAAAGCGCTTTTAGCTTTCTAGACCCCGCCGCGACCCAGATAGGTCGCGGCGGGGTTTTTCGTACTGTCTCAGGAGCTGTCGGCTTCGCCAATAACTTCCAAATAGCTATTGCGAGGCGTTTGCATTAAGGGCATACAGGTTTTGTTGTCACTTTCGGACCACAGGATCCCTATGCCCCAAAATCACTCCGCAACCGCCCAATCGAAAGCCGTCATCGCCAAACTGGCGGAACCGCGCCGTATCGAAGGCCTTCATCCTATCGCTGCACGGTTTATCTATTCCTTGCGATTGATTGCGCTGCATGAACGCGCCCGCAGAGATCCTGTGCCCGAACTGGCATCTCGGTTGGGCAGCGTCGAAACCGCAGCGAAGTCGCTGGCCCTCGGCCATGCTATAAGCGCGACGTGGCCGGAGAATATCCACGTGTCGCGTTTCTGTTGTGCTTTGTTGAGCCACGATGAGGCAGCGATCGGTGCGTTGGTCGACAGCGCAGTCAATCGCGACAGAGCAGGCTTTGAGGGGGCCATTGAAGGGCTGATCCGGCCAGACCGTATACATCGGCTATGGGATGCTGTTTTGGGCCTCGTCGTTGCCGAAATGCGCGAACGGTAGCGAAGAGGCCCAAGAACGGGATCAGCGATTTCGGCGGCGTTCCCGTTGACGCAAACGCACAACGTCGCGCGTTGGGATGACTTCGCCCAATTCGGTTATAACTTCATCCGCAGGAATGAACGTAACCGCGTTGGCGCCCGGTTCCCCCCTATCAAAGAACCGCGCGAAGCCGACCGTCACAGGGCCGCCATAACCAGGCTGAGGCGTCGTCAACATAATGGTAAAGCCGTCTTTCTCCTGATGACGCGCTTGCAGCGCTGCGTGCAACACAATCGCGTCAAATGCGGATTGAATGTTGCCAGAAGCAACGATCGACCATTGGCCATCTTCATCGATTTCGTCCGCCATCATGCGACTGCGCTCAACCCGATGAGTGCGCCTCGCCCGATCCTCAAACTCATCAACTTTTGCGTAGCTAACGATTAAATCAAACAGATCATCATTCTCGGTGTCGCTCTGCAATTCCGCAGCCATCAGATTGTCATAGCGTTCCTGCCACATCTCATCCGCGGACATTGTGAGCGATCCAAACAACTCGTCCTCCTCGGCTCCCACTCGCAAAAGCCGGTTCGCTGCGAGGACACTCCCAAAGCTGGGCACGGTCCATTGTGATCGCGCGGCAAATGTTCGCCGTGCGATCGTCAGGTCACCGTCATTGGCCAGTTGCAGAACCGAAAACAGGTCAAGCAATTCGACGACCCGCGAACTGTTCTCCTCTGGCTGACCCTCTTGAATGCGGGTGTTCATATTGGACCGCGCCAGATCACCCCACGTGTTCGCTTGTTCCCAATCTCCGGCCAATGCATGGGCGATGGCGGCACGCGCATAGGGGACCGAACTACGCGGGCCTTCCCCAATCGAGTCCACCACTTCGATAAACGCTTCTGACACACGAGCGGAATCAGCAAAGCGCTCCACTTCATCAAGCCTGCTTGCATAGGTGACCAAGAAAGCGGGCATAATCTGTCCAGCCGTGCGGTTGCGAATTTCCGCTTCGGGCGACATGTCCTTTAGGAACCGACCAAAATCATCGGCATAAAGGCCCGGCACAAACGAATACCGCATCTCAGATATTCTTGAGAGCGAGATTTCTCGTGCGAGACTTGGGTTCCCCATGCGCAAATGCGCAGCGGCCGCAATGTTGTTGAACGACAGGCCCATTGAACGATCGAAATATGGATTGCCAACCAGCTCGCCGGCGGTTGCTTCTGCACGAGCAAGTTCAACATCGGCCAAAGCCGCTTCGTAATTCTTCGCTTCGATTTGGTGCAATGCGCGAGCCAAGATCAATGGCACGCGGCGTACCACGTTGCCTTCGCCGTCCTCTTCGTCGATCAATTGCGAACAGGCGGCCACCCCTTCTTCGGCGAAAAGACGTGCCTCGGCGTCAGGCGATTCCGGGGACGGCGCGAATAACCCCAGTAGCGTAATTGCCCCCAAAAATCGGGCGAATTGCTCGCCACCCGTCATGTTGTTCGGCTCACCATCGCATTTTAGGTAAAGCGATGGTTCCCGTTCGGCCGCTTGTACGACCCCTGCGTTCATCAAACCGGCGGCTACTACACCTGCTAAAGCTATATTTTTCATGAAGTTATGCGTCCCCTGAATTAGATTCGTAACCTAATTCGGCTAACTGCAATTCATCAAGCTTTTTTGTCTTACGCTTGCGACCCGGGCCCTTGCGCTTTACCGGGTGCGCCATGACCATCACCCGTTTTGCCCCTTCGCCCACTGGCCGACTGCATGTCGGCAATATCCGCACCGCTTTGCACAATTGGATGCTCGCCCAAAATTCTGGTGGGCAATTCGTTTTGCGCATCGACGATACGGATGCGGCACGCTCGAAAGAGGAATATGTCGATGCGATTCGAGCCGATCTAAAGTGGTTGGGAATCGAATCGACGCGCGAGGAACGCCAGTCGGAACGATTGGACCTTTATCAGGCTGCCTTTGAACGTTTACGTGAAGCAGGCCGCATCTATCCCGCCTATGAGACACAGCAGGAGCTGGAGCTAAAACGTAAGGTTCTGCTTGGCCGTGGTTTGCCGCCGATCTATGATCGTGGCGCGTTGGAATTGAGCGACGATGAACGCGCAGCCAAAGAGGCGGAAGGCATTCAACCGCATTGGCGCTTCAAGCTCGACCATGACGAACCGATTAGTTGGGAAGACGGCGTGCGCGGCGCCGCCAAGTTTTCCCCGGCACAGCTTTCTGATCCGGTGATCCGCCGTGCCGATGGCTCTTGGCTTTATATGTTGCCAAGCACGGTGGACGACATCGATATGGACATCACTCAAGTGCTGCGTGGCGAAGATCACGTGTCCAACACCGCGGTTCAAATCCAAATGTTTACAGCGCTTGGCGCGACGCCACCCAGCTTTGCACACGAAGCATTGTTGGTGGGGACCGAAGGCAAACTCTCCAAACGTCTTGGCTCGCTCGGCTGCGATGCGTTTCGCGAAAAGGGTATTGAACCTGAGGCTATCATTGCGCTGCTATCGCGCCTTGGCACGTCCCTGCCGGTCGAACCTATTGCCGAGCGTGCCAAATTGCTCGAAACATTCGACCTCTCCACATTTGGACGCGCGCCGGCCAAGTTTGACGACGCTGATCTTGATCGAATCAACACCGCCATCGTTCACAATATGGACTTTGCCGATGCGCGGGACCGGTTGCCAGAAGGCATGGATGAAGCGGGCTGGCATGCGGTGCGGCCCAACATTGCAACGATCAACGATGTTGCCGAATGGTGGCGGCTGGTCACTGGCCCGATTGAGCAACCCGAATTTGAGGCCGAAGATGCCGCCTATCTGGCGCAAGCTGGCGAAGCTCTTTCAGAGGCATTCGCATCCGGAGATGATCCATGGCGTGCGTTAACGTCAGCATTGAAATCCGCGACAGGACGCAAAGGTAAAACCCTGTTCCTGCCGCTGCGTCAGGCGTTAACCGGCATGAACCATGGGCCCGATATGGGTGAATTGCTGCCATTGATCGGCGAGGTCGAGGCACGCACGCGTTTGGGCAATGCGCAACCATAAACCGCCAACTGATTGGTTGGTTTCTGAGCGCATTGAGCTGATATCACGAAAGCGGATGGGGGATAGTTGACCGAGTTTTTCAGCTAGGCCTTTGTACGCTTTCACCCATCATGCTTGTCCAACTCATCACCTGTTAGCGTTACGACGTGGAGCAGGTTGGTCGCGCCGGGCGTACCAAACGGCACACCGGCCAACACAATCTGCTTTGACCCCGGTTGCCCGAAACCATGACGCAGGGCCATGCGTTTGCCCTTTGCGATCATCTCTTCGAAACTTCCGATATCTTTGGTCGGAACAGCATGCGCGCCCCAAAGGAGAGCCACGCGGCGGGCGGTGCGCATGCTGGGTGTGAGCACCAACATGGGCGTTGCCGGCCGTTCACGGGCCACGCGGCGGGCGGTCGAACCCGATGCTGTGAATACGGTGATCGCGCTAATCGGGACCGTTTCGGTGATCGTCATACAACTATGCGCAAGCGCGTCGGACGTGGTCGCATCCGGCGTCGGGTCTAGCAATCTGATGCGCTCTTTGTACCCATCGTCACGTTCCACTTGGCGCGTGATCCGGTGCATCATGGCAACGGATTCTTCGGGCCATTCTCCAGCTGCGCTCTCGGCGGACAACATCACGGCATCGGCGCCGTCATAAACCGCGTTCGCAACATCAGAAACCTCGGCGCGGGTGGGCATCGGGCTTTCGATCATGGATTCCAGCATTTGCGTTGCCACGATCACTGGCTTGCCCGCATTGCGGCTGGCGGCGACGATGCGTTTTTGCAGCGGCGGCACTTCGTGTGGCTCCAGCTCAACACCCAGATCACCGCGTGCAACCATAATCCCGTCGGACAATTCAATGATGGAATCAAGACGGCCGACGGCCTGAGGTTTCTCAATTTTTGCGCACAATGCTGGCATGGATTGGCCGGTTGCATGCGCAGAAATAAGCTTGCGGGCCTCCGCCATATCTTCTGGCCGTTGAACAAAGGATAGCGCGATCCAATCCGCGCCGTGCTCAACGGCAAAAGCTAGGTCTCTACGATCTTTTTCGGTTAGGGCAGGGATCGGCACTTCGGCATCGGGAACGTTCACGCCCTTACGATCGGAAATCACGCCGCCGACTTCCGCAGAACAGAAGATCCGGTTTTCATCCGCTTCTTTGACCACAAGTCGAATTTTGCCGTCATTGATCAACAAACGTTGCCCGCGTTCAAGAATACCGAACAGTTCGGGATGGGGCAGGCACACTCGCGTTTCGTCTCCCGGCGTAGGGTCACGATCCAGCGTGAAATGCCCGGAGTGACGAATGACCGCGCTGCCGTCTTTGAATGTGCCGACGCGCAATTTGGGCCCTTGAAGGTCGGCTAGGATCGCGATCGGCCGGGCAAATTCCTGTTCCATGTCACGGATCGCGCGGATTGCTTGTTCATGATCGCCGTGATCCCCGTGGCTCATATTCACGCGGAACGCATCTGCGCCCGCTTTGAACAGTTTGCGCAGCATATCGGGAGAACGGCTAGCCGGACCAATAGTGGCGAGGATTTTCACCCGCCGGCCTCTTGGGTCCATGCGTGTGTCTAAGTTGGAATGATCGCTGTTTGTCATGCTGTCCTTGATCCCGTTTGCTCTGCTATGACACAGGAAGAATGCAACTCAAGGAAAAGCCAGAATGACACCCGAAATTGATCCTTTGGATACTCTAGATGATGCCGTCGCTGCAGCCGCGTTTCGCCGTTTGGTGCGCCATCTCCAACATCGCCATGATGCGCAGAATATCGATCTGATGGGGTTGTCGGGTTTTTGCCGGAATTGTTTGGCCGATTGGATCCGGGATGCTGGTTTCGAAGGGGGTAAAGCCCATGCGCGTGCGGTGATCCATGGCATGCCGATGGATGAATGGAAGGCGACCCGTCAAACACCGGCGACCGATGATCAGATCGCGGCGATGGAAGCAAGCGTTGCAAAGAACCGGAAAGAATAGCGCAACTTTCCCGATCCAACTGCTCATGAATGCCTAACCGCGTTCAAGGCGGAACAGTTCGACCTCACCATAATTCTTGGGCAGGATCACACGGCCAACCGATGTGAACTGGCAACCGGTGTAATTGTCCATCAACAACGCCGCAGCGAAACTTTCGGTGCAATAGACGCCGCCCACCGGTGTGACCGGTTCAATTCTGGCGGTCCGATTGACCTCCCCGCCGTACCAAACGCGATTGCCGGTGATGCGGTCTGTGCCAACCCAAATCGGGCCATAATGCACGCCCGTGCGCATCCCAGCGACGGCCCCTTCGGGAATTAGACCCGGCGGAACATTGGCGAGTTCTTCTTGAAGTTTTAGCGCAATTTGTGCCGCGGTGCGCGGTTCGTCGATAACCGCATAGATCGCGTCACCCCACGTATTCCGAAATTCCACGTGATCACCGAAATCATGGAGAACTTTGGCAATGCGTCCCATGATTACGTTCATAAAATCGGGCAATAGGCGCTCGCCAATGCGCGAGAACCCTTTGTAATCGGCAAAGATGATTGAACGAATTTCTCGCCTGGTTCCGCCCGTTATCGCTTTGCGTTCGGGAAACTTTAGATCGCGCGGCACTGCACCCGCAGCGATCGAGACGGTATCACGGCCCAAATTTTGCCAAAGCTGCATATCGGCTTTTGTTCCGGCAATGCCCGTTGAAGAAAAGCTAGCGAATGTGTCGGAAACAACGGCCAGTTGAATGGCGTCGCATTTGCGTTTTTGCGATCGCAGGACGGCCAATCCCATGGCGTAAAGCGTGTTGTAAGCGAATTGATTGTCATCGCCGACATAGTCGCTGGGTGTGGCGAAACTGATCGACGCGGCGGCATCACGGCAGGCGTGATACCGCGGCAGCCAATCTTCCCCACCGCATAAAACGCTTTCCGCGATGAAATCTTCTTCGGCAAAAGGCAGGACTACGTTCAGCTCAGCACCGCGGGACAACAATTCTTCGGCGATGACGATGTCCGCGCCGCATGCAAGCGGGCCAAATCCTACCGCAATGTCATGCGCGTCCAATTGATCGCGTATACGTTGGGCCAATGCAGCTTCGGCTTCGCTGCCCGCGTTGAACATATGCCCACAAAACACCGCGACATTGCCGCTGGCGCTTTCTTCGGACGCATTGTTCGAAGTGAGTTCCCCGATGGAAAGGGACTCCACGCCCGGAACATGAGGAGGCGTTTGATCTGGTTCTGCCATTATTGGGGCCCAATCACGTATATACGGTCGGCGAAAATATAGCCTTCGGTCCCATCCTCAAGCTGTACGATCCACCAAGATTCCGATTGCTGATACGTCGTAAAGATGTCGCCTTCCTCAACGCGCGCAATAATGCTGGATCCGGTGGAGGGGCCAGAGCGGACATTGGTGTATCCATCTGGGTCTTGAATAGTCGCGATGACGAAACCCGTTGCGATAGGCCCACTTGGTTGTGCGGCCATATCCGGCGGTGGGATTGCGCCCGTGTCGTATCCGCCGTCGGGTGCCGCTTCCAATTGTGGGATATAGTCGCCGTCGGTAACGACGTCCGGCCCGCTGGAATCGTCCAATGGGGGCTGCATCGCTGGCTGTACGGTCTCTAAGTCGCCATCCATTGGCGTGACATCTTCTTCGATCGCCATCCCGATCACGGCTAGCGCGATCAACATGATGATCCCCAAGACCGCGACACCACCACAACCAAGCCCGACGATTAACGGAGTGCTCATGCCCGATTTGGCCGCAGAACTGGTCGCCGTTGATGGGGCAGTGGTGGATTGGAGCGACGCCGGTTCGTTGCGAACATTGGGCGTCTCATTTTGAGGGGGAGGAGCGGGGGTTGAGGTCGCCTTTGTTGGTGCAGTTGCGGCAATCTCATCCGCGTCAGGCGTGCGCACATCGCCTGTTGCAGCGGCGTCGCGCGGACCACACAGCGCGACCAAACTTTGTTTTACTTTCGACCAACCGCGATGGTCCGCCTCGCCATTCCAATCGCCGATTCCGGCATATTGGATTTGGTTGAATGGCAAAGGAGGCATGACATCGTCGATTGATGTCTGGATTAACTTTTTCTGGTTGCGGGCAACATCGGCTTCGGCGCGAACCCATTCCGATTTTGCGGCGGTATCTGACCAAACCACCACCGCCGCTTTTGCAGCGCCGATTTTTGCAGTGATGACATCGCCATAAGACATGTGCGGGGGCAAATCCGCGTCCCACCATACCTCATACCCCTCGCTCGCAATCTTCCGAGCGAGCAAGCCGACTTTTTCCGCATCATCACGCGAATAGGATATGAAAACATCGACCACGGCCATCCCCCTGTTCCCCGCCGCGTTGGAATATTGTGACCCTACAACATGGTCCAGCTCGTGCAAGTCAGGGCGAGTGCGAGCCAGAGTGAGGCGAAGTGGGGAGAACGTCTGCACAATCGCTTTGCACATTCGATCAGGCTGGTAAGTCGGCGGTCAACAACGCACACTGATTCTTTTGGAGTATGAATGATGGCCGACGACACCGATGCAAACGCAACCGACGACCGCCTGCGTCTTTTGATCGAGCGGATTGAACGGCTCGAAGAAGAGAAGAAGGGGATCGCAGATGATATCCGCGACGTTTATGCCGAAGCGAAAGCGGTTGGGTATGATGCGAAAATCATGCGCCAGATTGTGCGGCTTCGCAAAATGAAACCCGATGATCGCAGCGAACAGGAAATGATCCTCGACACATACAAAAACGCGCTTGGTATGATTTGATCAAAGGCCTTTATGCGCAGCTTGCGTCTCTTTGCTGTTCTGCTGCGGTGGCCCTTCGCCTGGGGTTTGGGGCTGCTGTCGTTTGTACTTAACCTATTGATGTTGATGGTTCTGGCCGAATTGGCTGACACCATTGGCGCGAGGGGGACTTTCAGCATCATCGACACCACTGGCTATGTGGTGTTGAGTCTTGGCATGGGTATTGGTGTCTACGCGGCGTTTATCTTTCCAGCGACCCGTCGTTTGATGCGGGATCGAGTGAATTTGGCGCGCCCTAAGGTCATTGTTTGGATCGGCGTTTCTATAGCAGAAACGATCTTCTTGATTTCCATGGTCGGGGCCCTCTTCGCAATCTCCTTCGCGGCTGTTCCCAATCTTTTGGCGGCCGAGCAGATATCTGTGCTCGAGTCCGCTTTCGAAGTGTTGGTTTCGCCGTTGCTGATGGGTCTCTATGTTTGGAAGATCGCCCTAATTTGCGGGAACACCAAACAGACATTGCGCGCGATCAACCGATTTGTTTGGAGCGAGCGATTGATCGTGGTCGCCGCGTATTTTCTCATCATCCTTGTGGGTGGCATGGTGATGCTAGGCTTCGGAAGCGTGGTTCAAGATTTTGAGCCGTTTATCATGCAAATCGCCTACGCCGCAGGCAGTGGCGTGGTTACTATGCTGGTCGGATTGTTGGTACTGGCCACCTACATTGACTTCACCCAGAACGAGCGCAGCCTCGAAAGCGTGTTCGACTGATTGCTGTGCGGATGTTGAAATTCGCCTGTTGTGTACTATATTGATAACACACCAACAGGAGGACAGATGTATGGCAGAGCCATGGAAAGACGCGCGCGGAATTATCGTTACCACCACCCCAACGGTGGAGGGGCATCCGATCAAGGAGTATCACGGAATCGTGGTTGGCGAAGTGATCCTTGGCGCGAATATCTTCCGCGATTTTCTGGCTGGTATTCGCGACATGGTTGGCGGGCGTTCGGGCAGTTATGAACGAATTTTGAAAAAGGCTCGCGACGAAGCAATCCAAGAGCTTCAGGCAGAATGCGCCTCGCGCGGCGGCAATGCCGTGGTGGGCATTGACCTAGATTACGAGGTGATCGGAGATACCGGTTCCATGTTAATGGTCAGCGCGAGCGGGACGGCAGTTTCGATTTAATCTCGTTCATTCCACCGCCATCGCCAAAGCGGAAATTCCAATGGCGGTGGCGTTGTGTGCGGAGTGCAAAACAATGGCGGCCCAAAGGCCAACCCGCACCCGAACGTAGCCTAGCAGCGCGCCCAAAATGAATTGTGGCAACACCAATGGCAGGATCATCACCAGGTTGCTCCAATCGGATGCGACCTCGAAATTTGTGACGTGGACCAGCGCAAATGCTACGGTCGACAGCCAGAAAAACACCGGAAATTGGCGGTTGAACCATCCAAGCGTTGGCCGATTGCGCAGCAGTATAAGCACAGCAAAAGCCGCCAGCATGGCGCCAACGGCCACCAACCCACTGATCAACGGCGCGCGGTCGTAAAAGCTGAAAACCGAGCCGGCCCCCATCACGCCCAGCAAAAGGGCAAAGACCTGGGCCGGTTTACCGGAGATCCAGCTGCGAAAGATAATCTCTTCCGACACCGGCGCGAGAAGAATGACGCCGATAACGATCAACGGCGTAAACTCTATGCCTGCCAGTGCGGTTTGAGGGAGAGAAACACCCATTGCGACCACCAGACTGGCGGCCATTATCAAAGTCAGCATCGCGGCCATATCGAACGCGTAGATCCGGGCCAGCACGGTGGATGGCTTTCCGACCGCGACGTTGCTGTGGAGGGTAGGCTGTCGCAAGAACGCCCAGAGCCTTCTGCCTTCCTCTCGCAATGATCCCGCAGGAAGGATGCGAGCGGCGTCGGACATGCCGTTGCCAAACACATTCTCTATTTCTTGATCAGATCTTGGGGTTGTCGGCATGTCGCTCATCGGTCTAATGCGGGGGCACTAATTTTCCGCTTAAAACGCAAAAAGAGTTCCCATGGCAGGCCATTCCAAATTTAAAAACATCATGCACCGCAAAGGTGCGCAGGACAAGAAACGCTCCAACCTGTTTTCCAAGCTTTCGCGTGAAATCACCGTTGCTGCGAAAATGGGTACGCCCGACCCGGATATGAACCCGCGTCTGCGGCTGGCTGTGAACACCGCCAAAGGGCAGTCTATGCCCAAAGACAACATTCAACGCGCGATTGATAAAGCGACCAGCGGCGATGACGAAAACTTCGAAGAAGTGCGCTACGAAGGGTACGGCCCGGGCGGCAGCGCAATCATCGTCGAAACATTGACCGACAACCGCAACCGCACCGCAACCGCCGTTCGCACCGCATTCAGCAAGCATGGCGGCAATCTGGGAACCGAAGGGTCGGTCCAACACGGTTTTGAACGATTGGGCCTGATCGAATACCCGGGCAGCGCAGGCGATGAGGACACCGTCCTTGAGGCGGCAATGGAAGCCGGCGCGGATGATATTGAAAGCAGCGACGATGGTCACACCATCTGGACAGCAGCAGAAGATTTGCATCAAGTTGCCACCGATCTTGAAAAGGCGTTGGGCGAAGCGTCCAACGTGAAGCTGGCTTGGAAGCCCAACATCACCGTCGAAATGGACGAAAAAGGCGCGGGCACCCTGCTCAAGCTGATCGATGTTCTCGACGATGACGACGACGTCCAAACCGTCTGGGGCAATTACGAGATCAGCGATGAAGTCATGGAAAAGCTGGACGCGTAATTTGCATCGGGATTGTATGGGCCAGCGATGAAGGTTTTGGAGCTGGCTTTTTTCGGTGCGTTGCTGGTGGCGCTTTTGGTCGCAATCGTTTGGCGATTGGGCTGGAGAGTGGGGCTATAGAATGAGCGTGATCATCCTCGGCCTAGACCCCTCGCTTTCCTGCACCGGCTGGGGCGTTGTTCGCGCAGATGGCACCCGCTTGTCGCATCTTGCCAATGGGCAACTGCCGACCAATCCCAAGACGCCAATGGCGGAACGTTTGGCGCAATTGCACGATGGGATTGCCGCAGTGATCGCGGCGCACAGGCCGGATCGCGCCGCGTGCGAAGAGGTTTTCGTCAATGAGAACCCGCAATCAACATTGAAGCTGGCTCAGGCCCGTGGCGCGGTGCTTACAGCATGCGGCGGTGCGCAGCTTAGCGTGAATGAACACGCAGCGCGATTGGTGAAGAAGGCTGTCGTGGGCACCGGTGCCGCCGATAAGAAACAAGTTGCTGCGATGGTCAAGGTCCTGCTGGCGGGCACAACAATCGCTGGCGCGGATGCTGCCGATGCGCTTGCGGTTGCCATTGCCGATGCGCATTTGGTGCGCAGGTTCTAGATCATTCGAACGCTTCGAGATCTTCGTCGTCAAAATGGGTGTTGCGCAGAGCAAGGGCGCCGCGCACCCCTTGGACGACAATCACGAAGAATATCGCGCTGATGACAACGCCGCCGATCGCCAAAGAGACAAGGCTGCTGAGGATGCTCAATGCTAGCAGCGCGGCAACCGCAATGCCCCAATAGGCACCATTGCCAGATCGAAAGCGAAAGCCTGCTACCACCGCCATGAGCGCTTCGAGCCCGGTCATCCCGGCCAAGAATAAACCTTCAAAGTTGTCCAATCCGACCATGCCGCCGAAAAACAACAACGCGACGATTCTAAAACCAGCCAATACGAAACAGGCGACGCCTGCCTGACCCGTTGCGGTTTCTGCGCCCATTCGTGTGGTTAGGTCTGTATCCCAAAATGCCATTGTGTCGCCCCCGATTCTGAGCGAAAGAGTGGCACGCTTGCTGATCGGCTTCAAGTCGGCTCACGGATCAAGAACTTAGGATCATTATGGCTATCGACGTTTACGGCATACCGAATTGCGACACCGTCAAAAAGGCGCGGCGCTGGCTCGATGCAAACGGGGTGGACTACACATTTCACGATTACAAAAGGATTGGCGCAGATCCTGAAAAAGTATCGCGTTGGATTGCGGCTCACGGCGTCGATGTCATTGTGAACAAACGCGGGACCACTTTCCGCAAGCTCACTGAAGAACAAAAGGCGCAAGCGGACGACGATCAATCGGCTGTGGACCTTCTGGTTCAGCATCCCTCCATGATCAAACGGCCAGTGGTAGAATATGGCGCACAGTCTCTCGTCGGGTTTAAGGAAGATACATGGTCCGCATCGCTTTTTTCGGCCTGATGGCTGGCGCTTTGACAATGGGTGTGCCGGTGGCCGCTGATGACCGTTCCAATGGGGCAGACGGGGCGGATCGCCCCTTGGTCATTGCCCATCGCGGTGCCTCGGGCGAACGGCCGGAACACACTCTTGCTGCATACGAGTTGGCGATTGATCTAGGTGCCGATTATATCGAACCCGATCTGATCGTGACGAAAGACCTCGTTTTGGTTTCGCGCCATGAAAACGAGCTTTCAGGAACAACCGATGTCGCCTCGCGTGAGGAATTTGAAAGCCGTCGCCGCACTAAGACGATCGATGGGCGGCAGGTTGCCGGGTGGTTCGCAGAAGATTTCACATTGGCCGAATTGCGCACCCTGCGCGCCAAAGAACGGGTCGGAAATATCCGGCCAAGCAACACGGCCTATAACGGCCTCTATCAAATACCAACCTTTGCCGAAGTGATCCAACTCGTCCGCGCCAAAGAGGCGGAAACCGGGCGGACGATCGGCCTATACCCGGAATTGAAACACCCCACCGTCTTGTTGGAGCAAGAGGGCATCGACATGGTAGATTTGTTGGTGCGTGAACTGCGGCAAGCTGGCTTGGATGGCGCAGACGCGCCGGTGTTTGTTCAAATATTTGAAGTTGGCCCCCTGCAGCGGTTGGATCAACGGATCGACACGCCGTTGGTGTTGTTGATTGGCCCCACAGGCGGTCCGTATGATGAACCTGACATGCGTTGGTCCGACATGCTTTCACCCAGTGGGTTGGCGGAAATCGCGGAGTATGCCGACGGGATCGGCCCTTGGCTTGGCCATGCGTTGAACACCGATACGATGGAACCTACGGCTCTGGTGCGCGATGCGCACGCCGCGGGATTGATTGTGCACCCATGGACGTTGCGGAAAGAGAACGGCTTTATGCCGAACACTCTTCAAAACGACGGCGGGCCGGCGGCTGACGGACAATATCGCCGGCTATGGTCTGCGGCGATAGACACCGGCGCCGATGGATTTTTTACCGACAACACGCGCGAGCTTATCGAACTGCTCGCGGAGCCGACTGAATAGCAAGCATGGTTGAGATCGCACGCGATCATCCGATCATCGTGTTTGATGGTGTGTGCGTCTTGTGCACGGCCAACGCTCAGTTTGTGTTGAAGAACGACACGGAAGGGAAATTCCGCCTCGCCGCGATGCAGGACCCAGTCGGTGCTCAATTGATGCGGGAAGCAGGGCTCGAACCTAAGGACCCTGAGAGCTTTGTTCTGATCGATGCCGAGCGTCCCGGTGACTCCAATAGCGGCCGCATATGGATGAACAGCGATGCCGTTTTGCATATGTGGAGCGAATTGGGGTGGCCTTGGCGCGCAGGCGCAGTGTTCAAATTGGTACCGCGAATTGTTCGCGATCCTCTATATAAGATGATCGCGCGCAACCGTTACCGCTGGTTTGGCAAGCGCGATGAATGTTGGGTGCCGACCGCGGAACAGGCGGACCGTATCCTTTAGATGCGGCCTGCCGACACAATGTAATTGAGCGATTCGTTATCGGACAGGTGCAGGCCGCCACCCATGCCGGTGCCCAATCCACCTTTGCCCAATCCAAATGCGATGCCGCGTCGTTCGATCACTTTGAGTCCTGCATCCTCCAACAAGTCTTCCAATTCTTCTGGCGTGACAAAGTCGGACCAATGATGAGTGCCCTTGGGGACATAGCCAACCGCTTCGGCCGCTCCGACCAGTAAGACGCGCGATGCTGCGGTGCGATTGGGTGTCGACATGACCAGCAATCCATCAGGTGACAACCGTGCCGCCACATCCGCCAGGAAGGCGGGTTTATCCGCGACATGTTCCACCACCTCAAGACAGGTAACCAGATCGAAAGTACCAATGTCGAGCGACGCCACTTCGCCCGCCAAGTATCGGATATCCAAATCGTTTGCCTCTGCATGGGCCGCGGCCGCCGAAACATTCTCTGCCGCTGCATCAACGCCGGTCACCGCTGCGCCCAATCGCGACAACGGTTCGCAAACCAACCCCGCCCCGCAACCAATATCCAACGCAGTTTTGCCCAAAAGAGGGCGGATGCTTTTGCGATCATAGCCCACCGCATCGCCGAAATGGTCGTCAATCGCAGCCCGAATGAACTCCAATCTGACCGGGTTCACCTGATGCAGGCTGGCCATCTTGCCTTTTGGGTTCCACCAATCTTTTGCGAGGTCGGCGAAGAACTCTGCCTCTTCCGGGCGGATGGTTACATTTGATACGTTTGCGTTTCCCATTTCCTCTCGTTAGCAGCGCGGAGCAAACCTCACTAGAGGAACCTCACCCAATAGGAGTGCCGTGTTTTGGCCAAAGAGGCCCCCAGAGATATGTCCCAAGGGAGACCCGAGGGTACGCAGCGCATTGTGATGAAATTTGGCGGCACATCGATGGCCGGCACCGAACGAATCCGCCGTGTTGCCAACATCGTGCGCGCGCAAGCCGCGCCGAATGCCGATGGCGTGTCGAGCGAAGTCGCCGTGGTGGTGAGCGCCATGGCCGGTGAGACCGACCGATTGATCAATTTCTGTCGCGAAGCAAACGCGCTTTATGATCCAGCAGAATATGATGTTGTTGTTGCCAGCGGCGAGCAGGTCACAAGCGGGCTGCTCGCGATGACTTTGCAATCCCTGGGTTGCAAAGCGCGCAGCTGGCTGGGCTGGCAAATGCCGGTCAAGACGATTGAGGCGCATTCCAAGGCCCGCATTGAGAGCATTGACGCACCCGATATGTCTGAGAGCATGACTAACGGTGAAATTGCCGTCGTGCCCGGCTTTCAGGGGATATCCGATGATGGGCGGATCACCACGTTGGGTCGTGGCGGATCGGATACGTCGGCGGTCGCTGTGGCCGCGGCGGTGAAAGCCGACCGCTGTGATATCTACACCGATGTTGATGGGGTCTACACAACCGATCCGCGCATCGTGGCCAAAGCCCGCAAGCTTAAGGCGGTCACCTACGAAGAGATGTTGGAACTGGCATCGGTTGGCGCGAAAGTGTTGCAGACCCGATCCGTCGGCCTCGCAATGAAGGAAGGGGTGCGCATTCAAGTGCTCTCCAGCTTTGTTGGCGACGATGCGGTTTCAGCCGACGAATTGCCCGGAACGTTGATTGTTTCGGATGAAGAAATGGACGAATTGGTGGAGAACGGCGATATGGAACGCCAGCTGGTAACCGGCATTGCGCATGACAAAAATGAGGCAAAGATCATCCTCACCCGTGTGCCCGACAAGCCTGGCGCGGTGGCGGATATTTTCACGCCATTGGCCGATGCATCGATCAATGTTGATATGATCATCCAAAACGTGGGTCGCGACAAAGGCGAAACCGACGTGACTTTCACCGTCCCTCAGGCGGATCTGGCGCGCGCTCAGGCGCTTTTGGAAGATCGTATGGATGCCATCGGGTTTAATCGCATCATCACCGACAGCCATATCGCCAAAATCAGCGTTGTCGGTGTTGGCATGAAAAGCCATGCAGGTGTCGCCAGCACGATGTTCCGTGCGTTGTCCGATCGGGGCATCAACATTCAGGCAATCTCCACATCAGAGATCAAGGTTAGCGTCCTGATTGATGAAGACGAAACTGAGCTTGCGGTGCGAATTTTGCACACCGCTTATGGGCTCGATGCGGTGGATTGAAGGGTAGACGCGCCGCTTCGACGAGTTGGTTGAGCGGCGCTAACTCCTTCTTAACTCTTGTAACGAAAAAATGAGGCTTCCCCCAAGGAGTCTCATGCAATGGCCTTCAAAGCCCACCTCGCCCCCGCACAATCGTCCAATTTTCAAGAACAATCGCACGGCGCATCCATTGATCCGCGCCGACAAGCCCGCCGCGCTTTGCGTTTGGAGACCAGCGGCGTGCTGCCCGGCGGGGTTGAAGCGAATGTGGTTATCCATAACGTTTCGGCTGTGGGTCTATTGATTGAGACAGATCTGGCATTGAATGTTGGCGAGGTCTTGGCCGTGGATATGCCCGATATTGGCCCGGTTGGCGCCGAAATCGTTTGGGAAAGCGGCAACTTGTTTGGTTGCGCGTTTCAACAATCTTTGGGTGAATCCGCGCTTGCTGCGGCGCAATTGCGGGGCGGTCCGGCCGTTCATGATAAAGGCGCGCCGACCAATATTGTCGATCATCGTGCGACAATCGCCCATCGCCCTATCGTAAGCGATCCATTTGGAGTTCGCCTCAACCGACTGCGTCGTGAAAAGGGGCTAACATTGGCTCAGGTTGCGGCTGAATTGGGGGTTAGCAAGCCAACCGTTTGGGCATGGGAAAAGGGCAAGGCGCGTCCGTTACCTGAACGTATGGAGGCGATCGCCCATGTGCTCGGCGTGGATGAGGGCGATCTGAATGTCGGAACCCCCAACAATCACAACAGTGCGTTGGTTGAAGAATGCCGATTGCGTATCGCAACCAAATACGGAACAGAGCCCAGCAATGTGCGGATCATGATCGAGGTCTAGGGCGAAGTTTCAATATTACGAACATACGGCTGCCCGACATCAATAAAAGATGGTAAACAATTGATAACGTTGATTCGTTTTTTAGTCGGGTAAGCAAACAAAACTAACTAATATTACTCACCAATAGCCGTGAATATTGTGATTTTGGAAAAGTAATACTTTCAAAGTTAGTTAAAAACCCCACGACCGAGAGGTGGATCGACCAAGTGATCGTCACAAGGCCGGGGGCAATCGGTTTGGAATTGGGTTTCAGTGTTGAAGAAGGTCGCGTGCTGCACGGGCTTTTGGAGGATGCATCGGGCGACATTGTCGTACGTTTGGATCCGGCAGGGTTTATCACGCATGCGTCGGAAAATGCCGCTGAGCTGGGGATCGATCTGTCGTCCTTGTTGTTGATGCCGCACATCGCCGATTTGGCAGACGCTGATCATTCATCAGACGTTGCCCGTCATGTTGCGCGGGCTCTTTCAGGGGAAGGGCAGGCGGGGTGGATCGAATTTCCTATCCGGTCGTGTTCCGACCTTTTGGATGATGACCATTTCAGCCAATCGGATTCTGTTCCTCCGTCGATCGATGGGCAATCTTGTTCAAAGGGGCATTGCCATGCACCTTCTTGTTTGCGTTGGTACGCCTTTAGCCTGAAGGTCATCGAGCCCGAAGACGGCTCAGTTGATAGTGCTGCACAAGGCGCATTGGGCCTGATCAGGTCGGTTCAACACAAGCGCTCTCTTGAGGGGGAGATCAACGCGCACGCACTGACTGATCCGATGACAGGCCTTGCAAACCGCCATGCATTCAATGCCAGCCTTAGCCGGTCACTAACCGAGGGGAGCGAGCAGACGGTCGCGATTATGGCGGTGGATTCCTTGCGGGCTGTGTTCATGCAATATGGCCAACGCACCGCCGACGAAATCCAATGGGGATTTGCCAAATTCCTAGAGACGATGGCGGGCGCGGACATCGATCGGCACAAAGTGTTGGCGCAATTGGACGGTGATCGCTTTGCGGTGTTGTTGCCCGGCATGTCTTTGCGTCAGGCACGGAGTTGGGCTCAGGATGTGCTTGAAACCTTTGCGGGGCTTACCTCGGCACCGACAAAACGCACGCCCGAACTAACCGCCAGCGCCGGCCTCGCACGTGTTGAAGTGAGCGTCGACTGGACCATGCGTCAGGCAGAATTGGGATTGGTCATGGCGCGGGCAGGGGGCGGGATGCGGGTTCGCGTGTGCAATCAACCCGTCCGCGCGGTCGCCAACGGCACGGCGGTGACGCGCGCGATGGATGAGGCGGTGGAGCGCGCGGTCAAACGCCGTTCATGAGGCGGCACATTGGGTGCAATCGGGGGAAAGCGGGGTGCAAGGTTGGCGCAGCGGCCATCTGACGCTAGGCGTGTGCGATGCCATTCACATCTACAATCATGCTGCTGGGTTCTGGTGAACTGGGTCGCGAATTCGTCATTTCTGCAAAACGTTTGGGCGCCCGAGTAATCGCGTGCGATGCTTACGCTGATGCCCCCGCAATGCAGGTGGCGGATGAAGCCGAGGTGTTTTCTATGTTGGACGGGGACGCATTGCGCGCCGCCGTATTGAAACACCGCCCGGACCACATCGTACCCGAAATCGAGGCGATCCGAACCGAAGTCCTCGTTGAACTCGAAGCCGAGGGTTTTAACGTCGTTCCCACCGCACGCGCAGCCCAATTGACGATGAACCGCGATGCGATCCGTGATCTTGCAGCAGGGGATTTGGGCCTTGTCACATCGCGTTATCGATACGCGGAAAGCTTGGCCGATGTGCGCGCCGCGGCCGACTATGCTGGGTTCCCATGTGTGATCAAACCGGTGATGTCTTCATCGGGCAAAGGTCAGAGCAAAGTCGACAGTGCGAACGATTTGGAGGCCGCGTGGGAATTTGCTCGCGCGAATATGCGCGGGGATCGGGCGCGGGTCATAGTCGAGGAATTTATCGCGTTTGATTATGAGATCACATTGCTGACGATTGCGCATCGTCATGGAATCAATTTTTGCGAACCCATTGGCCACAGGCAAGAGCGCGGCGATTACCAAGAGAGTTGGCAACCAGCGGTGATGGCATCGCAAACGCTGATCAAAGCGCAGGAGATGGCCACCAAAGTGGTTCAAGCTCTCGCCGGTGACACGGGCAAGGGTTGGGGCCTTTTCGGCGTCGAGTTTTTCGTACGCGGCGATGAAGTAATCTTTTCCGAATTGTCCCCGCGCCCGCATGACACAGGGATGGTGACGATGATGTCTCAGGACCTTTCGGAATTTGACCTGCATGCCCGCGCAGTGATGGGTTTACCCATCCTAGGTGATGAGCCCGCATTTCCGTCGGCTTCGGCGGTTATTTTGGCAGACCGGGAAAGCGCGGAATTCGGTTTTGAGGGCGTGGCCGATGCATTGGGACTTAGCCCGAATGTCGATCTACGCCTGTTTGGTAAGCCTACTACGCGACCCTATCGCCGGATGGGCGTGGCCTTGGCGGCGGGAGAGGACACCGATGAAGCCCGCGCCCTCGCAGCGGAAGCAGCCGGGAAAATGTCGATTTCCTATCGCGATTGATCGCGTCAAATGCGCCGTGATCAATGGCGCATCGCATGGCCAATACAAGCACACTCAAAGCGACACCCGATCAAGTTTTTGTATGGACCGGGACAGGATGATTTTGGGCCCTTTGCGTTCCTGACGCTTGCCCCATCATGCCGCTGCGCCTAATCGCACAAATTATGACTAGTTTTTCAAAGAGCGCTGAGCTGATGAAGCGCGGCATCGACTTTCTTGGCTGTGAACACGCAATCCTTTGCGGCGCGATGAGCTGGGTCTCCGAACGCAATCTTGTTGCGGCCATTTCCAACGGTGGCGGATTCGGCGTGATCGCATGCGGCGCGATGACACCCGATCTTTTGGACAATGAGATCGCAGAAACAAAGGCGCGCACGGATAAGCCGTTCGGCGTCAATCTTATCACGATGCATCCGCAATTGTTCGACCTCATCGCGGTCTGCGCAAAACACCGCGTTTCCCATGTCGTGTTGGCGGGCGGCATCCCGCCCAAGGGCAGTGTTGAGGCGATCAAGGAGTTCGGCGCAAAGGTTATCGTGTTCGCCCCGACATTGGCTTTGGCAAAGAAATTGCTCCGGTCCGGTGGCGACGCTTTGGTCATCGAAGGAATGGAAGCCGGCGGTCATATCGGGCCCGTAGCGACCAGCGTCCTTGCGCAGGAATTCTTGCCTGAATTGGCGGAGGATCATGTGGTCTTTGTGGCCGGCGGCATCGGCCGCGGCGAAGCCATTGCGAGCTATTTGGAAATGGGTGCGAGCGGCGTGCAATTGGGCACCCGATTTGCGTGTGCCACCGAGAGCATTGCACACCCGGATTTCAAGAAAGCGTTCTTCCGCGCCAAGGCACGCGATGCGGATGCCAGTGTACAGGTCGATCCGCGTCTGCCCGTTATTCCGGTGCGCGCGCTAAAGAACAAAGGCACTGAAGAATTCACCGCCAAACAGATCGAAGTCGCCGGCATGCTCGACCGCGAAGAGGTTGATATGGGTGAGGCTCAATTGCAAATTGAACATTACTGGGCGGGCGCATTGCGCCGCGCGGTGATCGATGGCGACGTTGAAAACGGATCGCTAATGGCGGGTCAATCGGTGGGTATGGTCAAATCCGAAGAGCCCGTCGCCGACATCATCACCGAATTGATGCAGCAATGCGAAACGGCCCTCACCGGGAGATGACGATGTTGCGCGCTGCGATCGCTGCTATTGCCCTGATGGTTCCTGCGGCTTCGGCTGCGCATTCGTTCTGGCTCGAACCGGCGCAGCACGATCCGCAAGTTGATGAAGAGGTGCGTGTTACCTTTCGCGTCGGCGATGCGGGGGAGGCGCGCGATTGGGGCCTGTATTGGGAACGGATCGTCGCGCTGCGGCTGTACGGACCTAATGGCACCATAGATCAGCAGCACGCCGTGCGGACAACGCAAAGAGGCGAACGAGGCACGGTCCGATTGAGTGTGCCAGAGCCGGGTAGCTATGTGCTGGGCTTTGAAAGCAATGCCAGTTTTTCAGACCTCGAAGCGCAACGGTTTAACGACTACGTTGATGGCCAAGCTTTGACCGCCATTGCCGCGCATCGCGAGGCGACAGGAACAACGGGCGTCAACGGCACCGAATTGTACGCCCGTCGCGCCAAGGCGTTGATTCAGGTCGACGGCGTCGAAACAGAAAACATCACCACGCCGATCGGTCACACGCTCGAAATCGTGCCTTTGGAAAGCCCATTTGCATTGAATGCTGGCGATCCATTGCCGATCCAGGTGTTGTGGCGCGGCGCACCACTCGAAGGGGCGCGGATCGAAGTGGTGCGGCCATTTGCCGACTTCGAAACGACAATCTTGACGACCGATGCCGACGGCAAGGCTTCGTTCGAACTTAAGCACGGATCGCGATACTTGGTGTCGGCGGTATGGGGTGTTCCTGCGCCGCATGATTCACGAGCAGATTATTTCACAATCTTCTCAAGCCTGACATTCCCAAGCCCATCGCCAGTCTTCGACACCGATGTTCGCCCACCGAGTGTGACACAATGAGCAAGCCTCTCATTCTGACATTGGATTGCCCTGATGCGCCGGGGATCACGGCAAAAGTGACAGCCTTTTTGTTTGAGCGCGGTTGCAACATCCTTGACGCACAACAGTTTAACGACAGGGCCGACGAAGAAGCCCCTGCGTCTAAAGCGGAAGACACCAGCCGTGGCGATCGCTTTTTCATGCGCGTCGCCTTTGATCCCGCCGAAGCTACGGCGGACAATTTGCGCGCCGACTTTGCCGAATTTGCAACGCGGTTCGCGATGGAATGGAAAATCGTTTCTCAGGATCGGCCAAGACGTGTCTTAATCATGGTCAGCAAGGCGGATCATTGCCTGATCGATTTGCTGTATCGGTGGCGCACGGGTGAATTGAATATCGAACCGGTTGCACTGGTATCAAACCACCCGAAAGAGGTCGTCCTATCGCGCGGTGTTGGGCAGACTGATATTGGCGACATCCCGTTTCATCATATCCCCGTCACCCGCGATACAAAGCCTGAGGCCGAAGCAAAGCTGCGCGCGATTGCGGATGAATGCGATGTCGAATTGGTCGTGTTGGCGCGGTACATGCAGATTTTCTCGGATGAACAATCGGCGCATTTCGAAGGGCGCTGTATCAACATCCACCATAGCTTCCTGCCCGGTTTCAAAGGCGCGCGCCCGTATCATCAGGCGCACGAGCGGGGTGTAAAAATCATCGGAGCGACCGCGCACTTCGTGACGGCGGATCTCGATGAAGGGCCGATCATTCATCAAGACGTCGAACGCATCAGCCATGCCGACGCGGCCAGCGATCTGGTCCGCAAGGGCCGCGATATTGAACGACGCGTCTTGGCCGAAGCGGTGCGATTGTTTGTTCAAGAACGCGTTTTGCTGAACGGAACGCGCACGGTTGTTTTCCGCGGTTGAATGGGAGGCATCGATGATCGTTGAACGATTGGATCATGTGAACATCATCGCGCATGATCTAAAACAGACCGCGCAGTTCTACGCCGAATTGCTCGACCTAAAGGAAGGCGATGGCCCGCCGCCAATGCGACCGGATCAAGTGCGTTGGATGTTCGATTCCAGCGGCAATGCGATCTTGCATCTCAATTCGGCCGAATTCCCGCGATTGTTTGATCGCGATGTTGCGCCCGGCGATGAGACCGGCGCGATCCATCACGTTGCGCTAAGATGCGGCGATTTCGAAACGGTGAAATCCCGGCTCGACGCGCGCGGTGCCGACTATCAGATCAACGAAGTGGCGTCGGCGGGTCTGAGGCAGATTTTCACCTCAGACCCGAACAACGTGCTTCTCGAATTGAATTTCTTCGCCGCCTAACAATTTGCGTCTGACGCATTTCAGCGGGGCGAATTATTCGGCGCCGCTCTCCATCGCTTTGTCTTCGTTGGCGCGGTGGATGACATAGGCACGGATCGCCTCGATCTCATCACGGGACATGGATTCGGAGAACCCGACCATCCCGTTATCCTTCAAAATACCATCGTGCACGACAGCGGCCCAAGCGTCCTTGTTGCCCAACGTACCAGAACGGCGAAGGTCGGGAAGAACCGTCGATCCGACCGCCGCCGGCGCGTGACACACCGCGCAATAGCGGGCGTATTTATCTCCACCCAACGCGATTGTGTCCGCCGATGCCCGGCTTGCCGGAGGATCAAGCGGCAGGCTGGCAAGTTCTCTTTCAGCCGGCAACTCTCCGGTGGCGCCCAGTTTGAACACCAACAAGCGTGAAACGTTTCGCACCGGCGCTTTTTCCGCAAGCAAGCTGCCGTCGACCGTTATCGCATAGGCGCCGCCCCAACCGGCCAAGACCGCGACATATTGCTCTCCGTTGACGGTGTATGTGATCGGCGGAGCGACAACGCCCGTCTGCGCAGCAAAGCTCCAGAGCTTTTCTCCGTTCGATGCATCGTAAGCGTTGAATTCGCTGCCTGCTGTTCCTTGGAACACCAAACCGCCGCCTGTGGCCAACAATCCGCCATTCCATGGGCCGGGATGCTCAACCGTCCAACGCGGTTCTTGAGCGATAGGATCCCACGCGACCAACATGCCGCGCAGTGTCCCAGCAACCTCGCGCCGGATGCCAAGATCAGGCGGCAAATCGCCCGCGCCCAAATCAAAGCCGACGTTAAAGCCCCGTGCGCGATCCGGTTTCCAATCCGCTTGCGGTGCATAAACCATCCCGGCTTCGAACGCCGGGATAAAGACCAGATTTTCATCCGGGTGATACGCCATGGGGTGCCAATTGTGTCCGCCCAATGCGCCCGGTGTAACAAGGGCGGGTTCGCCCGTCTTGTCCACGCGTGCCTCTGGATTTTCAATTGGGCGACCCGTTTCGGGGTCAATCCCAGATGCCCAATTCACGTCCACATACGGTTCCGCCGAAATGAATTCGCCAGTGGCTCGGTCGATCACATAAAAGAACCCGTTTTTGGGCGCCTGCATCAAGACCTGACGCGTTTCACCATCAATCTCCATATCGGCAAGGATGATGTGTTGGGTCGCGGTGAAATCCCACGTTTCGCCCGGCGTGGTTTGGTAGTGCCAAACATATTCGCCCGTGCTCGGACGAATTGCGACGATGCTGGACAGGTATAGGTTGTCCCCTTCGCCGGTCCCATCTTCTCCGGGTGACCGGTATGCGCGGTTCCATGGCGAACCATTGCCTACGCCAATATACAAAAGATCCAGATCGGCATCATAGGCCATCGAATCCCAGACCGTGCCGCCGCCGCCGATGGCATCGGAACCCGCCAAGACATCTGTGTTCCATGTTTCGGCTGCTTGTTGGAGGTATTCGGGGCTTTCGCCGCCCTCATTCCCATCCGGCACGGTGTAGAAACGCCACAATTCTTCGCCGTTGGAAACATCATATGCCGCAACATAACCGCGCACACCAAATTCGGCGCCACCATTGCCGATGATAATCTTGCCATCGATGACGCGGGGCGCGCCGGTTACTGTGTAGCTTTGATCGGGGTCCGTGGTCTGCACTTCCCATTGGACCGCGCCCGTATCCCGATCGAGAGAGACAAGACGGCCATCCAACGTGCCAAGGAACAAGGATGTGCCCCAAGTCGCCAATCCGCGGTTCACCACGTCACAACATGCGCGCACGGCGGTTTCGCCGGGGACTTCTGGATCGTAATCCCAAAGCGGTTCGCCCGTGGCCGCATCAAACGCCTTCACCTTGCTCCATGCGGTGGTGAGGTACAGTTTGCCATCCATCACCAATGGGGTGGCTTCCTGACCCCGCGCGGTGTCCATATCCGCAGACCAGGCAAGACCCAGTTCACCGACATTCTCCGTGCTAATCGCGTCGAGAGGAGAAAACCTTTGTTCAGAATATGTACGACCGTGAGTGATCCAATTGGCGTGGTCTTCGCCAGCCCCGGTCAGCATGGCCGCCGTGATGCCGTCTTCGCTTCCAAAGCCATCTAAAAATTCTGCGTCGTTGCACGAGGCGCCGCCCAATGTGCCCAGCATCAAGACTGATGCCGCCCAAACCGTTTTGTTCATGGATCCCTCTCTCTCGACGCGCATGTTGCCTTGGCTGAGTGGGAATGTCCATCGCCCACTTGACGCGTGGTAAGGTAAAAGAGGGACGGGTAAGAGGTGTTGAAAGGCGATGAGTAAATTGTCAGCGGCAAAGCGGCACTGACTGTGTTACGCATCGCGGTGAAATTTTCATCGAAGGGACGTGTCTATGTGCGATCAAGAGAAATTGAAGGAATGGGCGGGCAACGCCGTCAATCGGCGGCAATTCGGCGTTCTGGCAGGATCGGCTGCGATGTTGGGCGCCTGCGCCGAAGTGGGCGCTACGAAAACCGTTGGCGAATTGCCTTTGGAAGTGACGGAAAGCTCCGTGAGCTTCGAAACCGATGATGGCACGATGGATGCGTTCTGGGTCCACCCGACCGACGGCGCACATCCTGGCGTTATTTTCTGGCCTGATATTGCAAGCCTGCGCGAATCGAAGCGGAACATGGCGCGTCGCTTGGCCAGCAAAGGATATTCGGTGCTTGTCTTGAACCCGTATTATCGCGATGTCGCGGGCGAACAATTCGCCGATTTTGCGGCGTGGATTTCTGCCGAAGGATTTGACGCCGAAAACGGATTTGCGCTTGTGACGCCGTGGCGCGAAAAACTCACCGCGGAATCGATTGGCCGCGATGCAGTTGCGGCGGCTGCGTGGTTGGACACGCAAGAGGCAGTGGACACAGCGCGCGGTATCGGCACTCAGGGTTATTGCATGGGCGGACCGTTCACTGTGTGGAGCGCAGCGGCGGTTCCCGATCGGATCAAGGCCGCGGCCAGTTTCCACGGAGGCGGATTGGTGCGCGATGGTGATCCGTTAAGCCCGCACAACGTGTTGGACCGGACCGATGCAGCGTTCTTGATCGCCGTTGCGCAGGATGACGATGCCAGCGCTCCCGATGACAAAACTGCATTCGCTCAAGCCGCCGAAGCGGCGGATCGCCCTGCAAAGGTCGAAGTGTATGCCGGGGATCACGGCTGGACCGTTCCCGACAGCCCATCCTATTCCGCACCGCCAGCAGAGCGTGCCTATGTCGATCTGCTAACGCTTTACGGAGATGCCTTGTAATCGCATGAATGCCTGCGCCAACGACAATGTCTTGGCGCAGAAAAACCAATCGGCGGGCTCAGGCTCCCTGAGCCCGCCTTTTTGTGCGCTCATTCGAAAGGCCAAAGCGGCCAAATTTGCGATAACGGGTCATCCACTTGTCTAGGAAAAGGCCCAGCGGGCGCGGCGTAATACCCAAATCGGCAAATGTGAGTGCATCATCGGAAACGGTGCTTCCGGGTTTCAGCAAGGTCCATTGGTCCTTGCTCATGGGAGTGCCGGGTAGGCTCGCAAACAGACCGGATAGGCCATCGGGTATCGCAATAAAGCGACGGTTGCGCCCTTGTGCCGCGGCAATGCGTTCGTTGATTTGCATCATGGTCAATTCTTCAGGACCGCCCAACTCGAACGTTTTCCCACCATGCAAAGTCGGATCCGCCAGAGCGGCTGTTACCGCATCAGCGACATCGTCAACATAGACAAGCTGAAGCTTGGCATCGGGCCCAAAGACGGGAAGGGCCGGCATCATTTCGATCATGCCGGCGAACATATTGAGGAACCCGTCATCCTTGCCAAAAACGATGGAAGGACGAAGGATGGTGGCCCCGGGGAACGCAGCGCGCACATTCGCTTCGCCCAATGCCTTTGCACGCGCATATTCGGCGCTGCTTTCGGCATCCGGTCCAATCGCGCTCATATGAACAAATGCCGCCGCGCCGTTTTCTTGCGCGATAGCGGCCATGCGACCCGGCGCCTCTCCCATCAATTGTGTGAGATCGCCGTCAAATGCCCCCACAAGGTTCACCACATGGGTCGCTTCGTGCAGCGCAGCCCTAAGGCTGTCTTCTCGCGTGATGTCGCAATGGGCGAATTGGAGCTGACCCAAATTGGCCAAGGGTTTGAGAGCAAACCCACTCGACGGATTGCGGCTTGCGATGCGGACCCGTGCGCCGCGCGATAGCAGGCTTTGCACGACGTAATTGCCGACAAACCCTCCCCCACCGAAAACGGTGATAAGCGCGTCATCCAATGAACGCAGCGAAGAAAGATTGGCTGTTGAAACGTTAGACATTGCTCGTGTCCCTTAAGAGCATGTGTGTTTGGACAAGTCCCATGCGTCAATGCGCTGCATTGAGCAAGCGTGAGAAGCACGATTTGCGATGGGTTTGGCAGGGCGGCAGGTGAGGTTTCACGTTGACAGGCGGTGAAGCCGGACGCTATTGGCCCGCGCCTACCCGGCGAGAACGGTCAGTTGTTTCTCGCCACCCGTGCCCAGATGGCGGAATTGGTAGACGCACCAGCTTCAGGTGCTGGCGCTCGCAAGGGCGTGGAGGTTCGAGTCCTCTTCTGGGCACCAACACTCTCAAAAAGTGTGATATTCTAGTAAGTTACTGGCGGCTCTTGTGCTTTTTATCCCCTCAGGTACTGAGGAGAGGTACTAAGTGGGTATCACAGTGGTCAGCATTTCACGCACACAGTCAGGCCGGTGGCAGGCCCGTAAGAACATCCCTGCGGCTGTCCGTGAGGCTTACGGTAAGTGGGAAGAGAAGAAGACTTGGGACGCAAGCCTGACGGCTGGGCAGGCCAAGGCTGAAGCGGCTGATTGGGTGCGCGGTGTCGAAGCCCGCATCGATCTCCTCAAAGCTACAGCATCGGCTGCTCCGGCGAATCTCTCTCAGCTCCAGACGCTTGCCCTTGCAGGTGAGTGGTACAAAGCTGAGCGTGACAAGCTCGAAAAGAACCCCGGCAGGGCTGAGGACTGGTATCACGCAACAGACGAGCTGGTTCCAACGGACCCAGACGAGCGCGAAGCAGGGCGCATCAAACCTACAGAATGGCTCATCGAGAAGCGCGACAAGTTCCTAAGGGGCAGCGGCATCCGTCTATCGCCTTCATCCTCAGATGCGCTGATACAGGAGATGGGTACTTTGTGGTTTGACCTGTCACGTCTCATGGAGAGGCGCATCGACCGCGACTACAGCCCAGACCCTATGACAGATAGGCTCCCCGCATTTGAGCTAGAGGAGAAAAGGGTTAGGGTTTCGATCACTCAGCTTTTCGAGGATTACGCCGCGACCGGCATGGCCACCGCTCGCACTATCAAGGGTTGGCGCAGTCACGTTTCTCACTTCGTGAGCCATTTGGGGCATGATGATGCCGCCCAAGTTACGCCTCAGGATGTCAACGGGTGGGTGAAGGCGCTAACCGCCAGAGGCCTGTCCCCTAAGACGGTGAAGGGCAGCTACCTTGCAGTGATCAATATCATCATGAAGATCGCGGAAGAGGGTGAACTGATTGCTTCGAATCCTGCCGCAAAGGTGACGGTGCGGGGCAAGAAGTCAGTTCAGACGCGGGGCAAGAGCCTCACGGATGCAGAAGCTGAGACGATCCTTAGGGCAGCCCTAACGCCGCAGCCGCTGAACATCAGTGAGGACCACAGGCTCGCTCGGCGCTGGGTGCCCTGGGTACTGGCATATACCGGGGCGAGAGCTGGGGAGATTACTCAGCTTCGCCGCTCGGATATCCGAAAGGAGGACGGGGTCTGGGTCATCAGGATTACGCCAGACGCTGGCACGGTAAAGAACCGCAAATATCGCTTCGTCCCCATCCATTCTCACTTACTTGATATGCGCTTTCACGAGCTGAGCAAGGAGGGTGATCATGCGCCGCTCTTCTATAATCCTGCCAAACGTCGCGAGGGTTCTGAGGAGAACCATCACCCACGCAAGGTTGCAGAACACGTTGGCAAATGGGTGCGCTCATTGGGGATCGAAGGGGTCCAGCCCAATCATGGCTGGCGGCATCGCTTTAAGACTGTCGCAAGGGCTGCTGGTGTGGACCCAGAGGCTCGGGATGCCCTGCAAGGCCACGCTCCCAAGTCGCAAGGGCAGGCCTATGGGGAATGGCCCTTGGATGCGCTCAGGGCTGAGGTGGAAAAACTGGAACGCTACAAACTCTAGGCGGGCGGCGTTCCGTCTTTCGTCATTCCCTGCACAAGCTGTACAATCGGTGTTTGATCGTACTGTGCGGCATGCTTAGAGTAACCGGTGTCGCTTGGAGAAAAGATAGCCTGAGCAGCCTGCTGGAGAATGGCCTCGTGTACCGCTTCGTCTCGCGTTGCAGCTAGAAGTGCTCGGTAAGTTCTGAGCGCGCTACTGCGGTGGTAATTTTGCACCGCGTTATGTCGGTTAGCGCTGTACTGTTTTGCTGAGAAAGTGAGGGCCGCGCCGAGTGTAAATAGGATTAAGGCCTTGCTGAATAAATGCGTAGCTAATTGGCCGGCGTCTGCCCCCTTTGCGAGTGGTAACAACCATCCCAATGCGAAAGCAAAGGCAAGAAAAGTTAGAAGTGCCGCCAAAACCGCTGTGGTGACAAGCCAGATACGTGCTGCATCTTCATAGCCCTTTCCCTCGTTGTGGAAGACACGCGCCCTGCCACTGGCTGCGATTTTTGCCGTAGCTTCTTTGGAGGCTTCGGCCATTTCCTGTAGTTTCGACGCATTGGCTCGCGATTCATTGAGAGTCTTCTCCAT
This sequence comes from Erythrobacter sp. Alg231-14, assembly GCF_900149685.1. Taxonomy (NCBI): domain Bacteria; kingdom Pseudomonadati; phylum Pseudomonadota; class Alphaproteobacteria; order Sphingomonadales; family Erythrobacteraceae; genus Erythrobacter; species Erythrobacter sp. Alg231-14. The sequence goes on along the minus strand of NZ_LT702999.1, from coordinate 1,618,352 downwards.
GTTGGACAACGACACACTTAAGCGCGCTCGCAATATACCTGCCTCGGAGCTGCGATCTTCGCCGATCATTTGAAGGAACAGCAATTCCTTGTTGGAATTGACAGTCTTGGCCATCAAACCTTGGATGCGGCCACTCAAGTTGGATAGATGCGCGCCCCGGGCTCCGGTCGTCTGAGAGCTGACACTTTGTATTGACTGGAGGAGCTTTGCTGTTTCTTCGAACAGATTATGAAGATCGGCTGGGGGCTGCTTTGAATACTCTTTCCAGTCCTTTGGAATCCGTCTAAGTAGAGCTGAGGCCCAATCCAGGAAAAGATCAACTTGATCGTTTAGCGCTGAGCCATCCGAGTCTCTATTCATCTCACGGAGAGCTTGGAAATCGAAATCGTCTGCAAGCGTTTCGCGACGCCTTGCTTCAAATTCGCTTGTGACCTTCGATAAATCCGTCAAATAGAATCACCTTCCAAGTTCTTTTTCTAAGCATATCGAATTCTGCTTCGATATAGGATTGTTATTGGCTCGTTTGTCCACAAAACATATCAGACCACCTCAGGCGAATGAAGTCTTGCCAGCAAGTTCTTGACGCTAGATGCATGCCAGCAGCCGCCCCGGCGGGTTAGGATATGACGGGCGTTTAGCTCAGCTGCGATACCCGCTAGGGTTACAGCGCCGTTAGCCTGAATGTCTGACACCACCGGTGCTAAGTCAGAGGCGTAGACGTCGGCCCCCGCTTTCACTGTCTCTACCGCTGCTTTGTTGCCCTTCCCAGCGCGCCTAAGCGCAGCCGCTCCGTTCGGATTGCCCAACTTGCGGCCTGCCGCTTTGGCGGCCCTAAGGGCATCCTTGGTGCGCTTGCTGATGGCTTCTCGTTCGGCTTGCGCAACGGCTGCCATGATGTGGACGGTCAGCTCGTTTGCCTCAGGCATATCTGCAGCGACAAACTTGGCTCCGCTGTCCTGCAAGGCGCTGAGGAAGGCCACCGAGCGGCTGAGGCGGTCCAGCTTGGCCACCACTAGGGTTGCCCCAGTGACCTTTGCTAGGTGCAACGCCGCGTTAAGCTCTGGGCGATCCGCGACCTTGCCGCTCTCAATCTCAGTGCGCTCTTCGATCACTTCCCAGCCGCGTGATTGGCAAAGGGTCAAGACAGATTGGCGCTGGGCTTCTAGGCCAAGCCCTGAGCGGCCCTGCTTATCTGTCGATACTCGGTAGTATGCCACCACTCTGCACATTCAATCTCTCCATACAAAATCGCGTAACGCTCGCTAGGCAGTTTTGTAGGTGAAGGTCGAACGGGCGTGCAAGACCGTCAAGCTCAGGTCAGCCCGGTTTGGACTCGCTTGGACTCAACAAAGCAGCAAGGAGTCCCGGAGTAAGTTAATCGGATGCTCAGCATCAATAAAGGAGGATGGCTTGTCGAAAAGATTTCGCTTTTTGATTTTAGGTCTTTTGACCACCCAGACCGCACTCTTGGCTTGCATATTGTATGCTCAAGCGCGGCTCGTCACGTCTCAAGAGTATTTAGAGGGGATGGTCGGTCAGCTCAGCGTCGAGTATCACTACCGAGAATATGGGGCTGGAACCAAATAGCTTTTGACAAACGGGGGTCGCCGATTGTCGACGCTTCCCTTCACCCCCCATCGGGGGAAACTGGTTCGACCGTTTCTATCAATACCGTCTCAGATTTTTGGATCAAAAAAAGGTGAAAAGCGGACATCGTCCGACGTTCACTCTTGAGGTGGAAAGCTGACTGCTCAGCCTTGCCTCCCGCTCCAAGCGGTCCAACGCCAAGCTTTGGTCTCTCTTTTCGTTCAAGTAGTTACTTCAGTCTCGGTACTCGGCTCCCTTTCTTCAGTGAGAGAGGACGCAAGCATTTGTCCTCTCAATGCCCTAATGATCGCTGAAATTCCTTTACATAGTATGCCGCCGAGAATTGCCCCTAAGCCGGTCATCACAACCATCGCTTGTATCGCGACCCCGTGGAAATTCACCACACTTTCGGAAATGCCAAATCTTCCATTGACGTCTACTGTTGTTGGAATAAAGAATGAGCCAGCAAGGACGATCACTCCCAACCCCAAGACACAGTTACCGAATAGACCCCAATCCTCGTGAGCAACCTTCATTGCATTGGCAGCTTTCGATTTATCCATAGGGCACCTTTCAAAAAAGCTGATAGCCAAAGTGAGATGATAAACTAACTCATCAGAGCGACAATAAAGCAGACGCTGCTCTAATGTTCAACGCTTGCAAAGTCTTGGCACTCTTTTCCAGATTATGGCTAGAAAGCTACAAACGTCTTTCTCTGACTCGCTGGCCGACAGTTTGTGGTATCGACAGAGAAGCCTCTGAGGCAGGCCTTGGGTCTACCTAACTGGCTTCCTATCCACGCCGTTTTCTGAGGCTTTGGCGGCTGTTTAGCGTCCCATGTCGATAACAAAGTAGGGTAACTACCCTTATTCGGCGAAATGGGACGCTAAGAGGAACTCAGAAAGCGGGCGTTTCGCGCTGTCGCTGCCGGTCCTGCCATTGCTTCCGACCTGCGGCCTCAGTGCTGCGGCTGGCGTAGCCTTGGATGTTGTCGCGGCGCAGTGCACCAGTGAACTCTTCACGGCTTACGTGACCAAAGCCCTTGCGGTTGAACTGAAAGGAAAGTTCTTGAAGCGCATGTTCGTGTGGGACCAATAGGCCAAAGACAGGGCCATCTTCGCTACTCTTTCCAGTAGAGCCAAGGCAGCCAACATAGCGAACTTTCAGCAGGGCTTTGGTTATTGGTGTGAACCCGCTGGGTCCAGCCCTTGGGCCTCCCGTGGGGGCAGTCCCTCGGTTCGCCTTTTTGCGGCAGGCTGGGGAGCAGTACTTGGAGCGTCTTGGGGAGCGGTAGGTTGCGCCACATTGGGTGCAGGTCCGCTCGCGGCCTTTAGGGGCCGATGTGTGTTTTGTCTCGGTCATGATCCTTTTCAGTGTCATGGTCTGATGATGGGAAAGGTGGCCCCTCAGGAGGACCATGACGAAAACCTGAGGGGCGCATGGGGCAACCTTTGGGGCTGCCCTGAGGGGAATGTTTGTTGGGTTAGAAACCGGGAATGCGGGTCACTTGGCCTTTGGCTTCGAGTTCCTTGGCCAATTCGGCTGCGCGGGCGCGGTGATCATCTTGGCGTTGGAAAGTCTTCGCGGCTTCCTTGCGCCATTTGGTCTCATTGAGCCGGAGTTGGTTGACCCGCCCCAGCTGGAGCTGGTTGATGCGTTTGTCCAAGAGGCTTCGGCCTGCCTCGTCGCGCCGGTACTTTGGTTTCCCTTTTGAGTCGTATCCAGCGATCTCATCGCGCTGGTCGGTGAGATTCTGAATATCCCGCTCGATCTGCTGTATCTCTGCGTTTGCAGATGACTGAGCGCGGCGGACTGCTTGCTGCTCAATTGAGGCTTGGGATTGCCCATCGACTACCTTGTCGACGATAGACCCGTCAGCCCCATATACCGTGCGGTTGTATCCGCCATTGTTGGAATAGTCTTTGGCGATCACGCGACCACCGGTCAGGCGGGTTGCCTCTGCGTCAAGCTCAGCCATTCGCGCTCGGTCGGCGCTGGTCGGCTGGAGAGCTTGGGGGAGTTCGTCATTATTCATGGGTTGGGTTCTTTCATGGTGGGGTTGGCTTTCGGCTGGTGGGTGAGGGCATAGAATTGCCCTCTGATGCACAGCGAGTGCTGCTAGGCCGCGATAGGGAGGGCTGCGTTCTCAACTGCCTCTGCCCAATCATCGTCGCTCCATCCCGTGGGTTTCCACTCAGGGGCTGGCGGTTCGGTGTGTTCGATCTCGGTTACACAAGGGGGGAGGTCATAACGTAGCGTTCCGCAGGCCAGCTTGGTTTCAACCGCGCGGACCTTTGCGCGCCGGATAGCAGTGACCACCCAAAGAGGGAGGAGGTCGTGCTTGTGTTGGTCGCTTATGCCCTTCGCAGGGTCTATGGGTGGTGGCCAAGTCTGGCGAGAGTGAACCACTTTGGCTGGCACTAAGTGCTTGCCCACTTTGAAGTGACCCACGCTTGTGATGGCGGGGAAGGGACTATCTGGATAGACCCAGGCATCGCTTGGGCTTGCCGCAACGATATGCTCAGGGTTGATGCAGCGGGGATTGCCGCAGGACCGCCTCAGTTGCTTGTCTTTGCTGGGCTGTTTGCCTGTGTGGGCGATCCATGCCAGCCGCACGACTTGCTTGGTGCGGTACTTCTTGCTGATGTTTGCGGATGTCGTGGGGGTGCGCCCATCGGCCATCGCTAGTTGCCACTCAAGGCAGCCGGTGTCGGGATCGTATTTAGATCGGTCTGAAAGGTACGCGGCTAGCTCGGGGTGTTTGTTTGTGGGGAAGCTGTAGGGCCGTGCGTGTGGATTGTTCATCGGGATGGACCTCAGGGCTGCCTCTTGGGGGGCAGTCTCTAGTGCTTCGCTCAAGGGTGAGGCTGGGATGATGATGAGAACGGGGAAGGACTGAGGTAGTCCTACTACCCGGTCCTACTATCATCTCTTTGGTCTCTCTAAGAGGGTCTTAACCTTAGTACTAAGGTAGTCTCCTACTACCTCTCACCCCCTTACCCCCTCTCTCGTTGTGGTCGCTGCCACTACGTAGGGTCGGTCGGGTGAGAGATCAGAGATTTCGGTTTCTTCTCTATAGGGGGTACTTAGTGATCCTTTCGCAGAATTCCGCCGTTTTTGGATTCTAATGCTATAGGTCGTGTTTAGTGATCCCCTCAGGGAATCCCGCTATTTTTGGGTTCTTCTGCAATAGGTGTACTTTAGTGATCCCCTGCTCGAAGCCCGTCATTTTCTGGATTCTTCTGCAATAAGTCACCTTTTGTGAAACCCCTCTGAAATCATTGAGTTTTTCCAAAGCGCGCGTCTCCCTCATATTCGCCAATCTTGAGGCCTTAGCGTCCCGTTTTGCCGTAAAAGGGTACTGACCCTGCTTGACTGTCGACATGGGACACTAAGCTGCCCTCAAAGCCGCAGAAAAGCTGGACCGAGAAGGGGCCAAATGGCTGACCCTAGGTCCACCTCACGGCGATTTTTCAGTTCCAGTGCTATAGGACGTCTTTTGTGATCCCCTTGCTGAGACAACGGAACGTAAAGCGTAATAGGTTCGAGTCCCTAATGAGGACTCATATCCTTGCCAAAGGTACTGAGCATAGGTACTAAGAGGTAGGATCAACGCGGGATGAAGTTCAGTAAAAGCAGTAACTTATATCGGATATTGGCGGAGTCCTCTTCTGGGCACCACTTACACATTCATCATTGTTCGCTGATGGTTGTCTTTAGCCTCTATCTGACGGGCGTTTCGGCTGAGGTTGCTTCGTCGTAGCTGGCCCGGGCCGCGTCGATTTTTGTGAGATTGTTCAAAGCCCATGACCCCAACGCATTCACAGGTTCCCGAAAGGATTCCCCCATTGGGGTCAGGTTGTATTCCACCTTTGGCGGGATTGTTGGATATTGCGTGCGAACGACTAGGCCATCGCGGACCAATTCTCGAAGCGTGAGGCTCAACATGCGCTGAGAGATGCCGAGGTTTCGTTTGAGCGCGTTAAAACGCAGCGTGCCGTAACGCGCGAGCGATATGATCACGAGCACGCTCCACCGATCGCCAACTCTGGTCAGGACTTCGTTGATCCTCTTGCATTCGGGGCATTGGCCTGGGTCCTGTGCTGGGCTCACGCAGGAAGTTGAGTTGCTCTCAGTCATGGTGGTTCCCTGCGTGTAACTAGGGCTCAGGCATGTGCCTTCTTGCCAGTGGTGAAGGTTCTGAATAAATATCCAGTTACCAAAATATACCGACCGTTGTGGCCGCAGGCAATAGGGATCTGAATATGACAGATAAGACGCTGATCGAGCTTTTAAACTGGCGCTATGCGACCAAGAAGATGAACCCAGCAAAGGACGTTCCACAAGAGAAAATCGATGCCATAATCGAGGCAATCCGGTTGGCACCCACATCCAGCGGGACGCAGCCATTTGAGTTGATCATCGTCACAAACCCCGAAGTGCAGGGCAAAATTTGTGCCGCCGCCAGCAATCAATCGCCGATCACCGAATGTTCGCATCTGTTGGTTTTTGCGGCTTGGGATAACTACACCGAGGAACGCATCGATGATGTGACAAAATTGAACGTCGAAGCGCGCGGCGAGATTCCTTTGATCCATCAGTATTACGGCAATCTGAAAACAAACTATGTCCCAAGAGATGCCGAAGTGAATTACGCGCATGCCGCCCGCCAAGCATACATTGCATTGGGCGTGGCGTTGGTCGCCGCAGCGGAACAGGAAGTAGACAGCACGCCGATGGAAGGATTCTCTCCTCCTGAAGTGGATGAAATTCTTGGTCTGAAGGAAAGGGGATTGCGCTCGGTTGTGCTGTTGCCACTGGGCTATCGCGATCCGACCGGTGATTGGTTGCTGCCGATGGCGAAAGTCCGCAAATCGCGTGAAGACATGGTCACCCAGGTTAGCTGATCCCGCACTCCAACCTACGATACTTCGTTCAGGGAGACGACAATGCCAGAATCCAATTACGACAGCTGGATCGCGATCGCGATCGTCGCCATCTCTGTGCTGACGGCATGGCTGATGAACACCCGCGCGCCCAAAGTTCGTGCTTTTGGCACTTTGCTGGCGGCCTTGGGGTGTTTCGCGGTTGTGGTTTGGTTTGCCAACATATTGGGGACCGGGGTCTTGGAAAACCCCAAGCCCAACCAAACCCCCATGGATTCGGCAAAGCCGGTTTTGATGTGGGGTCAGGCGGGGATGGCGCTGTTGGCCGGGGTGATGTTGTCATGGGCGGCCCTCAAACAGTTCGGCAACACTGAACAGCTGGAACTATCGGCCGCGAATGAAGCCGAACGGTATGGGCGAGTCTCGCGATTGCTCCATTGGACCACCGCAATGTTGTTCATTTCGCTGTTCCCGATCGGCATGTTCGCATCGATGATCCCAGAGGATGCGTGGTTCCGAAACCAATATTATGTGATTCACAAATCGATCGGAGTGTTGGTTTTCATCCTCTTGATTGTGCGGTTGGTTTGGAACCAGCGATCAAAGCGTCCAGACCTCGATTCGTCCTTGAAACCTGTGGAGCGCAGATGGGCCCATCGCGTGCACATCGCGCTTTACGGTATGTTGTTGGCGATGCCGCTGACGGGATACATGATGACCAGCTATCACGGTTTCCCGACATACTTCTTTGGCTTGGAATTCGAACCGTTTTGGGGAAAGAGTGACGCCTACATAGTCTGGGGCACATTTCACAAATACTTGTTCCCCTATTTGCTTTACATCGTTCTGGGCGCTCATATTCTCGGCGCTTTGAAGCACCATTTTGTCGATCGACATGCGGGCGCTCTCAAAAGAATGGTCAGTTAAATCGCTTGGAGTGCGCAATGAGTATGAAGTCCCTTTTTGATGTGGCCGGCAAAGTCGCGGTCGTCTCCGGCGGTTCGAGCGGCATTGGCGCAATGATGGCGCGCGGCCTGTTAGAGAACGGGGCGAAAGTTTACATCACCGCACGCAAGGCCGAACGGCTCGAGGCGATGGCCAAAGACTTGTCGGAACTGGGCGAATGCATCGCCGTTCAAGGGGACATGTCCCGGGTCGAAGGGATCGAAGCGCTTGTCGAAGAAATCACCAAGCGTGAGAACAAGATCGATATCTTGATCAACAATGCAGGGGCGAACTGGGCGGCTCCGCTCGAGAACTTTCCGGAAAAAGGCTGGGACAAGGTGATGGACATCAACATCAAATCCATCTTCTTCGCCACGCAAAAATTCCTCCCGCTGTTGAAGGCTGCAGGGAATTCCGAGGATCCCGCACGTGTGATCAACATCGCATCGATCAACGGAGTCCGAAACTCTGGCATGCCGACCTACGCCTACACGGCAAGCAAATCTGGCGTAATCAATCTGACCGAACATTTGGCAACAGATATGGCAGCGAGCGGGATCAATGTGAACGCAATCGCTCCTGGCCTATTCCCAAGCGATATGACGAAGCAGATCGTTGACAATGATGGGATGACAAAACACGCGATTGCACAGATTCCGCGTCGTAGAATGGGTAAGCCAGAGGACATTGCCGGAACTGCAATCTACCTTTGCTCACAGGCATCTTCTTGGATGACCGGCCAAACCATTGTGCTCGATGGTGGTATGATCTCAACCGCTTGATTGTCCGACCTTACGGCTATCTCTGACCTCGGCTCCTCGTTAAAGGGGCGTGACAGAAGACCGTTATCCGATTTCTTTGGGAACATGAGCACTGCGCACATTCCCCTTTTGGTTTCAAAGGGAACAGGATAGCGTCACGCTTTGACCGAATGAGCATTTGCACCGATGGCCGATACCCGACCGACATACCAGATCGCATCGCCGTCTATTCGGCCCTATGTGCAATCCCTTTGGCCCGGTGCCTTGGTCACGCCGTTTGAGTCGCGCGACGAAGATGGTCGCCGGATCAATCTGGCTGACGATCATCTGTCTGGTCACTATTTGCTTTTGGTGTTCTTAAGCGATCCGCAGGACGAACAGACGATACCTTTGCTGCGATCGCTCGCGCAATTTGATGGTCAATTCGACGATGCGAATGCGACGGTAATCGCCATCAGCGCGTCCAGCGACGCCAAGGCCAACAAGAAATTGAAACGCGCTGCTGGTTTCCCATGGCCGATCGCCTGTGATCCTTCGGGCGCAATTTTTGCTTCATACGGACTGCACAAAGGCAGCGATCGGGCCGCCCGCGTGGTCTTGGTCACACCATACCGCCAGATCCGCACATGGTTCGATCTAAAAGAGGACGCAAGCGTTACGCTGAAGACTGTTATGGATTTACTGGAAAACACGCAGGCCGCCGAAGAATTGCGTTGGAGCCCGCCCCATGCGCCGATTTTGGTCGTACCGAACGTTTTGTCGCCCGAAGAATGCGGAAAGCTTGTCGAATCCGTAGAAACAGACACGCCTTTCCTCGTCAGACAACCATCGCCCGGAGAGGTCGCGGGCAATTACAAAATCCCTGTCTATGAACACCATCGTCAAGACCGGGTCGACTTGATCATCAAAGACCGAAACACTTTGGCATTCTTGGATGAACGGATTTTCGGCCGGATTACGCCGATGATAAAGAAAGCGTTCGCCTATGATGTGACGCGACGGGAAAACCTTCACATCGCACGCTATGTTGGGCAGCGTGAAGGGATTGAGATGGGGCACCGGGACAACACTGAACCGCCCGGTGCGCACCGACGTTTCGCCTTGTCGATGAGCCTGAATGACGATTACGAAGGCGGCGAAATCGCGTTCAACGAATTCAGCCCCAAGGGGTATCGGGTCCCAGCCGGGTCGGCGATGGTGTTTTCATCGTCTCTTTTGCACGAGGTTCAGGAGACCACGGCTGGTGTCCGCTACAACCTTATTTCGCACCTGTTCAATGATAGTGGTTTGACCGCGTAAGGCTGCCGGAGCGGGTCACCTGACGGTCCGTAGAATTCAAACCGAACGGTATTGGCGAGGTCGGTAGGGGCCTCTCTGGGATTGGGGGAGCATGGGGCTCACCACCAACCTCGCCTGCTGATATCGAGTGTTCTCGATTTACAGCACCACTTGCGCGCCAATCACTAAGATCGATGCCCAAGATACAAGATAGACCGGCGTCCGAAGTCCTGGGATACCCAGCGTGTAGACAATTGCGTGCAGAACGCGCGCAAAGAAGAACACTTGCGCCCAAGTGCCAACCGTTTGGGCGTTGGCGCCATCGCCCAATAGGCCCGCCGCAACGACAACCGCGATAAAGGCTGGCATCGTCTCGATCATATTGAGATGCGCCCGTTTTGAGCGTTCCACCCAAAGCGGCGTTTCTGGTTCACGCGCGGGAAAACCTTCTGGGTAATTGTGCAGAAAACTGGGAATGCCCCAAATGAACATCCGCGCCGTGATGTATGGGGTCCAAAGCAAGACGGTCAGCAGACCGCTTAGGGCGAGATAGTAATAAGCTGTTTCCATTGTTGATCCTCCTCAGGACGAAAAGCCGTTGTGAATAGCTTCGAGCTTGTTCCCGAAGGGGTCCCGGACGAAGCACGTGTATGTTTCAAGGTTTGGGTAGGCGGCGCGGGGGCCCGGCGAGCCGGCGCATTCCCCACCATGTTCGAGAGCGAACCTATGAAAGGCGCCCACCGCTTTGACGTTGGGGGCAACAAAACAAACGTGCACACCATTGCCCGGCGAGTACGCCTCCCCATCCTCTGGCGACATCACAAGGAATTGGATCGTGTCCAATCCATAGGCCGCAAATCGTGGGGAACTTGCAATGAGGGTTAGCCCCAAGAGATCGAGCAAACCGTCATAGAACTTTCTGGCCTGATCCACTGATGGAACGCCGACACTAATATGATCGATCACGTTCATGATGTTCTCCAATCGCAAGAGCGATCCGGGCTGCGCAAAGGCGCAACCCGGATGCCTTCATCAAAGGTCGCGCGCCGCGGTTGTGCGGATTTGCTGCCAATTGGTTTCCGCCTTGGCGATCGTGCCTTCGGGATCGCGCAAATATGCGTTGAAGATTTCCTCGCTAAGGAAGACGTAAAGCTTGCCGTCGCGGACATCGGCCCAGCGCGGATCGCCGTCGAATTTCTTTCCAACCGAAACGCCAAACGTACAGAAACCGCCATTTTGCGGAATGAAGCTTTCCGGCGCGTTGTTGAACGTGTCGAGGTTGGCCTGTGTTGAGAAATAGTACGCCACACCATCGTGAACGGCCGTGTATTTCGCTGCGCCTTGGATGCGGTTTCCGGTGTTGATGAATGCAACCGTGTCAACGCCATGCAGGGCCAACGGCGCGCTCGCAGCGGTCATGCCCGACGATACGTTGTATTCATCCGCCGCGATTGCGACGGTCCCGGAAAGAGCGGTCAACGCGACCGCAGCGGCAATAGAGATTTCTTTCAACATTGTATTTCCTTTCAAGTTTTCAGGTCTTCAAATTTGGGGGGGTGGGGGAATTCACGCCGCAGTAGCGGTGGGAGCATTGACGACAGGGAAATCAATCTCGGTGTCGGCCAGATGATTGAAATAGTTCGTGAAAATGTTCGCCATGACCTGACCAAAGATCTCGAGAATCTGTTGATCGGCGAAACCTGCCTCACGCAGATTGTCTAAAGTCGCGCCGTTGACGCGGCCTCTTTCAGCCACGATCTCACGGGCGAAGTTTAAGGCATGTTGCGTGCGCGGATCTTCCGACAATCCGCCCAAGTTGCGGGCCATCTCTTCATCCGAAACACCCGCCATCTTGCCGAGTGTTGTGTGCGCGGATGCGCAATAATCGCATGTGTTCGCGCCGGCGACTGTGAGAGCGATCTGTTCATTGAGTTGAGCCGAAAGGCTGGCCGAACCCAGCGCACCGGAAAGGCCAAGATACCCTTCCAACAGCGCGGATGAATTGGCCATGGTCCCAAAGATGTTGGGCACCATGCCAAGGCTTGCTTTTACGTTACCAAGAAGTTCGGCAGCCTTGGATTCGGCTGTTTCGATAGTGAGAGGGGCTATGCGTGCCATGTTGGCTCCTTCGTGTGATTGACGATGGAGCGGTAGATACGCCGAGCGGACGATCGGGCAATACTAGCGCAATCAATTGCGACTTAATGCAAACTCAACTGGACGATCTGCAAATTTAGCTGCGACTTTGGCGGTATTGTGTAGGGGTTTCACCGAATTTTGAGGCAAAGGCGCGCGTAAAGGCTGCGGGTGATTGGTACCCGGTTTGCGATGCAATCTGCTGCACGTTGACGCTGTTTGTTTCCAAAAGGGCCAGCGCTTTTTGAAGTCGCCAATCGGTGAGATACGACATCGGCCCTTGTCCCATAAGATCGGCGAACCGGTCAGCAAAACTGCTGCGTGACATGCCGACTTCTCTGGCGAGGCTCCCGACGGTCCATGGGTTTTGCAAATCCTTGTGGATGATGGCCAGGGCTTGACCAATTTGGGGGTCACGAAACCCTTTCAACGCCGGCTGGATCTGACTGTGTTCGTTGCTTTCAATGCTGAGGCGCATCAATTCAATGAACATCACTTCGGACAAGCGTTTGACCGAAGCGTCAAGCCCTGCTCGATCGGACAGCATGTGGCGGCTGATCAATCGCAGAATGTCATCAAGCCAAGAATTTTGCGCGCGCGTGGCGGCGGAAACAATGAGATGGTCGGGCATCGCCCTAAGCATTGCGTGGTCGGCCTTTTGCCGGAATGTGAAGTGACCACAGACCAATTGTGTGCTGGCATTGGGATCGCCGTCGCCAACGGTCAGGACGCCATTGCCGTCATATTGAACTTGTTCCAGCACCGTTTCCAACGGGGGTGCCTCGTCTACTGGCGCGTCGGACAGAATATGGGTTTGTCCCCGTGGGATGAGCACGAGATCGCCGGGATTGAGGATGCGAACGCGGTCCCTCGGCAATGTGAGCGTGCATTGCCCTTGTACGACCAGATGGAAGCGTGCGGCCCCCTCCAATACGGGCACGGTGACGGACCAGGGCGGCGAGAAATCGGTGCGAAAATAAAGCGCGCCATTCAGGTCCAGCGTGTTCAGAATGTCATCAAGGATATCCATCCGAAAAGGATAGTCCGCACCCATCCGTCCAACAAGAGCGTATGAATTGTCTGACTGAACGAGATTGCATGCAGATCGTCCAGTGATCCGGCTGGGGTCATGGCATCATTGCCGTCACACAATTGGCCTCCGATGCGGCGTTAAAGTCGCCTGAGGATCACGGTAGCACCAATCCGACTCACTGGTATTTATGTGGCTGGATATTGGCGCTGTTTCGGGCGAGAAGCTGTCGGCGTTTTGTTGTAAAGAGTGTTGCCTGACTAGATGTTCAAATTCCCCCGCCTTGAATTCGATCCAGCCGCCGTTTCGTTGCGCAAAAATGTTCGCAATTTCCTCAAGGCTGAGCTTGAGAATGGCGGTTTCACCCCGGCGGCCGACAGTTGGGTTTCTGCTGCTGATCCCGAATTCAGCCGAAAAATGGGCGAACATGGCTGGCTTGGGATGACGTGGCCCGCCCAATATGGCGGTCACGATCGCCCGGTTTCCCATCGGTTCGTGGTGACTGAAGAAATGTTGGCAGCGGGCGCGCCCGTCGCGGCCCATTGGATCGCCGACCGACAAACTGGGAGCCATATCCTGCGCTATGGGACGCAGCAGCAAAAGGACGAGATCCTGCCCCGCATTGCGGCGGGCAAATGTTTTACGGCAATCGGGATGAGCGAACCTCAGGCCGGGTCGGACCTTGCTGCGATTCAAACCGCCGCGCATCGCACCGAAACAGGCTGGCGTCTTTCAGGGCGAAAAATCTGGTCAACGGGCGCGCATTATTCGCATTACATGATCGTCCTTGCGCGGACATCGCCAGCCGAAGGGCGCAACAGGCAAGTGGGTCTTTCGCAATTTTTGGTCGATCTATCGCTACCCGGCATCAATATTTCGGGAATTGAGGACCTTGGTGGTACGCCTCATTTCAACGAAACCCTGTTTGAAGATGTCGATTTGCCTGCGGATGCGTTGCTTGGGACGGAAGGCAATGGCTGGGCCCAATGTATGGGTGAATTGACATTGGAACGGTCAGGTCCCGAACGGTTCCTAACATCCTTGATCGCGCTAGAACGGGCATTGCCGGTCTTGGCCAATCACGCCGGCGATCGGCGGGCCAGCGCGATTGGATCAATCCTCGCAAATCTGCGCGTGTTGCGGCGCATGTCTTTGGGAATTGCGCAGATGTTGGAGGACGGCGAAAGCCCGGCAACGGCTGCCTCTGTTGTCAAGGAAATGGGCAATCGTTTCGAAAACGAAATTGTCGCTCGACTGCGTGCCATGTTGGCCGGGATACCGCGGCATGAATGGCCCGATGGCCTAGACCACCTGTTGCGAGAGGCGGTGCTGCATTTGCCCTCCAACACATTGCGAGGCGGCACGACCGAGGTGTTGCGCGGGATTATCGCACGTGAAATGGGGATGCGGTGATGGGACCTGATGACCTGACGATGATTGCCGATGGACTTGAGCGGATATTGATCGATGCGCCGCTGGAATCGATTGATCGCGCACGCGGCGTTGGCGCAGAGGCGGATGCCTTGTGGACGACGTTGACCGAAGCGGGATTTGCGAAACTCTGCGCCGCCGAAGCGCATGGCGGATTTGGCGGTTCCTTCGCCGATGCGGGCGCTCTTGCGCAATTGACGGCGCGCCATGCTTGCGCGCTGCCATTGGTGGACACCATTTTGGCAAACGGGATTCTATCGGCAACCGATGTTGAGGCGCCAACGGTGCGAATTGCGCTTGAGGATCCGCTCAACATTGACGCGCCTTTGGCCCATGGCGGTCAATCGGATGCTGTGCTGCAAATGCGCGATGGGCGACTAATGTTGAGAAGACTGTCTCAAGCCACGATTGCCCCCCTCGATAATGCGGAAGATAGGGCAGCCTATCTTGTTGGCGAACCGGGCGAAGTGTTGGCAGATGCGGTCGCGCCGAATTGGCTAACACCAGACGTGTACCAAGCTATTGGCGCTTTCTCTCGTGCGGCCCAAATAGCAGGCGCGATGGAGTCGGTGCTCACTATGACGTTGTCCTACACGCAAGAACGCGAACAGTTTGGACGACCCCTTTCAAAGTTTCAGGCGATCCAACACCACCTATCCGACATTGCGTGCGAAACTGCGGCGTCAATTGCAGCGGTTGAAATGGCGCGGGATGCGATCACTGGTGATGCTGAATTCGGGCCAGCAATCCTTGACGAAATCGCGATCGCTAAGGTGCGCTGCGGAGAAGCCGCATCGAAAATTGCGGCTGCGGCGCACCAAGCCCATGGCGCTATGGGCTTTACTCGTGAATACGCATTGGGCCGATACACACGAAGATTGTGGCAGTGGCAGGACGAATTTGGGGCGGATGTGGAATGGGCGACGCGTCTTGGTAACGCCGTTTTTGCCGACGCCAATCCCAGCCTCTGGCCACGTATTAGCCAAACCCTTTAGGAGAGAAATATGTCCGACCCGGTTCTTTATTCGCGCGACGACGCGGTCGCCACGGTTACGCTCAACCGAGATGATACGCGCAATTCACTCTCTGACGAAGTGATCGCGGCGCTTTTGGATGCGATGGCCATGGCTGAGGCTGACAAATCGGTAAGCTGTGTGATTTTGACTGGCGCGGGCAAAGCGTTTTCATCGGGCGGAAATTTGCGCGACATTGGCGCGATGACGGCAGAGAAGGCGATGAGCCCGCTGGATATCGAGGCGTGGTACAAAACGGGTATTCAACGCATTCCTTTGTTGATGGAGCAATTGACCGTTCCGGTTATCGCAGCGGTCAACGGCCCAGCGATTGGTGCAGGCAACGATCTGGCGACAATGTGCGACATGCGCATTGCATCAACTAAGGCTCGATTTGCGGAGAGCTTTTTGAAAGTCGGGATCATTCCGGGTGATGGTGGCGCGTGGTTCCTGCCACGCATTGTCGGCTACGCTCGCGCCGCCGAAATGCTGTACACATCCGAAGCGATCAATGCGGAAAAAGCATTGGATTGGGGATTGGTTAGTCAGGTTGTCGAGCCAGACGATTTGATGGATGCGGCGCGTGCGCTTGCCGCAAAAGTGGTTTCAAACCCACCCTTTGCTTTGCGCAAAGGCAAAGAGATCATGCTCGCCGCACAGCGTATGGGCCTCGAGGACAGTCTGGCAAAAGCGGCCACCACACAAGGGGTGCTGCAGCAGATGGAAGACCATCAAGAGGCGGTCAACGCCATCCTAGAAAAACGAAAGCCATCGTTCACTGGCCGGTAGGCTTGTCAGCATTGATCATCGATGATCGCGCTAAAGGCGACGCCGGACGCTTCGTCTCGCGCCGTTACTCCGCGCAATGCCTGCTCCAACATACGGCATTCATAACGAGTGCCGTTTTCGATGGTAGCTCCGACGATCTCAACAAAGGCATCGGCGGGCATAACCCGTGCGCCGCGGCCTAAGAATTGATTGTGCCAACGCTCACCACCACCAACGATATCGATCAAGGTTTGGCGACCTGCGCCGCCAGTTTCAGCCAAAACGGGCGGACCCAATTCCTCCAACAAAGCATCCTGCGTATCGCGCCGAAGGAACAAGGCCGCGTATCGACGTGCGGCTTCGGATGTGTTGCCGGCTTCGAGCGCCAACCTCAACATGGTTTCCTGTGCCAAAGGATCTCGCCACCCACGTTGCGCAGCGTATTGGATCGACAGCGAGCTGCCTGCAACGTCGCCGGCTAAGAACTGCGCCTGCGCCAAAACTCGCAAATGTTCGGCTGGAAGCGGACGACGACGGACCAGTTTTTCGGCTTCGGCCAACGCGCTTTCATGATCATCACCTGCCACGGCATATGCCGCGATTGGCAATTGCGCAGCGGATCGGAATGCTTCGGGCACGCTAGCAGCCACAGCGGGTGTGCGGCGCGTTTGACGATCGGTTTGCAATCCAACCACCACCAAGGCGACGGCCATCAAGACGGCCCACCAAGCAACAGTTTTGATCATGGCAAAACCTCCTGTGGCCGCTCATGGCCATTGGGTGCACCAAACCGCACCAGGATAAGCAAGGCGAAGCTTGCGAATGTCAAAATCGCCATATTGCGCAACGGATAGTCCGTCACAGATTGCAGCGCGATGGCAAACAATACGGTTGCGCCGCTCCACGCGATCCATCGATCATGCGAGTTGCGCGCCCGCCAACTCAACGAAATGAGCAAGACCAACCATCCAGCAATAAGCAATAGGCCCGGTACGCCGGCTTCGATGGCAACTTCCAAATAGTCGTTATGGGCCCGACCGGCCCGGCGCAGAGTCATATTCTCAAGCGATTCGTCGACTTGGAAAACATCATCAAACGTGCCCATGCCCGATCCCACCGGCCAATAGCGATCGGCGGAGTATGCGGCGTCTTCCCAAATGTAGCTGCGGGCGTCCTCAGTCCGTTCAAATCGTTCTGCCACGTCCCCGATGCGGCCCGGTGCCGCAATCAAGACCGCTCCGAAAATGGCAATCAACACCGCTATAGGGGCGATCGTTATCCAAGTGCTCCGATTGCTTCGCACATGTCCGGCGCGTCTTGCCGCCCGTTGGAATAGGATCATGCGCAACACAACAAGGCCCATTGGGATCACAGCGAGTACGAGAGCAGTGCGTGACCGGGTTAGGACGATCGCGACGACCAAGAATAAACATACAGCGACCCGCATCGGCAAATCGGCGCGCGCCAATCGTTGAGGCATGGGCAGCAGTGCAGCGAGTGCAAGCGCACCGACCAAGAACAATCCTGTTGAATTTCGATTCGCAAAACTGCCGAACAACACGCCCGGCATCGGATTTTCGGGATAAAAGACGCCGGTCTCACTGTTGGAGAGGACTTGGGGAATGCCGATAAGGAAGTTTGCGAGGCCCAAACCAACCGCAACCCAACCGACCAATATTAGACGGTCTCTCGGCGCATTCCAGCCGATGGTTAGAAGTGCCAATGGCGCGATCAACGCGCTTACCGCCAGCATTGTGCGGAAAGGATCGACGCTGGCGCTGGCCCATTCTTGCCCGCCCAACAAATCGTAGGATTGAACCATCAGTTCGCGACCGGGCAGGGCGGCCCAGACACTCGGAGGAAGAGGGACCACAAACAGAAGCGGCAGGAGAACCGACAACCCGATCAGCAACCTCAATGCCCATGGTGCCGTCGTCCAAAACTGCCAAAACGCTTTTCTATGGAATGATAACGCGATGAGCGCTGCGAGCTGAACGATCAGATTGGCGATGCCGTATTTTGACCCGCCGCCACCAAACGCGATGGCAAAGACAAGCACCGCAAGGATCGCCCAAAAGGTGCTTTGCGCACCTCGGAACATCCCACCAACTAGGGGCGCGCTTGTATCAGTGTGTTGAGGGTGGAGGTATTTCGGCGCGTTTGCAGTCATGCGCAGTTCCCATCGCGTGATTACGCCGCAAGCACATTTGCAGCAGGCAAAGAAAAAGCGCCCGGGATACCCGCGCGCTTATTCTTTATCGAACCAACAACATGTCGGTTGGAAGGTAACAGGTTAGGTGCCTGGTGACTGACCGTCGTCTTCGCTGTCAGCAACAGCAATGATGCCAGCAATCGCAGCAGCAGCCGCGAGAAGCGTGATCAGGATGCCGGAAGCGCCGCGAAGCTCTTCGCCTTCAGCAGCAACAGCCGCACCGGGCTCAGCACTTGTGTAGAGAGGAGCATTGTCAGCTGCGCGTGTGTTAGCTTGAGCAGCGATTGGCGCGAAGGCCATGCTGACTGCAGCAGTAGCCACCATCATGCGAGACATCGTCTTGATCATCGAATTAGCCTTTTGTTAAAATCTATTACGGGACAATCCCTAGTGCAGTGCAGCAAGCTTGACAACAGTCGCTACGAAAAAAGGGTAAATGAAACCTAATTTTGGCCAGAATTGTCGCATTTCGACAAATTAGCCGGGTTAGTTTCGCGATTCTGAGCCATCTTTGGCGTTCGAATCTGGCTTCAGTCGCGAATCAGAGAGAATCAGATGATACTGCGCGATATCGCCGCCGGTCACGACCCGCTCTTTATATAACAGCCATGCATGGGCCCCAAATTCGCCGCTTTTTGAATCGTTTGGCAGTTCGACGCCGATCTGGATTTCGCTCGCCGCGCCAAAAGTCGAAAGCCAGTTTTGCGCTGCAACAGCTTGAACCAGGCAATCGCTTCGCCATGGCAGCCGGTCAGAAATACGCGGTAGAACATAAATGATGCGATCAAGCTGCGCGTCTCCCAAGTTTGGTTGCACTGCAGCGTGATTCTTAGATTCGCGGTTGCGTTCGGGGATCGCTTTCGCCTCGAGCCGCGCAAAAATGACCCGCGCTCGAATAAGCTCCCACAGGCCGCGCACGCCATAACGCAACAGCCAAAGGATATCCTTTGGCTTTGGTTTTTGCCCTTCCGCGGGGATGTGAGGAGATTGCGCCAAATTCATGATGTGCCTATGACCGGCGCCCTCATGGCACAGGCACGGCGCCCGTGCCAAGCGCTGCATTGATGCGGCAAGCAATCATACGATGGACTGGATTGACCTAGGTGTCTGCAATCGGAGCGATATTCTCAACCGACGGGGTTCGGGCTGATGAACTGAAAGCGATGGCTTCATCTTTGGGGCAGGTGCCGCATGATCAATCGGACACTTGGTTGTTCGGAAAGATGGGTTTGGCGGCTTGTACGCTCCACACCAACGCTGAATCTAAAGAGCTGGCCCAGCCCGCAATCAGCGACGACGGAAAGGTGGCGGCCGTTTTTGATGGCCATTTGCTCAATCCTGATGAGATAGCCACGGACTTAGAAGCCAAGGGTGTGCATCTGCGCACACGGTCGGATGTTGAGATCGTGCTTCGTGCTTATGAAGCATGGGATGAACGATGCGCTGATCGGTTTCTAGGCGAATATTCGTTGATTGTGGCGGACGGCCGGAAGAACCGGATTTTTGCCACACGCGATCACATGGGGTTCTTGCCGCTTTATTATAGGGAAGAGCAGGGGCGTGTGGTCATGGCGTCTGATCTGCGGACCATCGGCTTATTGAGCGACGCGCCCTTGGAGCCTGATCACAATTATTTAGCGCAGGTCATCACCAAAAAATGGTTCATGCGCGACACGACTCCATGGGTGGGTGTCAAACGGCTGACGCGGGCTCACACATTCTCGTACAATGGCGATCGCGTCTCATTGAGCAAGTATTGGGTGCCGCCAACCGACATTTCGATTCGATACAAGACCGAAAAAGAATACGCAGAGCACTACCGACAAGTTTTGTTCGATTGCGTTCGGCGGTCGTCGCGTTGCGATGCACCTGTGGGCGTTGCGGTAAGCGGCGGGTTGGACTCGTCCTCGCTATACTGTGTAGCCGACAGGCTGGAAAAAGATGGGCGATTGCAGGCGCCCGGCTTCAGGGGATATTCGCTTGCAGCGGAAGAAGGCGGCAACGCGTTTGAGTTGCCCTATGCACGCGCGGTCGCCGATCATCTCGGCCGCGAGCTAACCGAAGTGCCCTTGTTTGATCCCGATATCGATTGGTACACGAAAGACGCTGCGTGGCATCGCGGCATCCCAGTGGCATCCAATGGCGCAATGATGTTGGGTATGGAGAGGCAGGCCGTGGCCGATGGGTCGCGGGTGATGATCTCCGGCACGGGCGGCGATGAATGGTTACAGGGCAACACTCTGTATTATCGTGAGTTTATCGCTGAACGGGATTTCGCCGGCTACGCTCGAGCCTTCGGTCGCAATCGCCAAGATTTTGGCTGGCTTTCGGCGATCAAAGGGGCGTTTCGCCAATCCGCACCGGAATTCATTCCAGACCCAATCCGGCGTGGTATTCGCAAACAGCTGCGCAAGAGGCGGCGCCGCGCCGATCCGACGATGAGTTGGATTGCGCCTGAATTGCGCCGTGCCATTGCAGATGCAGAAGAAGTGTATGAAGCGGACCTGCCTGAGAGTGCCGTGCATTGGTCCAAACACAACATTGCGACATCACCGTTTACAGACTTGTCCCATTCATTGATGCGGCGGCAGCGATCCGCAATCGGATTTGAAGCGCGACACCCGATGTTAAGCCGTGCGTTCATGGAATTCTCGCTTCAAACGCCGTCGATAATTAAGAGCAATGGCGCCGTCGCAAAAGCGCTACACCGAACGGCAATGCGCGGCATTTTGCCCGAAGTTGTATTGGAGCGTCGAACCAAGGCTAACTTCACTAACACCAAAATCGATCATCAATTCGCGGAATATGTGCGGGCAAATGCGCGCGAACAATTGGCCGAAATTTGCGATTTTGAGGCGATTAAGCCGCTTCTAGAGGTGGATTTTAACGCTCCCGAAGGAGATTATTGGGCTTGGGAAATTTGGGGTCTTTACGCATCCGCAGCATTTTTGTATCAGGATAACTGCGTAACTGAGATTAACCCTGCCACTGGGGTGCAACAGGACAGGAACTGACTAATGACTAAGACTATTGAAAAAGCGAAATACGAAGCTCCAAAACTGACGGTTTTCGGTTCTGTTCGTAATCTCACAGGCGGCAGCGGCACACGTTTCCGTGATGGTGCGGTCGCTGACTCGCGCTTCTAATTGATTGGTTTGATCGCGCCTGTTTCTAGGTGCGTCTGACTAAAAACACTGGGCACCCCATTTTGGGGTGCCTTTTGTTTTTCGGGCGTAAGTCACTGTGAATATGGTAATTTTTCCGTGAATCCAGCGTGATCCTGATAAAGCTGATCGCGTTCATCACCCTATCCATTGCCCAGACAACATTGATTGAGCTGGGAGTGCAAATCGACAAATTTACGGCGATGATCGCGATGGAACTGGCGGAAACGCTTTGGCTTTCCTAATCCCAATGCTCGTGTTGAAAATGATCGACGGAATCTATTCTAGGTCCCCTCAATTTGGCGCGAACGCTACCGGGCGAATCAAACCCGAATCAAGCATTCGAATTGTGTTTCGAATCGCAATTCCGTTTTGTTACGGAGCGAGAAATTGGACTAACCTCTTCTTTGCTCCCCAGTTTTTACCTGTTTTTACAAGGGTATTTTTGGGGGCGCTCTGCGGCAACAACGAACTTGGTTCTGCGATCGTCCGAAAACGCCTGTTGGCGATGATCTCTTCTTGGCGCTAGAGGCGACAGCACAATGGATTGGAAACCAGAGCCTGCCCGATCGCAAGATCCACTAGAAACCACACCCTATGATCGGTGGGTCTCGCCCGAAGGGTATTGTCAGGCCGAGTTCCACGCGCGGGATTGCGGATATTTTCTGCGATTTCCTGGACAGGCCGATTTCTTGATCGAACTTGTCGGGCAAGCCGGTGGTGAGGTTGATCAATCGCGTGCTCAACATCGGGTAATCGGCTGGCCAACGCCAGAATGCGGTGCAGCACAGATAATCAACCTGTTTCACAACGCCATTCAGCCGCTTTTAGGAAACCATTCGGGCGGCTTATTCCTGCATGGTAGTGCCGTGCTGATTGAGAATGAGGGTGGGGCGACTGGACAAGAGAACGCCGGAGCGGTTGCCTTTTTGGGGCTTTCGCGAGGTGGTAAAACAACGTTGGCGGGCTCTTTCGCTCGCGAAGGACGCCCGTTTCTTACCGAAGATGTCATCGATTTGCGTTTGGAGGCTGGTGAATATTGGCTTCAACCCAAACGATCCAAGCTTCGACTTTTTGCGGACAGCGCTAGGTTCCTTCTGGGCAAGGACACGGATATTCAAGACGACAATCTGAAACAGGATGTCGAAGCGGGGACCACGTTCCCGTTTGCCGATAAACCGGCACCGATCCGCCAAATTTACGTGCTGGGAACGGACCATCGGGCTTCCTTGTCGATCAAAAAACTCTCATTGCAGGAGGCATTGGGCGCGTTGATGCCCCATTCCTTTATCCTTGATGTCGAGGATAAGAGCCGGCTGCGAGGGCATTTTTCACGATTGGCTGACCTGTCTCAGGACATTGGCTGTTACGCTCTTGACTTTACCCGCGACTACGCGGAACTGCCGCGTGTTCAAAACGCGGTTTTGGAGACGTTTCGATCAGACATTGATCAACGCTCTGCCAATCTCGGACTATAGAACAAAATGGGGCGCGGTTTGTGCGCAGGATTAGGGGTAAAGTGGTCTGCTCATGCAGCTAAGCGATCGATTTACAGTCACCGATGACGTTGTAGCGCGCGAGGTGGGCGGCGAAATGGTTCTGCTCGACCTAACCAGCGGCCAGTATTTTGGCTTGGACACGGTTGGCGGACGGATTTGGGAATTGCTTTCGGAGCGTCCGCACACTTTGAAAGAATTGTGCGACTGCATCGAGAGCGAATTCAACGCCCCTGCTCAACAGATTGAGGCCGATCTGATCGCCCTTGCTCAACAATTGCAGGATCAAAAATTGATCGCGGCCGAAACCGCCTAATCGCCTTTCGCGGCAATTTGGGTCACTCCGGTGGCACTCATATTCAACACTCTATCTGCCAACGCCAAGCTGGCGGGTCGGTGGGTGATGATGATCACGGTTCGCCCTTTTAACGAATCAACACAGCTTTCGACAAACGCCGCCTCACTCTCGAGGTCATACATGCTTGTTGCTTCGTCCAAGATGTAGATGGGAGGATCGCGATACAGCGCCCTGGCCAAGGCAATGCGTTGCCGTTGACCGCCCGACAAACGCACGCCGTGATCGCCGATTTCGGTATCGAATCCGTCTGGTAGAGCCATGATAAACTCTTCTGCTTGAGCCAGACGGGCGGCGTTGGCGATCGTCGCATCACGGCGATCGGCCGCCTGACCGAACGCGATGTTGTCCGCGATGGTCCCGTTGAACAAAAGCGCGCGTTGCGGGACATAGCCAAATTGGCGACGCAGATCTTGCACCTGAATATGGGTGATATCGGTCCCATCCAAAGCGATCGTCCCGGCATCCGCCGAATAAAGCCGCAACAGCAACCTAACGAGGGTCGATTTACCCACCCCGTTATCACCCGTCATTGCGACGATTTCACCCGGAGCAATCGCGAGGCTCAATCCGCTCAACACGGGATCTCGTCCCGGATAGCGGAATTCCACTCCTTCCAATTCAATTGCGCCTTTCGCCCTATTCAACCGAAGGCCTTTGTCATGGCCGGGCTCAGGCGCGAGCGCGAGAATATCCTCAAGACGGGCCAAAGTCCCTCGCGCCATTTGGTATGAACCGTACATATTGGCGAGCGCGCCAACAGGGCGCGTCAAGAGCGCGGCGTACAGCAAGAACGCGAACAGCTCTCCGGGGGAATTGCCCTCTTGCAGCAATTGCTCGCTGGCGACGACCAATACGGCGATGGCCGCAAGCGCAGCAACCAACGCCATAAGCGGGCCTATAAAAGCGTTGAGGGTCGCTTGATCCACGGCCAACGCGCGTGAATTCTCGGCCGCTTCTGCAAATTCTGCCCTGTGATGTTCCTCTGTTGCGTAGGCTTTTATCGCAGGGAGCATTTCCAAATCGCGCTCTGCGATCGCGATCAGTTCAACCTCAGCAGCACGAACCCTTCCCGACACCTCGCGCAGGCGCCGCCCGGCAAGTTTCATCATCACGACGAATATCGGGATCAGCAGCGGCACAATCATCGCCATCACAGGATCAATCCAGAACAAAACGAGGATCGCCCCAATAGCGGTCAAAATCATGGCCGGAGCATTGGCGATCGTGCCGGCTAGAAAGTCGCTGAGATTGCCGACTTCATAGGATGTCAGCGCGAGTATATCGCCACGCCGCGCTGCATCGTGAAAGCCCAATTGCATCATCTGCACATGGTTGTAGATGCGTTTTCGCAGCTCTGTCAGGATGGTGGTGGACGACCGTTCAGACAGGATCGACGCGGCCACATTCAAAATGGTCAGCGCGACAAGCACGCCGATCAAAATTGCGAGCAATTGAGAGATGTTCACGCTGGAGGTATCGCCGGTCTCAGGTGAAAACAGGCCACCTAAGATTTGCGCAGCGATCCATGGGAC
Organism: Erythrobacter sp. Alg231-14; assembly: GCF_900149685.1. Lineage (NCBI taxonomy): Bacteria > Pseudomonadati > Pseudomonadota > Alphaproteobacteria > Sphingomonadales > Erythrobacteraceae > Erythrobacter > Erythrobacter sp. Alg231-14. The sequence continues at coordinate 1,593,755 of NZ_LT702999.1, read as the reverse complement.
GACCAATGTTGCCGCGGAGCTGAGGATGGTGAGGCCGCTAATCCATGCCAATTGCCACCGGAATCGCCGTGCCCATTCTAGCCAGAAACCGACGCTCATTCTGCACCTTTGCGCCTGATCAGGCGTCCGATTGTTTCAACCCACATCCGTCCTTGTAACAACAAAGTCGGCCATCCTTTCGCTGAGGGATACTTTTCCAACAAATGGTCGCGCGGAGCAAACGCGCGGTGCATGATAAGTTGTATCTTTTTTGCCGCGCCAGGGGTGCTGTTTAGGTCGAGCCAGAATTGGCTCAGGCTATCTGGATCGGTGAAATAGGTCTGAATGCCCGGGTCAAGCTCTCCACCGCGTAGGATCGCCATCGCGTCATCGGGCAGTACGGTGCCCAAATCCGCCGCCGCTCCGATCAAAGCTTCGGCAACGAGAGGGCCAATTTTCACGCGAGAACAATGTGAGATGAGCCGTTCCCAATCATCGATTGCCATGTTCTGGACCAGAAGATCGAAATCAACGGACCACAAAAGCCGCCTTGGCCCGGTCAACCGTCCGTCTTCTGCATCATACCCGTGTTGAGCGTGCCATTTCTGATTGGTCGTGGCGTGGACCAACATGATCGCAACATCCGGGCGAAATGCGCCTACGCCAAGTCGTGAAACCGCGTGTTTTCGATCGAAGAACCCATCAATCGGCAAGACATTGTGCAAGACGGGCTTGTCCGTGGGTTCCCAATGCAAATCGATGGAATGGACGAAGAATCCCGCCGCATCGTGCAGCCATCCTTCTTGATGATACAATCCGTGAGGGTCGTCTCGCTTGTACCATCCTAGGTCGCGGAAAATCGCTCTTGTGCGTTCTTGATCGCGCGGGCGGACCAGTAAATCGGTGTCGCCCCTGCGGCGGATCGCCGGGTCATTGTGAAAGGAATAGGCCAGCGCCGTCCCTTTCATCACGATGGCATCAATGCCGGCTTCGTGTAGCGCAGTGAGAATTTTGGTGACTGCATCGCGATGGGTTGTTTCCCACAAGACGATCAATCGCGCCTCTTCGACAATCCGGTCCAACAATGCGTCGGGCCAGCCGACAAGGCGATCCTTGGATGAATGGAGCAGCAAAGGGACGCCGTGGTAATCGATGCGTGACCAAACGGCCCGCCAATCCACTGTTTCGCCCGATGGCCAAACCGGGGGCACACCCCCACGCAATCCGCGCACTGTCTCCGCCAGAAACCCATCAATTGATGACGTATCCATCATGTGTTTCGCTGTGGTTGATCCGAAGTTTGGGTGGCGGTTGATTGTGCGCAAAGTGCGCGGCGCTGTGCCGTAATGGGCCAAATGGCGCAGTTTGACCAGCGTTCAGGCGATACGCACCACGTGCCATGCGTCGCCGGTCGCGATTAGGTGTTGACCACTATGGGGCATGCTGCAATGCGACAAGCATTCTACAGGCACAGAATTTAAGGGCGGGGACAGTGGGAAAACCACGTAAAGGCATCATTCTGGCAGGGGGATCAGGAACACGGCTGTATCCGCTCACAAAGGGCGTTTCGAAACAGCTCATGCCGATTTTCGACAAGCCAATGATTTATTACCCGTTGAGCACGTTGATGCTTGCGGGGATTCAAGACATTTTGATTATCACCACGCCAGAGGACGCGGGCCAATTTCAGCGGGTTTTGGGCGATGGATCGGCCTTTGGCGTCAATCTATCATATGCCGAACAACCCCGGCCCGAAGGTTTGGCACAGGCGTTTCACATCGGCGCCGACTTTGTCGCCGGCGGGCCGAGCGCTCTGATCTTGGGCGACAACATCTTTTACGGGCATGGACTGCCCGATCTTTTGCGGAACGCCAATGCGAGGGAGAACGGATCCACCGTCTTTGCCTATCGCGTCAACGATCCCCAAGCGTTTGGCGTGGTGGAATTTGATGGATCTGGGAAAGCGGTTTCAATCGAAGAAAAACCGGCTGTGCCCAAATCGAATTACGCGGTTACGGGGCTCTATTTTTACGACGATACCGTCGTTGATCGTGCTCGTGATCTTGCGCCTTCTGCGCGCGGTGAATTGGAGATAACCGACCTGAATCGACTTTACCTTGATGAAGGTGCGATGTCGGTTGAAATCATGGGTCGAGGATATGCATGGCTTGATACTGGCACCCATGCATCCTTGTTGGACGCCGCAACATATGTGCGGATCACAGAAGAGCGTCAGGGCCTCAAAATCGCCTGTCCCGAAGAGATCGCGTGGAGCCAAGGGTTCATTAGCGACAGCGAGCTTGCGGCGATCGCAGAACCTTTGCGCAAATCGGGTTACGGCGAATATTTGCTAAGTCTGCTCGAACGACCGGTGCTGCCTTGAACATCATTGAAACAGACATTCCAGGCCCATTGATCATTGAACCTCGCGTGTTCGGCGATGCGCGTGGCTTTTTTATGGAAACATGGAATGAGGCCGGGTTTCGCGATGCCGGTTTGGATTTCTCCTTTGTCCAGGACAATCACAGCCATTCACAAAAGGGCGTGTTGCGGGGCCTGCATTTTCAGAATCCTGGTCCGCAAGGGAAATTGGTCCGCGTGGCGCGCGGCGCTGTTTTCGATGTGGCGGTGGATTTGAGAAAGTCATCTGCGCATTTCGGCAAATGGACCGGCGTTGAATTGTCGGCCGCGAACAACCGGATGTTTTGGGTGCCCGAAGGGTTCGCGCACGGTTTCCTTACGCTTAGCGACGACACCGATTTCCTATACAAATGCACCGCACCTTATGCTCCGCAGGCGGAACATACATTGGCGTGGGATGATCCATCCGTTGGTATTGAATGGCCGGTCAGCGATCTCGATCCGATCATATCCGATAAAGATGCGTTCGGTCTTGCCTTGGCCGATATACCATCGTTTGCATGACCGGGTCAGGGTAAGGGGTTTGGCATGAAGGTTCTGATCACAGGTGCGGGCGGACAATTGGGCGGCGCGCTTCAACGGCAGGCCCCATCGCATGCCGAAATCACTGCAATTGATGTCGACGATGTTGACCTAACAGACGCAGCGATGCTGTCCGCTAAGTTAGACGCTGAATCTCCTGATCTTATCATCAACGCGGCTGCTTACACCGCCGTTGATAAGGCGGAGAGCGACGAAGAACTCGCACAGGCGATCAACGCCGATGCCGTCTTGTTGATGGCAAATGCGATGGAGCGGCAAGGCGGAAAGCTCGTTCACGTTTCAACCGATTTTGTCTTCGATGGAACATCCTCCAAGCCTTATAGACCCGATGACCAACGCGCCCCGATTAGCGTCTATGGCCGGACGAAAGCCGCCGGCGAGGACCATTTGCGAAACGCCGATCTGTTGGTTCGGACGGCGTGGGTCTACGAAGCGGGCGGGGCAAATTTCGTGCGCACCATGATTCGATTGATGAACGAACGCGATACGTTGGGCGTGGTAGCGGATCAGATTGGCTCGCCAACTTGGGCCAGTGGTTTGGCGCAAACCATTTGGGGCTTGGTCGATGCCGGTGCCACTGGCACATATCATCACACCGACGACGGATCGATAAGCTGGCATGAATTTGCCGTTGCGATCGCGCAAGACGCGCAAGAGCTGGGCCTGATCAAAGATATTCCAACGATCAATCCGATCACGACCGCCGACTACCCAACACCCGCGTCGCGCCCGGCCTACTCGGTGCTTGATTGTTCCGCGACGCTGGAAACGCTCAAAACAACGCCGGTCCATTGGCGCGAAAATCTGCGCAAAATGCTTAAAGAGGAAGCAGCACTTGGCTAATTTACTTGTCACCGGTGGCGCCGGTTTTATTGGCGGCAACTTCGTCCATTATTGGAATGAGCGGCATCCGGACGATCAGTTGATTGTCCTCGACGCGCTCACTTATGCCGGCAACCGTTCAACGATTGCGGGGGCGCCGCATGCGGAATTGATCGTGGGTGATATTCGCAATCAAGACCTTGTCGAAAAACTCCTGCGCGATCGCGACATTCAGACGATTGTTCACTTTGCAGCGGAAAGCCACGTCGATCGTTCAATCACAGGACCCGATGCTTTTATCGACACCAACATCTTAGGCACGAACAGCCTCTTGAAAGCGGCCCGCGCGGTTTGGCTGGACGGCGATGGCAAGGACCACCGTTTCCACCATATCTCTACCGATGAAGTGTATGGATCACTGGGTGATGACGATCCAGCGTTTAGTGAGACGACGGCTTATGCTCCAAACTCGCCATACTCCGCATCGAAAGCTGCTTCCGATCATTTGGTCCGGGCCTATCATCACACTTACGGATTGGACGTCACGACGAGCAATTGTTCCAACAATTACGGCCCATACCAATATCCTGAAAAACTGATCCCTCTGTTCCTTCTCAACGCTTTGTCCGGTCGGAATTTGCCGATTTATGGGGATGGCATGAATGTGCGCGATTGGCTGCACGTGGAAGATCATTGTCGCGGCATCGAAGCGTGTTTGATTAAGGGCCAGCCGGGCGAAACATACAATATTGGCGGCGGTGCAGAATTGCCCAATATGGAAGTGATTGATGCCATCTGCCGAGAGGCTGATTTGGCATTTGAAGAGATTGACGGCTTGGCCGATCGATATCCCGACGCGCCTGCGGCCAAGGGGCAAAAAAGCGAGAACCTTAAGACGTTCGTGACCGATCGCGCCGGCCATGATCGGCGGTATGCGATTGATGAAACAAAGGCCCGCTACGAGCTGGGATACAGCGCGACGCGCACTTTTGACGAGGGTCTGAGACAGACGTTGCGTTGGTATTTGACGCATGAAGAATGGTGGCGACCGCTTCTTTCCGACGGGGCGAAGGGCGCGGCATAATGACCGACAAACCCCTGCATATCGGCCTGTTGTGGCATTCGTTCTTGAATGAGAATCTTGGTGTTGGTGCGCTTTCGGTGGCGAACGCTAATCTGATTGGCGCGGCCGTGGAGAAGGCCGGTCGTCGCCCGGTCTTTCACTTAACCGGTGCACGCGGTGCCTTCGATTACAGCCACGAGATCGCGTTTGAAAACCACTATGAAAATGTCGGCTACAAAGCATTGGCCAACCCATTCTCAAATTTGCACAGAACATTCCGACGCTGCGATATTGTGTTCGACATTGGTGGGGGCGATAGCTTCTCTGACATCTACGCGGCGCGCCGATATTGGTTGATTATCGCGTCCAAGATCGCGGCCAAGTTGGCCGGACCAGCCTTGGTTTTGAGCCCGCAGACAATTGGTCCATACTATTCTGCCCCTGCACGCAGCGCTGCGGTTGGCGTGATGAATATGACCGACCAAATTTTCGCCCGGGACGAACCATCGTTCAAGATTTTGAAGGATCTTGGGCAAGGGCACCGATCATCGCTAACCACCGATGTGGCATTCGCGCTGCCGTTTCAGGCCGCGCCGGACAAGGAAGGGCGTGACCTTGCGAATGGACCGATCAAGGTCGGCATTAACGTCTCTGCATTGATGTATCGCCGCGATTTGGCGACCGGTGATCGGATTAAACTGACGGTTGATTATCCGGTTTTGATCGATCGGATTCTTGAGCGATTGTCGTCGGACCCACGCGTAGAATTGCACCTTGTCCCCCACGTTTTGGCTGCGGCTACTCCGTACGAAGACGATTATGCGGTCTCTGAGGTTTTGAAGGAGCGATATCCCGACGCGAAATTGCCGGCTCGTTTCAGCGGTCCGTCCGAAGCAAAAAGCTACATCGCAAATCTGGACCTTTTCGCCGGTAGCCGGATGCACGCGACCATTGCTGCCCTGTCGTCGGGTACCGCGGTCGTTCCCCTGGGATACAGCCGCAAATTTAGTGGGCTGTTCGGGTCATTGGGCTATGATTGGAATTCTGACCTGACCTCAGATGACGATGAGACCGTCTATGCAAGGTTTGAGGCCGCATTGAATGATGTGCCGGCGATCCGATCCGAAGCGGTGGCTGCGAATGCAGAAGCGCAACGGCGGTTGAAAGCCTACACGACTTTCCTTGATCAAAAGATCGCCGAACGCGTTGCCGCCGATGCTTGATATCGACACGATCAAAGATCGGGGACTTTGTTCGGGATGCGGTCTGTGTGCGGGCATTGGCGCGTCGGATGATTCCGCGATTGTAATGCAGGAATCCTCCGAAGGATTTCGACGGCCAACAAAAGTTAGAACCATCGACGCCGATCAAGCGCGATTGATCGATGCGACCTGCCCCGGAGTGAATATTCGGCACGATCCGTCAGAGTTTGACGCACCGTACCACCCAAATTGGGGACCACTCGCCGCCGCAAGATTGGGCTGGAGCAGCGATCCAGAATTGCGTCAGAATGCCTCTTCTGGTGGCGGACTCTCCGCGATCCTCAATCACCTGCTCGACAGCGGCGAAATCGATTATGTGGTGCAAACCGTCGTCTCTCCGGCGTCGCCTATTCGCAATGCGGTGACAATCAGTTCTAAGAGCGATGAGGTCTTTCACGCTGCGGGTTCGCGATACGCGCCTTCGTCACCGCTTGAAGATATTGGGGCGCGGTTGGATGCTCCGGGACGTTTCGCGTTTGTGGGTAAGCCGTGTGACGTGGCCGCATTGCGCCAACTTGCGCGCCATGACCGGCGTGTAGACGACAAAGTGGCCTTTATGCTCGCCTTTATGTGCGGAGGTGTGCCGAGTTATCGAGGGACCACGCAATTGCTCCGCGAAATGGGCGTCGACAACGAAGATGATGTGACGGCGTTTCGGTATCGTGGTGATGGATGGCCCGGATTTGCCACTGCCGAATTGAGCGGTGGTCGTCGATTGCAAATGGATTACGACACCAGTTGGGGGCGTATCCTTAATCGGCATCTTCAATTCCGCTGCAAGATTTGCCCTGACGGTATTGGCGAATTTGCAGACATCACATGCGCCGATGGCTGGCATCTTGATGACAATGATCAACCGATGTTTGACGAACGCGATGGCCGCACCATCATCCTAACTCGCACACAAAAAGGCGAAGCATTGGTGCGCCGCGCGGTTGATGGAGGCTCGCTTGTCGCTCAATCGATAGAGCCTGACGAAATACGCAAAATGCAGCCGTATCAGGCGAAGCGAAAAGGGTTGGTTGCAACCCGGCTCGCAGCCATGGCTGTCGCTGGAAGAGCGCGACCCAGCTATGATAATCTATTGCTGATCCAAAACCTTAAATCGTTGCCGGTAAAAGAAGGACTCAAGAGCTTTCTTGGGACTTTGCGTCGGCTGGTGACATCGCAAAAGGCGCAGAATTGATATGAGCAGCGCGGCGTCGAACACCAAAATGATCGACCATTTGGCCGGTCGGGACAACAATCTGAATTTGATTCGGGTGATCGCGGCGAGCGCCGTTTTAGTCTCTCACGCTTTTCCGATCGCACTTGGAGCTGGCGCCGTAGAACCATTTGATCACATCGCGGGAAAATCGCTGGGATGGCTTGCGGTCGCAATATTCTTTTCGCTTTCGGGCCTATTGATCGCCAACAGTTTTGATCGCGGAAACGGTTGGGCCCGATTTGTGGTGGCGCGCGCTCTGCGTCTTTTTCCCGCGCTTGTCGTTGTCCTGTCCCTCACAGTTATCGTTGGTGCGGCGTTCACGACATTGCCAATTCTCGCTTATTTTGGCTCGACTGAGACGCTATCTTACATCCCTCGGAATTTGAGCCTGGCCTTTTTGCAGTATCCGCTACCGGGCGTCTTTGATTCAAACATTTATCCAAACGCAATCAACGGCAGCCTGTGGACGTTGTTCTACGAGGTGGGCTGTTACACGCTGCTGTTTATCGCAGGGGTCATGGGCGTTCTGCGATACAAATGGTTGGTCTCCGCGTTGGTCGCGACGTTGGGGCTAGCGTTCATCTATTGCTTGTTCATTGAGCCACCGGCGGGGCCGATCGCAATGCGGATTTACACGCTCATTTCGCTCGGCTTCCCATTCTCATTGGGTGTGCTGGTGTTTGTTTGGCGTGCGAAGTTTGCCTTTGATGGGCGCACCGCGCTGATCCTTTGGGTGGTGTGCGCGTTTGCTTTGAACACGGTGTTGACCCCCTTCTTCTTCCTGATCGCGCTAACCTATTCCGTTGGATGGTTTGGATTTGTTCCAAAGGGACATTGGCTCCGCTACAACAGGGTCGGAGACTATTCCTACGGAATATACATTTACGCATTTCCGGTTCAGCAGATGATGTCTGCCTTATTCCCGGATGCGGGCCCATATGGGAATATGGCGCTGTCCATCCCTCCAACATTCATTTTGGCGATATTGTCATGGCATTTGATCGAAGAGCGCGCCTTGGCGCAGATCAAACCTTTGGCGGCCAAACTTCAGAAAGCACCGCCCAAACCGGCCTCAGTCTAAGATGGACTATCGGGCAGTCCCAGCCCAAATGTTGATGCCCAACCTTAATTTGACGAACGCATAGGCGGCAAGGTTCCGGCAAACCAGTATAGTCGAGATGCAAATCGCTAGCCCCACAAGGCCAGTATGATACGCAGCGATTGGCGCAAGAACCAGCAACGCCCCAGTCCCCGTCAAAGAAATTATCAAATTCAACTTTTCGTTGCCTGACATCGCCAGTACGAGCCCGCTGGGCCCGGTTAGCGCGATGAGCATTTGCCCAATGACGAGAGTCCATAAGACGGGAAGTGCTTCGAGGAACTGTGGGCCGATAAGGCCCAGCAGAAAGCGACCTCCTACAATCAATAGGATCGCCGTCGGAACCGCCAGTGCCACACTCAAACGCACGGCGGACTGGGCCAATTTCGCTGCTTCGTCCCGACGTCCGGCGTGAAATGCCGTGCTGATTTGCGCGGAATAGACTGAGAATAGAGTGACGGAGAGCATCATCAGCGCGCCCGATAGCTGAAAGCTGACTCGATAAAATCCAGCCTCCGCCGCTCCCAAGACCTGCGCGGCGACGGCAAGGCCGTACCACTCACCAAGAACCAGCGCCAATCCCGCCCCCCAAAGCGGGAGTGAGGATGAAATAAGCGACTTCACGGGCACGAACAGAGCTTCGCTAGCGTTCGAGACATGCGAAAACACCGCGATGATCCCGATGGCGGTTGCGGATAAAGCGCCGATAGTCGTTGCCCAAAGCGCGTCTTCCAAACTTGTCGCGATACCGGTGGCCAAAGCAAAGGCCGTTGCGAGTGGTGTGAACAGCGCAACGACAGCAATGCCTAATGCGAACCTGTGTTGTGATCTAAGGAGGCCGCCGATCAACTGCGCGCTGCCTCTACCAATTAACATCAAGACGAGAATCAAAAGCAAACTGCGATCAACGACATCTCCAAAGAAGAGTCGCCACGCGGGTTCGCCGCCAAGCCACATTATGACAATGACCAGCGCAAGCATCCCCCAACTGATCGCCATGATGCGAGCAAACACCGCAAAGGCGAGCTTCTTTTCCTCTGCCACTGCTCGTGACAGATGCCTGACCACGCTCACATCCAAACCAAAGAGCCCGACAACACCAAGGAACATCGCGGTCTGTGTGATGAGGGCGTATTGCCCCGTGACCGCAGCGCCGAAGTTTCGGCCAATCATGTATGTAACGGAAAATCCAGCCAACACGCTGAGGCCGCGCACAAACAAGGCGACGAACTGGCTGCGATATTGTTTGAAGCCGGCTTGCACCAAAGACGTGAGCTTTCCGCGCAAGCCGCCTGCTCCGCTTTGAGCCTCGTCACCTGATTTTTCAGTCTGAACCATGCCAAGCGCCTGCCGCATTTTCCCGGGTTTCGCTAGGGGCAGGTTGCCTGGCATGGTTTCAAATACTGTGCAGAGATCAGGGATTGCCCAAAAACTCACCGCCTTTGTGCCAAGGATCTGCGTTGGCAATCGCAGGATCGTTGCTGATTGCTTTGTGCAGGATACCGTTGAAATCGACCGAAAGATCGGCCGAACGGACACCTTGCGTCACAGGTTTGGTGCCATTTGAAACGGCAAGAAAGCTAACTGGACGTGTGGTTTGGAACACTCCGTTGCTTGCGGTCGTAAATGGCAGAACAAAGGGAGTGCCATTGGCGAAAAGGGTTGCAGTTTGGGCCACTTGATCGATGTCGAAAACCACATCGATCCATTTTTCCTCAGCAACGGCACCCGAGTTAAACATGACCGATGCGAGCGTTATGGTGTTTGTACCATCTTCAACAGTGGCCCGGAAATCGTTGGTACGGGTCTCCAGATCACCGCCGAGCGATAAGATCGCAAACACCTTTTGAAAATCCGCAAGCGAGCCGGCAGGCCAGAAAAACTTGCCTCGGAATGTGACACGGTTCGTGCCAGCGGGGATGGCACTTGCATCTGCGAAATATCCCGTGCTTGCGCCCTGAACCAAATATTCGGTCGGGTCTGCTGGTGGCTCGGGTGGCGGCACATACTCTTCGCCTCCGGTTTCCCACTGACTGGCGAATGGACCAACACCCGGCGTGGAGGGATCCCAAGGTTGACCGAGTGCGTCCCGCCGAAAATTCTCTCCGGGAAACCAGTTTTCGAGCTGTTGAATGATCGCAGTGCAATCCTGCCCTTGCGCCGATAATAGTGGGGAGTTTGGCCGCGCGAGAAAGTCGAAATTCGCGGGATCTGCGAAAATATCGGTCGCATCCAATACCGTTTCGGTTTCATCTTCGCCGGCGGACGAGAATGTTAGGATGTTGCCCTTTCTGTCCACCGATCCGCCGGTGTTCAAGATGGCCGGCGTGACGCTGTTGTACACGGACCAAGGCATATCGGGTGTTCCGAGGTAAAAGCCCCCTCGATCCCGATCGGTGTTGCGCCGGTCAGGCATGTCCACGCCCCAACAGTTGATCAAGCCTCCGCCCTCACCAATGTTGGGTTGTTCGGGTGTAGTGGGGTTTGTTTGGTCGTCATAGCATCTGCCATCGGCCGGGTGCGGTGTGAAGGTGGAGTGCAGCCAATAAATGTTCGAGGCGCGTTGGTTGGTGGCATAGCCAGCGAATAGGCGATCGTCGAAACCGGTCGCTCCTTGATAGTTCAAGACAACGACCCGATCACAACCCTGGTAAAAGTTGATCGCATTCGCATGGCCACCGGCGCTCGTTCGCTCGGCCCGGATGTCCTTCATAATGCATTCGTGCATGCCAAACATTCGATAGCCGGCTTGGGACAAATCTTGCGCAAGGCAGCGACTAAATCTTGCCCCGACATTGGGATTTGTCTGTGTGCCGACGGCTTGAATGCCAAAGCCCAATCCTTGGCTGATTGTGATGTCTTCCATGACGACACCCTGCTCTTGAGCTTTGACCTCTATCGCTTTTTCTGCTGCGAATTGGCGGAACGAGCAGTGACGCACATTCGACGTGCTGCCGGTTAAGTTGGACAGTCCATCGAGGCTCAGTGCAAAACCGTCATTCTCGACACGGGCAAACATTTCGAAATTGATGCCTTCGATGGTCAAGGCCGTATCGGAATTTTGCCGATACACTCTCAAGCCTTCTGTTCTCACCGCCAATTCCACATCTTGTGAAAGATGGATTGGGTCGTTCGGGAAAATGAAGAACGTCACGGAGCCATCGTCGTTGTCGACATAGCCCCATTGACCTTGTTGAATGTTAGGAAGCAGGTTTAGCAAGGCATAGGCGCCGCCTCCGATATTGGCCTGAGGATCGGCGTTGTTTGCGGACAGTTGCAGAACGCCTGCTGATACGCTTTCGACGGCAATCCAATCGTGGAAGTTTGGCGTCTTCCACAGGACCGCGATTGCTTTCTCCAATTGCGCATCTGAGTAAGCGGACAACAATGCCGGATGCGCGATCGTTTCGTAGTAACCATCGGTATCGGTGGTGAAAGATAGACCCGCGTTCTCATCCCCTCGAAAACACAGATCGGTTGAATCGATATAGAATTCTGGGGTGCTTGAGCCGGGGTCTCTAAGGCCGCAGATCGTCAACAGTTGACCTCCTTCCCGAACCAAGGTTGCGTATAGATCGGGCGCGGGGAAATCCGTCTTGGCGACTGTCGTTTTGAAACAGTTTGTCCACGCATCGCCTAGAATCGGAGCATCCGAATTGTCACAACCCACCCACCCGGTCAGCACTTCAGCGCCTGAAATAACGGGTCGCTCGGATCCGTATGACGCAATTTTGAGACTGTTGGGTGATACACCTTTCCAGATGTAATCGATGGCCTCGCGGTAGCGATGGCCATCGCCTCTCACACGGACAATCTGATCGCCGCCCGCATTGTCTGCTGCGTTGACGGCCGCGGCTATCGTCGCAAATGGTGCGGCAACCGAATTGCCTAAGTTTCCATCGTTTCCATTCGCACCATCGACGAACCAGTCGCCATTTGTGCCAGACATGAAGGTCGGTGATTGGCCAAAGCTGACCCGTTCATTGTTGGGTTGTTTCGCGCTCCGGCGATTTGAGAGGCCAAAGCCAAGGCCGATGCCCGGCATCAGGCCAAACCAACAATTTCTGCTGCGGTGGTGCCGGTCACCCGAATGGCGCGGCATCGCACGTCTAGGATGGTGCCCCCGCCTACATTGACGAAGGTTACGTCACTTTCGGAGCCCACCGCACGCAACATCACATCACCGCCCCGACCGACGTAAATCGCCTTTGCAAAAGTCGAAAGTTCGGCATTGTCATCCGGAGTGATGGCAAACGCTTGCCTTGCCGGTGCTGTTACACTGTCGCTTGTTGAGCCGAATGGATCAGTCATCACAATCATCCTATTTGTTTCTAGAGATGACTATTTTTAACCAAATAGGTTGTATGTAGGAAAGTGGTTTTTGGCGCCCGTCCGGTTTGCCGGGCGGCTATGCGTTGATGGTCATGAAATCCACTGTGAACACACCTGGTGTGATTTCACGCTCAAAGCCTCCCGATTCCGACGGAACGAATTCCAATGTCTCCAGAACCTTGAGCGCGGCAGCGTTGCGGGCCGTCGGTTGAAAATTGACGGTCATATTGGTTGCATGATCAATGCCGCTCGCAGCAGCGTCACCCTGAATGGCGGGGGCAAAGTATTCGGTGAGATATGCGAACAAGGCTTGCTCAACATATTTCCCTTGAACGCGACAGGACAGCATGAAGTCGTCGATCGTGATCGTCTTACCGTCATGCGACGCCAAACAAAATCCAACCGTTCCATAACTGCCGAAGCGATCGCTTGCGACAACGACGAAGCGTGCCTGATCTGGGTCACTCAATATACCGGTGATGGCTTCGCGATCATATTTGCGGCCAGAAAAATTCAATTGATTGGTGCGTTGGACCAATTCAGCGATCCGCTCAAAATCACTTTCCTGATCGGGACGAATCTCAAGGACGATCTGACAATCGGCGAGGAATCGATGATAATCTGAGAACTCTTCAGCAGCCTGCTCGCGCACTGCGGCTTGTTGATACATCGCTCTGCGATTCTTCGATTCCGGAGTCACTCCGCCCGATAGGCGTGGGTGATCCCGCAGGTCCGGCAATATCGTATCGGGCACTGCCTCAATCGAAGGGACAGCCTCGGCAACTTGCGCCCGTTCGAATGGATTGTCGTCGACAAACAACAGCGTATCGGTCCCTATGTCGATCATCGATGCGATGCGGGCAACGGTGATAGATTTAGGTTCCCAGCCAATTTGCGGATGCAACAGAAGATGGTCGAGCCCTTCTTCTCTTAGCTGATCCAGCGCGTCACTTTCCGCATTCTTGCTTGCAATCGAAATCAGAATGCCACGTTCATCGAGCCATTCGAAAAGCTCTTTGACGTCCGGGCGCAAAGTGACGTCCCCCTCCAATAGGACGCCGTCCCACAAAGTGTTGTCTAGATCGAAAACGACACATTTCACCTTTGGCAGGGCGGCGTTTTCCGCTGGCCGCTGGACAGCCATGGCCGAGTTTGCCGCCTCTGCTGTCGAAAGCGCTTGTTCTTTCCAAACGAAATCAAGCGTACCAACAATGATCTCGGGGGTGCGTTCGTCAAAGCTCGTCAACTGAACCAGAAAGGGCAGACCGGAATCGATTATTGGCGCGAAATCTTCCCGCGCAATCCAGAATTCGTTGCGGCCTGGTTCAGCATTCCAAACAGCTCTTACCGACCGCGGTTGATCGGCCATTGCAATTGGTCGAGGCAATCGGGTCTGATCTACAATGATCGCCAGTTGCAATTGGATTGCTTCGTCGTTCGGAACGAAAATCTCTGCCGCAAATCCCTCTGGCAACGTCCTATCCGTGCGCAATGCGTTGACCATCCGCGCATTCACTTTGCGAAGCAGTCTTTCGGCCAGATTTGCGTGCGATTTGGTAGCGGCAATCCTGCCAAGCCCAGAACCTATCCAGTTTAAGACCCGATTGGTCCAGTCCAAGCGACCTTCCAACTTGGCCAGTTGTTTACTCGCAACAGGAGTCGCATTTCCGCGGGCTTCCAGCTTGCCCCATTTCTTGAATTTGATGTGTGCCAAAGATCGTTCTTTGGCGCGCAATTCAACAATACCACCATCAAATCGGCGACACTTCCCATTTGGCGTAGGGTCATAAAGATCGCATGTACTATAGCATGCCGGTGCAGCGCATTCGACACAGTGCTCTTCCCAGCTCAAAAGCGAGCGCGCTTTAACCGACGCGCGATCTGACTTCATCATTTCGGCTGGGGCAATTGCCTTGGATTGACCGCTCAGATTGTCAAAAAGGAACATGAAGACTCTTCGATTGTTGAAACGGTTTGGAGACTGAATGGCGGGATCGGGATCATTTAGCCTAGCGCCCTTATCAAGAGCAACCACGAGCCCTCTAGCCCCAAGTCTTAAACCAAATTCCTTTTGGCAAAACCGGCCAAATTGCGACGCAGCCTATCAGACGCGGTCCAACGCCCATTCAGAATGTTGGACAATTCCATTTCCGGCATATCGCTGCGCAGTGTGTTGCGATTCCAGAACCTTGATGTTGCATTAGCGTAGCCACCGTCGCTGGTGTGAATATGAAGGAACCCTGCGGCTTTGAGCAATTTGGCCACAGACCGATTGTAACGCCCAAATGGGATAGCAACCTCGTCGATCGAAGCACCCAAAGCGGTCTCCAATTCTGACCGTGCATCTGTGACTTCGCTCTTCATTGTCTCCTGATCACAGGCCCTCCAATCGATATGATCGCGCCCGTGCAAACCAACGATCATGCCGTCTGCTTTAAGCTTCTGGAGATCCTTCGACGAAAGGTAGTGATCCGCATTCAAACGCCCGGCGAGCGCGAAAAACCTGCCTGTCACACCCTTTTCGGCAAGCTTATCAGCAGCGATCAAATCTGAATGGTTTCCATCGTCAAACGTGAACGCAAAATTGGCCGGATTGAAGTCTGACCAAATTCGACCGAGCAAGTCATCAAACTCGTCAAAGCTCAACCAATAGCGACGTTCATCATCGGGGATGCCATCGTGAGGTGAGCCCAGTCCGTGAAAATTCAGGACAATCATGTTCTTCACTTATCCTTCCCGAATGCGACTTGTTGCGCGTCAGGTGACAAAATCTCTGCAACATCAGATGGAGGCGCCATGCCCAACATGCCAGCTATGAGCGCACGCGCTTCTTTCCCCGCACCGAGCAGCACAAGTTGAACCGCCTTTAGCGACGCAAAGATAAGGGCCACTGGCAAACCCATTCGATTGAAACGTTTCATGAAACGGATGCGGTTTCGATAGTTGAAATAGTTCGAAAATGGGGAGGGGCGCCGTCCGACGGACCCTGTCCCGATGGCCGTTCCACCATAATGCCACACCGTTGCGCTAGGCACTGTCTTTAGCGGTAAGTTCTTGCGCCGGAACGCCCAATCAACTTCCTCATAATAGAGAAAGTAGTCTTCCTCCATCAGCCCCACTTCGTCGAGGAACCGACGTGAGGCGACACAGTTTGCCCCTGTGATGAAATCCAAGGAATTGTTTGGAGGAAACTTTGCCGTTTTGATCTTCTCGCCCCAGTTGACCGAGGCACAAACGCCGGTCCATCGCGACACACGCCCGCCATCCGTCTGCACCATGTCACGGTGCTCTTCGAACACCGTTCGACCCCCCATCAGAGAGAAATTCTGATCCCGCCCCTGTTCGATGTATTGAGAGGCCGTGTCGCGCGCCGCACGGCAATCGGGATTTAGAACCCAGAAAAGATTGATCGCGGGGTCCGCTTGCAACACTTCGATGCTGCGGTTTGTTGCATAGGCAAAACCGCCGTTAACATCCGAATTGAGTAGGACCAACCAGCTCTTTGAACCGGTCAAACTGCCTACATCGCCTTCTTCAAATGTGACCGCCTCGCTGTTTTCCTTTGCCCACTGTCGGATGGTGGCGCGAGTGTTGTCGGGGCTGTCATTGTCGGTGATGACAACTCTTTCAACATCGGATTTACAGGCCAGCAAACTGTCCAGACATCCCGCAATAATGTCCTCTGATTTGAACGCGGCGATGGCGACACCCAAAATAGGATCGACGTCACTGCTCGCGTGTCGACCCGATTGGTCCACTGCATCGGAAGGGGGGCGTTGCTGCATCGCAAAATTTCTTAGGAATACCGCCCGAGAAGTCCACCTAAAACTGCCATTGACGATGTGAAATAGCACAGTGTCTCAGATCCACACACAGCGCTTCGGCAGAGCAAGATTCCGTCTTTGATTTACCGACATAAAGCCGCTATCTGACCGCCATGGCTACAGCGTATCGTCAAAACCCGGTTTCTATGCCGAATTATAGGCCTGCGCCTGCACGGTCGCAAAGTCTGACGCCGATCTATCTTGCCGCGACCCTTGTTTACCTGCTTTTTATCCCGGAACAATTCAACGTCCGGGCCGCTGGCCTCTTGCTGTCGCCGTATCGAATTTTCATGTTTGGCGCGACGATCTATCTACTCTTCAATACAATCGGCGGTCGGTATCGACCGGCATGGCCTGATCTCTTTGTTGGCCTTTCCGTGTTTTGGATTTGGATTGCGTCGTTTGTAACGAGCGGTTCGATCACGACGACCCTTGCGCAAGGTGGCTCGCACACTCTGGATATCGCATTCGCCTATTTGGTGGCGCGGGCTTCGATTCAGACGCCCAAAGATTTGAGGTTGCTGCTAGTTTTGATTGCTCCGGGGCTGGCCGTGATTGGCTTTGTTCTTGTGCAAGAGGCTGTGACGCATGTCCGATTTGTCCAGCCAATAGCGGCGAGCCTTACGGGCGCACCTGAGCTTTTGAGAGACGATGTTCGATTGGGCTTTTTGCGTGGTGCAGGGCCGTTTCCTCATCCCATTCTTGCCGGTATTTTCATGGCAAGCTTTCTGGCGCTTTATCTAACCTCCGGACTCCGTGGCTGGCCCAAATATTTGGGAATTGCGGCGGCGTGCACGGCGTTCTTTTCTATGAGCTCGGCGGCCCTCTTGGGCCTTTTGGCGGGCGCGGCGTTCTTGTCTTATCAGTGGCTGACAGAGAAGGTTGTTAATTTGACATGGCAGTTGCTGCTGTCTGCTGGCGCTGCTTTTTACATCGTCATTGAATTGACCAGCAACTCCGGCTTCTACAACCTTTTGATCCGGTATGCCTCGCTCAACACAGCAACAGCGTACAACCGCGTTCTCATTTGGGATTTTGGAACCGAGAACATCAAGCAACACCCATGGTTTGGTATTGGTTACGATGATTGGGTTCGCCCAGATTGGATGCACTCGGGGTCATTCGACCACTTTTGGCTAATCATGGCTCTGCGATTTGGTATCCCTGCGTCAATCTTCTTGTTGGTCATGGTTGTCGCAGGTGTCACGCTGCTCTCAAGGACATCGGTGTTGCTGCCGCTTGCCGATCGCCGCTTGTTGAGGGGTGTGGCAATTTCTTTCGGTGTTTTCGCCATGGGACTTAACTCCGTTTCGATCTGGCTAACCGTCTTGGTTTGGTTCTTCATGCTGGCCGGAATTGCCGTGAGCCTTGGCCTTTACCGACCCCCGCCGCCGACACGCTATGTGTATCGTCCAAACGGATCGGGGCCACCGCAAGGCGGTGAGCAACAAGGTGGTCGTCCCACCGGTGTGCCAGTGCAAGCCGGACGACCTCAGCGCAGAGTACAGCAAGGGTATGCGGCACGCCCTGGTTCGCGACCAATGCGGCCCGCACCGACGGCTGATAATTCACCGGCCGAGTAGCTGTTTGATCTTTCTAAGCGCCTTGTCAGGGCGTTGGATGGCTTGCCAAATCGGATGCCATTGATCGCGCCAATTGCCGTAACGGTTGATCGGAATTTGCAGCAATTCGGGCCAACTCAACTCGATCAAACGGATCATCATGCGGTTGGATGTGCGCATTTCGGGGGCCAAAGACCACATTCTTTGGAATTGGTTATAGGATAAGAGCGGATGGATAGATCGGGGCACAACCCGCATCCGCGGCTGGGCAAAGCCCCATGGGCCCAATCGCAGCTCCAAATAGGCAAGATCAAGAATCTGAAAGGCGTCGAGCCCATCAGGCAGTGATCCTGCCCAGTGCTCGACCGCTTCGAGGTTTTCTGCAGTAGGCGGCAGCTTTAGCCGGCTTACGATTGAATGGATTGAGATCGTCTCATCTGCTGACAATCCGTCATTCCATAAGAAACCTCGGCCGACTTCTCCGCCAATCCCACCAATTAACACGCCGCCAGCCAGGCTTTGGGTGGAAGGGTAGTAATCTTTGTTGGCACCAGACATCGCATGGCCGGCATAAAGCAGCCATTCCTTTTTCGATTCTGGGTTAGCCTCAATCGCATCCAATATCGTAAGTTTGAGATCGCAAAATTCCGTAAGCTGCTTGCTCAAGAAACGATCGAGCGGCGCGCCATCAAATTGAAGATTGATGAAGGAATGCTTTGGTGCATCTTCGCGCATTGCGGCAAGCAAGACGCGAGTCTCGTTCCCTCCCGTGAGCGCGATATGGGTTGGGCGAGCTTCTTTCATTGCGTTCACAACGACGCGCAATTCGCTGAGCAAATCAGTGAGAACTGCATCGGCGTCAGAACCGTAGCGCGGCATGCGCATGGGTATGCGACGTTGAACAAAGTCTTGAGTGGAAAGACTGTGATTGGGTAGAATACGTGAAATGCCCGAATGCGCCGTCATGCCACCGGTGAACCAACCGTCTTGATCGACGCGATTGGCGATGCGACCTTCCTCGTTGAGACGGCTGAAATAGTCCTCTTGGGTCAGCAGATAGGTGTAGGCCGCAATCCGTTTGGTTTGAGGTTCATATACCGTGCCGATGGTTGCGCTGGCATCGGGGCGCAGTTCGAGGTTTGCACCCTCAATAGCGATGAAGAGCCAACTGCCAGCAAACCTTCTGCAGACCTCTTCCCATGGCGATTGGTCACTGTGCGATGTTCCCAAAGTGATCGCGGCGTTCACCAACTTACCGGTCGGAAGGTCGATCGGATCACCCAGTAACCAGCCGATCCGTGCATCTTGAGTGTGGACCGGGAAAACATCAATCGTGTCATCCAAAGCGATCTTCCAACGCGCGCTTAGATCAACCACGCGCATCCCGTTGGGTGCATCTCCTGACGCAAAGATGATGAATTTGCCCGCTATCGCGTCTGAGAATGTCATGTCTTTTTCGATGTCCCATTCTGCGCTTTAAAAGGTCGTTGGCTTTGCATCATCGAGAGCTGAGATCACGAGTCCAGATCGAGCTGCTCCCTCGTATCTTGTTGAGGCCAGTTTGAATTTTGACCATTGCCTTCACCGCATAGAACATCGCTAGATCTATGGGGGACGCTCCGCTTTTCAGAGAACCGACGATGCCTCCGCCTTTCTTTGCGTTGGCAAAATATGGGCTGGGGTAATCTCGCTTAACGTCCGCATTACCAATCATCCGCCGCGATTCGACGCGCACTTGTTGCCACGCGCTTGCTGGCGGGCGCACGGTTGAGAAGACCGGCTCACCGTCACTGGTGCGTGCAACCATGCGCTTTTCATGATCGGGAAAGCGTGTGTGGATCCAAATGTCGTCGCCAATGATGTCGGGAAACTCGCCAACCCTCTCCAAGGCTGCTTTGGACAAGGCATAGCAGCCAGCGCCGCCTTTTCCAGACTTGGCATAGGGCTGCTTTAACCAGGCGGCGTAATACGACTTGATCGCCCAATTGCAGTGCGCCGTTTCCAATCGAATGGAGGGGGCGGCGGTCATGATGCCTGCTTCGCGGACTGATGCGGCCAGCGCAGCAAGAGAGCGATAATCGCATTCGACATCGGCATCGAGGACAATGCGAGGGTAGTGCGAAGCGGCTAGATTACCCGCATTGATCGCGCCGGTTTTGGAGCCAGTAGCAATGTCTAGAACGATCGCGTGGGGCGCTGTTTCGCGGGCAATTTTGACTGTGTCGTCGGTGCATCCATTGGCCGCGACTACAATTTCAAAACTATCAGGTGAAGGTGCACCGCGCATTGCCGTTAGCAAACATCGAGCAATGACAGTTGCTTCATTATGCGCAGGAATGATGAGGGAGAAAGTCTCTTTTTCGGTCATTCAACACATGATCCAATAGCTATCTCGGCTCCATCACGCTGCCGAATTGAACGGGCCTCTAACACTGGTTGATTGGACGAGAAACACCACAAACTTGACCTTGTATCCAGTCGTGGGGCTCTTGCTTAATAACCTAACGTTCGACGCCGGATCCATATTCGTAATAGCTGTACTGATACCCATAACTGTGCCCTGCTTCGAGAGCGCGGTATTTGGTAAGGATCAGGCCAAGGACATTGCCACCCGAGCTTCTAAGACGCTTCACAGCGTTGCGTGCTTGAGCGAACGGAACCTTGTTCGCTTCGAGCACGAAGATCGTGCCATCCACAAGGCGCGCCAAGAGAGGCGCATCGGCCAAGCCAAGAACAGGGCAAGAGTCGAAGATCACGAGTGAATATTCTTCGCGAACCTTAGCGATAAACTCGGCCAATTCGTCGGACGCCAACACTTCGGTTGGGTTCGGTGGAATTGCACCAATCGGCAGAACTTCTAGATTCTCGTGGACGCCTTTGACAATCGCATCTTCCAGCTTGGCGTGGCCAAGTATGACTTCGATCAGGCCCGTCTTAGGACGTTCCAATTCCAACAAACGCGCCACGGATGGACGACGAAGATCGGCGTCAATCAACAAGGTTTTGCGTCCGGAACGCGCGAAGAGTTCAGCAAGAACAACCGCTGTGGTCGATTTACCTTCTGACTCATGCGTACTGGTAAGTTGCAGCACATTGCGGCTACGCGGAAGCGAGAATTCGATGGCTGCCTTGATCGATGCATAGGCCTCCATCAGAGACGTAAAGTTGTTCGAACTTTCGACGTCGATGTCTTTCTCGCTCACATGCGGAGTGTGTCCAATGAGCGGGAGGTCGATTTTCTGCTCAACTTCATCAAGCGAGCGTACGCGATCATCGAACATCTCGCGCAGGACCGCGAGACCGGCTGCAAGACCAATTCCCAAAACCAAGGCAAAGCCGAGGTTCTGGATCAAGCTTGGCGCATAGGGCACGCTTGGGATCAATGCATTTTCGATGGTGGTCATTGTGCCGCTGTTTACGTTCGCGGCGCTGCTGATCTGGTTGAAACGTTCCAAAAGTGACCGCAATTGTTGACGCAAGGCTTCGGCCTGACGTTCGTAAACGGTCAACTGAACCATCTCGTCTTGTTCGGCGAGCGAATCATTGGAGAGCGAGTTGAGTTCGTTTTGGAGCGCTTGTTCTTGATTGCGTGCAACAATGAATTCGTTGCGAACGGTTGCCTTGATATCGGCGCTGCTGCGCTCAATCTGGGTGTCAAGAATCTCAATCTGAGCGAGCAAGTTCGCGATCTGAGGGAACTCATCGCTGTACCGCTGGCGCAGTTCCGCAAGCTCAGTCAGTTTGCCGGTGCGATTGGCGACAAGGTTCTGCAGAACCGAATTGTTTTGAACCTCGGGCAATTGCGACGCTGGAATGGATTGAATTGCACGCCATTTTTGTTCGGCGGCGATACGCGCTGCACGGGCATCTGCAAAACGACCGCTAATGCTTGCAAGGTTTGAACTTGTGAGGGTGGTGTTGCCAGTGCCTTCTTCGCCGGTACCGGGTTGCACGATAATGCCGCTGCTGCGGGCATATGTGTTGGTTTCACGCTCTGCTTCTTCGAGGCGCCCACGAACCACTTCAATCTGGTCGCGCAAATATTCAATCGCGTATTCGTTGCCTTCCAACGATTCGCGGGAATCGGACGAGATAAAGGCGTCGGCGTAGGCATTGGCCATTTCAGCCGCCAAACGTGGATTGTCAGAATTAAAGCTGATGGGGATGACCCAGCTCATATCCGGCACTTCAGCAGTGACTCCACCAACAAGCCGTGTTGCGGCCATGGCATTTTTCGCCTCGAGCCATTGCTCGTCGCTCATGTCAGGCGATCTTCGCGTGTCTATGTCTTCACCCAAAAGGTCGTAACGCTCGCCCAATTGGCGATCGGCCACAACTACTTCGGCAAGGCTGCGGCTGCGGATCAATTCGACCTTTGTCGCGAGGTAATCGCCAACTTGGTTGCTGGCGATGCCTTGCTCGACATCTTGCCCTTCGAGAATGAACGCTCCGTATGGCTCCACGCTCACCTTAGCGGTCGCCTGGTACATCGGCGTTGCAAGCAAGGTGATCACCAAACCGATTGTGATCGCGGCCAGCAACACGCCTGAGATCAACCAACGTTGACGGAACAAGATCCCACGAACCGTGGCAAGGCTAATCAGCTGTCCCGTCGGTGCGGCGGGCACAAGTTGATTATCCGGCATGTAGGTTTCAAGCCAAGTGCCACTGCCATCCGGTTGATCGGACGGGGTCATTATAGATCGTTCGTTCATGAGGTCAGTTGTTGTTGAGTGCGGCTACGCCAAAGACACCAAACGCTGGCAGTGCTTGGAGCAAGTTTTGGTAGAACACCGAAAGCCCATCTGTGCCCATCACAACCCGGTCGCCCGGTTGCAGGATTGGGTCAAGCATGGTGCCTTGGCTGATCTGACTGTAATCGAATTTCGCAATCAAAACGCCTTGTGGGCTTTCGCGGAACACGGCGATTTGTTCTTGATTGGCGACATTGGTTGGACCGTCCGCCATGGCAATCGCAGCGGACAAACGCGAACCCGGCTGGAATGCGTAAACACCGGGATCTTCCACGGCGCCTTCGACGGTAACCAGGTGCGATGCGTATTCAGCGATGTTCACGCTCACCATTGGAGTGCGTAGACCGGCGGCCAACAACCGGCGCGATACGTCTTGTTCGAATTGCTTGGTTGTCATGCCGGCGGCTGGGATCGAACCCAGCATTGGCAGAGAAACCGCACCGTCAACGCCAAGGCGTACATTCTCAACCGACAATTCCGGTTCGCGGAACACGTTGACCGAGATTTGGTCAGAAGCGCGAAGCGCGTAAGTGGTGGCAGGGATATGGCTGTAATTCGCCTGACCCAAATCGGAGCGCGCTTGCGTCGAAGCTGCACCGATGATCGGTTCAGGAGTCGAGGCGCATCCGGAAAGAGCGACGGCCGCAGTTGCGCTTACGAAAGCGAGGCGTTTTCTGATCGAATTATTGAAGGTCACGTGGTTCCCCTATTTGCGGTGCACTCTTTAAACCGTGGTTTTGCGTAGTGCAACCGCATTCACTCATCAGAAGCGTGTCTTCAATGTAACGTTTTGTGTCGAATTGAGACAAGAGAAAGCCCCATAATCACACGAGGAATTGGGATCGGGTCGCTGTGAGTTGGAGCCGAAGAACTGTGTGAGCCTTGCTGGCTTGCCCTTTGCCGGCTTGCACGATGATATTGAGGGGCTATTCCATGCCGCTCTGCGGGTTGATGCAATCCGCCGGGCCAACCGGCTATTTCTATTGAGAGGACACACGCAAGTGCCTGAATCGCCATCAATGCTCAGCATTCTCGCTGCCACGTTTTATTGCGTTGTGGTTGCGGCCTGTCTTGTGGCTGCGTTCACTGCGAAAGCGCAGCGACAACAACTGTGGCATGGCAAAGTCTGGATCGCGATCGCAGTATTGTTTGCGGCGCTGGTGGCTTCGCGTCTTTTGAACGTTGAGGAGATTCTGCGCGCCGATTTACGCGCGTGGCTCCGTGCTGAGGGGATGCTGGATGGTCGCCGCGTGTGGCAAGGGTGGTTGATCGCCGGTGCAATATTCATTTTCGCGGCCGGTGGATTGTTCGCCGCCTATCGAACATTCGGCGGTTTTAAGGGGCGTCGAAACATCGCTGTGGCATTGGCCGGCGGAGCCGCAGGAGTGATGGTTAGCATCATTGTCATGCGGACGATCTCACTGCATGCCATGGATCGTTTGTTGTACGGCGCACTCAAATTGAATTGGGTCGGCGATCTGGGGTCAAGCGCGGCCATATTGGCAGCAGCTGCCTATTACGTCTGGCTCATACGACAACCTGTTCGAACCAAACGTCGTTAAACGGACTGGTCTGGCTAGACGCCGTGATGCTCGGCGATAATCTGCGCAATATGACGACTGGCTTGGCCATCCCCATACGGATTGTGAGCTTGCGACATGGCCTCGTAAGCTTCGGAATTATCAAGTAAATTATTGACTTCAGTCAAAATTGCCCCTGAATTCGCTCCAACCAGTTTGGATGTTCCGGCGGCGACACCTTCTGGTCGTTCGGTTGTGTCGCGCATCACCAAAACGGGCTTACCAAGACTGGGCGCCTCTTCTTGAATGCCGCCAGAGTCGGTCAACACAATTTCAGACGCTTCCATCATTGCGACGAAATTCAGATAATCCAGCGGCTCGATGAGGGCGACATTGCTCAGGCCGGATAGGGCAGGGCGCATCACTTCGACGACATTGGGATTGGGGTGCATGGGGTAAATGATGGCAACATCATCGCGCTGCGCCAATTTAGTCAGTGCGGCCGCGATATTGTGCATTCCTTCGCCAAAATTTTCCCGCCGGTGGGCGGTTACACAAATAACCCGACGTCCAGCGAAGCGCGTCTTTAGGTCGGAAACGACCGGGCTTAGCGCGGGGTCGGCTGAGATTTTCGCGCGCGTTTCCAGCAAAGCGTCAATGACCGTGTTGCCCGTCACTTGGATGGCACCCTGCGGGACATTTTCTGCGCGCAGTGCATCCGCGGCGCCGTTTGTCGGCGCGAAATGCAAATCTGCAACCGCGCCGGTGACCTTCCGGTTCACCTCTTCTGGCCAAGGAGCGTAATTGTCTCCGCTGCGCAAACCGGCCTCTACATGACCCACCGGAATCCGGCGGAAGTAACAGGCCAACGTTGCCATCATTGTGGTCAATGTGTCGCCATGTACCAAAACCCGATCGGGCTTTTCGGCATCAAGAGCCTCTCCAAACCGTGTCACAATCCGGGCGGCCAATGCGTCAAGGCTTTGCCCTGATTGCATCAGGTCCAAGTCGATATCGGGATCAATTCCCGCAAGCTGCAACACTTGATCCAGCATCTCCCGATGCTGTGCGGTGACGGCGACCCGGACATCGAATTTCCCGCTTTCACGTAAAGCCGCGACGACGGGAAACATTTTGATGGCTTCTGGTCTTGTGCCGAACGTCACCAAAATGCGCGGTTTCACACTGGACCCACTCATTTTTTCAGCATGCCGCGTGTGTCAAACACAAGCTTGCCCGCCAAATCAGTTGGCGTGAGATGTTTGAAAGCGGTGTGATCAACAAGCACAACGACAATTTCCGCCTGCGCGAGCGCATCGTCAAGTCCGCTTAGTGTCGCACCTGTTTCGGCAAGTGTGTTGGGCAAGTCGTCGGTGAAGGGTTCAACGACCAAAACCCGCTCGCCCAAATCGGCGCAGAGATTGGCAGCGATTTCCAAGGCTGGGCTTTCGCGAAAGTCATCAATGTCAGGTTTGAATGCGAGACCGAGCAGCGCGACCTTGGCATCGGGCGCAGCGTCAATCAGAGCGCGAATGCGGTTTTCTGTGTGGACCGCTTTGTGATCATTCACTTCTCGCGCTGTCCGCACGATGCGTGCCGATTTGGGGGCACCTGCGACAAGGAACCATGGATCCACTGCGATGCAATGTCCGCCGACGCCCGGTCCAGGTTGAAGGATGTTCACGCGCGGATGACGATTGGCCAGCCGGATTACGTCCCATACATCGACGCCAATTTCGTCCGCGATCATCGACAATTCATTGGCAAAGGCGATGTTGACGTCGCGAAAGCTGTTCTCAACCAATTTCACGGTCTCTGCGACCCGTGAATTCGTGATCAAACAATCGCCTTTCACAAAGCTCATATAAAGCGCCGATGCGCGTTGGGCGCAGGCGGGTGTCATCCCGCCAACCACGCGATCATTGTTGACCAATTCATGGACAATTTTACCGGGCAGAACACGTTCCGGGCAATAGGCGATGGCAATATCCCCACCGTGTTCATCGCCAAATTTGGGCATCCTAAGATCGGGCCGGACCTCTGCGATGATTTCTGCGACCCGCTCCGTCGTGCCCACTGGCGATGTGCTTTCAACGATTATGCAGGCACCTGGCAGGATGTTGGGCGCAATCGATCGTGCAGCGGTCTCAACATAAGAAATATCGGGCTTTTTGTCCGCGCCAAACGGGGTGGGGACGGCAATCATGTAATAATGGGCCGCGGGAACATGACGAGAGGCAACAAGTCGCGCAGATTGCGTTGCTTCGCTTACCAACCGATCCAGGTCTCGTTCTTCGATGTGGACGCCGCCAGCGTTAACCGTTTCAACCACGTCTTTCGACACATCCACACCGCAAACATCCCAACCAAAGCTGGCCAAGACTGCGGCTGTCGGAAGCCCAATATATCCCAACCCGATAACCGCAATTTGGTGATCGGGAGCAGGCTGCGTCGCGGCGTCCGGCCCAAAGGCAGTTGCGGCGTCGAAGGGAGCGTTCATCGTACTGTAGTCCTCGTAGGAAACGTATTTCCGCGAGGGTATGGGCGAAGAGGGGTAAATATCGCGTTAGGGAAAGGTGTTTTCTTTGATTGCCAGATTCGACGGCGATCGTGCGTTGCCCGAAGGGACTTACAAGGATCCACCGTCGATGAATCTGCCGATTGCTTCGTGCAGTTGTTTGGCCGTTTGGGACATCACGGCATTGGCCGCCGTCACCCTCTTGGCCTCCGCAATGGCGTTGGGCAATTCGTCCACGTCCATCGCCACAACCAATCCGGATCGACCCTTCAGATTGTTTACGGTCGCAACCTGATGATCGTTGCGATGCTCACCGTGATCAAAACGCCTAGGAAACAGCACGATAGGGGTCGAGAACCGTTGCGCTGTTAACACCGTTCCAATGCCAGCATGGCTAACGATGACGTCGCTATCTTGGATAAGGCGCTCGAACTCAGCCGGTCCAATCTTCGTCCGCGCTTCCATGTTGCGCGGTTGAAATGAACCTTTGCCGGTTTGCGCGATAATCTGAGTGCCCAAAGTCGGCGCCAGATCGTCCATCGCTTCGATCAATCGGTCGAAGCCAAGC
Organism: Erythrobacter sp. Alg231-14; assembly: GCF_900149685.1. Taxonomy (NCBI): domain Bacteria; kingdom Pseudomonadati; phylum Pseudomonadota; class Alphaproteobacteria; order Sphingomonadales; family Erythrobacteraceae; genus Erythrobacter; species Erythrobacter sp. Alg231-14. The sequence continues at coordinate 1,566,281 of NZ_LT702999.1, read as the reverse complement.
TGCATTCCTACCGTAACAAGGATCACAAGACCGCTCCGCGATATTTGACCCGTGGTTCGTCGGCCAATTCTGGCCATTGTGTTAAGCATTGATGCGCGAGGCGCCGCGACAATTTGCCGCACATAGACAATTGTTCGCCGTTTGCCACGCTGTCGATCCAAAGGGTTCGAGCACCAATCAATCGCCCAGCCATTAGGCAGAAAAAGCCGGGTGCAGCTCCGGTTGAAAGAACAATATGAGGCCGATGTTTGAGCACGATCCATGCGGCGACAAAGGTGCATAACAGCGATTGAATCGGTTTGTTTTGATTGCAATCCGGAAGTGTGTCGATCGTCGTTATACCGCGCTGATGCGCAATATCGGCGTCCGTAGTGGCAAAACGCAGATCGTATTGTTCCAACACTGGACGCAACAGCATAAGCTGTTCCCAGTGACCGCCGCCCGACGCGACAGCCAACACTCTGCGGCTGGGATTGGTCGCGGGTTTTGTCATAAGTTTGGCGCCATACAATCTTGATCTGCTGCGGTCATGCGCGCGGTCCTATTGCTGATTTTCGCGATGTGTCAACGTGATCTCTGTCGATCACGTTTCGGCATTGCGGCGCAATTTCTGTTGCCAATGCTTGCTCTCGTCACAACGAGGCGGCACAGAGCACACCAAAGGGAGAGTTACAGAATGAGCAAGAATAGCGGCCCATTGGCAGGTCTTAAGGTCATCGAATTTGCGGGCATCGGTCCCGGACCTCATGTGGCGATGTTGTTGGCTGATTTGGGTGCCGAAGTTGTCCGTATGGACCGGCCCGGTGCTGCTGTTTCAAACACAGTGGTTGAACGCGCAAGACATCGTGTGGGCGTCGATTTGAAAAGCGAAGAGGGCAAAGCATTCTGTCTTGATGCGGCGGCCAAAGCGGACGTTTTGATCGAAGGTTTCCGTCCAGGAGTGATGGAGCGATTGGGGTTGGGACCAGACGAATTGCTCGCCATCAATCCCGGATTGATCTTTGCGCGTATGACCGGGTGGGGACAGGAAGGACCGCTTTCGCAGGCGGCAGGTCACGATATCAATTATATCGCGATCACTGGGGCTCTATCTGCCGTAGGACGGACCGGTGAAACCGCCACTCCGCCGCAAAACCTCGTCGGCGATTTCGGCGGTGGTTCTATGTATTGCGCGTTCGGCATCATGGCTGCCCTGTATGAACGAGAACGGTCCGGAAAAGGGCAAGTCGTTGACGCGGCAATCGTTGATGGTGCGACCAGTTTGATGAGCTTTTTCTTTGGCTCTCGTCATGTTCCTTACCTAACCACTGACCGCGGCAACGGCATGTTAGGCGGAGCGGCGCATTTCTATCGCTGTTTCGAATGCGCCGATGGGAAAGAAATCTCGCTGGGATCAATTGAGCCGCAATTCTACGCCGAAATGTTGGCGAAAACGAACGCTCCTGCCGAATTGGCAGAGGCGCAGATGAATCCCGGCAACTGGGATGACTATGCGGAAAAACTGGCCGCGATGTTCAAGACAAAACCACAATCTGAATGGGTGGAGTTGTTGGAGGGGAGCGATGCCTGTTTCGCGCCGGTTCTTGAACTCGAAGAGGTGAGAGATCATCCGCACATGAAAGCGCGAGAAGCCTATGTACAGCATGATGGTGAATGGCACACAGCGCCGGCACCCCGATTCAGCAGAACGCCGGGTGCGGTTCGGTCAAGCGCGGATGACGGCGCAGCAGTGATCAATTCTTGGGCCAAAGGTTAAGTCGCCATGGCAGGAAAATTCTTTGATCAATGGCAGGTTGGCGATCGGATTGAACACGATATCCGTCGCACCGTTACCGAGACCGACAATCTGCTTTTCTCAACCATGACGCACAACCCACAGCCTCTGCATTTGGACATTGAGGCGGCCAAAAAAAGCGGGTTCGGCCAAATCTTGGTGAATTCCACTTTCACCTTTTCGCTGCTGGTCGGCCTATCGGTGGGCGACACCACTTTGGGCACTTTGGTTGCGAATTTGGGCTTTGACAAAGTGGTAACACCCAAGCCCGTCTTCATTGGCGATACAATGCGCGCGCAAAGCGAAGTGGCTGAATTGCGGACAAGCAAGTCCCGTCCAGAGGCGGGCATTGTGACGTTTGTTCATGAACTGTTGAACCAACGTGACGAGGTTGTTTGTCGGTGCGAAAGGTCGGCCTTGCTCAAGCGTTCTGGCTAAAACTTCTGTGCCCAACAGCTCACTTGACGACCGGTCAGATTAGGGCTCAAATGTAGCACAGGGATAATAAGAGGAGAGGGTCGTGCAAAAGACATGGAGCAAAGCCATGCTTAAGGGCGCAGGGATCAGCATTCTGGCGATAGCTTTGGCATCGTGTGGCGGCGAGCCGACATTGGATGCTGTGCAAACAGGCGACGGGACCGACACGATTGAACTCGCCGAGTTTCCCGATCGGCCCTATTGGGGCGACACCCATTTGCACACCGACAATTCGGTCGATGCGTTTGGGTTTGGTGTTCGCCTTGGCCCCGAAGAGGCGTTGCGTTTTGCCAGCGGCGAAGAAGTGACCGCAACAACCGGCGCTCAGGCAAAACTCTCCCGTCCTCTCGATTTCCTAGTCATTGCCGACCATTCCGATGCGTTGGGTGCGACACGCCGGTTGTATGATGCGCCCCGATGGTACGTGAATTGGGTCATAGGCGATGAAACCGTGCTGCGGTGGTATGACATGATGCACGAAAGCCCTGAGCAATCTCAGTTGGCGATTGCAGAACTGATCACTGCTGCGGCCGACGGAACAGTTCCAGAGGCATTGGCGGACCCCGAAACGGCGGCCGAGAACACCAAGGACATCTGGAACACGCATCTTGGAATGCTGGATCGTTACAACCAGCCTGGCACGTTCACTGCGCTTGCTGGGTACGAATGGACCCGGATGCCTGATGGCAACAATCTGCACCGCGTGGTCATGTACCGCGATGGCAGCGAGCGCACCCGGCAAACGGTACCGTTTCCAGGCTTGAGCACAACCGCTGAACAGCTTTGGGATTACATGGCCGCCTACGAAGCGGAAACGGGCGGGCGGGTTCTCGCTATCCCGCACAACGGTAACCTATCCAACGGCTTGATGTTCGAAACAACCATGCCCGATGGTTCACCAATGACCGCAGAGTACGCGGCCAAACGTGCTGCAGCAGAACCGGTGATCGAAGTCACGCAGATCAAAGGTGACAGCGAAACTCACCCGTTCCTATCGCCCAATGATGAGATGGCGGGATTTGGTGTTTCTGGTTGGGAATTGGGCAATTTGCCCCTCACTCAACCCAGCACGCCTGATATGTATGCGGGATCCTACGCCCGTTCGGCTCTTTTGCGCGGCCTTTCGCTTGAGCAGCAATTGGGCGTGAATCCTTATGCGTTTGGCATGATCGGGTCGACCGACAGCCACACATCCCTTGCTACAGGTGATGAGGACAATTTCTGGGGCAAGCATACGGGCAATGAGCCCGCGTCCGAAGATCGCGCCATCGGAGCGCAAAACTTAGGGACGCGTGTCGGACGGTTTGGTTGGCACTATCTTGCGGGCGGATACGCGGCGGCTTGGGCACGTGGCAACACGCGGGCAGAGATCTTCGATGCCTTTGCACGCCGCGAAGTTTACGCCACAACTGGCCCGCGCATGAGCGTGCGCATTTTTGGTGGATTTGATTTCACCGATCAGGATTGGGAAGGCGATTGGGTTCGTGCCGGATACACGCGCGGCGTGCCAATGGGCGGCGAATTGACCGACGGCGGCAGCGCGCCGACATTCTTGGTCAGCGCGCTAAAAGATCCCGATGGTGCAAATCTTGACCGGGTTCAGGTCGTCAAGGGTTGGGTGACAGCATCGGGCGAAACCCGCGAACAAGTCTATGACATTGTATGGAGCGACATGGACAGCCGTGTGCGCAGCGGCGGGCGTATCCCCGCGGTGGGCGACACAGTCAACCGCGAAGACGCGACCTACACCAATTCCATCGGTGCGCCCGAGCTTCGGACAACGTGGACAGATCCCGATTATCGTTCGGGCCAAAATGCGTTCTACTATGTGCGCGTGCTTGAGATCCCTACACCGCGTTGGCCATTGTTTGATGCGGCCCGATTTGGGATTGAATTGTCAGAAGACGCCATGGCCGAAGCGGTCGCACAAGAGCGTGCGTACACCTCGCCGATCTGGCTGAAATCGCCCGCTGCACCACAGTGATGCCAACGAACTGGATGCGTGCGTCCTGGGTGAAGGAACCGCTGGTCCATTTCCTGGTACTGGGGGGAATCGTCTATCTCGCATTGACGTGGGGCGGAGAGCCGATTGATCCATCATCCCGTGTGATAGAGGTCGGGAAGGCGGAACAGGCACAGCTTTCGCTGCGTTTCGAAAGTCTCATGGGCCGCGCGCCGACCGATGCGGAATTGGACGCACGGATTGAACAATTCGTTCGCGACGAAGTGCTGTATCGGGAGGCGTTGAGGCTTGGCCTTGATCAAAACGATGCGGTCGTTCGACAACGAATGGTTTCCAAAATGGATATGTCTGCCAGCGCGGCGGCCGAAGCAGCGCAGCCAGATGACGCAACATTGCGTGCGTATTTCGACGACAATCCAGATCGCTATGCTGGCCCAACGTTGGTGAGTTTCGATCAAGTGTATTTTGTCGATCGTGCGGACGCGCAATCAGCACTGGAAGTCGGCAATTTCTCGGGAGAGGGTATCAGCCTCCCCGACGCAGTTGAAGTGACCAGCGTTCGCGGTGTGCAGGCCCGTTTTGGAGAGGTTTTTGCCCGCGCTTTGGTGGATTTAGAATTGGCCAGTGACGGTGGTTCTGCATGGCAAGGTCCGGTCCCGTCCGGATTTGGCTGGCATCTGGTCCGCTTGCGCGAACGCAAGGCAGAGCGCCCAGAATTCGTTTCTGTGCGCGATCAAGTCGAAAACGATTGGCGCAGCGAAGAGATAGCGCAAAGAAAGACCCGAGCATTCGAGGTTCTGCGCAGCGCCTATCGGGTTGAGATCGACAGGTGAAAACACTGGTTCGTTGGCTCTGCATTGCGCTGGCCGCGATGATCGCTCACCCGGCGATGGCTGATGAATTGCGCCCTGCGGTCATTGAAATGACTCAAATGGACTCAAGCGCGCTGTCCGAAAATGAGGAAGGTTCTTCGCAAGGGACACTCGACCATGAATGGGTGCTTGAATGGAAATTGCCGGTTGCCGCCAACCGGTCGCAATCCGCGGCTCCGACGGCGCAGCCAGTCGTTCCCGATGTGTGCGAGATCGTCGTACAACCGGTGGAACGCGCGGCATCACTGGCGCTTTTGGGGCGCACGGAAATGCGCTGCAGTGGCGATCTGGCGGGTGAGGCATTTGGCTTAGTCGGCCTGATCGGAAACGCAGATGGTATCGCGCGGTTTGTGCCGCTGGACGGGCCCGTTCAATCCTTTCGATTGACCGCTGCCGAACCCACCGCAACAATCCGAGCAGAGCCGAACGTCATGCAGGTCTTGCGCGACTATTTCATTATCGGCGCGGAACACATTCTGTTCGGCTGGGATCATTTGCTATTTGTGATCGCGCTCGTCTTGTTGGTGCGCACGCCTTGGTCGGTGGTGAAGGCCGCAACCGCTTTTACGATCGCCCATTCTATCACCTTGGTCGCCACATCCTTGGGCTATACCGGTTTGCCAAGCCGCCCGGTCGAAGCGTTGATCGCGTTATCGATCGTTTTTCTTGCGGTCGAAGTGGCCGTGGTGTTGCGCGATCCTGATCGGCAGACATTAACGCGCCGGTTCCCTTGGCTTGTCGCATTTGGCTTTGGCTTGTTTCACGGTTTCGGTTTCGCCGGCGCTTTGGCAGAAATCGGATTGCCTCAGGGCGAAATTGCAGCCGCTTTGTTTGCGTTCAATATCGGCGTTGAAGCCGGTCAATTGCTTGTCATCGGGGCACTGGTCGCAGTGTTGATTGCGATGACGCGCTGGCTGCCAAAACTTGAAACGCCGACAATCCGATTGGCAACATATGCCATTGGGGGCACCGGCAGTTTCTGGTTGATAGAGAGGGTTGTGGGTTAGCTGTCCCCCGCCAGAACGTCTGGTGCATCGCCCCCCAATGCCTGCCACAACACGATACGGGCGCGTTCTGCGCGGCCCACTGCCGCTGCGGCATTTTCGCCGCTGGCGTCGGCGGCACGCCGGGCGTCGAGCACTTCGAGAAAGCTTGCCAATCCGGCGCGATACCGATCATTTGCAAGGCTTGCCGCACGTTCCAACTGATCGCTTTGCCGTATCGCCAGTTCGGCTTCGTTGTCAGCCGCAGCGATAAGGCCATAGGCGGCTTCTGCGTCGCCAAGCGCCTGAAAAACCGCGCCACGATAAGATTGAAAGGCCACGCGTTTGTTGGCGGCTGCGCCATCGATTTCTGCTTCGACACGACCGAAATCGATCAACGGCCCCGCCAATCCGGCTGCCAAGGTGCCAACCAAGGAATCGTCATCAAACACATCGCCCGGATTGAAGGCCAACAATCCAACTACTGCAGATAAGGTCAGGCGCGGAAACCGGGCCCGTGCGGTTGCTGCCAAATCTGCGTCGGCTGCGGCCAATTGCGCGGCCGCAGCGATCACATCGGGTCGATTGGCCAGCAATTCGGAAGGCAAAGCAGCAGGTGCAGCGCCGGGGTCAAGCGCTGGCCCGCCCGCCTGCAAAGCGGCGTTGACGGACACGCCATTTTGGCCGGTCAAAGTGATCAACCGACCCAAAATGCGCACGCGTTCGCTTTCCAAAGCTGCAAGGCGCGATCGCGATGCACTTGCCGCAGCTTCCGCCCGAACACGATCGAAGCCGGGCGCAATGCCCGCGTCTTCGCGTGTTTGGGCCAATTGCGCCAATTGTGTCGCAGCGCCGACGTCGCTTTCAATGGCACGTGCGCGAGCTGTGAGAACACGCCAATCGACCACACTGCCCGCAATCTCTGCCAAAAGCGCGATGCGTACCGCTGCGGCGGATGCATTGGCTGCGCCCACTCGAGCGATGGATGCACGTTCTTGCGCGCGCAATTGACCGAAAATGTCGGGGTCCCAACTGGCCACCAAATTTGCCCCATATGAGTTTTGCTCTGCGGGTATGAAATCGGCAGGACCGTCGCCAAATTGACCAGTGTTTATGCGGTTGCGCTGCGCCGTTGCGTCTGCGTTGATGGTGGGTAGACGATTGGCCCCCGAACGCCGAGCGTTGGCCCGTGCCGCATCCACTCGGGCTAGCGCTTCGGATAGACTTGGTGCGCCTTCCAAAGCTGCGCTTGCCAGATCAAGGAATGCGGGATCATCCAAAGGAAGCAACGCATCCAGTCCCGCCTGAGATGGAGCATCGGGTTGGAACAGAAAGGTCTCCGGCAAAACCGGTGCAGGAGTGGCGATTTCCGGTGGCGGGCCAGCCACGCATGCTGACAATGCGACGCTTAGTCCAATTACCGCAAAGCGGGTCCGTACATTCGGGATGGGAGAGGTCATTGGTTCACTCCGCCTCATCGTCGGACGAGGTACGACGATCTGCCGCTGCGATAAACGCGTCGATTTGCTGTCCGACACGGAACGCGCTGCTGTCCTCGGGTTGAGGCAACGCGAAAATCAATTGCAAAACCCGCACATCGACCCGTTCTGACGCGCTGTTGGTTAGAGAGCGTTTTGGGACAACTTGCGGTTCTGCTCGGACGAAGGTCGCTTCGACTTGAATATCTGCAGCGCCCCTGGGTGAGATCACTGCATTGGCACCGATATCCACTCTGGCGGCCTCGTTTTCGTCAATATCGACACGCACATGCAACGGATTGGTTTCGCCCATCTGGATGAAAGGCAACCCGCCACCGCCGCCTTGTGTGGCTACAAATTCACCGGGCCGAATGTTCACCGCGAGAATTTCTCCGGCGATCGGAGCGCGCACTGTTAGGCGGCCCAGTTCGGTTTGCGCGCTGCCGGCTTGGGCCTGCGCCGCGTTTAGCCGTGCTCGGGCGACTTGCAGCCGACTGCTGGCGGCTTGTGCGTCGCCCTCGGCTCGGATCACTTCGCTTCGGCTGACGGCTGCGGGATCAGACAATTCTCGGTACAAGTTGAGCTGTTGCTGCGCGGTTGATTGCGCGGTTTGCGCTTCGGCAATGGCGGCGCGTGCTTCGCTGATCGCGGCGTTCGATTCGGCAAGGCGTGCGCGTGCAGCCCTGTCATCAACTAAGAAAAGCGGCTGTCCCTTTTCGACCCGATCCCCCGGTGCGACCCGTAGATCAGTCACCAACCCCGAAAGTGCGGAGCCAATGTCGATAATTTCGCTAGCGGGTTCGACAATACCAACGCCCGCCACCCGCGCCGAATTGGCGAGTTCGCCGGTTGCTTTGGGCGGCTGTTTTTGAGGCTCGCTGATCTCGCGGTCTGGCAATTCATTGTAAATGAAGATCGCGGCGCCGATGATCCCGACAATCGCAATGATTGGCAGAATTTGACGAGAAAAACTTAGGTTTGAGGGCAAGAGGGCCATGGTATCCTCGGTCAGATCTGGGGTTAGTGGTCATCCGGCATTTCGGTGCCGTCATGCGTAATCCGACCGTCCTCAAGAACGAGGATGCGGTCAGCGAGATCAAAAATACGGTTGTCGTGGGTCACGATGATGCAGGCGCGATTCGGTGCGATGGCGACTTCACGCAACAAGTCCATCACCCTGCGACCAGAATTCGCATCCAGCGCCGCTGTAGGCTCATCGCAGACAACCAATCGAGGCTCGTGCACCAAAGCGCGTGCAATCGCGACGCGTTGCTGTTGACCGCCCGAAAGTTGATTGGGCAGTTTGTCGGCTTGGTCGCCTATGTTCAGTTTTTCCAACAACTTGATCGCTTTGGCACGGGCAGGTTCCAACGCCATACCTTGGGCGATCAAGGGAACGGCAGCGTTAGCGGCCGCATCGATCGATGGGATAAGGTTGTATTGCTGGAAGATGAAACCGATGTTTTGCAGGCGGAAATCGACCAATTCAGAATCCGACAGACCGTAAATGTCGGTGCCAAACACTTTGACCTCTCCATCAGTGGGCCACAAAATGCCGCACATGATCGAAATCAGAGTGGTCTTGCCTGACCCGCTTTCGCCCACAACAAAAGTCATCTCACCCGAACGAATGTCGGTGTCGATGCCGTGCAGGACGCGGATGGTCGTCTGACCTGCTACAAAATCGCGCGTAATTCCGCGGGCGCAAATAGCCGTTTCGCCGCTGGCCATTGCGCCGCTCACCGGAACACCGATGCTGGCTCGGTGCTAAGGACACTGCGGAGCGCAAGCCAGCCCGTAATAGCCAGGATTATAACAACCGCAGCGAGGCTGATGAGGGGGATTTGCCACGGGATGTAGAACCCTTTGAAGAAAGGGTTGCCGCTAAAGCTCCAGAGGAAAACCGCAGTTCCGACTACACCCAATGCATAACCGATTGAGCCCACCAGCAATGCCTGAGCCGTGACCATGCGCACGATTTTTGCATTGGTGACACCGATTGCTTTAAGGGCGCCAAATTGCTTGATGTTGTCTCTGATGAACAAGCTGAACGTTAGACCGACAATCGCGACGCCAACGACAAAGCCCAGCACAACGGTGATGCCGAAATTGGTCGGAATGCCGGTGTTCTCGATGATGAAATCGACGCCGGCTTGGGCGAACTCTTCGCGCGTTTCCGCTTTCAAACCGGTTTGAGCTTCGATCCTGTCTGCCACTTCTTCTGCCGACAATCCGTCGCTCACGCCAGCCAACACAAAGGTGAGCCGGTTGCGAGTGCCGGGGACATAATTCAACGCTCGACTGTATTTTGTGTAGAGAACGACCTGACTGGTAAAGCTCGGGATGGCATCGGCGACGCCGCGGATGACTGCGCGCTGATCGTTCAATTCTAGACGCTGTCCAAGCGGGTCCTGCCCTTCTTCAAAGAGGTTCACGACCCCACCATCGTCAATCAAGACGGTATCGGGCCGCGATAGAACGGATTTCTCGCCTTCGAGCAGCCTTTCGGGAAGTCCGATTACACTGGCGTCGTCAACGCCGACGATCGTGACCCCTTCAAGGTCACCGGCCGAGGTTCGAACAGAGGCTGCTGCGCGCAAATGCGGGACAGCCCATTCAACACCCGGCACAGAACGCACTTCGTCTAGCGCAGTGGACGGCATGGCGAAATTCACCTCTGTCGTCCTGCTGACGGGGTCCATGACCCAAATTTCGGCCTCCGGCGCGTTGTAAACGCCGCTTGCTCCGCGTTCGACTAAATTGACGAAAATCGTCAATTGCTGCGTGATCAACAGCGTCGAAAAAGCGATACCAAACAACAGGCCATAAAACTTCTGGCTGTCGCCGGTAAGCATGCGGATAGCGATCCAAAGCATACAGGAGGGAACCTTTGTCGTGCACAAGGGGTTGCAGGAGAGGGTGTATTGCGACAATAATGAACGTTATCGTTTAATTGAACGGATCCGTTCATTTTGTCAATGCGCGAATTTTGTGCTGGTTCCAGTGGGCTGAAGAAAAGTTGAAAAAAAGAAAACCCGGTCGGCCATCTGATCAGGCAAAGCGCGACGCCATAGTTGCGGCGGCATCGAGACGTTTCTTTACCGATGGGTTCGCTGCGACCTCGATCGAACAAGTTGCCGCGGATGCGTCGGTTTCTAAAGTCACGATTTACAATCACTTCGGCGATAAGCGCGCCTTGTTTGTGGCCTCGGTTGATCGCGAATGCGGCAAAATGCGCGGATATTTCAATTTGGAACAGGCATCGTCGGGCTCAATCCGCGACAGGCTCGCCGTTATCGGAGAGGCGATGTTCGCTTTTCTGTCGCGGCCTGAAATGGTCCAATTTGAACGCCGGATCGCGGCGGAAACGGAGCATGAACCTTCGATTGGCCGTGCCTTTTTGGAGGCTGGCCCTTGGCGGATGAAGGCAACCTTCAGCGAGTTTTTGGCTCATGCGAGCGCTTTGGGTGAGTTGAACATTCCCGATCCAGACTTAGCGGCGGAACAATTTGTCTCCATGACAAAGGGGATGGGGGATCTAGAACGGCGGTTTGGATCGATCCCGGATGAAACCGAAAACGCGCGGCGGATTGCGGGTGCGGTGGACGTATTTCTTGCGGCATACGGCCCGCGCTAAGGCGGCTCGCCAGTTTGCTCGGCGAGACAATCGACATTTTGCATCACACAATTCGCAATTTCGCATCACTGACGCAGGTGTGCATTATCTTGCCATTCACGTCTCCGATCCTACATTGTGCGGTGACGAAAGGAATCTGACGCATGAGCGATCAAAACGACCCGAACGAGCAGCCCCCCGAAGGGCAAAACCCTTGGGTCAAACAATTGATGATTTGGGGCGGTATTTTTCTCGCTCTATTGTTGGTGGTGTCCGTTTTTTCAGGCGGCAGCCCACCGCCGGATTCGCAGATCAATTACTCCGAGTTCCGCGACCAAGTGGCCGCTGGCGAAGTTGCCGAAGTGCAGCTTGGAGAAGATCTGATCACCGGAACGCTCAAGAACGACAAAACCTTCAGCACAATCCCTGTGCCGTCTGATTCCCAATTGACGTCTTTGTTGTCGGAAAACGATGTTAAATTCACCGGTCGCGAACGAGAGCAGCAAAGCATGCTCCTGTTTATCCTGTTTCAGTCTTTGCCGTTCATCTTAATCCTAGGCATCGCGTTCTTTGCGCTACGTCAGGTCCAAAAAGGCGGAGGCGGCGGCGCAATGGGCTTTGGCAAATCCAAGGCTAAAATGCTGACCGAACGCCAAGGTCGCGTCACGTTTGACGACGTCGCTGGCATCGATGAAGCGCGCGAAGAATTGGAAGAGATCGTCGAATTTCTGAAAGACCCCCAGCGGTTTTCCAAATTGGGAGGTCAAATTCCCAAAGGCGCGCTTTTGGTGGGTTCGCCCGGCACCGGTAAAACGCTTTTGGCCCGCGCCATTGCTGGCGAAGCAGGCGTGCCGTTCTTTACCATCTCTGGCTCTGACTTTGTCGAAATGTTTGTTGGCGTCGGCGCAAGCCGTGTGCGCGACATGTTCGAACAAGCGAAGAAGAACGCACCATGCATCGTGTTCATCGATGAGATTGACGCGGTCGGCCGGTCGCGTGGTCACGGTTTGGGCAACTCAAACGACGAACGCGAACAAACGCTCAACCAACTTTTGGTCGAGATGGATGGTTTTGAAGCCAATGAAGGCATCATCATCATCGCTGCTACCAACCGTCCTGATGTACTCGATCCCGCTTTGCTCCGCCCTGGCCGGTTTGACCGTCAGGTTGTTGTGCCGATCCCCGATATCGAAGGCCGTGAAAAAATCCTCGGCGTGCACATGAAGAAAGTGCCTTTGGCTCCGGATGTGAACCCGCGCACGATCGCGCGCGGAACGCCGGGCTTCTCCGGCGCCGATCTTGCCAATCTTGTGAACGAGGCCGCATTGTTGGCGGCGCGTCGCAACAAACGATTGGTTGCGATGCAGGAATTTGAGGACGCCAAGGACAAAGTCATGATGGGTGCAGAGCGCCGATCGATGGTGATGACCGAGGATGAGAAGAAGATGACGGCATATCACGAAGCCGGCCACGCATTGGTCAGCATCAATGAGCCGGCATCAGACCCGATCCACAAAGCCACCATCATTCCGCGCGGTCGCGCGTTGGGCATGGTGATGCGCTTGCCCGAACGAGACAGCTATTCGTACCACCGCGACAAAATGCACGCGAACCTTGCTGTGGCGATGGGTGGACGGGTCGCAGAAGATATTATCTTTGGTCACGATAAAGTGTCCAGCGGCGCATCGGGCGACATCCAATACGCCACCGATTTGGCACGTAACATGGTGACCAAATGGGGCATGAGCGACAAACTTGGCCCGTTGCAATACGAACAAAGCCAAGAGGGTTACCTAGGCATGGGGCAAACGGCGCGCACGATGGGCGGGGCGGAAACCAACAAGATGATCGACGCTGAGATCAAGGAATTGGTCGAAGAAGGTCTGAAACGTGCCACTCAATTGTTAACCGAGCAGGAAGACAAATTGCACCTGCTTGCTCAAGCTTTGTTGGAGTATGAAACGCTTTCAGGTGATGAAATCGATCAGTTGATGAAAGACGGGTCTATTGACCGTCCAGATGAACCGCGCGGTCCAACCCCGGTGAAACCGACACAAGGATCCGCTATCCCCAAAGCCGGCAAGCGGTTTGGCGGCAAGAGTGGTGAGGCTCCTCAAGGGGCCTAATTCAACCTATCAGATGACTTAGAAAATTGCGGGCGCCGGGGTAACCGGCGCCCGTTTCTGTATGAGGAGTGCGGATGAGCGCGGTGTCAGAATGCACCAAGCAACAACAGCAGCTGTAAGAATACGAGCAGGATAAACAGGATTGAGAACTGCAGCGCGAAAAGTCGCCATATCGCCGAAAATCGAGAGAGGCTGTATGTCCCTCTTAGCTGCTTATAGATGTGAAGCGGCACGACAATTGCGAAAATGGCCCACCCCCAACCCAACGTCAGGCCGCTCGCCCCTGCAAGCGACAAAGCGATAAAGAACAACGACATAAACGCGAGCGAGTAGGTCACAAAAACCGCGTGATCGTACGCCTTGAATCGGCGCCGCCAAAAGAAAAGCAACCAAACCGAAGGCAGGGAAAGCGGAATGAGAAGCCAGCTGAACTTATAGCCATTCGCCTGTAATTTATACAGCATCAGGCTGGGGTTCTCGCGCCACTTCTTGGTCACGGCATTGTCGAAAAACTCATTCCCCGTGAGATTTACGTCCAGATTTCTTAGGTCAAACTGGTCATCCTCTACGGTGACTTCTTCTCCCCGTGCGGTACCCAATAGGCGCTGTGTCACCGCAAGATTGCGCTCAAGGTCCTCTCGTGAGGTAACCACCGTCACGTTGCCCCCTTCGACCAATTCATCCAATTCGCTCTGGAGCCTTGCTTCCTCGGCCTCCAGGGCTTCGACGGAGGCGGCCTCCAACTGTTCGATCGCATCGTCCGCACTAAGATCGGTGGGCGTCGACAGGCCGAGCATTTGAAATATCGCGAACATCGCAAAAACGCTAAACAGGAACATCGCCATTGGGCTGACGAAACGGGCCCGTTGCCCGTCAATGTATCGCCGCGTGAGGGATCCCGGGCGAAATGTCAGCAGCGGGAGCGTGTGCCACAACTTTCCATCAAGGTGCAGGACACCGTGCAGCAAGTCATGGCCGATCGCGGAAAGTGTGCGATGCAAATTGACCTTTTGACCGCAATTTGAACAGAAATTTCCCGAAACCGGCGCGCTGCAGTTCGCACATGATTGTGTGTCAGCGTTTGCGCCGGAGGGGTCATCTGTATTGCCGGTGTTCGGTTCGACCGCTCGGCCAACCATCGCGGCCTCTACGACGCCGCCGATACCTTCGCCAATTTCGGTCATGCTGGTTGCCCCTTTTGTCCAAGCGGTCTGCTTATAGACCAGAGCGAGTGTAGGCCAAGAGGGGTTGGGCAATCACAAAGTGGCGAGTTTTCGCTCTATAGCTGTCCAAAGCTGAGCGAACGCGCGCGATGCAGGGGAGCGGGGAGCGAAGGCGCCAACCGGCCTTTGTTCGACCGCGCATTGCTCGATTGCGCTCGCCAACGGCACGACCGGCCATGTTGGATTGGATTCGCGCGCTTGTTTGTGGAGCGAACGTCGCATGTCTATCATCGACATCACCGGCAGGATCGGCGGGTGTTTCTTGCCGCTTCCGAGAACTTCCTTGACCACTTGATCAAATGCGCGCGCGGAAAGCGGAGATGGCGGCAAGGGAACAATAACAAGGTCGGCCGCGCGCATCACTTGGGCGCTCACTTCATTAAGGACAGGTGGGCAATCGAATAGGATGCGATCGTAATCCTTGCTCAAACCGTCGACCAACTTGGCCAACCGTTTCTTCTTGCCGATGCGATCAAATTGGCGATCGAGCGTGCGAATGCTCTCGTCTGCCGGAAGCAGGTGCAGTTTGGAATAATCGGTCTTCTGGATCAGTTTGCTAGGATCGCGGTCCAGATCAAAGACGCTTTGGGCATCGCGTTTCTTCTTTGGCTCAACCCCTAAAAGAAATCCCGACCCATTGGCCGGATCGAGGTCCCATAAGAGTGTCTCTCGGCGTGAAATGCTCGCTGCGCACCACGCAAGATTTACGGAGAATGTGGTCTTTCCCACTCCGCCCTTCACGCTGTAAATTGCAATCGAAGCCATAAGATTTGCCACCCTTTTGCGCGCCACGTTCGAGGGATCGGCGTGCGCAATCCAATAAGGAGATACACGACAAACACGAAAAAGGCCGCCAAATTGGCGGCCTTTTCATTTCGGGACAGAATTTTTGTCTCGTGTATCGGACAATTACCCTTCGTAATCGGCGCCGATTGATGTCGAACGCGTCGGAGCGCTTGCCGTGATCCGCAAAGCTTCAGCCGATTGGCTGAGTGAACCGATTTCATCGGCGTCATCTTCGTCATCAGGAAGGATTTTCTGAAGGCCGGTGACGAGCGATTCTTTCAGCTCTTTCGGCTTCACCGTTTGTTCGGCGACTTCGCGAAGCGCGACAACCGGGTTCTTATCACGGTCGCGGTCCAACGTCAGTTCGCTGCCGCCAGAGATTTCGCGCGCGCGCTGTGCGGCGAGCAAAACAAGGTCGAAACGATTTGGAATCTTATCGACGCAATCTTCAACGGTAACGCGTGCCATCGTGGGCCTCTTAAAAATAGAATGTCTGAAGGAAGCGCCGCACCTAAGTCTCACGTCGCCCAGAGTCAAGGAAATGCCGCCGTAGCGACGTTGTTCTTACCCTTCGTCCCAGCTCGAATAGTCGCGCATGTTGGGTGAGGTGAATTTCGTGAACTCGCTTTGGAACAGCAACGGCACGTTCCCGGTGGAACCATGGCGCTGTTTCGCGACATTGACCGCGGCTTTGTTTTTGATCTGCTCGTATTGTTCTTCCCATGCCCGGTATTTCTCCACCGCTTCGGGCGGGCTGCTGCCATCGGGTACATCTGGGCGGGATGATTCCAGATAATAATCGTCCCGGTACACAAACCAGACCATGTCGGCGTCTTGCTCAATCGAACCCGATTCCCGCAAATCGGACAACATCGGGCGCTTGTCTTCGCGTTGTTCCACCGCACGGCTTAGCTGAGATAGCGCAATCACCGGCACACTCAGCTCTTTCGCAAGGGTTTTGAGCCCGCGACTGATTTCCGAAATCTCGTTGACCCGATTGTCGTTGGCCCGGCCAGAGCCTTGAAGCAGTTGGAGGTAATCGACGACGATCAATCCGATGTCGTGCCGTCTCTTCAACCGCCGCGCCCGGGTGCGCAGGCCACCAATGGTAAGGGCAGGCGTGTCATCAATATAGAGCGGCAATTCTGCCAAACGTTGACTGGCAAGGGAGAGGTTTTGAAAATCGTCGCGGCTCATTTTACCGCTGCGCAGCGCCTCTGAGCTGATTTCTGCCTGTTCGGCCAAAATACGCGTCGCAAGCTGATCGGCGCTCATCTCCAAACTGAAAAACGCGGCGGGTGCACCGTAATTGAACTCGCCGCCATCACGTTCCCATTTAAGATGCGCTTCGGCGCAATTGAATGCGATATTGGTGGCCAATGCGGTCTTTCCCATCCCCGGACGACCGGCCAAGATGATAAGATCGGAATCATGCAATCCGGCGGTTTTCTGGTCGATTGTGGCCAAGCCCGTGGTTTTACCCGAAAGGCCGCCGCCCGAATTCATCGCGGCCTCGACCATCTTGATCGCGGTTAGGGCGGCATCACGAAAGCTGGACGCTTCGTTGCCTGTGGCCGCTCCTTCGGCGACTTTAAACAGATCGGCTTCCGCCTGAGAGATGCGGTCCATTGGGTCGGTCTCTTCGGACGTGTCGAGCGCCCCCTCGACCAAGCCGCGCCCAACGCTCACCAATTCTCTAAGCAAGGCGAGATCATAAATCTGTTGGGCCAATTCGCGTGGAGCCAAAAGACCGGCACCGTTCGCAGTCAATTGCGCGAGATATTTGGGGCCGCCCAATTCCTTCAACGCTTCATCCGCTTCGAAATGAGGGCGCAGGGTTACCGGCGATGCCGTCGCGTTGCGTTCGATCAAGGCGAGGATGCGCATATAGATCCGCTCATGCAGCGGTTCAAAGAAGTGGTGTGGCATGATCGGGGTCTGCAGTTCCTCGATCACCCGATTATCAATCAAAACAGCGCCCAAAAACGCAGCCTCAGCCTCCACATTGGAAGGCAGTTTGCGCGCCGCGCCGGTTTCGTCGGAGACGAGAGAGAGTTTTTCGGGTTCAGCCATAGGGCCTCAATGGTCCCTCCTGCGTGATTCTTGCAAGCCTTTGGACCGGGAATGTTTGTGCCGAATTGTCACGCATGCTGTGGATAGCGGGGATTGCGGCGGTAAGTCTGCATCGAAACGCTTGAAGTGTGCCCTATCCATCTGCGAAGGCTGATGCCACGATGGCCACGCACCCAACCGATTCAGCAAGCGCGCACCGCATTGCGCATATCGATCTCGATGAAGAGACGATCCTGTGGCGCAACGCGGATGTAGAACAGGAACGCCGGGTCGCGATCTATGACTTGATCGAAGAAAACACGTTTAAGCCTGTTCGCAGCACCGAACGCGGGGCCAAAGGGCCGTACCGATTGAAATTGGCCGTGCGCGATGGTCGATTGGCGATGGATATTGCCGACAACGATGACGCGCCGCTTGAAACGTTGCTCATTGGATTGGCGCGTTTCCGTCGGCCCATCCGTGAATATTTTGCGATCTGCGACAGCTATTATCAGGCGATCCGCAAGGCGACGCCGGCCGAGATTGAGACCATCGATATGGCGCGGCGTGGTATTCACAACACCGCCGCCGATTTGTTGGTTGAAAGGTTGGAAGGCAAAGTCGAGACAGATTTTGCTACGGCACGGCGGCTGTTCACGCTGATCTGTGTTCTCCACATCAAGGGGTAAGATAGGCCGTGGCACGCTCCAGCCGAAGTCGAAAAAAGGGCGGCGCCTTAGGCCGATGGCTTGCGCGTCTTGTGGCCTTGCTGGTGCTTGTCGCCATTGGGTTTGCTGTATGGCTTTGGTGGGACATGCGCAGCTGGCGCCCAGACATCACGCATTATCCTGAACAAGGCGCTGTGATCGCTAGCGGAGCATCCGATGCCCGCTTTGAGACATTGGCGGCCGTTGGGGCGGACTTCATCTATCTTGAATTGGCCAGCGCTGGTGCTGCGCCCGATCCCGGATTTGCCAATCGGCTCAACTCTGCGCTTTCTTCGGGCATTCAAGTTGGCGTTGTTCAACCGTTTGATCCGTGTTTGCGCGCCGATGAACATTCGGCCCGTTTTACGCGGATGGTGCCTCGCAATTCTCAACTTTTGCCGCCGGTTATTGCATTGGGAAGAACCGCGGTAGGGTGCGATCCCGCCGTGAGTGATGCTGCGGTTGAGAGCGAGCTGATGACATTGGTCAATCAGATTGAATTGCATGCCGAAAAGCCTGTCATCCTGAAACTGAGTGAAGAATTTGAAACGCGCCATCGAACAGCGCGCAGCACAGCGCGGGATCTTTGGCTTGTGCGGGATCGAGCGAAGCCCGATTATGCCGGACGTCCGTGGCTTTTGTGGAGCGCAAACAGCCAATTGGTAACCGAAGCTTCGAAGGAGCCAATCGAATGGGTGGTGGTGCAAAAATGACGTTGTCACACGAGGTTGAGGCGACTTTGATTAAAGCGGCGCGAGATGCCGGACAAAACGCCTATGCCCCCTATTCCGAATATCACGTCGGGTCGGCATTGTTGTTTGATGATGGCGCGATCATCACCGGCAGCAATGTCGAAAACGCCAGCTACGGTTTGGCGCTTTGCGCAGAGACCGTCGCGGTTTCACGGGCCTTTGGCGAAGGGCGCCGTGGCGGGTTGCAAGCGGTCGCGGTTACAGGCCCAGAGGACAAAGGCGATGGCAGTCCGATCACGCCATGCGGTCGGTGTCGGCAAGTCCTGAATGAAATCGCTCAACTTGGCGGTACCGATCCGCTGGTCTTGTGCGTGGGTGCGAACGAAGTGCGCCGGGTCGCCCTTTCGGACTTATTGCCGCACGCATTTGGCCCCGCGCATCTCGATTGAACTTAGGCTTAGTTGCCCAACAAATCGCCTAGTGCGCCGCCGACATTGCCAACCGGATCATTGCGGAACGTGCGCTCTTCGTTGCCGATATAGGAAAAGATCCCATCCAACCCTTGGTCGGTGACAGAGCGATTGATGCTTTCGCGATTCAATCCCGCGCTGCGGATGAAGCTGTGGCGTTCTGCGAGGCTATCGAATTGACGATAGACGCCCGCCTCGTTCAACGCATTGTCGACCAATGGCTCAAGCCTTGCATGCAGGCGATCGTTGGCGGAAGAGCGCAGATACTGCGTGCCGCCATCGTCTTCGCGAATGATGCTGGGCGCATCGTCAAACGATAGGTCATTGATTGCGTCGCGGAAAATCGGTTTGGCTTCACCGGCTGCGACCCCGGTCGCATCGTTGATTGTGCGGGTAAGACCATCAAGTACGCCCAAACGATTGCCCGCATTCACGATTGATCCCAGCAATCCGCTGCTTCGGCCGCCAACGATCGGCAGACCGATGCGGATGTCTTCGTCATCGTAAAACGCGCTGGGTTGGGCAAGTTTGTCGAGTGCGTTGTCGGTTGCCTTGCCAAGTATAGAGCCTAGGCCCAATCCACCACTGCTGCTGCGCCGGCGGCCAAAGATGCCTTGAGCGTGAGCGGCATTGGGCAAGAATGCCATCGCCGTTCCCGCACCGATGCCAGTCAATACCGTCCGGCGTCCGACAAATTTGCGATGTCCATTCATAGCCCGTCTCCTCTTTGGCGCCTGTATAGCACATTCCGACCCCACAGGCCGGGTAAAATCATGTAACGGCACGCTAAAGTGGTTGCAGACGGGGCTTCAGGACGTTTCGAGCCATTCAACCAAAGCGGCGAGGCATTCGCGCGCCAGCAATTTGCAACGTTCCGGAGACCAGCCTTGTTCTGGCTCGGGAAAATCGGCCAGATCTTTGTACGGCATTTCCAAAGTCATCGCACAGGCACCAAAACGTTCGGCCACTTGGTTCGTGCTGATCCCAAGATTGGCTCGCCCTGCGGGAGTTTTGGGATAGCCCAGCTTTGTTTGGAAATCGGGTGTGCGTCGATCAAGTATGCGTTGATAGCGATAGAATTGCTCTCCGAAATCATCGGTCCAACTGGGGATGCCTTCATACCCGGCAAGGAACACAGCTGGGATCGCTTCGTCCCCGTGCACGTCCATCGCATAATCCACGCCGGTCTCATCCATCCGATTGCGAATGGCGAGCACCTCTGGCGATGCCTCTGCACTGGGTTCGGCCCATTCACGGTTGAGATTGGTGCCAACCGCGTTGGTGCGCAAATGGCCTCGGCGCGAGCCATCCGGATTGCAATTGGGCACGACGTACAATCGGCAATGGCGTCGCAACGCGCGCGCAATGGGATCGGTCGGATCGGTTAGGCATTCCAGCGCGCCCTCCATCCACCATTCTGCCTGTGTTTCACCGGGATGTTGGCGGGCATAGAGCCACACGCTTGTGTCGCCTTCGCCCATTTCCAGCATGTCGAGTGGTTGCCCATCCAGCGTGGTTGCCAAACGCACCAAATCGACGCCTTCGCATGTCGCAGCTTCGGATACGAGATCGTGGTGACGTTCCATCGAATAGGGCGCGAAATAGGCGAACCAGCTTACATTCGACGCAGGCGTGTATCGGATCGTGAGCGTGCCGTTGCTCTCTTTCGCGTCGAAACTGCTTGGGGTGCGCGCCCAATATTCGCGATCTTCCGAAACACAGGCATCGTAATCCGGCCATCCGCCGGGAAACGCGCTATCGTTCAGGCCGGTAATTTTCAGCACGATCTCTTCGTCCACCGGGCTGGTCACGCGGAAATGGAACCACTGTGCAAATTCGGCCATGTGGTCTTTGGGTATGGCCAGAGTAGCGGTGCGTCCGTCGATCGACAAAACTTCGATATTGCCGCTGTCAAAAGCGGCGTCGATTGCGATTGTGGTCATTGCGGTCCTTAAAACGGTTCTTGGCCAGGATGATCGGCCCTGATCTGTTGTCTCGACCCTATATTACTCAGGCGTTTGAGCCGCGTTAAGGTCATCGACGTCGATTGTGACCGTTTCGCCATTGCCACCGGGAAAGTCACTGAACAAGGCCGCAGCCAATGTTCGGGCGCTGGCATCCACATCGGAATATGGTGATTTTATGGAAACGGGGTGTTGCGCACGCCCTTCCCAAAGGCTGTTGCCATCGGGTCCGGTGATGCGCACCGACAATTCGGACAGGACGCGTGGGCCGCTATCGCCGCCGCCTAGATTGATGCCAATCCCAACACCGCCGCCAAATCCGCCGCGCAATCCCGTGCCGCCGCCTACTCCCACGCTCACTGGACTGCGCGTTGTCCCCGCGTCGACCGGATTGCGGCTGGTGCGGATCGCGGCAAGATAGGTCGCCTCAGTAGAACCATCGAGCACAACGTTATAACCGGCTGTTGCCAATTCATCGGCCACCGCCGCGGCAAAGGCGTTGCGCGCGGTTTGATTGTCCATTTCTTCGGGGAAAGTGATTGTGATTGTGCCCTGGCCAAGGGTCGCCGGTTGTTCGCTGACGAAACGCGTCACTTCCACTGGGCCAGTGTATGTCCCTGCGCATGCCGATAGGCCCATTGCGCAAACGGCGAACACTGCGGCGCGGGGGATGATTGAGAGGGTGGGCATGGCTGCTATCCTTTGTGTGACCCTTTATCGGGCGATACTATAGAACGTGCGCGTGTTTGTGCAAAACGGGGCGAATGTGCAAAACGTAATAGACCGCGCCCTGCGTTCACGCTTTTTCAGGGCACTGCTGATATAGGGCCTTGCATGTCTGAGACGTTAAAACCTTCGCACAACCCCAATCAAAAACCTTGTGTTTTGGTCACAGGGGGTGCCGGTTACATCGGCAGCCACGCTGTCCTTGCGTTGAAAGACGCCGGCTGGCCTGTCGCTGTGATCGACAATTTGACCACCGGATTTCGTTTTGCTGTGCCCGACGATGTGCCCTTTTACGAAGGTGACGTTGCCGATGCCGCATTGTTGACGCGGATATTCGAAGAACAAGGCGTCCGCGCCATCATGCACTTTGCCGGATCGATTGTGGTTCCCGAAAGTGTGGCGGACCCATTGAAATACTACCACAACAACACCGCTAAAAGCCGTGCATTGATCGACGCAGCCGTCGCGGCGGGTGTGCCTCATTTCATTTTTTCCTCAACCGCGGCCACTTATGGTGTTCCAGAGGTTTCTCCGGTTAACGAAGACACGCCGCGCGTTCCGATCAACCCGTATGGTTGGTCCAAATTGATGACAGAACAGATGTTGGCGGACACCTCGTTTGCCCATGATCTCAATTTCTGTGTGCTGCGGTATTTCAACGTCGCGGGCGCGGATCCGGCAGGGCGTAGCGGCCAATCAACCGATGGGGCGACGCATTTGATCAAAGTGGCGCTGGAGGCCGCGCTTGGCAAAAGATCGTCGGTCGCGGTGTTTGGCACCGATTACGACACACCGGATGGCACGGGTGTGCGCGATTATATCCATGTTAGCGATCTGGCCGCCGCCCATGTTTTGGCATTGGGCGCGTTGATCGATCAACCGGAACGCTCGCTCACGATGAATTGCGGATACGGGCGCGGTTTTTCCGTGTTGGACGTCTTGGATGCCGTTGACCGGGTCACGAATCTAACGATTGAACGTAGCATGGAGCCCCGCCGCGCGGGTGATCCAGGTTCCCTGATATCCGATCCATCGCGGATCCGTTCAACCATTCCATGGGAGCCAAAACACGATGATTTGGACACAATCATTGCCCATGCCCTGCAATGGGAACGGATATTGGCAGAAAAGTAAGCCGTAGGCGCAGCATGTTCGTGGGGAAATGGTTGACGTCAGTCGATTCGCCGCGTAGGCGCGCGGCTTGAAATTGGCGGCATCGCAGACCGACTGCGGTGCCTGTTTTATTCTCGGGAAATAACAATGAAGATCCGTAACAGCCTCAAGTCGCTGAAAAACCGCCACCGCGATTGCCGCGTGATTCGTCGTCGCGGGCGCACTTACGTCATCAACAAGACCAACCGTCGCTTTAAAGCCCGCCAGGGTTAAGTCAGACAGTTTGGCCGGTCGCCACTGCGCGACCGACGAAAAGCAGCGGCCCGCCTCCACCATAGGAGAGCGGGCCGCAGCTGTTTAAAGCGTCGATATTGGTAGGAGCGTGTTGGTGACGAAAGCTGTGGTTTTTGACGTGGGCCGGGTGCTGTTTGAATGGCAATTGCGCGCCTTGTTTGAAAAAATCATCAAAGACGAGGCAGAACTGGATTGGTTCTTGTCCAATGTCGTGACCGAAGAATGGCATTTCCAACACGATCGCGGCGTAACGTTGGGCGAGATGTTGCCCGCGCGCATTGCGCAATTCCCGGATCAGGCGCTGCGTTTGGCGGCCTATGCTGCGCGCTTCAATGAAACGGCGGCTCTGCCGGTCAATGGGGTGCACGACATTGTCTATCGATTGAAAGACAGCGGCGTCGCCCTGTACTGCCTCACCAATTTTGGCGATGAGTTGTTTGAACAATTCCGCCGTGAACACGCGATTTTTGACGTGTTCGAAGACATCGTCGTGTCCGGCGCGGAAAAAGTCGCGAAGCCCGATGCCCGGATTTACGAAATTGTAGAGGCGCGCAGCGGTAGATCCGGCGATGCCTTGTTCTTTACCGACGACAATCCCGACAACATCGCCGCCGCAAAAGCGCGCGGCTGGGACGCGCACCTCTTTGCCGACGCAGCCGCGTTGACTTCGCAATTGAAGGGCGCTGGTTTCCTAACGTAAAGACCCCCGGTCGCAGCGTGTGGGGAACGAGCTACGCCGGGGGTTTTAAATGCCAATCCGTCTGGAGAGAGACGGGCTGGCGGGGAAGTTTTCGGGCCACCCCGATGAATTAATTGCCGTTGCAGCGTGAAAGCTTGTCTTCGGCCAACGCTTCGCCATCGGCGGTAAAGCTCACGATTTCGCCGAATTCACGGGCAAGACCGCGGCAAACGCGCGACGGGCGCGACGTGCCTTTGTTGGCAACGCAAGTTGTGCCGGCGCAATTCCAAGCAACACCACCGGCGACGGCGCGATTGTCTTCAGCGGGCTGTGCCAATGTTGCGGTGTAATAAGGGCCGCTTTGCGCGGAGAGCGGGGCAGACGACGTTGCGACACCAAAGCTAACTGCGGTGTACACAAGCGCGAGCGAGAGTCCGGCGAAACGGCTGATGCGGGGGAGGGAGAGGGTCATCACATGTGTCCTTTGTCGTTAGAATTTCAAACGGGGGTTGTTCAGTTTTAGGGCTGCAAAGTTTCAAAACGAAACTAGTTGCGAATCACTACCTAAGTGATTAGGTTTCGAGTTGCAACTAGAAACCTAAATTTATTTCTGCGACCGACCGACCCACTTATCGTCATGCGATTGCAACAAGATTTGCGATTACCGGCGAACCGGTTAAACTAGGTTGCAGAGAGAGGACTGATATGGGCGATATTCGAGAACCACTGCGCGAGTTGATTGATTGCGGTTTGCCGCAAGCACTTGAAGTGATGGGCGAACGTTGGTCATTTATGATCCTCCGCGCCAGTTTCAATGGCCTCAAACACTTCGAAGAGTTTTTGAGTGAGCTGGGCATTGCGCGGAATATTCTGTCCAACCGGCTCGCCAAATTGGTTGATCACAGCATCCTTAAACGCGAACCGTGTGCCGATGATCGTCGCAAGATCGAATATCGTTTGACCACAAAAGGGTACGATTTGCTGCCCGCAATGATCGCGCTGCGCCAATGGGGTCAGAAATACGGGGCCGAAATGGTCTTCGAAGACCCGGTCTTGGTTGACGAACAAGATCGCCTGCCGATTGGCCCTGTTTCGATTCTTGCGCATGATGGCCGACTGCTCAGCCATCAAGATTTGTGGATGGTGCGCAGAGAAGACCTTGGCAAACGAGCCGATGGGTCGGTAGCAAGCGCGGACGCCAACGCGAATGCCGGACCAAACATTGGTGACGTCGTCGATATTGAGGCTGCCAAGAAAGCCGCCTCCGCCTAAATCCCTTTCGCCATGTAATCAGGACCAGCCACACCGATGAGCGTTGCCGCTGGACCTGACCTGCATGACATTTTGCGTTCCACGTTCGGATTTTCCGGATTTCGTGGTCAACAAGAAGCCGTGGTTACGCGCATCCTATCGGGCGAACACACGCTCGCCTTGATGCCCACGGGCGCCGGCAAATCGCTGTGTTATCAATTGCCCGCTTTGGCGAGGCCCGGCACCGCGATCGTGGTTTCGCCGCTGATCGCGCTTATGCATGATCAAATCCGCGCGGCGAAAGCGTTGGGCATACGCGCCGCGTCGATGACGTCGGCGGATATGGACAAGGCGGAGACTGCAAACCGTTTGTGCGCTGGTGAGCTCGATCTGCTGTATGTCGCACCCGAACGCGCCACGACTCCCGGTTTTCAATCCCTTCTGACGCAAGCGGACATTTCGTTGTTCGCGATTGATGAAGCGCATTGCGTTTCAGAATGGGGGCACGACTTTCGTCCGGACTATCGCGGCCTCCGCCCGATGCTCGATCACTTCGAATATATACCGCGCCTTGCGTTAACCGCGACCGCCGATGAAGTGACCCGTGCGGATATTCTGCGCCAACTGGGCATCCCAGATGCAGGCTTGATCAAGGCCGGATTTGATCGACCCAACATCCGATACACGATCAGCGCGCGCGACAATATCGGCAAGCAGATCACCGACGTCATCAATCGCAATCCCGGCGCCGGCATCGTTTATGCGCAAAGCCGCAAAGCAACCGAAGATTTGGCGCAAAAAATCGCTGCGACGGGCCGGCCTGTGGGTGCGTATCACGCTGGTCTGCCCCCAGAACAACGCGCCGCAACCCAAGCCGCCTTTGTCCAATCAGAAGATATGGTGATGGTCGCCACCATCGCGTTTGGCATGGGGATCGACAAACCCGACGTGCGATTTGTCGTTCACGCTGGCCTCCCCAAATCGACCGAATCCTATTACCAAGAAACTGGCCGCGCGGGCCGAGATGGCGATCCGGCAGAGGCGCAAATGTTTTGGAGCGCCAATGATTTTGCCAAAGCGCGGCAATGGCTGAGCGATGTCGACGAAAGCCGCATGACGAGCGAGCGAGCGCGCCTAAGTTCTCTGGCAGGTTTGGTGGAAAGCGCGGGATGCCGCCGCGCTATTTTGTTGAGGCATTTTGGCGAAAGCCCCCCCCAATCCTGCGGCAATTGCGACAATTGTCTGGAACCGCCGCAAGTCCTTGATGTGACAGAGATCGCGCAAAAGTTGCTCTCGGCTGTTTATCGGACCGGCCAGAGCTATGGAATCGGTCATATTGAGAAGGTTCTACTGGGTTCCGGCGACGATCGCGTCCGGCAACGCGGACACGATGTTTTGTCGGTTTTTGGCATTCTCGATGCGGAACAGGCGCCGCTGCTCAGGCCGGTCATGCGCAGTTTGATGGCGCATGAAATGTTGGCACCAACAGAGCATGGCGGGATGGCATTGGGAGCAAAGGCGCGCGACGTGTTGCGCGGCGACCAACCAGTCCTAATCGCCAAACCGCCTAAGAAAGCGGGTCGCCGCTCTAAAGCTGGCGCGGTGCCCAATCCGGTGGGTGATCCCTTGTTTGATGCGTTGCGTGAAAAGCGCAAATCGCTTGCCTCTGAACACGGGGTCCCCGCCTATATCATTTTTCACGACAGCGTGTTGCGGGCCATGGCCAGCGAACATCCCGGCACATTGTCCGCGATGGGAGAGATCCAAGGCGTTGGCGGCAAAAAGCTGGAAACTTGGGGTCAGGAATTCCTGGATGTGATCGCGGAGTTCCAAGACCGCTAAATCGGCAAGGCGTCATCCGGTCGATAACTGTCTTTCAATTTTCCGGCGAGATCGCGGGTCAAAAGCGCGTTTAAGGCATTGCCCAATGCCGGGTGCTTTGCGCCCAATTTGCGCAAACCATCGGCATCCCATTCGACGTAATGTGTCCCTTCTGGTGCGATGGTCGTGGCCGTGGCGGCCCCATCAAGAACAAAGGCGACCTCACCTACGAAATTGCCGTGGGGCAAGCGAAAGCTGTATTCGCCTTTAGAGACTCGGATTGCACCTTCGAAAATGAAGAACAGCTTCGCGCAAGGGTCATCCTGCTGTGTAAGTTGATGTTCTTCGGATTCTGCAACTTCGTGAACGTTTGCAATGTCGCCCACTCGGCGCCATTCCGCCGTTTTCAAAATGCGGCGAAATTGTCCGGGCGATAGGGTCTCAAAGGCGGCGAAAAGACGCTTTTCCTGATCGTTCATGCGGAAGGTCGTCCGATCCAGCATCACTTGGAACAACACATAGAGGTTGACCGCGACCATCAAGAAACCGCCGATCACGGACTCCCACAAAGGGGGATCGGGGACGAGCCAATAATACAGGTTGAACACCAATGTGGCCGCGATAATCATCAACCGCAATTTCAATTCATCACGAATGAAATAAGCCAGCAGCAGCATCGCAGTGGCAATGCGGACCAGCCATTCTGGATCGAAAAAGGTCATAATGTCATCCCCGGCCCGGAGGCTAAGTGCGTCCAATCATCTGTCGATAGGACAGCGCCTCTGCAATATGCAACCGGCCCACCTGTTGCGCACCGGATAGGTCCGCAACTGTCCGGGCCACGCGCAACATCCGCGTGTACCCGCGTGCGGATAGACGCAGCTTCTGTGCCGCTTGCATCATTAAGGCTCGCCCATCGTCATCGGGTGCGGCAAAGGTTTCCAGATTTTCCCCTTCGAGTTCCGCGTTGGAGCGGACTCCACGATCGACCGCTTTTGCGCGCGCCCACGCAACCCGGCGCGCGACCTCTTCACTCCCTTCGGTTGGGGGCGGCAACGTCAAATCCATCGCGCTGACGGCGGCGACTTCAACGTGGAGGTCGATCCGGTCAAGCAAAGGGCCCGAAAGCCGCGCCTGATACTCGCTGGCACAGCGTGCGCCGCGGGCACAAACATGGCCCGGTTCACTTGCGTGACCGCACCGACATGGGTTCATGGCCGCGATCAATTGAACGCGAGCGGGAAACGAGACATGCGCGTTGGCCCGCGCAACATCGACATGGCCGGTTTCCAAAGGTTGGCGCAGCGAATCGAGCACAGCGCGCTGAAACTCCGGCAATTCATCAAGAAAGAGGACACCCAAATGCGCCAAGCTGACTTCGCCGGGGCGAACTTTCAAACCGCCGCCGGTTAACGCGGCCATACTGGCCGAATGATGCGGCGCGCGGAATGGGCGCGTGCGGCTAACCCTGCCGGATGATAGCGTGCCGGCAACCGATTGAACCATCGACACTTCGAGTGCTTCTGTCGGGGTCAATTCGGGAAGGATGCCGGACAGACAGCTCGCCAAAAGGCTTTTGCCCGAACCCGGCGGTCCCATCATCAGAAGGTTGTGTCCCCCGGCCGCTGCAATTTCCATCGCGCGCTTTGCGGTTTCCTGACCCTTTACTTGCTTAAGATCGGTTGTGGGCGGGGCGGGTTCTACATCGCCGCGCACTGGATCGGGCAGCACCTGCGACCCTTTTAAATGGCCCAGCAAACTTGCAAGATCGCGCGGGGCCAAAACAGGGACGCCGCTGGCCCATTTCGCCTCGGACCCTTGATCCGCCGGACAGATTAACCCCGCTTCCACGGTGCTTGCATGCAAGGCCGCGATCAACACGCCGGGAGAGGGGGCGATCCGACCGTCCAAGGACAATTCGCCAACCGCGATCCAATCGCCCAATTGCTCTGCATCGGTGACCCCCATCGCCGCCAACAAGGCCAATGCAATGGGCAAATCATAGTGCGACCCATCTTTGGGAAGATCGGCGGGTGACAGGTTGATTGTGATCCGTTTGGGAGGCAGCGCCAATCCCATCGCTGAGAGCGCGGCCTGAACGCGTTCGCGGCTTTCGCTAACGGCTTTGTCGGCCAATCCGACGATGGAAAAACGCGGTAAGCCCGAGGCCACTTGGCATTGAACCTCTACCTGTCGCGCCTCTAGCCCCAGATAGGCAACAGTTCGTACCACCGCTACCAAGGCTTAATCCTCCACTGCATAGACCGACCCTATATTTGGCCGCTGATAGTGCAGGGTTAATAGTGTCTTGTCGAGTACTTAGCCGGACAGGGTTAAGACCTTTGCAAGCATAAGCCTTCGCAAAGTCTGAACAAAAATTCACCTATCTCTGAAGCATGAAGCGTATCGCTGCTCTTTGTGCTGTTATCCAGCTCGTCTTTGGTGTCAGTCCCATTCTGGCACAAGTGCCCGCCGATTACTCCGACCGGGGCACCGGAAAACTGCGCACGGTCACAACGGAAAGCTGGATTGAGGAATGGGATCCCAACACCAGACAATGGGTTAAAGTTGAAGGCGGTGAGGCCGATCAACGCGGGGGCCAAGTCGCGCCTTTGGCTATTCCCACGGTGACCAGCACTTTCGTAAACGGTCAATTGGTGGCCGAATCGCGATCGGCAGCGCGGTATGCACGGCCGGAGATACGGCGCGGTTCGCCGATGATGTTGGCGCAATACGGCCCATTTGTTGTGACCAGCGCGACCAGCGCATCCATGATCGGTGCCACCAACAGCGCGAGCCCAGCACACTTTGACGCAATGCTGCGCGACTTTCCGCAAATGGCGATGCTGACCATGGTTGAAGCCCCCGGGACCAGCAACGACATTGCCAATTTGGCCGTTGGTCGCCGCATCCGCGAAGCGGGCATCTCCACGCATGTGCCCAATGGCGGATCCGTTCGTTCGGGTGCGGTCGAATTATTCTTGGCCGGCGCCACGCAAACAATAGAGCACGGAGCGCAATTCGCTGTTCACTCATGGCTCGACAATCATGGGCGCGAAGCGGAGGATTTTGCTGCGGATCATCCTGCGCATCGGCTTTACCTCGATTACTATGTCGAAATGGGCATGAGTGAAGGCCGCGCTCGCGATTTTTATGCCATGACCAATTCGGTGCCGCATTCCAGCGCGTTATGGCTTGGCGCGTCAGACATGCGGCCATGGTTGACGCCGGGTCGATCCGGCTATGGCGGTCACTTACCTACAGCAAAGGGGCCGATTGAAACGCCGCGCATTGCGGTTGCGTCAGACACTTCTGTGCCTTTGACTGTTGGGATCGAACCTCGCTTCATCCCAACTGTACAGATTGAATCGGCTCAATCGGATGCTTTACCGTTGATCCCGACGATCCATTACAGCGATCTGAGCACAACAAACCTTGCTCGGCTTGACGTGTGATGCCTTGACTCACGCCGCGCTATCACATAGTGGCGCGCGCCTGATCAGGGCGTTTTTATTGGCGCCCGCAACATGGTTGCAAATGCGAAAGCCGGCCTTCGGTTTAACAGACAGCGCCATACCAGTTATTTGAGGACGATATGAAGCGGACTTTCCAGCCTAGCAATCTTGTGCGTGCCCGTCGGCACGGTTTCTTTGCGCGTAAAAAGACTCCCGGCGGCCGCAAGGTTCTCCGTGCGCGTCGCAATCGCGGTCGCAAGAACCTCTGCGCGTGATGCGTGTCGCGGTCCGGGCGGATCGCGATGTCATCACTGTTGCACTATAAAGGTCGCCTCGCCGCTGGCGAACGATCCTACACGCGGGCTCCCCACGGGGGCCCGTTTGGTTTATGATCAGATATGATCTCAACGCTCACCAAGCGCGCTGATTTTTTGGCTGCCAACAAAGGGTTGCGCAACGCGCGTCCGGGCTTTGTCCTGTTGACCCGGCCCAATGGTGGTGCGGGCATGCGGTTTGGCATCACAGTCACCAAGAAAATTGGCAACGCCGTCGTTCGCAATCGGATGAAGCGCCGTTTCCGCGAACTTTTGCGCGACGCCTTACCCAAAAACGGGCTGCCTGATCATGATCATGTGGTGATCGGCCGTGCAGGCGGAGTGGAACGTGATTTTCAAATCATGGCTCAAGAATTGGGCAAAGCGCTTTCCCGCGCACAGGAGGGTAAGGGCGATCCTCCACGAAAAATGTCGAGAGGGCGTAGCAAGGGGCGCGGCAACGCCAAAAAGCCCTCCGAATCACCCAGTCAGAGCGCCTCATGAAACATGTCATGATCTTCATCGCGCGGTGTTGGCAGCTTGGTCCATCGCGAATTATTCCGCCCACATGCCGGTATTCTCCCTCGTGCAGCCAATACGCAATCGAGGCGGTGACGAAATATGGCTCTCTCAAGGGTGGATGGCTCGCCGTAAAGCGTATAGGGCGCTGCCATCCATGGGGCGGACATGGCCACGATCCGGTACCTTAAATAGGGCTGGAATACGCGGCTGTTATACCCATCTAATACACTTAACCAACACCACGAAGGCAAAATCTTGGACAACCAGCGCAATCTTCTGCTCGCCGTCGCGCTTTCAGGCCTGCTGATTCTCGGTTGGGATTTCAGCATGCGGTATTTCTATCCGCAGCCCGAAGTCACAACCCCCGTTGAAACGGCTGTGGCCGAAACCCAATCTGGGGCTACTGGCACCGGCGCATTGGCGTCGGGTGATCTGACCGCACCGGGCACCGCTTCGGATAGTTTGTCCGATACCGCACCGGTTCCGGTCGGCCCGGTCGATCTGGACACTGCGTTGGCCGACACAAACCGCGTTGTGATCGATGCCCCGCGGGTCGCCGGTTCGATCAATCTCGTAGGCGCGCGTATCGATGATATCGTGCTCAAAGATTACCAAGAGACGGTGGATTCAGAGAGCGGTCCAGTCCGCATATTTGCTCCAGAACGCACCGATGGTCAGCATTTTGCAGAGTTTGGTTTTCGTGTCGGCGGCGAAGTCATGGCCAGCAATGTCATTTGGCAAGCCGATGCAGAGCGTCTGACCCAAGAGACTCCGGTCACTTTGTCCCGCACCGATGACAACGGCATCATTTATCGCGTTCGCCTTTCCATTGACGATCAATTCATGATCACAGCGGAACAATCCGCCGAGAACACGGGCGAAAACGCCGCGATCGTTCAACCGTTTGCATTCATCAAGCGCACAAGCCTTACCGCGACGCTCGATCAATTCATCGCGCATGCCGGGCCGATTGGTGTGTTTGGCGGCACATTGCGGGATCCACACGCTTATCACGAACTGGCCGAATTGGGCCGTTGGACGCCTGATGGCGAATCATCATGGTTGGGCTTTGCCGATGATTACTGGCTTTCGGCTCTCGCACGCGGTGATGGACAGGCCGACGTGGTTGGTTTCCAATCGCTAGGCGAAGATCTCTTCCGTGCTGTGCTGCGCTATGATGCGCAAACATTGGCCGCAGGCGCAACCTTGACCGAAACCACACAGCTTTTCGCTGGTGCGAAAGAAAGCGTTGTTCTCGATCAGTACGAAGAAACGGGCATCACACATTTCGGCAAAGCGATCAGCTGGGGCTGGTTCGAGTGGTTTGAAAAACCGCTTTTGTGGCTGCTGTTGTTCTTCAACAATCTTGTGGGCAATTTCGGCGTTGCTATCATCTTGCTGACTGTGGTCATTCGCGGTCTGCTGTTCCCGATTGCGCAAAAACAATTCTCTTCCATGGCCGCCATGAAAGCGGTTCAACCGAAGATGAAAGCGATCCAGGAGCGTTACAAAGACGACAAGCAACAGCAGCAACAAGAGATCATGAAGCTGTACAAGGAAGAGAAGGTCAATCCGTTGGCCGGTTGTCTCCCCTTGATCATTCAGATCCCGATCTTCTTTGCATTGTATAAGGTTTTGATCCTGTCGATCGACATGCGGCACGAACCGTTCCTGTGGATCACCGACCTTGTGGCGCGCGATCCCGCGAACCTTGCCAATGTCTTGTGGCTGGTTGGAATCAACGTTCCTGAATATCTGATGCTGGTATTTGGCATTGGCGTGTTGGCGGTGTTGTTGGGTGTCACTATGTGGCTGACGTTTAAGCTCAACCCGTCTGCGATGGACCCGATGCAGCAGCAGATTTTCAACCTGATGCCTTGGATTTTGATGTTCGTGATGGCCGGGTTTGCCTCAGGCCTGCTGCTCTACTGGGTTACCTCAAACATTCTTACTCTGGCTCAACAAAGCTATCTTTATTCCAAAAACCCGCAATTGCGCGCGGCGGCGGAAAAAGAGAAAGCGGACAAAGCGCGCGAGCGTGAGCGTGAGAAAGACGCGGCCCAGGCAAAGGGTGATGCGTGACGGAAGCTGACCCAGCCATGCAGGATGCAGAACGCGAACAGCAGCGCCGAGAGCGCGCTGCGTCGCGTCTGTTTTCGGGGAGGGTCGATTTCCTGCTTTCGGCGCCGCAATTAAAATTCTTGCCCGAACCCACAGTGCCCGAGATCGCATTTTGCGGGCGGTCCAATGTCGGGAAAAGCTCGCTTTTGAACGCTCTGACGGGTCGTAAATCGATTGCGCGCGCCTCAGTAACACCGGGACGCACACAGGAGCTGAACTTCTTTGAGGTTGGCGATCCGTTGCAATTGCGATTGGTCGACATGCCCGGATACGGTTTTGCCAAGGCACCCGTGAAGGTGGTCGATCGTTGGAAAAAGCTTGTGAAGAGCTATCTGCGAGGGCGGCAAGTGCTCGCGCGCAATCTGGTCCTGATCGACAGCCGTCATGGCCTAAAGGAGGTCGATCGCGAGATGATGAAGATGCTCGACGAGGCCGCCGTTGGCTATCGCATTGTGTTGACCAAGACGGACAAGATCAAAGCATCGGAGTTAGAACGCGTGGCGAACCAGGTAGCTGAGGAATCGCGAAAACACCCGGCCGCCTTTCCCGAAATGCACCTTACCAGCAGCGAAAAGGGCATGGGTATCGAGGCGTTGCGCGCAGCCATTATCATCGATGCGTTGGGTGACAACGCGCTTTAACGCCGGATAGGCCGCGCCCAATTGGGGCTTAAGTGGCTAACCGCTTTGCTTCGCGGAATGACACCAGTCGACCGCTCTCTTCATCCCACAAAGTAAGAACCATTGAACGCAATCCATCCATTGGTGAAAGCCGATTGAAATCGGCCAATTCAGGGTGGGATTTCAACACATCAGGCAGTCGGTAAAATGGAATGCGACTGGCCAGATGATGGATATGATGGATGCCGATATTGCCCGTGAACCAACGGAAAACCGTGGGAAGGGCTAGGTATGAACTGCTGCCCATGGCCGCTTCGTGGAAGGTCCATTCCTTTTTGCGTTCCCAATATGCGTGTTCAAATTGGTGTTGAACATAGAAAAGCCAAACGCCCACCGAAGCCGCCGTTAACAAGACCGGCAGGAACACGATCAAAGTAGCGGAAAGGCCAAATCCAAACACCAATCCGCCAAGGATCGTAGCCGTCACAAGATTGGTGCCCATTGCGCTCATCCAATATTTCCACCCTTCGCGCATCAAACCGATAGGAAGGCGATGCCGCAATAGGAACAGATAGGCAGGGCCCAGTCCCATCAAGACGGTGGGGTGGCGATACAGCCGATATAAAAATCTGTTCGTGCGACTCAACGCGGCAAATTCGCGGACCGTCAACGTGTCCACATCACCAAAACCGCGCGCGTCCAAATTGCCCGTATTGGCGTGATGCAGAGCATGCGAACGCTGCCAACAATCATACGGGGTAAGGGTGAGTGTGCCCATCGCCCGACCAACCCAACGGTTCCACGACTTCTTGGCAAAGTAGGATCCGTGGCCGCAATCATGTTGAATAATGAAAAGCCGCAAAAGCAGCATGCCAGCCACAGGTGTCATGGCCAAGGCGATGTAATATCCGGCCTCTACCGCAAAAAGCATGACAACAAACACAATCACAAACGGAACCAGCGTGATGGCCAATTCCCAAATGCTCCGCCCGCGATGGGGGGAAGTGTAAGAGTTGAGGTCCTTCGCCAAGGTGCGGGGATTGGGGCGGTTTTTGGGGGTTGCTGCTTCAGAATGCGACACACGCACCTCTTTGAAATGTAAGACGACGAAATCTATAACGCCGCATTCTCACAAAGCGAGAGGTCATTAAATTTCATTTGGCGAAGAGTTGATCTGGATCTGCGAAAGCCTTGAATTCAAGCGCGTTGCCCGCCGGATCGCGCAGGAACATTGTCGATTGTTCGCCCGGCCTTCCTTTGAACCGCGTGGTCGGCTCTATCACAAATTGCGTGTCCGCCGCTTTCAATCGATCGGCCAATTCAGCCCAATGGCGTGGCGACAGAACCAATCCGAAATGCGGCACCGGTACGCCATGGCCATCGACGTGATTTCTCGTCCGGTCGCCGGTCTGATCGGGGGCGAGATGCGCGACGATTTGGTGGCCTTGGAAATCAAAATCAATCCACTCTTCGGAACTGCGGCCCTCGGCGCATCCTAGGACCGAGCCATAAAAATGCCGCGCCGCATCGAGGTCGTCGACGGGGAACGCAAGGTGAAAAGGGGGCAACGCCATACCGAACTCTCCGGGAATGAATGCAACACCGTAACCCGTTCAGCCTCGACAGCGAAACACTGAATATCTAGGACGGAAGAAATTCCCCAATGCGGCGTATGCACGCGAGCAATTGTTTTGGGGCGCAAGGTGGAGCGACGCATTCTTATGAAGCTGATTATCGGGAACAAGAATTATTCAAGCTGGTCGCTTCGCGGTTGGCTGGCGGCGAAGCAATCCGGTTTGAGCTTTGAAGAAATCACGGTCCCAATGCTGGGCGAACAATGGGAAAAACGCAAAGAAGCGGATGATTTCCAACCCTCCAGCGGTAAGGTTCCGATCCTATGGGATGGCGACAATGTCATCTGGGATAGCCTCGCGATCCTGGAATACCTGGCCGATAAAGTGGGCCGCGACCGGTTCTGGCCCAAAGACGAAAGCGCGCGCGGCATGGCACGGGCCATGGTCGCTGAAATGCATTCATCCTACATGTCGTTGCGCGGTGAAATGCCGATGAATGTGCGTCGCCGGATTCAACTTCAAAATGTGTCCGATCAAACCCGCGCCGATGTGGTTCGCATCTTGGGCCTTTGGGCAGAGGCGCGCGCGCGTCATGGCAGCGCCGGCCCGTTTCTGTTCGGCACTTTCGGTGCAGCAGACATTTTCTACGCGCCCATCGTATCGCGCTTTTTGACCTACGGCATCGGCGTCCCCGGATTTGCGCAAAGTTATATGCAGGCGGTTTGGGAACACACGTGGATGGAAGAGTGGATTGCCTCTTCTGAAAGTGAAGAATGGGTGATCGAACAGTATGAGGCGGTTGGCGCATGAGGGCGTTCGTCGCGGCGCTATGCGCGGTTGCGGTGCTGCTGCCTGCTCCGGCTAGTGCTTGGGGGTTTTACGCGCATCAAAAGACGGCACAAATTGCTGAGGCCAATGTCTCACCTGCAGCGCGTGCGGAGATTCGCCGCTTGATGCGATCAGAAGCGTTGATCGGCACACCTGAATGCGACCTTTCAACGATCGAAGACGCGAGTGTTTGGCCCGATTGCATACGTCGATCGTTCTGGCGCTGGGGCTACACCGCATCGTGGCATTACCGCACGACGCCCATTTGCGAGGCCTACAATCCGCGCGCCAATTGCTCTGGCGGCAATTGCGTGACCGCCCAGATTGAGCGCAACCACCGCATCCTTGCCGACGAAAGCTTGCCCGATCACGTCCGGTTGCAGGCACTGGCGTTCATGGTCCACTTTGCCGGCGACATCCACATGCCGCTGCATTCGGGCGACAAGGATGATCGCGGCGGGAATGATCGGGAAACTGATTATGGCATCGTACCGGGGCTGAATTTGCATTGGATTTGGGATGGGCCGTTGGCAGAGCGCGCGATTAGCGACCCCGCCGATCCCGTGGTGCGTCGTTACACAAGGGTCGAGCGCAGCGAATTGAGCGGTGGCGAGGCTGCCGACTGGGGCCGCGAAAGTTGGGAGATCAGCCGCGATTTCATCTATCCCACAGCCTTTGACACAGAGAATGTGTGCGGGACCGAGTTGCCGCGAGAGACAGCGCTTACCCAAGACGACATCGTGCGCGGTGTACCCATTGCCAAACGGCGGGTGCAACAGGCGGGGCTGCGCATTGCAGACTTGCTGGAATCTGCGTTTGCGCCAGGGCCTTTGCCGGAGCCACAACGATGAGCGTCGCCCTCGATTACGCCAAGCGTTTGATCGCCGAAACCAGCGTGACGCCGGCCACAGGCCCCGTGTTTGACGCGATGGAAGCTATGCTAACGCCGTTGGGTTTTGATGTTCACCGGTTTCGGCGCGGCGAAGGTGCCGATGGTACGGACGAGGCCCCGGTGGAGAACCTATTTGCCATCCGGCGCGGGCCAGAAGGATCAAGCCACTTTGCCTTTGCCGGGCACTTAGACGTCGTCCCACCGGGCGACGGGTGGGTGAGCGATCCGTTCGAACCAACCGAACGGGGTGAATTGCTCTACGGCCGGGGTGCGGTCGATATGAAGGGCTCCATCGCTTGCATGGTCGCGGCGATGCATGATGTGCCGCAAGACGCCGGTACCGTCAGTTTCATCATCACCGGCGACGAAGAAGGGCCCGCGCTCCACGGCACGCGCGCCCTGATCGACTATATGAATGCCGAAGGGCTCTGTCCTGACCTGTGCCTTGTCGGTGAACCCACCAGCGTCAATCAGCTGGGCGATATGATGAAGATCGGTCGTCGCGGATCGGTCAACATCTGGCTGACTGTTGATGGGACACAGGGCCACGTCGCCTATCCCCATTTGGCCGACAACCCGATCCCCAAACTGGTCACCATGCTGGCGGAACTTGATGAATTGGTGCTCGACACAGGGACCGATTGGTTTCAGCCATCAAATCTTGAAATCACCGATATGGAAGTCGGCAACACCGCGCACAACGTCATCCCTGCTCAGGCGAAGGCACGCATCTCGATCCGTTTTAACGACGTGCATTCCGGCGCAAGCCTATCCGAAAGGGTGGGAGCGATCGCAGAGAAACACGGCGGGCGGGCACTGCCGATTATCTCCGGCGAACCGTTTCTAACCGCGCCCGGCCCATTTTCAGAGATGCTGGCCGCCGCCGTAGAAGCCGAAACCGGGATCAAACCGGAACAATCCACCACCGGCGGTACGTCGGATGCTCGGTTCCTTCGCGCGGTTTGTCCCGTGATTGAATTTGGTCTTTGCAATGCGACCATGCATAAACGCGATGAAGCGGTGGCTATGCCGGATCTCGATACGCTAGCCCGGATTTTTACACGCGCGGCGCTTGGTGCGCTCGCTCTGGATACGACCCAAACCGAGGTTTGACCTCAAAGCCAAACGCAAAGAAAGCCCGAACATGAAAACATGGTTTGCAATTCCTCTGTGGCAGCGTGTCATTGGCGCGCTCATCTTGGGCATCATTGTCGGGCGCCTGTGGGGGCCAGAGGCCGCTAGCATTAAAATCATTGGCGACGTCTTTATCGGCTTCATCAAAATGCTGGTCGTGCCGCTGATTTTCTTCAGCCTCGTTGCGGGTGTTGCGGCGATTGGTGATCTGCGAAAATTGGGCAGTGTTGGTTGGCGGGCGCTCTTGCTGTTTGTCGTCAGCGGCCAGATTGCGGTTTGGCTGGGCCTTGGTCTGGGCACTTTGATTCAACCAGGGTCAGGGGTGGATACCACGTCGCTGCAAAAGGGGGCCACACCGCCGCCCAACGATACGACTTGGCAAGACATGATCATGGGCATGATCCCGCAAAGCCCGGTTCAGGTCATGGCTGACGTCAATGTTTTGCCGCTTATCGTCTTTGCTTTGCTGATCGGGATCGGCATTTTGATGGCGAAGGAAGAGGGCGAACCCGTCCTCAAAATCTTCGAAAGCGGCAGCGTGGTCATGCAAAAAGTGACCATGATCGTCATGGAGTTGACCCCGTTTGGCGTCTTTGCGCTCATGGCGTGGGTTGCGGGCACGCTGGGCCTCGATGCATTGGCGGCGCTGGGTAAGCTGGTGGCGCTCAATTATATTGGCTGCTTGCTGATCATCCTTGTGATGTATTCCTCGATGATCAAATTCATCGCCAAACTGCCGGTGGTGGATTTCTTCCGCGGGATTATTGACGCGATTGCGGTGAGCTATTCCACGGCCAGTTCCAACGCGACTTTGCCTGTGACGCTGCGCTGTGTGCGGCGGAACCTTGGTGTGTCGAACTCCGTTGCCAGTTTCGTTGTGTCATTGGGCGCGACGATCAATATGAACGGCACCGCGATGTATCTGGGCCTTGCGACATTGTTCGGCGCGCAGATTTTTGGCGTGGATTTGAGCTGGGGCGATTACCTGCTGATCTCGGTGCTCGGCACATTGGGAGCCGTGGGTGCAGCGGGCATTCCGGGCGCGGGCCTGATCATGATGGCGCTGGTGTTTGGCGCGGTTGGCGTGCCGCTGGAAACGATTGCCTTTGTCGCCGGTGTTGACCGGATCATGGACATGATGCGCACCACGACCAATGTCAGCGGCGACGCGGCCGTGGCGACGACGGTGGCGGCGCTGACGGGTGAAATTGATGAGGCGGAGATGATCTCCGCGGATGATGTTTGAGATGAGACTAGCAGAACTAGTCTAAACGTCGCGCAGGAGCGGCATGATTCTCCTTGGCTTCTGCATCTGCAAGAAGGATTGCGCGTTCGGCTGCCTTTTCGATCAACCAGTAACCAAAGATACGCAGCCCGATAGTTAGGCCAATCAAGACGACTAGATTTCCCAGTATTGCCCACTGCCCTTCAACGATGGTTGCAATCATGGCAATCGGGACGACGCCAACTCCACCCAAAATTAGACCGAGGATGACAGGGAAAAGCCCCCATTCTAAATAGACAAAAGCCATCGACAGAACCCAGAGGATGGCGCCGAAAAGGTATGATGTGAGGTATAAACCATTTCCTGAAAACCCGCGGGTCCGAGGAATGATCGAAAGTGGAAGAAAGACGAGTAAGCAGGTTAGAAACGCGATCCCGAACAAGCTTGACGCCCATTCTAGCGCCCAAACACTAAGCTCAGCGGCACCATAGAGTAGGGCGATACCTAACGTCGCAAAGAAGAACATTATAGCGAAACCTGCTATAACTCCTCCAAAATCTTTCACACTATTCGCCCCAGTCATAAAAAACCCCTCGAACACAGATAGTCAGAGAAGCGTAGCAGTATACGTCAAAAGTTGTTTTATTTTTTTTCAGTCACCTTCTTCTTGAAACTGCACAAATCCACCTGACCGCAGCGCCAGCATTCTGGCGTGCGCGCTTTGCAGACGTATCGTCCATGCAGGATCAGCCAGTGATGCGCGTGCAGGCGGAACGGTTGCGGCACGCGCTTTTCCAGTTTTGCCTCAACGTGATCGGGCGTTTTACCCTTGGCCAGACCTGTGCGGTTGCCCACGCGCAGGATATGGGTGTCGACCGCAAAGGTCTCTTGCTTGAACCAGCAATTGAGCACGACATTCGCCGTTTTGCGCCCCACTCCCGGTAGGCGCACGAGGTCTTCGCGGGTGCCGGGCACTTCCCCGCCATATTCGTCGATCAGCAATTGCGAGAGCGCGATCACATTCTTCGCCTTGGAATTGAACAGGCCGATCGTCTTGATGTGCTCCACCAACCCCTCAAGCCCCAAATCCAGCATCTGCTGCGGCGTCTCCACCTTTGCAAACAGCGCGCGGGTTGCCTTGTTTACGCCCACATCGGTCGCCTGCGCGGACAGCGCTACCGCCACCGTCAATTGATAGGCGTTGCCATATTCCAGCTCCGTCTCAGGCTCTGGATTGTCCTCTGCCAATCGGCGGAAAAATTCGAAGATTTGGTCTTTTGTCATTCGGCAGGCGTAGCGGGCTCCTGCTCGGCTTTCCACTCCATCGCGGTCAGCACCCGGTTGCGCACCGATGGATGGGTGTAGAACAAAGCTTCCTCAACGGGGCCCGCCAAAGGATAGCGGTACTCCGCCGTTTTCACCAAAGCTTCTGACAAGGCATCAGGCAGGCCAACGGTTTCAAGCGAATAGGAATCGGCGGCGCGCTCATTGTGGCGCACAATCGTGTTCAACAATGGCTGTGCGAGTGTGAAAAACAGACCGACGCCAAAAATGAGGACGGGGATCCCGCGTGGGTCAGAGATCGCCGCCGTGCTGCCAAAGAGGCGGGCGAACAATGGGTAGGTTTTGTCGGTCAGGAAAAAGACCGCGATCGACAAGGTCGAAATCACCCCGATCAACCACCAAACATGGCCCAAAACATAGTGCCCAATTTCGTGACCCGTCACCGCGCGAACTTCGTCCAAAGACGCCTCATCCAATGCGACATCGGACATGGCGATGCGGGCGGATCCGCCGATCCCAGAAACATTGGCAGTAAAATTGTTTGATTGGCGTGATCCATCAAAAACGAAAATACGGTCTTCGGGGATGCCTGCCTCTTCCGCCATGACCAACACAGCGTCGCGGACTTCACCTTCGGGAATTGGCGTATAGTCGTTGAAGAGCGGCTCAATCAAAGTGGGGGAGAGCAGCAGAGTGAGCGCTGCAGTGGAAGCGACCAACCCGCCGGCCCAAATCCACCACAACTGGCCCGCGCGGCGCAGAAGGAAATAGAGGCCGATGAAAAAGAGCCCGCCTAAGATGGCGGATAGCGCAAGGCCCATTGCGCTTTGTGTGAGGTAATCGGCAAGCGGTTGGCTGGTGCGGCCATAAGCGCTTTCTCGAGACCAATCGGTGTAGATGGAATAGGGCAGCAAGAGCAGCGCATCGACAATCGTGAAGACGGCGGCCACAACATACACCCGCCCGTTGCTCCAACGGTCAGAGAGCAGGCCAAAGACCTTGTCCAGAACACCCGTCCTCACAATAATCCAAGTGACGATGGCAGAGACAATGAGCCCGCCCAAAATCAGCCAGTGATTGCCCGTCGTGTAATCGCGTGAAAGCGCAAGTTCGGCTGCGCTCAAAGCGCTCATATGCGCATCGGTTGCGGCGATTGGATCGAATGCCATTGGGCTTTTCCCCTCTTCTCGGTCGTTTGTTGTTGTTGTGGTTAAGTCAGACCAAGCACATCTTCCATGGTGTACCGGCCCGGCTTTCTACCGATGAGCCATTCTGCGCCACGAACGGCACCGCGTGCAAAGATCATGCGATTCTCTGCTGAATGTGAAAGGGTGATGCGTTCCTCGTTTCCAGCGAAGATCACAGAATGGTCACCGGCCACGCTGCCCCCGCGCAATGTCGCAAAGCCGATCGCGCCTTCTTGGCGGGCGCCCGTGTGACCATGACGCCCACTGTCCATATTTGCGGCAAGGTCAATTTCCCGCCCATCAGCCGCCGCTTCGCCCAGCAATTTGGCAGTTCCTGATGGGGCATCCACTTTGTGACGGTGGTGCATTTCCAGCACTTCGATATCCCAATCTGGGCCAAGCTTCGCAGCGGCTTCCTTCACCAAATGCGCCAGCAAGGTCACGCCCAACGATGTGTTGCCCGTCTGCAAAACCGGAATGGTAAGGGCGGCTTTATCGATGGCGGCGAAATGTGCGTCTTCCAAACCGGTTGTTCCGATCAGAATCGGAACCCCTGCCGATTGAGCGGCGGCCAAATTCTGTGACAAAGCATCAGGCGCGGAGAAATCTACGACGACGTCGCAACCTTGCTCCTTTGGTCCGGTAAGAACGCCCGGATCGCCGCCAATATCAATCCCCACGCGCAATGCGTGACCCGCTTGATCGATGGCTTGCGCAAGCGCGATGCCCATGCGGCCTTTGTGACCGATTACCGCGAAATTTGCCATTTCCATCCTCTCGGTCGCTTACATTGGCGGCGCGAAAGTCACTCTTGGATTGGCGTTCCTAGAATGTGCCTCGCTCCGGCCAAGCTTAGATGGTGATCGTCGTAATAGAGCGGCTGCCCGGCTGCAACAATGATGGTCTGTCCGTTATCACTAAGCCGGTCAATCGGATCGATAATTACAACACCGCGCGCCCGCCAAGCCGGGTAATTTTGGCGAAAGCCATCGGCGACGGCCAAGAAATCGGCGGTGGATAATGTGGGGGCATCGGGCCCGTGCATGGCCAGCAATCTTGGCACCGCAACCGGCTGGGTCGGAATGGGACCAATCAACGTCACCGTTTTCCCCAAAGCGTGGAGCCGCGCGATGGTTTCATCGAGCAGTTCGTTTATCCCGGCGATTTGATAGGGTGGTTGAGCCCAGTAACCCGCCAAATACACGGTCGAGATTTCCGGCGATGCGGCAATCTCTTCGAGGACGCTGGCATTGAACATGGTGCAGCGCGGATCTTTAGGCGGATCAAAACCGATTGCGGGTGGGCAACTGCCGCGGGTGCGTTGGATGATGGATTCGCCGCGTGCGCCGTAATTTTCGCCCAACGCCCACGCGATTTCTACAGCGTGGCTGTCGCCCCAGATGATGGATGATGGCTCTGTCTCGGCCCCCAGATTGCAGACACGCGAATGATTGGTGATCCGGTCAGCGACGCAATCCATGCGCACCGGGCTGTGATCCGATGCAGCATCGGCCATCCTCAAAGTTTCGTCATCAAATCGGTTGGACCAACCGCCCTGAGCAACAAAGAACACCGCGATAGCGCCGATCGCTGCCATCCCTGCGCCGCTCCACAGCCAAATCCGTTTCGCTGGGAAGCGTGATTTGCTGCGAAACGGTTGTTCG
Source organism: Erythrobacter sp. Alg231-14 (assembly GCF_900149685.1). Lineage (NCBI taxonomy): Bacteria > Pseudomonadati > Pseudomonadota > Alphaproteobacteria > Sphingomonadales > Erythrobacteraceae > Erythrobacter > Erythrobacter sp. Alg231-14. The sequence goes on along the minus strand of NZ_LT702999.1, from coordinate 1,522,394 downwards.
ATGAATCGCCAGCTTGTCCATGCGACAAGGATCGACAGGAGTATCAACCCGGATGCGTGCACCAAGGTCAGTTTCTCATCCAATGAATAGCGCCAAAACACGATGATCGGCCAATGCCACAGATAGAGCGAATAGCTGATCAAGCCGATCCAAACCGGTCCCTTTAACGACAACATGCGGCCGACCGCGGTGCCAGGTGCGCAATGGATTAATGCCATCGCGGCTATGACCGGGGCGAGGGCGGTGACACCGGGAAACACCGTCTGACGATCATACAGCGCGCTGGCCGCAAGAATTGCGATCAGAGCGGTGGCGCACACAATTTCGGAAACCACGCGATGTTTGACGGCGGGAATAAGGCCCAGTGCCAAAATTGATCCGGCCAACATCTCCCACGCGCGCGTTGGCAGCATGTAGAACGCAAACCCATCGCTGTCCGCCTGTTTCATCGCTGCCCAGATGAAACTCAACAATGTGGCCGCGATCACCGCCTTGATCCGCCATCCTGGCGCCATCTTTGCGATGACAATGAAAGCGATCGGGACTGCGATGTAGAACTGTTCCTCAACGCCCAATGACCATGTGTGCAACAAGGGGATCGTGTCGGCGTCCCCTTGGAAATACCCGGTCTGCGTAAACAGCCAGACATTGGCGAGAAAGCCAATGGCGGCCAAAGCGGTTGGGGCGACACCTGCGAAATCGCTGGGCAGGAAAAGCGCGCTGGCCATGATCAAGACAAAGGCTATCATCGCCAGCAGAGCGGGCAAAATACGCCGTGCCCGCCGCTCGTAGAATGTGAGAATTGAAAACTCACCTGCATCAATTTCGCGGGCGATAATGCCCGTGATCAGGAAGCCGGAGATTACGAAGAATATATCGACCCCGATAAACCCACCGGAAAAGCCGGGGACCTTGGCGTGGTACAAAAGGACCGGCAGCACCGCGAGCGCCCGCAACCCATCAATATCGCGGCGATATGCATGGCCAGAGACCGGCGATGGCGCGGTGGCATGGGGATAGGGCGGGGCGGTGTTCATCGTGGCTTGCCACGTAACCCAATATGGTAAACATTCCGCCGACATGACCGATCAACCCAAATCCATCGTCATCCTCACTGGCGCCGGCATCTCGGCAGAAAGTGGGATCGACACGTTCAGAGACGCCGGCGGCCTCTGGGAGAAGCACCAGGTTGAGGATGTGGCCACACCCGAGGGTTTCGCTCGAGATCCAGATCTTGTGCTCGGCTTTTATGACTTGCGTCGGGCGGCTTTGGGGAAAGTGCATCCCAACGAAGCGCATCGCGCCTTAGCCCGGTTGGAGCGGGAATTTCCGGGCGAGCTTTTGTTGGTGACGCAGAATGTAGACGACCTACATGAACGCGGCGGCTCTGATCGTGTGCTTCATATGCATGGAGAATTGAAAAGCGCCTTGTGCCAATCCTGTGGGATAAGAACCCCTTGGGATGCGGCGATGTCTAACCGGCCCCCATGCCCGGTTTGCCAGGCGCCAACATTGCGCCCCGATGTGGTTTGGTTCGGGGAAATGCCGTATCAGATGGAGCGGATTTACGCCGCGCTGTCGCAGTGCGACCTGTTTGTAAGCATTGGCACATCGGGTGCGGTCTATCCTGCGGCTGGCTTTGTGCAGGATGCCCGCGCGGCCCGAGCAGCCACACTGGAACTCAATCTCGAGCCCTCAGAGGGCACGCATCACTTCACCGAGGCGCGCCATGGCCCAGCGGGTGAATTGGTGCCTCAATGGGTGGATGAGGTGTTGGGCGGATAGACCGCGCAAATCGCCTCAAACAGAGGCTATTTTTTCTTCAAAGGTGGTTGTTTGCGCGTGAAAATCAGTTCGGTCTCGTTCGATGCTTTGGCATCAAAACGATAGCCTCCGCCGTTGAAGGACTTCAGGTCATCGGCATTCTCAATCCGGTTCTCCATGATCCAACGCGCCATCAATCCGCGTCCAAATTTGACATGGTACATCAGCCGGCGGGCTTCACCGTCTTTCACATTGAGGAAACTGGCTTCGATAACCTTGCCCGGTAAAACCGAGGTGTCGACTGCCTTGAAATACTCGGTCGACGCAAGGTTCACGATCGTTTGATCGGCGTGTCCTGACAGGTCTTGGGTCAGTTGCTCGCCAATCCGACTACCCCAGAAATCATACAGCGATTTGCCTCGCGGATTGGCCAATCTCGTGCCCATTTCCAGCCGATAAGGCTGGATTGCGTCCATCGGACGAAGCACACCATAAAGGCCCGATAGGATCCGCAAATGGTCCTGAGCGTAGGTAAGCGCGGCATCATCCAAACTCTTCGCTTCTAAGCCCCAGTAGACATCGCCATCAAAGGTGAGACCGGCGGGCTTGGCCGAATTGCTGCGCCCATCCAGATCAAAGCTTTTGAATCGTTCTACATTCATCTCGGCGAGCTTATCCGAGATGTGCATCAAACGTTTGAGATCATCAGCCGATTGCTTTTTCGCCACCGCTGCAATCGCGCGCGTGTCTTCGTCCAATCGCGGGCGTGTGATGTCGAGCGGGGCGTCGACAGAGTCAAAATTGAGCTTCTTAGCCGGAGAGAGGAGGGTGATCATCGAAAGGGCATCCTGGGGGTGAGTTTTGCGCGGTGGTTTGTAGGTGGCCAAGTGCTGTTTTGTAAACGCCTGCGCCGGCCCTATTCACCGCATGGGTCGGCTGAATGTTCACAGTTATAACCGGGCGGTGTACACTCTCATCCGCATCTTTTGCAGGCAGGGTCTTTGGCGATTGTAAGCGTGCGCATGCCGGGCTGCATTCCGTCGAGGATATGCAGCTTGCCCCACATTGGCTGACCAAAGCGGCTGACCCCGGCGAGCAGGATGCGGACCGCCTGCATCGCGGCAAAGCTGCCCGTCCACCCTGCCATTGCACCCAGCATGCCGTCTTCGGCGCAAGTGTCGCAATCCTCGGCATCAAAGGCATCGCCGACAAAGCAACGGTAACACGATTGCCCGGCCAAGTGCCCTGCAAAGGCACCAACCTGTCCTTGAAAGCGGCCAACTGCGGCCGACAAAAGCGGGACCCGCTCAGCGACACACGTATCCGAAACCGCAAGTCGCGTGGCGAAATTGTCCGTGCCATCAATCACAAGATCAACACCAGCGATCAAATCGGGTGCTGTGTCGGCGGTGATCCGGCCATCGCTCAATGTAACGTTCAACGCATCGTCAAAATTCGCCATCCAACGGCGCGCGCTCGTCGCTTTGCCGTGACCGATGTCGCGAGCGGTGAAGATTGTTTGTCGTTGAAGATTGGACGCATCGACCACGTCGTCATCGACAAGCGTAAATTTTCCAATGCCAGCTCCGGCGAGATATTGCAGAGCCGGTGATCCGATCCCACCAAGCCCGATCACAGCGACATGTTTGTCCGCCAAGGCGACCTGGCCCGCGCCGCCAATTTCGGGCAGCACAATATGGCGGGCAAATCGATCGAGGCGGGCGGGAGAAAGCGTCATGATGGGTTGTCTTCTTCAATGTGTTCAGTTGGCCTTCGCTCCGGCGTGAACGCACCGACTCCCCACCACCAAAGCAAGGCGATGACGCCACCTTTCACCGGTTGGAGCATGGCGATCAGCATGACGATGGCGATCGGCAAAATGATCGCAAGGGTCAACCAAGCCGAAACGCCGAATGTCCCGATCATCGCAATAACGACAGGGGCCAAGAGGTGGCCAACCACAAATATCCCGATATAGGCCGGAAAATCATCGGCCTGTTGCACCGACCAATCGTGATGACACACGCTGCATTGGTCTACCGGCTTGATCCAGGCGCGGAACAGTTTTGCCTTTGCACAGCGTGGGCAACGCCCCTTGATCCCCCGCATCAATGCAGGGAGCGCCGCAATCGGTAGATCGATTGCACCGTCAGACCCCAGTGGAGAAGGCTGTGGAATTGCCATGCTCAAGCTGTTGGCATCCTGTGCACATCCTGTCGACAGCCTTGTGGGTAAGGCTGTCGACAGGTCTGTGACAAAGATGTTGATCGGCGCGTCAGAACCGGAGGAAAACTCCGATGGCTTTAGCTTTCCAATTGTCTCAGCAATGAACGGACATCGCCGTCCATATCGGCATCACGGGTGCGCAAATCTTCGATCAAACGCACTGCATGGATCACCGTGGAATGATCCCGGCCGCCGAACTTACGGCCAATTTCGGGATAGCTGCGCGGTGTGAGCACTTTTGACAGATACATCGCGACCTGACGCGGGCGAACAACGGCACGCGCGCGGCGTTTCGATGACATTTCGCTGCGATCGATGCGGTAGAATTGACAAACCGTCCGCTGAATTTCGTCGATCGTGATCCGGCGACGATTGGCCGACAAAATATCGGTCAATTGTTCTTCAGCCAGATTCAACGACACTTCTTGGCCGGTCAATTGGGCGTAAGCGATCAGCTTGTTGAGACCGCCCACCAATTCACGAACATTGCGTGTGATGGTCCGAGCAAGAAAGTCGATCACGTCTTCGGGTACCGACAGCGGCGCAAACCGTTGCAGTTTTGATTCGAGGATCTTCTTGCGCAATTCGATATCAGCGGCCTGAATATCGGCGACCAACCCCATCGACAGACGGCTCAACAAACGCGGTTCTACGCCATCAAGAGCTTGCGGCGCACGATCGGCGGCGAAGACTAACCGCTTCCCTTCGGCGAGCAGCGCATCAATCGTGTACAGCAGCTCTTCTTGAGCCGATGCTTTGCCGATGATGAACTGGATGTCATCCACCAGCAAAAGATCGAAGCTGCGCAAACGCGCCTTAAACTCGATCATCTGATTCGCTTTGAGCGCTTGAACAAATTCCACCATGAACCGTTCGGCGGAGCAGTAGAAAATGCGCGCACGCGGATGCGCTTGAAGAAAGCCATGCCCGATCGCGTGCAGAAGGTGTGTCTTGCCCTGACCGGTGGCGGCTTTCAGATACAGCGGTGAAAATTGGGGTTGTTCGGTCGCGGCCATGCGCTGCGCCGCGTTGCAAGCGAGGACATTGGCCTCACCGGTCACGAATGCAGCGAATGTGAGCGATGGATCAAGCCCGACCGAGCTGGTGAAGCCAGCGTCACCAATGGTGCCGGCGGCAACCGCAATCGCGCTGGCGCCGTCATTGGCGGGACGACGACCGTCGTCAATCCGCAACTCTGGAAGCTGGCGCCGACCGGGATGAACTTGAATGTTCACATTGCGCACATCGCTGCGCACAATTTTCCACGCGAGCTGAAGCCGCTCATGAAAGCGATCTTTCACCCAATTGGCCGAAAATTCGGTCGGCAAAAAGAGATCGAGCGTGCCGTTCTCTTTGTTGATGCCGCCAACCTGAATCGGTTTAATCCACTGACTGTGCAATTGGTGACCGAGATCTTTGCGCAGACCCTGGCTGATATCAGCCCAATCGGCTGCAAGGTTTACCGACTCTGCATCTTCCATAAGATCATCATCCGAGCCGCCGCGAGTGGTGCGGGCTTTGTTAATTTTATGTCCCATCGCTTTGTCGTTTTCCCCGATTTCAATCTCTCCGAATTCTTCGACCCGGCCGAGATCTCTCCTGCGCAACAGACAAAACTTCCCCATTCCCACGAAACACGTTTTCGAGGGGTCTTGCCGTTGATAAATTGTATGACGCCCGGGCTGTGCTGCCCGGTCTGATCTAACTAAAGAGATGATCGGGCCCGCGCGCAAGTCGGGAATTGCAATAAAACCGAAATATTGTTGTTGACTCGTCCCAACCCCGCAGGCGTGCGTTCAAGTGCCTGTTTTAACGATGCTTTTACCATACGGTAGATGCGAATCGTTGAGATTCCAAGGCTTTGGCGATTTAGCCATGGCCCGCTGACCGCGCAAATGAAAAGGGCCCCGCCTTTCGGCGGGGCCCTTTTCCACATTGGCTGACCAAACTCTACGCAGTCGCACCTGTCATTGGACAGTTAGGGACGCGCTGAGTTCAGTGATTCGCGAATCAGAGAGCGGCGACCCGCTTGCTCAGGCGCGACATTTTGCGAGCGACCGTGTTCTTGTGCATCACACCGCGGGCAACGCCGCGTGCCAACTCAGGTTGGGCGGCTTTCAAAGCAGCCGAAGCAGCGGTTTTGTCACCGGCTTCGCAAGCGGCTTCGACTTTTTTCACGAAACCGCGGATGCGGCTTACGCGAGCACCGTTGATCTCGGCTCGGGCGTTGTTGCGACGGATGCGCTTACGGGCTTGTGGCGAATTGGCCATATCTGTGTCTGTCTCGCGTTTGTTTCTCGCCGCACAGTCGCAGCAATAAGAATCATAGTTGTTCGAAAACGGCGATTTACCGCCGGGAAGCAGCGCGCATAGTCACAGGGGTGCGCGAGGTCAAGGATTCTTGCGCATAACGGAATTTGGCGATGCGGCGCGACGTGTGGCTTCTGGCGCGATAGAACGGTTTTGCTGTGCTGCTTACTTTTGGCAGGTCGGGCAATACCATGTGCTGCGACCGCCTTGCGCGATTCGTCGGATCGTGCCGCAATTGTCGCGCCGACAAGGCTCTCCCGTCCGCCCATATACGTCGAAGCGGGTGGCGAAGTAACCCAGTTCACCATCCGGTGCGGCGTAATCGCGCAACGAGGATCCGCCGTCTTTGATCGACGCCTCCAGCACATCGACGATGACCGGGATCAAACGTTCCAATTGCGGGCGAGTGACTTTGCCGCCTGCCTTTCGCGGATGAATGCCTGCGCGCCATAAAGCCTCGCAGACATATATGTTGCCAAGGCCTGCGACGATTCGTTGATCGAGCAGGCACAGTTTGATCGATTGCGACTTTCCTTTGAGCGCCGTCTTAAGATGCGCGGCGGTCAAACCAGGGCCCAGAGGCTCGGGACCGAGATTTGCGAATTGGGGCCATCGGTCCAGTTCGTCGCTGTTGAGAAGATCGACCGACCCGAACCGGCGGGGATCGCAAAGGGCGAATTGATGGTCTGCGGTTTCCATGACCATATGATCATGCTTGTCCGGTTCTTCCGGATCGATCCTCCATCGCCCGCTCATGCCCAAATGGAAAACCAAGGTGGAACCGCGATCAACATGGATGAGGCCATATTTCGCCCTGCGCGATAGGCCTACAACCCGCGCGCCCGTCATCACTTGAATAAGGTCATCGGGGAATGGGCGCCGCAAATTGGGACGGTTCAACACCACCCGCTCGATTCGCTCTCCATCCATGAACCGCGCCAGGCCCCGAACGGTGGTTTCGACTTCTGGTAGTTCCGGCATGGCTTCATTTCTGGCGATTAATGATATGGGACAGCAGATTAGGCTGCAGCATTCTTATGCAGGTTCGCCGTCGCCCAATCCAGCCCGGTTCGGGTCCTTCCACCCGGTTATCGCGCGATCCCATTTCGCTGTGATTGCTGCGCGCTCACATGGACGGATCGATTGGCGCAGGTTCGGGCCAAAAAACCTATGCGCGCAAAGCAATTGCCTCTAGGGCTCCAACCATGACTCAAAGCACCACAAACGCAGAAGAAACAGTCTCCTTCGGCTACGAAGAGGTCGCCCCGGATGAAAAGACCCGCCGCGTGGGCGAGGTTTTCACCAGCGTGGCCAAGAAATACGACATTATGAACGATGCGATGTCGATGGGTATGCATCGCGGATGGAAAGACCGTTTCGTCAAACGGGTAAAGCCGCAAGCCGGTGAGCGCATTTTGGATATGGCCGGTGGAACAGGCGACATCGCTTTCCGCATGACGGATCGCGGCGCGGATATTACGGTGGCCGATATCAATCAGGATATGTTGGATGTCGGGGCCGAACGCGCGATGGAGCGGACGGAAACGCCGGATACAGGCAGCCTGGTATTCACCTGTCAGAACGCCGAAGCCGTCGATTTCGCCAGCAATTCGTTCGATGCGTATACGATCGTTTTTGGCATCAGGAACGTGACATTTAAAGATAAAGCCTTAGCCGAGGCGCATCGCGTTCTGCGGCCCGGTGGCCGATTTTACTGTATGGAATTTTCGACGACGGAATGGGCGGGTTTCAAAGAAATCTACGATGTCTATTCTGACAAGGTGATGCCGCGGATGGGCCAGGCGATTGCCGGTGATGCAGATTCCTATCGCTATTTGGCCGAATCTATCCGTCGCTTCCCCAAGATGAGCGAATTTGAAAGCATGATCCGCACAGCCGGGTTCGTGAACACAAAGGTTGAAAGCATCCTTGGCGGTGCGGTCGCGATCCATTCGGGATGGAAAATTTAGTGTTGATCCAGCGTTTCTACGCCAAATTCGATTGTGAGCGGAGCCCGGCATGACGTCGTCCGCCACGCATCTATTTCGCCTTGCTCGGTGGGGCATTACCCTTGCGCGGCGACGCGCTTTGATTGGCATTGAGGACGATCCCAATGCGCCCGCGCAAGTCCGTCGACTTGCTAGGATGGCGCGCTTGGCGACGCTCACTGGCAAGTCGGGACAGCGGGATTACGCCGGCGCTTTTCGCGCGATCGGTCCGGCTGCGATCAAATTGGGTCAATCATTGGCCACCCGACCCGATTTGGTCGGCGAAGAAGCCGCGCACAATCTTTTGAGCCTACAGGACAATCTGCCGCCGGTCCCATTTTCTCAGATCGAAGAGCAGATTGTATCGACATTTGATCAACCGCTGGACGCTTTGTTCACGCATATTGATCCTGAGCCCGTCGGGGCAGCGTCTATTGCACAGGTGCACAAGGGAACGACCAAGGACGGTCGCACTGTAGCGGTGAAAGTCCTTCGTCCCGGCATCCGAGAGAAGTTTGCCCGCGACATCGAAACCTATGAATGGGCCGCAGCGCATGTGGAGGCGATGGGCGGCGAAGCAACCCGGTTGCGGCCACGACTGACGATCGCCAATTTCAAACGCTGGTCTTTCTCTGAGCTCGACCTGCGACGCGAAGCCGCCTCTGCCAGCGAATTGGCTGAGGATATGGCCGGCGTCAGTGGCTATCGCATTCCTGAAATTGATTGGGATCGGACAAATGGCCGGGTGCTGACCATCGAATGGGTGGATGGGATCAAAATCTCGCGCCGCGATGCACTGGTCGCGCAGGGCCATGATTTGAACGCCATTTCAAACCGCCTAGTCATCAGTTTCCTGACCCAAGCGATCAGCGGCGGTTTCTTCCACGCGGATATGCACCAAGGGAATCTGTTCATCGAAAAGGACGGTACAATTGCCGCCATAGATTTCGGGATTATGGGCCGCATTGATCGCCGCGCCCGGCAATGGTTGGCCGAAATTCTGTATGGATTGACCACCGGCAATTACAAACGTGTCGCTGAAATCCATTTCGAGGCGCAATATGTGCCTAGCTATCATTCGGTCGGCGAGTTTGCGACCGCATTGCGCGCTGTGGGTGAACCGATGCGTGGCAAGCCGGTGAAAGAATTAAGCGTTGGTCAAATGCTCGATGGATTGTTTGCGATCACCCGCGATTTTGACATGCAGACACAGCCGCATTTGTTGTTGCTGCAAAAAACGATGGTGATGGTCGAAGGTATCGCCACTCAGTTGAACCCCGAAATCAACATGTGGGACACGTCCGCCCCGTATGTGCGCGAATGGATCCGAGATGAACTGGGCCCAGAATCGGCGGTCGCAGATCGGTTGAAGGAAGACGCGCAAACATTGTTCCGTTTGCCCGATTTGATCCGCCGGATCGAAGATCGATTCCCTGCAAAGGGGGGCGCACCCGAAGCCGCGCCGCTACCCGAAATCCCGCTCATGACAGAGCGCAGTAATCGGAATGGCGGCGGCTGGCTCGGTTACTTTGTCGCGGGCGCGGTTGGTGCTGGCGCCGTGTGGGGCGCCAGTTTCGCGGGCTTGATCTAACCGCGTTTAGGTTAGGTCCGGTCGGGCAACATGCGCGCGCCGAGAATGCCCAACACGCCCAAAACCAATTCAACCACCATTGGCAGATGATAACCTTCGAACCCGCCATGCAGGACGTAGGAAACGATCCGCCCGACCAATGTGACCAACATCAACGCGGCCCCAATAATCAATGGATCGCTGCGCCGGGCCCATGCGCCCCAGATGAAACACGCCCCGCCAACGCCAAAAAACGCTGTGAAATCAGACCGTGCAGAGGTCAATCCGTGAGCGCCTTCGACGACCAGGCCAAAATCAGCCCCCGAGGCGGCCGGGTCGGTGAAAAACCCAAACGCGAGTGAAAGCAACAATAGGCCGCCAAGGCCTATGGCAATGCGCAACGCCAAAATCATAATTATCCCCTCTCAATCCGGCTTATGACGGGTGCGCGCTCTAAGCACAATCTTAACCATCGGATCGCTAGGCAACGCTGGGCTTGGCGTTGGTCAGGCGGGGCGCTAGGACACATGCGAATTCGCGTGACAAACCCAGTGTGATTTGGGCAAAGCGCCGAAGAGGAGTGAACGGGACAATGAGCAAAGCGGGACCAAAGGTGCTTTTGCCAAAGGTGCTATTGGTCGTGGGTGGCGGTATCGCGGCCTACAAATCGTGCGAGCTTGTTCGGTTGATCCGCAAGGGTGGAGCCGATGTCACGTGCGTTGTGACCAAGGGCGGCCAACAATTTGTGACGCCCATGTCGCTGGCGGCGCTCTCTGAAAATCAAGTGCACACCAGCCTTTTCGACCTCAAGAACGAAGTTGAGATGGGGCATATCGAATTATCCCGCGAAGCTGATTTGGTTGTTGTCTGCCCTGCGACGGCGGACCTGATGGCGAAAATGGCAGCAGGGATCGCCGACGATTTGGCCACGACATTGTTGTTGGCCACAAACAAACCGGTTTTGGCCGTGCCGGCGATGAACGTAAAAATGTGGGAGCACGCCTCCACCCAACGCAATGTTGACGCTCTGAATGAAGCGGGCGTTACCGTTATGCACCCGGATGAAGGCGCGATGGCATGCGGAGAATTTGGGTATGGTCGATTGCCCGAGCCCGGTGCGATTTGGGCAGAGATTGCGGGCCGCTTGGGAATCGAAATCGAAGAATCCGCAGTTGCTTTTGCACCGGCAAACGATGCCGCCGAAGCGCTTGAACCGGATAATGAGGGCGCAGAAGACGGCGCATCGACCGGCGGACTGGGCGGATTGCTGTCCAAGATAATTCCCCGCTCCACCACCAAACGCAGTGCCGAGGAAATCGATGCTGACCTCGAAGCCGATATTGACGCGATAGGCGATGACGACATCCCCGAAGACGCAGAAGCGGCCGAGTTGATCGAAGAAGAAGATATCGAGTTCAACCCGGATCTCGCTGGCTCACCGCTCGCGACAAAAGGTGCGGGTAAAGCCGCGCCGCCAATGGATCCCGATGCGATCAACCACGAAGTGGATGATAGAAAACTCGCGCCTGAACCGATTGTGGAACCGGTCGAAGATGAACCGGAGGCTGAGCCGGAACCCGCGCGCAAAATCGCCGCAAAGAAAGCCGCGCCGGCCAAAATGCAGGCGATCGAAGCGGATGAGGCCGCGATTGAAGGCATCATCGCGGACGCTTCCGATCAACCATTGGATGGGCGCCATGTCTTGGTGACGGCCGGTCCAACGTGGGAATCGATTGATCCCGTTCGGTACATCGCCAATCGGTCTAGCGGTAAACAAGGATTTGCTATCGCGGCGGCCGTGGCGGCTTTGGGCGCAGAGGTCACATTGGTCGCCGGACCCGTTGCGTTGAAAACGCCCGATGGGGTCAATCGCGTCGATGTGGAGAGCGCCGAAGAAATGTCGACCGCAGTTAAGCGCGCATTGCCGTGTGATGTTGCGGTGATGGTAGCGGCGGTCGCCGATTGGCGGCCTAAGGAATATCGCGACGATAAAATCAAAAAGCGTGGATCGGCCCCGCCGGCTTTGATGCTGACCGAGAACCCCGATATTCTCACCAATCTTGCGGCAAGTTCCAACCGGCCCGATTTGGTAATTGGCTTTGCCGCCGAAACCGACAGTGTGCTCGATTACGCCAAGAAGAAACGCAAACGCAAAGCATGCGATTGGATCGTGGCCAACGACGTGTCCGGCGACGTAATGGGCGGCGATGACAACCGCGTCCATATCGTCAGCAGCGATGGTGTCGAAAGCCTCGACAAAATGCCCAAAGGCGAAGTGGCGATGGCTTTGGCAGAGCGGATCGCCACCAAGTTAGACGCATTGGCAAACGAATGAGCGTATCGGTTGAATTGAAGCGCCTGCCCCATGGTGAGGGGCTGCCCCTTCCTGCTTATGCCACCGACGGCGCAGCGGGTATGGATGTCGTAAGCGCGGAGGATGTCACATTGGCTCCCGGCGCGCGCTATCCGGTGGCGACCGGTCTAGCATTGGCCATCCCTAAGAATTACGAAATTCAAGTGCGTCCGCGTTCCGGCCTTGCGTTGAAACATGGCATCACTGTGCCGAACACGCCGGGCACAATCGACAGCGATTATCGCGGCGAATTGAAAGTGATCTTGATCAATCATGGCGACGCGGATTTCGTAATCGCGCGGGGTGATCGCGTGGCGCAACTGGTTGTTGCCCCAGTGGTTCAGGCGGCGTTTGTCGAAGTTGACGAGTTGGACGCGACACAGCGCGGTACGGGCGGATTTGGCTCAACCGGCGGTCACGCCAAGCTTTAAAAAGCCCCATCAAAATCCAAGGCTCGGATGAGTTGCGCTTACGCCTGACCCGAATCTAGCGAAGGCCAGGTCCAACAAAAAAGGCGGCGCAGATCCCTCGCGCCGCCCTTCACCCCGTCCAAGGGATGTTTGCGTTTTGCTCGCGTCTAGTTGGTGGGACGAACGGTCTTTCCGTCTTCGCGAATTGTGATCCGCAATGTCTCACCCGAATTTCCAGGGAAATCGGTGAAGATCGCATCAACCAGATTGGGTACCAAGGCTTGAAGGCGGTTGGACCGAGAAACCGCTTCGGCTTGTCCTTCGAACAAGCGTTCGCCTGTCGCGGTGTTGTCGATCTTCATCTCAATCCCGCTAGTGTACACGGTATAGCTGCGGACCTGTGGACCGGCGAGCCATGGATCGTAAAAGCCAAAAGCGTAACTGCGGCGGAAACCACGACCGCGAAACCCGCCCCATGGACCAAAGAATGGATCGCTGGCGATGCCGGTTGAACGGACGCGTTCGCGACCATTGTCGACATCGTAATCAAAGCGCACGAGCAAATTGGCGTTTTCGGGAGTCGCCGATTCGACATAGCCTAGCTCGGCCATTTCGGCCGCGACCAGATCGGCATAAAGCGCGAATTCGAGCCCACCGGCAAGCGCCGGGTCTTCGGCTACGACGGCAAAGGTTTGCCCCTGCGGTGCAGGGAGTTGTGCCTGAAACCGGGAAACATCCGCATTGAACGATGGCGCACAAGCCGCAACGCCGACAGCAACCGCCCCGATCAAGCCAAAGCGGGCAAAACGGCGGAATGTGTTTGATCTCAGGGTCATATCAGGAGTGTTCATGGCATATCCTCAACAAAATCACCAGAGCAGCGTGCAAGCACACCGTGTTTGACGTCCATTGGATTGGCCGCCGCACTGGATCGGTTCACCAGCGATTGATTGCAACACCCCAAACCGAACCGGGAAGCAATGACGGCCCACGCCCATAGGGCGATAGCCAACGATTGTAGCCCGCGCGGTGACCCTGGCTGCGACCATTCACTGTGGCGGCAATGGTGCAATTGTGGGGCTGAATGGTGGTTTAACGGCGATCAAACGCGGTTTTGACCAGTCACCTTACCCTCGCAGCAAACCCAATGCCTTATACGCGGCACTTAATGTCGGGATGGCGTGTTCGCGCGCTTTTGATGCGCCGCGCGCCAAGATGGCATCCAAAGCTTCGGTATCGTCTTTGAGTTCTAGGAAACGCGCATTGATAGGGCGCAATGTTTCCACCAATGCTTCGGCCAGAACCGGTTTGAAACTGCCGAAACCCTGACCGCCATATTCGCTCAAAGTATCATCGGTGCTTTTCCCGGTCACCGCACAATAGATCGTCACCAAATTCAATGCCTCGGCGCGACCCTCCAGTCCCTTTGCTTCCGATGGCAAAGGCTCTGCGTCGGTCTTGGCTTTCTTGACTTTCTTCACCACCGTATCGGCGTCATCGGTAAGATTGATACGGCTCATTTCGGACGGGTCAGATTTGCTCATCTTGGCCGACCCATCGCGTAGGCTCATGATGCGCGCTGCGGCTGGCGGAATGTAAGGCTCTGGCAATGTGAAGAGCGGTGCGTCTTCTGGACAGTAATCCGTGTTGAATTTTTGCGCGATGTCCCGAGCCAGCTCCAAATGCTGTTTCTGATCATCGCCCACGGGTACATGCGTGGCCTGGTACAAAAGCACGTCGGCAGCTTGAAGAACTGGATAGTTGAACAGCGCGATGGATTGACCTTCGCGGTTCTTGCCCGCTTTGTCTTTCCATTGCGTCATGCGGTTGAGCCATCCCATCCGCGCAGTGCCGTTCAGCAACCATTGCAGCTCGGCATGGGCAGGGATTTGGGCCTGATTGAACAAGATCGCCTTGGATGGATCCACACCGCAGGCCACCAATGTCGCCACCATTTCCCGCGTGTTGCGGGTCAATTCCGCCGGGTCATGCGGTTGAGACAAGGCGTGCAAATCCGCCAAGAAGATGAAACACTCACCCCCAGCGGCGTGCGCCTCGTCTTGCAGTTTCACATAATTGACGATTGCACCAAGGTAATTGCCCAGATGCGGTTTTCCGGTGGGTTGAATGCCTGATACGACACGCATGGCTTAGCTTGCTTTCTTTGTTAAGGCGGTGATCCGAGCGCGGTCGATGGCGCCGACGGCAAATGCAACGCCGAAATATACGATGGCGGCGGCTGTGACGAGAGCGAGCAACGCAGCCAATCGCGCAACAATACCGGCCGCGAACCAATCCGTTAGCAGGTCGCGCGTGTAGAACAAGGCGGCTCCCATTGCTGCGGCCGCCAACACTTGGCGGGCGATGCGCAAGATCAAGGCGCCGGGGACGCGGTAAAAGCCCCGCATGCCAAGCACGATAATGAGGAACGCGACGTTGATCCATGCGCCAATGACACTGGCATAGGCGACCCCGATGACCCCGTATTGCGATAGGAACGCGATGTTGAACGCGATAAACACGCCTAGCGAAATAAACGCTGCGACAACCGGCGTTTTGGTGTCGGCGCGCGCGTAGAAATTGGGCACCAACACTTTGACCAAGACATAAGCGGGCAATCCCAGCACCAAGGTGGCGAGCACTTGGCCCGTCACGGCGGCATCGGCCATATTAAACCGTCCACCTTGGAAGATCATGGTCACAAACGGTTCGGCGCATATCGCCAAAGCGACAGCCGCCGGGATGGTGAGCAACATGGCCAATTCGATCGCATCCGATTGAATCCGGTCCGCACCCTCTTTGTCATCGCCGCCTACAAATTTGGACAGGCTGGGCAAGATGGCCGTCGATAGGGCGATACCAATAATGCCCAGAGGCAATTGATTGAGCCGGTCGGCGTAATTCATGTAGCTGACCGAGCCGTCTTCGAGCTGGTTGAGGAAAAAGAGCTGCACCAGGGTGTTGATTTGGTACGCGCCCCCACCAATCGCCGCGGGCAACGCGATGATGGAAAGCCGCTTTACCTCTGGCGTTATTCGCGGCCACAGCAAACGTGGGCGAAACCCTTCGACGCGGGTCCAATAGTACAGCCACGCAAGCTGCATCACCCCAGCGCCGGTGACTGCCCATGCGATGCCGTATGCGACGTCCTCAATGCTGGCTCCGGACGTCTCCTTGAACCATTCGCCCGCCAACAAAGCACCGATCAACACGATGTTGAGAATGATCGGAAAGCTCGCGCCGGGGGCAAAGCGCGAAACAGAATTGAGCATGCCGGTGAACAGCGTCACCAGTGAAACGAGGATGATGTAGGGAAACATGATCCGAGCGAAATCCACCGCTAATGGATATGTTTCTGGATCAACCGGCTTCTCCGACAGTATCCAAATCACGCCGGGCATGGCGATTTCAAACACTGCGACCAAAGCGATTAGGATCGGCAGGAATACGCTCAGCACGTCCGCGCTAAAACTGCGGGCTTCTTCCAGGCCCTGTTCTGGATCGTCGGGCCCGTGCAGACGTTTGGAAAACATCGGCACAAACGCCGCGGAAAACGCCCCTTCGGCGAAGAGGCGGCGGAACACATTGGGAATGATAAAAGCCTGAAACCACGCATCGGTCACGGCATTGGCGCCAAGGACGCGCGAGAAAATCATCTCGCGCGCCATTCCGGCAATGCGGCTGAGCATGGTTAGGGACCCGATTGTCCCAACATTGCGCAACAGGCTCATTGCGGCATGCCCATCATCTCATGCTCGCATCAAATCGCAAAGCTTACAGTTGGCCCGTGGGCGGTGCGATGTCGCCAGCGCCCCCACCAGCGGCCGCATCTTGTTGACGTTTGGCCGCCAATTGTTGCGCGTATAGGCCGTTGAAATCGATCGGATCCACCATCAATGGCGGGAAACCTGCGTCGCGGACCGCATCGGCCACGACCCGACGGGCGAATGGGAACAAGATGCGGGGCGCTTCTGCGAACAGGAATGCATGCGCTTGCTCATCGGGAATGTTGCGCAAGCCGATCAAGCCGCAATACGCGAGCTCAACGAGATAGGCGGTGCCTTTTTCCGATGTCGCCGTGATGTTGATCTTCAATTCAACTTCGGTGACCTGATCGCCCTTCGGTTGTGCGCCGATGTTAAACTGGACATCAACTTGAGGTTGATCGGTCCATTGGAACACGTCCGGCGAGTTGGGATTTTCTACCGAAAGGTCTTTCACATATTGTGTGATGATGCCCGCTGCCGGTTGTTGATCCGCGCCGGCATTGCCTGCGCCAGGGGCTGCGCCCGCTGCGCCATCGGCGTTGTCGAGGTTCGTGAGAATATCGCCTTCGTCGGCCATGGTCATTTCGTCTTTCGGTTGAACTGCGTTGATAGCTGCGCGGCGAAGCGTTTGTGGTTGCCCCGCCGCGATAAAGTATGTGCCCGCGCGCCTAGCAGCAGCAGGGAAAGCAGGCAATATGGCGAAACGACCCAAACCGCGCGAAACGCCCTAAGATTGGCGAATCGGCGGGTGCTGCAAACTGTTGAGCGCCAATTGGGAGCCTTTTCGGGTTTGGCGAATTGAGATTCATACCTATCTATGGTGATGAAATGCGTCTCTCGCGCGGTTCAACCGTAGCTTTGTATAGCATTGCGCAACAATGGTCGTTTATAAGCGACCCGTAAGCGAGAGTGAAAAGGGCCGCGGAAACGCCGCCGGAAGGATATTGGATACTACTGTGATTATGGAAATCGTCATCCTCGCCATGATTGCGGCTTTCTTGGGCCTGCGTCTGTATTCTGTGCTGGGCCGCCGGGCAGAGCATGAAGAGGACATTGTGCCTCAACGCTTTGACGCGAACGATAATGCCGCCTCACCAATCGCGACCGCGCCACAATCCGCACAGCCTGCGCCGCAACGCCCCGCCGAACTCGAAGGGGTTATGCCAGCTGTCGAACGCGGCATCCGCGACATCGCCAACGCAGATCGCAGTTTCGAGATCACCGGTTTCATGGAAGGTGCGCGCGGCGCATACGAAGTCGTGCTCGAAGCGTTTTGGACCGGCGATCGCGATACATTGCGCGAATTGTGCGATGATGATGTGTTCGAAGGATTTTCAGCCGCGATCGACTCGCGCGAAGAAGCCGGACACACGGTTGAAAGCAAGTTGATCCGTATCGAAGAGACCCGCATCCATTCTGCGTCATTGGACAAGCGCATGGCGCGTGTTTCGATCCTATTCGTCGCCGATATCGCATCGGTCACGCGTGACACCGACGGTGTTGTCGTCGGCGGTTCTTTGAACGATGCGATCGAAAGCCGCGATGTCTGGACATTCTCCCGTAATGTTGGGGCAAGTGATCCAAACTGGGTTCTCGACGAAACCGACGAAGGGTAAGGCCAATCCATGGCGCCCGACCGCAACGCCACCGTTATCTGGTTAACCGGTCCCGATACCAAATTGCATAACGCCCGTTCGATATGGGGTGGGCTAGCCGCAGGTGCGGCGGCGCTTTTGCTGTCCGGTTGTGCTCTGATCCCAAAGAGCGACGGGCCGCGCGTTCCTATTCCTACTCCGGCGCCAACCGAGGCAACGGCAGCTCTGACCGGTGTGTCGCTTGGTCCCGCCGTCGCCTCGCTTGGCATGTCGCGCGAGGATGCGAACGGCGCATTGGCCGGCTTTGTGGAATCGTGCCCGGCAATGTTGCGCCGCGACGATTCAAGTGGGTTGTTCAATTACGACGATTGGTTCGCAGTGTGTCGGATCGCGTCTGAATGGGCGACGCGCGATGGGCCAGAATTCTTCAACCGGCATTTCGAAACCGCTCGAGTCGGCGATGGCAGCGCTTTTGCAACTGGGTATTTTGAGCCGCAGATTGCCGGATCCCGCAACCGCCGATCCGCGACAGATGTCCCGGTCTATGCGTTGCCGGATGATTTGGTGCGCGCATGGCCTTCGGATACACCGCCATCCGAACGGACGGGGCGCCCGCCGCTTGGCCGGTATAACGCGGATGGCGATTTTGAATTGTATCCAGATCGCGCCGCTATCGAAGCGGGTGCATTGGATGGGCGTGTGCCGGTTATCGCATGGGCCGCAGATCCGGTGGAATTCTTCTTCCTCCAAATTCAAGGATCGGGCCGGCTGATCACACCCGAAGGCGAGGTGATCCGTATCGGTTATGCGGGCCAAAATGGTCGCGGTTACACCGGCATCGGTGGTGTCATGCGCGAACGCGGATTGTTGGGCGATGGACCGGGGCAATATCCTGGATCGATGCAAGGGATCATGGCCTATATTCGCGAAAACCCCAGCGACGGCGCCGATCTGATGCGCCTCAACAAAAGCTGGATTTTCTTTCGTGAGCTGACCGGAGATGGACCTTTGGGTGCGATGGGCGTGCCAGTCCGGCGCGAATCCTCGGTTGCGGCAGATCCTGCCTTTGTGCCGCTAGGTGCGCCGGTTTGGATGGAGATGGATCGCGACGAGGCCAACGGTTTATGGATTGCACAAGACACCGGTGGAGCAATCAAGGGGGCCAATCGGTTTGATACATTTTGGGGGGCGGGTGAAAGCGCGCGAACCATTGCGGGCGGTATGAGTGCGCGGGGCAATTCCCTATTGCTGCTGCCCAAAGGCACTGTCGCGCGACTGAACGCCAATTCGGACCAATGACGTTTCCACGCGGCCTAAGCGTCGAAGAGGCGGAGGCTTGGTCTCGTCTTGCCGAAAGTGTGACACCAATGCCCGGTCGGATGACCGGCGATCGCGCTGTGCCGAAAACGGCATTGCAACCCATGCCGGGTGTGGCCGGGCAAAAGCCGCTAAAACAAATGCGCGCGCCCAAAACGATTGCGAAGCCGCCACCAAAATCGCCGCCAAAAATCCAACCGCAACAAAAGCCCGCCGTGTCCGCACGACGCGTGTTCAATTCGCAATTGGATGGACATTGGAACCGCAAGTTGAAGTCGGGGCAGATAGCGCCGGATTACACACTCGACCTGCACGGACATACCCTCGACAGCGCCTATGACCGCATCACAAGCGGCCTGGATCAGGCGCGAGCAATGGGTGCGCGGGTTGTCTTGGTTATTGCTGGACGCGAACGCCCTTCTGACCCCGCGGATCGCGGGTCAAAGCGAGGCGCGATTAGGGCAAAATTGCTGGATTGGCTTGCTGCCAGCCATCATGCCGATGCAATCGCGGCGGTGCGCCGAGCGCATATTCGGCACGGCGGGGAAGGCGCGCTCTATTTGGTCCTAAGGCGGGCGGGGTAAGACGCGCCGGCCCGTCCGCCAGGCGTAAAGCAGAATGCAAAACGGCGCCGAGTTCCCCCGACGCCATTCGTTTTCGACCACCCTGAGGCAAACCTGGCGGCTGAAAAATGGCTCACCAGAAGAGCCACACATGCATCAACCGACCGGGCAACGCCATACTGACGATACCGGGGATCATCAGAGCGCCGAGGTAGAGGCCAAGGATCTCTTTCTTGTGGCCGACCATGTCGCCGCGCCGCGCCGTTGCGATCAGTTTGTATGATGCCCAAAGCGTCATCGGCACGAAGATATGGATGAAGCTAAAGTGGAAGTTCAGCCCGCCGCCCCATTTGATGAACACCGCCGACAAAGCCGTCGCCACCATCAATGCGACCCACAATTTGCCAAGGATCTTGTGCCATTTGGTCCCTTTAGGAGCGAGCAACAAATACCCGCCCAAGGGGATCGCGGGCAGGACAGTCGAAACATGCAGGATGATCGCCAGTTCGCGGGCATTGGGGTGACTGGGGGCCATGCCGGTTAGGCCACGAAAGACCGCATAGAGTGTCAGCAAGGTCATCGAAGTTGCTGCAATCCAAACCGTGGCGCGGATGCGGGGACTGATGTCAAAGCTGGGTTTCTTTGGTGCCTTGAAAACTTGCATGGCGGAATTGAAGACTTGCGAAATGGTGCGGTTATCAGAGAGCGATTGAATGTGCGTTGTCATGGGTCTGGTCCTTCTGACGATATGTGTTCGTGTTTGCTGAGACCCAGAATGCCGCCTGCCCATTGGCGGGCAATTGGAACTGCGCGATCGGGCTGTGCTCTTCGTGAACGGGCGTGGACTATCGGGAAAATGGCGGTTTCGTGGGCATTTGCCACTTTACGAAGCGCGAATGGGCAGGCATCTGAAGGGGCACACCCGGTATCTGTAAGCAGTGGGAGACGCGAATTGGCCAACGACTCAGCAGCCGACAAACCCGCGATCGGTGCGCGTGCCGCTCTTGCGCGGCGGGTGCTGACCGACCTTGCCATTATGACGGTGATCGGGGTGTTTTTGGCGGTTATCGGTCCGTTTGGTTCCATCGAAGAACCATTGGCGATGCGCCTAATGACTTGGCTCACCTTTAGCTATCTGGGCTACTTCATCTATTCTCCGATGAGTTATGTGGTGGAACGGTTGCACGTAGTGCTTGATCTGCCCCTTGCGCCGCTTTGGTTCGCAGCGGTGACGGTCGCGACGGTGCCGATGACGGTGCTCATTTTTTTCATCCAGTTCATGCCAAATCGGCCGCCAGTGCCCACTCTCGAAGAGGCGTTGACGAGTTATTTCTATGTCTTTGTGATCGGCGGCGGTGTTACGTTGTTGTTCAATTTTATCAGCGCGGGCGGGCAAGGCAGCAAAAGCGACGTCGCGATACCTTCCCCGCCGCAACAAACAGAACCGGCTGCACCGGACCTCATATCTGAACACCCATCCGATCCCGTCGCTCAAGCTAAGGAAACAGGTGAGGCGCCAACCGACAATTCGGCGAACACATTGTTGGATGCGTTGCCGCCGGAATTGGGCAGCGAGATAATCGCGTTGGAGATGGAAGATCACTATGTCCGCGTGCACACCGCGTTGGGTTCGCATCTGGTTTTAATGCGCTTGCGCGACGCCATTGCTCAGATCGGGGACATCGATGGACGCCAAGTGCACCGTTCGTGGTGGGTAGCCCGCCTCGCGGTTGAAGATGTGAAACGCGAAGGTCGCAACATTCGGCTGGTGCTGGCGCACAATGAAAGCGGCCACGAAAGCGGCCGTATCGAAGCACCGGTCAGCCGGGCCCAAGTCAGCGAATTGAAAGCGGCCGGCTGGATTTAGAATGCTTGGTGTTAATCGCGGGCGGGGCGCAACATTGGGGTCATAACGGGCGAACTGCCCGATTGGATTTCGCCCATGATTTCGAAACCATGGCGTTCGTACAACGAGATGTTTCGCGGGTTCGACGATTCCAAATATGCCGGCAGATGCGCCGCGTCGACGATGGTCAAGGCATGTTTCATCAAAGCCGCGCCCAGCCCTTTGCCAACATGAGCAGGGTCGGCGCCGATCATCGGCAGATACCAGCATGGATATTCAGGATGATAGTCTCCGAGCTGTCCAAAGAAGCCACCGATCTCTTCCATCCGTGCAGGGTCCACAGAGACGCCCATGATGCCCAAAATCGTCTCGGTATCAGGTTCAATGCCTGGGGGCAGCCACATGGCCGCGGCCCTTTGACAGGCGGTTTGATACACACTGCCATGATCAAAACCCCTTCCACCAAATGCGGCAACAAAATCTGGCATGTGTTTTAGAAACGTGCCGGTGTCAGGCCAAATCCATCGTGTCACGGGATCCGATGAAAATCCCAGCATTATCACCTGCGCGACGGTTTTAAGCTGATCTTTACCGGCGACAGAAACGTCGGTTTGCGCGTGGATTGTTTTTCTCATGTCCGCCACGGTACCTGTGCGAGGGAATATCGGCAAATTAGCGGACATTGATCGGCGGTTTTGCGCAAACAAAAAGACCCTCGGTATCCCGCGAAGGGAAGACCGAGGGTCTCTTGCGACCCAGGCTCGGTGAAACCGGACCTGGAAAGCTCGGCGATCAATTCGGCGTTATACGTCGAACCGATCGGCGTTCATTACTTTGACCCAAGCCGCGACAAAATCGGTCACGAACTTTTCTTCCGCGCCGTTTTCGGCGTAGACTTCGGCCTGCGCGCGCAGTTGCGAATTGCTGCCAAAGATCAAATCGGTGCGGGTCGCCGTGTATTTTTGCGCGCCGCTAGCCCGATCTGTACCGACATACTCTTCATCGCCCGAACCATCGACCGGGGTCCATTTCGTTCCCATGTCGAGCAGGTTGGTGAAGAAGTCTGACGTCAATTGACCGGGACGATCGGTAAATACGCCATGCGCCGAGTTGCCAGCATTCGCGCCTAGGGCACGCATGCCACCAACCAACACGGTCAATTCAGAGATCGAAAGACCCATGAGGTGCGCGCGATCGATCAACATGTCTTCGGTGCGTACGCTGGCTTTGGTTTTGAGGTAGTTGCGGAAACCGTCGGCAAACGGCTCCAGAGGCTCAAAGCTTTCGCCATCGGTGTGTTCCGGCGCGCAATCGCCGCGACCACCAAGAAACGGTACACTGACGGTGTGACCGGCATCGGCTGCAGCCTTTTCAACCGCTGCAGAACCCGCAAGCACGATGGCGTCGGCCATCGACAAATCGCCGCGGTGATCGCCGATTACGCCCAACACTTTGCTGAGTTCTTCTGGATCGTTTGCAGCCCAACCGTTCTGCGGTGCCTGTGCAACACGTGCGCCGTTGGCGCCGCCGCGATGGTCCGAATTGCGGTAGGTCGAGGCCGAAGCCCAAGCCGCTTTTACCAACTCACTGACGGAAAGTCCGCTGCCAAGGATAGCGGTTTTAAAGCGCGCAACCTCTGCATCCGATGGCGTGGAGCCAGCCGGTACCGGATCCATCCAGATCAATGTTTCTTCGGGAACTTCGGGGCCGTGGTAGCGAGCTTTTGGTCCCATGTCGCGGTGGCACAATTTGAACCAAGCGCGAGCAAAGGCATCGTCCAATTGTTCTGGATTGTTGAGGAACCGTTCGGATATCTTGCGATATTCAGGGTCCATCTTCAGAGCCATATCGGCCGTCGTCATCATGGTCGGCACCTTTTTGGATGCGTCCCGAGCGTCCGGCGCCATGTCGGCTTCATCCGGGTTGATCGGCGTCCATTGCTGAGCGCCTGCCGGTGAGTGCACCAATTCAAAATCATATTTGAACAGAATGCGGAAGTAATCATGGCTCCAGCTGGTCGGGTTGTTCGACCATGCGCCTTCGATCCCGGAGGTCGTGATGTTGCCGGCGTTGATTTCAGCTTGATCGGTCAACCAACCGAACGCCTGATTTTCGAGCGTTTCACCTTCAGGTGCGTCGCCGAATGTGTCGGATGGTGCGGCGCCGTGGGCTTTACCAAACGCGTGGCCGCCTGCGGTAAGAGCGACGGTTTCTTCGTCGTTCATTGCCATACGGGCAAATGTTTCGCGCATGTCGCGCGCCGACAAAAGCGGATCAGGATTGCCGCCGGGGCCTTCGGGATTGACGTAGATCAGACCCATTTGGATCGCAGCCAATGGGTTTTCCAACGCCATGTCAGAATCCGGCTGGATCCGCGTTTCGGCGCCTGTGTCGACCCAAAGGCTTTCGGTGCCCCAATAGACATTTTCTGGTTCGTAAACGTCGGCACGTCCGCCGCCAAAGCCAAAGACGGGGCCGCCCATGCTTTCAATCGCAACATTGCCTGCAAGGATAAAGAGATCGGCCCAGCTGATGCCTTTGCCGTATTTTTGTTTGATCGGCCAAAGCAGGCGGCGCGCTTTATCGAGGTTGCCGTTATCGGGCCAACTGTTGAGCGGAGCGAAACGTTGTTGACCGCTGCCGCCGCCACCGCGACCATCGCCGGTGCGATAGGTGCCGGCTGCGTGCCATGTCATGCGGATGAAAAAGGGACCGTAGTGACCATAATCGGCCGGCCACCATGGCTGGTCATCGGTCATCAAAGCGGTGAGGTCGGCTTTGAGCGCGTCGTAATCGATCGCGTTGAAAGCTGAGACGTAATCGAAGTCTTCTCCGTAAGGATTGGCCGATTTGCCTTCCTCGGTCAGAATGTCGAGCTGTGTCGCCTCTGGCCACCAATCCTTGTTGGTCCGGCCCAAAAGCGAGCGTGTGCCCGCATCGCCATTGAACGGGCAGCCGCCGCTCATTTCGCCTGTCTTCGCATCCATTTCAACATTCTCCTTATCGGGGTGAGACTCGAATTTATCCGAGCATGATGTCAGGAAAATGATGGATACCGACTGATCTGTCCAATCGATTAATGTGGGCGCATTGATTGTCTATATCGATCAAAGGCGATCGTGCTCCAATCAACTAACATTGGGGTCGGTTATTATTCGATGCTGCCGCAATTCGGCACAAAAAATGCCGGGCAAACTTGCGTTGGCCCGGCATAATTTCTTCCATCTTTTTGCCTCTTACATAACAGGCGGCGGTGGCGGTGTTGGATCGGTGCCTTGCGTGACAGTGATGCTGTTGCCGGTACCGCTTTGTGTGATGGTCGACAGACTGCCGTCATATTGTCCTACAGCAGCTGTGTTCATTGAGCCTTCTTGTGTGATGAAGCTCATATTGCCGGTGCCTTCTTGGTCGACAAAAGCGTCGTTCATGCCGCCCGCTGTTGAGACGTTTTGTTCGATCGCGCTGAAGTTGCCATCGCCCAATTGAACCGATTCGGCCAAGTTGTCATTACCGCCTCCAAAGAAGCCTTGGTCGATCACGGAGAAGTTACCGGTTGTGGTCCCGAATTGGGCAATCAGCGCTTCGTTGCCATCGCTGTTCTGAGAAACTTCAGCTTGGTCGCTTTGGCCAATTTGCAAAACGAAGGCGTCGCTGTCGCTGCCGCTGAGAGTGCCCTGGTCGATTATGGCCGAGTTGGTAGAGCCCAATTGCTGGGCTTCGCCGGTCTGTCCAGAACCGCCTTGCACGAGCAATGCGAAGTTGTCCGCGCCCGTTTGCGTGATATCACCATCAGCATTGGTGGCGCCGACCACTGTGCCCAGTACCGATGATGTGTCGCCTTGGCTGATGACGGCTGCATTGTTGACGCCACCACCTTGAGTGATGTCGGCATCACTGGTGATACTAGTCTGGAAGATTTGGCCCGATGTATCCGTACCAGATGTTGCCGTCTGCGTAACAGTCGCAGTGTTTCCGGTGGCTGTGTCGGTTTGGAAGATGTCAGCAAAAGAGCCGGTGCCAGATTGACTCACCTCCGCATCATTGCTGCCTGCGCCGGTTTGATCAATGTCAGACGCATTGCTCGTTCCGCGCTGGAAAACATCGGCAGAGTTGAAGTTGTTGGAGCTTCCGGATTGCTCAACATTTGATGTATTCAAATCACCTGCTTGGTCAACGTTCACGCTGCTGTCGCCGACGCGTTCTTGCGTAACATCAGATGTGTTGAATGTACCGTCTTGAAGGATGGTTACATTCTGACGGACGCCGCCGTTGTCGGGCCCTTGTAGAATGTTGGAATCGTTGTCTTCGCCCGATTGCGTGACAGAGATAACATTTGAGAAACCACCCGACATTTCAATGTCCGAATTGTTCCGCTCGCCGCCTTGGATCAGGGTGGCGTTTAGGCTGAACCGATCGAATATCATCGTCGATGTGCCGTCAACACCCGTTTGGGTCACTGTGCCGTTGCCGTTGCTTCCTGCGGTGTAATCGACGTCGGATTCGTTGCCGCTACCCGATTGGGTCACATTGACGGTACCGCCGGTGTTGTTGGCCGCCGCGAAATCAACCGTCGATGCATTGTCCGAACCGTTTTGCGTGACATTCGTGGTTTGCGCCCGCGTGCTCGCGGTTTGGTTGATCGTCGATGTGTGCATGTCGCCGTTTTGGATGACACTGGCCGTTGCGCCGGCATCTCCTCCCAAAATCTGGCTAACGTCAGAGGTGCTGGCCCCGGATTGGACAACCGAAACTGTACCATTGCGAACATCGGTGCCGACCGCGCTTTGGAAAACTGTGGAGGTTGCGCCGCTTGCTTGACTAACATTCGCAGTCAGGAATCCGGTGCCCGGGCCAGAGGCCACTTGCGTGAGGTTGGAAGTGTTGCTGTCCCCTGTTTGACTGACAGATGAACTCACGCCGCTTGCATTGGTAAGGGATTGCGTAACATTCGATGTGTTGAGATCGCCGGACTGAGAAACCGATGTATTCGGAGTGGTGGGCGCGGCTGTGTCCGAGTCTTGCGTGATGGTAGACGCGTTTGTGTCGCCGTCTTGCACCAGACTGGCATTCGCACCAAGCGCGGTTTGCGCGATGGTGGAGGTGTTGGCTGCGCCATCTTGGTCCGACGTAACAACGTTATCGTCGCCGGTTTGATCGACGTCAGAACTGCTCGATCCGATTTGATCGATTGTAACGGAGTTGGCGTTGCCAGTTTGATCAACGCTCGACGTGCTTTGTGCATATGCCGGAGCGGCTGACATCAAAGCTAGTGAAGAGCACGCGGCCAAATAACGAAGTTTCATCTTGAATTCCCCCTTATGGGGCATCCTGAAACCCAGACGACGTCTACCATTCGGTAAGGTCGGCGGGTAACGGGTCGCCTCTGTAAAATTTGCTCAAGATCACCCTCACTATTGCTGAGTGGCATCCCGGCTCGCGACCCGATTCGTTAACAAATGACTAACATACTACGTAGAAACCACAAGGGAGATCAGGGTTCTGACCTATTGTGGGACGGTCCAGCGGTGATACCGTTTTGACCGAATTATTGGCCCATTTGGCCGCGATGCAGCAGTTTCTGATCCGCCAAGACCAGCGCCATCATCGCTTCTACAACCGGCGTACCGCGGATACCCACGCACGGATCATGCCGACCTTTGGTCCGCACCTCGGTGGCCTCGCCCTTTGCGTTCATAGACGGCACTGGGGTTAGGATCGAACTGGTTGGTTTGAACGCAACGCGGCACACCACCGGTTGCCCGGTCGAGATCCCGCCTGCGGTGCCACCAGCGTGGTTGCTGGCGTAGATGGGTTTGCCATCTTTGTCCGGCGTCATGGCATCGGCGTTTTGTTCACCGGTCAGACGTGCAGCTTCGAACCCGTCGCCAATCTCGATGCCCTTTGTGGCGTTTATGCTCATCATCGCGGCCGCCAATTCGCTGTCGAGCTTTGCGTAGACGGGCGCGCCCCAACCGGCGGGCACCCCGGTGGCCACGCATTCCACCACCGCGCCCAATGATGATCCGGCCTTTCGTGCATCATCCACCAATGTTTCCCACCGGGTGGCGGCCCAGCTGTCAGGACAAAAGAATGGATTTTGTGCGATTTGATCTGCGTTGATGGCGTCGCGATCAATCGCATCCCCGCCCAATTCACAGACATATGTCGTGAAAGAGACTTCTGGAATGATCAAACGCGCCACAGCGCCCGCCGCGACACGCGCCGCGGTTTCGCGCGCGGATGAACGGCCACCGCCGCGATAATCACGAATGCCATATTTGGCGTCATACGTGTAATCGGCGTGACCAGGACGATAACTGGCCGCGATTTCCGAATAGTCCTTCGATCGCTGATCGGTGTTTTCGATCATCAAATGGATCGGGGTGCCCGTGGTCACCTGTTGCCCATCGCCATTGTTGAACACGCCGGACAAGATGCGCACTTGATCGGGTTCTTTGCGTTGGGTCGTAAACTTGCTCGTGCCAGGTTTACGCGCATCCATGAACGGTTGAATGTCTGTTTCGCGCAAAGGAATGCCGGGCGGACACCCGTCTAAAACCACGCCCAATCCCGGTCCGTGGCTTTCTCCCCAAGTAGTAAAGCGCAAAGCGCGTCCAAATGTGTTGAAGCTCATAAAGGGCAGCCTTAGCGATTGCGTCGCCGGTGTCGAGATTCGCGTGCAATTTCGCATCGTCCTGCGCGACGATATGGTGCGCGGACATGGTGAACGGTGCGCCGTTGGTCGCGGCGGGCGGTCAATTGAAGATTGAATGGATGGTTGGGGGCATTGGTCGATGTTGCGGACAAGGGCGCGCCGGGTATGGTCAAACGGCCTTGGATGGCGCAAGAACAAACCATGCCCAACGGAACCTCTATATGATCGCAAAGCTATCGGGACGCCTTGATGAAACGGGCGAGGATTGGGCCATCGTCGATGTCCAAGGCGTCGGCTATTTGGTGCATTGTTCCGCGCGCACTCTGTCGGCGATGGGTGAAGTGGGGGAGGCGTGCACTGTGCACACCGACCTACAAGTGAGCGAAAACGACATGCGTCTGCTCGGTTTTGCCGAAAGCGCGGAGCGCGATTGGTTCCGATTACTGACACAGGTTCAGGGCGTAGGGAGCAAGGTCGGCCTTGCGATCCTATCCGCGCTGTCGACCGGCGAATTGCGCGATGCCTGTGCGGCAGGTGACGCGGCCAGCGTGGCGCGGGCGAACGGCGTCGGGCCAAAGCTGGCTGGGCGGATCGTGAATGAGTTGAAGGATAAGGCTGGCGCGCTTCCAGGCGGCGGCATGGTGGCCGGCGGTGCGGCTGCCCCAGCAGGATCTGCCAGCGGCGATGCGGTGAGCGCGCTGGAGAACTTAGGGTTCAAACCGACGGTCGCAGCGCAAGCTGTGGCGCAGGCGGTCGCCGCACTGGGTGAAGGTGCTGAGGAAGGCGATGTTATCCGCGTGGCGTTGAAAAAGGCGGCTGGGTGATGCGCGCTAAATGGCGGCTCTTGGTCTTACTTGCTTACGTCTTGTTCCTGTCGTGGCAGTTCGCTGAAGAATTTGCTTTGTCAGAAGGCTTTGCAGAATTTTTGTTCATGATGGTGTTTCTACTTTTTGCATTGGCACCTGTCGCAATTCTGTGCCTGGCCCCTCTATACGAGCGCGCGATGGGGATTGCCGCCTTGGTTGTCGCAACGTTTGGATTTTGGGCCTATCATGCGAATGATGGGGACCCGATTGGTCTCTTTATTCTCGTCTTCTACCAGTTTTGCATATTGGGCATTGCTTTCTTGGCGATAGTCATCGGAGCCACCTTCTTAGAGAAAAATTCATGACAAGAATCACTGTCTTCTCGCTTTCAGTTTTTGCTTTGGCGAGCCCACTCGCGGCCCAATCACCCAACTTGGATGCATTCAGCACCGGCCCCGTCTTCGAAGAATTCGGTCCGCATGCGCCGGTTGAGGGGGGCAACGAGCTGCCCAGTCTGACGCGCTTCTCAATCGCCTTTGACGTGGCGAAGAAGGCCGACCCAGGTACGCGCAATCGCGGATTTGAGAGCGCGGCGCGCTTCATCAATATGCATGTCGCCGCCGGTGTACCGGCCGATCGGATCAATATTGCGATTGTGGTGCATGGTGGTGCGACGCGTGATCTTGTCGCAGGCGATGAAAATAGCTCGCAGACTATGGTGCGCGCACTGCTTGATTACGGCGTGCGCTTTATCGTGTGCGGACAAAGTGCGGCGGCCAACGGCGTCAGCGCAGACGAGCTGATCGAAGGGGTCGAGATGGATCTCTCCGCCATGACCGCACACGCTCTGTTGCAGCAAGACGGTTATACGGTGAACCCGTTTTGAGCGAGTTTGACGATCTTGACGCGCCAATTGGTGCGCCTAACGCGCAACCCGGCGATCCGGACACGGCTTTGCGACCGAAATCGCTCGGCGAGTTTATCGGGCAAGAGGCCGCGCGCGATAACCTTAAGGTCTTCATCGAAAGCGCCAAGTCGCGCGGTGAAGCGATGGATCACACATTGTTCCACGGCCCCCCAGGGTTGGGCAAGACCACGCTGGCTCAGATCGTTGCAAACGAATTGGGCGCGGGCTTTCGCGCGACCTCTGGCCCGGTCATCGCAAAAGCGGGAGATTTGGCCGCGCTGCTCACCAATCTTGAACCGCATGATGTGTTGTTCATTGATGAGATACACCGTTTGAATCCTGTGGTTGAAGAGGTGCTGTATCCTGCAATGGAGGACCGTGCGCTCGACATTATGATCGGCGAAGGACCGTCTGCGCGCAGTGTTCGGATTGACTTGCCGCCGTTCACTTTGGTCGGGGCAACCACGCGGCAGGGGCGACTAACAACGCCGCTGCGCGATCGTTTTGGCATCCCAGTTCGGCTGCAATTTTACACCCATGATGAGCTTGATTTGGTGGTGACGCGTGGGGCTCGGCTGTTGGGATTGGATATAGAGCCCGCGGGCGCGCGTGAGATTGCGCGCAGATCCCGGGGAACGCCGCGTGTGGCCGGGCGATTGCTGCGCCGAGTGCGCGACTTTGCCCACGTCGCCGGATCTGGGCGAGTGACCCGCGCCATTGCGGACGAAGCGCTAACCCGGTTGGAAATTGATCGGTTGGGATTGGACGCGATGGATCGCCGATATCTCACCATGATTGCAACCACTTACAAAGGCGGACCGGTCGGCGTTGCTGCGCTTGCAGCGGGTCTCGCTGAACAAAAAGACACGGTTGAAGAGGTGATCGAACCTTACCTCATTCAACTCGGCCTGTTGGCTCGGACAGAGCGCGGCAGGATGCTCAACGATGCAGGGTGGGAGCATTTGGAAATGTCCGCGCCGGCATCGTCAGCGACTCGGGGGACGAGCGCACAACCCAACATGTTCGAAGGACCTGATGAAGGTTTTTGATGAACCGCTAGGCTGACCAAACGGCTAACCAGACGTCCTGTTTTGGTGTCAAAACGGGACAGGGCCCCTGAAATTCAGGCGTTTTGAGCCCTTTGAGCCCGTTAGCCGGCTGCATTCATGGTTAACCGCATTGCCGTGAACCCTTCTTCAATCCCATCAGAGTATCGGAATTGGTGAAGGTGCGGGCGGGCCGCATCGAGCCAAGACACGAAAACAAGGTTCGAAACACATGTCGATCAAACTGGCTGTAGCAAAGCTCTCTGCCACCGCTGCTGGCGTTGCCCTTATGACGGGCGGCGCGGTGCGCGTGGCTGAGCCGATGGTCACCGACGATCCCCAATTCACAACGGCTTCTGATGGCAAGCTGGTCGAAGCGGCACCGCTTCCCGTTGCTCAGCCCGTCGCGCAACCGCGATACGTGAAGACGGATACGCGGGTTCGCGACCTTCCTCCTTTGCCCGAACCTGAACTTCGTCGTCGCCGCATTGTTGAGCGCACGATTGAATGTCAGCCAATTGGCCCAGCCCGTCCCGGCGCAGGAGCCTATGCAACAGCGGCCGCGACCGCACCGCTGCCCGCCGGTGCAACACGCACATATATTGACGCAGCCGAATGCCCACCGATTGCTCAGGTTGCTTACGCACCTGCGCCGCTTCCACCGCTTCCGCCTGTTCGCGGCGGCGGCGGCTTCGGTGGAGCGCCCATCGTTGTCGGCGGCAGCGGCGGATTTGGTGGATTCGGCGGTGGCGGCTTTTTCGGCGGCTTCTTTGGTGGGGGCGGGTCATCCTCGGGTGACGTTTCGGTTACCACCACCACGACAACTTCAGGCGGTTCGTCTGGCGATGTCAGCTCAAGCTCTGGCGGGTCCGGCGGATCCAGCACCAGCACAAGCGGCGGTAGCACCAGCACATCGGGCGGTACGACCGGAGGTGACAACACTTCCGGCGGTATCAATATCGATATCAACATCGACAACTCGACCTCTTCGGGAACGATTTCGTCAACCACCGGCGGTTCGGGTACAATTTCGTCCACGACGGGTGGCGTAACATCGACTTCGTCAACGGGCTCAATCAGTTCATCGACCGGCGCTGTTTCGTCGAGTACTGGCGGTATTTCGAGCACTTCGTCGACCACGTCGGGCAACGTTTCCAGTTCCACCGGAGCGGTTTCAAGCTCAACCGGCGGCGTTTCAACGTCGACCGGCTCTGTTTCCAGTTCAACCGGTAGCGTTTCGAGCAGCTCTGGGAATGTTTCCAGCAGCTCGGGCAACGTTTCGAGTTCATCGGGCAACGTGTCGAGCAGCTCTGGCAATGTCAGCAGTTCGACCGGTGCGATTTCGAGCACGACATCCGGCAACGTGTCCAGCTCTTCATCAGGCAACGTCTCCAGCTCGACTTCGGGTGACGTCTCCAGCTCAACTTCGACTTCGACATCGGGCGACGTTTCGAGCTCTACATCGACATCGACATCGGGCGACGTTTCAAGCTCTACATCAACGTCCGGCGGCAACACGTCCGGCGGTTCCAACGGTGGTTCGACATCGTCTAGCTCATCGTCGTCTTCGTCGAGCAGTTCATCCAGCTCAAGCTCGTCGGGTGGCAACACCAGCGGTGGTGGTTCGAATGGTGGTTCCACCAGTTCGTCCTCCTCCAGCAGCTCAAGCTCATCTTCCAGCTCAGGCTCATCCGGCGGTAACACCTCTGGCGGCAACGGCAGCAGCGGTTCGTCCTCGTCGAGCTCATCGTCGAGCGGCTCAAGCTCTAGCTCTGGCGGCAACACGTCGGGCGGCGCAACCAGCGGTGGCAGCTCTTCGAGCTCGTCTTCTTCAAGCTCGTCTTCGTCCAGCTCCAGTTCCGGCGGCAACACGTCTTCGGGTGGCGCGACCAGCGGCGGCAGCTCAGGCAATTTGGGCAGCTCAACGAGCTCGTCCTCGTCGTCAAGCAGCTCGTCATCAAGCTCGTCTTCGGGCGGCACCGGTTCCGGCGGCAGCTCCAGCTTTGGTGGTTCATCGTCGTCTTCGGGTTCCTCGTCCAGCTCCAGCTCGGGTTCCAGTTCGGGCGGGACAAGCGGCGGTTCGACCTCTTCTTCATCGAGCTCTTCGACATCCTCCAGCTCAAGTTCTTCGGGCAGCAGCGGCGGATCGACCAGCTTCGGTGGCAGCAGCTCTTCCTCGGGCTCTAGCTCAAGCTCAGGTTCGTCAAGCACATCGGGCGGCACCAGCGGCGGCACGACATCATCGTCGTCCGGCTCAAGCTCTAGCTCGAGTTCGTCGAGCACCTCAGGCGGCAGCACGTCGAGCTTTGGCGGCACGAGCTCGTCGTCCGGTTCTTCGTCAAGCAGCTCCAGCTCTTCGGGCGGAACGTCTAGCTTTGGTGGAACAACCTCATCATCCAGCTCATCATCTTCGTCGAGCAGCTCTTCATCGAGCAGCGGCGGCACCAGCGGTGGTACAGATGTTCCTGCGCCACCTATGATGATCCTCTTCGGCCTTGCCGCAGCGGCTATTTTGGGTCGTAAGAAATTCGGAGTGAAATCCGAAGGCGAAACCGCCGACGCATAAGGCGCGGCAATCGCACACAAAAAGGGCGGCTCCTTCTATGAGGATGCCGCCCTTTTTGTGTGCGATAAGGTTGTATCGAAAGCCGGTTACAATGCCCCAACCGGTTCACCGGCGGCTTTCCAGCCGTTGATACCGTCGCCGAGATGTTCGGCGGGCGCACCTAGGAAACCGGACAAATTGCGCGCAGCAATCGCCGATCTGCGGCCCGACCGGCAATAGATCACGATGTCGCGGCCATCGGCCTGCTCCAACAAAGCTGGGCTGGGCGCGAATTCATCCAAGGCAATATGAACCGCGCCAGGGATAATCCCTTCGGCCACTTCTTCGTCGGTGCGAACATCGATGAGGAAAACAGTGCCTTCGTTCAACCGCTCGGCAAGATCTTCGACCGTCACATCGACGGCCTCTGATTGTGCATTGGTGAAGTCGATTGGCTCTGCGGCAAATTCGCGCGAAGCCGGCGCATCAACCGCAGCCAATTCAAAGCCTCCGGGCAAATCCGGCGCACGTTTTTCATCCTGACCATCGCTGGGTGCGCAGGCGACAATCGCCAAAACCAAGCTTGAACAGAAAGCGAAACGTGCACCGATCATTGCAGTGTCCTTTATTGTCCGACCTTAAGAGGCCAGTTTGCGTAGAACGTAATGGAGGATGCCGCCATTGCGGTAATATTCCATCTCGTTTGCCGTATCAATCCGGCAAAGCGCCATGAATGTGAATGTCGAACCATCGGCGCGCGTCGCTTCGATTTCAACATCTTGACCCGGTGTAAGATCGGCCAAACCTTTGATACTGAACGTGTCGTCAGAACCAAGGTTCAATGTTTCGCGCGTGTCGCCGTCTTTGAATTGAAGCGGGAGAACGCCCATGCCGACCAAGTTGGAACGGTGGATCCGCTCAAAGCTTTCAACGATAACCGCGCGCACACCCAACAAGATGGTGCCCTTAGCTGCCCAGTCACGCGATGAGCCGGTGCCGTATTCCTTACCGCCCACAACGATCAACGGCGTGCCGTCGGCCTTGTGCTTCATTGCAGCGTCGTAAATCGGCATTTGTTCGCCGTTATACGTGGTTTCACCGCCTTCGACGCCGGGAACCATTTCGTTCTTGATCCGGATGTTGGCAAAGGTTCCGCGCATCATCACATCGTGGTTGCCGCGACGCGAGCCGTAGGAGTTGAAGTCCTTCTTCGCGACTTGGTTGGCGCCCAAGTAAGAACCAGCCGGGCTGTCTTCCTTAATCGCGCCAGCAGGTGAAATGTGGTCGGTTGTGACGGAATCGCCAAGGATCGCGAGCGGCTTTGCGTCCACAATATCCTCGACCGCTTCCGGCTCCATTCCCATGCCTTCAAAGTATGGTGGGTTGGCGACATAGGTCGAACCGGCACGCCAGTTGTACGTGTCCGATGGCTCCACTGTGATTGCTTGCCAGTGTTCATCGCCATCATAAACGTTGGCATAACGGGTTTCGAACATTGAACGGTCAATGTTGGCGGCCCGATTTTCGGCCACTTCGGCGTTGGTTGGCCAAAGGTCAGCCAACATCACGTCATTGCCGTCTTGGTCCTGGCCAAGAGGGGTGGTCGTGATGTCTTCTGTGACAGTGCCCAGCAACGCATAGGCGACCACAAGCGGCGGCGATGCAAGGAAGTTGGCGCGCACATCTTGCGAAACGCGGCCTTCGAAATTGCGATTGCCCGACAAAACTGATGCGGCGACAATATCGTTGCCGTTGATCGCTTTACTGATCGGAGCGGCCAACGGGCCGGAATTGCCGATGCAGGTCGTGCAACCATAGCCCACGAGGTCAAAACCGATGGCATCAAGATCATCTTGGAGGCCCGATTTCACGAGGTAGTCGGTCACGACTTGGCTGCCCGGGGCGAGCGATGTTTTAACCCATGGCTTTGGTTTCATGCCGCGCTCATTGGCTTTCTTCGCGACTAAACCCGCTGCGATCAAAACGTCTGGGTTGGATGTGTTGGTGCAGCTGGTGATGGCTGCAATCACGACATCGCCGTCTCCAATGTCATGGTCTTTGCCATCAACTGGGGTCCGCACAGGGGCGTCCTTCTTATACAGCGTTTTGAGGTCGCCGTTGAACAGCTCATCCACTTCGGGAAGGATCACTCGATCTTGCGGACGCTTGGGTCCGGCCAAACTGGGCACCACAGTGGCGACGTCCAATTCCAATGTGTTGGTGAAGATCGGCTCATGCGCTGGATCGAACCACATGCCTTGTTCTTTGGCGTATGCTTCGACGAGTGCGAGATTGTCTTCGCTGCGACCGGTTAGTCGCATGTAATCGATGGTCTTGTCATCAATGCCGAAGAAACCACAGGTTGCGCCGTATTCCGGTGCCATGTTGGCGATGGTTGCGCGATCGGCGAGGGTGAGCGTAGCAACGCCCGGCCCGTAAAATTCAACAAAACGTCCAACAACGCCCACTTCGCGCAGCATTTGCACGCAAGTCAGAACGAGGTCGGTAGCGGTCACGCCTTCGGCCATCGCGCCGGTCAATTTAAAGCCGACGACTTCGGGAATGAGCATCGAGATAGGCTGACCCAACATCGCAGCTTCCGCTTCGATGCCGCCGACACCCCAACCCAACACGCCAAGGCCGTTGATCATGGTTGTGTGGCTGTCTGTGCCAACGCATGTGTCGGGATAGGCGACCATTTCGCCGTTTTCGTCTTCGCTCGACCAAATGCCTTGGGCAATGTGCTCAAGGTTTACTTGGTGGCAAATCCCTGTGCCCGGAGGAACAGCGGAGAAGTTTTCAAAGCTCTTCGACCCCCATTTGAGGAAGTCATAACGTTCCGCGTTGCGCTCATACTCGAGCGCCATATTCTGTTCCATCGCTTTGGGATGGCCGAATTCATCCACCATGACCGAGTGATCGATCACGAGATTGACGGGCACCTGCGGATTAATTTTGGCCGTGTCGCCGCCCAATTCTTTGATCGCATCGCGCATCGCCGCAAGGTCAACCACGCAAGGCACGCCGGTGAAATCCTGCAGAAGCACGCGCGCTGGCCGGTATTGAATTTCATTGCCGGTTGCCGGGTTTTTTTGCCAATCGACGATCGCTTGGATGTGTTCACGTCCGACAGTGAAGCCTTCGTCTTCAAAACGCAGAAGGTTTTCCAACAACACCTTCATTGAGTTCGGCAGCTTCGAAATATCGCCCAATTGCTCTGCCGCTTTGGAAAGCGAGTAATAGGCGTAATTCTTGCCGTTTACCGAGAGGTTTGAGCGGGCGTTGAGCGTGTCCTTGCCGGTTGCTGTCATCGGGTGTGTGTCCTTGTTGTTCTGTCCAGGTTGCACCACCCTTTTCGATGGGGGCGCAAGCGGGGGGATCGGGGTGATCCAGTCCGCAGATAATTCTCGGTCCGGCAACTGCTAGACTGCGCCCCTTAGGTCAAGGGGTGCTCGGCTTCTTGCGAGTCGATTGCGAATAAAATGGCGCGAAAACACAACTCAAACGCTCTGTCCGTGGGTCGTTACAAGTGTTTACTTAACTTCTTTGATCGCTCTGTGGCAGAGCCGAGTCTTGTTGGGGAATATGAAAGAGGCGAGCGCAATGGACCACAGTCAAGATATCTTGGCAAAGAAGGCAAGCTTAACCGCTGGCATCATTGGCGCTGTCATGGTTGTGCTTATCTGCTTTGGTGCAGCGCTCGCTTTTTCATAGTCCTATCGGCGTTAAGACCGGTCAACATCTGCAGCACAGCATGGCGTTGTGCAAACGGAACTGAGCCACTTCGGGTTGCAACTAGAGACGAAACCCACCCCCCGCTGCCGATATGTCTGTATCTGCGGCATCGTCTTTACTTGAAGTGGAGATGGTCGGAGCAACTGAGGAAGCCCCCCCGTTGCTCCGACCATTTTCTTTGGTCGATTTGAACGACCCCATTCTTTCAATCGATGATGCTGGGTACGGCTTGTGATCACGCCGGCGATGCCGTTGCTGGTTTGGATTTTCGCGTCGCAAGGTAGCACCCAGTGACGATCAACGCCGTCCCCGCCAAGGTCGTGGGTGAAACGGTCTCGCGAAAGAACACCCATCCGAACAAGCTGGCCCATAAAAAGCCAGTATATTCAAACGGAACCAATGCTTGTGTCTCTGCGCGCGCAAAGGCCCACGCCATCGCCATCGCTCCGATCACGGTAAGCAGGGCGGCGGCACCGATTGGCGCGAATGCATCGGGAAGCGGTGTAGTGCCAAGGAAGGGTGCAAAAAGCAGCAGAACGATCCCGCCGACACCGCTATGGAAGGTGGCGATTTCAATTGGGCCGGCCAATTGGCTTTGGCGTCGGATGACGATGAAATTATAAGCGTAAAGCAGCGCTGAGAAAAGCAAAGCGGCCAGACCCATCGCCGTGTCGTTGTCCAACGTGCTTTGACCGATCCGCCCACCAACTATCACCAATGTTCCAGCAAAGCCGAGCAAGCTGGCAAAGATGGCCTTGGGTTGGATCACCTCTCCCAAGAATATGCGCGCAAAATACAAGGCAACGAGCGGAGCGACAAAACTGATCGCGATCGCTTCAGCCAAAGGAAGCTTGGTCAAAGCGAAGAAGAAGCTGAGGGCCATAAAGGCGGACACAATGCCCCGTTCCATATGCAATTTAAAAACCGCGCGGGTTGGCCATGCATTTTTGCGCAACAGCCAAATCGGCGCGATGATGGCGGCCCCAAAAATGCTGCGAAGGACCGTCGCGGTGTACGCACCGGTCGCCAAGGCGGCTTCCTTCATAAAAGCGTCCATCAACGACAGCAGGCCAACGCCCGCCGCCGCGGCAGCAAATGGCAAGAGCCGCGTCACAGAGGAATGGGTGCTGTCAGACATCATTGGCCCCTCTAAAGCGCGCGGGGCAACCAGTCACGCAGAATAAACCGGGCAAGATCAACGCAATGCGTGGGTTCAAATCGTTCCCCATAATTGAGGTTCATGGAGGGGTCAGGCTCAATGCTTGATAGAGATGGCCAAACGGGGATATATTTCGATCTTGGACGGTAGAAACCGCCTGCAACAGCAGCGCCGGCCATTGATTATTGCGGGTATTGGGAACGACACGGGACAGCAGCTATGCGCACATTGGTCAGCATTTTCGGAGCGGGGATCGCCTCTGCCGCATTGATCGCGAGCGGCGCATTGGCGCAAGACAACGCGGTGGCAGAAACTGGCCCGGCTTCAGGCTCCGAAACGGCGGCTGACGCCAGTTTTGACGAGGCGTTCCCTCAAATGGTTTCGGAACCAATGGTTCAAGGCGATCTTTCGCCACCGGGGCCACTGGTCCAAGCATGGAGCATCGATGATGCTGCCGCGTTGATCGCTGTGATCGAAGGGATCGAAAGCGAAGGCCTTGATCAGGCCGACTACAACCTGCGTGGATTGCAGGCCTTGATCGCACAGGGACCATCGGATGCGCTCAACATGTTGGCATCCAAGAATTTCGTTTGGTTGGTCGAAGATTTTCGCGATGGGCGCACGCCGATGGATGCGCGGGAGCAATGGTTTGTGGTCGACCCTGATCGCGACACCAATCGCACCGGAGATCTATTGACCCAAGCTTTGGCAAGCGGCGACATTGCGGGCACTTTGGCGTCGCTTCACCCGACGCATCCCGATTATGCGCGATTGCGGGAAGAATTGGCCCTTACCCCTGAAAGCGAAGCGGTCAAACGTAAGTTGATTCGCGCAAACATGGATCGGTGGCGTTGGTTGGCTCAAGATTTGGGTCGGCAATATCTGATCACCAATGTGCCCGAATACCAACTGAGATTGACCGTCGGCAACAACATCATTGCCACGTACCGCACTGTCGTTGGTAAGCCGGGCCGGACCGCCACGCCGCAATTGGCCGAGATGGTTTCTGGCGTTGTTTTCAATCCCACTTGGACGGTCCCCCAATCAATTGTGCGCGGCGAAGGATTGGGCGAACGCGTGTTGAACAATCCCGATTGGGCAAGGCGTAACGGATACAAAGCCACTCGCAGTGACAGCGGTTGGATCACTGTGGTGCAACAACCGGGACCGGGCAATTCGCTTGGTCTTATGAAGCTGGAAATGCCAAACCCGCATGCGATTTTCTTCCATGATACGCCTTCACGTCACCTGTTTAACAATGAAAGACGGGCGTTGTCGCACGGTTGTATTCGTACGGAACGGGCGCTGGAATTGGCGATTGCGATGGCAATTTTGGGACGCGGCGCGACCCGCGATGAAGCCGTCGCGATTTCAAAATCGGGCGAATACACCAAGGTTCCGATTACGCGCGAAATGCCCGCTTACATCACCTATTTCACAATGGCGACGGACATCGATGGGGAATTGCAAACCTTCGAAGACATCTATGATCGGGATGCGCCAGTGTTCGCGAGCCTCGATAGCCCACGCGTTCAAAACCGCTCGGGCGAAAGCGATGATGAGGTTATCGTAATCGAGAACAATCCTCTCGCAGGGGAGTAAGCTGCTGCCAGACTACGATCGCGGCGCTCAGTGAAAAAGGCGCGGCGATTGGGGGGCAGGTGCAAGCAATTCTGAGAGCGACAGTTCGATCGACTGCCGCTGGACTACGCTTTAGAACGATCCGGGGTTGTAACGCTGCATCGGAGATGGGTTTTCCGGCGTCAGCGCCGCCAATTGTTGTTCGCGTGACAACATCGCGCCATCCTCTTGAAGGCCCAAGCTGTCGGCAAACAACAATCGCCCGCCCGATAGGTTAAGCAGCGCAATCCGAAACTGTTCTTCGCCCAAGGCAAAGCAGCCGTTCGAGCGGCCCAATCGACCCCAGCGTTCAATATGCGAAGGTTCGGCGTATTTCGCACGGTGCATCACGATATAGCGGCGCAAGGCGGCATCGTTGGTGCTGTCCAATCCGCCAAGGCGCACGGAGGTTCCGTACCGCCCCTGATACCATTCCCAGGTTACATAGGCGCCGCGGCTGGTTGCGTTGGATCCTTCAACGTTGGAATAAGAATTGAGCCAGCCATCATGTTCTGGATCGGACCCGGTGCCGTGGCTGACGTGGAACGGGTTCACTTCTTCACGGTCTAAGTTGACGAAGTAAAATCGCCGTTGGGCCGAATGCACGCCGAAATCGGCAATGCCAACAATATCGCGACGCCAGATCGCATCACCTGCGCGGTCCAATTCGCGTTTGGCAATGTCGAACAACACTCTGTCACGCGCAGAACCCGCGCGCGGTTGGGCCGCAAGTTTGGCAGGCAATACTGGCAAGGCGAGAGCGGCGCTGGCGGCGATGCTACCTTTGATGATGTCGCGGCGGTTCATAGTGACCTTAATACTTACCCCAAGATGGCCATTGCGTGAATCCCCAATTGCATCCGTTACGAAGCGCCTTCGTGAATGGCCTTTGCTGCCATACCCAGTTTGATCACGCCAGGCATATGGGCTGCAATCGCAGGGCCCACTTTGGCGAGAGCAGCGAGGCGCGGATCTTGATCGGCCATCATCTTGGCGATGGCAGGTCCGGTGGGGTGCAGGCGCGACCGGGCGTTGAACGCGTTAGTCTTTTCATTGCCCGATAGAATCGCGGTGCTCATCAAATTGGCCATGATCGCATAGGGGTATGTGTCGGTGGAATCGGTCAACGGCGCGGGTGGAACAAGGTTGTTGCGTTCCATATCGTTGTCGAAATTCGCTTCCAAAAAGGCGGCGAGGGCGGCGCTGTACGGCACGAACGGGGCCTGAGCCAATTGTAAGGTGATGCGATCCCCTTCAAAGATCGGCCGGACATTGTCGTTTGCGTCAAAGGGCACCGCTCGGGCGGTGCAATCGATGAACAATGTGTTTGCGTGCAGCGAGACAGTTTCATCACCAAAATGCATCGCACCCGGTTCCAATGCGGTGACGCGCTTTCCACGATGCACGTTCTTGATGGTGCGCAGCATCGCGACCTCCGCTTCGGAGATCACAGCGAAATGGAACATTTTTGGCTTAACATCGGGATCAATCCGCAACATCGTGCCGCGCTCATCCAATTTGGCGAACATCTCATCGCCGGTTTCTGAACTTGCAGCGCATTCGACCAGATCGGTTTGAAATTGGATCAAACCTTCGATGTGATGAATGGCCGGCTGGAGCAATTTGCGGTTGAACATCCAGCTGTCGCGCGGGCGAACCCAATCGATTTTCTCCGGAGCAACGCCCGCTTCCAAAAGCCATACTGCCGTGTCCATCGCGGTTTTTCCGCCGCCGATTACAACATAGTGATCGGGCAAGTTGTCCGCTTGCATCCAAAGTTCAGGAAGCTTGCCTGGTGCCGCAAATCGCGCGTCATCAGCAATGTCGAAGGCGGGCGTATGGGTGGATGGAACCGATGTTTGGAACCACGTAGCATCAACCAATTTGCGGCGCACGGTGAATGTGTGATCTTCACCCGACAAA
Organism: Erythrobacter sp. Alg231-14; assembly: GCF_900149685.1. Classification (NCBI taxonomy): domain Bacteria; kingdom Pseudomonadati; phylum Pseudomonadota; class Alphaproteobacteria; order Sphingomonadales; family Erythrobacteraceae; genus Erythrobacter; species Erythrobacter sp. Alg231-14. The sequence continues at coordinate 1,480,289 of NZ_LT702999.1, read as the reverse complement.
ATACTGCGTGCGGCGTGTGATGGGCCGGTTCCACCTTTATATTCGGTCAATGGTAGATACGAGACGCGCCCACTAGGGATCAGGCGCTCGGTCATCAATTTGCTGTAATACGCAAGAATCTCTGCGTGTTTGGCAAGAGGGTACATCCCAGCGTTGTGGCCGTGTTCATCGACGCGATCGGGGCACATCTCCATCGAATTGACGCCGTATGTCGCGCTGGGTTGGTGGAGCGCCACGAAGGAGTAGGCGTCATTCCAATGACCGCCCGGCTTGGCGTGTTTGTCAACAAAAGTGATGTGGCAATCGGGGTCTTCGTCGAGCAAAGTATCGGCAAAGGCCAAACCCACGGCGCCGGCGCCGACGATAAGGTAATCGGTTTCATGGACTGTCATGGGTTGTGGTATCCTTTGGTTCGATGCGGAACGCGTCGTTTTTCAAACGAATCGCATTCGTAGAGGGTGACTGCGCTCGTATCACGCCTTTGCATTTTCATCAGCCATTGCGAGCATGGATCGTGCGTGGCGTGCGCCGACCGCGCGTTGATCATCGCCATATCCGCCGCCCAATGCGGAGGCGATGGGCAGGCCGCGATTGCGTGCATTTCGGACTACAAAACGATCGCGTTGGGCCAACCCTTCATCCGTCAGCGCCAATCGGCCCAATTTGTCATCCTTATGCGGATCAACCCCGGCCTGATAAAACACAAAATCTGGCGCAAAACGGTCCAACGCCGCGGGCAAGTGTTGCTCCAACGCAGCCATATATCCGGCATCGTCCAATCCATCGGGCAGGGCAACATCGTGGTTTGACCGAGCCTTTCGCACGGGAAAGTTCTTTTCCGCGTGGAACGAGAGCGTGTAGATGTCTTCGCGCAGCGCGGTTAGGCTGGCGGTCCCATCGCCTTGATGGACATCAAGGTCGACGATCAAAATGCGCCGCGCATCCCCTTCCGCGATCAGTCGGTTGGATGCCACTGCGAGATCGTTGAACACGCAATAACCCGCACCCGTATCGGCCAGAGCGTGATGGCTGCCCGCCGCGCTGTTGGCGGCGTATCCGTGGTCCAACGCCAGCTTCGCCGCGAGCCAAGTTCCGCCATTCGTATGGCGCACACGGTCGCGAATGCGCTCGGTCACAGGGAACCCAATCCGCCGTTCTTTATCGCGTGGGACGGTGGCCGTGAACACTTCCTCGACATAAGCGGGGTCATGCACCGCTTCCAACCATTCGCGCGGGCAAGGGGATGGAGCGTGTTCCGTGATTGCCGCGCCAGAGCCGCGTAACTCCTCCATGACGAGGTGGTATTTGTCGAATTTGAACGTGCCGCGCGCTGGGCGAGGCGCCATATAGTCGGCGTGGTGGACGACGTGGAGCATTTACCCTTGGCCGATACGATGGAACGTAAACGCGTAGCCGAAGGCAACGATTGCCGATCCAACGCTCTGACAAGTTGCGACTTCCGGCCATGCCAGCGGAGCAACGACTTGGAGGCAGTTTCGCACCGCTTCAATCAATTCTTGCGCTAATTCGCAAGGCTGACCAGCTCATCATAGATCGCGTCTTCTTCGCGGCTGGCGGCGTCGCGCCAAGTCGTTGCGGTGTCTGCATTGATGAGCGTTCCGTCTGCGGTGACGATCAAAACATTCGGCGTGCCCGGCAATGCGTCGAGGCCGAAGCGTTGAGCGATGGCTATGTTATGGCCATCGCCCGATTGCGGCATGCCAACATTGACGAAGACCAATTCATATTTCGCATCGATCAACGCGGCAAAGCGATCTGTCCCAAGCCAGCCCGCCAATGCGCGACTGTCATGGCACCAATTCGCACCCATCACGATCATCACGCGTTTGTCGCTGGCCACCGCGCGGGATAGGGCGGCGTCTACATCGGCCATCGCGTTTTCGCTAACGTCGTAAGATCGCGCCTCTGGATAATCGTGGGCAGCGTGTGTCGTCACGTTGTCGGCGACAGTCGCGCACCCAACCAACAGCAACCCGGCGGCCAGACCTGACAAAATGGGACGGATCATTCGGCTGCTTCCGTCGCGTGAGGATCGAACGCGACGGCCTCGCCCGCTTCAATCTTGGCCGCTTTGTCTTCGACCAATTTGACGATGTGTTCGAGTGTGTCTTCGTCTTGGATGGCGTGCGCTTTCACGCCCGACAGATAGACCATATGTTTGCCGTTGCCGCCGCCGGTTAGGCCAATATCGGTCTCGCGCGCTTCGCCTGGGCCATTCACGACACAACCAAGCACGGAAAGGCTCATCGGAGTTTTGATGTGCTCAAGCCGCTTTTCGAGCGTTTCAACCGTACGGATGACGTCAAACCCTTGGCGCGAACAGCTAGGGCAGGACACCACGCGCACGCCGCGTGTGCGTAGGCCCAGCGACTTGAGCATTTCATAGCCGACTTTGACTTCTTCCTCAGGCTCCGCCGAAAGCGAGACCCGGATCGTATCGCCAATGCCCGCCCATAACAGCGAGCCCATGCCGATCGACGATTTGACCGTTCCGCCGATCAAGCCGCCTGCCTCAGTAATGCCGAGATGAAGTGGGCAATCCACCGTTTCGGCAAGCCCATGATAGGCCGCCACAGCAAGGAAAACATCAGAGGCTTTCACCGCGACTTTAAAATTGTGAAAGTCGTGATCTTGGAGCAATTTGATGTGATCCAGCGCGCTTTCGATGAGCGCTTCGGGGCAAGGCTCGCCGTATTTTTCGAGCAAGTCTTTCTCTAGACTGCCTGCGTTCACGCCAATCCTGATCGCGCAGCCATTGGCTTTGGCCGCGCGGACAACCTCTGCGACGCGTTTCGATGATCCAATATTGCCGGGGTTGATGCGGAGACACGCCGCGCCGCCATCGGCGGCTTCCAATGCGCGTTTGTAGTGAAAATGAATGTCCGCAACGATTGGAATACGCGCTGCTTTTGTGATTTTTTTAAAGGCGGCCGTCGCTTCTTCGGTGGGGCAAGACACGCGAATAATATCGCATCCAACTTCCTCGCACCGACGGATCTGATCCAATGTTGCCACCGCGTCTTCGGTGGGGGTGTTGGTCATGGTTTGGACTGTGATCGGCGCGCCGCCACCGACCGGCACATCACCAACCATAATCTGGCGGGATTGCCGCCGTTCGATATCGCGCCAAGGCCGTATTGAAGACATGCCAGCGCATATAGGCGCGCACATGCATTGGGGCAATGATAAGAGCGGCTTGGTGTCAAAACGCGTCGCAAGAAATGAAAAAGGGCGCCGCATCGGACGCCCTTTTCCAAAATCGTGATGCTCGGTGAATTACCAACGGATAAGCGGGGGAACCACAATCCGGGCAAACACCGCGCCGATCGCTACGGGGGCAACGTGCCACAATCCGACATGCGAAAACGTATCGAGCGGGCAGGTGATGCCATAGGCGAGTGTGCCCAACGAACCCGCGGCCAGACCCGAAAGCCATGCCGAACGTTCAATCGAAACAGGGGCACCGCGCCGCAGGAACAAAACCGCAGCAATCAAAACCAAAGCGCCCGCAGAAAGGGAAGCCATCGTGCACATATACGCCACCGGATCATTCAACCCTTCGTGTGCGTGATTGCCGTTGCCAGACATCAGATTGATAATGGCGCCCGCCGGCAAGATGGCCAGCATGATCGCGCTCCACAAAGGTGCGTTTGCGCGCGTACCCACGCGCGGCATAGCGCCCGTCACCAACGCGGCGGTGCTGGCCGCGCCAAGCACAAGCAGCAATCCATGCGTGATGATGAAATAGCCCGATGCCTCTCCGGTCAACAGGCCACCCCACCATTCGTAAACGGCAATGGATGCGACCAGCGCGACGACCGTCGCAAAAGCAATCAGAGCCACCCCTTCGACCGGCTTGACCCGTTTCACCGGGGTCAGATCTTCGGTCAAAGACGCGATCAGATCTTCACGACTCATCGCGTCTTTAGGTGGGTTTGTTGGAGGGGTGTTCATTTCAATCTGCTTTCTCAACCATTGTCGCCATTTTCTTAAGGCCACGATGGATATTCACTTTGACTAGGCTTTCGCTTTGTCCCGTTTTTTCGGCCGCTTCGCGGATGGATAAGCCGCCAATTTTGACCATTTCAATAACTTCAGCCTGCTTTTCAGGAAGCTGCCCGAACAAACGATCAAGGCTTACACGGGCCAAGACGACATCTTCTTCACTGTCTTCTACGGCGTCGTCTTCCATCAATTCCTTGCTGTCATGCTTGTAGACCTTGCGCAGGTGATCGACCCAACGATACCGAGCAATGGCAGCAAGCCATGGCAGAAAGGGGCGAGCCGGGTCCCATGTCGCGCGCTTTGTATAAAACGCGATCAGAACTTCTTGCACCAGATCATCGATCGAGTGCGGTGGCACGCGGCGGCGAAAATACCGCTCCAACCATACGCCCACCTCGGTCAGCAACACATTACCGGCGGCTTTGTCGCCGTCCTGTGTCGCTGCCATGAGGCGGGCGAAAGTGGGTTCATCAGCAACCACTGACCTGAGGCCTACGCTGCTTTCGAACCGGTCACCAGGCTTAGAACCTTATCGATTCCAATGACGCCTGGTCCGCGGCTAATGATGATTCCCGCCAAAGCGAGGATCGTAATCGCCCAACCGAAGAAGTGATCCATCGTTGGGAAGACAAAGATCTGAATGACCAATGCCATCACCGCCAATGCGGCTGCTGAGAACCGGCTGAACAAGCCAAGCACCAACAAGACCGGGAACAGGAATTCCGCATATGTTGCCATTGGTACGGCCAAGTCAGGCGAAAGCGGCAATCCTGCAAATTCGTTTTCAAACAGGAAATACTGCACTTCGTCGATTTTGAACCATGTGCCGTCTTCGACTTTGGTTTCGTACGACCGCCAGAAAATTCCTGCGAGCGCGATGCGTGCCAAAAACAACACGATGCTTTCAACCGTGGTACCCGACAAAATGCCGGTGATCCGGTTCCAAAGTGATACTAGTCCGCTCATTCTTCCCTCCTAGGGTTGTTTGGTTGGCGGTCTCCATGATGCCTGAGAGACCGCCACCTATTGGGCTACTGTTTGCGCAAACAGTTACCGGTTGATGGGTGTCAACGATCCGCGGCCTTTAGGCGTGGAGATGCTGGTGCATGTGCCAGTGTCGACATATGTCCAGGCGTTGCCTTGGTAATCGCGTGTCGATGTGCCGGCGCAGCTTGTGCCTGGTCCAGCGGCGCAATCGTTTTCGCCAGCAAGCGAAACGCCATAGCATTTTTCTTTAGAGCTTTGTGCCGCGACAGGAGCCGTTGCGATACCGGCAGTGATGGTGGCGGTGAGGGCGAGACCGGCGATGCCGGCAATTGATTTGGCTTTCATGACATTTCCTCTTCTAAACTGTGTTCTTATTCAAGCGCCGACTTGATCGTCGGCTCTGGACTGTCATTCGCGTGGCCACACCGGGTGGTTACATCGATGTCAAAAAACTTTGAATGATTGTGTTTTTCTCGCGTTCCGTTGCCGGCCTACTTTCGCGCGAGTAACCGGCGTAAGGATTGCTGCGAACCTCCCTCTATAGAAAGAAAGCCCAAAACCGGGCTCTTGTCCAAAACATTCGCACGCAAACGGGCTTTGCCCATGATGGGATCGCATCTTTGGGAATGTGCGTTTTGGGATGGTCTGCTATGAAAGGCGCATATGCAAAAGCAACATGATCCTATCAAACCGTTCAGCGGTTTCGGCCTTGGTCTGAGGCGCACGCACTATGACGATTTCTTGAGCCCGCGTGACGGCGGTGTGCCCAAAGTGGATTTCGTGGAAGTCATCAGCGAAAATTACATGATCGAAGGCGGCCGCCAGCTGCGCATCTTAGAAAAGGTGCGCGAAATGCTCCCCGTGATCATCCACGGCGTGTCAATGTCGATTGGTTCGGCAGATGGCCTTGACGCCGATTATTTGACCAAATTGAAGAAATTGGAGCAGCGCATCGATCCGCTTTGGGTTTCCGACCATCTGTGTTGGACGAGGACAAGCGCGCACAATTCCCACGATCTTTTGCCAATGCCGTTGACCCAAGAGGCGTTGCAGGCGGTGTGTGACAACATCGATGCTGCGCAAAACACGTTGGGCCGGGCGATGTTGTTCGAAAATCCGTCCAGCTATCTCACCTTCCCCGAAGATGAGATGACGGAATGGGAATTCTTGAGCGCGATGGCGCAGCGCACCGGGTGTTACTTGCTGCTTGATGTGAACAATATCTACGTGTCGAGCCGCAATCACGGCTTTTCAGCGCAGGAATATTTGGCGGGATTGCCGCTCGATCGTGTGCGGCAAATTCATTTGGCGGGCCATGAACCGGCAACCCCAGAACGCGACATCATTATCGATACCCATGATCGCGCCGTGTGCGACGATGTTTGGGGCTTGTACGCTCAGGCGCTCACCATGTTGCCACAGCCGGTGGCTACGATGATCGAACGCGATGAAGATATTCCACCTTTGTCGCATTTGTTGATGGAACTTGATCGGGGACGCGGGATTGCGAATGATCAACGTGAACCGGTTCTTGCATGACCGGCGCTTCCACATCTTTGGCTCAAAGACAGGCCGACTTTCTCCGCGCCATTTTGGATGATGCAGCGCCATTACCCGAAGGGTGGAGCAACCGGCAGACGGCCGGGATGGCGGTGTATCGCGGCAATTATCGGGCAGCGTTGTTGGGATCCTTGACGGATACGTATGAACGAACCGCGCGATATGCCGGCGATCAACCCTTTGCCCAGGCGAGCATCAATCACGTGATCAAACACCCTCCTACCGGCTGGACGTTGGATGATGCCGGAGTGGGTTTCGACGCGACCTGCGCGCAGTTTTTTGGTCAAAACCCTGAGATTTCTGAGCTGGCATGGCTGGAGCGCGCTATGCTCGACTTGGCAACGGCGCCGGATACCACACCGATGGACCCGGCCGCCTTCGGCGCTGCGACAGCTGCGTTTGGCGATGCCGAATGGGAGGCGTTGCGTTTGGAATTTGGGCCGAGGGCCACATGCCGTTTGGTCGAACACGATCTGGCTATGATTTGGCGATCGCTCGGCGAAGATGCACCGGTGGAAGGCGACGGCGCACCACTCACAACATCAGAAACAAACGGCTACATCAGGCCCAATGCCCAATTATCCGAGGCGCAAGCCTGTATCGTTTGGCGCGAAGGCGAGCGTCCGACTTTCATCATGGCGCAAGCAGATCACGTCGATGCATTTGCGATCATGCAAGAGGGCGCGACCTATGCCGACCTTATCGGGCAATTGATCGGGGATGATCTCGATCCGTCGCCAGAAAGCGTCCATGAGGCCGCAATGCGTGCGGGGGCCATACTGGGTCAGTGGTTACAAGAAGGCATCATTACCGGCATCAATCCGTGATCTCGGCGCTGGTCCGCTCATCTTGACTTCCACTCCCACTCGTTCAGTCTCTTTTTGGCCGATAGGCTTTGGAGAGAATGTATGCTGACCGACACATCAATTGAACTGCGCAGCCCGAAACCAAGCATTATGATGCGCACGGTCAAATGGATCATGAGCAAACGGTCGTCGGTCTTTCCGCGGCAAGCAGACGAGATTGCGCCGTATCTGGCCAACCGGACCCCTCCCGTTGACGCGCCTATGCCGGCCAATTTCAATCAGAAGTTCCAAGTGGAAGAGTGGACCGCCGCCGGACAGAAAGTCGTCACTCTGCATCCAAAATCCGGTCCCGCAGAATGGCATATGCTGTATTTCCACGGCGGGGGCTTTGTGTTGCCGATGTTCAAAGAACATTGGCCCTTGGCACAAGCGTTGGTCGAACAATGCGGTATGAGCGTGTCTCTGCCGCTTTATGATGTGGTGCCAGAGGCGCATTATTCGCGTCAGGATGAATTGGCCGATGCCGCCTTTGCGAAATTGGCAGGCGAACATGATCCGGCGAAGATCATCCTCAATGGCGATAGCGCGGGGGGCCATATGGCCTTTAGTCTTGCGATGCGTTTGGCCAAAGCTGGCGGTCCGACGCCCGGCAAGCTGGCTTTGTTTGCCCCATGGCTTGATGTCACAATGCGGGACGAAGCGATGCAGGCGGTAGAACCGAATGACTTCATGCTGAAAATCGGCGCGGTCCGCGCGATGGGCACGATCTGGTCCGATGATCGCGATCCCTCTTCGCCAGCATGCAGCCCGCTTTACACCGCCAAAGATGATCTCGCATTGCTGCCACCCACACGCATTTGGACCGGCCGGCATGATCTGTTCATCGTGGATTCGCGGACATTTGCGGGCAAATTGCGCGATGCAGGCGTGGATGCGAAGCTGTATGAATACGAAGCATCGCCGCACGTTTACATGGCGATCGTACCCACGCGCGAGGCAAAGGATACGTATGCCTTGCTAAGGGAATTTCTTGCCGAATAGCCGCGTTTATGCGGTGAAAGCTTCGCCGGTCATCTGTTCTGACATGGTCCACAATGCATCGGCGTTGCCGCTGTCTAAGGCATAGCTGCGCACACCGCTTGTGGGACTTTCATTGTCAATCTCTGCGACATTACAGTCTTCGCAATAGACGCCGCCTTGATCGGCCAATTCATCTGCAGTGGCCGCCCAAACCGATGTTGCCGCCCCTTGGGGAATGGTCTTCCATGCGAAATCGGGATCCGTTGTGGTCACGCGGCTTACCAAAGCGGCTGATTGTTCTGCCGTAAGATGGCGACCCAGATTGGTTTCGATCCCACCGGGATGCACGGCATAAGCGTGGATCCCTTTCTTCGCGAAACGCTCTTCCAAACCCACGGAAAACAGGATGTTCGCAGTTTTTGCGCTGCCATAGCTCACCCATGGATCGTATGTCGTGGTTTCGAAATTGGGATCGTTCAAAAGGGTCGGTGACATAAAGTGACCGCGGCTGGACAAGTTCACGATCCGTTTGTCCGAACCATTTTCGATCAACGGCATCAACGCTTTGGTCAAAACAAAGTGGCCCAAATGGTTGGTGCCAAATTGGCTTTCAAATCCGTCTTTGGTAGCGCCCTTTGGCGTGGCCATTATCCCGGCATTGTTAATCAGGATGTCGATCGATTCGAACCTCGTGCTGGCTTCTTCCCCGCAGGCCTTTACGTTTTCGATCGCGCCCAGATCGCAAATGATCGTTTCGACATTGTCGTTTTGTGTTTCGGTTCTGATGATGTTGGCGGCTTCATCAAGTTTGGCGGCGTCGCGACCCGCCAAGATGACATGCGCGCCATTGGCGGCCATGGCCCGCCCGGTTTCCTGACCCAAACCGGAATTTCCGCCGGTGATGAAGACGGTTTTTCCGGTCAAATCTTTGCCTGCCAACACCTCATCGGTGGTGCTCGTTTTGCCAAAGCCGCTCATCAGTCATCCTTCCCAAAATTTCTTTGAACCCAACGTAACAGGGGCGCGATGGCATGACCACCGCGCCCCCGAACTTTCACAGACTGGATAGCCTGCGGATGATCCCATGGATCAATCCTTGTCTAGCTGTTCCAGTTTCTTGGCTGCCCAATCGCGTCCACCCAGACCAAAGGCCAACGAGCCAGCAACCGCAAGGCCGATTACGACCGCGCTAAATGCGACTTGTACGATATCTTCACCGACGCCCATGAATTGCAGGCCCATAAAGGTGAAGAGCAAGATCGCTGCGTAACGCACCAATGTACCCGCCATTGATTTACCATCTGGTCCGCCAAGGAATTTGGCGATCAGGTTGGCAATCATAAAGCCAACGCCGATCACGACCGCACCAAACAAGACGCTGCTGCCCAGTTCGAGCACTTCGTCGAGGATTGCGGTCAATTCAGGGAAGCCCAGCATCTTGGTCGCTGCGATGGCAAAGAACAGGATGATCCCGATCTGAGCAATCCGTGCAAGAGCGGCAGAAGCCTTTGTCTCTGCAGGAAGCAAGCCCAACGCAGAAACCGGGCCATCGATGCCCAATCCACTGAGAACTTCGCTAAGGATGCTGACTACAAAGCGGCTGATCAAATAACCGATGCCCAACAAAATGCCGGCGGCAATAATGTTTGGAATGGCGGCCATGACAAGCGAAAGCATATCGGTTGCAGGGACCGAAATCGCCGCGATGTTCAACACGCCCAACGCGCCGATGGCGACAGGAATGGCGATCAAGGCGTAGATGATAGTGCCCAATGTCGTGGTGATGGTGGTGTTGCCGGTCACTTCGTCAACGCCGCCACGATTGGCCCATTTGTCGAGATTGACCGTCCGCATGGCGGTAACCGCAATGTCGCGAACGATGCCAGCGATCATCAACCCGATGAACAACAACAATCCCGCACCCACGAGGTTGGGGATGTAGCCCATCACTGTATCAAGCAGTTCGTTGATCGGTCCGGCAACGCCGCCCAATTCCAGAACATCCAAGATAGCCAGCAGGCCGAACAACCAGATCAAGAGCGATACGATCTTGCCCAACGAAGTGCCGATGCTTTCGCCGGTCCCGGTGTCGCGATTAAGAAAGCCAATCCGATCAACAATTTTTGCAAAGGCCCACTTCGCGGCCTTCGCGAGCAGCCATGTGACTGCGAGAATGAGAATGGCGTAAAGCGCCTTTTGACCCAGCGCCATGGCTAGGTCGGCGTCGAATGAGTATCGTCCGATTTGCATATTGTCCCCTGTGTTCTAATGAAAAGATGAAGTTTATCAGTGTTCAAGGCTCAAATGTATCTTGGTAAGTTACATTTTATTGCGCCAAAGCATTCGTTGTTAAAAAACCAAAGAGGCTTTCTATCTATTATGCGTAACATAATTTCAATAGTTCTAACAGCCTTAACATTGGCTGACTTGTCCCTTGGTGGTCTTTCTGCTGCGCGCGTCAATGCTGACAATGGAGAGCCGACTTGGTCAATTGCGATCCACGGAGGGGCGGGAACACTTGATCGCGACCGGATGACACCCGAGCGGCGCGCCGCTTACGAAGCGGCTTTGCAAGAGGCGTTGGACGCAGGCGCAGCAATCCTCGCAGATGGGGGCAGCGCGATGGATGCAATTCAGGCGGCGATCTTACCGATGGAGGACAATCCGTTGTTCAATGCCGGGCGAGGCGCGGTGTTTACATGGGAAGAGCGCAATGAACTCGACGCCTCAATCATGGATGGCCGTGACCGCAGCGCCGGGGCGGTGACCGGCGTGACGACGGTGCGCAATCCAATATTGTTAGCCGATCGGGTCCGCACGAATAGCCCGCATGTGTTCCTTATGGGAGGTGGAGCGGAGCAGTTTGCCAGCGAGCAGGGTTTCGACGTGACGCCGCCCGAATGGTTTGCGACCGAAGCCCGCCGCCGATCGTTGGAACGGATGCGTGAGCGGCAATTGTCTGCGTTGGACGTCGATCATAAATTTGGAACTGTCGGCGCAGTGGCACTGGACCAAGACGGCAACATGGCAGCAGGCACATCGACCGGCGGCATGACCGGCAAGCGCTGGGGCCGGATTGGCGATGCGCCTGTGATTGGCGCGGGGACCTATGCGGACAATCGCAGTTGTGCGGTGTCGGCAACCGGGTGGGGCGAATACTTTATCCGCGTCGGTGTGGCGCAGGAGATTTGCACGCGGTTGCGCTATCAAATCCGCGTTGAGGCTCTTGAGGCTCAATTGAGTGTCCCTCACGATGAGAACGGCCCCACTTACATCGTCCATGCCTCCGAATTGGCGATGGGTGTCGACATATTCCAAGAAGTTGCTGACGACGTCATGGCAGAGGTCAAAGAGCTAGGCGGCGACGGCGGGATCATCCTGGTCACACCAGAAGGCCACGCACTTTATAGCTTCAACACAAGCGGCATGTATCGTGGGCGCGCGACCAGCAATGGCGTGAATGAGGTTGCAATCTTTGCAGACGAATAGGCCTGCTTAATTTTCGCCTAGCCTGCACCCACGCGCTTCTAAGATCGGGCGCATTTCGTGATACGCGGCCGGAGTCCGGTCCAGCGGTATGTAGGGGTGTAAGTGATGCACGATGTGGAACTGCATCCCCATGGATCCGATGTTTCCAACCTTGGAACGCCAGCTGCGCGTGTTTGTGTAACGCGTTTGATGCGATCCGGGATGGTGGGGTGCCCATGACAGGAAGAACACGAGGTATGTCATCGCGATCTGATAGGGCAACCACCACAGGAACAACGCCTCCAGCGCATATCCATTCCAGGCAAGAGCGCCAAGGATGACGATAAAGCCCAACCGATAGGCCAACGCCAATAGGAGCAATTCAGGGCGCCCGGCGCGTATCACAGCGGCGCTGTAATCTTCGTTCCGTTTTGCTCGGGGTTGGCGGCCTTGGATTGCGTACCATATTGCGCTCCATGGACCGGGTGCCATGCTGGTGATGTCGACATCTTTTTCCGGATCATTGGTGTGCCGATGGTGATCAAGATGGGTGATCCTCAACACTTGGAAAGGCATTAACATCATCCAACTGGTCGCGTGACCTACCATTTCATTGAGCCACCTTAGACGCGTGCCGGGCCGACCAATGATGTCATGCTGCGCCTCATGGGTGGGTAGATAAACCAAGGCCATGTTGACGGTCGCGATCGGAAAAGCCGCCCAAAGCGGCAAAAGGCCGGAAAAAACCAAAGGCCACAGCGATAGCCAAACCGCCAGATTGCCAAACGCCCAGATCACCGCGAGCCATGGGACCATGCCCGAATGTTTTCGGGCAACGGCATTTTCAAGTTTGCGCAATTCCGCATCGGAAAGGGATGAAAGATCATCGGGAAGGATCGTTGATTGGATAGTCACACCCACCTCCCTTTAAGAAGAGCGAACACGCCCCAACCGCCGCCGATCAAAATCGCTGTTGTCAAAGTCGTTAGGCCGAATGGAGCGGAGACCTGCGCGGCCTGCATCCCTTGATCAATCACCGGCACCAGAAAGGCAAAGGCGAATATGAGCGGCAAGCTGCCCGCAATGGTCTTGAGTAAACGTTCCATATCCCTCGCCCAAATGCCTCCATCGACCCCTTTGAGGATAAGTAGCAGATTGCCACTAAATTGGAAACATGCCCGGTTCTTCGGCAAATTTGGTCAAGACTTCGCCCACTTGGGCAAGGGCGGCTTCGGCTGCGGGATCGATACCATCGCTTTCATTGGGCATGCGTAGATAGGTGGCGAATGTTATTGGGCCGCGGGATGGGTTTTCAACAAAGCCAATGTCGACATATAGGCTGCCCATGCCCGGCCAAATCGATGTGCCGGTTTTATCGCCTGCGCGCCAATCGCCTGGCAATCCGGCGCGGACACGGCGGGTGCCGGTTGATGTGTCGACCATCCATTGGCGCAGCGTCGCTTTCTCTGCATCTGGCAGGACATCGCCGTAGATGAGTTTTGCGACGGTGCGGGCCATAACGGATGGAGTTGTCGTGTCGCGGATCTCGGTAGATGGGACATTGTTGAGATGCGGCTCAATCCGATCGAGGCGGCTGGTGCCATCACCGATTGATCGCCAAAAAGCGGTCAGCGCCGCTGGGCCGCCCACTTCTCTAAGAAGGATGTTGGCGGCGGCGTTGTCGGAATATTTCTGAGTGAATTCCGCCAATTCGCGCAAACTTGCCCCTTCGTTCAAACGCTCGGTTGTGAAGGGGGAAACGAACATCAGATCGCTTTCTTCCCATGTCACGATCCGATCCGCATCATCCGCACCGGCAGCATTGCGAGCCAACACCAAAGCCGCGAGCGAGAGCTTAAACGAGGAGCAGTGTCCAAACCGCATTCCGCTGTTCAATCCGATCGATAATCCCGTTTGCGTGTCGAACAATTCCACCCCTAAGGCGCCGCCCATCTGTGCTTCGATAATTCGCAGCATCGCAACAAAACGGCCTGCCGGGCTTTGATCGGGTGGAATGCAGCCGCTCAACCCCAGCGTGCCACCTAAGGCGACCAGGGATATCAACCCACTGCTTAGGATTGAGCGCCGATTGTAGGTCATGAAAATTTGTCGGCCTTGCGCTTGCCGAACCGCATGTCCCCTTCGAGTTTGGCGCGCAATTGCGCGTAGAACGCCTCTAGAAACGCGCGTTCATCGCCAGCGCCCGGATCCCAACCAATTTTGCGGCAAATCGTATCGTGAACCGCGGCAAGCGCATCGGGCTGTGCGTCGCGCAGCATCCGCTCAAGCGTCTGCAATTCATGTTCACCATAGACGGCCAATTCATCTTCGCCGAACTGGTATTGTGCCCCGGTCACTTCGCTGGACCCTTCGACCGCCGCGCCATGCGTGGACAGAGCCTCCGCCAGTTTTGTGCGCGGTGCCTCAACCACCCATGTCCCCGCAATCACATCGCCCGCGCGCAACGCGTCTTTGTTAAAAAACGGGAAGGCCATGAAGATCATGAACCATAGAAGCGCGGCCCAAGTTGCCCCGCCCGCATCAACGTTGGCGATGCTGGAAAACGTGGTGACCATGATGAAAGTCAATGGAAAGAACAGTTCAATATCGCGCAGCAAATTGCGCGCGACAATGGCTTCTGGGGTTAGCCGACCGCCTTTGCGCGCGGCGACCCGAATGCCCAGCGCGCGTTTCCCCAAGGTCGCCCCGCGCGGTCCCAGTTCAAGGCTCAAAAAATATCCGTATCGGGCCACAAAGACGAACAAGATGATGATGATGACCAAGAACTCTGCGGCGCCTGAAATACGGTCATCGGGTGACGCCTCCATTTCTTCCAACACACCGCCAAATGCGAAGAGCAGGAACAACAGGATGGCGATCTGACCCGCAGCCAGGATCATTATATCAAGGATCAACGCGCCCAACCGTGAGCCGCGCGATGCCACAGTCACTGGGAGGGGAATACCCTCTGGAGTGATCAATGTCCGTGCGCGTCGGAATGCCAAATCGGACGGGGCGGCTCCGCTCATGCGTCTTGCTCCGCCGGTCCGCCTTTAAGCCTTTGCGGGAAATAGAGGAAGAAATAGGCAAGCCAAAACGCCAAGAAAGATCCGCCGATGATAAACCGGCTCTGGGCGCCTTCGACCAATTGCCTTGGGAATGCCTCTAGCAAGGCGGCGATCACCATCATGATGACCACGCCCACCATAACGACCGCGCTGCGTCTGCCGCTTTCCGATGCCGCTTCCAAAACGGAACGATCCCCGGGAAAAGCCATCGAACGTCCAATGTGCAATCCCGCCGCACCGGCCAACAAAATGCCAAACAACTCGGTCGTTCCGTGCACGCTCAACCACGCGGAAAATTCCGTGATCAAACCGGCTTCTGCAAACAGCCACAACATCGCGCCCAGCATCGCCATATTGTGCACGAGCAGCATGAGAGACGGCACCCCAAAGGCAAAGCCGAGCGCAAACGCCAAGATGCACACGCCTGCATTGTTGCTGAAAAGGGACGCTGCGAATGTCGATAGACCATCGGCGTTCTCGGTTACTTCCAACGTTTCGAGCAACGCATCTTTGCTGGCGCCGGGCACACGAGTGTCTGCCATCTGAATGGACACAAGCCGGTAATACCAATCGGTGTCCTGAACCACCAACAACCAACCCACGATCGCACCCGCGACCATCACAAACAGGGCAATACAAATGTCGAGCCAGATTTCGCGAACGGCCCGACTCCACCCGCCAAACAGAAATTCTCTAAACCAGCTGAAGAACCCTTTGCGGGGGCCATACACCTGGAACCATGCTCGCTGAACTAGACTTTCAAGATAGTTTAGCGTCGCGGCATCAAGGCTCGTCTCTCTCGCAACCGAAAGGCTGGATGCGGCGGTGCGATACAATGTGGGCAGCGCAAGCAAGTCATCATCGTCAACCCGCCGCAGTCCGCCTTTTTCCATCGACACGACGATTTCCTCGAGCCGCGTCCAATCGCCTTCGCGTTCCAACCGGAAACGGTCCGAACGCAATGCAGCGCTTTCAATATCGGTGGGTGCGGACATTGCTGCCGGGCCAAGCCACGATCCAACGGCGGGCGTGTTCATCCGATTGCCTCGCTGTTCTTGATCATGAAATATCGATCGATCAATTGATATCCGATTTGGTCATACGGCGCTTCAACCACATCCACTCCCATCCGTCGCAACCGTTGCAGGACGACACTGCGCTGCGTCAGCAATGTATCGGCGGTCACGCTGCGCGCCAAAGTGGCGATGTCATCGGGCTCTTGATCGATGAAAGTCTCTAGATCGCTATCGGCGATGGTCACAAACAATACGAGGTGCTTGCTGACCAACCGACCGATGCTTTCGATCATCATCTCGGCCGCGGTTGGGTCGGTGAAATCAGAGAAAAGAACGATGAGTGATCGGCGTTTCAATTTCGCGGTCAACGTCGCCAAAGCCAGAGTGAAGTTTGGTTCAGCGGCGTCGTAATCCAACGCCGCTGCGGCGCTTTGCAGACGATGGAACGCTCTGGAATCGTTCACGAACGGGGTCAAAACCTGTGGGCGTTGGGCAAAGCCGAACAGCGAGACCCGATCTCCCCCTTTCAACGCGACATAGGAGCATGTCAGTGCGGCTGAGACAGCCCTGTCGATGCGCGGCATTCCGTCAACCGGTTCGCACATGGCCTGACCGCAATCAAACGCAAAGACGATTTGATTGTTGCGTTCGCTTTCGTTCTCACGTGCGTAGAGGTGGACGTGTCGGGCGCTGGCCTTCCAATCGATTTTGCGGCGATCCATGCCCGGCTGATATTCGGTCAAAGCCTCAAATTGCGTGCCTTCCCCGCGAATGCGTCGAGCGATCAATCCGTTCTGCGCGTCGCGCATGAATGTCTGCAATTCTTTGGATCGCACGGGGGACAAATCGGGCCAAACGCGGACTGCCGATTCCAAGGAACGCTGAGTCTGACGCGCGCCAAGGCCCAGTGGCCCGGACCAACGCAGCCAGGCATGCACGATCGCTCCGGTTCCTCTTCGTTCCGGTTGAACGTCGACAGTGCCGCTGTAGTCGCCAGTTTCGGAATCTCGGGAAAGCGCAATGGTCACCCGGCCGCTGGGTGCGAGGCGTGTGTCGACTTCCAAAGCGGCCTTGGGTCCGCTGATTAAGCGACGGGTGAACCGAGCATGCACGTCGAGCGCGGTGTCTTGACCCACTTCGGTGTCGGCGGGAACAATCACTTGCCATTCTTGGCATGATCCCGCGAGCAAACCATCCAACACAATCAGCACCACCAAAGCAGTCGCGGCCATCGGCGCAATCACCCACAATTGGGGCGACGCAGCGGCAATCACGATCGCAATCGGCGCAAAGGCTGCGATTGTCCAAGCGGCGCGTTCGGTTGGGACCAAAGGAAGGTTGGGGCGGGGAAGGGCCATAGGAGTTGCGGTGCTTTACCGAGGTGCCTCTGTCGCTTCGATCAGTTCGGCCACCAATGCTTCAATGTCCCGCCCTTCAATCTCCGCGGCCGGGCTTAGCGTTAGACGGTGTCTCAACACCGGCACTGCAAGCGCTTTGACATCGTCGGGAATTGCATAGGCGCGCCCTTCCAACGCTGCGCGCGCGCGCGCAGCGTTGGCAAGCATTACAGCGGCACGCGGCGATGCGCCCACGGCCAGTTCGGCGTGTTCGCGTGTCGCGCGCACCAATCGCACGACATATTGCGTGATTTCATCGGCCACTGTCACGTGATCAAGCGCGGCGCTTGCTGCGGCGAGTGTTTGGGCGCTCGCCACTGCGCTCACACCCAAATCAGCAGGGCGTTGCGGCCCTTGCTTTGACCCATAGCTGGCGACAATGCGTGTTTCTTCCATTTCATCGGGATAGGGGACCAAAAGCTTGAACAAGAACCGGTCAAGCTGAGCCTCAGGCAACGGGTAGACGCCTTGGTTCTCAATTGGGTTTTGCGTGGCCACCACCATGAAGCGCGGTGGCAATTCGTGGGTTTCCCCGTCCAGTGTGACGCGCCGCTCCTGCATGGCTTCCAACAAAGCTGCTTGGGTTTTTGGCGGGGTCCGGTTGATCTCATCCGCGAGCAACAATTCACAAAATATCGGCCCGCGCGTGAGAGTGAATTCACTCGTTTGAAAGTTGAACAGGTTCGATCCCAAAATGTCGCCGGGTAACAGATCGGGTGTGAATTGGATGCGCCCATAATCGAGGCCCAAGGCCGTCGAAAATGCTTGAGACAAGAATGTTTTCGCTGTGCCCGGAGGCCCTTCGAGTAGGACGTGCCCTTGGCTAATCAAAGCAACCAGCAATTGATCGATCAAGGCATCTTGTCCGACAACCGCCTTTGCAACTTCGGCCCGGATCGCGTCGGCGAGGCTGCGCACTTCGCCAAGGGTCATGCCAATTTCTTGACCCGCCAAATTGGCATTGCCTGAGCCGGTTTCGGGTTGAACGATACCGCCGTTCGATGGCGTCGGATTGGCTGGATCGGTGGTCATTTCGCAGATTTCCCTGTCGTTCTCGTCATGTTTGTTGGTGTCGCAGCGGATGTCATCATGATCATTTCTTCCCGGTCAGGCTCTCGCTCAATGCGCTTAGATCCTGCGCAGCGCGCAATATATCCATGGGCTTGTCGGCGTTGTGCAGACGCGCGGCCAAATTTGAAAAGGGTTCCTGATCGGGCATGCGGGCGGCCATCGCTCTATCGATTGCCTCCGGGTCGGGCCGCACAATGCCCAATGATCGCGCCAAACGTCTTTCGATAAGCGCGGTGTAGGGCGCAGCCAACAATCCCAATCGGCGCGCGCGCACAATCAAACCGGCGCCATTGGCGACCAGCCGCTTTTTGCCAAAAGCTATTTCCTGGCCCGGCGCGACAGGTGGCCCAAACCGCAAAAAGGCCCGCCACCCAATGATCAACATCGCAAGGATCAAGCACAGGGTCGCGGCCAAAAACGGGGGCTCAAACGCCAAAGTGAGCAAGTTCACAGAATTGCCAAAGCCATTGAGCGTCATGTCAAAAGTGATTGTGGTCGTATCGCCGTATCCGGCCTCTTGTATCAGAGCGAGCGCCGTCGCCGCCCTTTGCGGATCGCTCAAACCGTAATTGTTCACCAAATCGGGCTCGACGACAAACATCGTCCAATGGGCATTCTCGTAATAATCTGTGCCTTCGGTGCCGACCACGTTGACGACCAAAGCATGGCCGGCCGAATCCGCCACGATCGGGTCGTGGTTGGAGTCCTCATTTGCATATTGGATCGTTTGCGTTGGCAATTCGCCTGACGTGCGCAAGCCATCATAAAATGGGGACTCATCCTCATTCAAGGTATCGATCTCTTGGTTGATAGTGAATGGCGCAGGCAAATCGCTGGGCCACGCGCTGGGGGAAGCATCGAGCAATTGCACCCAATCGCGCTTCATCCGCTCAGCGTCTTCATCGACAATGTCGTTGCCTGGCTGGGTTGCGAACCACTTTGGCAAGACGACCAATGTCGGGCCGACATACTCCCGATTGGAAAGTATAACAGAAATTTCCTCGGCATCGGCATATGACGAAGGGGTCAGGATCAATAGGCCGTTCGTTTCCAGCCCCGATCGCCCGCGCGAACGTTCGACATCGTATCCTTCTGCTTCCAACAATTCGACCAAAGCGGAATACCCGTTCAGACCGTTGGCTGCCGCGTGCGCTGCGCCGCCGCGCTCTTTTCCGCCGGTGTCGCCTGCGCCAATGAAATAGAGCATGGCAATAAACGTGGTGAAGCCCACCAACAAAACGGCAAGCACCGCGCCCCTGCCAAACGGCGAAGCGCCCATTCGCGGCGAAGTGTTGGATTGCCCCGTCATGCCGACACCTTGCGGCCAAATTTGCGTTGAGGTGTGTGGTCGATTGATTGTTGATCAGGCGCTTCGATTTTGGCCAAAGCAAAATTTGCATAAGCGGACCGTGCCGCTTCCCAATCCGTGCGATCCAATGCGCTCAAGGCGAACAAACTGCGCTCGACCCGTTGTGAAATGGTGGAAAAGGCCGATCGTGCGGCCTCAGACAATGCGGGTAGGGCGGCCAATTCGCGCGCCGTGCTAGACGGATCGACCCAATCTGGGCGTTCCGTCGCGATTTGTCCCACACTGCGTTGCAACAACAAATGCGTCGCTTCGTCAAAGCGCCCTTCGGCAGCCAAGCGATCGGCATCTTCGAGCAAGGCAACGCTTTCTTCGCGATCGGGCTGCCATTCCGGTTCGCTGACCACCTTTTTCTTCTTCGCGATGCGATGCGACAGCGGCCCGAAACTGCGCAAAACCATGTAGAGCACAAAAACCACAGCCAACCCCAACAAGACCCATTGCAACACAGGCCAGGCTATGGCGATCAATTGACCAACCGGCGCAAAGATTTCTCCGAGGAAGCCGAAAAACGCTGTCAGCACTTCTTCGAGCCAGCTGGGTTCACTCGGTTCAGGTGGTACGATCTCTTCGGGCGGTTTGACCCCCAACTCTTCGAACTGAATGTCGGAATTGTCGCGCACTTCGCGCCAGCTTTCCGGAGCGCCGCCGCTGGTCGCTGCGGGACTATCATTGGGCGCCCCTGATTCTGCCGGAATGGATTGCACAGCTTTCGTCATCCGCCGACAGTGGTGGCACGGGTAATTGCGTCGTGCAACACACTTTCGATCACAAATTTATGATCTTTACTTTGAATGACAACAAAAACACCGCAGTCGCATTTGCCGCGTCGCGCATTACTTTACGACGTGCCGCGTTTTCGACCTTGTTGGTACGATCCCAAAATGCGCAATTCCTTGGAATAAAAGCCGCATTCTTCCAAAGCCCGGTCCACCGCGGGGTCGCCGGGTACGCCGATAATGTCGGCATAGAACCGGGTCGCAGAAAAGCTGGTGCCGTGCTGATAGCTTTCCAATTTCGTCATGTTCACGCCATTGGTCGCAAATCCGCCAAGCGCTTTGTAAAGCGCGGCTGGGATGTTCTTCACTTCGAAAATGAACGTGGTCATGGCGGGCTTTTCTTCGTCCACCTTCAAGAAGGCGGGCCCATCGGAAAGGATGACAAACCGGGTCATATTGTCGTCGCTGTCTTCGACGTGCCGCTCCACAATGTTCAGATTGTACAGCTGCGCGGCGATGGCCGGGGCGATGGCACCGACATTGGGGTCGCCGCGTTCGCTAACAAAGGCCGCCGCACCGGCTGTGTCGGCGTAACTCAGCGGGACGATCCCTCTTTCGCGCAAGAAGAACCGAGATTGGCCCAATGCCTGCGGATGGCTGTAGACGGCCTCAAACGGGCCAGTGCCGACACCCATCAAAGCGTGATGGATCGGCATAAAATACTCACCAACAATCGTTAGGCCGCTTTCGGGCAATAGAAAGTGAATGTCGGCAACGCGGCCATGTTGAGAGTTTTCGATCGGGATGATCGCTTGACCGGCGCGGCCATCTTTGACCGCGTCCAACGCGTCCTCGAAACTGAAACACGGCAACGGCAGGGCATCGGGTCGCGCTTCCATCGCGGCTCTATGGGAATTGGCACCTGGCGATCCTTGAAACGCGATGGCGCGCGCGGGATCCGCTTGCGCTTCGGTGCGCAATTTGTCGACGATGGCTAATGCTGGTTTGGGAAAGCTACGCATGATTGCGACGCTGCTACACGTTTGTGCAGACAGTGAGCAAGGGGGCTGAATCACGCTTTTTCGCGGACCTCGTCGTTGGGAAATGCCCGTGGATCGTTCGAACGCGGCGATTTTGGACCGATCTCTTGCGTTTCATGCACCAATTCATGATGCGTTTCATCTTGCGCGGTGGCACAGGCGGCATTATGGGAACGCCGGGATGACAGACAAAACCAACAACGACGCACCGCAGAGCACCGAAACGGGCTCGAGCGACCTGTTCAACACAGCAGCGGGCTGGGTGCTTTTCGCAGCCGGTCTGGGGCTTGGCCTATCGTATTTGAGTGCCAAGCATTTTGACGGCACCGATCCAGAACGGCCTGAGACAGTCGGCTACGTGATCGAAGGCGTCGAAGAAGACGTTGACGAAGTGGAAATGACCATGACTCAGGCGTTGAGCATGGAAGGCGTTGATGTTTCCGCCGGTGAAAAAGTCTTTGCCAAATGTGTTGCATGTCACACGATCGATGCGGGCGGCGCCAATGGCACGGGCCCTAACCTTCATGGCATTATGGGCGCCAATGTCGGTGCAGTGTCTGGCTATGAATATTCCACCGCTATGACCAGCTTTGGCGGTCAGTGGGGCTGGGACGAAATGAACGATTGGCTTAACAACCCACGCAGTTACATGGACGGCACGAAAATGGGCTTTGCCGGTCTTTCGAAAATCGAAGATCGCGCTGCTGTCGCGCTTTACATGAATGAGAACGGCTCAAACCTGCCAGTTCCTGAATATGTCGCGGTGGCCGCCGAAGAAGCCGAAGCCATTGCGGATGAAGTCGCAGAGGTTGAAGGCAACCAAGAAGCAGCGGAATCAACATCAGAAGAAACCGCAGCGGCACAAGCCGGCGAATAAGCCAATTGCGCTTTGGGCGGGATCAGTCCCGCCCTTTAAATCCTTGAGCAACGACGTACCACTCCGATGAGCCCTTACGGCTCGCCGGGGGTTTGGCGTGTTTGACGCTGGTGAAGTGTTTCTTCAGCAGATTTAGCAATTCGGTGTCGGTCCCGCCGGCCAAGACTTTGGCAACAAATGCCCCGCCTTTTTCTAGCGTCTCGGTCGCAAACCATGCGCCCGCTTCGACCAAGGCCATCGTGCGCAAGTGATCGGTTTGTTTGTGGCCAACGGTGTTCGCGGCCATGTCTGATAAAACAAGGTCCGGAGCCCCGCCCAAGGCATCTTCAAGGGCGGCGGGCGCGGCGTCGTCCATGAAATCCATCTCAAATATCGTAACGCCGTCGATCGGTTCGGTCGGCAGCAGATCGATACCGACGACTTCGGCCTTGGGCGATTTTGCCCGAACGACCTGGCTCCACCCGCCCGGCGCGATGCCCAAATCCACGATCCGGCGCGCTTTGCGGATTAGCGAAAAGCGATCGTCCAATTCGATCAATTTGTACGCCGCTCGGCTGCGATAGCCATCGGCCTTTGCTTGTTTGACATAGGGGTCGTTAAGCTGACGCTCCAACCAACGGACTTGAGACGCGGTCCGCTTTTTCGCGGTTCTCACGCGTCGATCGGGGTCTTTTCCGGAACGGGACATCTATCGCCCCCCTTTTTCTGCGCGCGTTTCATGAAGCGCTTTAAGGCTCCGCTCGCTGTGTCGTTCGGCTGCCATCAAACTGCGCAAAATCCCTTCGCGAATGCCGCGATCCGCAACGCCCAACCGTTCGGCTGGCCATAAATCCAAAATTGATTCCAAAATCGCGCATCCCGCCACAACCAAATCGGCCCGATCCTGGCCTATGCAAGGCAATGTGCTTCGTTCGTCGGGTGACATTCCCGATAAATCCGTGCTGATCGCGCGCATGGCGTGGGATGGCACGATCAAGCCATCGACCGCCTTGCGATCATAATGCGGCAATTCGAGATGCAGGCTGGCAAGGGTGGTGACCGTACCGCTTGTGCCGAGCAGTCGGATGTCCTCTTGGTTTGCCGAACCCGCAATTCGTTTCGCAAATGGGGCAAAGCTTTCGGACACTACCTCACGCATACGAGCGTAACGCTCCAACCGTGCTTCTCGATCGGATCCGTTTTTACCAACCGTATCAGTCAACGAAACGACGCCCCAGGGCACGCTTTGCCAATCGATGATCTCGGGAATTTTCCCACCGGGTTGGAGCAAGACCAACTCAGTGGATCCGCCGCCAATGTCGAAAATCACTGCAGGGCCTTCGCCTTGCTCCAACAAAATATGGCAACCCAGCACGGCCAAACGGGCCTCTTCCTCGGCGCTAATAATGTCGAGGGCTATGCCAGTTTCTTGCCGAACCCGTTCAATGAAAGCGGCGCCGTTGATGGCTCTACGGCACGCTTCGGTGGCGACTGATCGGGCTAGCCGGACATTGCGCCGCCGCAATTTTTCCGCGCAGATCTTTAACGCGCCCAAGGCCCTATCCATCGCTTCATCAGAAAGCCGCCCACTGGTCGCAAGATCTTCACCCAGTTTCACGACCCGGCTGAACGCGTCGATCACGGTGAAATCTTTGCCAGAGGGACGGGCGATCAAAAGCCGGCAATTGTTGGTGCCAAGGTCAAGCGCAGCATAGGCTTCGCCTTTTCGCGGTGCACCCGACATTGCCGGAGCCCGTGCGGATTGCGCGCGTTTATCGCCATGTGCTGCGCGCGGCGAATTTTTGGATTGGTTGCCATCGTCCTTGCGTGGATGACCCGCGCGCGATTGGCGTGACCGTTTGCCGGGCTGGTTGGAGCGTTTGTAGCGAAAATCGGCTACTTTACCGGACTTACGGCCCCGTTTTTTACCAGCACTTTTTTGTGCGTCCGGCGGAAGTGTATCCGCCATATTGAATTCTTTCATATCACTGACGCGAATAGTGGCGTCAGAACCTGATGCGAAAGTAACAGGGGTGGCTTCGCAGAGCAAGCAACCTAGCGCGACTGCTTAAGCAAGCAGGGCCTTGCCGGTGCTGCTTGGCGCGCCTAGATGAGAATGAATGACAGATAAAAACCCCGATCACGACCTCACCGACCGCAAATTCTACCGCGCTGGTGAGGAGAGCCGCTTTGCCGATGAAGCTCCGGAAAGCACCCCTCAAACCGAACATCCCGCTTATAAACTGGCGTTTAGCGACCACGAATTTCTGCTGCGCGATGAACTTCGCCCGGTCCGTTTCCAGCTCGAATTGCTGAAACCCGAAATGCTTCTAGACGAGGCGCGGGTCGGATCGACGATGGTGATGTACGGATCGGCGCGGATACCGTCCCCCGAAGAGGGGCAAGCGCGCATCGATGCGGCCAAAGACGGCGATGAATACGAACAAAGGGTCGCGGCCAGGCAAGCCGAAAAAGCCAAATATTACGAAGAGGCCTACAAGCTTTCGCGCCTGGTCTCTGAGAAAGCCATCATCGAGGATGGAAAGCGTCAATTTGTCGTCACAACCGGAGGCGGCCCATCAATCATGGAAGCAGGCAATCGCGGCGCCAGCGACGCAGGCAGCGAGTCGATCGGGTTGAATATTGTGCTGCCGCATGAGCAAGCGCCGAACCCTTATGTGACGCCGTATCTGTCGCTCAACTTCCACTATTTTGCCCTTCGCAAGATGCACTTCCTGCTGCGCGCTCGCGCGGTTGCAGTGTTCCCAGGTGGTTTCGGCACGTTCGATGAATTCTTTGAATTGCTGACTTTAATCCAGACAGGCAAGATGAAGCCGATCCCGATCTTGTTGTTCGGCAAAGATTTTTGGACTCGCGTCGTGAATTTTGAAGCGATCGCCGAAGAAGGCACGATTTCAAAGAAAGACCTCGATTTGTTCCAATGGTGCGAAACTGCCGATGAAGCTTGGGCGCACATTGCCGAGTTTTACGAATTGGAACGCTGATCCTGAGTTAGGTCGAGCAGGTCGCCGCGCGCTTTGTTGCCGCGGGGCCGCCCGACTTCGTAGGCAAGGCCGATATTTTCCAACATGCGGATGATCCACCAACCGGGGTCGCTTTGTCCTTTTTCTATCCCAATTCGCGCGCTTTCGGGAAAGGCGTGGTGATTGTTGTGCCAGCATTCTCCGTAAGTCAGCAGGCCTAAGCCAGGCAGGTTTGATGCTTGGATACCTGCGGCCTTGACCTGCCATCGCCCCGGACCGGGGTTGTGACAGAAATAGGTGATTGTCCAATGGCCCGCTGCGCTGACAAAGACTCTGGCGCAGATGCCCCATAGGACAAATGGCCAACCACCGATCCAATACAGGACAATGGCGATCAGCAATTGATGCCATCGCCACGTCGCATCCAAGAATTGATAGAATGCGTCGTCGGCGATTTTGCTCTCGATTGTGAGAACGGGTGTTCGGTCAAATTCAAATCGGCATGTTAGGTTCCAGACCAAATCCTGAAACAGTGATCGGCGGTGAGCGAAGAAATCGTGACATGCCGGTTCGCGTTGCGCCCAATCGCGAATGTCATGGATGGCGATGATACCCGATGGTCCTGACACTCCAACAAGGGTGCCGATATAGATCAGAATGCGGGCGAACCAGCGCGGTGATTTGAAGCTGCGATGGATCATCATGCGATGCATGCCCACGCTATGGCCGATCAAAAGGGTCGCGTATGTCAGCGCAAGAAAGAGCAGCACGCTTTGCCATGTTGCCAACGCGATCGCGCAGGCCGTGCCCAACAACATCGCGCCGTTCCATACTGCCTTTGGCCAGTCGATCCGAACGGTGCCAGCGGTGGGATCTGCCACGCTGCCATCGATCCGGATCACCGGCGCCATCATAATTTTCGGACCGCGTGATGCCCTAAGGGACCGTTGCCTTCGCCATAACCCGGCGCGCTTTCAATCGCGCGCAGGACAAAATTCCGGCCCAATCGAACCGCGTGCTCCAACGGTTGGCCATGGGCCAATAGGGTCGCGATGGCAGAAGAAAGGGTGCATCCGGTGCCGTGCGTGTGCGGCGTGTTGATCCGCGCATGGTCGAATTGCACACCGCGCCAAATATCCGGGGCGTCCTCTTGCGCGAACCGTTGGACCAATACATCGATGATGCGTTGATCTTCGGTGTGGCCACCTTTGGCGAGAACCGCAGCGCCGGTTTTCTTGCTCAATTCTTCGGCTGCCTCGGTCATTTGCGCACTGCTGGTCACATTGCGTTCCAACAAATGCCCCAACTCGGGTAGGTTTGGTGTGATCAGAGTTGCCAGCGGGAACAGCTCCTCGCGCATTGCTGTGATGGCTTTGGGATCGATCAACGCGGCGCCGCTTGTCGAAATCATGACTGGATCCAGCACGATCGGTACATCCAACACAGATAATGCCCGCGCCGTCTGAGCGATGATATCGGCGTCGTGCAACATGCCGATCTTGATCGCGTCCACACCTATATCATCGACACAGGACGCTATTTGTTGCCCCACGACCTGTCCGGCCAATGGCACGATGGCTTGAACGCCCACGCTGTTTTGCGCGGTCACGGTGGTGATCGCGGTCATCGCGTATCCGCCCAGCATGGTGATTGTCTTGATGTCGGCTTGGATTCCCGCGCCGCCCGATGAATCCGATCCCGCAATCGATAAAACACGTGGTGGAGTTCGTTCGGACGGTGTGTCTTTTGACCCGTTCATCCTTGGAACTTTCGCTCTGTGCTGGCGGGGTATTTTTCTTGCAGCGCGCGTGTCCGGGTGGGCCGATCCATCAATTCACCGCCGCAATTCGGGCAGATGTCATCCAATTCTTCGGCGCATGGCGCGCAGAATGTGCATTCAAAACTGCAGATGAAACCACCGGGCGCTTCGGCCGGTAGATCGCTGCCGCAACGTTCGCAATCAGGGCGCATTTCAAGCATGGTTGTGCCCTTATGTTGCCGCGCGCACTGCGTCACAGACGCGGTCAACGACGCTTTCAACCTGTGTCGCGTCGTCACCTTCGGCCATGACGCGGATGACAGGTTCGGTGCCAGATGGGCGAATGACCAGCCGCCCTTTTCCGAGCAATTCGGCCTCTGCATCGGCGATCACCGTTTTCACTGTGTCATTTTCCAGCGGTGCGCCGCCATCATATCGGACGTTCTTGAGCAATTGAGGAACAGGATCAAACAGGTGGAGAATTTCGCTTGCCGGTTTTTGTGATCGAACAAGGCTGGTCAGAACGCGCAAGGCGGCGACCGAACCATCGCCGGTCGTTGCGTGGTCCAACATAATCATGTGGCCGGATTGTTCACCGCCAACGTTGAAGCCGCCTTCTTTCATCCGCTCCAACACATATCGATCGCCGACTTTTGTCCTCTCCAGCGTAAGGCCAAGTCCTTCGAAATAGCGTTCCAAACCAAGGTTGGACATGATCGTGGCAACGACGCCGCCACCGGTAAGGGCGCCCTTTTCATGCATGCGTGTGGCGATAAGGGCCATGATTTGATCGCCATCGACCTTTGTCCCTTTTTCATCGACGACGATCAGCCGGTCGGCATCGCCATCCAACGCAATGCCAATATCGGCGGCCTCTTCTACGACTTTCGCCTGAAGCGCCTCTATCGCGGTTGAACCAACCCCGTCGTTGATGTTGGTTCCATTGGGGGTGACGCCCAAGGTGATCACCTCTGCACCCAATTCCCAGATGGCCGATGGTGCAACTTGATAGGCGGCGCCGTGGGCGCAATCGACGACAACTTTCAATCCATCAAAACTGACCTCGTTCGAAACCGATTGTTTGAGCGCGTGAATGTAGCGGCCACGGGCGTCTTCGATCCGCCGCGCGCGTCCGATCCCCTCGGGCATGGCCAATTGCGGCTCCACTTCCAACAAAGCTTCAATCTCGGCTTCGACTTCGTCAGAAAGTTTGAACCCATCCGGACCGAACAATTTGATGCCATTGTCGGGAAAAAGGTTGTGGCTTGCAGAAATCATCACGCCCAAATCGGCGCGCATTTCCCGTGTTAACAGGGCGATCGCAGGTGTTGGCAATGGGCCTGTCATGATCACGTCCATCCCGACGCTGGTGAAACCAGCGACCAATGCGCTTTCCATCATGTAACCTGACAACCGCGTGTCTTTTCCAATCACAACCCGGTGACGGTGGCCGCCGCGCACGAAATAATTCCCCGCCGCTTGGCCAACGCGCATTGCCGTTGCCGCCGTCATGACACCAGCATTGGTCCGTCCACGGATACCGTCTGTGCCAAAGAACTTGCGTGCCATTTGTGAAAGATCCTTCATAAGTTCCGCGCACGAATGCGCGCGATCATTTGTCAGGCGCTTCTGGCGTGGTTATCGCCGGAATGGAAGGCCCCGTATCAATCGAGAAGGAACCAAAGTGACCAGCAATCCCGAAGCAAATGGCGCGGCGACAAATTCGGTGACGTCCACGCAAAGCGGTTTTGAGCTGGTCGCGATCCGGTTGCCGGTGGTTTTGACTTTTGCTGGGTTGATCGCAGGATTGGCTTTAGGTGTCCTGTTTTCGGGTGTGTCATTGCCGGAAAAGGCGCTTCAGGCGGTCTCGTTGGTGGGCACATTATGGCTGCGCGCGTTGCAGATGACGATTATTCCATTGGTCGCGGCGCTCTTGGTGTTGGGCCTTTCGCAAATGGTCCAAGCTGCTCGGGCCGGTGCGGCTGCGCGGCGTTTCTTGGCTTTGGTGTTTGCGGTCTTAATCGCAGGTGGGATGTTCACGGCGGCGATCTTGCCGTGGTTGTTGACGGTTATACCGATCCCCGAAAGCGCCAGCGGCTTTTTGGCGGCAGCACCGGGCGAAGCGCAAGAAGTGCCCGACATCCTTGATTTTCTGGCTTCCCTTATCGCGCCGAATATCATCGCCGCCGCGGCGGAAACCAGCATGTTGCCGCTGACGATCTTCTTTGCGTTGTTTGCGGTCGCGATCACGCGCCTTCCCAAAGAGCAAGAAGACCGCATGCTGGGATTTTTCCACGCGCTTGCCAATGTGATGCTGCAAATCATTGGGTGGGTCTTATGGTTGGCCCCCATCGGCGTGCTGGCCTTGGCCTTTGGCGTCGGTTTGCGCAGTGGGGGCGGTGCCTTTGCCGCTTTGGCGCATTACATATTCGTCGTCTCTGCAATGGGCGGTTTTACCCTGGTGCTGGCCTATGGCGTGGCTTGGGCGTTGGGTGGGATCAATCCTGCGCGTTTTGCCGTCGCAATGCTCCCGGCCCAAGCGGTGGCGGTGTCGACACAAAGCTCTCTGGCCAGTTTGCCTGCCATGTTGGACAGCGCCGGACGGTTGAATTTGCGATCCACCACCAGCGAATTCGTGCTGCCTTTGGCCGTCGCAATATTCCGCGCGACCAGCCCTGCAATGAACATGGCGGTCGCGCTATATGTGGCGGCTTTGGCGGGGATCGAGGTCACGCCCGCTTTGGCATTTGCGGGTATTTTGGTGGCTTTGATCATCAGCGTCGGATCGGTGAGTTTGCCCGGTTCGATTAGCTTTGTGGTTTCTATCGGGCCGATCGCATTGGCAATGGGCATTCCAATTGAACCGTTGGTCTTGTTGGTCGCGGTCGAAATGATACCCGACATTATGCGCACATTGGCCAATGTGACGATGAATGTTGCGGTGGTCAGCGCGGTCGACCGAACCGAAACATAGCCGGCCCGATCAGTAGCACGCCGGATCACATTTGGGCAGGGCCCGCCTGTTCATCCTCTAACCCGCGCTCAAGAACGTCGCTTTTGAAAAGCGGCTCTCCGAATATAAAGCCGACCACATTGGGCCGACCGATATGGTCGAACAATGCGGTCAACGTGAGAAGGATCGGCACCGACAACAATGCGCCCGGCACGCCCCAAACCCACGTGAAGTAGGACAAAGCGATGAGGATCATTACCGGGCTCATTGTGAAACGCGCGCCTAGGATCGACGGAGTGATCACGTTTGCCTCCACTGTGTGTAGCGCGATGTATGCGGCGGCCGGAATCAGGCCGAGCCACAATGTGTCCGCCGTTCCAATCCCAAACAAAGCCAAAAGGGCCGTCATTGCGAGCGGGCCCACATACGGGATGAAATTAAGTGTCGCGGCAAGTCCGCCCCACATGATCGGCGCATCAACGCCCAATGCCCATGCGCCCAGCGCAACAATCACACCAATCCCGGCGTTGATCATGCCAACGGTCATAATATAGGCGGCGACGCGATCTTGAACTTCGCGCATAACGCGCGCTGCTTTCACGCTGGATCCGAAGCTGGTCCGATCAAATAGCAAATGCCGCCTTAGCCGCACGCGCGCCTCGATCATGAAGAACGCCATCAAGAACATGATCAACACTTCCAGCACAATGCTGGGCGTTGCAAAGGCAATCTCTTCAAGGATGGTGGGCGTTGCCAAAACGACTTCGCGCGGGCCGGTGCCACCCATGATTTTGGTGAGTTCCTCGTTGGCGATGGCCATCCAGGCGAATTCATCGCGCAGGTCGGCAAACCGTTCGGTCACGCGTTCGGTGATCGCTGGCAACGAATCGAACAGGGCGAGCGCCGGTTGGAGAATCAAAGCCAGCGACAGCAGCAAAATCCCCAAAAATACAGCGAGCGCGCCGATGGAGGCCACGACATTGGGGAGACCAAAACGTGCCAATTTGTCAGCAAGCGGCGACAGCAAGATCGTCAACAACAACGCTGTCACAAGCGGCAGAAAGACCACAGACCCGATAGACAGGACAAATGGCAGGGCAAGGAAGAGGCCAAAACCGATCAACAAGACCAAGGCCGACAACAACCGCAATTCTTGTTCTGCCATCGCCAAACCTCGGCGGCTGTTAGCGCCGGAGGTTGGTGGTGGGTTTTCGGGTGACGGCGTCGTCATGATCGTTGGGTCAACTCTGCCCTATTGGCGCGTTCCCGCCAAAGTGTGGCGGATGTTCGGATCGAATACGCCATTATTGCAGCGCAACGCCGGTTCGCCAAGCGGACAAAACGCCGCGTCAATTTTACGCTTTGGCTGCGGCTATCCCGTTGCCGGCTGCAACCTGATCCAATTCTTCCAAAATTGCCCTATGCGCGATGTCATCATGGACCGAACGTTGGGGAATATCACCATCGGCCAACATCGAAGTCAGTGTCGCGCGCGCCCGGCCAACCCGGCTTTTGATGGTCCCCACCGCACATCCGCAGATTTCTGCGGCTTCTTCGTATGAAAAACCGCCCGCACCCACCAACAACAACGCTTCCCGTCGTTCGGGCGGCAATGTCAGCAATGCGCGATGCATATCGGACAAGTGCAGGGGCTCTTCCTGACCGGCAGGAGCGGTCAGAATCCGTTCGGCCACGCCTTCGTCATATTCGCCGCGGAAACGGTTGCGGCGCATATCGGTAAGATAGGCGTTGCGCAAAATGACAAACGTCCACGCTCGCATTGAAGTGCCCGGTTCAAACCGGTCTTGGGCAGCCCAAGCTTTCAACATGGTTTCCTGAACCAGATCGTCGGCCATGTCCGGACGACCGCACAAACCGCGTGCAAACGCCCGCAGATGCGGGACTACATCGGTCAATTCACGCTTAAAGTCTGCCTTCTGGGCCGGTGTGCGTGGCGGGCTTTCTTGTTTCTCGGCCACTACGCGGCATCCCCGTCGATGTCGCTATCGTCGAGTTGTGCGAGCAAATCCTTGAACGCATCAGGCAATGGTTCATCGACAACATCATCATAAAGCTGTTTCAAACCGTCTGCCCAAGCCGGCGTTTTCCCGCCAGCAAGGGGGCCATCTGTGCCTGCGTTTTTCTTGGATGCCATGCGCCGATCCGATCCCATCTAATGTCTGCATCCCGCCCCGGTCCAAATCCAGGGCCAAAACCTTTGGTGAAATAGCCCGCACGTTAGAGAAAACCAAATTTGGTTCAGGCGGTGCAACATTATGGGAACGATGTTTTGGGTCTTTTGTTCCGTGAGTAAACGCAAAATCTGCCCGTCGCGGGCGTAAGGGAGCGCAAGGCATCACCGTCGAGGTTGAAACAGATGCGGAAACAGCGAAGTCGGACGGTCTGTTGACCTCCGGACGCGCCCGCGCTTGGCTTGTCACTTATCCGCGTGCGATCCCGATTGCTTTGTTCATTTTCATTGCAGCGATCACCTTGGTCAGTGTGTTTGCGATTGAAAGCAACGCCCAAGAACGCAAACGCGGCGAAGTGCGCGAATACGCCCAGTCTATTGCTTCGGCTTTGGATCGGCGGGGCAACAGTTTTTCGGCCTATTTGCGGGCCGGGGCCGCGTTGTTTTCGACCGTTGATGAAGTGACGCCGCAAACGTTCCGGCAATTCGTCGCAGAATTGCGTTTGGGTCAAAATTATCGCGGCGCCGAAGGGATCGGTTGGGCCAGTGCCGTTAGCCCCAACGATACTGAACAGTTTTTGTCCCGGGTGAGGGCGCACCAACCCGATTTCCCGACATTGGACGCCTCGGCCGCCGCGGGTCGCGGTGTTATGGCCCCGGTGACAATGTTCTCTCCCGATACAAGCCGCAATCGCCGTGCGCTTGGATTTGATATGTATTCGGAACCCGCACGGGCGGCCGCGATGGATGAGGCAAAGCGCACAATCATGCCGGTCGCATCGGGCAAAATCGTCTTGGTACAAGAAGGCGCGGGCGAAGCGCCGGGTTTCGTGATTTTCATGCCGGTTTACAAGCCGGTCCCCGGCTCTGTGGAGCAAGAGCGTGCATTGGCGGGATTTGTGTTCAGTTCCTTTGATGCGGGCCAATTTCTGGATGCCGCGATAGAACGCGCGCCGCCAACACAATTGGGCGTGCGGCTCTACGATGGCGCGTCCGATGGATCCAATCTGTTGGTGTCGCGATCGCTCGGGGCCGCTGGAACCGATCGTTTTGAACAGCCCGTCACCATCGCCAATCGCGACTTGATGCTGGTGATCGATTCTGCCGGAGCAGAGCGGTTGGGCGCGTTGTCGATGCTGACCTTGATCGCAGGGCTGGCCATGGCGAGCCTGCTGATGTTGATCCTGCGAATGTTGGTCAAACAAACGATCGAGGATCAAGCGCGATTGGCCTTTTTCGAAGAGCAAAACTCGATCCGAAATTCACTCAGTCGAGAGCTCAATCACCGGGTGAAAAATGCTCTGGCCAACGTACTTTCGATCCTCTCGCTCACGCGTCGCCGATCCAATGATCTCGACAGTTTTGCCGACAGTTTGGAAGGGCGCATTAGGGCGCTTTCAGCCACCCATGATCTATTGACGGTCACGGATTGGGGCACCACGCCGATTGAAGCGGTGATCGATGCCGAACTGGGGCACTTTGTTGATGCCAATGGAGATGCCAACGGAGGCAATGTGCACACCGAGGGACCCCCGGTGCAATTGGCTCCCAACGATGCCTTATCTTTCGGATTGGCGATTCATGAATTGGCGACCAATGCCGCGAAATACGGCGCTTTGAGCGCGGCGGATGGTGTGGTGACTGTGCGTTGGCATCGTGAACGCGATGACTTGGCCATTGTGGAATGGACAGAGACCGGCGGTCCGGCGGTAACAAAGCCAACCGCGCGCGGGTTTGGGACGGAGTTGATCGAAAAGGTCGTCGCCCACGAACTCAAACATCGAGTCGAGATTGAATTTCTGCCCACCGGTGTGCGCTGCGCGATGGGCGTTCCCATTCGAAAACGCGGCGACTTTCAAATCCGACAGGCGCCCGAAAAATCCGCTTGAGCGATGCCCGGCTGAGGTTTTTAATCCAGCGGTCGGCTTGATCCGAAAAACAAAGCCTGGCTGATGGCGGCTTGAACCGTTTGTTCTTGGAACGGCTTTGTCACCAAATAGGTCGGCTCTGGCCGATCGCCAGTCAAAAGCCGTTCGGGATAGGCAGTGATGAAAATCACCGGCACTGTGTCGATCGCTAGAATGTCATCCACCGCATCAAGGCCGGATGACCCATCCGCCAATTGAATGTCGGCCAGCACTAGGCCCGGCCTTTTCTCCGACACTACCGCCAAAGCTTGAGTCCGGGTTGCGGCGGTTCCAAAAATGTCATGACCCAGCGATGTCACCAAATCTTCGAGCTGCATAGAAATGAGCGGCTCATCTTCAATGATAAGGACCGATGTCGCCTGTTCTTTGTCAATTTCGCGGACGGCTTCTGCGGCCAATGCTTCGACTTGGGATGTTTCCAAATCCATCACTTGCGCGGCCTGTGCTGCGGAAAAATCTTCCAATGTGGTCAAAAGCAGCGCCTGTCGATTGAGCGGCGTGATCGCGCCCAGCCGGTTTTGCGCGCCCATTTCGTGTTCGCCGCCGGTCGTGTCGTTGGCGCTGTCAATTTCCAGATAGGCGCTCGACCAAACTGAGTTGAACGCACGATACAATGGGATGCGGCCGCCATTCAACGATGCCTTCAGATCCTCATCCGCCAACGCCGCTTCCAATGTGGCGCGGACAAATGCATCGCCGGTTGATTGAGAACCGGTGAGCGCCCTCGCATAGCGGCGCAGGAATGGCAGGTTGGCTGCGACTTGCTTACCCAGTGACATGTTCTTCTCCTGCAAAATGCCAAGCGGTTGAATGCGTGCACCGGCCATAGCGTCAGATTGCGAAGCCGTCGCCCCCCAATGAAATCGATGTTGCTGATGTCTGACCCACTTGAATTTTTGTCGCGCAACGTCACCGATCTTCGTCAATTTTCACAAAAAATGCGAAACATGGGAACACCTTTCACGCGCGCGCATTGTCTTTGTATCACCGCCGAGACCCCCCTCCCGTCCAAGCGGCTGGTGATATGAACCCGAAAGGCCTTCGCTCCTCCCGAGTGGAGGTCTTTCTTTTTGCGGCGCTCCTTCCCGGCGGCGGGGTATCGCGGTTCAGGGGTGGGCCCACCTAAAGGGATTTGGCGTAGATTGTGTATTCACGGTTGACCTCGCTTTCGATCGCGTCGGAGATTGCGACCATTCCTTGATTGTCTTCAAGGATCCATCCCAACTCACCGCGCGTCGATCCATATTTCCCGGTCGCGACTTTCTTGATCGCGGTGATCATCATGAAAGCGAGCTGGCTGGCCATACGAGAATTTTGATACTCCCTCAAAACGCCCATCAAAGGCACACGCATATCCGACCCTTTGGGTTTGCGCAGCCATCGCAGCATGTGGAACCAGCCAAATGGCATCAGCTTGCCGTTAATTTTCGACAGAACGTGATTGACGTCCGGAAAAGTTAACATGAACGCGACTGGCTTGCCGTCCACCTCGGCGATCATGTTCAAATCTTCGTGAATGATCGGCTTCAATTTGACCCCGGTATAGGCGACCTCGTCAGCGGTCAGCGGAACAAAACCCCAATTGTCCGACCAGGCATCGTTGAGAATTTCTAGGATGGTGGCCGCTTCGGTGTCCCATTCTTTTTTCCGCACCGGGCGAACTGTGATGCGGGCATTGCGTTCGCCCGATTTCACAACACGCTGTAACAGGGGTGAGAATTCTGCGGTGATATCAAGATCGTAGGTGTAGAGCGTTTTAACCCGTTCAAAACCGGCGTTTTCAACCCATTGGGCGTAGTGGGCGGGATGATGGCCCATCATGATGATGGGAGGGTGATCTTGGCCTCTGACTAGTAATCCAGGCTCTTCCCAGATCGACATAGAAATTGGGCCGACAATGCGGGTCATCCCTTGTTCGCGCAGCCAATCTTGAGCTGTGTCGATCAACTTTGCTGCGATCTCTTCGCTGTCCGCATCGAGATACCCAAACATGCCGGTTCCGGGACCGAACCCTTGTTCTGGCGGCATTTCGAGCGCGAGTTCGTCAATGTGAGCAGAAATGCG
This sequence comes from Erythrobacter sp. Alg231-14, assembly GCF_900149685.1. NCBI lineage: Bacteria > Pseudomonadati > Pseudomonadota > Alphaproteobacteria > Sphingomonadales > Erythrobacteraceae > Erythrobacter > Erythrobacter sp. Alg231-14. The sequence goes on along the minus strand of NZ_LT702999.1, from coordinate 1,444,010 downwards.
CCCCACCGGCTTTCCATTGATATGGGCGATGTACAATTGAGCGCGGGCATGGCCGAAAAATGGGTTTTTGGCCGGATCGACCAATTCCAATTGCTCGCTGCGCAATTGTGGGACCGAATGTTCCAATCGAGCGGCAAATTCGCGCCCCACATCGACAAAGCGCGCGCGCCCTTTCTTGTCGGTGATTGCTTCAATGCCTATTTGCGCATCCATCGCGGGACCTGCCTTCGTATTGTTACCGTGTTGTATGCTTCTGTGTCGTGCCCGATCGCGTCGTGCAAGCCAATCGATCACTCTTGCCAATAAAGCAGGTTTGCCCCGAACGCCTCCAATGCGGTAGGGGAACTTCCATAAAACCATAGAACAGATCCCAACGAACCCATTTATGAACCAACCGATACACCCCACCGCAACCGATATCAGCGCGAAGCCCCGCGCGAGACGCGCCGATTTCGTTGACGCCGATGATAAGGATATGCTGCGCGCGGCTCGCGATCTGACCAAGGATTTGGGTGAGGCGCGGGGGGCAATCTATTGGACCGACATGCTGGTTTCGACAGCGATTGGCTATGGCGGGATCGCGGTCGCGATTTTGAGCAGCAACATCGCGATCGCAATTGTGGCAGGGCTATGCGCGTCGTTGGCCTTGTATCGCTCGTTGATGTTCATTCATGAATTAACGCACATTCATCGCGACGCATTGCCTGGGTTCCGGACCGCGTGGAACGCGCTGGTTGGCGTCCCGATGCTCACGCCCAGCTTCATGTATGAAGGGGTCCATGTCATCCACCACAAGCGGACCCAATATGGCACGATTGAGGATCCCGAATATCTTCCATTGGCGTTGATGAAACCGTGGAGCTTGCCTCTGTTCGTGATCGTTGCATTGCTCGCTCCGGTCGCTTTGATTGTTCGCAATGCGATTTTGGTGCCGCTTGGCGCTGTTATTCCGGCTGTTCGAACGTTCACTTGGGAACGGTTGTCGTCTTTGTCGATCAACCCGGATTTCCGCCGCAAACCGGCAACCGGGGCATTTGCCAAACGCGTATTTTGGCAAGAGGCGGGTGCATCGATTTGGTCGCTGGTCTTGATCGGCAGCACATTTGCGATTGGCTGGCGCCCATTGCTTATCGCTCTTTCGATTGTGTCGCTCACCGCGCTTTTGAACCAGTTGCGCACCTTGGTCGCGCATCTGTGGGAGAATGAGGGTGATCCGATGACGGTCACCGCGCAATTCCTCGACAGCGTGAATGTGCCCCCGCCGGGGATCGCGGCTGAGATTTGGGCTCCAGTTGGGTTGCGGTATCACGCGCTGCATCATTTGATGCCGTCCATGCCCTATCACGACCTGCCCGAGGCGCATCGTCGATTGGCCGGCGCATTGGGTAACGGTTCGACTTATGAAGGGGCCAATCATCCCGGCATGGCGACGTTGGTCGCACGGATCGCTCGCAGCACAATGGGCGGAGGATAAACGCGCTTTCGGTTTTTTTGAGTTTGGCGTGGATTGAGAGGGCGTGGAATTGGCCCGCCAATCTAGCTATCAGTCAATAAAGTGGATCATCGCGCATCGTCGATAAGGCGGGAGGCCGTGATCCGCCTCAAGCGCCAATTCACCTGCTAGCCGCGGATGCGCATCCAAAGCGGTGACTTCTTCAAATCCCAATTTCGCATAGAACGGGGCGTTCCACGGCACATCGCGGAATGTCGTCAACGTGACTGCGCGGAAAGCGGCGTTGCGAGCATCAATCATACAGGCTCGCAGCAAACCCGATCCAACACCAAGATTTTGCGCATCGGGGTGCACATCGACCTCCCAAATGTGCAATTCACGGCCAAACGGTTCGGTGACGATAAAGCCGACCATTTCTTCGCCAATATGGCTGACCAGACAATGGCCTTTGCGGATGTATCGCTGCAACCGATCGAGAGGGACTGTTTCCTGTCCAGCCACATCGGACAGGCCATCGATCGTTTCGAACAATTTGCCTGCCGCCGCCTCAATCGGAGGCATTTTTTCCGCGTCTTGCGGCTGGGCGAGGCGCAATGACCACTCGCGTTTGGTCATGAAGGGGTTCTCATTCTTCGGTTCGGATGAGGACAGTCTCACCGACAAGCAAGAATAGGAAGAACGGCGCCCATGCCGCAAGGAAAGGCGGATAACCGCCGAAACTGCCCATGGCGAGAGCCGCATTGTCGACCACGAAATAGGCAAATCCCAACGCCATGCCGACAATGGCGCGCACAAACAATTGGCCCGACCGCGCCAATCCAAACGCCGCAATCGAACCCAATAATGGCATCAAGAACGCGGCCAGCGGCCCCGAAATGCGGTGCCACCATTTGGCCCGCATTTCCGACGTGCGCCTACCGACTGCATCCAATGCGCCGATCGTTTCGGCCAATTCCCAAAAGGATTGGCCATCGGTGTCTATCGACTGAAGATCGATTTGCGCAGGCGTCAGGCTTTCCCCGACCACGGTGTTTTCGATGTCCTCAATGTCTGCGCTGCCCACGTCAAAACTGCGCGGGTTTTCCAATCGCCATCCCGGCGCCGCATATGTTGCGCGGGTGGCGCGGATTTGTTCGGTCACGATGCCACCCGGGCCGCGCGCGTCCCATGTCACATTTTCCAAAACGATCGTTTCGCCCGTCCCCGTCAAAGACGACGCAGACAGAATATTTTGTCCATCAGTCAGATAGACATTCGTGCGAGTGCCGGAATCCTCAGGTATCTTGCCATAATCGGCCGCTTCCCATGCTTTCAAAGTGGAATTGGCCCGGGTGACGACCCGTTCGTTGAAACCAAAACTCACCACCGCAAGGATCGCCGCGGTGAGCAAGAGCGGGGAAAGCACTTGATGCGCAGACAATCCAGCGGCCTTCATCGCCACCACTTCGCTGTTTTGGTTCAACGTCACCAAGGTGATCAACGTCGCCAGCAAGACGGAATAAGGCAAAAACCGCGATATGAGTTGCGGCACTCTAAGCCCGGCATATTTCAAGATTTCGGCCTGACCATTGCCATCGGGTTCAAGAATCTTTCCGGTGGAGCCCAGCAGATCGAGCGCCAAAAGCACCAAGACCAACATGACCAACACCGCAAAGATGCGCACCACGAACAGTTTGGCGAGATAAATGGTCAATGTGCGTGAGGGGAAGAAATCGAACTGCATGATATTAAGCGTTCAACCCCACGGTCCCGGAATTATCAGTCTCACCAATTTCGGTGACTTCGTGTTCTGCAACCAATGATGGAGGCTTACGTCGAGAGAACAATTTGCCGACGCGTTTCGACAATTTGGCAAACAACGTTTCCAATGCACCCAACGCTTGTCCGCCCGGAACATGCGCGGTTCGATGGTACATCCACAAAATCAACGCCGCAAAGACCACGAACGGTCCCCATAGGGCAACGATGGGATCAATCCGGCCCAGCGTCGCGATGTCCTCACCGTATTGGTTTATCTTGTGATAGGCCACGACCAGAATGATCGAGACAAACACGCCCAGCGCGCTGGTCGAACGTTTCGGAGGTATCGCTAATGCCACCGCAAGCAACGGCATCAACAACATCATGACCACTTCGACGAGGCGATAATTGAACGTCGCTTGGCTGGCATCGCGCTCCGCCTCTGTACCGCCTTCGCTCCATCCGATGCGCAACAATTCGGGCAATATGTATTCGCGACTGGCCTCGCCCCGGCTTCGAAATTCTTCGATGGCCGGCAAATCGATCGGCAAATCATGACGGCTAAAGGATAGGACGCGCGGGGTTTCGCTGCCGGTGTCTTGAATGATCATGCCTTCGGTCAGACGCAGGATGATCGTGTCCGGATCATCGTTGGTCGCCATGAACGACCCTTCGCGTGCGCTGATCGTTAGGATTTGATCGCGGTCATTCGCGACCCGGGCATAGATGCCAACCAAACGCTGTCCCGCATCTTCGCTTTCTTCAATCCGCAACGCCATGCGATCGGCCAGCGTGGTGAATTCGCCCACTTTGATCGATGCGCCCAACGCGCCGGATCTCAGTTCATATTCCATTTGTTCGTAGTAATAACGGCTCAGCGGTTGGACATAAAACACCAAGGCCACATTGACCGCTACCAACACCAACGTGATCGCGTAGGGCACCCGCAAAAGCCGCCAATAGGACAAGCCCACGGCGCGCATCGTGTCGAGCTCACTCGATGTTGCCAATTTGCGAAAGGCCAACAATACGCCCAGCAATAGCCCAAGCGGGATGGCCAAACTTGCATATTCAGGGATCAAAGCGCCGAGCATTTTGAACACGACGCCAATAGGACCGCCTTCGACCGCAACGAAATCGAACAATCGCAGCATTTTTTCCAGCAGCAAGAGCGAAGCGGCCAAGGCAAACACGCCCAACATCGGCACGATCACCAGGCGGAAAATATATCGATCAACACTGGGAATGCGTTTCAGCACGTTTTATCCGTCATCCCGATTGCCCGGCCGCTTTGGCTGGGTGGCTGTGGCTTGCGGCGCGGTGATGGTGGTCATCGCCGCATGCGTCACAGGCTCCTAGCGGGAATTTTTGACGGCGTCATGCCCCCGAATATCAAAAACTGAGGTTGAGATGGCGTCGATCCCGGTGCCGATGCTCATGTCCATAGGCTTACTCTAGCGATTGCAATCGCTGATCCGGTTTACCAAAATCGAGTGCCAGGACCGCCTTTGAATGGGCCGGCTTCGAATTCGCTGATCCAGCCCCCGTAAAATTGGCCGGGCTGGGGCGTGATCTTGACGCCGTCGACACGGCATTCGTCCAAAAGATCAGGATAGAACGCGATCGCGTCTTTTATGCCGGCGAAACTTGGGCTTGGATTGGAGTAAGACCAGGCCCTGGCGTTGATCCGAGTGTTGCCGATCACAATGTCGTAATACCGCGCCTGGCCCTTCCATTCGCACATCGACCGGCGCGGGTTGGGGTGAAGGTGTTGCATCGCGACGTCGGATTGGGGAATGTAATATGTCGGAGGGTGGCTGGTTTCCAGCGTTCGCCACGCCGCACGGCTATCCACCAGAGCAACATTGCGATGCACGATTTGTATGCGGCGGGGAGTCGGTTCTGTGATGGCCGGGCGCGGATAATCCCAAACGCTTTCCTGACCCGGTTTAACCGGATCGGGGGTGGGATGATGCGGTTGTCTCATTCAATCTCGCGCGCATCGGCCTTTGTGCGAAGGCGCGCGCCGGTCATTCTTGTTCAAGCGTGCATTGCAGCGGGTGCTGGTTCTGCTTTGCAAAATCCATCACTTGATTGACCTTGGTTTCGGCCACTTCATACGAAAACACGCCGCAAATGCCGACGCCCTTTTGATGGACATGCAGCATAACACGCGTTGCCTGTTCGATATCCATGCTAAAAAATCGTTTGAGGACCATCACCACGAATTCCATCGGGGTGTAATCGTCGTTCAACAGCAATACTTTGTATTGGCTTGGCTTTTTTGGCTTGGTGCGGGTTTTGGTGGCGATACCAATTTCGGTTTCGCCGCCATCCTTGCCGTCGTCCCCGTCTTTGTCCCCATCGTCCGAAGCAACACAGCAAAGGTCGCCCAAATCGTCGAAGCGAAAAGGCGCGCCAATTTCCGGCGTTACATCAAGTTGGATCAGCAAAGGTTCGACCATGGGTGTCCATTAAGGGATTCGATTGCACAGACGCAAGATGATTTGAATCAATGCGCGCGCAAAGCCATAGCGTGCACCCGTTTTCAAATTACCAACGCGCCTATGTCGGAAAAGAAAGGGCCGCACGGACCAAGAATGGTCTGTGCGGCCCTTGCGCTTGCGCGCGTTTTTATCAACCGGGTTTTGGGAGAGAGAGGAGAGGCCCGGCTGAGAAACTTTTGTCGCTTATGCGGCTTTCGAGACTTTCTCGGCGGCAACGCTTACGCGGTTAGAGATCGGCGCGAACGCTTCGTTGTAGAGCTTGACCCAAGCTTCGGTGCGCTGCGAACCGAATGATACGACGGCGTCGAAATTGCGACGTGCGAGTTCACCTTGCAATTGAACCAGTTCCGTTGGCGATTTGATCGCAGCAACTTTCTTGGCGTCTTCGGTGACGATTTCGACAACGTTTTTACCGGTTTCAACGTTTTCGCGAACCAATTCTTGGGCGCCGTTGAAGAAGATTTTGCCGCTTTCGACAACCGCGTCGAGGTTGGCTTTGTTGAACTCACCGGCTTCGCCAGCGAACACACCAGCTTTTGCGTAAGCGGTTTTGGCGCGGGTTTGCATGTCAGCGGCCATTTCTTTGGCTTGCGTGGTGATCGTGGTTTTTTCTGCGGTAGCCATGATGGTGTCCTTCAGTTTTGTAACGGGATTGTTGGTTGTGGTTCTAGGAGCGGCCTTAGGGGCTGCTTTCTTGGCTGCGGCGACCGGCGTCTTTTTGACGGCAGGCTTTTTCGCAGCGGTGGTTTTCTTCGCTGGTGTCTTTTTCACTGCTGTTTTCTTCGCGGCGGTTTTGCGCGCTGTCACAGTTTTCTTTGCCGGCGCTTTCTTTGCGACGGTCTTACGAGCAGGGGCTGCTTTCTTTGCAGGGGCAGCTTTCGCCTCTGTCTTTGGCGTTTCCGTTTTCGCCGCGGCGTCTGCGTATGCTTTCTCAGCAGCGACGTCGATCTTCGATTGCGACTTTGCTGCTGGCGCTTTGGCGACCGTAGCTTTGGTAGCCGGTGTCTTTGCGGTCTGAGTGTTGGCGTCTGCCATAATGTCCTCGCTTTATGTTGCAGTGCACAAAATAGCGATTGCAGATGCGAAGTCAAGTTTTTTGTGCAGTGCACAATATTGGACTTAAGGCGATGTAATTATGTGAGAATACGACTCAACACGCCGTGTATTGAAAATTTTTTCCTACCTCGTTCTTACATAACTGCCGGGGGCATCGCCCAAAACGGTGTCGCTTCGGCCACCCGGTTTGCGTTTCCCCGTTGCAGGGACGCGCGTGGCGGATTGGCCTTCGAGCCAATCGCGCCAATGCGGCCACCAACTGCCGGGGTGTTCCTCTGCGCCATCGATAAATTCGTTGAGCGAGGAGGCCTTGCTGTCGCCGATCCAATATTGGTATTTTCCGGCGGCCGGAGGATTGACCACGCCGGCTATATGCCCCGATCCAGCAAGCAAGAATTCCAAAGGCCCCGAGAAGTGATCTGTGATCCGCCACACGCTTTCAGCAGGAGCGATGTGATCTTCGCGACCCGCTTGGATATAGGTTGGCGTCTTTACCTGGGTTAGATCAATCTCAGTGCCATCGGCTTCGATCGCTCCGGGAACGACCAATTTGTTGTCGCGATAGAGGTCTCTGAGATAATCGTTGTGCCACTTTGACGGAAGGTTTGTAACATCGCCGTTCCAATGGAGAAGGTCAAAGGCCGGATAGTCTTCGCCCAATAGGTAATTGTTGACGACGTAGTTCCAGATCAAATCCTTGCTGCGCAATGCGTTGAATGTTGCGGCAAGGTATCGTCCATCGAGATAGCCGGTTGGCGACAGGTTATCGATCATCTCAAGCTGGGATTCCTTGATGAAATGCTTGAGATCGCCGCTGCGTTCAAAATCGACCTGGGCGGTGAAGAATGTCGCGCTGCGAACTTTGTCGGCCTCACCCCGCTTGGCCAAGATTGCCAAAGTCGCAGCAAGGGTGGTGCCCGCGACGCAATATCCGATGGCATGGACATCAGGAACTTTAAGCCGATCTTGGATTGTGTCGATCGCCTCGATCTGAGATCGAATGTAATCGTCCCACACCACGTCGCCCATTGTTTCATCCGCCGATTTCCAACTCACAACGAAAACGGTGATGCCTTGATCAACGGCCCATTTGATGAAGCTCTTTTGGGGTGTCAGATCGAGAATGTAGAATCGATTTATCCATGGTGGAAAGATCACCAATGGGACTTCGTACACGTCCTTAGTCGATGGGCTGTATTGCAGCAGTTGGAACAGCGGCGTTTCGTAAACGACCTTACCAGGCGTCGCGGCCAAGTTCTCACCTAAGGTGAACGCGTCGGGATCGGTGTGGGTCAATTGACCGCGTTTTAGATCGGTGATCAGATGCCGCATGCCTCGGACCAGATTTTGCCCACGCGTTTCGACCGTGCGTTTCATCACGACCGGGTTGGTGAGCAAGAAATTGTCAGGGCTCATCGCTTCGGAAAGCGCGCTTACGGCGAACTGCAATTGCTTTTTCTTGGCACCATCTATGCCATCGACATTCGCCGCAGCTTTCTGAAAGTACTCAGTCAACATCAAATAGGTTTGGTGCAACAGGGCAAAGGCGGGTTGTTCGCGCCATGCTGGGTCGGCGAACCGGCGATCCTTGCGCGGCAATTGCATTGTGTTTCCATCGCCATCGTTGCCGGTGGCCCCGCCGATATTGCCGACGAAGTTTTCAAAAACACCTCGCCACAATTGCAACGTTTCTTGCGCAAGCTTGCCCTGCGCCTCCATCGCGCCGGTCGGCAGCTGCTTGAGCATGCTTTGCGACATCATCAACCATTGAGCCGGGTTGAGCAGGCTTTTGCCAGCGCCCGGATTCTTCGCAATTGCGCCCGCTTGATGCGTTACAAATTCCAGCCACATTTTTTGCAGTTCGGCACTTGCTTTGGCCCACTCGGCCAATTCGCCCGTTTTCATTCCGTCTGGGAAGAGCGCGGCGAATTGTTCAGTGCCCATTGGCATCGTGTTGTCTGAGGCGGCGCCCGGCATCGCCTGCGCGAACATATCGCGCATCGCCTTACCTTGCATTTCGAAGAACGAAGTGATCGACGTCATGGCTTCGAAAACGCCGTCTTGATCCGGCTTGTTGTCGTCATTGCCAGCCATTGTGTCGCTATTCCTCAATTGGTGTTTGCCGCAAATGCCGTGTTGTTCCGATGTGTTTGGTCGACAATTGCGCAATCTCTTATGCGGACTAGACCAAACGACTCTTCACATCGACTGTTATTGCCGTAAACTGCGGCGTTGGTCAGCACACAAATTCCAAATTCAAGCAAGGCCTGGGGTCAAATGGACGAACAATTCTACCGGATGAAGCGGTTGCCGCCGTACGTTATCGCAGAAGTGAATGCGATGCGACACGCCGCGAGGCAAGAGGGGCGCGACATCATCGATTTGGGTATGGGCAACCCGGATCAGCCGCCTCCGCAGCATGTTATCGATAAGCTGTGCGAAGTCGCGGCTAAGCCCACTGCGCATGGCTATTCCCAATCGAAGGGCATTCCGGGCCTGCGCCGGGCGCAGGCGAATTATTACGGCCGTCGATTTGGCGTGGATCTCGATCCTGAAAGCGAAGTCGTGGTCACGATGGGGTCGAAAGAGGGGCTTGGCTCTCTTGCCAATGCGATCACTGCGCCCGGCGACGTGGTGCTTGCGCCGAACCCATCCTATCCGATCCACACATTCGGCTTTATCATCGCCGGTGCGACGATCCGCGCGGTTCCAACGACGCCGGACGAGGAATATTGGCGATCGCTCGAAAGCGCCATGAACTACACGGTGCCGCGCCCCAGTGTGTTGGTGGTGAGCTATCCTTCCAACCCCACCGCTGAAACCGTTGATCTTGCGTTTTATGAGCGGCTCGTCGCTTGGGCGAAAGAGAACAAGGTCTGGGTCTTGTCCGATTTGGCGTATTCTGAATTGTATTATGACGGGAACCCAACCCCTTCGATCATGCAGGTTGAGGGCGCGAAGGACGTGGCCGTTGAATTTACCAGCATGAGCAAAACATATTCGATGGCCGGTTGGCGCATGGGCTTTGCGGTCGGCAATAAGCAGCTGATTGCGGCTTTGACGCGCGTGAAATCCTATCTGGATTATGGGGCGTTCACTCCAATTCAGGCGGCCGCCTGTGCTGCTCTCAATGGGCCGCAGGACATCGTGGAATCCAACCGAGAACTGTATCGCAAGCGGCGCGATGTGATGGTCGAATCGTTTGGCCGTGCGGGTTGGGACATTCCGCCGCCATCGGCATCGATGTTTGCGTGGGCTCCATTGCCGCCCGCACTAATCGAAATGGGCAGTTTGGAATTTTCCAAACAATTGCTGACCGAAGCCGAAGTCGCTGTCGCGCCGGGTGTCGGTTATGGCGAAGAAGGTGAGGGCTATGTGCGCATAGCAATGGTCGAAAATGAGCAGAGGCTTCGCCAAGCGGCACGTAATATAAAACGATATCTTTCGTCTTTGGGCGTGAACAGTTCAGCCGCTTAGTGAATGTATATAGGTCGATAGTTATTTATTGCTGGGAATGCGGAGCACACTGCTAAGAAGCGCATTCTCGGCGGTGGGCCAAGAATAAAGGAGGGTTTCATGTCATCCTCAACGTCGCGGCCGCTGACAGAACGACAGCGTGCGGTGATGGAGCGAATCGATCGGCGAACTCCGATCAAGGTGATTGCACAAGAGCTCAACGTTTCTGAGACTCGAATCAATCAGCACATTCGCGCCCTTAAGGATATCTATGACGCGGAGAATCTCGGGGAGCTTGTGGAGCGCCACCGGGCCGAAAATCGTGCCAAAACCCCACTGGTTGATGAAAATAATTCCGTTAATTCTCAGAAGGATAATGAGAAACAGAAGGGCTACAGTGAACCTGTATACAACAAAAATCAGGTGCCCGGTCACGCCGAAATCAAAGAAACAGCAATGGACAACGACCCGGGCGAACTCGTGATGAGCGACGTTATGCCATTGGTTGACCAGGCGCCTTGGTTGCGCCCGGGAGAACCAAGGGTCGTTGCCCGGGTGCTCGACGGTGAACACGCTGTTTTGTTTCGCCTTGCCGCAATCATGTTGATTGCGTTTGTCTTTTTGGCCGCTGTGGTTTTGACGGTGACGGCTGCATTGACAATTAGTGAGGCGTTGGACGCGCAGATTGCTGGCCCGGCTAACGAACAAAATTCCCCCTAACGGGTATGGGGGCGTTATCGGAGTTGCCCTTATGACCGACCGCATGAAATCTGACGCACAGAACATCCGCAAACTGATCCGCGAAGCCGAAGCTCTCGCCGATGAATCGATGATTGCCTTCACCCGATTGAAGCAAGCAATGCTCACCGCCCGACAAAATCCCAACGCCGAAGTCGACGCAGGTCAACGCGCATTGTTGCGACTAAACCAAGCGGAAGGGCAGGCATTGTCGATGTCGACAAGTCTTTTGCGGGTCCACGCAGAATTGAACAAAATCGGTGTTGAGAAACTGGGCCCCGAAAATGAAACACCCCTCGTCGCGATGGCTGTTGATTCGACGCCAGAACTGGTCGACTAACACCTCCCATGATCGTTGATCTGCTCGCTTGGGACTTCCGCGTAATCCTGCAAGATGTCCTTGCATGGACAATCTGTATCTGTGCTCTCATCTGGGGGGCAGGTCCCGAGCGAGCGGTCGCGATTACGTGGTTGCTGCTGTTTGAAGTGCTGCATGAACTCTTCGCTCTGCTTGACGATAGAGGGCGTTTCTTAGCCAATGTCGACGCTTTCTACGCATCGGTTGATGGTTTGGCTGCAGTTTGTTGGATCGCGATCGCGCTTTATGCGAACCGCAATTACACTTTGTGGATAGCCGCGATGCAAGTGTTGGCCGTGTCTGCGCATCTTGCGAAAGGGATCGCAGAACCGATTTCTCAGCTGGGATATGCCGTCATGGTCATTGCACCCAGTTGGATTCAACTTCTGTTGCTGGCCGTTGGTTTAATTCGACATATCTTGCGCAGACGCCGCTTCGGCGCGTATCGCGATTGGCGGGTTACCGGCACCCCTGACAAGTTGTCGTTGTTCTCGAATCCAAAGATCACCGCCGCAAATTTTGCAGGCGATGCCAAAAAGTCTTGGCGTGACGATTTAACGTGATTGATCTTTCCTCAATTGCGCTGCTTCGGACTACAGAAGTCGACCCGCGCGAGCGGGCAATTCTTGAATATTTGCGCTCAATGGTTTTGTCTTCGAAGGACCGATTGGAACGCTTTCACGCCGTATTCTTGGACGAAAAGCAGGGCTTTGTTGGTGATGCCCCTTTGGGTCAGGGGCGTCTGGGTAGTCTGTCGTTTCGAATGCGAGAATTGTTCACGCATGCGCTCGCATTTGACGCCAGCGGCATGGTGATCGCGCACAATCACCCTTCTGGTAGTTGCCGGCCCAGCCAGTTTGATATTGATTCAACCTGCAGGCTGAACACGCTGGCCAAAGGTTTGGATATCAAGCTGCTCGATCATCTCATTTTCACTCATGACGCTGTCTATTCGATGCGAGCCGGGGGCAAACTATGAATTCAATAGCTGCAAAACACATGTTCCCGGACGACGATTCCTTGATTTCGCGCTTTCGCGAAGCGGGTGATGTAACGCTTGACCTGTTTCATCGTGACGGCCGTGTGGATGATCGTTGGCTGGGCTTTCACCCGCGCGAATTCGAATTGTTGTGGCGGCTTGCGCAACAACCCGGCGTGCCGATGACTCGCCGCGAATTGTTGGCCGACGTTTGGCGCATAGACTTTGAGCCTGAAACGAACAGTGTTGCGGTGCACGTCGCGCGTGTGCGCAGCAAACTTGGCGCGTTCGGATTGTCCAAAATTCTCGCGACCCACCCTGATGGCGGCTATTATCTTGATGCCCCACCGGGTCCCAGTGAATTCACCTTGTCAGGCGAGACGCCGACCTGAAAATCGCAATTGCTTTTGCGTAATCGCGACTGGACACGCGCTGTTCCTTGCGCCAGTTTCGTATCGAAACCCGTTTGATTTTGAGGAAAAGCATATGTCCGTAACCCAGTTGATGCCCGGCAATGATCGCGTTTCGATCGAATTGGGAGAAGATGGCGTGGCTCAGGTCCGCCTAACCCGCGGCGACAAAATGAACGCGCTCGACCCGGATATGTTCGCAAGCATTATTGAAGCGGGATCGGTTTTGGAAAAAGCCGATGGTGTTCGCGTAGTTGTGCTTTCCGGCGAAGGTCGCGCCTTTTGCGCAGGTTTGGACATAACCAGCTTGGGAGGCACACCGAGCAACGATGAACCTGATTTGACCGAACGCACCTATGGCAATTCAAACAAGTTCCAACAGGTCGCGACGCAATGGCGCAAACTGGCGGTCCCGGTCATCGCCGCGCTGCATGGTGTGTGCTTTGGCGGCGGTCTTCAAATCGCAAGCGGCGCGGATATCCGTATCGCCCATCCCGATACACGCATGGCGATTATGGAGCTGAAATGGGGTTTGGTGCCCGATATGGGCGGCTATGCCTTGTGGCGTGGATTGATCCGTGACGATGTGCTGCGCGAACTGGTGTACACCAACCGTGAATTTTCGGGCGCTGAGGCTCAATCGTTGGGCCTTGCGACATATGTTGACGAGGATCCGCATGGCCGCGCAACGGCCATCGCAACCGACATTGCCAATCGAAACCCTCATGCCATCCGCGGGGCAAAGCGCCTGTCGGCTGGCATGATTGAGCGGGATACAGATGGCATTTTGCTTGAAGAAAGCATCGAGCAACACGCCATCATGCGCACCAAGAATCAGATGGAAGCGGTGATGGCGGGCATGCAAAAGCGCGCGCCCAAATTCGAAGACGTCTGACCGACCCTACGCGCGTCGGCTTAGCCAAACACTGCCACACATTGGAGGCCGTCAATAACTTGGCGGCCTTCGGTGTCCCACATCCGCAGCCGTTCCGATGAATAGCCTGCTGCGGCGTGTTGGCTGGCATTTTCGGCCAGATACCATCCGTCTTGCGAACGCGTTTCCGGATCTAGGATGTTGAATGACCAATTGACCGAACTGATCGGTCCCATTCGTTTCATGATCCGCATGGCACCAGGCGGCATGACATCACCCATCAACACAAGTTTGCTGACCGGGTCCAATTCATGGTCCTCCGTCAATCGCGCCCACCGGCGGATCGTTGCGCCGTGATCGACATCCTTTGATTGACCAAAGCGAATCTCGAAATTGTTCTGAATAAAGGACGGCCCCTGTCCGCCCATCGCCACTTCGTTGTCCGATGGCGCACCGGGCCAAGGTTCAAGCGTATCAGCAGGGCGTTCGGCGTTGGCCTCCCGCTCGGCTGCGAACAACCAGAACGCCGTTAGAGCCACTTTCCCGTCGCTGTAAATTTCGCTGCGGATCTGGGTAACGTTGCGCCCTTGGCGGACAATCTCGGCCGACAGTTCAATGTCTTCGCCCAAGGGGGCCACAAACCCAACCTGAGCGCCGCGCAAAGGGGGAAGGTCGGGAAAGGCGCGCTTGGCCTGAGTGAATGCAATCAATGCGCTGGCGCCGCCATACATTGTGCGCCCCTGCATCCAATCGTTGGCGTGATTGAGTCGAGCCGGGCCGGATTTCCCTGTGATGGGTTCGAGTAAACTGGAAATTGTCATGCGAAGACCTGTGCCCAAACCTTTGCGCGCGGTCCAGACTCAGATGCTAGAAAGCCTCGGAATTTAGGCGCCAATCGATCATCGAACGATTTAGATGCGAAACCTGCATTGCCTTTACCTCCGCGAATCGCTAGTGCGCCGCTTCCGCCTTGTAGTGAGGCGGCTCGGCCCGATGGCGGAGTGGTTACGCAGCGGATTGCAAATCCGTGAAGGCCGGTTCGATTCCGGCTCGGGCCTCCACTTTCTTGATTGCGCAAGGGTGCTTTCGAATTCGAAGCCCGCGCGTCTACGCCGCTTTAGCTCAGGTGGTAGAGCACATCATTCGTAATGATGGGGTCAGAGGTTCGAGTCCTCTAAGCGGCACCACCCTTTCTACATGCAATCGCCCGGACCCAATTTGCGTTGATTACGCCCTTTTTACCTGCGATATTTCTGAGGCTTGTCCGCGCTTGCGGGCTAACGCCTCTTCGCAGAGACGAATTTGCCCCGCTGTATTGCCCTTGAATAGGCCCGGTGTCTCAAGGGCCCAGAATCGTGCCACCAGTTGCAGGCTCTGAGTGAGTCGAGGAGTTTCAGGTAAACCCGAGAAACGCGCGCTGGCTTGCCCAGTCGAGTGGCAAGGCTGCTGCGCGCAACAATTGACGCCCTGTCAGGCTGACCGGTTGGCGCCCCTCGACAATCGCCGTCGTGATATCAGGTGCGAGCCATCCGATCCTGAGAAGTTGCCAGAGGTGACGCTTGCTGTACTTTGCAACGACAGGCTCTTCGCTTCCATGAATAATCATGCGCTGCGCGGCGCGCGCCTGGGCTAAAAGCTTCATAAGAACCGGGTCGGGATTGTTGGGCGCTGCGTTTCCGTCGGGCGGCAACTGCAGCTTTTTCTCGGCTCCATGCGAGACAAGCTTGGTCGGTAAAGCTGTGTGAAGTGTCCCTTCTCCGTTGCGGAGAACCAGCTTGTCTGTTGCGAGTTTGAACTGGAGGTCATGCTCCAACAGGATTGCGCGCAGGTCGGCCGTTGGCATCGCCTTGAGGTCTGTCGCCAGTTCTCCTCTCGCAGCAATGTCGACAGCATCGCCTTCGCCGTTCGATCGCAGCCACTGGGCTGTCAGGCGGACGGCCGCCTTCTCGAGCTCTCCTGCAGGCACACTCCATGGCGTGCTCCTTGTATCGCCAGGTAGAAAGCGGGTCTTGTAGTAGCGATAGCGCCGATGTCTTCTCGTCGTATGGCTTGGCGACATTGGACGGTCATCGGGATCGCTGATGAGGCCGGCCAGTAAGCTCGGGTTCGTTGCGCGGTTGCCAAGGTGATGATTGCGCCTGTTCTCCTTGAGAATGGACTGGACCAGCTCGAACTGTTCTAGCGGGATGATCGCCTCGTGCTGCCCTTCGTAGACCGTGTCATTGTGCCTGACTCGGCCAGTATAGATCGGGTTCTTCAGCATGAGCGCCAGCATGCCTCTCGTGAAGGGTCCGCCCCCAACTGTCTTGCCGCTTTTGTAGATACGGGTCTTGGTTCTTGCTCCCCTCGCGTCCAGCGCATCGACAACCCGCTGGACCGAGCGAAGCCTGCAATAGGCATCGAAGATGAAGCGGATCGTCTCGGTCTCGCGAGGTTCAATGTGAAGCATGCGGTCTTCAAGACGATATCCGAGCGGCACAGGCCCGCCCATCCACATGCCTTTCTTCTTGGACGCCGCGATCTTGTCGCGGATGCGTTCGCTTGTGACCTCGCGCTCGAACTGGGCGAAGCTGAGCAATACGTTGAGTGTCAATCGTCCCATTGAGTTGGTTGTGTTGAAGGCCTGTGTCACGCTGACGAACGAGGCTTCATGATGGTCGAGTACCTCGACGATCTTGGCGAAGTCAGCAAGGCTCCGAGTCAGCCGGTCGACCTTGTATACCACGATGATATCGACCTTGCCTGCCTCGACGTCCGCAAGAAGCTGTTTGAGCGCAGGACGATCCACCGAACCCCCGGACCAGCCGCCGTCATCGTAATGCTCTGCAATCGGCTCCCAGCCCTCGGCTGCTTGGCTCAGGATGTAAGCCGCACAGGCTTCCTTCTGCGCATCAAGACTGTTGAAGTCCTGCTCGAGGCCATCCTCGGTCGACTTGCGCGTATAGATCGCACAGCGCTTCTTATCAGCCATCTGCGGCAGCTTTCTTTGGGGAGCGTGAGCGCAGGCCGAAGAAACGGGGGCCGGACCAGTGTGCTCCGGTTATGGCCCGCGCAATCTGTGACAGGCTCTCGTAGCGCCGACCCTCGTGCTCGAAGCCCTCGTCGAGTACGAGTACGTGATAGGTCTTGCCATGCCATTCGCGTACCAGCCGTGTGCCAGCTTTTATGGATATGCTGCGCTCGGAAGTGACAGATCCGGTCCGCTCCAACATCAAGTGCGCCCTGTCGATCGCCTTGCTTGTCGAGTTAGGTAGCCCGCCATGCACGCGTGCCTGGATCTGCCAGGATAGCCCTCGACGCAACAGTGCCGGACCAATTGCCGGTGCCGGCTTCCTGAACTGTTCCCGCCATGCCGCCCGCAATTGTGCAGGTGACATGGTCTCTAGCTCTGTGATGCTCAGGCTTGGCATTGCCCTGCCTCGTCCGACATCTTGTAGGCAACCACGCCATTGGGACGCTCTTCCTTGGCAAGGGTGATACCTTGATTGCGTACTCCGCTCAAAAAGGCGCGGCAGCTGTGCGGCTTCCAGGTAGTCGCCCTCTCGATCTCTGCCAGCGTGGCGCCTTTCACACGGCGCAGCATGCGGTTGACGGTTGCCGCCTTGGTCTTGCGGGGTGTATTCGTCGTTGATGTCATCATGGGTCTCCTGTGCGAGCTGGAACTTCCGGCCTTGCACTGACCCAAGCCGCTGAGCCCGTTGGCTCACGCGGCGCATTCTATGCGCACAGCAATGCTCAGCTTGCTGCTACAGTCCAGTGGGAATGTCAGCTTTGCGCCCCAGTTCAAGACATAGCGATCCGAGATCTTAGTGCTCGAAAGCGGACATTCTCCCAGGCCATTCCGGCCGAGGAGAATGAAAATGACATACTCACATTTTGACCCTGCAGCTCAGAACCGAGTTCCTTGGAACTTCGGTGCCAAGATCGGTCCTAAGCGCCCCTTCAATCAGAAACAGATCTGGGCGATCCGGTTCTTTCTTGATCGCGAGAAACGCATTAGGGATCGAGCATTGTTTGACCTAGCAATCGACAGCAAGCTGCGAGGCTGTGACCTCGTGGAGTTGAAGATCGGCGATCTGGTAAGCGGCCCGGAAGTCAGGACGCGGGCGACGGTCACTCAGCGCAAGACAGGGCGGCCAGTCCAATTTGAGATAGCTAAGGACGCCAGAGAAAGTTTGTTCGCATGGCTCGAAATTCGAGGGGGTGATGTCGAGAACTATGTCTTTCCCAGCCGGGTTGATCATGCACGCCATCTCAGCACACGCCAATATGCAAGGCTGGTCGATGAGTGGGTAGAAGCAATCGGCTTGCGGCCCGACGAGTATGGTACTCACTCGCTGCGAAGGACCAAAGCGTCAATCATCTACAAAGCAACCGGCAACATACGAGCGATCCAAATCTTGCTTGGTCATTCGAAGATTGAGAACACGGTTAGATATCTCGGAGTCGACATCGAGGATGCATTGGCGTTAGCGGAGAAGACGGAAATCTGACGTTCGGGCGGTTGCTCAGAAATTCTGGGTGACCGCTTGCAGGTTCGCTACCACACAAGCTTTTCGACAAGGACTGAGGGTGAATGCTGTCAGTCCAATCGCAACTAGTGTCTGATTGACAGAGTTCCGCTGTTTTCCTGAAATTCTCTGATCAAGATATCCGAGCAGCCATGCTACTGACATGTCTGATTTACAGTGGTCTGACAATCTGCGAGGCTAGCTTAAGTGATCGGCTGGGGTCGATCGCCTTGTCAATGTGGGGGGGGAATTCTATGCTAAATAGGTACATAGTCGCGGCGTCTGCCGCGCTCGTTACGATAATTACTACGCCGGTGAATGCACAAAACCGCACGATACAATTCGGCGACGATTCAAGCATTTATGCCAATGATGAGGAATGCGATGACCCTCGATTTGAAGGGCGCGGGGCGGCCAGTTCAACCAATATCTCAGACACAGCTAAAGATGCGACTGACTGCCTCAGACTGTACCAGCGAGGCCAGATTCGACTCCGGGCTGACTACGTTGAGTTCGGCGGCAATTCCAGCACTTGGGCAAACGATGGAGAATGTGACGACCCCCGGTTTAGAGGGCCAGGAATGGCAGATGTTTTGGAAGATTCGGACAGAAATAGCGATGCGAATGACTGCCGCACACTTTACCGGGCCGGGCTGATCGAACTTAATCAGCCAAACCTGATTCGACGCGCAGTTGCGCCTAGCCGGCCAAGTAATCTCTCGCGTTCAACACCGCCACCCTCGACAAATCAGGCGTTGCAGCAGCGACAAAATGCGCAGCGACTGCTTAATTTCACACAATCCACTTCCATGATGCGGGATACAGTCGCCAATCGTGAAAACGATGTGAAGTCTTATCCAGTGCAAGCAAATTCGACGATGGTGATCGATCTCTATCTCTGCACCAGCAACGTGACGATTGACGTGAACGGCGATGGAGACACTGACGTCGACTACAACGTATTCAACGGGCAAGGCGCCTTGCTCCACAGCGACTCAGAGTTGCACGATGACATGTTTGTTGTGCTTAACACTCAGGCGACGCGCGGCTCTTGCGAAACTGTGCGGTTGGAAGCGCAAAACCTTGGCAATATATTCAACAATATTACCATCACATTGATCGACAACTGACGCAAAATTCTGCGCGCGATCGGAAAAGATTCCAATCGCGCGCAAAGTTACATTGGATTACTCGGGGGCTACGATTAGCTTTCACCTCCATGGAGAGCTTCCGCGATGAATCGCAGCTTCACCTGCGACGATGGATGCATGGGTCAGTGCTCCGTTCAATGCCCAACCGACCCAATGACTTTCAACCAAAGACGTGAAAGCGGCCTGGGCTAATCCAAGTATCAACTCGCAGAAAGTGCTCTAGCGCGGGGCCAATTGAAGCGTATCAGGCGATGAATTTTGAGTGAGAGCAGTGGATGATCTGTAATGTGGGACCTTAGCCCGGATTTACAGGTTCGCTGAAGGCAATTTTTGGGGGGAATGTAATGATGAGCATCGATGGACTTAAGCGAACAATGCATATTTTAGCTGGGTTGTTGCTGTCGGCATCCATTAGTGTTCCGGCTTTAGCAGTGTCGGCGCAGCAGGATGCCCGCTCCTATCCCAGTGATTTTCGCCCTGGGGTTATGCTTGATTATATCTACACCCAACAGCTCGAAGCGCCCTATTCGTCAGTTTGGGGCGGGACCGAAATAGAGCGAGTGGGTTACCGCCGAACTGTCTATGTCGAGACAAATGAGAAGAGTGTGTTTGCCGGTTTGGTCGAATTTGAGTGCCGTGCGCTGGGGTTTGTTACGATAAGGGAATACAATCTTGAAATGGGGGTGCCCGCCGATTTGACCGGGGTACTTGTCAATGGCGGTGAAATCGACAGGGACCCTGAGTGGGACCGGCCTGGCTGGGACGGTAGTTTTTCAACGAGACTTTCCGACCCTGAAAACTGGTCGCAACGCGGCACTGACGCCTACGGCAACTACGCTCCCCTGCCTTATGAGACATTTTTGCAGGTGCGAGACCACTATTGCGGACCCAAAACTGCCGAATGGACAGGTGGTGGTGACGCATATTCAGCAGATTACCGAGGCTATGTCGTCAACCTTAGGCCAAATGAAGGGCTCCAAACATGGTCGGATTACAACGTCAATTCCGACCGGCTCGGTGTGATACCTCACAATGCCGGAGAGGTTTATGTCGATTGGTGCATTACCCGATCGGGTAAGCTGTGGTGCGATGTCTTCTACGATGGCATGCACGGATGGATCGATGCACCCAACAATATTGCGCCGCACGATGGCGATTTTTGAAGGGTCGCGGCCGTGCAAATTTGGTCGCAAACTGTTTGTGGCAAGTGCGGCCTTTTAGGTCCCAAGACCTTCTGTTGGAATTGTAGCGGGCAAGCCGTGGCGCTTCAGGAGACCTTCGCAAATGGGTCGAGCGATCTATTGCATTTATCAGTGAATCAGGGGGTAATATGAAAAATAAAGCTGAAAAAGCAATTTTGTTGACCGGACTTACTTTGGGGGTCGCGACTGCGGTGCATGCACAGTCAACATTCACTAGATATGGCCCAACTGAATTTTCTGCCACACAGGCTCAAGCTTGCGAAGAGGCACAAGTCAGTGCTGAGCGAGAAGCCAGGTTCCAGTGTAGCAATAGAAATGAACGGATGCTCGATGCGCAATACAAAGCTTGTGAGGCCAGACAATCGCAAGGGTCTTGGCAGGCCAAAGTACCTTTCGAAGTCACTTGCGGCTGAATAGAGCAAGAGCGCTGACGCTCAGCTTATGAGTTCTGTCAGTCTAACGGTAACCTGTTTCCGAACGGCGTAATGATAGGGAGGCTAAGTCGGCTCTTAATCCGCAAGATTTCGCCAATCGGCCAAAACGGCCGAGCGTCAAAATTTGTAGGTCTGGCGCTAGATAAGGTGGCAAGAACCAGGCACCACAAACGTCCGCTTTTGGGTCGGTTGCTGACGAGCCGCTTTTGGCTACGAGCTGAGGGAAGCGGTCAGACCGCTCTCGGCGCCCCTCTTTGGACCGCTGAAAGGCTGCTATTGGGGGTTGGAGCAGTCGCAACCCCACGGTCGTTGACCATCGAAGTGGTGGTCGCATATGAACTGCGCAGGGGGGATTTGGTATGGCGGTTGAAACGGCATCAGACGCGCGAGCGACGAAAGATAGCACACGCTTTTTTGTAAGAATGGCCGCGATCATGACTGTAGTGATCGTAGCTGGATTTGTGTTCCAATTGGCAATGGGACGCTCGAGCTTTGATGCGCCATTGCAATATCATCTGCACGGCGTGCTCTTCATGGGCTGGCTGGGTTTCTATCTCTTGCAACACATCACAGCGTATCGCGGTAAATTCGTGTTGCACGCAAAGCTCGGCAAAATGGCTTATCTCTTCATTCCGGCTATGGTCGCGGTTGGCTTGTTGATTATGGTCACCGTTGCCCGCAGGAATGGCGGTCCGTTCTTCTTCAACGTAAGCGAGTTCTTGATAAGCAATTCGGCACTGCTGTTGTGCTTTGGCGCGCTGTCCATATGGGCGTTGCGAGTCCAACGTCATATCGGATGGCACAGAAGGTTGATGCTGTGTGCGCTGGCTATTCTAACCGGACCGGGTCTTGGCCGTCTAATCCCAGCGCCGCTTTTGATTCCTTATGCTTGGTTCACCATCACTGCCGCGACCTGGGTGTTTCCCTTGATCGGAATGGTCGTAGACAAAAGAGTGCGCGGTAAAATCCATCCAGCCTATTATTGGGGTCTGGGCCTCTACATCGGGACCTTCGCGCTCTCTATGGCAATCGCCTATTCGCCGGTTGGATTGGCCATTACCGATTGGTTCATTGAAGGCAGCAATGGCTCCAATCGACCGATCGAAGCATTCTTGCCACCCGATTTTTCAATGTAGTTTTTGGCGCCAATTGGGTCGATTTCCAACAGTCCGGTTCTAGCCTCTTGGCTCGCAAGAGCAGTCTGTCCGCTAACGGCCCAACTCCAGTCAACCACTTAACATAAAATCAGTTCACGAAGCTGCTCAGCTTTCACGTCCTTGCCTGTGGACGACGTGGAAACAAAAAGTGAACAAATCCTTGCTTTCCGGTAGCCTCCATGCCAATCTGTCATAAATCGACCCAGATGCAATGGAGAGCACATGAGCGCCGAGAAAAACAGCTTCGCCCACGATTTCGAAAAGGCCGGAGTTGAACTGGAAGAGTTGGCGGAAACGCTCGGTCAATCAACGCGTCAGGTGAAACGGTATATTGCTGGCGATTGCAGCGCACCCAAACTGACGGTCGAGAAGATGCGGGAGCTGGCTCGAGCGAGAGCGCCAAAGGTCAACAAGGACCCGGCCTTCCGCTTCATCGACCTTTTCGCCGGTATCGGCGGCATGAGGATTGGTTTCGAGGCAATCGGTGGAAAGTGCGTTTTCACCAGTGAGTGGGATCGCTTCTCACAGAAGACTTACCTACGCAATTTCCCCGATGGCGATGACCATGTCTTTGCTGGAGACATTCGTCCCTATGGGGAAGACCCCTCATTGATCCCCGAACACGATGTTCTGCTTGCTGGGTTTCCTTGTCAGCCGTTTTCGCTGGCCGGCGTTTCGAAGAAAAACTCGCTCGGTCGCAAGCATGGGTTCGAGTGTGAAGAGCAGGGCAATCTCTTTTTCGAGATTGCGCGGATCATCCGCCATCATCAGCCGGCGGCATTCCTGCTGGAGAACGTCAAGAACCTCAAGAGTCACGACAAGGGCCGGACGTTTGAGGTCATCAAGAACACGCTGACCGATGAGCTCGGCTACAGGATCCAGACGAGGATAATCAGTTCAGCCCCATTCGTTCCCCAGAAGCGGCAACGAATCTTCATCGTCGGATTCCGCGAGGATGCCGGCTTCAACTTCGACGATTTTGATGCCTTTGTGCCGCCTGAAGAGGAATGGCCAACTCTGGGTTCGATCCTGCAGTCGCATAACGAGATCGATGCAAAATATACCCTGACCCCGAAGCTGTGGGATTACCTGCAGGCCTACCGCAAGAAGCATGAGAAGGCTGGTAACGGTTTCGGGTTTACGGCTCATGGCCCTGGCGACGTGGCGCGGACCCTGTCGGCTCGTTATCACAAGGATGGCTCGGAGATCCTCATTGATCAGAAGGGCACGCGGCCGCGGCGCTTGACCCCGACCGAATGCGCGAGGCTCATGGGTTTCGAGAGGGATGGGCGCGAATGGCTGATCCCTGTCTCTGACACGCAGGCATATCGTCAGTTTGGCAATGCCGTGGTTGTACCAGTGATTGAGGCGATAGCGCGCACAATGCAGCCAGCCATCCTACGTGCACTTGGCAAATCGGAGGCGGCGGCGGCTCAAGAGCCCAAGCAGACTGTCGACGCCTGAATTGCCGGATATAGTCTCCCCTGAAAAACGCAGCCGGATGATGGCCGGCATAAGGGGGAGCGATACTATTCCCGAGAAGTTAATCAGGTCCGGGTTGCACCGCCTCGGCTTCCGCTTCCGGCTACATGATCGCAATCTTCCAGGCAGGCCTGATCTGGTCTTTCCGTCAAGGCGAGCCGTTATCGAGGTGCGCGGGTGTTTCTGGCACGGCCATGACTGCCATCTTTTCCGCTGGCCGCGCACCCGCGAGGAATTCTGGCGGTCGAAGATTACTGCCAACATCGAACGCGACGAAAGGAATCGGAGTGCCCTTCTCGATGTAGGCTGGCGGGTGGCGGTAGTCTGGGAATGTCAGATGAAGGGGAAGAGTCGCCTCCCCCAGAAGGAGGTCCTGAGTGAGCTTGCGCGGTTTCTCCAGAGTGATCAGCAGGAATGCTTCCTCGGTGATCATCGGACAGTTTCCATTCCACACGGCCCACCAAATAATTCGCAAACTAAGCATCACACAAAAAAATAAACGTATTTAATACAGGTAGTCCAAGCATGCTGCTTGGTTTTAGCGGCGGCGAAGGGGTTGTGCCAGCGCAATCCTGCAACTAGATGATGCCTCACAGACAAGTCGAAGAGGTATCAGAATGTCATTTGAATTTGCGCCCACCAGGCTGGACGAACTTGTCAGCCTGCTTTCTGCCCACGGTGCGCAGGAAGCGTTGATCAAGCCGCTTCGCAAGAACCACAACGACAAGAACCAGATCTATTCTGCGGCGGGCTTCGATCCGGTCTATCCGATGTTTGATGTGACTTTCTCCCTCAGGGGTGCTTCGACGAGTCGCAAGAAGGGCAGCCGCACGATGGGGAAGTTCATCCCGGAGGCGGTGTTCCGGAAGTTCTGCTGGATAGACAGCACCGGGCGGGAGATCCCGGCCCGCGAAGCCAAGATGATCATCTACGCCCAATACCCGGAAACCAGGCTGAGTGGCTTCCAGACCGTGGAGAACACGATGCCGGAAACGCTTTCGGTCGATTTCACCAAACAGCATCCTGATATCGCTCGTTATCTGGTGTTGGGCCGTCGGGGGGCAGGTGAAGTCATCGCGGTAATGGTTGCCGACCCCGGTCGAAGGTTCATGGGCGAGGTGGCGTCACTGCCAAATGCAACCGGATCGCGAGTGTGGAAGCATCTTCGTGTTGGCCGGAATGTTTCTGCTGCCCTCGAGAGGATGCTTTGCGAGGTAGCGAACAGGCCAGTGCCTGGCTGCAGGCTCGACGCCAACCGCAAGTCGCTCCCTTTCAACGGTACGCAGGTCTGCGGCTATACGCTGGAGCACGAACTCGGCATTGTGCCCAACAGCGACAAAAACGGTGACTTCGAAGGCATTGAGCTCAAGGCGCATACCCAGAACAAGGTCACACTGTTTACGCCGGAGCCCGATATGGGGCTTTACGCTGAGGATTTCGCGAAATTCATGCTTACCTATGGCTATGAGGCGAAGCCGGGAGAGTTTCGGCTCACCGGTATCCATCGTGTCGGCGACCGGTGCGAAAAGAGCGGGCTAACGCTGAAAATCGTCAATCATGAGCGGGGAGCTTCAATTGCTGCTGCCGCGGATAAGGATGTCCATGTGGGTCTCTACGATGACCAAGGTCGCCTTGCTGCGGGCTGGTCGCTGGAGCGGCTTCTGAACTGCTGGTCTGCCAAGCACAATGAGTCCGTCTATGTACGGGCGTCGAAGGCCAGATGTGAAGACCCAGCACTGCTGGCAGCGGGTCACAAGTATATGGTCGAGTTTTCCGATCGGGTGATGTGGTGCCACGAAACTTCGGCGGAGCAGCTGTTCGAGGCGCTCTACGCAGGCACGCTGTTCCTCGATCCTGCGCCGAAATACTGTCCGGAGAATGTTTCTCTCAACAAGCGTCGCTCGCAGTGGCGGGTGAACAATATCACCGAGGCGGCAAACGACCTCTACACTGACGTTCGGATGGTCTCACTCTGCGATAGTGCAGCCGAATAGGGCGAAATTCGTTAGTGTCGGTGAGGCAGCAACGATGCCTGTTGCGTTCATTCCCCTATGGTTCCGGGCAACCGGCCCTTTGCTCCGAACGGATAAAGCAAATCGCCCTCAATGCCGCGCTGAGGGTTGCTCTCATGCCGCTTTATCGAACCACTTCTCGAATTCGCTTGGTAAAATCTCCCGGATCCTAGCGGCGGACATGTCATAAAGATCAAAGTTCATATAAAGTTGGGGCGATATGATCGATACGAGCCTACGGAAGCTTCCTGGGGTCTTTACTGAGGTTGCTACACCCTTTTTCAGCTTTGCTGCTTTCTTATCATAGAAGAGCTCAAGACACAGATCGACCAAGTGCGGATTGGAACGCACGTCGTCCTTTTGCGACTGCTCAACAAAATCCGAATGCGTGCTGCAAGGAATCGAAAGGAACAGCTTAGATTTTTCGCCATACTGCTTGAATATTGACCACGCCATCTTGGATAAGTGACGATAATACCTCAAACGGTTGTCATCAGGAATGTAACGGTACTCGCTGCCGAGCAGAAATTGGCCGTCTTGGCGGCGGGCAAGTAGCTGGCTGAGGTAGACCATGCTGATCCACGTCCAGAGACCTGCATCACGTTCCGCCTTCATATGGGTTATAATTCCAGCAAGGTATTGCCCCATGTCATAACGACTGGAAAATTGTTTGCTGGGATCGATTTCGACCTGCTCAGTGTACGGTTCGATGAGGTCTTGCCTCCGCGCTAGCTTTGAGAGCGTATCCAGTTCCTCAGGAGAAATGGCGGTCCCTTGGCTGCCTTTCTTCGTCGAACCCTCATCGCGGAGTCCTTCGATTGCCGTACGGACGGCTGCAATGCCCTCATCCGTGAAGCGCATGACTTTTGTACTTGCAAACTCGCTCATTCTCCTGCCTCCAGCATCAGCTCAAACAGCGTCTTGTCCTTGCGCCATTTTGTCTCCGCGAACTCGACGACACAATCCTCGGCCCATTCCAACCATTCGTCTCTGTTGCCGTCGGGGCCGTTGAACGAACCCGATGGAATTTCGGCATTAAATCGCTCTTTGCAAAAGGCGATAATACTCCCTCCAAGCGTTCCTTCGTCCAGTTCGTCTTCGCTCTCGACACGGCAGATTAGGCCAATCAGGAGCTCACGAAGCATCGCAGGAAGGTAGAGTGCCTGAAGAGTTGGGTTCTTCCACGAGCCGAACATGTCATCCAGCTTGCGATTAATAACGAGGCGTGGATCGGCGACGTCGCCGTCCCACTGGATGCACCAGGGAAGCGATCCAAGATCATCGGGTTCAGGGACGATGAACGGTTCCCGCTGTACCTTGCCTTCGATTTCCACTGGGCGGATGTCGGCGGTCGCGGCGATCACGCGGCCTTCATCGGAGCCCTTTGCGACCTGCCGGATCTTGAACCTGAGCGAGGCATCGATCGGAAATCCGGTGAAATCGAGATCGTCTCCAGCAGGGTTTTCTATCCTCTGGCGCTGGTGGCGACCGCGATCAAACCCGTCGAGGACGAGACGGTAGTCATCATCAGTCTGTAGAACCTTGGAATCCACATTGACCCGCACACGAATGTAGGAATCAGTTCGTTCAAGGACGCGAATATCCACAAAGGCCGACTTGATCTTGCGACGTTTTGTGAAGTTGAGACTGGCAGCAGTCACTGGACAGCCTCCTTCGTCCTGCGGACGTCAATATGCACATCGCGGTTAGCGTCAAACCCATCGAACTCGATCGCGAACTCTTCGCTCTCGGCAACAAAATCGAGACTGTTTGGTGACTTGATCGTGATGCTTCCACCATTGCTTTTGACCACGCCATCCTCGCCAAAATCAAAATCCGAAGGATGATGGTGTTTGCGCCAGCTTGACTTGCTCTTTCCGAAAATGATGTTTGCTGCCCAGATCTTTCCAGATACTGACCCGAACTGTTCTATCGCTTCCTTCAGATGTTCAGTGCCCGCAATGGCGGCCCGGCCATTCGCAAGTCTCTGGATGCGAAATAGTTGAGGGGAGGGCGCAGGGATATCCGGAGGAATCGGATTGTCCTTACCAGGCCTCCGCCCATTATTGCCCCCGGGCACTCCGGGCTGATCAGGCTCTACCTCTTTCTCAACAAAGAAGATGTCATCGGCGAAGCCCTCGATCTGTTCCTGGTCGTCCGTGCCGGTCAGGATGGAGATGAAGGAGCTACCAAGTTTCTGGACAAGGTGGCGCTGCCAGGTTTCTGATCCCGGATATCGCCCTTGGCTGCGGCGCTGGGCGGAATTCTTCCATTCCGTATGGCCCGGGTCCTCTGCATACTTCATGTATTCCGAGAGTTCGTTCCCATCGTCGTCATTGAAGATGTCGAGGATCAGAACCGAGAATGGCTGTGCTGCTCGGCATTTCTCCTTCTCAATGAGGATATTTCCTCTGAAGGCCTTATAGGTCTTGTGCCCTCCTTTCTCTCCGCCCCTTGCAAAGAGGTCGACATAGCCGCTGACCGTCTTGCCTTCCGATAGTGTGATGGGAACCTCGAGGCGCGCCGATACTACGGCGCCCTTCTCGAAAGTCTCCTGCATTTTCTTTACATTGGCGTCACTGAAAGCTTCGGCTGAAAGCCCGGTATCACTCGTAAAGACGAAGTCGCTGCGTAGGTAGAAGAAGTCGTTTTTGCTCGCGAGCCTTGTGGCTTCAAGAGAAACCTCGATCGTCGCACGAAAGTCATCGGAATAATCACCATCCTCCACTAGCGAAAGGATGTTAGCTTTCTCGATCGAAATTGAATGTCCGGTGGAGGCATTGCAGATTTCGACAACTAGGCTTTGCTTGATGATCGGGAAAAAGAAGTTCTCGATCACAGCTTTGAGCAGGGTGTCAGTATCAACTTGTTCACGCACATCGGGAATGAAGACCGACAGGCCGTTTTCATTGGTGCGCCGCAGCCCGGCATGCTGCCGGAAACGCTCAATGAACTTACCATCAGCTTTGCAAGTGTACGGGTAGATGACTTTTGCGCCATCGCTTTGCCGGACTAATCGTTTGCCGAACCTTGCGTAGCCTAGGTATTCCTGCGACCCGACCTCATGCGGCGGGAGGATGGAATAGCCTATCAGCAGTTCCTCGCCGGGTGAGCGCCGCGTCAGTGCAAGAAAGGCATGGGAGTTCGACGCACCTGAGAGCGTGCTCTTTCCAACGCCGTGGCTTCCGCCGCTTCCCTTTCGCTTGTTAGAGCGGCCTTCTTCCCACCAAAAACTGTAGAGGCTCTCATGCGGCTTTTCTTCCTTGTCGATGGGTCCAAGAAGGCCCTTCGTATTGAAGTCTTCAATCAGCAGGTAACGGGAAGAAGTGAGAACACCCGCGCCTTGCCCGGTCGCTTTCCAGTGCTCGCCAAGGGAATCATAAGCTTCCTGTAAAGTGGCACTGTCGGCGGTACCGAGTGTAAGGACAATCCGGACGGGGGCGGATTGGTCGTCGACGGCGTCGAGCGAGTTCTGGAAAGACTCTCGGACGATTGCTTCGCTCGGCTTGCCCGAGAAGAACTCGCTGAGCTTGGACTCAGCAATAGTATCTTCATAAGCCGCTTCTCTAAAGTGCCACATCAGTTGTCTCCGCCTAATGAAAATTTGCCCTTCGAACCAGCTCCGGACTCAGTGAACTTGCGTTTCATTTCACGTACTTCCGTCTCAATGGCACGGAAAATCTTCTGGTAGTCAGATTCACTGAATTCATAGTTACCTGTGTTCGACAGGTTGCCAATCAGCTGGAGTTGCTTGATCGCGGCGTTGACCCTTTTTTCCGCCAGCTCGACGAATTTCTCCCTCTTCCTGCTCAATGAAATTGCCCTCCATGCTCTAGGTGGAGGCCTATATGATCTTCACAGAACAAAAATGCAATACATTTTTAATATGTAGTACTTCAAATTGGCTATAGGCAAAGCATTGGGGTCTGAACTCTCCTATATATCCCTCTGTGGTGCTCGTTCTGAAGTTTGTGGAATCCCTCTCGATATCAGGCGGCGTGCGCATTAGGCAGGAGGGGTGTTGCATGCATTTGCGTTCTGCGGAAATCAGCAGGGGGGTGGACCTTAACGAACTTGAAGCCGAGCTTCGCAACCGGGACAAGTCTGACGATGTGGCCTGTGGCAAAAACTTATGGGCGGCGCTGCGCGCTAGGGCTTGGACGCTCTCATTCGCGGACGGGTTCAATAACACACCCACCCATATACTTGCCCGTCCGCCGCCCTCCGGGGCTTTCGTAAGCGGCTGCGATCTCGAATTCCTTGCTGGTATTCTTCACAACCTTGAAACCGTCGAGCCGTGCTCTGGCAAACCGGTTAGCTGCGTAGTTGAGGGCTGCACTTACGTTCGAGAATTGCGAGTAATAGTCGTCATACTCGTATCCCGATCGTCGAAGAATAGTCACCCGAACCTCGGGCGCGGATCGGATACTCTCATGCAACATCTCGGGCTTGATCTGCCGGATTCTATAGATTTGTATCTGACGTTCTCTTTCCAGCTCCGCTTCTGAATAGTGAAGTATCACGAAACAGACCGTGATTGCGATCAACAGAAAGACGAACCCTGTGGTGTTCATTTATCTACCTCACCCTGGCTTATCTTCTTCGCGATATGCGCCAACGACCCAGATAAAGCTCTGAACATCGATCAGGTCTCTCGCGCCGAGCGGTTTGACTGCCTTCATTGTTTCCTCGGCGAGATCGATCAGACTGTTATAGGTATCAGCAGTGACTTCGGCTTCGTAGTCATACTGGAATGGATGACCGATCCTCTCCGCAAAATCTCGTGTCACAGTCGGCTTGAGAAACATGTGTTTTGTCGGCTGCCAGAGAAACGGAAAGTACGTGGCAGTAGGCCAACTCAGCCGTCCGTGCTTCTTGATGGCAAGATGCATGCCTTGCGCTCCGGCATTGACGTCACCGTCTGCGAATTTGGCGGCAGCTTGAAGGAAGGCCGCACCATTTGGTCCCTCGAGTGCTTCCTTCAGATGCATGGATTCATAAGGCGAGAGCAGATTGATCCAGACCCCAGCTTTGCGAACATTCAGGGCGTCATCGATGGTTGCCTGTTTCGCTTTCTCAAGTGATAGCGTATCGAGCAATTGCCTGTGTGCGTTCAGCTTGTAATCCCGCTCCTCGCCCAGGTTACGCTCACCAGAAAATCCGCCGGGCATGAAGCTCAGGAAACGATCGATCGCCCCCTGCATTCCGACATAAAGCGGCTCAAGCTTTCCCGCTTCATTTTTGAGGCGGACCAGAAGGCGCGCTTCATCTTCATCGCGCAGGATCTCGGATCGCTTGCCATCTGCAATCACGACACCGGCAAAAGTACCATCCTTCTCCTGTTGCCAGCGCAGAGTGCTCTTGCCGTAAGATTCGGACATTGACGCCATACCGGCCCCTCCAACTTCACATTTGCTTTTGATGCTGAACTAACAATTATTTGAGCACTTTGACCAGCGTGGAGATAGCTCGAAAAGAACCCGTGGTAGTGAAGTCCGGCGGAGAGTAGGTCATGCCTCGTTCGGATCGGGCTGAACCACGCGAGTGTTATGCAGTTCGATGATCTTCTTAAAGGTGTCGACGGGTGTCGTCGCAGGCACAACCAGATAGCAACCCTGCTGATCGCGTGGACCATATCGCTCAAGCAAGCGGTCGCATTCCCTGAGCGCCCGTTGGTTGCCCTTGCGCGCTGCCTCGTCAAGCGCCCGCAGGACAAGCTCAAGGGTACGCACACGCCTAATCTTGCCGTCGACTACAATCTTGTGCGTTTCGTTCGCGATCTCGGTGATGATAGACCAGCGCCCGCGCGCACCTTTTCTACGGCCGCGACGAGGCGGCGGATTGTCATCGCCGAAAGGTTGGCCACGCCTGATTGGCTGCTGTGATCCATTCGGGTTGCTCATGAGCCCGGCCACCCGATGAACTCATCATCGCGGCGTTGCCGCTCGGTGCGATTCCTCAGATAGACCCGCTTAGCCCACTCACGCTCCTCCTCAGACCACGGCGGGTGACCATAGGTTTTCTGAAGCAGGCTGAACATGCCATCAGGCAGGTCCGAAGGAATCAGGATCACGTTATCCAGGTGCCGCTGCTGTTCGCCAGCGATAAGATCGTACTTTTCGAACTGCGCGATCAGGTAGAGGATCGCTCGAATATCCTTTTTCTCCAACGCGAGCTGGACCTGTTTGCGCAGCTTGATCTCGCCTGATGAGAGCTGTTTGATTTTGCCGCTCACCCTTGCCTTGTGCTCAGCATCGAGCACGTTCAGCGGATCAATCGCGCCTCTCGACTTCCTAGGCCGCCCGCGCGGATTACCACTCTGGCCTTTCTTGAAACGATGCTGTTCGGGCGGCCGACTATATCCCACATTCTTCCCGCTCATTGCTCAGCCCCCTGAACGTCGAGGCAGCGCTCCGCCTTAAGCTCTGCAAAGGTTTTACCGTCGGCATCCAGTTCAGCTTCCATCCCGAAGAGGTCATGCATTCGCCGGATGATTGTATCGCAATAGGCTGGGTCGATTTCGATACCGTAGCCACGCCGTCCAGTCCGTTCGGCCGCAATTAGCGTGGTTCCCGAGCCTGCGAACGCATCAAGCACTGCATCCTTGCGCCTCGAGCAATCCCGGATTGCATCCATCACGAGGGCGATCGGCTTCACGGTCGGATGAAGCTCCAAATCCTCACGATTGCGACCAAAGGTGTTCACACCAGCATACGACCAGACATTGGTGCGATAGCGGCCATGCTTGCCCAGCTCGACATTGTTGATGTGCGGCGCGGTACCTGACTTGAATACAAAGACCAGTTCGTGCTGCGACCGGTAAAGAGCGCCCATTCCGCCATTCGATTTTGACCAGACGCACAGGTTCTTGAGCTCATCATAAGCGCGTTCGCCTGCAGCAAGGATTTCGCCCATGTGTCGCCAATCCATGCACTGGAAATGAATCGCGCCATCGACAGAGAAGTGGGCAAGGTGGCCAAACACCGTTGAGAGGAAGCCAGTGAATTCTGCGCTCGACATCTCACCGGAGGCCATAGCGAACTCGCGGTGTTGCACTTTGCCGAGGCCGCAGACATGCCCTGAGACTGGAACATTGTAGGGCGGGTCGGCAAAGACCATCTGGGCGCGGCCTTCGCCAAGCAATGCCTCGTAAGTCTCAGCCTTTGTAGCATCACCGCAGATCAGGCGATGTGTCCCGATCTTCCAGATATCGCCGGAGCGGGTAATGACTGGCCCATCGGCAGGGATCGCCAGCGCATCGGCTGGATCATCAGATTCAGATGTAATTGTTACCTCGCCGATCAAGTTATCGATCTCGGCAAGCTCGAATCCGGTTACGCTCAAATCGAAGTCCAGCTCGAGGTCTTCCAGATACTGAAACTCCTGGCCGAGAAGTTCACGGTCCCATCCGGCATTTTCCGCCAGCCTGTTGTCGGCAATGACATAGGCACGGATTTCGGCCTCACTCATGTCAGCGAGACAGACAGTTGGAACCTCAGTCATCCCGATCAGCTTTGCCGCCTCGATGCGTCCATGACCCGCGATCACGTGGTCGTCTTGATCGATCAGCACAGGATTGGTGAAACCGAAGCGACCAATCGAGGATGCGATCTGCTGAAGCTGCTTTGTACTGTGCGTGCGTGGATTGTTGGGTCGGGGAGCAAGGTCGGTGACCTTGCGATAAGAAATGGTAAGATTGGCCATGGTGTGGCTCCTTTGTTGT
Source organism: Erythrobacter sp. Alg231-14 (assembly GCF_900149685.1). Classification (NCBI taxonomy): domain Bacteria; kingdom Pseudomonadati; phylum Pseudomonadota; class Alphaproteobacteria; order Sphingomonadales; family Erythrobacteraceae; genus Erythrobacter; species Erythrobacter sp. Alg231-14. The sequence continues at coordinate 1,410,767 of NZ_LT702999.1, read as the reverse complement.
CGGAGCCGACCAAATAAAAAGGGCGCAGGCTCCGATCGTTAGATCAAAACCACGCCCAACCCATGTTTGGCGGTGGACCTTCTCAGGCAGGACCGGTCCCATAACCGGCTGGGCTGCCTGACAACCCTGCTCATTGTTGCGACCCATGCCGCCAGCCAGAACAAGATCTCAGATATCCGAGTTATAGACTCTTGAATTTGTATTGTGAAGCTTCGTCGCGACCGAGGGGAAAGAATGGCTCACGATAAGGCCAGATCAATCCCTGATCTCTTCTGAGCCTTCCCTGATAGACGATGTACAATTCCCTGTTATCGGTTGTTCTCCAGCCACCAAATTTTAGGCGCAAAACAGCTCCTTACTGCCAAGGCCACGTACTGCTCACGTCCAAGTGCCCGTTTTTCGCGCTATTTTCCCTGTTAAGCAGGGAAAATCCCAGGTGAGACTGGTCCGGAGGTAACTGCGTCGCGCACCACCACTTTCAGCTTAGTTTTCTGCGGCTTCGAGGCGAGAGCGCTTTCGGCTTCGGGGCGATATCTTGCCTACTGATAGGCCTTTCCGCTCAGTGGGCGCTTCGTTCTTGCTTGGGGCCTGCTTGGGTTATTTGGACTGGGTCAAAAGCGAATTGACGGCAGTCGTGCGCGCGCAACGCTTAAACAGGGGCATTGGCATCAACTGCCAGCCGCAACGCAACGCACATAGTTTTCGACATCAGCCTTAAGCTTCTACCAACGCTCTTTTCAGGCATCTTTGGTTAGCAATATTTTGATGCCTGCCGCGCGAAGATGTGCTTTATGAGCGCGACAAGGGAGTGTTTAGTGTCAAATGTTGTGGTTCCATTGAGTCCCAGGCTCAGGCGAATTGAAACTTTAAAGGCGTCTCCACACGAGCGACATGTTTCAATCCAGGAGTGGCTTACAGATCGGAAACCAGAGTTTCTCTCCACAAACACCGGATCGAATTTAGCGGCCTTCCAGACTTGGCGTAACTTTAAAGAGGCATTCGCCCCCGAACTTATTGCGCAAGCTTACGAAGAGACATCGGAGGCAATCGGTCGACCAGTTTCAACCTCGATTGATCCATTCGGAGGGTCCGGGACCACGGCGCTATCATCTCAATTCTTAGGTGTGAATCCGACCACAGTCGAAGTGAACCCATATCTTGCTGATCTCATTGAGGCGAAGCTCGACAGCTACAATACGGACAGATTGCTATTGGACTACCAGAAGGTCTTGAGTACTTTTGTCGATGTACACAAAGACCACTTTCCTTGTGCACCAGATACGTTTGTAGAGCCCGGTAGAAAAGGCCGCTACGAATTGGTCCCTGGACTGATATCACCTTCGCAGCCGCAAAGAAGAAGGCACAGCGTCTTCGGTCCGAAGTCGTAATGGGCGGCGATCCGCTGGCCGCAAAGCAGAAGAAGCGGTCGATCATTACCTATGGCGAACTGGCGCAGCAACACATCGCCCACGCCAAAACGCATCAAAAGCGGCCAGAAAATACAGCTGCTGTGATTGAGAAACACCTAATCCCAAAGTGGGGTAAGATGCGGCTCGATGAGATTGATCAGCAGTCGATCGCTAAGTGGCTTGGTGATTTGCGGGAGGATTACGCTCCGGCGACTGTCGAGAAAATCCGCATGACGCTTGGCCGATCGTTTGAGCTTGCGAGGCAGTGGGGGCTACCGGGAGCCGAAATAAACCCCGTTCGCGGTATTGCTCGGTTCAAGTTCGACAACGCCCGGAAACGCTATCTCAGTGCGGAAGAGGCAGAGCGGCTGGTTCAGTGCGCCGATAAGTTAATGAACCCTTTGCTTGGTGCGATCGTCCGGCTTCTCATGCTGACAGGTGCCCGCAAGTCTGAACTTGTACAGGCAAAATGGGAGCATGTGGACCTTGAGAGGCGAAGCTGGCTGATACCCGACAGTAAGACCGGGAAGGCCAGACACGTTCCTTTGTCGAGCGCGGCGGTCCGTGTCTTTGAAGGCATCCCACGGCTGGCACAGGCTGTGTTCGCCAACCCTCGAACCGGTGAAGCCTACACCTGCATCAAGCACCCTTGGGATACGGCCCGGAAGAAGGCCGGTTTGGGCGATCTGCACATTCATGATCTGCGGCATTCCGCGGCCTCGTTCATGATCAATGCTGGAGTCGATCTGTTCGCTGTTGGCCGCGTTCTGGGTCACGCCGATCACCAGTCGACAATGAGATACGCTCACCTCGCCGATGAGACGCTAATGGCGGCCGTGGAGGCCGGGGCGGCGAAGATGAAGCAGAGGGACCGGCAATGACCCTGGAAGTCCTTCATGACGATCTGGTCGCTGCCGGTTGAAATCGGAATGATCTAGCAATTGCTTTGATTGAAGCCTGTATCGAAAGCGGTATCGATCGGGGCACCGACATTGTTCGGACCGTCGCAGCGACGGGGCTGCACAGGGCCTCTGCAGGCGCTCAGCTCAGGCACAATACAGGGTGCAATCCTAGACGGCACCGTTGGTTCAAAACCGACGAAGGTCGTTACTGTCTGCACCCTTAGATTTAACCCCACCCTCGATCGGTTCGCGCCGGGTGGGGGTGGGGTATTTCCCATTATTTTTTGCCGAAAGCGGACTGTCGGCTAACGACCCATTTGCGGACGTCCAAAGTGAACCAATTTCGAACGCGAGGGTGAAGTCTCGCCAGGCCCGCACTTTGCACCCACTTCTTCGCTAACCGCTAAGCCTACCTAAACGCCCTGTACGATAGGCTGCCTCAACTTCTGCAATCTCGGCTTCGGTGCTCATAACAAATGGGCCGCGCTGAACAAAGGTTTCTGCGATCGGTTCACCGGTTACGATTACTGCATGGCTCTCAACGCGAGCGCGCAAAGTCAGAGTTATTGGATTCTGCCTAGCACTGATCGCCAAGGCTTCACCTGCAGGAAGTGTCACGGGATGATTGCCAACCGTCACTTCGATAGTCTCGGCGACGGCAAGGATCCATTGGGAGTGGCCAGGAGCAACAATGTGCTCGAAACGACCACCCTCATCGATATTCGCATCAAGGATCGTCATTGGCCGCGCAGGAGAGGTGGCCCCGATAACCCCGTTACTCTCACCCAACACAAGGCGTACCTTCGCGCGATTGCCTTCAATCACGGGCATTTCGCTCGCTTTGACATGGAGCGCTTCAGGATCGTCATGTTTCATATGAGCAGGTAGGTTCACAAACATCTGAAGCCCATGTGCGAATGCGCCGTGTATAGGTTTTTCATCGTGCACCGCTCCGCTTCCGGCTTTGAGCCAATAGAGGTCACCGGCTTCCAGATCGATGTCATTGCCGAGGGAATCTCGATTGTTGAAAGCCCCGCAGCTGTCTTCGAACAGCACTGTTACTGCTGACATACCAGCATGCGGGTGAGCGCCGAAGGTGGGTTCGCCCATCAAGTAATGGTCGACCATGACAAGCGGGTCCATCGTGCCGTCAAACATTGCATGCTTGAAACTGACGGCCTTAAAGCCTGTTCTGATCGATATGTGCTTTCCTGCCATTGGGCCACAGTGACGGCTTTGGGCCGCATTCGCGGTCTCAGTTTGAATTTTCAAGAGAGCTGATTGGGGCATGTTTTTGTCTCCGATTGATGTCTTGCAATCAGGAGTAAGGCAGAGGGATGAGAGGCTCTTGCCAGACGCCGCCAGAGTTTTGCCAATTCACGCCAACCAGCGGCGTCCCTTCGTTCTTGCGCTCGCCATTAATCCTCGATGCCGAGATAACGAAACGTTTGGCCAAGCGTATTGAACACGCCGTGCGCCAAAATCAGTGGCATGATATTGCGTCGTCCGAACCACAGGTAGAAGACGCCGAATGCAAAGCCCCCAGCGCCCGTTACAAGCGCGCCATGCCACCCTTGATAATAAGCGTGGCGATAACCGAAGAACGCTGATGAGATGATCAAGGCGACAATGTCTGAACGAAGTCCGCCGCCAAGAACTTCACTCGTGTGGTTGATGATGAATGCGCGAAACAACAGCTCTTCGAAAAAGGAGCCATGCGTCCACACGAGCGCCATGATGAGTAAATAGGCTCCCAAATTGCCTTCGATGTGGGAGAAGCGATCGCTGGTTCCGATGTCTTCGAACAAGAGGTCTGCAACCAAAGCCATAAGCTGAGTGCAGACCAGAAAGAAGGCCATGGTCAGGAGTGTCATCCCAAGCGTCTTGGGCCAACTTTGCGGCCATTGAAGGCCAAGGTCGCTCCAAGCCAATCCCTTGCGGTGTAACAAGAAGCTGCCCACGATCATCGCGCTCAAAGTTGATGCCGGACCTGCATAAAGCTGCGTGGTAGGGAGCAGGGACTGCTTCACGATGACAAGCACTGAGACAACTGCAATGAGATCGCGCAAGGCGGTCAATCGGTTGTAGTTCGCGGGCGACTTGGTTGATGCTCCATTCTTTGACTGAGACATAGGACTAGTATGTCCTCTTATGACGTGATGCCGCACGGGCTCGTCGCCAAATGGCCAAGCCTGCAACAACTAGGATCAAAAATGCCCCACCTACAAAGACTAGAAGAGCCGTGGGCAGTCGCGATGCAAAGGTGAGAGTATCAACATTCCCAGTCTTCCAGAAAACCCACTCGCCCGCGAGTCGCGTAGCAAGCATTGGGTTGCCGGTCGAAAGGATGACGATTCCATCGCCTGTCGACGGATCAAGCCGCGCCGAGGTGTTGATAGCCGGTTCGTTGCTGCCATCATGACCGATTATGAAATCTCCGGAATTGTTGGGCGCATAGAGCATTGTGCCTAGCCCCCAGATGTCTGCCCCCATTTCTGAGGCGTGGGGTGTGCGGATAAGCGCCAATGTATCTTGTGATAGAACCGGGTTCGCTGCATCCGGGGCCTGTGCTGCTACAAACTTCGCGAGATCTTCAGAGGTTGTAAAAAGAGACGTTGCAGCAAGTGCAGTGTACCAACCAAATGGCTCAGTCGTGCCTCCGGTTCCGAAGTTTTCGGCCAGTCCAAAAACGATCGCCTCGTCATGGTCAAAGGAGGTTCTCTCCATGTCCAAAGGGGCAAAAACTCGGTCTTGCATATAGGTGGAAAATGGTTTGCCAGAGACCTCTTCGACGAGCAGCTGTAATATGGAGTATCCACCGCCTGAATAGGCGAAGCCTGAACCCGGCTCGGTGCCCAGAATTGTCCGGCCAACCTTACCCGGCGAGGCGTCTGCGGACTGGGTCAGCGATGCTTCAATGGTCTGGCGCTCTTGTTTTGTCGTAAATCCATTATAACCAAGGCCATCAGTAAGGCCTGCCGTGTGGCTCAGCAATCGCCGCACTGTGACACCCGATGCGTCGAACTCGGAAGTCGGCAATTGCCAGCGCGTAAGGTAGTCGGAAACCGGTGCATCAAGATCCACCTGACCATCTTCGACAAGCGCCATCACGCCCCATGCTGTGACCCATTTCCCAAGAGATGCGACTTGGAAAACGCTTTGGGCGTTCACTTTTTCACCTTTTGACAAATGAAAGCCTGCGACTGGCGCTCCGCTCTCGATCAGGATGAAGCTGACATTGCCTTGATTGTCTTGCTCGGCGATTTCCCTCGCTGCCAATTCGAACCCGGATAGTTCTCCATTTTCGGCAATGGAACTCCTCCCCCAACCTTGGTCGAGGGCGGCAAAAACCAAGCTGCCCCAAACCACGATCGCCAGAATTGTGGACGCACTCAAAGCTGCATATCTCATGATTACACCTGTCCGCTTGTGATGAGTTTGATGGCGGCGATGATGTAGAGCCCGGAGGTGAGGATGCAGCCCAACGAACGGAAGTGGTTAAACCGGGTCCATTTCGCGCCATATTTCATCCAGTAGTTGTGTGCTTGGGCGCTCGTATGATCGACGCCGGCGAGCGTGTTGTTCATCGGCACATTGCCAAGCATCGTCATCAGAAAGACGCTAGGGACATAAACCAAGCTGGCTAGGATCAATGTAACCAGCGCTGCACCGTCAAACGCTGCAAGGCTGTAGAGCGCAAAGAGCACCGAAAAGACCGCGATGAAGAAGATGCCAGCTACGAACTGGGTCTTGATTACATCGCGATTGATGTGCTGCATCGCCTCAATGCCACTTGCGGGTTCTGCTTTGAGCAGAGCCGACATGATGAACTCCGAAAATGCCGAGAAGACGCCTCCAACAATAGCGCTCCATAGCGCGAGGAAGAGGCAGAAATAGAGGGGCCAATCGTAGGTCATTGATCGGGTATCCTTGATTATGAGGAGAAAAAACTGAGGGGCTACCTTCGTGCGTCAGCGCGCCTTGGATGCAATCACCGCGACTGCACCCGCTGACTAATTCTTGTTGCGCCCCGACGAGACGGAGAAGAGATACATTAGGTACAGCACGGTGCTGGAGGTGAAGATCGCTGTCGCGCTACCTCTCGGTTCCGCAGACGCGTAACTGAGTTTCCAGACGGCCAACCCGGTCAGAACAAACAGAGCGGTGACCGATGCCAATGCGCATATTTGCCTACGGGTCATTGGGCCATCTCGTGGGGAAATGCATCCAACCGTTGCAGGGGGTTTGCAGCTTGAATTTTGAGGGTGAGTGCGAGCAGCAATGCGGCGACGGCAAGCTCGAAGTACATAACTACGACGAGCGAATCCGATGGCGCGCCGTGTAAATACTGGCTGACCATACGGCTAAAGCCATAGCTGCCATAGACAACCGTTCCCGCAGCAAGGCCAAGGCTCGCCAAGTGCGCTTTGATCGCACTTACGATCATGAATGCACCGACTATGACCAGCATTCCGCTTGGCGCTGTCACTTCGGACATTAAGCCGGCGTCGTGCTCGACAATCACCTCGCTTGTTGCAAGAATGATTGTCGGCGCGGCCATGATCCAACTGCCGATGCCTATCAGGATCGCTCCAGTTGCGGCTAGAACTATGCGTGTGCCAAAGTTTGTCATGCCGCAACACTCCATGCGGCGGTCGCAGCCACATCACGGGCGTAGTCTGCGAAGTCCTTGGGAGCACGGCCAAGCGCCCGCTCAACACCATCAGTCAGATGTGCATTGCGACCATCGAGGACGGTCGAGAACAGATAGTCGAGCATCCACACGACATCATCGGGCGCGCCAGATTTGGTGAGCTCTTCGATAAAGGCATCATGCGGAACATCGACAAAGGCTATTTTGCGTCCGGTTGCAGCGGACAGGTCCGCCGCAATATCGGCCATGGTCATTAAGCGTGGGCCAGTGACTTCGTAAATCTTGCCATTGTGTCCATCTTCACTGAGAGCCGCGACTGCAACATCGGCAATGTCATCGACATCAACAAAAGGTTCTGGCGTGTCGCCTGCTGGCAGAGTAATCGCTCCGCTGAGCACCATGTCGATAAAGGCGCCTTCTGAGAAGTTCTGATTGAACCAGCTTGCGCGCACAACCGTCCATTCAAGACCGCTATCAGCAACGACCTGTTCGCAAGCCTGCGCTTCCTCCTCGCCGCGACCAGATAGAAGAACGAGGCGTTTGACGCCATTCAACCTGGCGCGCGAGATCAAAGCGCCGATTGCATCTTTTGCCCCTGGCATGGCCAGATCGGGTGCGTAAGTGATGTAGATGTTCGAGACCCCATCGAGCGCAGTGTCCCAATCAGCTTCGTTGTTCCAATCGAACGAAGCGAGGGAAGAACGCGATCCAATGCGGACGTCCTGACCCTTTTGGATCAGACGATCAGCAACTCTTTTGCCGGTCTTACCGGTTCCACCAATCACCAATGTGATCGGGACAATGTCGGTTTGAGTGGTCATGTGCTTGTTCCTGTTTGTTGGAGACAAGCATGGAATAAGTCAGGGGTAGCAGCTTCTCTTGCCTGAGGACGACAAGGTTTGTGCAGATGGCGTCATCAGATTGGCGTTGAGCCTACCCGATAAGAGCGAGGCGTTTCACCAGCCCAGCGCTTGAATGCACGCGTAAACCCGCTCTGCTCTGCAAAGCCTGTCAGGAAAGCGATTTCAACCAATGGAAAGTTAGTCGTGCGAAGCAGTTTCTCAGCCAACTCACGCCGCGCCTGATCTACCAGTTCCTGGAAAACTACACCATCATCGCTCAACTTGCGTTGCAGCGTCCGCGCACTCATCCCCAAACCCAGAGCAACATCTGAAAGTTTCGGAATACCGCCGCTGAGATTTTTCCCGATCGCTGACTTCACTTGAACCGAAAAGATCACATCTGACTTTATCTCGGCGAGCATTTCCTCAACGCGCTGATCGAAGAAACGAGAGATCGCGTCATCACCGACCGCGTTGGGCAGAGCCAGTTCCTCGTTCGAAATGACAACCGCATTCATCCCCGCACGATCCGTTAGCGGGCATCCGAGATAGTCTTCCAGAAAGGCTTTATCGCCGACAAACTCATGTGCGCACATGGCCCGCACTGGTTTGAAAGGGCGTCCTGACGCTTCGCGGCAGATGGCCGTGAAGGATGCGAAGGTTGCTTCATTTGATAATCTAGCACCCATCGGAGCTTCGTCAGTCAAGCGAAGAAATCGGATCTCCATCGTTTGTTCATTGCGCGTCATCTCAAGCGCTCTCACACCAGCGACAACACCGACATAACGCTCTGCTCGATCCCAACCGTCCATCAGTGTAGGTGAGCTTTTCCAGGCAAGACCAACCGCGCCGAGGTCTTCGCAGCGCATCGACATGCCAAGTCGGATGTGAGCTTTAGGTAGTCCGTCTTCAGCCAGCGCTATCGTTTCTAACAGCCTGACATAATCATCCTCCGCCACCATGGTCGCTAAGTCTGGAGGCGCTTCCATATCGAGATTGCAGATCGCAAACAACTCGGCTCGATCCAAATGCTCCGGAGCTTGATCAATCGCCCTGCGCGAATAGATGGAAGAGGATTGCGGCACACGCTGAGGCTAGCTTTCTTTTACCTCTCTTGGAAGAGTGATCGAAAGGTCCGCCCTTACCCCTGTCTCGGACATCCGACGCCCCTCGCTCTCATACCAATGCCAGTCGCTCAAGTGGGTCTGGCTTTGGCCGACTCGTGAAGCCGGACTGAAACAAAGCGCTCTCACTAGCAAACGGTGACCATTCATCGTGAAATCACTTTGGGATCTGTGTGGCTCGGGGCAGAGCCGAGCTTGAGATCGGGCTCTAAGGTACTGGTAAATATCGATAACCCAAAGCCACCCCCTGAATTCGTAATGATTGGGGACAGAGGTTTGGGTCCCCTGAGCGGCACCACCTCTTTCAGTTTTGTTTTCTTGCCTTTGTTCCGTCCAACTGTGAGGCGTCCCCAAGCGAGAGACCTGCGTCCTCAGGAGCCTGGAATTTCGTTCGAAATTGCTGAGGGTGCGCGCGCCGCTTTCTGCTGCGATTGGCGTTTAGGCAGCGCGCGAGCCCGGCGTCAGCTTATTGCCACTGCGCCACCAATTCATCATATTCGATGGTGATGGGTTCAGGATCTTCATTGGTCAATTTGGCCTTGGGTGAGCCGGGTTGGTTCAACCAATAATCGGCGCCGCGTTCTTCGTTGAGCTTGGGACCTAGATCGCCTTGTAGGCCGGACCGTTCCAACCTTGCCAGAACGCGCTCTTGTTGTTCGCACAGCGCATCCAAAGCCGCTTGCGGTGTCTTTGTTCCCGATGATGCATCACCGATATTCTGCCACCATAGCTGGGCGAGACGGGGATAGTCGGGAACATTGGTACCGGTGGGTGACCATTGGGTGCGCGCAGGTGAACGATAGAATTCCACCAATCCGCCCAGATTGGGTGCACGATCGGTGAAGGATTCATGTTGGATCGTGGATTCGCGGATAAAGGTCAGGCCTACATGCGCCTTTTTCACATCCACCGTTTTGGAGGTCACAAATTGTGCATAGAGCCACGCGGCCTGCGCGCGATCGGCGGGCGTGGACTTCATCAATGTCCATGATCCGGCGTCTTGATAGCCGACCTTCATACCGTCTTCCCAATACGCGCCATGCGGGCTGGGTGCCATGCGCCAACGCGGGGTGCCATCGTCATACAGGACCGCTGCGGCTTCTTCGCCGACCATGTTGGCCGTGAATGTCGTGTACCAGAATATCTGCTGTGCGATGGCCCCTTGTGCGGGCACTGGACCCGCTTCGGAAAAGGTCATGCCCGCTGCGGATGGTGGCGAATATTCGTTGAGCCATTTGGAATATTTGTCGAGCGCATACACAGCAGCGGGAGCGTTGGTTGCCCCGCCTCGTGCGACGCATGAACCGACAGGTTGCGACGCTTCGTTGACGCGGATGCCCCATTCATCGACCGGCAGTCCGTTGGGCTCACCGATGGAACCCATGCCAGCCATCGACATCCACGCATCGGTAAAGCGCCACCCCAGAGAAGGGTCCTTTTTGCCGTAATCCATGCTGCCATAGACGGTTTTACCGTCGATCTCTCTACCGGTGAAGAATTCTGCGATGTCTTCATACGCGGACCAATTTACGGGGACGCCGAGGTCGTATCCATACGCCGCTTTAAAGTCGGCCTTGATCGCAGGATCGGTGAACCAATCGTATCGGAACCAATACAGGTTTGCGAATTGTTGATCCGGCAATTGGTACAATTTGCCATCTGGGCCGGTGGTGAAATCAATCCCGATAAAATCGGCAAGATCCAAGGCGGGGTTTGTGACATCGCTGCCTTCGCCGTCCATCCAATCGGTTAGGTTGCGAACCTGTTGGTAGCGCCAGTGGGTGCCGATCAGATCGGAATCGTTGACATAGGCGTCATAGATATTCTCATCAGATTGCATCTGCGTTTGCAGCTTCTCGACCACATCGCCTTCGCCAATGAGGTCATGCGTGACCTTGATCCCGGTCATTGCGGTGAACGCAGGGGCAAGGACTTTCGCTTCGTATTCATGCGTGGCGATGGTTTCGGAAACGACCGAAATTTGCATCCCGCGATACGGCGCAGCGGCCTCCATAAACCACGTCAGCTCAGCCTCTTGTTCTTCACGGGTGAGGGCGGACAGGTCGCCTATCTCTTCATCCAGAAACGCGGTAGCGGCCTCTGCGCGTTCGGCGTCGCTTAAGACGACCGCCGGGGTTTGCGAAGTTTCAGAGCACGAAATCAGCGCCACACTCGCGCTGATAATCGCTGCTGTTCCAATGCGTTTCATAATTTCGATCCGATCATTTTAATTCATCATACCCAGCGAAAAACACACAAGGCAAACACGCCGCACACAATCAACGCCCAATATTGTGGCGCATCGGTCAAACCGATCCAGGCGAGATTGATAAAGGCCGATCCCAATAGCGAGATAAAGAACCGGTCTCCGCGCATGGTTTCCACGCCCAACACGCCCGTTTTGATCGTGCTGGGTTTGCGCACATGCAAAAACGCCAAGACGATCAAAGACGTTGCGATCGCCAAGAAAAACAGCGCCGTGGGCCAAGTCCAGGCCATCCAATCCATCTAGGATATCCCTCTCATAACAACCCGGCCTACACGCGACCCAAGGCAAAGCCTTTGGCAATGTGTTTGCGCACGAAATAGATCACAATTGCACCGGGTATGATGGTTAGAACGCCAGCCGCGGCGAGTACACCCCAGTCCAAGCCGGATGCGGAAACGGTGCGCGTCATAATCGCGGTTATGGGTTTTGCATCGACGCTGGTGAGGGTGCGGCTCAGCAACAATTCGACCCAACTGAACATAAAGCAAAAGAACGCCGTCACACCGATACCGGGCCCGATCATGGGTATGAATATGCGGGTGAAGAAACGCGTGAAGCCATAGCCATCGATAAAGGCTGTTTCATCGATTTCTTTTGGGATGCCGCGCATGAAACCTTCTAAGATCCACACCGCCAGCGGGACGTTGAACAGGCAATGGGCCAACGCGACCGCGATGTGCGTGTCGAACAATGACACGCTGGAATAGAGTTGAAAGAATGGCAGGGCGAACACCGCCGGAGGCGCCATGCGATTGGTCAACAGCCAGAAGAAGAGATGATTGTCGCCATAGAAACGATAGCGGCTAAACGCATAGGCTGCCGGCAAAGCAACGAGCAGAACGATGACCGTGTTGAGCGTCACGTAAATGAAGCTGTTCACGTATCCCATATACCACGATGGGTCCGTGAGGATCGTTTCGTAATTCTTGAATGTGAACGCATCCGGGAAGAGCGTGAACGAGTTCAATATCTCTGAGTTCGATTTGAAGCTCATGATGATGAGCCAGTAAATCGGGATCAACAAGAACAACAAATAGGCCGACATCACCACGCCCGCCAATCGTGGTTTCGGCAAGCCTTTGGCCTTTTGCATAGGATTGCTCATTGTCCTGTCTCACCTTTTTCTGTGGTGATCATCACAGTGTAAAATACGTATGAGATGAGAAGGATAACGAGGAAGTACATCAACGAAAAAGCCGCTGCGGGGCCCAGATCAAATTGACCCAGCGCCATCTTCACCAAATCGATCGATAGGAATGTCGTGGCATTGCCCGGCCCACCGCCGGTTAAGACAAACGGTTCAGTGTAGATCATGAAACTGTCCATAAACCGCAACAGCACGGCGATAATCAACACGCTGCGCATTTTCGGCAATTCGATGTGGCGAAACACGCTCCACCGGCTGGCCTGGTCAATTTTGGCCGCCTGATAATAGGCGTTTGGTATCGATCTCAGCCCGGCATAAGACAACAGAGCTACCAGCGATGTCCAATGCCAGACATCCATCGCGATCACCGTGACCCAAGCATCAAAGGCGTTCTGCGCGTAATTGTACGAAATGCCCATATCGGTCAGCACGCGGCCAAGCAGACCGATATCGGCGCGGCCAAACACCTGCCAAATCGTCCCAACCACATTGTACGGGATAAGCAATGGGATCGCCATCAGGACAAGACAGAGGGAAGCTAGCCACCCCTTTTTTGGCATGCACAGCGCGATCAAAATCCCAAGCGGTATCTCGATCAGCAGGATGATCGATGAAAAGAGCAATTGGCGACCCAAAGCATCCCAAAGTCGCTCGGAACGCAGCAATTCACGGTACCATTCAAGCCCGACCCAAAAAAATTCGTTCCCGCCAAAGCTGTCTTGGAATGAATAATTGACCACGGTTATCATCGGAATGACCGATGAGAATGCGACCAAGATCACAACCGGTAGAACCAATATCCATGCGCGTTGATTGACCGTTTTCTCCATTAGATCGCGCCTTTCTGATCCGATTGACCGGGATTGGGATCTATCCGCCAATCATCGCAAAAAACGCTGATTTTGTTGGGAGCCAATGCGATATTGGTCATATCGCTCTCGATCGCAAAATCCGCGTCCAGCGCAATGTTGATATCGGTGCCGAACAGCGTCGCGCTAACAAATTTGTGGCGACCGGCGTCGCGCACGCGGGTGATCGTCACCGGCAATCCCGCGTCTTTGGTAAGGCGAACACTCTCCGGGCGGATGCCCAAGACAACCTTTCCATCCGGCTTGCCGTAGCCATGCGCCAGATCGATCGTTTCGTTATGCACCTGCGCCGCTTTCCCTTCCACCGTAGCGGGAATAAAATTCATTCCCGGCGACCCAATGAAATACCCGACAAAGACATGCGCGGGGCTTTCAAAAAGTTCCTGAGGGGTGCCGATTTGGACTACCATCCCTTCGTGCATGACCACCACTTTTTGGGCAAAGGTCAACGCCTCTGTCTGATCGTGGGTGACATAGATCATCGTATGACCAAATTCGCGATGCAGCGATTTGAGCTGGGTGCGCAGCTCCCATTTGAGATGCGGGTCGATGACGGTCAGCGGTTCATCAAACAAGATCGCGTTTACATCTTCGCGAATGACCCCTCTGCCCAATGAGATTTTCTGTTTTAGATCGGCGGTCAAACCGCGCGCCTTCTTTTTCAGATGCGGCTCCAGTCCGATCATGCGAGCAATCCGATCAACCCGCTCGGCAATATAGGATTTCTCCATCCCGCGATTGCGAAGAGGAAACGCCAAATTCTGACCCACGCTCATCGTGTCGTAGACGACCGGAAATTGGAACACTTGCGCGATGTTGCGTTCGGCGGTGGTTGCAGCGGTCATATCCTCATCGCCGAACAACACCCGCCCGCGCGTCGGTTGAAGCAGGCCGGACATGATGTTGAGCAAGGTGGTCTTGCCGCAACCGCTGGGCCCTAAAAGCGCGTAGGCTTGTCCGTCTTCCCATTTATGGTCGACTTGCTTGAGAGCAAAATCGCTCTCCAGCTGAGGGTTGGGATGATAGCTGTGTGCCAGATTTTGAAGCGTGATGGATGCCATGATTACGCGCCTCTCTTTCGCGCGTCGTGATTGGGCGTTCCCGCCAAATTGCCATCGGCGCCAAAGAACAACAGATTTCTGGGGTCGAGAGATAGTTGCAATTCTTGCCCCGGTTCAAATTGGTGGACACCGGGGACCAAACCGATCCAACGTTGGCCGGCCACTTCGACGTGAATGTATGTCTCCGATCCGGTAATCTCGGTTACGATCAACGTCGCATCAAACCGCACCGCATCCAATGGGCCCTCGCCCACTTCAAGGTGGTGGGCGCGAAATCCGGCGCGATATTCCCCATCTGGCAATTGCAGTTGATCCGCGGTCCCCCGTGCCGTTTGGTCGCCGGGAAATTGGGTCACAGCCCCATGTTTTTTGACCTCGACAAAATTCATCGGAGGATCGGAATAAACCCGCGCTGTAATCTCATCCAAGGGTCGTCGATAGACATCGGTAGACGGTCCAAATTGGGTGACCCGCCCTTCCCAAAGGGTGGCCGTGTTCCCGCCCAACAACAAAGCCTCTTCTGGCTCTGTTGTGGCGTAGACGAAAATGCTGCCGGATGCGGCAAAGAGACGGGGGATTTCGTCCCGAATTTCCTCGCGCAATTTGTAGTCCAGATTGGCGAGCGGTTCGTCCATCAAGACCAATCCGACATCTTTCACCAATGCCCGCGCCATGGCGCACCTTTGTTGCTGCCCGCCCGAAATTTCGTGGGGCTTTCGATCAAGGATGGGCGTGAGCTGCAAAAGCTCGGCCATCTCATGTACCTTTGCGTCGATTTCGTCGGACGACCTTTTTTGCAGCTTTAAAGGAGATGCGATGTTGTCGTAGACGCTCATCGATGGGTAATTGACGAATTGCTGATAGACCATGGCGATATCGCGATTTTGCACGCGATCTCCGGTGACATCTTTCCCGTCCCAATGGATCGTTCCGGTATCCGGTTTGTCCAATCCTGCCATCAGCCGCATCAGGGACGTCTTGCCCGCCAATGTCGGGCCCAAAAGGACGTTCATTGTCCCTTTCTTCAATTCTAGATCGACCGGATGTATATGCGTTTCCCCATCCAAAGATTTGGAAACACCTTGCAATCTAAGGCTCATAATGCGGTCTTCGCAGAGGACTGTTTCAACTCACTCACCCATTGTCCGCGGCCCTAAAAAGCCCTTTGCGCGCCACGATGTTGAACCTTGGCGGGTCGTTCGTGTTTTGTGGTCACACGGCACACTGCGCGCAAGGGCGCGGGCGGCAATGGTGGGATTTATCCGCCAAAATTGATCATCCCGCATGCGAAACGGGCGGCTATTGCCGACTGCATTTCTCCCGCGCAATCTCTTCGATCCATGGAAGGTGTTGGCGCCCGATAAAGAGTTGATCATCGATCACAAAAGCAGGCGCATCCACGATCCCGGCTTCTTCGGCTTGCGATTGCGCGGCGGCAAAAGCCAACCGAGTTTCATCCCAGTTGCAGGAATGATCGATGCCGCATCTGCGTAAAAGCGATTGCACCGTTTCGGGATCATCCAAGTCTGAGTGGTCGTTCCAATAGGCGTCATATGCAGCGGAGATGAAGGCCAACGGATCGCCCGAAATTTGTGACAAAGCGCCAAGGGCCAAATCGGCGGTTTTCTGAACGGCGGGATAGATCAAATCACGACCACGCATTCGAGCGTATTTTTGATCGAGAGCCTTGCGGGATCGCGCGCGCGTTGCGCGATGACTTTCGATGATATCGGCGGATGCACCGGTGTCGGGGATGTCGCGTTCCAGCGTTGAGAATGCTCGCCATTGGATAGCAAAACCAACGTCGCGAGAAAGCGCGAGGATTGGGTCGATCGCCAACAATGATCCGGCGCACTTAAAATCAATATAGGCGGTCAACATCACGCGACCTCATACGCAATATCAGGGGGATTGCCGTGCCCACCTGAAAGCGCCCAGCGCAGATAGGGCAGATGCTCTCTTCCATGAAACACCTCGGAATTGAGGACAAATGTAGGCACGCCGTAAATCCCGGCGTCATGGAATTGGGATTGATAGGCATCGTGAATATCGCGCCCGTCGCTCTCGCAAAATTCCCGAAAACCCATTGATGAAACCCCGCAGCGATCAAGGCACGTTTCAATTACGGCCATATCTTCGATGTCCAATTCGCGTTTCCAAAAGGCGGGAAAGACGAGCTCCAAGAAAGTGGGTAGGCTGGATCGCCGTGTCCTTGCGACCCACAAAATCGCGATATTGGCGATCCGGGAATCCCAAATTTTCTCCGTCCCCTTCAACGTCAGCCCTTGTCGTTCGGCATAGCGGCGCGCGTCGTGATACGAATATTTGATCGCTTTCCACGTTCGGTCGCTTCTCCCTTGAGATGCGACGACTTTGCCGTCCTTTTTGCGCGCCGACCCAAGGTAGCTCGGGATGTTCAAGGTTAAGGGGCGCCAATCAAATTGCATCCCCAACTCCTTTTCAAGCTGGAGCGTCGGTCCGACCGCGACAAAGCCATACGGACTTTTTACATCTATATAGACGATCAACGGCGCGTCGCTTTTCAATGCATCCACGTTGGCTTTCCCCCAATATGATGGCTTGGGCCTAGTGTGGCATCATAGGCCTATGTCGCAAGAGCAATCACGCTGCATCCAAACGACGTCAGCACCATCGTGGTCCGCGCCCCATGCCACCGCGCCCATTGTTTCAACGCACCGGGCAATTGTTGGTCGGTGATCAATCGATCCGCAAAACTTTGGTTCGCGGCTTTGAAGAACACAAAGAACATGACCAGCGCGCCCACGCACAATACGGCGGCGGCCACACGCCAAAGGTTGTCCGCGTCTATAGCCGCCGACGCGATGGCAGCTATGACCGATAGTGCAGTCAGTGGAGCAAAAAACCGAAAGAGTTTTGGTCCCGCAATATGGTGCAAACGAAAGAAATCTTCGGCCGCCAGTCGGCGCCAAAGCGGCACCAAAATCCACGCCTCGGTCAGTTGGGCGCCGGCAAAAATTCCAAGTAGAATGGTTGTGGGTGCATGGAAGAGATCAAGCATTTGATTGCCCCATGCTGCGCATGATCCAAAGCCCGATTGCCGGAAACACAATCAACTCCATCAGCAAAGATGGCGCGATGTCAGCCCCGGTCAATACGGGCCAATCGGTCGAGCTGATTCGGGCCAAGCCGCCCATAAAAATCAAGAGAATGCACCCGATCAGAACGGGGCGCATGCGATCCAAGAATGCCGCACCCAGGATAAACAGAACGCCAACACCGCCCCAAACCCCGGCGATAAATCGGATATGGTTGTCTTGAACCGCGAAAGCAGTCGGATCGGTAACGGTGAAAAAGTCGGTTGGCCCCTGCAAACCCAACGTAGCGAAACCACCCAACCCAACATTTAGGCCCAAAGCCACGATACCCAGCCCCGACAGGCAAAGGATTGTTCGAAGCAGCACGATCATTGTCCGATACTCCTATTTGCGGACCCAGTAGGCCCAATGCAAAGCCACAATGTCGCGACTCAGTAATTTAATGTACGCGTTCCAATTATATATTTGCATTCTGGGAGTCAATGGGCTTTAAAGAGGCATGAGCCGTTCACCGACCACCGCATACCGACCTCGGGGACGCCCGGCTAAAACCGCCGATGAAATCGGGAAAACGCGCGATTTGATCGCGGAGACGGCGAAGCGACTTTTCCAACAAGAAGGCTATGCCAACATCTCAATCCGTCGTTTGGCAAAAGAAGTCGGGTGTTCCCCGATGACGTTGTACAAGCATTTCGACAGCAAGATCGCGATTTTGCAAACGCTATGGGCGGTCGTCTTTAGGGAGCTGTTCCTCGGTCTAGACGCGCGGCTTGAACGCGTGGCGGACCCCAAAGAGCGTTTGCAAACTTTGTGTAAGCATTATGTTGGATTCTGGCTGTCGCACCCGGAACATTACCGGTTGGTGTTTATGGCCGAAGGGGTGACGCAACCCGAAGTCAGCCTGTTTGTAGGAAACTCGGAGATCATCGCCGGATTTGATCGCATCGCCCACACAATCGCCGAAGCCGCGTCGTTGCGCGATGCGAACGTGGTAAAGCTCAAAAGCGACCTATTGATGGGCGCGATGCATGGGATCGCGCACAATGCCATTACGATCAGTGGCTATCCATGGTCCGATGCCGATGCGATGATCGATCATCTGTTGGACGCGATGATGTGAACAGGGCGGCGGTCCGTATGGGGTCCGCGCCAGGTGTTCGCCAATTCAAAATTTGCCAAGCTGTTTGATTGACAGGCCTTTGCTTGCACATGCAGACAGCGGCTGAGCGCTGGGAACGGTACCCGGCAATGCGGCGAACCCATAGCACCAACTCGTAGAGATTGAGACATGAGCGACCACAACAAGCCGTACGACGCCATTGTTGTTGGGGCAGGGGTGGCCGGGATATATCAAGCGAAGATGTTGAGCGATCGTGGGCTCAATTTTTTGGCGTTGGACACAAACGCCGATTTTGGTGGGACCTGGTTTAAAAACCGATATCCCGGATGCCGCTTCGATTCAGAAAGCTACACTTACGGATACAAATTCTCCCGCGAATTGTTGAATGAATGGGATTGGAAGGAGCATTTTTCTCCGCAGCCAGAAAATCTCAAATATCTCAACTTTGTCGCTGACAAATTCGATTTGCGGCAATATTTCCGCTTCAACAGCCGGGTCCAATCGATGGTCTGGCGCGAGGACGACCGATTTTGGGATGTGACGCTCACCACCGGGGAAAGTTATCGGACGCGTTTTGTCATCACATGCCTTGGCGTTTTATCGGAGGCATTCGTTCCTGCGATCAAAGGGGCAGAAACGTTTGGCGGCCTTGCGTTCCACACCTACGATTGGCCCGATGATCCGGTGCAATTGGAAGGGCAAAAGGTTGGAGTGATCGGGACTGGCGCAACCGGCATTCAAATCATCGCGGAGATCGCCGATACAGTGGGCGAGTTGACCGTATTCCAACGCAACCCCAATTGGAGCGTTCCGCTCAACAACGCCCCCATATCGCCCGATGAAATGGACGATATTCGGTCGCGCTACGATGAAATTTTCGAGATCTGCAACCAGTCACAAGGCGGGTTTTGCCATTTGCCGCTGCGCCGCGAATTTGCGGACACAACGCCGCAAGAGCGATTGGCATTTTGGGACGAGTTGTATGAACGGCGCGGATTTGCGCTGTTGTTGGCCAATTATCGCGAAACGTTCTTGGAGGAGGGGGCCAACCGGCAATTGTCGGAATATGTCGCACAACGCATTCGGCAACGGGTCAACGACCCCAAAGTTGCGGAAACATTGATCCCCAAAGACCACGGTTTTGGTATGCGTCGACTGCCTCTCGAAACCCGATATTTTGAGGCGTATAATCGCCCCAATGTTACATTGGTCGATTTAAACCACGATCCGATCAACAGCATAGACAGCGCGGGCATTCAAACCGCGGCAAACCACTACGATCTTGACCTTATCATCTATGCCACCGGGTTTGAGGCCACGACCGGCGCGTTGAACGCGATCGATATCAAAGGGGTCGATGGACACGCGCTCAAAGACAAATGGCGCGACGACACGAGCACGTATTTGGGGACGATGTCCCGCGGTTTTCCGAACATGATGATGGTGGGCGGACCGCAAAGCGTTTCCGGCTCGACCAATTATCCGCAAGCGATCGAGACCGGCGTGGAATGGGTTACCGCGCTTTTGGATTACGTGATGGAGGGAAACCACACACGCGTCGAAGCAAGCCAAGATGGCGAGGATTTTTGGAACGCCGAAGTGGCCCACAAACAAGACCATATGCCATTTCGAAAAGTCCGCAGTTGGTTCACAGGATACAATCCGAACGCTGCTGAAGGTAAAAGCCCCTTTCGTTACAACAATTATTGGGGCGGCGTTCCCAAATATCGGAAGTTCCTGCAACGCGCAGCCGACAGCGACTATGATCAGATTGAGATGTCATGACTAACGGATTTTGCAGCGACGACTTTGCTCCGGTCAAAGAGGCGTTCGATCGCAATTTCAAAGAGCTTGGCGAAGTCGGCGCATCTGTGTGTTTGACGGTCGATGGCGACACAAAGGTCGATTTGTGGGGCGGGATTGCTGATCCCAAAACCGGCGATTTGTGGGAGGAGGACACGGCTTCGATTGTGTTTTCCTGCACCAAGGCGGCGACCGCGTTGTGCGCGCATATTCTGATTGATCGCGGCGCCTTGGATCCGGCGCAGCGTGTTGCCCATTACTGGCCCGAATTTGCCAAGAACGGCAAAGAAAACACCACGGTCCAAATGATGCTCAATCATGAAAGCGCGGTCCCCGCCTTTCGCGATCCTGTGCGCCCGGGTGGATTTCTGGATTGGGATTACATGGTCGCGCGGATCGAAGACGAGGATGCGTGGTGGGAACCGGGCACACGCAACGGGTATCACATGGTCAATTTTGGCTGGACGGTGGGTGAACTTGTTCGGCGGGTCTCTGGTCGCTCGCTGGGTCAATTCTTCGCCGACGAAGTGGCCGGACCAACGGGCGCGGACTTTTGGATCGGTGTGCCGGATAATTTTGCAAAGCCGCTCGCGCCGATCCTACCCTATGCGGCAAAGCCCGGCGATGAATTGTCCGAATTCTCGGCCACGCTTTTGGCGGAGCCGCAATCGCTGCAGGCGCTGTCATTTCTGAACCATGGCGGTTGGAACATGAACGATCCCGCCGCGCACAGGGCCGAGATTGGCGGGGCGGGCGGCATTGCCAATGCGCGGGGGCAGGTCGCATGGTACACAGCATTGGCGACCAATGATGGACGATTGGTGTCTCCTGAATATTTGGCCACGATGACCCGTGTGAGTGTCGCGACCAGCAGGGATGCCACTTTGCTTGTTCCATCGCGATTTGCGTCAGGATTTATGAAGTCCATGGACAACCGTGCCCATCGGCAAGGGAACCAAGCCAGCGCCATCATCGGGGACAGCGCGTTTGGTCATGTGGGGGCGGGCGGATCGATCGGATTTGCCGATCCCGAATGCGGATTGGCTTTCAGCTACACGATGAACCAAATGGGCCAAGGGATCCTATTGAACGAACGCGGGCAAAGTCTGATCGACGCCGCCTATAAGGTCCTGGGGTTCGCCAACAATAGATCGGGCGCCTGGTGCCGATAGATCAATTACTGCGCAAAGCGGCATATTAACTCGGCGGCGATGATGTATCGGCCATTGCTCTCACCATGATGGCCATGCATACAACGCGTTAGGGGTCAAATAGCCGGGTGGGGCAGGTAAATTTTGTTGCTGGAAAAACTAGGATTGAGCCGTGCAAACGGCGAGGGTAGCGCACAATCTGATCTGGCGGTGTCACGGCCACAGGGCGAAGGCGGCACGAAACGGCTGCTCTACTCCCTAGCAACGTTGATTTTGCTGCTGGCGTTGTGCGCGCCATTTATGACGGACTCGACGGAACAGACCCCCCCTGAGTTAACCGATGGGACGATCGACTTTTCGGCCTATGGCGAACTCACAAAACCGGTAAAGCTGGAAGGCGAATGGCGTTTCGATTGGGATGACACGAACGAAACGACTGCAACGCGCGCGGTTGAAACTGTCCTTTTGCCTGGACTTTGGACTGCCAGTGATCCTGCATTGCCTAGAACAGGGCGAGCCACATACAGTTTGGAGATCACGGGCCTTACGCCGGGGTCATACACGTTGTTTGTGCCGTTGGTGTACAGCGCGACCGAGGTTTCGATCAACGATGAGCTTGTTTCGGGGAGGGGCATCGTCGGATCCACCCGAGAAGACACTGAATACCAAGTTCGATCGCAGACCATCCATTTTGACACCGAAGTTGACCGGGTAACGATCGATATAGATGTCGCCGCATTCCATCACAAAGATAATGGTTTGGAAGCAGCACCCGTGATTGGTGAACGGGCGATAATGGGCGAATGGTCCGCTCTGCGTTGGTCAAGAGAAACGCTGTATCACGGCACCTTGTTGTTGATTTTGTGCTTGAACATATCTGTTTTCGTGATCCGGCGAAGCGATAAAGCTGCACTGCTCCTTTCTATTTCAGCGGTGGCCTTCATGACGCCAGCTGGTGTTGCGGGCTTTGACAATCTCTTGCTGTTGGTTGCTCCTAACGTGACGTTCCAACAGATGAGCTTTCTGATATCAATTTCGCTTACCATCGCACCGTTGACGTTTTTCGCATACGCACAGGCGCTCTATCCTGACGAAACACCCCGATGGGTCGCAAGGGTCGTCTATGTTGCTCTGCCGTTTTTTGGCGTGATCCATGCGACGATGATCGCTTTCAACTACACTTTGGAAGCCTCGTTGCTCCAACGCTATATGGCGTTTGGGAATGTCGCGACCTTGGCTGCGGTCGCCTTGATCGGGTGCCGGGGCTGGATCAATCGAAGAACTGGCGCAGGGTTGTTCTTTATCAGTTTGGCCGGATTTGTTGCGATTTTTGCGATGAACGCTTTGATCCACACAGGCCTCTTCCGGGAAACTGAGATTCCGGCTTACTCTTTGGCTGCGTTGAACCCGTTACTGATGCTGTTTTCGCAGGTCATTATCATGGCTGAACGGTGGGGAACTGCTATCACGGACATGGAAGATCGCAACCTTGAGTTGAAGCGGTTGTTGGATATCAACACCTCAATATCGACCGAGATTAAGCTAGAACCGTTGCTGCGCAAGATTGTTGGCGTGACCAGCCAAATTATCGCTGCGGACCGATCGTCCTTGTTCTTGTACAATCCGCTCAACGATGAATTGTTAACTTCGGTGGCCGAAGGGATGGGCGAACGGCAGATTCGACTTGATCCCGATAAGGGGATCGCGGGCGCTTGTCTGAGGGCAAAAGAGGCGATCTTCGTCGAAGATGCATATGCTGATGACCGGTTTGATCGCAGCGTTGATGACAACACTGGGTATCGCACTCAGTCCATTTTGGCGGTGCCGATTTTGTCCAAAGACGGCAAAGCGCTGGGCGTGATGCAAGCGTTGAACCGCAGCGGAGGTCAACCGTTTTTGCAAGATGATTTGTTGCGAATGAATGCCTTTGCATCCCAAGCGGCCATCGCAATCGAAAATGCCAATTTGTTCGAAGAGGTCGTGTCCGAACGGAACTACAATGACAGCATTCTGGGGTCGCTTGGCAATGGGGTCATCACGATCGGCCGCGACGGCAAAATCGTAAAAAGCAACGCTGCGGCTGAAAAAATCTTGTCGCGGGATAAGGATGAATTTGAAGCTGCCGAAATCGGCCTTATCCTGCGTTTGCAGAACGAGACCTTGAACGAGGACTTTGTTCGTTCGCTGTCCCAAGGTGAACAATCCAACCTCACTGATGTCGATTTGGACATTGATGGTGGCGTATCAGGAAAATCGGTCAATCTGTCGGTCTCACCTTTGTTGCGCGGGGCCAATGCCGCGCCCGAAACGCTAATCGTTCTGGAAGACATTTCAGAGAGCAAACGTTTGAACGGTACATTGCGCCGTTTCATGCCCCAAGAAATCGTTGACGAAGTGCTGGGCAAGGACACCGAATTGCTGTTTGGTAATGCCTTGGATGCGAGCGTTTTGTTTGCCGACATTCGCGGCTTTACCAGCCTATCGGAGCAGCTCAGCGCACGCGGCACCGTGGATATGTTGAACGAAGCCTTTGGCGATATGTGCGAGGCGATTTCATCGACGGATGGCGTTGTCGACAAGTTTATCGGCGATGCGATCATGGCGGTCTACGGTGTGCCGTTGAGCCGGGACAATAATTCCGAACTGGCGGTGAGCGGGGGGCTCGCCATATTTGGCGCCTTGCGCCGCCTGAACAGCATCAGAGACAAACGCGGTCAGGGCGCTCTTGGCTTGGGTGTAGGCATTTCAACTGGCGAGGTTGTGGCTGGCACAATCGGATCGCAAAAACGGATGGATTACACGGTCATTGGTGACACCGTGAATTTGGCGTCGCGTCTCGAAGCATTGACCAAAACGTATGGCGTGCAAATGATTGTGTGTGATCAAACCGCCGCGAATCTGGGTTCCGACTTCCGTGTTCGGAACTTGGATTTGATTAAGGTGCGCGGCCGGCAAGCATCCACGACACTGTACGAGGTGATCGATCAAGATCGGCCAGACATAGGCCCTGGCTACGACGATATGCTGGCCGCGTACCAAAACGGGCGGCAGTTTTATCACGAGGGTGATTTCAAACGCGCTGCCGCGGCATTCGTCGGCGCATTGGAAGCCGACCCGACAGATGAGCCGGCAAAAATTATGCTGGACCGAACGAAAAGCTTGATGCGACGCAAATTGGACGGCGATTGGGACGGCGTGTGGCAGGGATAGGGCCGTGGTGGTACGACGTGCCATGGTGGAGGACGCCATACCAACGATGAGGCGATGATGACCAAACCAATCCTATCAAGCCTATTGCTTTTTACCGCCGCGACGATCGCCTTTCCGACCGCCGCACAAGATACAGCACAAGACCCCGCTCAGAACGCTGACATCCTGATCAATGCAGGCGTTGAAGAAACCAACACGGAAGGCATGCCGACCGGCTGGTTTAGCAACGGGAATAACGGCACCGGCTACATGTTGGAATTGGATAGAGAAACGGCCGTCCACGGGCAACAAAGCGTCCGATTGACCTCAACCCCCGACCGGGAAGCCAATTTTGCGGTGTTTGCCCAAGTGGTGGATGCGAGCGCCTATCGCGGTCACAAATTGCGCTTCACAGCGCAGGTGCGGGCGGGTGCAACTGTCTCTGAACATCTGGGTTTGTGGTTCCGTGTTGATCGGGACGACGGGACGATCGGCTTTTTCGATAACATGCAAGATCGGCCGATCACCAACCGCGCATGGGACACCCACACGATCGAGGGGATCGTCGATGCCAACGCAACGAGGATCACGGTCGGTGTCTTGATGACCGGCGATGGTGAGGCGTGGTTCGATGATGCTCAATTGGTGGATATGGGACCGGTCAGCCGCCGCGAAATCATGACCCGCGCGCGTGAGAACCCCCGATTGACGACCATGGATGGCGACATCGCCGCATCGCCGGTTTCCGCGCGCGGATTGCAAAACCTTTCTGCGTTTGCGCGATTATACGGGTTGGTTCGTTGGTTTCATCCATCGGCCGCCGCAATCAACGCGGATTGGGATAGCGTCGCGTTCCGCGCGATCCCGCGGGTCGAAAACGCTCAGACCGCAGAACAGCTCGCTCAGATACTCAACGACACTTTCGCCGAATTGGCTCCCGCATTGGAAGTTGTGCCGGGAGGGTTGGACAATTTGCCTGACGAAGCTCCGCAAAGCGGCCCCGGCTTTGTTTGGCAGCATTTTGGACTGGGCGGATCCTCGGCGATCTATTCCTCGGCACGGATTGCGATTGACGACGTCCGCGATGGGACCGTGACATCTGAAGCCTTGCCCGGCGGAGTGTCGTTCCGATTGCCCCTATTCACCGTCGCCGATGCGGGGGAGGCGGGCGAAGGCACAACCGCCCAAGCGGCCGATGGTTATGGAGATAAGCCCGAAGGCTGGACCCCGTCCGGTCATGATCGCACGACCCGAATTGCGGCCACAATAGAGGCCGGGGTGACCTTGGAGCATTTCTACCCCTACTGGGATGAGGTCGATGGGGATTGGGATGCAGCGTTCGACCGCGCTCTTGCCCAAGCGGCAGAGGCGGCTGACGACAACGCGTTTCGCTCCGCCCTACAGCGATTGGTCAGTGCCATCGATGATGGGCATGGCGCGGTGCGGTACCCGTCCAATATCAACGCCGCTTTGCCCATCGATTGGACGATGATTGATGGCAATCTGATCATCACCAAAGTGGGCGCCTCCGCCGCCGAAACCGGATTGGAGGCTGGGATGGTGGTCGATACGATCAATGGTCGATCAACCGAAGAATTCTTTGCGGATCGGATGGCCCAATGGTCCGGCAGCGATCATTTCGTGCTGGCCATGGCTGAGACTACTTCCCGGTACGGCGTCATGGACGAAGCATTGGAACTGGGCGTGACGAGAGGTGATGGTGAAAACTCGACCGTCAATGTTTCGATGCAAGAATTCTCAGCCGATGCATCCTTTGCCAGTTTGCGACCCGATGATGTTGCGGAAATAGAACCGGGCACATTCTACGTCGATCTAAGCCGGATAGGTCAGGCCGATTTGGATGCCGCGATTGAACGTTTGGCAGAGGCAGATGGGGTCATATTCGACCTTCGCGGTTATCCGCGCGTGAACACGCAATGGTTGCGGCATTTGATCGATGAGCCGGTCCGATCGGCAAAATTCCTAAAACCGGAATTCACCGGCCCGGACGCAGAGGCGCGGTACGACGTTGATGGCGGATGGAACGTAACGCCGCTGGCTCCGCGTGTGACGCCAAACATCGTGTTCCTCACCAATGCGACCGCAATCAGTTATTCTGAATCGATCCTAGGCACGGTGAAGGCCAATGGATTGGGTATCATCGTCGGCAGCCCAACCGCCGGGGCAAACGGCAACGTGTCTGAGGTAACGTTACCGGGCGGATATCGATTGCGGTACACTGGCATGCTCGTCGTCAATCGCGACGGCACCCGGCATCACATTGATGGCGTTCAACCCGATGTCCTGATCGCGCCGACCCGCGAAGGGGTGAGGCAAGGGCGCGATGAGGTGTTCGAGGCGGGGTTGGCCATCGTGTTGGGAGAATGATCGATCCCCAATTTTGGGGCGTGCCGCGATCACTCGTCTTGCAATTCTGATCAATCCCTTGTTCAAGCCGTCTATCCGACAAAGGCGGATGGCTTGCGGTGACCCGATGGTCACGCGCCGCCGCCAAGACAAGCAAGAGAGAATTTCATGAAGAATCCCGGACTTACCTCGATCCTTTCGACCGTATCAGCGGTCGCTTTGTTGACAGGGTGCACCGCCTATTCGCAAGGAACCGACATGGCACCATCGACACAGGTTGCATCGGACGCGACCGCCATTCCCGTGGGAACCGGCTATTTCGCATCGGACAGCGAATTGCCGTTCCTGACGCCAGATTTCTCAAGGATTTCAGAGGATGACTACGTTCCCGCCTTTGAACAAGGCATGGCCATCCAAGCGGCCGAAGTTCAGGCGATCGTTGACAATCCCGAAGCACCAACTTTTGAAAACACCATTGTAGCGCTTGAAAAATCGGGTCGCATGTTGGGGCGGGTCGCCCGCGTATTCTTTGCTTTGACCGGCGCGAACACGACCGACCGACTGGATGAAATCAACACAGAGATGAGCCCAAAGCTCTCTGCTCATTCTGATTCCATCACACTCAACCCCGCTTTGTTTGCTCGGGTAAAGGCGGTTTATGACAACCGCGCCGCGATGACGATGACCCGCGAAGATGCGAAATTGCTCGAAGAAGCGTACAAACAAATGGTCCATGCGGGCGCTTTGTTGACCGATGCACAGCGAGATCGAGTAAAGGCGATCAACACGGAATTGTCGACATTGACGACCGAATTCAGTCAGGCCGTTCGCGCCGCGACCAATGACCAACCTTTGGTCGTGGATACCGCCGAAGAGCTGGCCGGTCTTTCCGACGCCGATATCGCTGCCGCTGCGGAATTTGCCACATCCAAAGGGTTCGATGGGAAATACGCCATCGCTCTGCAAAACACGACCCAACAACCCTTGTTGCCGGCATTGGAAAACCGCGCCACCCGCGAACAATTGTTCACGCTAAGCCACAACCGTTCGGACGGCACCAATCCAGCGCATGACACGCGTTTGTTGCTCGCCAATATTGCGGGCCTGCGTGCAGAAAAAGCCGCGTTGTTCGGGGAACCGGATTGGGCCAGCTACACCATGTATGATCGCATGGCGAAAACGCCGCGCACGGCGCTTGATTTTATGGAGCAAATGGTCCCTGCATTGGCCGCAACACAGCGGCGCGAGGCGGCCTTGTTGAACGAGGCGATCGCCAGCGAAGGCGGCAATTACGAAGTGAAGCCGTGGGATTGGTACCGCTATGCCAACAAGGTGAAAGCGGAACGGTATGATCTCGATGAAGACGCCGTGATGGAATATTTCCAGCTTGAAAAAGTGCTGGAAGAGGGCGTGTTTTACATGTCGGAGAAGCTGTACGGCCTGACGTTTGAACGCCGCACAGACATCCCGACCTACCACCCTGATGTATGGGTTTACACCGTGTTCGAAGCGGATGGCTCTGAATTGGGATTGTTTTTCTTTGACCCGTTCCAGCGCCCATCAAAACGCGGCGGCGCGTGGATGTCTAACTTTGTCGATCAAAGCTATTTGTGGGACACGAAGCCGGTCATCTACAATGTTCTGAACATCCCCAAGGCGTCTGATGGCGAAGTGCAATTGGTAAGCTTCGACAACGTCAACACGATCTTCCATGAATTCGGCCACGCGCTGCACGGCTTCTTTGCCGATCAACGTTATGAAAGCCTGTCCGGCACGGCCACGGCGCGCGATTTCGTTGAATATCCAAGCCAAGTTCACGAAATGTGGGCGTCGTATCCCGAAGTTCTGCAAAACTACGCGCAGCACTATGAAACCGGTGAAGTGATCCCGATCGAATTGGTGGAACGGATCGAAGCGGCGTCGAAATTCAACCAAGGGTATGATTTCGGCGAAGTGGTCGAAGCGGCCTTGTTGGATATGCGATGGAGCGCGTTGACCCCTGAGCAAGCATCGGCGATCGACACACCAGAAAAAGTGGACGCGTTTGAACGTTCCGCTCTCGAAGATCTGGGGCTTGAAATTGATCTGGTCCCGCCGCGCTATCGTTCGACCTATTTCAACCACATCTTCAGCTCACCTGCGGGATATTCCGCAGGCTATTACAGCTATTTGTGGACCGAAATGCTCGACCGCGACAGCCGCAAATGGTTCATCGACAATGGCGGAATGACGCGTGAAAACGGCCAACATTATCGCGAAACGGTTTTGAGCCGTGGCGGCACGATGGATTATTTCGTGATGTTTGAAAACTTCGCGGGTCGCCAACCAGATGTTGGCCCTATGTTGGAAGCGCGCGGATTGACCGACGGCGCAGATTGATTGACCTAAAAGCGTGCGCGCGGATTGTATCTGCGCGCACGCTTTTGCGTTTTGGGGCGGATCGTTGACGCTGTTGAACGGTTCGCACAACACAGCGAAAGATCGCCGACAAACAAACGCCGATGAAACACTGCAATTTGGAGCCCGCACGTTGATCGATCACTATTGCATGATGCGAGCGGTACGCTCGGTATGAGCGATGCGGGATTGCTATTCACCGGCGCAAGCTGTGTCTTC
The DNA here is from genome assembly GCF_900149685.1 of Erythrobacter sp. Alg231-14. Lineage (NCBI taxonomy): Bacteria > Pseudomonadati > Pseudomonadota > Alphaproteobacteria > Sphingomonadales > Erythrobacteraceae > Erythrobacter > Erythrobacter sp. Alg231-14. The sequence continues at coordinate 1,381,167 of NZ_LT702999.1, read as the reverse complement.
TTCATGGCGCTGGTCGGCCTAATCAGCTGGTTGAAAACGCGCGGAACGACCGACACAAAAGAGGGATATTTCCTTGCAGGGCGCGGGTTGGGCGCGACGTTCATCGCCGGCTCTTTGTTGCTGACGAACCTTTCGGCTGAACAACTCATCGGGCTGAATGGGTCGGCCTATGGCTACAATTTGTCGAGCATGGGTTGGGAAGTCACCGCGGCCATCGCAACGATCGCTATGGCTTTGGTGTTCTTGCCCAAATACCTTGCCGGAGCCTTCACCACTCTACCGCAATTTTTGAACGATCGGTTTGATCCCGTCGTCCGCCGGATGTCGGTGATTTTGTTCATGTTGGGCTATGGCCTCGTGACCATTCCCAGCGTTTTGTATTCGGGTTCTGTTGCGGTGTTGTTGTTGTTCGACGTGCCGGGTTTGACCGGCCTCGATTACTTCCAATCCTTGGTGGCGACCGTGGTGGTGATTGGGATCACGGGATCAATCTATGCAATTTTCGGCGGTCTGCGTGCAGTTGCGGTGTCCGATACGATCAACGGCATTGGCCTTTTGATTATTGGGATATTGGTGCCGGTCTTTGGTTTGATCGCGTTGGGGAATGGCGATTTTGGCGCCGGTCTTACGCAGATCGGGACGGAGCACACCGAAAAATTGAACGCTATTGGCAACGCCGATGCGCCCACGCCCTTTGGCACATTGTTCACCGGGATGATCTTCGCCAACCTATTTTACTGGTGCACGAACCAATATGTGATCCAACGGACATTGGGCGCCAAAAGCTTGGCCGAAGGGCAGAAAGGCGTTCTGTTTTCCGGCTTCTTCAAAATCCTTGTGCCGTTCATGATGATGGTTCCGGGGGTCATAGCGTTCCACCTTTATGGCCCCGAACTTGGTACGATAGACGAAGCGTATCCACGGCTGATCCGCGACGTTTTGCCGGTCTATCTGTCTGGCTTTTTCCTCGCAGTGCTGCTGGGCGCGGTGTTCAGCTCGTTTAATTCCTTGCTCAACAGCGCGGCGACGTTGTTCAGCTTGGACGTCTACGCCCCTGCGAAAGAGAACGCGGCCGGTGGCAAGGCGGATGATGCCGAATTGGTCCGGGTTGCCAAAATCGCCAGCCTTGTGATCGCAGCCTTTTCCTTTGTGGTCGCCCCAATGCTGTATTTTGCCGAGCAAGGGCTCTGGCAGATCATTCGGGTCTTTACCGGGTTCTACAACATCCCGACCGTTGTGATCGTGATTGTCGGGTTGTTCACCGCGCGCGTTCCGGCCCTGGGTGCAAAGATCGTTATCATCTTCCACGTGGTCACATACGGTTTGCTAAGGTTCGTCTTTGACGAGGCCATCACCCTCCATTTCCTTCACCAATACGCGATCCTGTTCGTGGTGGAGGTTGCGATTATGCTGGTGTGCGGTTGGGTTCGGCCGCGCGAAAAAGCGTGGCAGTTTACCCGCAATGAGAAAGTCGATCTCACCCCGTGGAAATTTGCAAAGCCATTGGCCGTCACGTTGTTCTCTTGCGTCGTGGCGACCTATTTGCTGTTCTCGCCCATCGGCGTCGCCTCGCAAGCGGGGCCGGGCTTGGTCTTCGCGGCCTTGATCGGCGCTATAGTCATCGCAAACCTCACGCTTTGGATTCTTGCAATGCGTCCTGTTTTGGCGGAGCCAGCCCTACGCAATCAATGAGGCAAGGACCCGGCGTTTTCCATTGAATGGACGGCGGCCATGCATCACGGCGAAATTGTCGATCAATGCGACATCACCGGCCTGCCATGCCAAATCATAGGTCAATTCATCCGCAATGGTGATGGCGGGGGCCATTTCATCGTTGGTGATCGGAGTGCCATCGCCAAAGGTGATCGCCCGGTTGGAATCATTACGGCTGTCGGCCCATCCGCGAAACGCAGCGATCAATTGGTTGAAGAAACTGCGCCGACCATCGGGCAACAAACGGATCGCATCCAATGTGGGCGTGGTCGCGCGCAAGGAACCACCGTCGCGCCATTCCCAACTGTATCCCAATTGAGCCAATCGGGCCTCTGCCGCTTGCGTCGTCTCCGCGCTTAACGTGCTGCGCCAACTGCGTCCTTGGCCCGAACCGGCATCGTCATCACCGGGCATGACATTGGTGTAGCGCACGCCTTGTTCTTCGACACGCGCCACAAATTCTGGGGCTTCGTTTGACAATCGATCCAACACCCAATCCGATCGGCAAATCGGGGTGGCGCCGCCTGACCCGGGCGCGATCTCACAATAGAAAAACAATTTCGCCGGGTAGATCGGAGTTTGCGCCATTTCATGATGCAAAAAGATCTCTGTCGTCGGAGGGGCTTCGTTCGCCGTGAAAACGCGCGGCGTGACGTTGGTGCGCACCGCGTTTGACAGCGAGTCTTCATAAGTAAAGCCGGCTTCGCCATACCCGTTGATCGCGGCATCAAAAGCCTGCGGATCCGGCACGTCAAAGCCTCTAAAAAGCACCGCACCTGCGTCGAACAAATCGGCGTCGACGGCGTCTTTGTTGCTTTGAAGATACGCGGCCAGGTCGCCGGTACCGGTGGTGATTGCTGGAAATTCTGTTTGGTTCATATCAATCATAGATCGGGTGAAATGTGTTGAAGGCTTCCTGCGCGAACACGCCAGGATCGTTGAAGCGACGGTTTTGATTGAGAGCGCCAATCGCCGCCATTTCAACATTGCTCAATTCAAAATCGGCAATATCAAGATTTTCGCGCATGCGTTCCGGCTTGGTCGTTTTGGGGATGACCGCGGTGCCGCGTTGCACGCCCCATTTCAACAGGACCTGTGCCGGCGTTTTGCCATGCGCTTGCGCCGCGACCATCACAGGTGCCGTGCCAAGCAAGCTCTCACCCGCTTCGGCCATGTTCAATTCGAAATAGCTTTGCGCCCCCAACGGCGAAAACGCGGTAACATCGATCCCGTATCCGGTTGCGCACCGAATTAGGTTTTCTTGGCTGAGATAGGGATGCGCCTCGATTTGCAACATGGCGGGTTTGATCCGCGCATAGGTCATCAAATCATGGACCAGTGCAGAATTGTAATTGCACACGCCAATGCGCTTCACGAGGCCCTTTTCGACCAGACCCTCCATCGCCTTCCATGTTTCGTGCAAAGGCACCCTTGCGCGTTGCATGACGGGATCTGTGGCGTCGGGATTGTGCAGCCATTCGGGCGGGTAGCGTTCGTCGATCGGCACATATTCCAAAGCGATCGGGAAATGGATCAAGTATAGGTCAAGGCAATCGAGTTGCAGATCGGCCAGCGTTTTGCGGCAGGCCTCTTCGACGTGTTCGGCGGCGTGAAATGTGTTCCACAATTTGGATGTCACCCAAACATCATCGCGGGAAATGAGGCCTTGGGCGATCGCCTTTGCCAAGCCGTCGCCGGTTTCGGCTTCGTTGGCGTAATCGGCGGCGCTGTCAAAATGACGATATCCCGCGCGGATCGCTTCGACGACGCTGTTAGCGGTGTCTTCGCGGGGGATTTTCCAAAGGCCAAAGCCTACTTGCGGCATAGTTTGAAGCACGGTGTTAGACCTCGTCCATGAATTGGATGTCGACCGATTGGCCGGTTGCGATACTGTGTTGTGCGGCGGCGCCCATCGCGACAGAGCGGTAACCGTCGCGCGCGGTGATCAATGGGGGCGAACCAGTCACCAAAGCTGTGTGGAAATCGCGTTGTTGATAGTAGGTCGCGCCATGGTGGCTGCCCGCGTCCAACGCCTCTTGCGGTGTGTCCACCGTTTCTATCTGCACGCCCGTTTTGTCGCGCGGGGACCATGCCACTTCGCCGCGAGGCAATTTGACTTCCATTTTGCCTACCGGGCCGACCGCGCTGATCTCTTCTTGTTGTTCGGATCCCTCGGCGAACATAGATAGGTCGAGCATGGCCCTCGCGCCGCCAGCGAAATCGACGGTGACAAATGCATTGTCGAGTATATCGGGTGCTTCGCCGTCATAGCGTTCGTCAAGATGGTTCACGTCCTGCGATCCGCTGGCATAAACGCGCACGGGTTCATCGCGCAAAATGTGTCGCATCAGGTCAAAGAAGTGACAGCATTTTTCAACCAAAGTGCCGCCCGTGTTGCGGTTGAACCGGTTCCAATCCGCGACTTTCACTAAGAATGGAAAGCGGTGTTCGCGAATGGCGAGCATTTTGATGTCGCCCGCTTCGCCCGCGTGAAGACGTTCAATAAAGCGGGTGACCGGCGGCATGTACCGGTATTCAAGGCCAACCCAGAACAGGTTGGAATAGTCTCGTGCCGCCATTGCCAATGTTTGGGCGTCGTCCAATGTGGTGCACATGGGTTTTTCGAGCAGCACCGCAGCGCCTGCATCCATCACCGGTTTGACCACATCGAAATGGGTGAAATTGGGTGATGCAACGATCACTGCATCGGGCTTTGCCTGATCCATCATGGCGGCGTTGTCATCGAACAACTGCACATTTTGGCCCAAGGCCTGCGCCTGTTTCAAAGCCCCTTCGCGCGAACCGGCATCGGGATCGGCAATGGCGATCAATTGTGCGCCGGGCACAAGCGCGAGATTGCGCATATGTTCGCGGCCCATCATGCCACAGCCGATGATCGCGTATGTTTTGGGAATGTTTAGCGGATTGCTCATGCGGCGCGCTCTTGTGCGTTGCAAGGTCGATTGGCAAGCGGGATCATGTTCGTTCCCACACAGTGACGCCGGCGGGAGATAGGGAACTTTCGCCCCAAACTGGGGTGCCCAGACCCAAACCAGCGGTATCGATCACACGAGTCGAATAATTGAATGCAAAGACATGCGTGGCGCTGCGCCGGACGCGCAAGCCATGGGGCAGGGGCGTCAGCTCCAATCCGGCCTCTTTGCCCATGCGTTCGACCAGTAAGTCGATCAGTGAACGATCCGGCCACGCCGCGATGTATCGATGGTTGCCATGCACATAGACGATGCCGCGACCGCCCGACAAAGCGAATTCAGGTTCCAAGTTGCTCACCACGTCTTCGCGCCAGCGCGACACGGTCCAGCCAACTCCGATTTCGGATACGCCATCGCGCAAGGATTCCACCCGCGTGATTTTGATCGGCATGATCCGGTCCAACGCGCCGGGTGGCAGATCGTCGGGAATGCAAAAGCTCTCCGTCTTGCTGCCCGATCGCGGTCCGATAAGGACGGGGCATTCCAACGCCGCAATTTTCTCGACAAAGCTGTCGCCAGCTATCGGCATGGTCGGCACAAACACCGCTGAATAAGCAGTCAGGTCGGCATCGGGCGAAACAATATCCACATCCAACCCATGGCGGCGCAAGGCCGAATACCATTCATAGGTCAGCTCCAGATACCGAAAGCTCTGCCCCTGAGGTTGAATGCCGCACACCCATGCGGCCTCGTAAGAAAACACGATCGCGACGGGGGCTTTCGCAATGGATTGCGTGCCGAGCTTGCCAATCGCGGCGGCCGCTATGCGCGCTTCGTCGGCGGCCTCGGCGTCGCTGTTGTCCGGTCGCAACAGGCCAGCATGCATCTGTTCTTGCGCAAACGGCGCTTGTCGCCACCGGAAATAGGCCGTGAATTCCGCGCCGTGCGCGTAGGCTTCCATGGTCCACAGTGCGACCATGCCGGACAAGGGGGCGGGGTTATAGCGCGCCCAATTCACCGGGCCGGGCTGTTGCTCCATGACGCCCCACCGGCCGTTGGCGCATCCGCGATACAAGTCGTGATGAAACGCCGCGATATCAGGGTGGCCCTGTCGCAAATATTCGCGTTTTTCATCGGTCGAGAACCAGAATTGTTCGAGGAACCCAAGCGGGTAACTGTCCCATGTGGCCACGTCGAGGTCGCGACCCACATCGTGATGATCAAACTCTGTGAAGAAGCCCATGAAATTGTGGGTCATGTCGCGACCGGGCGACAATTGGCGAAGAATGTCGACCTGCGCGCGGTTGAAGCTCGTAACTTCGTCCGACGCAAATCTGCGGTAATCCAACCAATGGGCCGGGTTCGCCTCTGTCACGGTAAGGTTGGGCGGATCGACCTCGGCAAAGTCGCGATATCCCATGCTCCAAAACACATTGCCCCATGCGCGGTTCAACGTGTCGATATCGGCGTAGCGGGCTCGCAACCATTGGCGGAACCGGTCGGCCGCGCTTTCGGAAAAGCTTAGGACGGTGTCATGGCACCCATATTCATTGTCGGTTTGCCACGCGGTGATGGCGGGATGTGCGCCATATCGTTCCGCGATTTGGGTTGTGATCCGGGCCGCTTCCGCCCGATACCCCTCATGGGAAAAACAATAATGGCGCCGCGATCCAAATCCGCGCGGCCGCCCCTTTTCGTCAACGGCGACCATGTCCGGCATCCGATCGACAAGCCATTTGGGCGGCGTGGCGGTCGGCGTGCACAGCACCACTTCCAACCCGGCACCTTCCAAGACGTCGATCGCCCGATCCAACCACCCCCAATCGAAGACACCCGGTTCAGGCTCAATCCTGCTCCATGCAAATTCACCGATCCGAACAAGCGATAGGCCCATATCGGCCATACGGCGCGCATCGTCGGCCCAGACGGTTTCGGGCCAATGTTCAGGAAAATAACAACAGCCCAGTTTCACGCGACACGCCTTCTTCAATCAGAGCGCAAAACCCTAGCGGGGCAATTGAAACGGGGCAATCGCGCGCATGCGGTATCGCTTGCAAACAGGCGCGCAATGCCACCTTCCTGTGAAGGGCATTTACACATATAAAAATATCTTTATATGTGTGTCTATGGCGATCGATGCGATCTTTAAGGCTTTGGCTGATCCTACGCGGCTTCGCATTGCGCGATTGCTGTCTACGATGGAATTGGCCGTTGGCGAACTCGCACAGGTTTTGGGCCAAAGTCAGCCGCGCGTGTCGCGCCATGTCGGCATTTTGTGCGATGCGGGCCTTGCCGAACGACATCGCGAAGGGAGCTGGGTATTCCTGCGCGCCACCAGCGCCGGCGAGGAGGCGACCCCGATCCACGCTGCATTGGACCGGTTGTTGGCCGTCGCAGAAACCGAAAATCCCGATTTTGCATCAATCTGCGGCGATGATCGACGCAAACTGAACGCCATCCGCGAAGCGCGAGAGGCCAACGCCGAAGACTATTTTGCCCGCCATGCTGGTGAATGGGATGATCTGCGCGCCATGCACACGCCAGACGGCAAAGTCGAAGAGCAATTGGCAGAGGCTTTGGGCGATGCGCCGATCGGTGCGATCTTGGATATCGGCACGGGTACAGGCCGGATGGCGGAATTGTTCGCGGATCAGGCCGACCGGATCGTGGCGCTTGATAAGAACCTCGAAATGCTGCGCGTTGCGCGGGCCAAACTTCAACATTTAACGGCATCGCGGATTGAATTGGTCCAAGGCGATTTTGCCGATCTGCCTTTTCCTGCCAGCAGTTTCGACACGGTGTTGCTGCATCAAGTGCTGCATTTTGCCCAAGACCCGGCTCTACCTTTGGCAGAGGCGGCACGGGTGACGCGCCCCGATGGGCGGATCGCGATCATCGATTTTGCAGCCCACAACCGCGAAGAGTTGCGCGACCGGCACCAACACACAAGGCTTGGATTCACCGACAAGCAAATGCGAGAGCTGTTGCGCGGCGCTGGGTTCACCCCCGCCAGCCCGATCGCGTTGGAAGGCGGCGCGTTGGTCGTCAAAATCTGGATCGGTGAACGCGGTCCGGCGGTGCGACAATCCAGCGGCGACGTCCGCAACACTCATTCAAATAAGAAACCCAAAGAAGCGATATCATGACCCCCACTCTCGATCAGCTCCATGAACATCGCACCGCGGTGGATGCGCCGCTATTTTCTGGATTGCCTGGAGATTTCTCCGCAAGTTTTGAATTCTTCCCGCCCAAAAGCGCGAAAATGGAAGAGCAATTGTGGGATGCCGTTCAACAGCTAAAACCGTTGGCGCCCAGCTTTGTATCGGTCACATACGGGGCCGGAGGTTCGACGCGGGAACGGACCCACGCAACCGTTTCGCGGATTATTTCCGAAGCGCGTTTGCCTGCCGCCGCTCACCTGACCTGCGTTGGTGCATCGAAATCGGAAATTCGCGAAGTCGCCGAAAATTACTGGGAAGCGGGCGTGCGCCATATCGTCGCCTTGCGCGGGGATGCGGGCGAACCGGGCGCGCCGTTTACGCCGCATCCAGATGGCTATGCCAGCGCCGCCGATCTGGTCCGGGGATTGAAAGAGATCGCCGACTTTGAAATCTCGGTCGCGGCCTATCCCGAAACGCATCCTGATGCCGATTGCCCGCAATCCGATATCGACAATCTGAAACGCAAATTGGACGCCGGGGCGAGCCGCGCGATCAGCCAGTTTTTCTTTTCGGCCGACACATTCTTTCGTTTTCGCGACACCTTGGCCGCCAGCGGCATCGAACAACCCGTTTTGCCCGGTATCCTGCCGGTGACCAATGTCGCACAAGCGCGCAAATTCGCCGGATTGTGCGGCGCGCAGATTCCCGAATGGATGGACGGTTTGTTCGAAGGGTTGGATGCAAAACCGGCCGCGCGCCAATTGGTCGCGGCGACAGTCGCGGCGGAATTGTGTCGCCGACTTTACGCGGGCGGCGTGCGCGATTTGCACTTTTACACGCTCAACCGACCGGAATTGGCCTATGCGATCTGTCACATGCTGGGCAAACGCCCGGTAGGAGGCGCAGCGTGAGCGCGCGGGAGGCGTTGGTTGAGGCAGCCAAAAGTCGGATCCTGATTTTTGACGGAGCGTTCGGCACTCAAATCCAAGACCGCAAATTGACCGAAGCGGATTTCGCGGGCGACATTGGCTTAAACGCCGACCAAAAGGGCAACAACGATATCCTCGCTTTGACGCGGCCGGATGTGATCGAAGACATCACGCGCGCATATTTGGATGCGGGTTCTGATGTGATTTCGACCAACACGTTTTCGGCCAATCGCATTAGTCAGGCCGACTATGCCGCCGAAGATCAAGTCGCCGCGATCAACATTGCGAGCGGCAAAATCGCGCGCGCTTTGGCCGATGAATACGCGGCCAAAGACAAAAAACCGCGATTTGTCGCCGGAGCGATTGGTCCTACCAACAAAACCCTTTCGTTGAGCCCCGATGTCGAAGACCCCGGTTATAGAGAGATCAGCTTTGATGAGCTGGTCGCGGTCTATAAGGAACAAGCGGCTGCATTGGTTCAAGGCGGGGTGGATTTCATCTTGATCGAAACGGTGTTTGACACGTTGAACGCGAAAGCGGGCGTGATGGCCGTCAAGCAATTGGAAACAGAATTGGGGCGTGATGTTCCTTTGATGATTTCGATGACGCTGACCGATCTGTCGGGCCGCAATTTGTCCGGTCACACGGTCGAGGCGTTTTGGTACGCGGTGCGGCATGCCAACCCGGTGACCATCGGTCTTAATTGCAGTTTTGGCGCGGACCAACTGCGTCCACATGTGCAAACGCTGTCTCGTATCGCCGACACATTGTTGATGGCTTACCCCAATGCTGGTCTGCCTAATGAATTGGGCGAATATGATGAAATGCCGGAAACGACGGCGTCTCTCGTCAAACAATGGGCGGATAACGGCCAAGTGAATATTCTGGGCGGATGCTGCGGCTCTTCGCCGGAACACATCAGCGCGATCGCCGATTCAGTTGCGGGCTTGCCTGCGCGCGCCATTCCCACACCCGACACCGCGATGCGATTGTCGGGTCTCGAAGCGTTTGTCGTGGCGAATTGACCGGTGAATGACAGCGCGATCGACATTGTAAGGGCGCAATCGGATGACACCGATCAATTGGCGTTGATCGGTGCTGCCACGTTTTTGGAAAGCTTTGCCGGGATAATCGATGGCCCAGCGTTGGTGAACCATTGCGCGCACGAGCACGCCAAATCGGCATATGATGCATTGCTATCGCAAGGGGCAATGGGGTGGTTGGCGCAACTAAATGGCGCGCCAATTGGCTATGCGGTGATCTGCCAACCCGATCTTGATGCGGCAATGCCCGGCGATATTGAGCTTAAGCGGATCTATCTTCTGTCCAAATTTCACGGCACCGGCGTCGCAAAACGGTTGTTTGAGGCGGCGTGGGACGATGCGCGCAAATATGAACGGTTGTTGTTGGGGGTGAAAGACGACAATCACCGCGCCATCGCATTCTATAAAAAACAAGGCTTCGATCAAATCGCAGTCAGAAAATTCAATGTTGGCGGGCGCGTGTATGACGACCTGGTGCTGGCCCGCCCAACCCAAACGGATCCGCGATGACGCAGAACAATTCCGCCCGATTTATCAATATTGGCGAACGCACCAATGTCACCGGCAGCGCCCGATTCAAAAAATTGATCATGGCCGATGATTACGCCGCGGCGGTCGAGGTCGCGCGCCAACAGGTCGAAAACGGCGCCCAAGTGATCGACGTCAACATGGATGAAGGGTTGCTCGACGCCGAAGCGGCGATGACCACATTCTTGAAATTGATTGCGGCCGAACCCGATATTGCGCGCGTTCCGGTGATGATCGACAGTTCCAAATGGGATGTGATCGAAGCGGGATTGAAATGCGTATCGGGCAAACCGATCGTGAATTCGATCAGCATGAAGGAAGGCGAGGCGGCATTCCTTGATCAGGCGCGCAAATGCATGGCCTATGGCGCTGCGGTTGTCGTGATGGCGTTTGATGAAACGGGTCAGGCCGACACGAAAGCGCGCAAGATCGAGATATGCAAGCGCGCCTATGATTTGTTGGTGGTCGAAGGTTTCCCGCCAGAGGACATCATCTTTGATCCCAATGTTTTCGCGGTCGCGACCGGGATCGAAGAGCATGATCGGTACGGGTTGGATTTCATCGAAGCCGTGCGAGAGATTAAAGCACAATGCCCACACGCCAAGACGAGCGGCGGGCTGTCCAACCTATCGTTTAGCTTTCGCGGGAACGAGACGGTGCGCCGCGCAATGCATTCGGTGTTCTTGTATCACGCGATCCCTGCAGGGCTGGATATGGCCATCGTCAATGCGGGCCAGTTGGACGTATATGACACGATCGATCCGGTTCTGCGCGATGCATGCGAAGATGTGATCTTGATGCAGCCGGTGGACGGCGACGACACCGCCACCGAACGCTTGATCGCCTTGGCTGAGAGTTTTCGTGGCAAAAGCAAGGAAGACGACAAGCAGGCCGCGGAATGGCGCGGATGGGACGTTAAGCGCAGGCTTGAACACGCCTTGGTCAAAGGGATCGATGCGCATGTTGTAGACGACACCGAAGAGGCACGTTCCGCTTTGGAGACATCGGGCGGCCGCCCCATCGAAGTCATCGAAGGCCCCTTGATGGATGGCATGAATGTTGTCGGCGATTTGTTCGGGTCGGGCAAAATGTTCCTCCCCCAAGTCGTCAAATCCGCGCGCGTCATGAAAAAAGCCGTCGCGCATCTCATCCCCTTTATCGAGGATGAGAAAGAGGAGGGCGCCAAGGCCAAGGGCACCATCATCATGGCGACCGTAAAGGGCGATGTGCACGATATCGGCAAGAATATCGTTGGCGTGGTTCTTCAGTGCAATGGATATGAAGTCATCGATATGGGCGTGATGGTGCCGTGGCAGGACATCATCAAATCCGCGAACGACAACGACGCGGATATGATTGGTTTATCCGGCCTGATCACGCCGTCTCTGGATGAAATGGTGACCGTTGCCGAAGAGATGCAACGGTCGGGCATGTCCATGCCGCTTTTGATTGGCGGCGCCACCACAAGCAAGGTTCACACCGCGCTAAGAATTGATCCCAATTACAAAGGCCCGGTCATTCATGTCTTGGATGCGAGCCGTGCGGTCGGTGTGGCATCCAAATTGTTGTCGGACACGCAAAAAGACGGCTTTGTTGACGATGTCGCCAGCGAATACACGCAGGTGCGCGATGCGCGGGCGGGTAAGGCCGAAAAGCAATTGATGTCGATCGAAGAGGCGCGCGCAAATTACTACGACGCCTATTTGTCCGACAAACCGGCGCCGCCATTGCAGCCGGGCGTCCATGTCTATGATGATTGGTCGCTTTCTGAATTGCGCGATTACATCGATTGGACGCCGTTCTTCCGCGCATGGGAACTGCACGGCAATTACCCCGCGATCCTTGATGATGAGATTGTTGGCGAAAGCGCGCGCGAGCTAAAGGCGGATGCCGAGGCGATGCTGGATCGGATCATCGCGGAACAATGGCTAACCGCGCGCGGCGTTTGCGGGTTGTGGCCATGCGCCAGAGACGGTGACGACGTGGTCATTCACCGGGTCAACCGCGAAGAGCATGTGCGCCTGCCGTTCCTGCGCCAACAGATCAAGAAATCGCGTGCCATCAAAGACGGCGGCCGGGCCAATATGTGCCTCGCCGATTTTGTCGATCCCGATGGCGATTGGATTGGCGGATTTGCCGTGGGCATTCACGGGATCGATGAACATTCCGCGCGGTTCCAAGCGGACAAGGATGATTATTCCGACATCCTTCTCAAAGCTCTCGCCGATCGCTTTGCCGAAGCCTTTGCCGAACGGTTGCATCAACATGTCCGCACCGATTTGTGGGGCTACGCGCCGGGTGAACAACTTACCAATAAGGCGTTGATTAAAGAAGAATATCGCGGCATCCGACCAGCGCCCGGTTACCCGGCATGCCCCGATCATTCGTTGAAGCCGATCCTGTTTGAATTGCTCGAAGCAGAGGCCAATGTCGGATTGAACCTGACAGAGAGTTTTGCGATGTGGCCGACGGCGGCGGTGAGCGGATTGTATTTCGGCCATCCCGAAGCGCAATATTTCGGCGTTGCCAAAATAGGACGCGACCAATTGGAAGAATATGCAACGCGCCGAGGTGTTAATATCGCCCAAGCGGAACGGTGGTTACGACCCAATCTTTGATTGAAGAATAGGGCCTAAAAACGGCCCAATCCGAATTTCCACCTATCTTGACGTTAACCTTTTCCGTTTCCCGCAACTCGCTCAGAGCTGGCGTCGTGGCGTTGTATGCATACGACAAACCTCCCAAAAACCGCAGAATTGCTGGCAAAAGCGGGCTAGAGTGTTAAAACATCTCTCGATTCGGATGTGACGCTGTGTTAGCTTCGTGACCGAATTGGTTAATTTTTTGGTTAGGGCTGCTTTCGAGCAGAAGGGGAATTTGATGAAACGCTTTGTCGCGGTTGCTTTGGCGCTCGGGTGCTTTTCGGCCGCAAACCCGGTTCTTGCTCAAGATCTTGTGCACCAACCGATTAGTCCGACTTTTGGTGGTAACCCCTTTAACTCAAACCACATTCTTGGCATCGCCAACGCACAGAATGACACGACTGACCCAGATGCAGTTGATCGCAACGATCAATCCAGCATCTTTGCACGTCAGCTTGAATCGCGGCTTTTGTCGGCGCTGTCGTCGCAAATCGTTGACGCGATCTTTGGTGAGAATCCACAGGAGCAGGGAACGATCAGTTTTGGTGGCCAAACCATCGAATTTTTCCGTTCGCTCGATGATGTGACATTGGTCATTCGTGATGATGATACGGGCGAAGAAACGCGCATTGTTATCCCGCTCTTTATCGAGGTGAATTGATGTCGCCTTTGATGAAATTTGGCCAAAAGCTTGGCTTGGTTGCCTCGCTCGCCCTCGGATTGGGTGGCTGTATGAGCTTGGCGCAGGATGGGCGCGATTCCCTTCCTCAAGAAACCAGTCTCGCCTATTTCCCTAAGCAAACTCAAACGCAAAACCTGCTGCATCAACTGCCCGGACCTCAACGTCAGGTGGCGATTGCGGTCTATGGGTTTAGCGATCAAACCGGCCAATTCCGTCCAACCAATTCAGGCCAGACATTGTCGCGCGCCGTGACGCAAGGCGCCGGGTCGATCCTGGCCAAGGCGTTGCAGGATGCAGGCAATCGTCAATGGTTCACCGTTGTTGAACGTGAGCGGCTCGATAACCTCTTGAAAGAGCGTCAGATCATCGGCGAAATGCGTCGCCGCTATTTGGGTGAAGAGCAAGTCGATCCCAACGCGCTTCCTGCATTGTTGTTTGCGGGTGTTCTGCTCGAAGGCGGCATTGTTGGCTATGACACCAACACCGTCACAGGTGGAGCGGGCGCGGCGTTTTTGGGTATTGGTGCTCGCACCGAATATCGTCAGGACACAGTGACCGTTTATCTCCGTGCCGTGTCGGTGCGCACGGGTGAGGTTTTGACCAACGTTCAGGCCTCGAAAACAATCGCCAGCCAAGCCATTGGCGCCAGCGCCTATCGTTTTGTCGCCTTCCGCGAATTGTTGGAAGCCGAATGGGGCATCACGTCAAACGAGCCAGATCAGGTTGCTCTCCAGCAAGCGATCGAAAAGGCCGTTTACGGTTTGGTGCTCGAAGGCGTTGATCTTGGTCTTTGGCGGTTTGCCGACATGGAGGCGACAGAGGCTTTGATGTCGACATACCGCGCCGAGCGGGATGGAATTTACGACGCGCGCGACGTGCAGGAAGCTGTGCGGCGTGCGGGCTCTTTGACCGCCCTTACGGTGGTTGAAAGCGAAGAAGACGAAGACGAGGGGTCTTAAGTAGGGCTCTTTGAGATGAGATCAGGTGTGCGTCACCAAAAGATAAGAAACGCGCGCATCTTGGTCTAAAAAGGGCACGCAAAGGAGCTGCAACTCCGATGCGTGCAGACATTGATGGCGGTAACCTCATAGCCTGACGTCTCGTGCGTCGTGGCGTTTTGAGAGTATCGCCTGTTTGATCAGGTGAAGCAATTATGAGGAATTGCGTATACTTTGCGACGTTGACGGTGGCCCTTTCGGCCGCTGCGCCCGCAATTGCGCACCTCAACGCCGGCTCTTCCATACAAAGCGAGGTCAGCGCGGCGACCTTCATCCAACACATGGCCCAACAATCGGATGGCAACGCAGGCGTTGTCTCATCCCAAATCGGTGATCCGCCGATGTAGCAAATTGCTAAGGGCGCGCGGATTGCGTTTCCTTGGTCTTAGAGCGGCGTTTTCCCGGATGTCGCGCAATCGAATGAACAAGAATTATTGAATGCAATGAATCAAGGATCAAAAAATATGAAAAAGACGATCTTATCGAGTGCATCGGTTTTGGCGCTTGCAGTGGCCGGTCCGGCTTTTGCGCAAAGCACCTCGACCGTTGAGCAAACCGGAAACGGCAATGCTGCTACGGTGACCCAAGAGAACGCGAACACTTCGGAAATTGAGCAGGTTGGCGACAACAATACGGCTACTGTCGCTCAAACTAATGTTGGCACAACTGGGAACTCGGTCGATATCGATCAGGTCGCGACTGGCACGAACACTGCAACTGTAACTCAGGGTGCTGGATCGAACGGTTCGTTCGCTGATGTAACTCAGGACGGCACGTCTGACGGCAACAATGCCGTGGTGAATCAGTTTTCCGCAGTCGGTGCGACCGCCGAAGTTTTCCAAACGGATTCAACCGGTGGCTTTGTTGAGCTCAACCAAGGCGGCGGTTCGGGCAATGCGGCCGTGGCCATCCAAGGTGACACCAGTGTAGTTGGCGGTACAGTTCTTACCGGTTCTGGCTCTAACTCGATCGTTTCCCAGGGGGGCGACAACAACTTCGCTTTGACTGCTCAGGGTGGTGTGAACCAAACATCGAACTTGACCCAAGACGGCAATTCGAACGGCGCTCAAGTCTTTCAGGGCACCATCAGCGGTCAAGATAGCGTCTCATTTGTACAGCAATTCGGTGACGGTGGTGACGTTGCAGTAGAGCAAAACAGCAATGCCAATGACGCATTTGTTATTCAACTGAGCGGTTCGGATAACGAAGTGTTTATCGACCAAGGCTTCTTTGCCGGTGGTGACACCAACATCGCGGCTGCTTTTCAGGATGGCGATGACAACTTGAGCGCGATTGAACAAAACGTCTTGACTGCTGGTGGAACGAACGAGGCCAGCAGCACGCAGGTTGGCAACGATAACATGAGCTTCATCACGCAAGAAGGCACAGGCAACTTTGCTGATGTTGCGCAGTTCCAAGACGGGAACAGCTCAACCGTGACGCAAGGCGGTACGGGCAACTCGGTCACGGTCACTCAAGGTACACCATAAGAAAAAGAACATTCCGAGCGGGCAGGGGGGCTCGCTCGGAATGGATAAAACGCGGTAGCTAGCCTCCAAACAGGCAACGCCGATTAGCGGCATAGAAATTGAGGAAAGAACCATGAAAAAAGTTATTTTATGCGGAGCATCTGTCTTCGCCATGGCAATCGCAGGACCGGCTTTGGGACAAGCTGTTTCTCCTGCAGAATGCGCCGGCGTTGTGGGCAATTGCAGTGTTCTTGATCAGGACGGCGACACATTGGATGCCGGCGTGACTCAAACGGGCGCGGGCAATGTCTCTGACATCGAACAAGACGGTTCGACTTTAACCGCGACCGTGGATCAGGGCGTCGACGACAACATTTCGAACATCACACAAGATGCATCGGGCGTTGGTTCGCAAGACCTCACCGCAACTGTAACGCAAACGGGCGGCGGCGATTCCATCGTCAACCAAACGGCAGCTGGATTGAATGCAACCGGCCAAGCCGCGATTGTTATACAAAATGGCGACAGCGCATCCGACATCGCGCAAACCGCGAACAACGAAACGTCGGACAACTTCATGGCGACTGTTGATCAAACAGGCGACGGCCACTCTTCGATCATCACGCAAACCGACACCGGCGGCGGCACCAATGATGGCGACTTGCTCGCCACGGTCACCCAAACCGGCTCAGGCAACTCATCCGATGTGAACCAGATCAACCGTCAACAAACGGCCACTGTTCTGCAAACTGGCGATGATGGCATTTCGACCGTCTTCCAAGAAGGTCGCAGCAACCTTGCCACTCTCACTCAGGGCGGCACCAACAACAATTCGGCCATTTCACAAGATGACGCCGGCGGCGTTGGTCAAACGGCCACTGTGATTCAAAATGGCGCGGGCAACACGTCTGACGTTTTCCAAGACGGTCGCAATGCGGGCACCAATGACGGCAACAACTTTGCCACTGTCACACAGGACGGTGATTCAGGCTTCGCCACGATTGAGCAAATCGATCAAGCGCGCGGGGACACCGCAACCATCACGCAATTTGCTGGCACAACCGGCTCTGATGCGGCGATCGTGCAAACCGGTGATGCCGTTGATGGCGCACCCGATACCGCCAACACCGCGACCATCATCCAATTCTCCGGTGCCAACAATTTCTCTGGCATCATTCAAGGGGATACGACTGCAATTGGTTCGGGCACCGTAACGGGCGTATCGAACTCGAGCGCTTCGACCTTCCAAGAAGGCGACGACAACGAATCCTTGATCCTTCAAGGAAGCGACGGTCAATTCGCAGAAGTCACGCAAGTCGATGATGGCAATGAAAGCATCATCGCACAGGGCGACTTCGGCGGGGACAATGGCGATGCCAACGTCTTCCAAGGCGGCACAAACGGCTTCTCCCTTGTACTCCAAGGCAGCAACAACAGCGTAGCCTTCATCAGCCAATTGAGCGGCGACAACAACGTCAACGCAGTTGATCAAGGTTTCGTCAGCGGCGCGGGCGCCGGAGCGGATGGCAACGAAGCCACCGTCACGCAAGATGGTTCTGACAATGACAGTTCGATCCTGCAAAACGCCGTCGATGTGGGCGGATTGAACATTGCTGACGTTCTTCAAGAAGGCGACGGCAATATCAGCCTGATCAACCAAGAAGGCACGAGCAACAGCGCCAATGTCATGCAGTTTGATGGCAGCACGTCGACCGTCATCCAAGACGGTACAGGCAACACAACGACCGTTACTCAAGGCGTAGCGGTTATTGCCCCACCGATGATGTAAGATCGGACAAAATGCCGGGCGGGATGGGGCCCGCCCGGCATTATTCCAATACCTTCCCTGAAGATATGAGCGGTCGCACCTCATTCACTTCGCGAGGCAGTTTCAATGACCAAGACATTCCTAACCGGCGCATCCATTGTTGCGCTTTCCGCAGCAGCACCTTTGTTCGCACAGGCGACCGTTCCGGCAGGATGTGTTGGCGTCACCGGAAATTGCAACATCGTGGATCAGAATGGCGACGATAACGCCGCAACTGTTGATCAAACCGGCTCGGGCAATGTCTCAGAAGTCCTGCAGGACGCGAACGGCGCGACCGCGGATGTCGACCAAGACGGTACCGGCAACCTTTCGAACGTCGACCAAGATGACACCGATGCAGGCACCGATGATCCGCTCGCCACTATTGTTCAAACCGGCGCGGCGAACTCTTCGGATGTCACGCAATCGGCGCTTGGCGTGAATGCGATTGGTCGGACTGCCACCGTTACACAGGCCGATGGCGGCGATTCCGTTATCACGCAAACCGGCGCGGGTGCCGACACATCTGCCATCACGGCGATCGTAACCCAAACCGGCGACAGCGCGTCGACCATTCTGCAAACCACGGGGAATGACTTCTCCACGAACTTCATGGCAACCGTCAACCAAACCGGCGATGACCATGTTTCGTTGATTGAACAACGCGATCCTACGGGCAACACCAATGACGGTTTTGATCTTTTGGCCACGGTTGATCAAACCGGCGCGAGCAATTCGTCTGACATGATCCAGGCCGGTCGCGAACAGACCGCAACGGTCAATCAATCGGGATCGAACGGCACGTCGTTGATCCGTCAATTTGTGCGCGGCAACGTGGCCACGCACAACGATTCTGGCGACACCAACTCGGCAGATATTCGTCAGCTTAGCGGCGGCAACACATTGGGCCAAACCGCGACTGTGAATCAGTCGGGCTCCAACAACGACACAACAATTTTTCAAGACGGCTTGAACGCAGGTGGTGCCAATGACGGTGCCAACACGGCGACAGTCTTTCAAAACGGTACAGGCGACACCGCGTCGATTTCACAAGAGGACCAAGCGCGCGGCGATGCTGCGGTGATCTTCCAAAATTCCGATTCATCGAACAGCACCGCGACAATTACGCAATTGGGCGATGCCGTCGCGGGCGCTCCGTTGACCGCGAATGGCGCGCTTATCGATCAGCGCGGAGGCGACAACAACGCATCCGACCTGTTCCAGGCTGGCAGCGATAACCTTGCTGAAAATTATCAAGAAGGCAGCGACAACGATTCCGGCATCGGTCAGGATGGCTCAAACAACGTGACCTTTGTTGACCAGATCGGCGATTCAGGAACCAGCCTTGCCTTGCAGGGTGAATTTGGCGGCTCGTTCAACTCAATCGATGTTGACCAAGCTGGCACCAACAACGATTCCACGATTTCGCAATCAACCGGTAGCAACAACACCGCAACGGTCATGCAAACCAATGCGTTGGCCGGCGCAACCAACACCAGCACCATTTTCCAAGGTGACGGCGTAGCGGGCGATGACAACACGGCAACCGTCACGCAGACGGGTTCTGGCAACACCAGTTTGATCACGCAATCGGACGTTGGCGCGTTGGGCGGGTTCAATTCCGCGACCGTTGTCCAAACGGCGATCGGTGCGTCCAGTACGATTACGCAGGATGGCACGTTGAACGTGGCATCCGTCAGCCAATTCACTGACGCGCATAGCTCTACGCTCACTCAGTCAGGTACTGGCAATATGACTACGGTTACTCAGGGCACACCCTGATCGACTCCATTCCGGGGTTAGGGGCGAGCGACACAAATTGCTCGCCCCTCCCGACCCAAAAGGCTAATCTAAGGCTGTGAAACCGATGACATTTCGTTTGCTCAAATCTTCCGGCACCCTCGCGGTGGCAACATGCGGCTTGGCGCTGATCGCGCCGGCGCATGCCCAAGACGCCTTTGTTGAGCAAATCGGCACTTCGAACGAGGCGGTTGTTGTGCAATCGTCCACCAATCAGGATGTCACGATCAATCAAAACGGCACCGGCAATTTTGGTGAGATTGAACAACGCGATGGCGGCCCGCGCGAAGCAACCTTCGCACAGAACGGCGATGACAATGTCGCCACCGTTCTGCAATTGGGCGCCGGTGCGACGACGGCCACAGTCACTCAAACCGGCGATGGCAACTCGGTTCTGTTCGGTCAAAACGACACCGGCCTTGGCTCCATCGCTGAAATTGTTCAGTCCGGTTCGGACAACAGCATCGATCTAATTCAAGACGGCGACGACAATCAGGTCGTTCTGGCACAGAATGGCGACAACAACGCCATGACCGCGACTCAATTGAATTCTGGCAACCGCCTCGAATGGACGCAAAACGGCGATGGTCTGTCCGATCTCAATATCGAACAAACCGGTGGCCAAACGATGTTCATCACGCAGAGCAGCGGCGGCGGTGGTTAAGCGCGATGTCTGCAATCAGGCCTGCTCTTTCGGCTAACCTGGCCTTTGCGGGAATGCTAATTGCCATCCCCGCTTTCGCATCAGCGCAAAACAATCCGCACAATGTGGCGCGCGAAGATTCCGCATTTGTGGATCAGGCGCCGATCGCGCCCGATACGCAAGCGCCTGAAGCGCAGTCACAACAGCCGCAATCGCAACCGGCCCAACCTGCGCCGCGCGCCGACGCCTCTTCGAAAGTGTATTTCCCCGAAGCGATCACGCCGCAAAGCGTGGCCGCCGCTCGCGCGAGAAACGCTCAGCAACAGCAATTGACCCCATCGCTCGGTTCACGCCGAGTGGCGCAAGTGCCGTCATCGGGGTCAAGTACGCAACCGGTGTCGCAATTGTCGACCGGGCAATCGACCAGCGCTCTCAACCAATTGAGCGCAGCCGAGCGGCAAGTCTTGTTGGATGCGGTCGAGGGCACCGATATTTGCGAGCGCAGCAGCGACATCCCCGCGCTCAAAGAATTGTGCGAAGGCAGGATCGAAACGCGATCATCGGAATTTGCACAGAACGCAGCGCAAGGCTCCGCCGAAGACAGCTTGCTGGGCGGTGGGTTGGACAGCGCGCGGATTGCCACTCTCGAAGCAGCGATTTCGAGACTGGCCCAAAATGCCGGAGATTCGGGCGACTTTTCGACCCAAGTGATCGCATCGGTTGCTCTTGGCAATACGACGTTAACCGACGCTCAGGCTACATCGGCTGAGAACGACCCCACCAGCGAATTGTCCACCGAAACACAGGCGGTGGTTCAAGCTATCGTCCAGCAATTGGGCGGCAATTAAAGCGAGGCATCGATGCGAACCCTAATTAAGCGACTGGCACTGATCACACCTGCATTTGCCATCGCTGCGGGGACGGGCGGTGCTGGGCAAGCGAACACTGGCAATGACGACCCACATTCGCGCGCGCTTGCATTGAGCGTGGTGGAAAGCGGTGACCGGGTCGAGATTGAATTGATCGCGCATTCCGACGTCGCTCAGCAGGTTCAATATGAAATTGAGTTGATCGGGAATTCAAAGGCGCGCCACAATGGCGACACGCGCATCCCCGCTGGCAATCGTCAGGTGTTGTCGCGCCTTGTCACGAATGTTTCGGATACGTGGTGCGCAACAGTGGCCGTGGTCGAAGGCAATGGTGCGACCTACACGTTGACCGCGGGCGATTGTTCATAGGACGGTCGCCGCAGCGATTGGACGCCATAGACCGGCGGTTGCGCACAATTATTTTCAAACAGCGATCCACGGGCGATTGACGCGACATTTCGCATCCGCAACATAGATCGCGCTTACCGGAAGTGATTCCGGCGTCTTTCGCGGGAGAGATTGGCTTTGTTTGATCGAAGGCTTTGCCTGTGATCCGACAAAGTTCGGCGCCGAAGGAGCAACCGCCCCGGAAACTCTCAGGCAAATGGACCGCGGACAGGCATAAGCACTCTGGAAAGCGTAGCCGCGCATATAACCGCGCGGTTGCCACCGAAGGGGAAGGCCGCGTGGTCCGCATGGATCCTGCCGCTAAGCTCTCAGGTTCACCCGACAGAGGGGGCAGGAACGACGCTTCGACTTGGGGCGTTGGATAACCTGTGCGGGGAATGCGATTTTGAGCGACACCAATCCAGAAGACGAGATCCCATTGGGCACGCTGCCGCTTGACGCGTGGCATCGGGAAAACGGCGCGCGCATGGTTGCGTTTGCGGGCTATGAAATGCCGATCCAATATTCCGGCGACCGCATCAGCCATGGTGGCGGCATCGTGGCTGAGCACAACTGGACCCGTGAAAGCGCTAGCCTCTTTGACGTATCGCATATGGGGCAATTGGGCGTGAGCGGCGATGGTGCAGGCGAAGCGTTGGAGGCGTTGCTGCCCGGCGGTATCACGTCAGTGAAAGAAGGGCGCATGCGCTATTCGATGCTGCTGAATGAAACCGGCGGCATTCTTGACGATTTGATGGTCACCAATGCCGGTCCGCAATATGGGCTGGTCGTGAATGGTGCGTGCAAATGGGATGACATCGCCCATCTGCGCGAACATTTGCCCGATGCCGTGACCTTGACCCACTACGATGAAAACGCGCTGTTGGCGTTGCAGGGGCCAAAGGCTGCAGAAGTGTTGGCGACTTTGGTGCCAGAGGCCGCCGAACTGACCTTTATGACAGCGCGCTATGCCGATTGGGACGGGGTGCCGCTTTGGATTGCTCGTGCGGGATACACCGGCGAAGACGGTTTTGAGATCGCTGTGCCGGGCGAACAGGCGCAGAAACTCGCCGAGGCTCTGACCGCGGATGATCGTGTTGAGCCCGCAGGGTTGGGTGCACGCGACAGTTTGCGGCTCGAAGCCGGCTTGCCGCTTTATGGCCACGACATGACCGACACTGTCGATCCGGTGAGCGCCGATCTGACGTTTGCCCTGACCAAGAAACGCCGCGAAACCGGCGGATGGATGGGACACGAAGCGGTGATGAATGTGCTCGATGCCGGACCGACCCAGCGCCGCGTAGGATTGTTGGTCGATGGCCGCATGCCCGCGCGCGAAGGCGCAGAGGTTTTCGCAGGAGACACCAAAATCGGTGTCGTCACCAGCGGCGGTTTCTCTCCAACTTTGGGGCGCCCGATTGCAATGGCTTATGTCGATGCGGCGCACACCGAAGACGGAACTGAACTTGAATGTGTCGTGCGCAACAAGCGCCTGGCCGCAACCGTTTCACCCATGCCTTTTGTCCCGCATCGCTATTTTCGAGGGAGCTGATCAATGCCGCGTTATTTTACTGAAGAACATGAATGGATTGATGTCGAAGGCGATAGCGCCACTGTCGGGATCACCGACTACGCTCAAGAACAATTGGGCGATATCGTTTTTGTCGAATTGCCCGATGTCGGCGCGATGTTGGACAAAGGCGGTGATGCCGCTGTGGTCGAAAGCGTTAAAGCCGCCAGCGACGTCTATTCCCCGATCACAGGCGAAGTGACCGAAGCGAACAGCGGACTGGAAGACGAACCGGCCTTGGTCAATTCTTCACCCGAAGAAGAAGGGTGGTTCTTCCGCATGACCCTATCCGACCGCGAAGAGCTGGAAGGATTGATGGATGACAAGGCCTACAAGGCGTTCGTCGACAACCTGTAAAGCTGCGCTTTGGCGCGATGCGCCGGGCTGATGAAAGACACCTGCAATGCGTTACCTTCCCCTGACCGATACCGACCGCGCCGATATGTTGGAGCGCGTGGGTGCCAAGTCTATCGATGATTTGTTTGTCGATGTGCCAGAGATCGCACGCTTAGACGGTCCCATCCGCGATTTGCCGATGCACGCATCAGAGATGGCGGTAGAGCGGCATATGAAGGCCCGCGCGAGCAAGAATTTGGCCGCGGGTGATGCGCCGTTCTTTTTGGGCGCGGGTGCATATCGTCACCATGTCCCGGCCAGCGTCGATACGGTCATTCAGCGCGGCGAATTTCTAACCGCCTACACCCCGTATCAGCCTGAGATTGCTCAGGGCACGTTGCAAATGTTGTTTGAATTTCAGACGCAAGTTGCGCGCTTGTATGGCTGTGCGGTGGCGAACGCGTCGTTGTATGATGGGTCCACGGCGTGTTGGGAAGCGGTGGCGATGGCCACCCGCGTGACAAAGCGAAAACGCGCGGTTTTGTCTGGTGCACTGCACCCCCATTACAGCGAAGTCGTCAAAACCATGGCGCAATTCACCGGCGATACGATCGCCGATAGCGCACCGGCAATCCAATCGACCCCGGACATTGAAGGGCTGACCGCGCGGATCGATGACGACACCGCTTGTGTCGTGGTCCAATATCCTGACATTCTTGGCCGGGTCAGCGATCTTTCGGTGATCGCCGATGCCGCGCATGCAAAGGGCGCTTTGCTGGTTGTGGTGAACACCGAACCGGTGGCGTTGGGCGCGATCAAGTCGCCCGGCGAATTGGGTGCAGATATTGTCGTCGGCGAAGGGCAGGCGATTGGCGTGGGTCTGCAATTTGGCGGGCCGTATCTTGGCCTGTTCGCGGTGCGCGATCCAAAACATGTTCGGCAAATGCCCGGACGTTTGTGTGGCGAAACCACCGATGCAGAGGGTAAGCGCGGTTTCGTGCTGACGCTGTCCACGCGCGAACAACATATCCGCCGCGAAAAGGCGACATCGAACATCTGCACCAACTCCGGCCTGTGCGCCTTGGCTTTCAGTGTTCATATGACGTTGTTGGGCGAGAAAGGCTTGCGCGAATTGGCGGCAGAAAATCACCGATTGGCATGCGCAGCCGCCGACCGTTTGGAAAAAGTGCCCGGTATCTCGGTTTTGAACACCGCGTTTTTCAATGAATTCACTGTGATGTTGAAGGGCAAGTCCGCGCGCGAGACCGTCCGTTCGCTTGCCGATCGCGGCGTGTTGGGCGGGGTGTCGCTTGGTCGGTTGTATCCCGGCGTGAAAGCGTTGGAGGAGGCCTTGTTGGTCGCCGTCACAGAAACATGCACCGATGAAGATATCGAGACTTTGGCCACAGAGTTGGAAGCCTTGATCAAGGAGCCAGCCCAATGAACGCGCCCAACAAATCCGGCTGGAAACCACAAATGGAAGCGGCCGAAGGGTCCGCTGGCCCAACCACGACCACTGGCAATCGCGCGTTGATGCTCGAAGAACCGTTGATCTTTGAAATTGGTCACGCGGAAACGACCGGTGTCGATTTGCCGGCAATCAACCCTTCCGCCCCCAATCGCTTGGGAGGGTTAGAACGCGGCGATCCGGTGGGTTTGGTTGGACTGACAGAACCGGAGGCGGTGCGCCATTACACCCGGCTTAGTCGCCAAAATTACGGCATTGATCTGGGCTTTTTCCCGCTGGGAAGCTGCACCATGAAACACAATCCGCGCCTCAATGAAAAAGTGGCGCGGCTTCCTGGATTTGCCGACATTCACCCGCTCGCCCCGCAATCAACAGTCCAAGGCGCGCTGCAAGTGGTGCATGAATTGGGCGATTGGTTGTGCAAATTGACCGGCATGCCGTCGGTTGCGATGAGCCCGAAGGCGGGCGCGCATGGCGAATTGTGCGGCATCTTAGCCATCCGCGCGGCGCACACGGCCAATGGGAACCCCCGCGAAGTCGTCTTGGTCCCAGAAAGCGCCCATGGCACCAATCCGGCGACCGCGGCGTTTGCCGGTTATAAAGTCGACAACATCCCGGCCACTCCCGAAGGGCGCGTTGATGTCGATGCTTTGATTGCCCGGTTGGGTCCCGATGTAGCCGCGGTGATGATCACCAATCCCAACACATGCGGATTGTTTGAAAAAGACTTCCGTACAATTGCCGATGCCGTCCACGATGCGGGTGGCTACGTCTATTGCGACGGCGCCAATTTCAACGCGATTGTCGGTCGCGTGCGCCCCGGTGATTTGGGCGTCGATGCGATGCACATCAATCTGCATAAGACATTCTCCACCCCGCATGGCGGCGGCGGCCCCGGTTCCGGTCCAGTCGTCTTTTCCGATGCGTTGGCCCCGTTCGCTCCCCTGCCATTCGTGCGCAAATACGAAGATGGCAGCTACGATCTGGTCGAAGAAGAAAAACGTTCCGGGTCGCGCGGGCAAGCGTTTGGCCGCATGACGGCGTTTCATGGACAAATGGGCATGTTCACCCGCGCGCTGACCTATATGCTCAGCCATGGAGCCGATGGGCTAAAACAAGTCGCCGAAGACGCCGTGTTGAACGCCAATTACATCCTGCGCAGTTTGGAAGACATCCTGCATGCCCCCTTCGCGGAAAGCGGCCCTTGCATGCACGAAGCCTTGTTCGGCGATAAGGATTTTGGCGGCGGACTTTCTACACTCGATCTTGCCAAAGGGCTGATCGATGAAGGGTATCACCCGATGACGGTGTATTTCCCGTTGGTTGTGCATGGCGCGATGTTGGTTGAGCCAACCGAGACCGAAAGCAAGGCGAGCATCGACCAATTCATCACCGCGTTCCGATCGGTGACACAGCGAGCGTTGGACGGCGATGAAAGTTTGAAACAAGCGCCATATTACGCGCCGCGTCGCAGGCTGGATGAAACGGCTGCTGCGCGCAAACCGAAATTGGCGTGGAGCGACGAGGCCCCATAAGCTATTCAGGTTTAGGGCGAGGCGGGTTGATGGTCCGTTTCGCCCAAATCGTTGGCGGGCTTGGGCCGGTTGTCGGAATTGTCGTTTGAGGCAGAATCTGCGTCAGGATCGGTGTCTGATTTCACTGTGATCCGAATCTCTTGCAGGTTTAGGATCGCCACATAGAAACCGACCACGGCGAGCGAGCTGGAACCGAGCACGGCAAAGGCTGCGCCCTTGGCTCCGTTCCAATCAATCGCAGCGTCCAACATAACCAGAGCCAGAACCGTCGGCACCGCCCGCACTAGAAATGCCGTGCCTGCACGCCCGGCGGATACCAGCAGCGATTCAAGGCTAGCACCCACCAATTCAACCGCGCCTGCAATGGCGAGGATCACCATCGCCCAATAGAACGCGCTGAAATCATCTTGCGCTATGACTGCCAGCGCCCAGCGCCCGCCGAACAATGCGACAAGGACTGCGATGACTCCGGCCACCACCGCAATATTGGCCATCCGCCGCGCCATCACCAACGCGTTGTCTTTGGCGTGAACCAATTCTGGGAAGATCGCTTTGGATACGGTCTGAGCCAGTGACACGAGCGCCTGACCCAATTGCGAAGCAACACGGAAACCACCCGCCAACGCCGCTCCGCCAAAAGTCCCTACCAACAAGATGATAACTTGTTTGCCCGCGATGGTGAGCGTGCCGGACATGTTTGTGGACCAAACGAACCGCCATGCATCTTTGTGTTTTGCTGGTATCCGGCGCAGGCTGATCCCGCTTAGATCGATCGGGTTGCGGCGTGTTGCAGCAAACCAAAGCGCGATGGCGACCGCCACTTCGGATGCGGCCCATGCGATGACAAAGCCCATGACATTGGGCATGAACATAAAGGCGAGAACGGCGCCCGCCGTGCGAATGGCGGGCTGAACCGCTTCGGCGGCGGTGGCGGTCGCGTATTGAAAGCGCAGCCGCAAAAGCCCGGTCGGGGTTGATCGAATGGAAAGCAGCGACACGATGCAATATCCAAATGTCAGCCACATCAATTCGGTCGGGAGAGGCAACCACATTTGCGCCGTGGCCACCACAATCGCGGCGAAACACGCGCCCATACCAATCGCGAGCATATCGAGCGCAATGGCAAAACCAGTGGCATCGCGCATATTTTCCAAATCCGGCGGCGGGCCCGATAGTTCCGCACCCATGGCGTCCGCTGCTGCGGCATCTTCACCGGCGCCCCAGCGGACGATGAATTGCCACGTTTGAAAATTGGCAAGCCCGGTGATCGCCTGACCCAAGGCCACGATCAACGCGAAATGCCCAAACTGTTCCAGCCCCAACGTGTTGGTCGCCAGATACAGGTAGACAAGGCTCATAACCGCGTTGAACCCACGGCCGCCCAAGAGCCAACCGATGTTTGAAAATAGACGCTTCATCAAGTGTGAGCCATGCTCCGGTGCGGCCCGGATTAACCGGCGGCGCCATCACCTTCGCGGCGTTTTAGGATCTTTTCGGTCACATCGTAGGTGCGTTGATTGTCGACATCGATGGCGTAGTGGCCATCAGACAATTCGATCGGGACCAATTTGATCCCAAACCGTTTGGATACCTGTTCAAAAAGCTTTTCTTTGGAGCCGTTGCCAAGCCGGAAACGGATCAGGTTCATAAACCCGAACGCTTTGATAATCCGGCTGGGGAATTTCACGAATTGGCCACCGTGCCGCATGATTTCGGCCGCGCTCAACGCTTTGGTGCTGCCCAACCAATACATGTTGCAGTTGGAAAATCCGCCATCCTTGAATTCGTAGAACTTCTTTTGCCCTTGGGGATCGGCGGCGATCACGTCTTGTTTGCGCGCCAGTCCGGCAGCGGCACCCGCTTCATTCGCAAGGCACTTTTCGACGAATTCGCTGTATCCCTCTGGCGTCACCAAGCAATTGTCTGCGGTGGTGATCAGGATCGGAAACTCCGCCCCTTCGGCCCCGGAAAAGACGCTGTCGACAAGGTTGAATTTGCCTTCTGCAAAGCTCAATCGTCCCTCTTCAATCAAAGCCGCGATGGATGGCAATGCGGCCATTTCGTCGGGTTCATGCGCCACAATCCGGATCGCACCCACTTTGTCACAGGCCGCGACCTGTTTGACCACGCGTTCGACCATCGGGATGCCGTGAACCGGGACGACGGCCTTTTGCGCAACGCCAGCATTCGCAGCGAGAGGGTCCAGCACGCCCGAACGTTTTCCGGCCATGATTAGTGCGGTGACTTTTGTGTTCTGTGTCATAGGTATCAGGCTTTAGCGCCAATCGCCTTTCCGCGCAAAGCAAGTAAAGGTGCGTCTTGTGCAACTTTTTGTCGCGCGCCATCCATCACCGGGGCAAACGGGTTTAGAAATGCGAATAGTCTTTTCACGCAAGGGTTTTGACAGCAGCGCCGGCGGAGGGCCTTCGCCGATCGTCGATGGACGCCCGATCAGCCTGCCGATCCCGGACAGCAAAGGCGCGTCGCGAACGACCTATGCGAAACGCGGTTTGGCCGAACATGCAGCCAAAGCGAGCCGGGGCAAATTGGGCGGGGCCAATCTATGCCACGATGATCCAATGTTCCTGCCGCCAAAGGATGGTCGGGGCACATGCGTCTTTGGCCAATGCGGCGCGGCGCAGACCCATTTGGAACGACAAGGCGTCGGCGTGGGCGATGTTTTTGTGTTCTTTGGCCTGTTCGCAGAGGAGCGCACAGGTGAGCCGCATCACCGCATCTTTGGCTATCTAGAGGTCGAGGAGATCACCCACCTTGTCGATGGAGTGCCGCAAATGTTCGCCGACCTCGATCACCCTCATGCGATTGCCATGCATGCATCCAACGACGCCATTTGGCGCGGGGAAGGGCAGGTGGCGTCCCGCGCAAGCGACATGTTGCGACTAACCGTGCCCGAAGGTCCGCCGTCTCTATGGAATAGACCTGCATGGTTGAAGCACGGCGGTTTGTCCTATCACGATCGCGAAGACAGGTGGCTGCCTGGAAGGCGTCTAAAAAGCGTTGCGCGCGGCCAGGAATTCGTCGCCGACATTGGCCGGCGACAGGCCCCTCGCGATTGGCTTTCCGACATAATCGCCGAAATCAAAGCGTCTTGATAATCGCCGAGAAGTCGAGCCCGCCATTGTCCGCAGCAAACTCTTCGTAGATTTCCTGCGAATGTTTGCCCAGCGGAGTGCTCGCACCCGATGTCTCTGCCGCTTCCATAGCCAGCCGCAAATCTTTGAGCATCAATGCAGAGGCAAAGCCGCCCTGATAATCGTTGTCCGATGGGCTTTGTGGGCCGACACCGGGGACTGGGCAATAGCTCGTCATGGACCAGCATTGGCCCGAAGACACACTGGAAATGTCGTAAAAGGTTTGCGCGTCTAGGCCGAGCTTATCCGCCATCGAAAACGCTTCGGCTGTGCCGATCATTTGAACCGCCAGCAGCATATTGTTGCAGATTTTTGCGGCCTGTCCGTTGCCCGCATCCCCTGCGTGGATCACGGCTTTACCCATCGCGTTTAGGATCACTTCGGCTCGGCCGAATGCTTCCGCTGTACCGCCAACCATAAAGGTGAGCGTCCCGCCATTTGCCGCCGCGATTCCGCCGGAAACAGGCGCATCGACCATATCGTACCCTGCGCCCTGCGCTGCCGCGATCACTTCACGCGCGGTCGCAACGTCAATGGTTGAACAATCAAGCAGCACCGCGCCAGCGGGCGCCGTGCCGATGACATCGCTTTCGTAGACCGATTTCACAATGGCGCCGTTGGGCAGCATAGAGACCACCGCTTCGGCATCGGCGCATGCTTCGGATGCAGCCGTGAATGCGGTGCAGCCCGCGTCCTTCGCAGCGGCCAGTGCGGCGTCGCTCAGATCAAAGGCGCGGACATCGTGGCCCGCTTTCACAAGGTTGGCAGCCATCCCGCCGCCCATATTGCCAAGGCCGATAAATGCGATTTTCATGGTGTTCTCTCCTGCTGTGTGGATGGGCTTAACGGCCCTTCCACACACCCTCACGTTTCTCGATAAACGCGGCCATGCCTTCCTGCTTGTCCTCACTCGCGGTGAGGATTTGGAAGATGCGGCGTTCCACGATCAAGCCTTGGTCCAGCGTCATTTCAAACGCTGAGTTGACCATTTCCTTGTTCGCGATTGTGGCCATTGGCGGCATTCCCGCGATCACGCTGGCGGTTTTGATCACCTCAGCGATCAGGTCCGCCTGTGGGACAGAACGGGCGATCAAATTGGCACGTTCGGCCTCTTCGGCGCCCATCATCCGGCCCGTCAGACACATTTCCATGCTCTTCGATTTGCCAATCGCACGGGTCAACCGCTGCGATCCGCCCATGCCGGGGGCAACGCCGAGCTTGATTTCAGGCTGACCAAATTTCGCGTTGTCCGATGCGATGATGAAATCGGCCATCATCGCCAGTTCGCACCCACCGCCCAGAGCAAAACCGTTCACCGCGGCGATCCACGGCTTGCGGGTTTTCTTCACAATCTCAGACGTCCAGGGTGAGAAGAAGTCGTCGAGGTAGAAATCCGCGGCGGCCTTGTCCGACATTTCTTTGA
The DNA here is from genome assembly GCF_900149685.1 of Erythrobacter sp. Alg231-14. NCBI lineage: Bacteria > Pseudomonadati > Pseudomonadota > Alphaproteobacteria > Sphingomonadales > Erythrobacteraceae > Erythrobacter > Erythrobacter sp. Alg231-14. Next base: position 1,350,079 of record NZ_LT702999.1, on the reverse strand, counting down.
TGTCCGCGCCCGCGGCGAACGCCTTTTCTCCTGACCCGGTCAAGATCGCACAGAGCTGACTGTCATCGGCTTGATAGGCGGCAAAAGCCTGAATCAATTCATCAAGGACCACCGAGTTGAGCGCGTTCAACGCTTTGGGCCGGTTGATCGTCATCAAAGTGACGCCGCTGGCACCGCTCGCATTGGTTTCAACGGTGATTGTTTCGTAGCTCATAATGGCTTCCATTCTTCGTCTGCTGGCAGTGGGGCAAATATGCTGTCGATCAGATCATCGCCCACCTCTTGCGGAGTGGCGGGGTCCCATTTGGGATCGTTTGTTTTGTCGGTGATGACCGCGCGCACGCCCTCTGCGAAATCGGGGCGCGTTAGGACACGCGATGCAATGCGGTATTCCATCGCCATGTTGTCTGCGAATGTCGGCAAATCGGCGCTGGTGGCAAGCTGGCGCAGGGCCACTTTGCATGTTTGCGGGCTTTTGGTGCCCAACGTATCGCGCTCTTTCATCGCCCATTCGTCGCCATCTTCTACCGCCGCTTCGAGGCTGGCGAGGATGTCTTCATATCTGTCGGAGGCAAAGTGTTTGGCGATTTTAAGCGCGTTCGCTTCAATCCGTGCGTCGGGCGGGGTGCCCACCGGTTCGGACAGAATTCCGGCGATGCGGCCAGGGCGCTCAATGATGCGGGCTTTCAAATCGTCCAACATGTCGCTGGGTACGTAATGCGTCGCAAGGCCGGTCCACAAACATTCTGCACCATCCAAACGCGCGCCGGTTAGCGCGAGGAATTGGCCAAGCCGTCCGCCCATGCGCGATAGGTACCAACCGCCGCCAACATCCGGAAACAGGCCGATCCCTGTTTCTGGCATCGCAAAGCGGGTGTTTTCCGTGGCCACGCGAAATTTAGCCGGTTGGGAAATGCCAACACCGCCGCCCATTGTAACGCCGTCCATAAAGGCGACGACAGGCTTGGGATAGGTGAACAATTGATGGTTCAATTGATATTCGTCGTGGAAGAATTTGCGGCCCGACGCGCCGTCATCATTGATCGCGGAATCGCGCAGAAATGCGATGTCGCCGCCCGCGCAAAAGCCGCGCCCTTCGTCGTGATCTATGATGATCGCCTCGATCGCGTCATCCCGTTCCCACTCGGTCAGGGCCGCGCTCATCGCGTGGCACATGGGTAGGGTAAGCGCGTGGAGCGCCTTGGGCCTGTTCAACGAAATATGACCTATCGGGCCATTCGTGCGGATGAGTACGTCGTCTGTCATTTTGGGTTCTTTCTTTGCCCGCATCTCGCGGCGCCGAATGGTTCAATGGCCCCAAGCCTTCTCGGCCCGTACCTTATTGGCGCAGCAGATCTCTGCCTACGATCATGCGCATCACTTGGTTGGTGCCCTCTAGGATCGAGTGCACCCGCAAATCGCGCCAGAACCGTTCAATCGGGTAATCCCTGAGATAGCCGTAGCCTCCGAACAATTGCAGCGCGTCGTTGACGATTTTGCTGCCATTGTCCGTCGCAAGGCGTTTTGCCATCGCGGAAAACCGCGATTTGTCCGGGGCGTTTTCGGTCACTTTGACCGCCGCCAGATACAACAAGGCGCGCGCGGCTTCTAAGTCGGTGGCCATATCGGCCAGCATGAATTGCGTGTTCTGAAAATCCGCAATCGGCGTGTCGAATTGCTTGCGATCCTTGGTGTAGGCAATCGCTTCGTCTAAACAACGCTGTGCCCCGCCCAAAGAACACGCACCAATGTTAAGCCGTCCGCCATCAAGGCCCATCATCGCAAAACGGAACCCTTCGCCTTCGCCGCCAACGCGGTTCGCCACGGGAACGCGTGCGTCTTCGAAAATGACTTGAGCGGTTGGCGATGCGTTCCAGCCCAGCTTTTTCTCCGGCGCGCCAAAGCTAACGCCCGGTGTGTCTTTGTCGATGACAAGGCAAGTGATGCCTTTGGTTTTGTGATCGCCGGTGCGAACCATGGTGACATAAACATCGTTCACGCCGCCGCCCGAGATAAACTGCTTCGTTCCGTTCAACACATAGTGGTCGCCATCCAACACCGCGTTGGCTTTCAATCCGGCGGCGTCTGATCCGCTGCCGGGTTCGGTCAGGCAATAGCTGGCGATCTTGTCCATCGTGATGAGATCAGGAAGGTAGCGCGCCTTTACGTCCGCGCCGCCAAATTGATCGATCATCCACGCGGCCATGTTGTGGATGGAGATAAAGGCGCTGGTGGTCGGACAGCCATAGGCCATCGCTTCCATGATCAACGCCGCTTCGAGCCGGCCTAGTCCAATCCCGCCTGATTCTTCGGACACGTAGATCGCGCCAAAACCCAGTTCGGCGGTCTGTTTGATCGTATCCTTGGGAAAGATGTGTTTCTCATCCCATTCCCCGGCAAACGGGGTGATGTTGTCGGCGGTGAACCGCTGCGCCATTTCCTGAATCGCGAGCTGGTCTTCGGTAAGAGAGAATTGTCCTTGCATGATGTGTCATTTAGACGCTGTGGCGCGGCAATAAAAGAGCGAGACCCCTGCTTTGTTTGTTAGGGTAAGGTTCAACATTATTGACCGATTGGTGTTGTATGAGATGAAAGATTGTAACGAAAGCGGGTGATCAAACGAAGGAAAGGTTATGATGGAAAAATCTCAGCATAATCGGCCACGCTTGATTTTGGTCTACAACGCAGATGGCGGAATTATAAATGCTTTGATGCACGCGGTGCACAAACAGGTCGCACCGGACACCTATCCCTGTTCCCTATGCGCGATCACATATGGCGCGGTATCGATGCGCGGCGAATGGCGACGATATTTGGACAGCCTGCCGTTGGATGTTGTGATTCACCACAAAGACGATTTCGAAGAGGCCTATCCCGGCCATGGGATCGCGTTGCCCACGATATTAATTGGGCACAAGGACGATACCCCCAAGGATCTTGTTCCTGCGAAAGATCTGGACGCGATCAAAGACACCGATGAATTGATGAACACGGTGGAAGAACGATTGATCGTCGAACAAGCGCGATCACCAGAGATGCGAATCATTGCCTAGTCGGCAAGCCGACCGCTTTAGCTTGGTGGCAACAAGGCTTCCGCCTCTATCTCGATCTTCCATTCCGCCCGGCACAGCCAAGCAACGCCCGCCATGGTCGCCGCGGGTTTCGCGGTTCCGAAATACCGTTTGTGCACGTCGCCAACGGCCTCTTGATCCTGAGGGTCGGTCAACAACATGCGGGTCCGCACAACATCGGCCGCGCTGCCCCCCAACTCCTCAATGGCAGCAACAATGATAGCACAGCACCGATCGGCTTGTTGTGCGACGCCGCCGGGGGTCGTTGTGCCATCCGGTTCGACTGGGCCGGTACCGGCAACGATGATGCGATTGCCCACGCGAACTGCGCGACTAAAACCAAATTGCTCTTCAAACGGAGAGCCTGAGGTGCAGCGTTGACGGCTGGTCATGATCCGCAGCGCTTTCGAGGCAATGGCGTATCGCCCGCTTCTCTTTGCCTGTCAGAGAGCAGCATCAAAACGCTCCCGTCATTTGTGAGGCTGAACCGTATCTGTTCCTCCCACGTGTACCCTTCGCCCTCTAGGGCCAACACGACCATCACGTCATCGCCTTCCGCGGTCACCGAAGTGACTGTGCCGAAGCTTTCGTAGAACATGACTTCGTCGCCGGTTATCTCCGTGCGAAGATCGCTTTCGCGCGCGCACGTCCCTTCGACGTAGTCCCACACACCATGAAACTGGGCGGGGATGGTTTGCAAAACGGCGGTTTCGGCGGAAGCGGGATCAGACTTGGCGTCTTCGCCCGCTTCTACACCAATGTCTGCGTCCACCGCTGCGGGTTCATTCGCGTCGCATGCGGCCAGAGAAATGACCGCGATGATCGCAAATCCAAAACGCATGCGGGGTGCTCCCATTCTTAGCCCATCGTCGGAATGATGAAAGCGTTCGATCCATCGCCGCCGCCATCCGGCCAGCGTTGCGTGACCTTCTTGTTTTTGGTCCAGAAAGAGAGGCCTTCGGTGCCGTATTGGTCAATATCGCCAAAGCCGGACCGTTTCCAACCGCCAAAGCTGTGATAGCTAACCGGCACAGGGATTGGCACGTTGATGCCCACCATGCCGACATTCACCCGCGCGGCGAATTCACGCGCGGCCTGACCGTTGCGGGTAAAGATGGCGACGCCGTTTCCGTATTGATGCTCGCTTGGCAGACGCACGGCGTCTTCGAAATCATTGGCCCGCACAATTTGCAGAACGGGACCAAAAATCTCTTCCTGATAGCTTGTCATTTGCGGGGTCACGCGGTCGATCAAAGTTGGCCCGACAAAGAACCCTTTTTCGTGGCCTTGAAGTGAGAAGCCGCGCCCATCGATAACGATTTCGCTGCCCTCTTCTTCGGCGGTGGTGATCCATTGTTCGATGCGCGCCTTATGCTCGGGCGTGACCACCGGTCCGTAATGCGCGTCGGGATCGTTGGAAACGCCAATGCGCAGCGCGTTGATCGCCGGGATCAGTTTTTCTTTTAGCCGTTCGGCGGTGTCTTCGCCCACGGGGACAACCACCGGCAACGCCATACAACGTTCACCAGCGGACCCAAACGCCGCGCCAGCCAGATCGTTGACCACTTGATCAAGATCAGCGTCGGGCATCACGATGCCGTGGTTCTTCGCGCCGCCAAACGCTTGAACGCGTTTCGAATGCTGGGCGCCTTTGCTGTAGATATAATGCGCGATGTCTGAGCTTCCGACGAAGCTGATGGCGGGGATATCGGGATGTTCGATGATCGCGTCGACCATTTCCTTGTCACCATGGACGACTTGCAAAAGGCCCTCTGGCGCGCCCGCTTCGACGAACAATTCGGCAAGGCGAACCGGAACGCTGGGGTCGCGCTCTGATGGTTTCAAAATGAACGCATTGCCTGCGGCGATGGCCATGCCAAACATCCACATTGGGATCATGGCGGGGAAATTGAACGGCGTAATCCCGGCCCCAATGCCCAACGGTTGGCGGGTGGAATACACGTCGATTCCGGGCCCGGCCCCTTGGGTGTATTCGCCCTTCATCACTTGAGGAATGCCGCAAGCAAACTCGATCACTTCCAATCCGCGTTGCACATCGCCTTTGGCGTCGTCGACCACCTTGCCATGCTCGCTCGCCAACAATTCGGCGAGGCTCTGCATGTTTGCCTCGATCAACTCTTTGAAACGGAACATCACTCGCGCGCGTTTTTGCGGGTTTGTTGCGGCCCATTCCGGTTGGACCTTTTTGGCGTTTGCGATCGCCTGTTCCAACAAGGCTGCATCGCCCAACGCGACCTCGGCCTGAATTTCCCCGGTGGATGGGTTCCACACCTGATGTTTGCGAGCCGCGGTCGGGCTGGCCGTGGGCATGAAATGATCGATCTGACGCATGAGGGAGACTCCTAAGTTCTTAGCGTCCCAAATGACGCTACGGCGGGCCCGTGGCAAGGGGCATGTTACTGCCAAAATTGGGTAGGGGTACAGAATTGCAAAGTTAGGTGACGACTTAGGTTGAAGGTTCACCATGCCGATCCAACTGTGCCGACCCGATAGGCAAAAGAGACATTGACGACGGCGGCATTGTGGTCGAATTGACGCGTCGCCTCACCAATGGTGTAACCATCGTGAAGGCAGCCCAAGGCTAAGTCTTTGAAATGCGGGTGTAGCTCAATGGTAGAGCAGCAGCTTCCCAAGCTGACGACGAGGGTTCGATTCCCTTCACCCGCTCCAACTGCATGGCATTGTGTCGCGACCGCGAACGATTGTCGGTGGTGCAACACCCCCAACCATTGCGCGCGGCCGCGTAATCTGTGACATCGAAAATGCCGGTTTGCGACGCCGTTTAGCGTGGTGGCATACGGATCGCACCATCCAACCGGAATTGATGGCCGTTGATGTAGCTGTTGCTGGCAATTTCGCAGATGAGCGAAGCAAACTCTTCGGGCTCGCCCAACCGTTTGGGGAAGGGGACGCTTGCATTGAGTTGATCCCACATTTGCGGGTTCCGGTCCTTCATGCCTAACATCAAAGGCGTGGCGAAAATACCCGGCATGACCGAATTCACGCGTATGCCCATCTGCATCAAATCGCGCGCCATCGGCAAGACAAGCCCGTTGACCCCGGATTTGCAGGATCCGTAGATCACTTGGCCGATCTGACCATCCTGTGCCGCGACGCTCGCCGTGAGGGTGATGGAACCGCGTTCTCCATCGTCGTTAACCGGATCGGCGTTGGCCATGCCCAATGCAGAGATGCTGGCCACGCGATAGCTGGCGACCAAGATACCTTCGGCCCCAAAGGCGTAATCTTCTGTCGGTAAGCGTTTGTAGCCCCCCGTTGCTTTGTCAAAGCCGATCGTCTTGCCGCGTTTTGACGCCATGGCACAATGGACGGTCACGCGTTCTTGGCCGTTGGCGGCGCGCGCGGCGGCAAAGCCTGCCTCGACGGAGGCCTCGTCCATAATATCGACATGGTGGAATGTGCCACCGATGGCGGCGGCGTGCTCTTCACCGGCTTCGTCGTTGATATCGAAGATCGCGACCTTCAAACCCTTTTCCGCCAAAGCCGCCGCGCTGGCACGGCCTAGCCCTGATGCACCGCCTGTGACAACGGCAGCCATTCCCGCTTCGAGTTTCATACCCTCTCCTTTGATGAGCAATTGCGTGATGTAATGGGGCAGAGTTAGGCCGCTTTGTTGTTTCGCGCCACCTGTCGAAAATTGGGTGGCGGCTTGGAAAAAGTGGTGCTTGGGTCGGTGTTCATGGGCCGCGCGCGTGCTAGGGCGGGCTATGGATTCCTTTCTCTTCTGTCTGATCCTTACGACGGCCATCGCAATCGGTGGGCGCGAACAATTGATCATTGCGCAGTTTTCGGAACAGCTTGAACGATCAACGCCGCTGATCTTCACCGGCGCTGTGTGCGCGGTTGCGTCGGCGGCAGTGATGGCATTTGCCGGGGCCAATATGGCTGCGATCTTGCCGCAAAGGGCGGCGGATATGTTGGTCGCTTTTGCGTTGGCGATTGCTGCGTTTGAATTGTTTTGGCCGGTGAAGGTCAAACCGATGAAGGAACCGACACGGTCCTACATTGCGATCGGCGTTGTGTTGTTGGCGCGTCAGATCGGCGACGCGCCGCGATTTGTGATTTTCGCCTTCGCCGCCGAAGCGACATACCCCACCACCGCCATGATCGGCGGTGCGATTGGCGGTGTGGCTGCGGTGGCATTGGGATGGGCAATTGGCCTGTCGCAAATGCGCAAATTCCCACTGCGTGCCTATCGTTCGACATTAGGAGTGTGCCTCTTCCTCGCGGCTTTGGTGATCGGATTAAACGCTCGTTATATGTTTCTTTGATCGCTTTATACGATCACTGCCAACTGGTATTCCGCGAAACCAACCCGCTTCTCAACCATTGATTGCATGACCATATCGGCGGTGCGCAAACCCCGTTTGCCGCCGTTTTACTATCAGGCACCCCACGAAGCAGGAGGATAAGAATGACCGATCCCAAAGCAAATTCGACCGCGCAAATGGTGGCGGAAATCAACGGCCTGTTGGCCGATCACTTTGCCCTTTATGTTAAGACCAAGAATTTCCATTGGCACGTAAAAGGCCCGCGTTTTCGCGATCTTCATCTGTTGTTTGATGAACAAGCCATCGCCATTCAGGGTCAGATCGATGTCATCGGAGAGCGCGCCCGCAAATTGGGCGGTGACACGATCACATCGGTCGGCTCCATCGCCCAACGCACCCAGATCACCGATCAGGACAACGCCAACCTATCCGCCGAAGATATGATCCGCGAATTGCGCGATGACAACGCGGCGATGGTCGCCCAATTGAAATCCATGAAGGACACCGCCGATGCGGCAGGCGACAACGCGACCGATGGATTGATCGATGATTGGACCGACGCCGCTGAAGAACGGGTGTGGTTCCTCAATTCGCTGCTGGGTTGATGCGAGTTGGCCGGTAAGGCCGGATCCATAGCGATGCGCAAAAAATGGGGCTGTTTACGCTATGCGTGAGCGGCCCTTTTGCTAAGAAGGTGCAATGCATATTGGTGAATACATACATGGCGCGAGCGATGTCGAAATTGCGGATTGGATCGCACAACAGATTGCGTTCGATTTAGAATGCGAACGCGGCTCCGTTCACATCGCGGTGCCGGGTGGATCGACCCCATTTCCGATTTTCGCAGAATTGGTGAAACGGGATCTCGATTTCGCGCGACTTGTGGTGTGGCCGACCGATGATCGCATTGTGCCCGAAGATCACGCGGCATCGAACACGGGCAAAATCAGGCGGATTTTCGAACCCACCGGGGCAAAGGTTGTCGCCTTGGAAGAGGGGATGGACGTCCCGCATTTTGATATGATCTGGTTGGGCATGGGCACCGATGGGCATATCGCTTCGCTCTTCCCCAACACCGATCCCGATCCCGCCGATAGTTTGCCGGTGCGGCGCATCACCCCCGACCCGCTCCCGCCAGAGGCTCCGTTTGACCGGATCACTTTGACGATTCCGATCCTATCGCGTTCACAGCGCACGATGTTTGTGATCCGCGGCGAGGAAAAAAAGGCGATTTTCGAAAGCGCCGATGCGGAGGAAAACGACCTGCCGATTGCCCGTTTGCTGCGTGAAGTGAACGCGTTGGCGGCGGGTGAGATCACTTGCTTCACCTGATCGCTTCGTTTCTTGAACGCGCATTGCCTGCGCCGGTGCATCGCGCCGTATTGCCAATCGCGCACCGGGTGCGCCATCGCTGGCGGCGGCTGCGCAAAACGCCCATCGCTGGGGTTAGCGCGATTTTGACCAACCGGGCGGGCGACGTCCTGTTGCTGCGCCATTCCTATGGGCCAGAGGTTTGGGGGTTGCCTGGTGGGGGCTTGAAACCAGGCGAAGACCCGATCGAATGCACGCGGCGCGAAGTGCACGAAGAATTGGGGCTGTCTCTCGACACAATCGAACCGGTCGGCACCCTGGAAGAAGAGCTTTCCGGGTCGCCGCACACCGCGCATTTGTTCGCCGCGGTTGTCGCGACCGACCCGGTGCCCGATGGACGCGAAGTGTTGGAAGCGCGGTTCTTTCCGGCGGATAATCTACCCGGACCCTTGGGCCCAGTGACAGAGCGACGCATCGCCGCTTGGAAAGCAACTTAATCAAAGGCGCATCGTCAAATCGGCGGTCGAGATCGTCGCTAAAGCAGCGATAGCTGCGCGCTGTCCTTGGGCCGATCTTCCGTTTCTCCGTGATCGAGATTGGACAGGGTCAACCCCATCAACCGGATCGGCATAGGCAGCGGCAAAGCTTCTTCGAGGAGCTCTCTGCTGATTGTGGCAAATTCGTTTTTATCCGCGACCCAATGGGGCGTTGATTTCGATCGGGTCATGTTTTGGAAATCGGTGAATTTCACTTTGAGAGTGACGGTGCGCCCGCGCGATTTGGAGTTCTCGATCCGATCCCACACAATGTCGATGATGTTTTCCAACGTGTCGCGCAATGCCGCGCCGCTGGAAATATCGTCGCTAAAGGTGCGTTCCCCGCCAACCGATTTTCGCACACGATGCGCGCTAACCGGACGCAGGTCGATGCCGCGCGCGGCGCGAAAGAGATAGTCGGCAAAAGACCCAAAACTTGCGCGCAGGAAATCAATGTCTTTGCCCGCCAGATCGGCGCCGGTTTCAATGCCCAACCGTTTCATTTTCTCTTCCGCCTTTGGTCCCACACCGTGGAACCGGCGGATCGGCAGGCCCGCCACAAAATCCGCCCCTTCGCCGGGGCGGATCACACAGATGCCATCCGGCTTGTTCTGATCGCTCGCAATTTTTGCCAAGAATTTGTTGTACGAAACACCCGCGCTGGCGGTTAGCTCGGTTTTGGCTTTGATCTCTTGCCGGATCAATTCAGCGATCCGGGTGGCCGATCCGATACCCAAACGATCCTCTGTTACATCCAAATAGGCTTCATCAAGGCTCAACGGTTCGACATGGGGGGTGTGGTGGTTGAACACCGCGCGAATTTGTCGGCTGGCTTCTTTGTAGGCGTCGAAACGGTGTTTGACGAAGATCAGATCGGGGCACCGACGCTTTGCGGTGACCGAAGGCATGGCGCTTTTCACACCAAACTTGCGCGCCTCGTAACTGGCCGCTGCGACCACGCCGCGTCCGCCGGCCCCGCCAACCGCCACCGGCTTTCCGCGCAATTCAGGATTGTCGCGCTGTTCCACGCTGGCAAAAAACGCATCCATATCGACATGGATGATCTTGCGCAGACCGCCATTGCCCGCAAATCCATGCGATGGCCCTGCATCGTCGTCGTCCATGTGATCTGGCGCTTCGTTCGACATGTCCATGAAATAGGCGCTTTGGCGGCGTGAAGAAACCTTTGCGCGATGGCTGCGCAACAATTGTCTAGTCTGACGATAATTGTGCACATGCGAAAAGAAGAGTGGTCTTTGGATGAAACGGGCGGCAAAGCGTTGGGAATGAACACCACTCCTCCTTCAATCGCGCCGGCCGAGGCATCTCCGTCACCATTGGGTGAAAGAGAGATGATCTGGATGATGGCAATGTTGATGGCGCTTCAGGCGTTCGGCATCGATGCCATTTTGCCCGCTTTGGATGAGATGGCCGTCGCCTTGGCTGTAGAGGGCAATGATCGGCAGTTTGTCATCGGTGTGTTCCTTTTGACCGCGGGAATCGGCGCCTTGGTGCCCGGCGCATTGGCGGATCGGTTTGGAAGACGGCCCGTCCTGCTGGGCTCTATTTTTGCCTATATCGCCTTGTCATTGGCCAGCGCGCTGGTCACGTCATTTGATCAATTGTTGTTCATCCGCGCGGCCCAAGGGTTCTTTGGCGCGGGCATCGTGGCATTGCCACCGGCGATTATCCGTGACCGGGTTGGCGGCGACAAAATGGCCAAGATGATGAGCTTAATATTCGTCATCTTCCTTATGGTTCCCGCCATCGCGCCGTTTATCGGAGAGATGATTTTGTGGGTCGCGGATTGGCGCGCGATCTTTGCGGTGATGGCGCTTCAGGGGATCTTGGTCGGCAGCTGGGTGTATTTTCGATTGCCTGAAAGCCTGACCGAGGAAAATCGCCAGACGATCCGACCAACCGTGATAGCCAGAAACATGGGCCGCGCGTTGAGTATGCGAAGCATCATTGGATATGTCATCGGCAGCTCGTTGGTGTTTGGCGCTTTGTTTGGATTTATCAATTCTGCCCAGCAATTGATCGCAGAATCGTTCGATGCGAGCGACATTTTCCCCATGGTCTTTGGCATTTGCGCGGGTTCAATGGCCGTGGCGAGCTGGTCCAATTCGCGCATCGTCGAACGATTTGGCGCGCGCCGGGTCAGCCACTCCGCGCTGTTCGCGTTCATCGCGGTGGCCGGGGTCCAGGTGTATTTCGCGATGCAACCGGATCAAAGCCTGTGGCAATTTGTGCCCTTGATGGCGATCAACATGATGTTGCTTGGATTTATCGGCAGCAATTTTGGCGCGATCGCCATGAACCCATTCTTCGCCATAGCAGGCGCGGCCAGTTCGATGCACGGATTTGTCCGGATGACGACGGCGGCGTTGTTGGGTGGGGTGATCGGATATTCGTTTGATGGCACCGCTTTGCCATTGGCGGTGGCATTGCTGGCGTCGGGATTGACGTGCCTTGCGCTGGTTTTGTTCAGCGAGAATGGCAAATTGTTTGGGCCGCCCGACGCACAGCGGGGTCCAACCAAAATGAATTCGGTTTGACGTAGTCCGCGCCGTCTTGCGGCTCACTCAGAATGAATTTTGCGCCACGCCAATTCGGCAAATTCGCATAGAAGTGGTCGTGTATCGCGCGGATCGATGATGTCTTCGACATTGAAACGTTCGGCGCTGCGGAATGGGGACGTAACCTTGGCAAGGCGCGTCTTGATCGCTTCCAATTCTGCCTCTGGGTCGTCTGACGCCTCAAGATCGGATTTGTAGGCGACCTCCAACCCGCCGGCGATCGGCAAACTGCCCCAATCGCCGGACGGCCAACAGAACCGGTATTGATACCGCTCCGCGTTGCTCATCGCGCTGCCGGCGATGCCGTATGCCCGGCGCATGACGATGCTAGCTAGGGGAACGGTCGCGCGGTAAATCGCGTTCATCGCCTGAACCCCGTACCGGATTGTGCCCGCCATTTCCGCCTCGCGTCCAATCATAAAACCGGGATTGTCGACTAGGTGCACAATCGGCAGGCGGAACTGATCGGCAAGTTTGACGAAACGTTCGACTTTCTCCGATGTTTTCGCATCCCATGATCCGCCCAAGAATGTCGGATCGCTGGCCACAACGGCGACGGGATATCCATTCAGCCGCGCCAAAGCGGTGATTGCGGTGCGGCCCCAGTTTTTGCCGATTTCGAACACAGTGCCGGTGTCCAAAATAAGGTCCATCGCACGGCGCATCGAATAGACGTGCTTGGGATCATGCGGGACAAGGCTAAGCAGCGCCTCTTCGCGTCGGTCCGCGCGGTCGGTGGGTTCTGCGCGGCGGGCGTGTTGGCCCACATGTTCGGGCATAAAGGATAGGAAATGCCGCGCGCGGGCGAATGCCTCTGCTTCGCTTGCAACTTCATCATCGACCACGCCGTTGCGGGTGTGAATATCGACGCCGCCCAATTCCTCTTTGGCGGCGATCGGGTCTTTGGGCCCTTCGTAATCGCTGCCCATCGCGTCCACCACGGCGGGGCCTGCGGCGAACAATTGGCTAAGCCCGCGCACCATGATCGAATAGTGGCTGGCCACGACCCGCGCCGCGCCAAGGCCGGCTGTCGGGCCAAGCGCCAATGCCACAACGGGCACCGTATCGAGGTTTTGGACGACATCGCCCCATCCGGGAACCGCCGGAATGTAGGTCGCGCCGATCTGTTCCAATGTCTTGACCGATCCGCCGCCGCCGGTGCCGTCGATCATGCGGAGCATCGGCAGTTTCAGCTCATGCGCCATCGTCTCTGCTTGCACCATCTTGCGTGCAATGCCGGCATCGGCCGCGCCACCGCGAATGGTGAAATCGTCGGCGGTGGCGACAACGGGGCGTCCGCCGATCGTCGCTTTACCGAATAGGAACGGGGCAGGGGTGACTGCGACGAGATCGCCGTTTTCATCGTATGAAGCGCTGCCTGCGATTTTACCGATTTCGCGGAAGGAGCCGGGATCGCACATCGCGCCTAGCCGCGCGCGCGCATCCATCTTGCCGCGACCGTGTTGGCGCGCGACCTTTTCGGGTCCACCCATTTGTTCGGCAAGCGCTTCGCGTTCGCGCAGCTCTTCGAGTTCTTTAGCCCAAGTCATATTTGTTTTCCGCACGCCATCCGGCGTGCGATATCCTCGCGCCTATCGGCGCTGCGGACGCCCGGTCGGGCTTGCGGTTGCTGCGCAACCGTTTGGTGCTTAGCCGCTGGTATCATTCGATAGGCTCCACTACGCACAGCACGGCTTCGACTTGCACCTGCCCGCCTTCGGACGCGTCGAGTTCGGTGACGGTTCCGTCAAAGGGCGCGGTGAGGGCGTGCTCCATCTTCATCGCTTCGAGCACCATGAGGCGGTCGCCTGCTTTGACCGTTTGGCCCTCGGTGACGTCGACAGCGATGACCTTGCCCGGCATTGGGGCAATGATTGCGCCGTCGGCTGCGGAGGCTGCGCCGGTGCCGCGCGGCTCATGATGCTTGAACTGTACCAATTCGCCTCGGTGCAGAACTTGCGCTGGATACGGACCTGCGCCGCGATAGGCGACCTCGCTTTGTATGTCGTTGTCTAGGTCAATATCGTAAGTGTTGCCGCGATCATCTTCGACAATCACTCTGTTTCGCTTTTTGCTATTGAGCCGCCAGCCGATTGTATTTCGCAACAGACTGTCAGCTGGCTTGTCTAGTTGGCTGAGCTGTTGGATTTCAAAAGCGATATCATCAGCAACGGAAATCGCCATTTCGCGTAACGGTGTCGAAAATTCAGTCAGCGCCGTAAGGTGACGCTCTATGAATGCTGTATCTAACTTGGCGGCTCGAAAATCTTCGTGGTCGGCCGCGCGAATAAGAAAAGGGAGGTTGGTTTTAAGTGGGTAAATTTCGGCTCTTTCGAGGGCCGTAAGCAACTGCGAGATCGCTTCATTGCGATCCCCTCCCATTGCGATGACCTTTCCGATCATTGGGTCATAATGAGGGGTAACCGTGTCTTCGTAGTCGTATCCGAAGTCATAGCGAAATGTCCAATAGTCTTCAAATGGAGCCGTCGTTATAAAGTGATCAATTCTGCCAATACTTGGCAAAAACCCCTTCGCCGGGTCTTCCGCATAAAGCCGCGCTTCAATCGCGTGGCCATTGATCGACAGCTCCTCCTGCTTCAACGGAATCGGCTCACCCGAGGCCACTCGCAGCTGCCATTCCACCAGATCGACCCCGGTGATCTCCTCGGTCACGGGATGCTCGACCTGAAGCCGCGTGTTCATTTCCATAAAGAAAATGCGGTCCGCCCTCAGCCCTTCTGACGCATCGGCGATAAATTCGATGGTGCCTGCGCCCTCGTAATCGACCGCCTTCGCAGCGCGCACGGCGGCGGCGCAGATTTCTTCGCGGGTCGCCTCGTCCATGCCGGGGGCCGGGGCCTCTTCGATCACCTTTTGGTGGCGGCGTTGGAGGGAGCAGTCACGCTCAAACAAGTGGACTACATTGCCGTGGCTGTCGCCGAACACCTGCACCTCAACATGGCGCGGCGATGTGATCCATTTTTCGAGCAGCACTTCGTCATTGCCAAAGCTCGCCTTGGCCTCGCGCTGGCAGCTTTCCAGATCGGCGGCGAAATTCTCTGCCGCGTCAACTTTGCGCATACCTTTGCCGCCTCCGCCTGCGACCGCTTTGATCAGCACGGGATAGCCAATCGCATCGGCCTCTTTGGAAAGCCGTTCCACCGATTGATCCGCACCCAGATAGCCGGGCGTCACTGGCACGCCTGCGGCAATCATCCGCTCTTTCGCGGCGTCTTTCAGTCCCATCGCACGGATGCTTTCCGGCTTTGGCCCGACCCAGATGAGGCCAGCGTCAATCACAGCCTGCGCAAAATCGGCATTCTCAGATAGAAATCCGTATCCGGGGTGGATCGCCTCCGCGCCGGTTTCTTTGGCCGCCGCGATGATCTTTTCACCGACAAGATAGCTTTCCGCAGCAGGCGAGGGGCCAATGTGCACCGCTTCATCGGCGCTGCGCGTGTGCAGTGCCTTGGCATCGGCATCGGAATAAACCGCCACCGTTGCCACGCCCATTTCGCGCGCGGTCTGCATAATCCGGCAGGCGATCTCGCCGCGATTGGCAATGAGGAGTTTGGATATCATTGGCTTTCCGCTTCCCATTCCACTGTCCCGTCCTCATGCACCGTGAGTTCAGGGGCGCCGACTTTGTCGCACTCTTCAGGCGTGACCATGGTGAAGCTGGTGTTGGAGACGAGCCAACCGTTCTCACCTTTGGCAAGGCTCATCGAATTGATCCCGCAATGGGTCGTCTCGCCGTTCAGCAAGAACACATACGGCCCCCACACTTGAGCCATCGTCCCATCGACCAGAATATGATCGTAGCGCATATATTCGTCGGTACCCGGAGGACTATCCTCCCAGCCATTGAGGTGCTGTGAGACAGGCCGTGTAAGGATGCGCACATTGTCAGGGTCGCGGCGATCATGGATGAAAATCACACCATCTGGTCGCATGGTCCGTGCCAACGCGGTCTTGTCCTCGCTGCGCAGGGCGGCGAAGAAACCGTCAACGGCTTCGATGACTTCAACGTGTTCTGGTGACGGTGATCGAGCGAAGAGCGGCGCTGCGAAGATCGCAGAAACGGCGGCGGCGATAGCTATAAGTCCTCTCATGGAGAAAGGGACTAGCGCAACTTTATTACAATGGAAACCGCATTGGACGGGCAGCAATCAAACGGGCCGGAAATCCTTGATGCCCCATGTGATCTCCCCGTCGGGATGCTTTTCGCGGTTGATTGCGGCGGATAGGAATGCACGCACACCGTAGAGCGCCTTTTCCCACCGCGGCACAAAGGTGCGGCTGTTCCATGCCTCGGTGCCCCGGGCGCGAACTTTGCGCCCGATTGCGCCGTAAATGCGTGCCGCCGACAGCACCGCCCAGCGGCTGCGGAAGGGCAGGCGTTCTGCGCCAACGCGGGCGGCGGCTTCGTGTTTCTCCACCAATTTGACCAGGCGCGCTGCCATTTCGGCCAATTCTTCGCGGTGATGCGGTTTGGTGTGCTGGCCCGGCTCAATATCCTGTTCGACCAGCCACATGACCGGAAGGTAGCACCGGCCGGCTGCGTCATCTTCGACAATGTCGCGGGCAATGTTCGACAATTGGAATGCCAGCCCCAGATCATTCGCTCTGTCGAGCGTGTTTTGATCCTTGGGATCGACGCCCATGACCACGGCCATCATCACGCCCACCGCGCCGGCAACGTGATAGCAATACCGCATCATGTCGGCTTCTGTGCGGGGCCGCCAGTCCTCTGCATCCAGAGCAAAGCCTGCGATCACATCTTCGGCCATGGCGGGGGTAAGGCCGCATTCCTGCGCTACGACACCCAAAGCATCAAACGCTGGGTCGCCGGTTGCTTTGCCTTCGAACGCCAGCGCCGTCAGCTTGCGGATCAAACCAAGGCGACTTTCCAAATCGGATTGATCGCCCAACTCGCCGCCCATAACTTGGTTGTCGGCAATGTCATCGCACCGGCGGCACCATGCATAGAGCAGCCATGCCCGTTCGCGCGTTTCGTTTTCAAACAATTGCGAGGCCGCTGAAAAACTCTGCGAGCCGTATTTGATGGCTTTGTGCGCATGATCCACCAAAGCGGCGCGGCGCTCTGTATCGACGCGCGGAGCATCCACGCGATGAGGCACAGGATCAGAGGTCATCGGCCTTCATCCGAAATATCGGTGTGTGCGGTTCGTAGGCGGCCATCTTGTCCAGCAGATCGGGCAAAGTGTCCGATGCGATCAGGATGTTTTGATGCGCGGGCCGAACAAAGCCGACCTGAGCCATTTTGGCGTTGAAGGCGATCAGGTCGTCGTAGAAACCAAACGCGTTGAGCAGGCCGACAGGATCGGAGTGATAGCCAAGCTGCGCCCAGCTCATCGCCTCCCACAATTCATCCATTGTGCCGACGCCGCCGGGGATGGTGACAAAACCATCAGACAGATCGGTGAAACGCTGCTTGCGTTCATGCATGCCGGTAACGGTGATGAGTTCGTTGCAATTGTGATTGGCAACCTCGGAATTGACCAGCGCCTCTGGGATCACGCCGATCACTTCACCGCCTGCATCTTTTGCGCCATTGGCCACCGCGCCCATCAGGCCCAGCCTGCCGCCACCGTAAACAACGCCAATGCCGCGCTCCGCAAGGCCGGCGCCGACACTGCGCGCGAGTTCGATATAACGCGGGTCATCGGGCGTGGCCGATCCGCAATAGACAGCTAGTCGTTTCATTATGCTCATGCGGGCGCTTTAGTCGCCAAATCCTCCAGCACAAGACCGGCGGTTGCCTTCGCGCTGCCGACCACACCGGGGATGCCTGCGCCGGGATGGGTGCCCGCGCCGACGAGGTAGAAGTTTTCAATCTCATCATCGCGGTTGTGGCCGCGTAGGTAAGCGCTTTGCCACAGGAGCGGTTCAAGGCTGAACGCGCTGCCCATATGGGCGGCGAGGTCTTGTTGAAAATCCTTCGGCGCGTAGCTGAATTTGGTGACGATCCGGTCGTGGATGTCGGGGATCAAACGACGCCCGATCTCGTCAAGGATCATCTTTTCCAGCTTCGGCCCGACTTCGTCCCAATCGACCGGCATCTTGCCCATATGGGCGACCGGGACCAGCGCGTAAAACGTGCTTTTGCCTTGGGGGGCCATACTGGGATCGGTGACGGTTGGGTGATGCAAATAGATGGCGAAATCTTCGGGCAAAACGCCGTTGTCAAAGATATCCTCGAGCAATCCCTTATACCGGTTCGCGAACAGGATCATGTGATGCGCGATGCCGGGCCATGTGCCCTCTAGGCCAAAATGCACGACAAAGAGCGAAGGTGAAAAGCTCTTTTTACTCAGCGATTTGGCCATTTTCGGGCCACGCTGTGAGTTGGAAAGCAGGTCTTTGTAGGAATGCATGATGTCGCCGTTGGATGCGACTGCGTCAAAGCGTTGTTTCCACCCTGATTGGGTTTCTACCTCGTCTGCGCGTGTTCCTAATGTGTGAATTTGCGTGACCGGATCGCCGACGCGCATAGTGCCGCCCAACCGTTCAAAATGGCGAACCATGCCTGCAATCAAACGGTTGGTTCCGCCGCGCGCCCACCACACGCCGCCGTCCTTTTCCAACTTATGGATCAAGGCATAAATCGATGAGGTTTTCATCGGATTGCCGCCCACCAAAAGCGAATGGAAACTGAAGGCTTCGCGCAATTTGGGGTGTTCGATGTATTTCGACACCATCGAATACACGCTGCGCCACGCCTGTTCCTTGATCAAAGCCGGAGCGGCCTTCAACATGGTTTTGAAATCGAGGAACGGCACCGTCCCCAATTTCACATAGCCTTCTTCGTAGACCCGGGCGGAATATTCCAAAAACTCTTGATAGCCCACGACATCGTCAGGGTTCAGTTTGGCGATTTCCGAATTCAAATCGTCTTCGTCGTTGGAGTAATTGAAGTTTGTCCCATCGGGCCAATTCAACCGATAGAACGGCATGACCTTCATCAATTCGACATCGTCGGCGATGTTATGGCCGGTCAATTGCCACAATTCTTCGAGGCACGGCGGATCGGTGATCACGGTCGGCCCTGCGTCAAAGGTAAAGCCGTCCTTCTCCCAAAAATAGGCGCGGCCGCCGGGCTTGTCGCGCGCTTCGACGACGGTGGTGTTGATGCCGTGCGATTGCAATCGGATCGCCAATGCCATGCCGCCGAAACCGGCGCCAATGACACAGACCGATTTGCCCGCATAGCGCTCGGCGATCGCGGGATTGATTCCCTTTTCGCCGTTCAATGCCGGGGCAAGGTCCAATTTGGCGTTTGCATTCATGCCTTCGTCTCCGTCGAAATATCGGTTTGCGGGCTGTCTTTGACAGAACCGCTTTTAAGCGGCTTCCCGCGTTTGAACATGGCCACCATCGCGGCGGGGATAGGTACGGGCGGCTTACCCGACAAGACGCGCATTTTATCGAGCGGCTTGGAACGGGCGGCGTAAAAGCGTTCGATCAATCCCTCACGCAAGGTGTAAAACCGTTGAAACACCTTCACACGGCGTTCTGGCTTTGCGGCGAAAAACAACAAACGAGCCAAGAGCCGGTAATATCCCGTCTTTCTCCAATGTTTTCGCGCGCGCGCTTCGAACATAGCGGCAAGTTGTTGTCCCGATAGGTCGGCCTCCTCCGCGATGGCCAGCGCGTTTTCGACCGCGACGCACATTGTATAACTGGTCAGGGGATGGGTGAAACCGCCGCGCGCGCCTGCAATGGTCACGCCGGGTACGGCAATTTCCCTTTGATACGCGGCGAAATCACCGCCCGTCAGAACCGGCAGAACCCCGGCTTCGTGCCCCACGATCGCCGTGTCATCCCAACCGTGTTCGCGGGTGTAGGCGTCAATCCGCGATGACAAGGCGCTGCGGTCCAATTGGGGATCATCGGCGTAATAGGTGTCTTCGACGAAAACGTCATGCGCGCCCAACGGCAAAACATAGACAAACCGATAGGCCCCGCCATTGCCATGCGGGGCGACTTGATCGACGGTCGCGTCCATGATCGTGGGGCGTTCAAGACCGTGCGGTTGTGCCAGACGCATATGCCGGCCCAAAAACACCTGCCATCCGCCGTAAAGATGTTCGCTGGGTTGGAACGATCGGCAATCGATGACAGCGCGGGCATCGATCCGCGACCCGTCTTCCAAATCCACGCCGCGCGCATCCAACGCCGCCGCTTTGCGGCCCAGCATGACGGCATCTTTAGGCAGATCGCGCAGCAAGCCTTCGTGAAATTCGTGCGACGCCATCGAACGATAGGCGGTTTTCAATGTCCGCCGATGGGTCGGAAATTCGACGTCGTAGCCGCTATCCCACCCAGTTTGCCGAAACCCATGCAACAAGGCCCGTCCCGCTACCGACAAATCGCTGTCAAACCAGCTCCACCGGTGGTTGCCGCCAATGGTTTTGCCCGCTTCGATCAAAGCGATCCGAAATTCTGGGCGCGCCCGATGCAACGCAAGCGCAATTAGCCCCCCGGCAAGGCCGCCGCCAACAATGGCCACATCAAATTGCGCGTCGCTCATACGGGTATGGCCGTAGGGCAGCGCAGGCCGACGGGCAATATTGGACGCGGTGTATATTCCAATCGGCCAATCGCACTATGCGACGCGGTCTGCCGCAAATTCGGAAACGAAAACCTCCGCCAAGAGTAGAGGCAAGCATAGAGACAAACACAGCCACAAACATTGGCAGGGTGCGTCAATCGCCGCCCGCCTAATGCGATCACCAAAGGACACCCCCTCATGACCTCTTCCACGATTGCTAAGCCGCTCTGCATCGCACTGCGCACTGGCGTTGCGGCGATGGTCGCTCTTGCTGCCCCGGTTCTGGCCGGGCAACCACAAGGCCAAGATCGCTCGGCGGATCGCCCGACGGATCCGGCACAAGGCGCTGGGCAACCTGGCAATCAAGCGGCCAGCCAGCCGGGAGCATCCGGTTCTGACGCTTCCAATAGCGCCCGTCAGGGGCCGCCCCCTGGCGTCGCGCGAGGCGAAGGTGGTCCTCCGTTTAAGCCGGTCTTTGACGAGACATGGGCCACAGTCGGGATTGGGGCGGGGCTTGTCCCAAGCTATTCCGGCTCAGACGATTTTCGCGTCTTCCCCTTGCCATTAATTGTGGGACGCGTTGCCGGGGTCGGGATCAGCCCGAATGGACCGGGCTTCAACCTCGACCTGTTGTCGCAAGGGCCAACGCGCGGCCCGGCCAAAACCAGTTTTTCGCTCGGCCCCTCCTTTCGTTTTCGCAATGATCGGACAGGCGGCATCAAAGACAATGTCGTCGCCTTAGCAGGAGAGCTCGACACCGCCGTGGAAGTCGGCGTGAATGGCGGGGTCAGTTTTCCCGGTGTGCTGACGCGTTTCGACCGATTGAGCCTTTCCACGCAGGTGCGTTGGGACATTTTGGGCGCGCATGATGGTATGTTGATTGAACCGGGCGTGAGCTATTTCCGCCCAATCGGCACGGGTGCGGCGTTGCAATTGTCGGCCAGCGCCAGCTTCGTTGATGATGATTTTGCCGACTATTATTACTCGATATCACCGGCGCAAAGCGCGGCCAGCGGTCTGCCGCAATTCACGGCCGATGGCGGGCTGAATTCGCTCGGCGCGGTGTCGATTTTGACTGTGGATCTGGACAACAACGTGTTGAACGGAGGGTTCAACATCTATGGAATTGCAGGATATTCGCGGCTGGTCGGGGACGGGGCTGACACGCCGTTTACATCGATCCGGGGTAGCGCGAATCAATTCATCGGCGGCATCGGGATCGGGTATACGTTTTAGCGGTCAGCGTCAGAACCGATCGTTTCGGCGATTCAATTGGCAAAGTGCTCTTTAAAGACGTCCTGAACGATCGCTTTCATCGCTGCGGTTTGTTCATCGTTGGGAGGGATGTTTTGCACCCGCGTTTGAATGGCGTTCACTTCAGGCAGCAACACCACAAATTTAGGCCAAGCGGCCGTATTGCTCAGCATGCTGTCGACGGTGGCGCGCTCTTCTTGTGACAATTGATAATAGGCTTGAGAAGATGCGGTGTTTGAATCGGCGCGCACGTCCGTTTCCGACACGGGCGCATCAGACAACAACGCGCCCATCACGTTTTCCGGGTCAAAATTGCGCGACACATTCTGCATCAATCGATTGATCACGGGCGTGCTGTAGAGGACGGCGATCTCATCCGCTTCCTCGGGCGTTAACTCCGCACGAAACAACGCCGCCATTTCGCCTTCCAAGATTGCGTTCCCTCTTTCATCGTGGGCTCTGATCAAGGGGCGCAATGCGTCGATTATGTCGTCGATAAATCCGGGGCTTTGGCTTTCAAATGACGAAATCGTCGGATGCACGGCATATTCGCCGCGCATAATTTCCAACGCGCGATCGGTTGCCGCGGTTTGGTCCACTTCTGATCGGAGAACCTCGACGAGATTGTCGTAAGTGTCCGGAGTGTGTTCAACCGATTGCGCTGCCAAAGGGGTCGCGATCAACGCGACCCCCGGCACAATCGCTGTCGCCGCAAGCGTGGCAAGCCAACGCATGCGACGCCGGCGTATCATTCGCTATCTTCTTCTGGTGCTTCTGCACCGGCGGCGCCTTCGGCCAATTGCGGGCGCGGGCCGGGCATTTCGGCGGTGCGATCACCCGTCATCAAGTAGGTGTCGAACCACTCCATCATGCGCAGGTTGTAATCATACCGGCTGGCGGCCTGACGGTTGCCGTGGCCTTCGCCGGGATAGAATACGAGCCGCACGGGGGTGTCCGGCTGACGCACGCGCAGGAACCGATACAGCTCCATCGATTGGCTTGGATCGACGCGGGTGTCGTCTTCGCCGTGCATGATCAGGATCGGAGTGGTCGCGCGGTCGGTGTAATAGATCGGCGACACTTCCAGCATCTTTTGCCAATCGTCCCATGGCCATGCGCGGCTGTGCACATTGTACATCTCATACGGGATGTCGGTGGTGCCGAACTTGCTGGTTTGATCCGAAATGCCAACGAACATCACCGATGCTGCGTATTCTTCCGAATGATAGGTCGCGCCCCATGCGCTGGCATAACCGCCGTATGAACCGCCGGTGATCCCGGTGCGATCGGCATCGGTGATGCCTTCGGCAGCCAAAGCGTTTTTCGCATCGACAATGTCGCGGAATTCAGGATCGGTGTAATTGCCCTGATGCTGTTTGGAGAAATCCACGCCGTACCCGGTGGACCCGCGATAGTTGGGCAGGAACACGGCGTATCCTTCACCCGCGGCAACATGGCCGGGTTTGGAATAGGCGGTTTGCCAACCATTGCTGTCATGCGCTTCTGGCCCGCCATGGACGTTCATGATTGTCGGGGCGCCGCCCTCTGGAACGCCGCCAACCGGCAGGATCAAAACGCCTTCGACTTCTTGGCCGTCGGTTGCGGTGAAGGTGTAGGCGCGTTGTTCGCCGAATGTGATATCCGACAGCCAATCATTGTGGTTGGTCCAACGGTTGAATTGACCATCGTTCCACACGAACAATTCGGTCGGATGCTGGGGCGCATTGGCAGCGACCGCGATGCGATCGCCGGCCGCTTCGACGCGGGTAAGGATCAATTCGCCGGGGTCCTGCTCTTCGGCAACGGTGCCATCGGCGTTGTAGATGCGCAAAACCGATTGCACGCCAACGTGCACAACAGCGGCCAACCGGCCATCGGCCAGCCATTCGGCGTCAACCGCGGCCTCTGCTGCGCCGCCATTGATTGCGCGGTAGTCACCGGTCGCCACGTCCACCAAATGCAACGTCGTGGCGGCCGGATCGTTCATGTCGACGCCCGCGATCAGCGAAAGCTGCGTGCCGTCTGGTGAGATTTCGACGTCACCGATTTTGCCCGGCGTTTCGACTACGGCGGTGACTTCGCCGGTGGTAAGGTCGATCACATTGACTCGCTTGCTGGTGTAGCTGTCATCAACCAATGGGGTTGGCGTCGTTTCGATGATGCCCATGCGGCCATCGGACGACACGTCAAACGCGCTGACGAAACCGGGCAAGGCGATTTCGCGCGGTTCCGCATCAACGTCTTCACCAACAGCCGCCGCAAACAAGCGGGCGGGACGGAATTCTTCTTCGTAAACACGGGCGTTGAATCCGCCTTTGCGTTGGGCGGTGCGTTGTTCGTCTTCGCCGGGGCCGGTCAACATGTAGATCGTGCCGCCATCGGGGCTAAACCGGTATGAACGCACGCCGGTGTCGTCGACACCCGCCAATTTTGCATAGGTGCCGCCATCCACGGGGATGCCCCAAACGGCGCGATCGCCATCTTCGCCGGACCAAAGGAATGTGACCATCCGACCATCAGGAGAAAACGCGACGCCGCCCGGGCTGATATCATCGGGCAGATATTGGCGCGCAACATCTGCGGCGGTGGCGACGCTCAATTCGCTGGAGAAACCGCCATTGTCTTCGCCTTCGGTGACATCGGGCAGGCTGCCGGTGGTGTAGGCGATCCGCGCCCCATCAGGGGAGATTGCGATGGCGCCAACGCTTTCGATTTTGGCGACATCCTCTGGTGTCATAGGGCGCGCCTGCGCGGTCGCGGCGATCGAAACGGAAGCCAAAAGAGCGGCGGAAGTGATTGCAATGCGCTTCATGTCGTCGAAGAATCCTCTCATCATCGGGATAATGTGTGCCGTCATAACGCCGAGGGGAGCATTCGCAAAGCGCCGCGCAAGATTTGATCGCGCCGAGTTTAGCCCCGATCGATTGCTGGTCGGGGGCTTGCCAGCCGCGAACCGGGCGGTCATCACCTGATTCAACACAGAAATTGGGGAGAATGAGCATGGGTTTCCTAAGGGCAATTGGCGGCGCGGCCGCAGCAATCGCGGCGGTGATCGCATCACCGGCCATCGCGGACACGGTGTTCATCGAGGCAGGCAGCATCATCACCGACGCCGAAAGCGAGCCGACCGGGCCGATGACCATCGTGGTGGTTGATGGGACCATCCGCGCCATTGTGCCGATCGATAGCGATGCGTTGGCATTGTATGCCGAAGAGGGATCGGAGACGATTGACCTGATGGACAAAACCGTCCTGCCCGGTTTGATCGATCTGCACACGCATCTGTCCGGCGATCCCAGCGGAGAATTTTGGCGCGGGGCAACCACGCCGCCTGAATATTACACGTTGATCGCAGCGAAGAACGCGCGGATCACCGCATTGGCGGGCTTCACCACGGTGCGCGATTTGGGTTCACGCACAGACCAAGTGACGCAAATGCTGCGCCGGGCAACCTCAGAAGGGCTGACCCCCGGTCCGCGCGTGGTCACATCGGCGCGAACGATTTCGATCATTGGTGGCCACGGCGATGTCAGCGGTTTCACTGAGCATGTGAACGATGTTTTGGACAGCGGATTCACCTGCACCGGCCCGCTGGAATGTTCTGAAAAAGTTCGACTTGCCTCGCAATACGGCGCCGATCTTATCAAAATTACCGCGACCGGCGGCGTCCTTTCCCAACAAGGGCGCGGGTTAGAAGCGCACTTCACCGACGCTGAAATGAGCGCAATCGTCGAGACGGCGGAATCGCTCGGCCTGAGAGTGGCGGCGCATGCGCACGGCGCGCGCGGGATCGAAGCGGCCGCGCGGGCTGGCGTCCACACGATCGAACACGGCACCTATATCGACGATGCGGCGGCGCGCGCGATGAACGAAGCGGGCACCACCTTGATCCCAACATTGATGGCATTCGAAGGCATTCGTCAGAATTTGGGCACCGGTTTTTACACCCCCGTGGTCGAAGCGAAGATCCGCGAAGTTGCGGCCGTTGCGGGCACCATCGTTGAGCGCGCCCGCGAGAACGGCGTGCGGATTGCATTTGGGACCGATGCAGGCGTCTTCCCTCACGGTGAAAATGCTGGGGAATTCCGCTTGCTGGTCGCTGGGGGGCTGACCAATCGCGAAGCCTTGGCCAGCGCCACGACCGTGGCGGCCGACATATTGGGTATGGAAGACAGCATCGGTCGGATCGCGTCGGGATATTCGGCAGACATCATCGCGGTTGATGGCAATCCGTTGGACGATGTCACCGTGTTGGAGACTGTGGAATTCACGATGGTGCGCGGACGCGTGATCGAATGACCCCGAACGGGCCGCTACTGGCTCTCGCGATTGGCGCGGCGTTGGTTGCCAATGCGCCGGTTGAAGAGGCCGGCGAAGAACCAGAGGTGTGCGCGATTGAAATGATCGTATTGGGCGCGGGTCAGGATGCGGGTGCGCCGCAGATCGGCAATGCGGACGACAAAGGTCCACGATTGCTGCCGTCATCATTGGGCGTGATCGACCGGTCCGGTGGGGCGCGATATTTGTTCGATGCAAGTCCCGCGATCACCGATCAATTGTCGATGCTGGACACAATAGAACCGCCGGTCGATGGGTTGGGGATCGACGGCGTGTTCCTAACCCATGCGCATATTGGTCATTACCTTGGACTTGCGTTTTTCGGCTTTGAAGCGGCGAATGCTGACAATGTTCCGGTCTTTGCCATGCCGCGTATGGCAGAATTTTTGCGCAGCCACGCGCCGTGGAGCCAATTGGTTGACTATGACAACATAGCGATACGCGAAATGGCGGATCAGACCCTTGTCCCGGTCAGCGATAATTTCGCCGTGTCACCGATCCTGATGCCGCATCGCGATGAATTGTCGGAAACGGTCGGCTTTGCGATTTTGGGTGGTTTAAACGCGGCGCTTTATGTCCCCGATCTCGACAGTTGGGATGAATGGGAGGAAAGCAGCGGCGCGACCTTGGAACAGCTTATCGCCAATGTAGATCACGCCTTTATCGACGCGACGTTTTACGCCGATGGCGAGTTGGTCGATGAAAACGGGGAAGGGCGCGATATGAGCGCAATTCCTCATCCGCGCGTGTTGGGCACGATGGACCGGCTGCAATCGCTCTCTGATAGCGAGCGCGCGAAAGTGCATTTCATCCATTACAACCACACCAATCCCATCCGCGACCCCGGCAGCGCGGAAAGCCGCGAAGTGAGCGCGCGCGGTTTCAACGTGGCCCGGCGCGGCGATCGGCATTGCCTTTTGGTCGAATGATCGCCGCCTAAAACCCAAACGCGACGCCCACGCGCCCTCCGGTTGTGTCCTCGGCGGTGGATCCCGCGACGCTGGCGGAGATGTAGACGCGGTCTGTTAAACGCGCGGCCAGCGACCCGGAAAATCCCTGCACCCCGCGATAAGTGGAGATGTTGGCGCTGATCGATACGTTGCTGTCGGGCACGATCATGGTGCCGCCCATTGCCATCGCCGCCGCAATCCCGCCGCGCGACCGGCTGTCCAATTCCTCCAACTCAAATGTCAGCCCCGATAGTCGCGCATCAAGCCCAGATACGCGCGCGTCAACGGCGGACACACTCGCGGCCAGAGTGTCGATCTGGGCGTCGGTGATCGCTTGAAGCCGGGTGACCGAAAGGCCGATTGTGTTGACCGATCGGGCGCTGGCGACCGATTGCCGCCCCAATGTCCCGTGATTATCGATGGTGACCACATCGACCGGGCCAATCTGCGCCAGATTGCTGGCGTCGATATCGCCGATCTGCACCGATGACCCGGTGCCGCCCAACACGATTTGATCGGCGGCGTTGGTTTGTGCGTTTGCGCCCACTGCTGTCGATCCTGCGAAATTGGCGCTGGCCCGCGCGCCAAGGGCGGTGGCGTTTTCGGCGTTGGCCGTTGATGAATTGCCGATGGCCGTCGATAGCAAGGCGTTCGCTTCGGATTGTTGGCCCAGTGCGGTGGAATTGGTGCCCGTGGCGCGCGCCGTTTGGCCAAACGCGACCCCTTGCGGCCCGGCCTGTGCCGCTGTGCCGAATGCGGCGCTGTTCGCGCCAAAGGCATCCGCGCTGCGGCCTAGCGCGGTCGCGCTGTCGCCGCTGGCGCTGGCGGATCGACCGATGGCGGTGGCGAAATTGGCGTCGGCCAATGCCCCGGCGCCGATGGCGGTGGCGTTGTTGTCGAAACTGCGGGCGTCCGCTCCTATTGATGTGGAATTGATCCCCTCCGCCCGGGCGCGCGTACCAAAAGCATTGGCGCTGTTTTGGGTGGCGGTGCTGGACATGCCGACCGCCGCCGCGTTGTCACCGGTGGCGGATGCCGCCTGGCCAATCGCGATGGCATTTGTTCCGATTGCAGTGGCGCCATCCCCGCTGGAATTGACCGATAGGAACGCGCCGCCGCTGGACCCACCCGTCGTGTTGGCGATGGCCGCGTTAAGCTGCGCCAGAGTGACGGCATCATTGTCGGCAACACCGGCCGCGACATTGATTATCCGGCGGCTTTGCGTGGAGGAGCCGACCGACACGACGTTTGTTTGGTCGGCGATCGAGCCCGCGCCCAATGCCACCGAATTGGTGGCACTTGTCCGCGCATTGTGGCCCAAGGCCAGCGCATCGTCCTGTGTCGCTTCGGCGTAACGGCCCACCGCCACGCCGTTTGTGCCCGATGCGATGGTTCCGATTCCCACCGCTACCGTGTCCTCTCCGCTGGCATTGGCCGAACGACCGATTGCCACTGCATCATCGCCGATGGCCTGAGCGAAGCGTCCGGCGGCGACGCTGTTTGATCCGCTGGCAATGGATTGGACGCCGATTGCGGTGGCGTTGGTGCCGGTGGCATCGGATGCAGCGCCCAACGCGGTGGCCCCCGCCCTTGTCGCCTGCGCCGATTGGCCAAAGGCGCTGGCATTGATGTCGCCGGGATCGTCACCGGCTTGGGAAAACTGCCCAACCGCCGTGCCCCGTGTGGCGGTTGCACTGGCGCTGTCGCCGATGGCGGTGCTGAAATTGCCATCCGCGCTGGCGCTGTTGCCGATCGCGGTCGCGTTTGCACCGTCCGCATCGGAGTCTTCGCCGCATTCCAAACTGTCATCCGATGTGTTGCCCGCTCCATCCGCACCATCGGCCGTGTTGCACGGGGCAGTCGTATCGGCGTGAGCGGGGGCGGCGCCCGCAATCGCGATCACAATCGCCGCATGGGCAATACGTGCGTGAGCATAGAACGTGCGGGCCATCGGGATGCGCCTTTGATCGGTGGACAATGCCGTACAGTGTAAAGGGCGTGTGCGATGAAAGAGGTTTGGTTGCGTCCATTCCTGATCTAATCATAAGAAAAGCCAGCCGGAGACGCCGTCGTGTTTGAACAATCCAAGAAAGCCTTGATGATCGTATGCGGGGCCGCCTTTGCCGTCGCATCCTGCGGTCAAAGCGAAGCACCACCCGCCACTCAAATCGCTGCCGATAGGCCGGTCGCGGGCACCGCAACATCGATTTTGAACGCCGGCGTTATGACGCAGATGAACGGCAATGAAGGGAGCGACGTCGCCGGTTCAGCGGACAGGGTGGAGGGCGCCAAGTTCCTGTTTGACCCGCTCTATGACAATCATTTCGGTTCGCTCGAACAATTGCCCGAAACCCTGATTTCGGCAATCGTGACTGGCGCGGCACCCTATGACAATGTGGACGCTGTTTTTGTCAGCCACGCGCATGGCGACCATTTTTCCGCCAGCCAATTGACCGCGATGATGGCCGCGCAAGAGCAGGTAAAGATCATTGCGCCTGCTCAAGCGATTGATAGCATGCGCGAAGAGACCGCATGGCAACCCTCTTTCGATGATCGCGTCACGGCGATCGCTTTGAAAAATGGAGAGAGCGCCGCCGCGTTCGAGGTGACGGGCGCCACGGTCGAAGCCTTTCGATCCCCGCACAATGGTTGGCCCGATCGACACGCCAACACGCACAACATCACCTTTCGTGTGTCGGTAGGCCAAGCCGGAGCCACGGCGCGGGTAATGCATTTGGGCGATGCCGATCCCGCGACGGAACATTACACCGCTTTGACCGAATTCATGGCCGCAAAACGGACCGGTTTGGCGATGGTCCCGTTCTGGTTTTATCAGGAAAACACCCTTTCGCAGATCATTGACGAAACACTCAACGCCGAAGCGTCGGTCGCGATGCATGTGCCAGCACAAGTGCCCGGTTTCCTAAACAGCGCAGACGAACCCTATTTCACCCAAGTGGGCGAAGTGTTGGAGATTGTGGCGACGCCATAAAGGCGCGGAAAAGTCGGGCCGCTTGACTCATATGACACAAAGTGCATATATATTCACCTTGTGTCATATCAATGATGGTGGAATGCTCGGAAAATGTCGCTCCAACATGCCATTCTGGTTGCGCTGACTGATGGTGCCAAATCCGGTTACGACATCGCCAAGCAATTTGACGACAGCACCGGATTCTTTTGGCGCGCGCGCCATTCCCAGATCTATCGCGAATTGGGCAAGTTAAAGGATCGCGGCTGGGCGACCTCCGAAGAATTCGTCCAATCGGGCAAACCCAATCGGATCGTTTTCAGCATCACCAAAGAGGGGCGAAAGGGTCTCGTTGAATGGTCCCGCATGCCCAGCGACGTGCAGGAATTGAAGGACGATTTTCTGGTCCAATTGTGCGCGTTGGAATACATCGATCTTGACGCGTTGCGCACCAACATCATCGCCCGACAAGAACGCCATCGCGATCACTTTGCACAATACAAAGAGAAATATGACGCCTTGGAAGGGTCCGACGATCTGACCGATATTGGCCGCCATCTCGCGTTGGAAGTGGCGATGATTTACGAACGCGAATGGGCCGAATGGAGCGACCGGGCGCTGGAACGATTGCGTCCCGAAATCGCGCAGCAACGCGGCAACATCGTGCCACTGATTAAAGGGGAAGCGGGATGAACAACGAAGCAAATGGCCTGACCGAGAAACGGCGATCATTGTTGGTTGTGAACGGGATCGGGTTGCTGATCTCATCGGTGTTTGCAGGCTGGCTCTATTTCTTTTTCACTCTGGGCGCGTTTGATCTGTGGCCGTTCTTCACCGACATTCCGGCGGACATACCCGGCGATAGGCGGGCGTGGAACATGGCCCATTTGGAAGGGATCACCAACGGCACCATCCTAATCGCTGTGGGTGCGGCCGGGGCGTATATTCGATTGGGTGATCGGGCACAGGGGATCCTATTTTGGTCGTGCCTCGCATTTGGTTGGATGTTCACACTGCCCGCGATTGCCAACGCCTTGTTTGATACGCGCGGGCTGGAATTTGGGGGCGGGCCTTTCCCCGGCGATGTGACGATCAACAACATCATTTTTGTGTTTGGTTGGCCTGCCATGATCGGCGTCCATGTTGGGTTCGCATTGTTGATTTGGGGCGCGTGGAACCATTACCAACACATCAAGGGAAATGCGTCATGAACGCGCCTGCAAAAGCCGCAGATCCTCAGATCGCCCACCCAGACATCATCGTCCGGCGCATTCCGTTCAAATTCGATGAGGGGATTGATCCCGTCTGGAACTCTGCCCGGCCGGAATGGAGCCACATGGTCAACGGCGCATCTTTGACGATGCCGTATCTCGAACCGTTCTTGATTAAGACGGTGCGAGAGGCCTTGGCGCAGGTTGATGACGCCCAACTCAAATCGGATGTCGACGGGTTTATCGGACAAGAGGGCGCGCATTACCGCAATCACCGCCGGTACAACGACATCCTCAAACGCGTGTGTCCCGAATTGTCCGAAGTCGAGGACATGCTGACCGCGGATTACGCAAAGTTTCAGAAACGATCGTTGAAATGGCGGCTGGCCTACACTGCGGGCTTTGAGACCATGACGATCGGCATGACCGAATGGTTGATCCGACAACGCGCTACTTTGTTCGCCGGGTCCGATTCCAACGTCGCCAGTTTGGTGTTGTGGCATATGGTCGAAGAAACCGAGCACAAGAACGTCGCCTACGACCTGTATCAACATTTATACAGCGATTATCTTGGGCGCAGTTGGGGATTGATCGTGGGATCGTTCCACGTCGCCTGGATGAGCCGCAAAGGGTACAAGCGCCTGCTCAAACGCGAAGGGCGTTGGGGCAAATTGCGCAGCCGATTGGCGTTGTATGCGATGGTCGCGCGCTTTGTTGTGCACGCATCGCCGGCGATGTTGCGGGCGTTGGTTCCGGGATATCACCCGGCCAAGGTGAGCGACCCGAAATGGGTTCAGTTATGGGCCGATGCCTATGGCGATTTGCCCGATGGCGCGATCCCTTTGCTGGACACAAATGACCCCGAAATCCCTGCGCAATTCGCGGCCTAATTGACCTCTCCGGTCCATTGTTCCAACGCGATGGTTGTCGGTCGTTCAACCAATCGGCGCGCCTGATCCCATCCGCCGTGCAGCCATGTTTGATGCGCATCCTCATCATCGGGCAGGATAAGCGGCATGGATCGGCATCCGGCGTCTTTGGCGGCGCCTTTTGCTTCGTGCGTTAAGATCGCAAAGCCGGGCACTTCTTCGTCTTTCCAAACGCCCGCCAGCGCAAAGATTGGTGGAGCTGTGCCGCCAGTTCCGACCCGATTTTCCAATGTGGTCTGAGGCGCGAACCATTGTTTCAAACGTCGCCCTTCGTAATCGATCTCGCTTCCCCAAAGCATGAAGCTGGTCGCGGGGATAAGGCATCGAAATTCGCTGTTGCGCAGGTTGCCGATCCAAAACGGGCTATCGGGGTTGCGGACATGGGTGATGCGGCGTGTGGGATCATCGGCCTTTGGCGGCGGCGACACTCCCCAAAGACGCGGCGTGATGCGCGGTTGCAAGGCGCGGCCCGATGGCCGCGGCCCGGCGATGAAATCGCGGCCCGCCGTCACAACAGGGGCAAATTTGATCGGCGCAATATATCCACCCGCCCACGGATCATCACCGGCCCGCGCGCCAAACCGCGACGCCATCTGGTGGGCGCTGCAATCGAGGCGGTATAGATGGGTCATGCGGGCATCATTGTTTGGTGGTTTTGTCTGGCGGTCGATTTATTTTTCAATTGAGAGTAACAATGCCGATGTTCCTGGCGAACACGTAGCACGCGCGAGCATGCGCAAAAGCACAAACAAGCAATCGGGGATGCTTACCATGGAATTCACACAAAAACGCACCATCCATATCGTTGCACTGCTGTTGATTATCGCGGCGGTGACACAGGCCGTCTACACCGCGCTCTACGTCGCAGAGGCTGACGTGCCGCGCCAACTGCTTTGGGGAACGGAAGGGGCTCTCTTCGTTTTGATGACCGCCTTTGCCGGATCGGCAATGCTTCAGGCGAAAAGCCTGCATCTGGGTTGGTCGGCGATTGCTTTCGCCTCCGCTCTCAACGTCGTTCAGGTCGGTGTTGGCCTAACGATGTTTGGTCCATTCTTTGAAGCGGCGGGCGCCGTTGAAGGATTGGAGCCTGCGGCGACATCCGTCGTTGCGTTCTCCTTTATGGTCTACAACGCGGCCAAAATGCTGTTGGCATTGGCCGCCATCGTTTTCGGCATGGCAAAGTTGAACGCAGGGTCCAAGGCGCTTGGCGGATTGACCGCGGTCATTGGTGTCGTTGCGTTCTTTTCCAACGCGCTTTCTATGGCGATGGGACGCGACTTTATGGGCGAATTGCCGCTCGCTGGTGGATCGGGCGTTTTGGCCACGATCCTGTTGGCGGTCTGCCTGTTTGGATTGAACTCAGACGATTAAACCACCGGTTTAGTCCATCGCATTGGCAAGACCTTCAAATCCGGCCGCAAAGTCGGATTTGAAGTCTTGCACAATCGTGCCCACGCCGCGCGAATCCTGAACCAGACCCAATCCCTGTCCGACCCAATAGCTGGACAAGGATTGCGCCTTTGCGTTCCCTGCTACGGCGGCGCTGTCCAAGGCGCGCAATACGGGCTCCGCCAGAAGGCTCATCAAGGGCATGGGCAGGGCCGATAGACCGGCTTCTTCCCACCGTTCGTGCCATTCGCTTTTGAGCTGGCGCGAAAATTTACCGGTCCGATGTTTGGATCGGATGGTGTCGCGCGATCCCGCTGCGATCATCTTGTCGCGGAACACTTCGCTGGTTTCCGCCTCGGGCGAGGCGAGCCAGACGCTGCCGCACCATGCGCCGGCCGCGCCCATCGCCATCATTCCGGCCATTTGCTTGCCCGTCATAATGCCGCCCGCCGCCAAAACGGGAATGTCTGCGCCGCTTTCTTCAAGAGCGCGGATCACCTCTGGCACTAAAATAATGGTAGAAACATCGCCGCAATGCCCTCCGCCTTCGCCCCCTTGGGCCACGATGATGTCCACGCCGGCATCGACTTGCTTCATGGCGTGTTCTTTGGCCCCGACTAAAGCCGCCACAGGAATGCTGTGTTTCTTGCCAGCCTCAATCATCGCAGGCGGCGCAGTACCAAGCGCGTTGGCGATCAGGCGGACGGGGTGGTTGAAGCTTACCTCCAACAATTCTTGACCCAATGATGTGTTGGGCGCCTGTGACCCGCCCTGAGGCGCGCCGACATCATCCGCAATCCCGCATTCGCGCAGCAATTCACGGGTGAAATCTCGATACTGGGATGGGATGTTGGCGATGATTTCATCCGCGCTAACCGAGTGATCGACCGCTTGTATTTCGGGGATCAGAACATCGACGCCGTAAGGCTTGCCGTCCACATTATCGTCAATCCAATTGAGTTCATGTTCCAATTGTTCCGGCGTGTAGCTAACCGCGCCCAGCACGCCGAAACCGCCCGCACGGCTGGCGGCGGCGACCACATCGCGGCAATGCGAAAAGGCAAAAAGCGGGAATTCGCAGCCCACCATCTCTGTCATTTTGAACGGCATTGTGGCGACCTCTCTTTAACGGATTTCGATTGAAACGGGCAATTCGGTGATCCCGCGCAGGAATGGGCTGGATAAGCGGGACGTTTCCCCTTTGGGTACGATCCTCCAACCGCGATTGACGATCTCTTCGATCAGCGTTCCAATTTGAATTTCCGCCAAACGCGCACCGACGCAACGGTGAATGCCGTGTCCAAACGCGAGATGGCGGCGTGCATTGGATCGAGCCACATCGAACCGATCGCCATCGGGGAAAATCGTTTCATCGCGGTTGGCCGAAAGGTACCACATCACGACCTTTTCACCCTTTGGTATGTGTTGCCCGCCCAATTCGGTGTCGCATGTCGTCGTGCGGCGCATATGCAGGACGGGCGATTGCCAACGGATGATCTCTTGCGCAGCGTTGGGGATCAACGATGGGTCATCGCGCAATTGATCAAACGCCTCAGGATATTCGTTCAACGCAAGGGCCAGCCCACTCATCGAATTGCGGGTTGTGTCGTTTCCACCCACGATAAGCAGAGCGATGTTGGCCAACCGTTCAATCGGCGACAAATTGCCCATGGCGTCCGAATGGACCATTCGGCTCAACAAATCGTCGGCGGGTTCTTCATCCCTGCGGGCGTCCAACAATTCATCGAACCGCACCAACATGGCCTGCATTTGAGCCATCCATTCTGCGCGGAATTCGTCGTTGAGGTTTTCCGCCGAAACGCCTCCGGCGAAATCCGACCAACGTTTGAGATCGGGCAAATCGGAAAACGGCATATCAAATATGATGCACAGCATTCCGATGGCTTGTTGAACCGAAACGCGTTCGACCCAATCGAACGTTTCGCCAATCGGCAGGCCGTCCAACAATTGTGCGCAATGTTCGCGCACTTGGGCGTCGCGAGTTTTCATCTGGCTGGGGGAAAAGGCGGGGGCGATCACTTTACGCTGAGCGGTGTGGACCGGCGGATCGGCGGCGATGAAGTTGGGTAAATTGGATTCGTGCGGCGGATCGGTGATCGTGATGTTGCCCAATTCGTAAGACGAAGAATAGGTCGTCGGATCCAGCTCAACCTTGCTGATAAGGTCATGCGTGACGACCGACCAATAGGGGCCAAACGCGCTATCGGGGCATTAGCTGACGGGCATGTCCCGCCGCAATTGCGCAAATTTTTCGTGCCAATTGTCCTGCGTGTACAGCGTCTCATCGCTGACATCGAAGGGGGCAATGGCCCTCTCGGCTTTTGCTGTTGTTGCCATCTATCCCATCCCCATCATTGCTCTCGCTTTACGCGGTGATTGCACAGGTATAGGACAGTGTCATCCCCGGGGAGCCAGCGAGTCTTTTTTGATAGGACGCAGGCTGAGAGGGGCGCATCGCAGCGCCTGACCCGTAGAACCTGAACCGATTAACATCGGCGGAGGGAGCGGGCTGGTTTGGTGATCAATAACACTGCCAGAAATCCGCGCTCCGCCATTTGGAGAGACTTCGCATGGCAGACATCAATTCACCGGTAGAAATTGGCGTAACCACGGGCCCCATTCGCGGCAGCCGCAAGGTTCATATTGGCGCCCGCACCGGCAGCGGCATCCGCGTCGCCATGCGTGAAATTGATCTCGAAGGCGGCGAAGAACCTGTGCGCGTTTATGACACGTCGGGCCCTTACACCGACACAGAGGTCGCGATCGACATCAATGCCGGTCTTGCGGAAAAACGCGCCGAATGGATCCGCGCCCGCGGCGATGTCGAAGAATACGATGCGCGCGAAGTGAAACCCGAAGACAACGGCCAATTGGGCCCCGATCGCAGCGGCGGTGTCCCGCAATTCCCGAACACGATCAAACGCCCCTTGCGCGCCAAAGCCGGCATGAACGTGTCGCAAATGCATTACGCCCGCAAAGGCATCATCACGCCTGAAATGGAATATGTCGCAGAGCGTGAAAATTTGGGCCGCGAATTGGCCAAGGATTTCGTTCGCGATGGTGAAAGCTGGGGCGCGGACATCCCCGATGTGATCACGCCGGAATTTGTGCGCGATGAGGTTGCTCGCGGGCGCGCGATCATCCCCAACAACATCAACCATCCCGAAACCGAACCGATGGCCATCGGGCGCAATTTCCTGGTCAAGATCAACGCCAATATCGGCAACAGCGCGGTCGCATCCGATGTCGCATCTGAGGTCGACAAGATGGTGTGGGCCACGCGTTGGGGCGCAGACACGATCATGGATCTGTCCACGGGCCGCAACATTCATGACACCCGCGAATGGATCATCCGCAACTCCGCCGTGCCGGTCGGCACCGTGCCGATTTACCAAGCGCTGGAAAAGGTCGGCGGCGTTGCCGAAGACCTCACCTGGGAAATCTTCCGCGACACTTTGATCGAGCAAGCCGAGCAGGGCGTCGACTATTTCACCATCCACGCCGGCGTCCGCCTCGCCTATGTTCCGATGGCGGCAAAGCGCGTCACCGGGATCGTGTCACGCGGCGGCAGCATCATGGCGAAATGGTGCCTCGCGCATCACAAGGAATCGTTCCTCTACGAACATTTCGACGACATCACCGAGATCATGAAGGCGTATGACATCGCCTACTCGCTGGGCGACGGTTTGCGCCCCGGCTCCATCGCGGACGCCAACGACGAAGCGCAATTCTCCGAACTCTACACTCTGGGCGAATTGACCCACCGCGCGTGGGAACAAGATGTTCAGGTCATGATCGAAGGGCCTGGCCACGTGCCCATGCACAAGATCAAAGAGAACATGGAAAAGCAGCTGCAGGTCTGCGGCGAGGCGCCCTTCTACACGCTTGGGCCGCTCGTCACCGATATCGCGCCGGGATACGACCACATCACATCCGGCATCGGCGCGGCGCAAATCGGTTGGTACGGCACCGCGATGCTTTGCTATGTCACGCCAAAAGAACACCTTGGCCTGCCCGACCGCGACGATGTGAAAGTCGGCGTTGTGACCTACAAATTGGCCGCCCATGCGGCTGACCTTGCAAAAGGCCATCCGGCGGCAAAGGTCCGCGATGATGCCTTGTCAAAGGCGCGGTTTGAATTCCGCTGGCGCGATCAGTTTAACCTGTCGCTCGACCCGGAAACGGCTGAGCAATATCACGACCAGACCCTGCCAGCCGAAGGCGCGAAAACGGCGCATTTCTGCTCCATGTGCGGCCCCAAATTCTGCTCGATGCAGATCAGCCAAGAGGTCCGCGATTTCGCCGCCAAGCAAAACGAAAGCCCCGAAACGTTCCTAGCCGCAGAGAAACTGGGCGCGGAAACGGCCGAGGCCAGCAAGCAAGCGGCGTTGAAAGGCATGGAAGAGATGTCCGACAAATATAAGGACATGGGGCAAAAGCTCTATTTGCCGGAGGGCGAGGCGGAATGATTAAAGGCAGGCGTTCCACGTTCGCCGGATTGTTGCTCGCGTTGGTTGCCACCCCTGCATTCGCAGATGGTCACAGCGAAACCGCGCCTGTTTCGAATGAGAAACAGACGATCATGCCGGAAGAGGAAGGTGCACGCGCGTTTATGGAGCAGTTCGGCTTTTCAGAAGCCGTTATCCATGGCGACACCGTCTATCTTTCTGGTGTGATCGCGGGTCCTGCAACGGCTGAAATGACGCAAGAAGAAGCGTTTGAGGTGACTTTTCAATATATCGCGGGTGTGTTGGAGCGCGCGGGTTCCAGTTGGGATGATGTGATCGATATCACCACATACCACGTCGATATCGACGCCTCGTTGCTCCCGCTGGCAGAGGTTAAGAACCGGTATGTCACAGCCCCCTTTCCGGCGTGGACTGCCATTGATGTAGATCGACTTTTTGCACCCGATGGCGTTGTAGAGATCAAAGTCACGGCGCGCGTCTCGCCGGCAGAATAGGCAACCGTTCCAAAACAGGGGTAGATTATGACCGCGATGCAATCGGAAGATCGCCAATACCGTGTTCCATTCGTTGAGCGGACCCAGATGCAATATCTCGCCAAAGAGCGAGGGTTCTGCAAATTGTTGATGCCCCTTGGCCCGAACGCCAATCACGTGGATGTGATGTATATGGGCGCGTACACCGTGTTGGCAGAGGCGGTCGCGGCCAATCCGGGTATTTCAATCCTCGATACAGAGAAATATTTCCCGATCGTCAAAGACATCGCGGTCGATTTTCACCGCATGGCCGCCAGCGATGTGACGGCGGAATACCGCTTAAGCGAAGAGCAAATCGCGGAAATATTGGCCGATCTGGAACGCAAAGGTAGCGCGGGATATTTGGCCGAGGTGCCGATGCTGGATGCCGATGGAAACGTCGCTGCGACGGGGAAGGTGACGATAAAGCTGCTGTCGCATAATTGGGATGGGTGAAGCATTCGCGCGATAGATGCGAGCTAGCGGGGTGCGCTGACACTTGAATCGCCTGCAGATAATGACCTGTGGAGTCTGAAATTTCTGCGAATCACTAGAGTGGTCCGGCCCCTTAGACTGCCATTGGGTTCTCTTTCCTACACCGCCAAATTCTGCCTTAAACTCGCAGATGGCTCGTCCCCAATTTACCCCTCCCAAAAACCGCGTTTTCAGTGCTTGCGAGGAGCCAAGCGTTTTCACCTCCGGACCGTGTAACATGCGGTCCATGTCTCGGCTAAGTGCTTGGAAACGCAGCAAGTGCAATGTTGGACTTCACAACCCCCGGTCAGCTCCGCTGACCGCAAGCCCGACCGGGCGCCCGCAGGCCCGCAAGGGCCGAGGATATCGCGTCGCGGATGCGACGCGCAAACAAGAGACTCCCCGAGGATATCGCGTCGCGGATGCGATGAGCAAACAAGAGACTCCCCGAGGACATCGCACCCCGGATGGGGTGCGTTACAAACGAGAAAGCCCCATCATCACCCGGTCCAGCGACTGCAGGAAGCGCGAGCGGTCGGCCTTGCTGAATGGGGGCGGTCCTCCGCCTATCCCGTCCATCCCTGCGCGCAGGTCCTCCATGATGGCGCGGGTCGCCAGCGCGCCGCCGATGCTGGCGGGGGTGTACTCATCGCCGTTGTGCTTCAGGACGCGCGCGCCCGCCTTAAGACACCTGTCCGCCAGTGGGATGTCGCCTGTGATCACCACGCAGCGCGGCGACACGCGCACCGCCTCCTCTGCAATCCAGTCATCCGCCGCATCGAAGCTGTCGTCGACCACCACGCGCTTCACACGCGGGCTATCGGGAATGCGAAAGGGGGAGTTGCTGACCACGCGCACATGCGCCTCTGGCAGGGGAGCCTTGAACCGGGCGGCAACGCGGTACACTTCGTCCTTCACCGGACAGGCATCGGCGTCGATCAGGATGGAGATGAAGGGCGAGGTCATGCTCACTCGGCGGGTGTCGCATGCTGGGTAAAGCGCACGAGGCTCCAGTCATAGCCAAGCTCGCGAACGCGGGCCTCCAACATGGCGCGTTTGGCGGCGTCGGGCCGTGCCTCGCGGGTCAGTATCCAGAGGTAGCGCCCGCTGGGTTCGCCGACGATCGACCACGGATAGGCGCCGTCCGATCCCACCTCTCCGCGGTCCAGCACCCAGTAATCGCCGTAAAACGGGCCAAAGAAACTGACCTTAAGCTGGGCTCCGCCAGTGCCATCGACGATCTTGGCTCTGCCGGTGGATTGCTCAAATGGGCCATCAAGGCCGCCTTTGTAACAGGAATTGACCACGCGAATGCGCGCATCGCCCGACGTCTCTCTCAACGAATATTCGGCTGTGACGCCTTCGCATCCGGTTTGAAAGGGGGCTTCGTACCGGGCGTATTCGAACCATGTCCCCAGATACGCGTCGATCGCGACCGGTTTGGCCGGGGTGGGCACGGCGATGTTGCCGACGGGGCCGGGCGATCCGACACAGGCTGAAACAGCGATGCAGGCAAGGCCCAAAAGGAGCGGACGAAATGGGCGGGAAGCCAATTGAAATGCGGTCATGCCGCAATCAATAGCGCGCCCAATGCCGCTATGAACAGAGCAATTCGGTCGGTGGCAAAGTATTGGCGATGTCCAGATCATTGGAGGGCCGCGAACAAAAATTAGCATTTTGCGCAATCCTGTGTTATAGCCCCAGTGCTGACGTCGGAATTTGCGACGGACTTCGAGATTTGACGACCGCCGCTTGCCCCTAAGCTTTCGCTTACCGGCCCCGGCGTAAACCAGACGACGACTTCCTTTTCCCTGAACGATCAAGCCTACCTTGTGGCCATCCGGCCACCGGGCACACCCTGCGTTTTCGATTGCAGGACCGTTCTTGAAAGGAACATCTCATGGCCAAAACTGGCACAGTCAAATTCTTCAACACCGACAAGGGCTATGGCTTCATTCAGCCTGACGACGGCTCAAACGACAGCTTCGTTCATATCAGCGCCGTTCAAGCCGCTGGCATGCACTCGCTCGATAAAGAACAGCGCGTGAATTACGACGTCGAAGTCGGCCGCAATGGCAAAGAAAGCGCGACCAACTTGTCGGCCGCTGACTAATAAGCAGGTTGGGGCGTCGCGGGTTCGATCCGCGCCGCCCCCATCGCTTCTCCGCCCTTTCCGTTTCCTCCAACAGGAGCCCTTTTATGGCCCAGACATACGACTTCTACAGCGAGCGCGCCGATGCGGCCGCAGCCGCTGCCGAAAAAGCAACGCTGGCGAATGTCCGCGAACGCGAATTGCGCTCCGAAAAAACGTGGCGTGCGCTTGCCGATCAGGCGCAAAAGGTAGCCGAAGACCGCGCCAAAGCAGATGCCGAACGTGAGGCGCGCCGCGCCGCAGAGGCCGTCAACGCGCAATAGACCGGTGTCGACGCTGCATTGCCGTTGATGCGCATCTAACCACCGATAATCATTGCGATCCTTTGTCGCGCTCCCCACATAGTGTGTGGGGGCAACAGCGAAGAGGAGACGCAAATATGCAATTTCAATTCAACTCCGACAGTTCCGTTATGGGCACTGAAAATGTTGCCGAACGCATCGAGGCTATGGTGCGCGAAAAGCTGGCTCGGTTCGAAGATCGATTGACCCGGCTTGAAGTGCACGTTTCGGATGAAAACGGCAGCAAACACGGCGCCGATGACAAAACCTGCATGATCGAAGCGCGTCCACGAGGGGCGAAACCGATCGGCGTGACCGACCATGCATCCAAAGTGGATGACGCCGCTCGCAAAGCGGCCAACACCATGGCGCAGCGGTTGGAACGCGTGTTTGGCAAAGAAGAAAAGCACAAACACGAACCGCGTCCCGATAAGGTGATGTGATAGCCGCATTGGCGGTGGACATCTCCGGTTAATGGGAGCGGAGCGAGATTGGGGTCATGTTCACACCTGACCCCACATTCTCGCACCCTTTTGCCGCTTTGTTCAAAGGGGCATCCTCAGCAACGCTGATGCTTGGCATGGCGTTTGGCTTTTCCGCATGTGCGGTGGCTGAGGCACAAACCGGTCAGCCCATCGAAGCATCAGACGCATCGCAAGAGCAAACGCAAAGCACCCCCACGCGGCAATGCTTTTTCGCAAGGCAAGTGAACGGATTTCGCAATGTCGAAGATGCGGAGGGGCGACGGATTGACACGCGCGTCCTAATCGATGTGGGCGCCTCTGACACATATGAATTTGAACTGCTGCGGCGGTGCCCAGCCTTGCGCTTTGCCCGCAGCATCGCACTGCAAAGAACGGGCCCCGGCCGCATCTGTGATGGCTTGGATGTTGACCTCATCGTCAATGACACGTTGAGCCCGGAAAAATGCCGGGTCACGATGGTTCGCAAATTGGACTTGGACGATCCATCCTCGCGGGCCGGGGCGAGACGGAGCGCAGGGGACTAGGCCGCGAATTGGCCACCGTGCACGCCAATATCGGTCAGAACGTTTCCGATCTTTTTCTTCACCCCAAAGAACCCTGCTTTCGCAAGGGGCCAAGTCGCGCGATCAATTTCTGACAGCAATGTGATCAGATCTCCCTTGGCCGCAAATGGGGTTATGTCCGGCCATAAAGCATCTCGTGTCCAACCCACTGGGATATAAGGCAGCGCCACGCGATTGATGCCATGTTGGCGGACAATATCGGTCAAGCTTTCTCCACTCTGCCACATGCGGTGGGCGCAACCGTATTCAGCCGCCGCATCGGCCGCACCATTGTTCACCGAACCGTTGGCAAAGGTCCGAACCGCTGCCCCAATACCGTGCCGCGCTTTGGCGCGTGCATCGGGGCGCGCGGCTCCGACGATCAAAGCGGGCGGGCGGGACAGATTGAGCGGTGAATGGCTAGCCGCCTCATCATGCAAGATGAGAGCGTAAGGTTCATCGAGCGCCATCGTCGACGCCTCTCCTAATGCCGGCGCAGGCATGTCGATCTCGGCGCGCGCATGCTCATCTGCTTCTTCCAATGCGGGCGCTTCGGAAACCAAGCCGTCCGCGCGCAGCGGGCCTCTCGGTTGGTTCGCCGTGAAACGAGCGATGTTATCCGCGCGCGCCAGATATGTTTTGCCCTTTGTGTGCAAACCCCCGACCCATCGCCAAGACAGCGTGTTTGACGCTGCATCGCCATCGATCAAATGTTGTAAAAAGAAATCGGCCCCCAGTTGCCAATCCAAACGCAGAGTGAAAATCCAAATGCTGGCGAACCACATCCGGGCATGGTTGTGCAGATAACCGGTCGAAACCAATTCCCGCGCCCAATGATCGAACGCCTGGATCCCGGTCCGCCCATTTATCGCTCTGGTATAGGATGCGGCCATGTCTGCATTGTCATCCAATGCGGCGATCGCGGCGTCACGCCCGGTGATGTAGGCCGGCCAAACAGTCGGGCGCTGTTCAAAGTACCCTTTGAAATAGACCCTCCAAAACACCTCCGCGATGAATTTGTCCGCCGTTTCAAGCGAGTGTTCGGCCAGGACCGCTTCGATCACTTCGGTTTCGCTGATCAAGCCTGCGTGCAGCCATGGGGACAATTGCGATACGTTGCTACGCGCGCCCGATTGGGGCACGCCATCGTCGAAATTTCGGGTGTTCGCATAGGCATCGCCCGCTGATGGGATGAATTGGGTAAGTCGTTTCAGGCCAGCGGCGCGCGTGGGTTCAAATTCCATATCTGTGCAACCGCACAATGCGCCAGCGGTTCCAATTCGGTCGGCTGGCATGCGGGGGATTTCGAAACACGCATCCCGTTTGAACGATGGCGTGGTTCATTTATTGTCGTACGGCCCTATGCCGTGGGCACCCTATCGATTAATTGGAACATCCAATCTCTCTTGCCGTTCGTATATGGAGAAGGGCGCCACCCTCGATACCGCGCCTTGAAGGGTTTGAACGCCCTTCGCTCAACGCAATACAATCTAAGGAACGATCCCATGAACACCCTCAAACTCACGCTCGCATCGGCACTGGCATTGGCCATGGTCGCCTGCTCCCCCGAAAGCGATGCTGGCGATTCCATGATGGCTGATGGCAGCGCGCTTGCCGAAGCCGAAGCACCCGGCACGATCGTTGAAGTGGCATCCGGCGATGTAAGCTTTTCAACATTGGTTGCGGCTGTAACGGCGGCGGGTCTTGGCGAAACATTGTCGGGCGAAGGTCCGTTCACCGTGTTCGCGCCCACCAACGATGCGTTTGGCAAAATCGACGAAGCGGTTTTGACCGAATTGACAACCAACGACACCGAAACGCTCGGTACTATTTTGACATACCACGTTGTCGAAGGTGCAGTTGATGCAGAAACGCTGACGGGCGCCATCGCCGAAGCCGGCGATGCGGGTTACACGGTGACCACCGTTGGCGGCGGCACATTGACCGCCACCATCGTTGAAGGTGCGGTGATCTTGACCGACGCAAACGGTGGAACATCCACTGTGATCGCAACCGATGTGGCGGCGTCGAACGGTCTGGTCCATGCGATCGACACCGTCTTGATGCCATAACCG
This sequence comes from Erythrobacter sp. Alg231-14, assembly GCF_900149685.1. Classification (NCBI taxonomy): domain Bacteria; kingdom Pseudomonadati; phylum Pseudomonadota; class Alphaproteobacteria; order Sphingomonadales; family Erythrobacteraceae; genus Erythrobacter; species Erythrobacter sp. Alg231-14. The sequence continues at coordinate 1,305,641 of NZ_LT702999.1, read as the reverse complement.
TTACGGACGACGAATACCCTAAGCAAAGGCGGGCCCTTAACCGGGTCCGCCTTTTGCATTTGCAGCGCCGATGGGTGCGGTGGTATCCGCAATTTCATGACAGCAACCAACCCTTTCTGCGCCGCCAACGTCCTGCCCCTTTTCGCGATCCTCTCCTTTGCTGGATGCGCGCAAGAAACAGGGGAGATCAGCCGCGATAGTGAACCGTTCGATGCCGTGGCCTCGCAAGCGACCATCTATACAGTCGGCACTGAGCCTTTTTGGGGGATCGAAATCACGCCCGAAGGGAATGATTTGTTTGCTATCTACACATCGCCCGAAAATCTCGATGGATCGCGGTTTCCTGTAACTCGCTTTGCCGGGAATAACGGCCTAGGCTTCAGCGGCTCAATGGACGGCGAAACGATTTCTGTCGCTTTGACACCGGGCGATTGCAGCGACGGTATGAGCGATCGGGATTATCCCTTTACCGCGACAGTCGCCGTCAGCGCTGCGACTTTATATGGGTGTGGATACACCAGCGATGATCCCTTTACCGGGGAAGAGAACCCGTAAAGCGGCACCGTGGGAAAAGCGGCGACCCCTATGATGGATCGCGCATCTAACCTAGGATGGCATCGCGATAATCGCGCCGCGTCAATCGCGAGACAGATCAAATCGTTTTGGGGAGAGATCAAAGATGACGATGACCGGGGGATGCCTGTGCGGGCAAATTCGATACACATTGAATGCAGAGCCGCAGATCTGCGTCACTTGCCATTGTAAGAATTGTCAAAGACAGGCGGGGACGGCTCTGTCGATTATCGTCAGCGTGCCCGAAGATGCGTTGGATATCACCGGAGAGGTCAAAACATACGAAGACACAGGCGACAGCGGTGCGATCGTGCGACGCCAGTTTTGCGGGAATTGTGGATCCCCCGTCTTCACCCGGCTGGAGACACCCGGAATGATGTTCATCAAAGCCGGAACGTTTGACGACACATCTCAATTGAAGCCGGCCTTCCATTGCTACACGAAAAGTAAACAGGATTGGGTGCCGCTGGGCGAAATTCCGACATTTGAAACCGTGCCACCTGGCATGTGAAGCGGCGGCGTCACGGAGATGAAATGACGATATTGCGCTATTATTGCGCGCGGCGGTGGAAATTCTTGGGACCGATAAAAGCGTGATAATCAAACGGGTTGGTTCGTCATGCGTCACACAGAATGGATGGGTGCGGGTGTTTGTTGGAACACACCGTGGTCTTCGCCGTTTATTCGGCAATATCCAAATCAAACCGCAAGCTTTGGCGCCCCCCCAATTATGCCGCTGAAGATGCTGTGGGAAAGTGAACGACGTGAACACCGACGATGAAAGAGATCGCCCGCGCTCCAATCAAGCCGCGATGCGGTTTGATGATGCGCCTGAGCGGTTTCGTGCTGGCAATGAAAGCGACCGGTTTTCCGGCGCGTCCGGCGTTCTGTTTGAACAGGCGATGGCCCAAACGCGCATGGCAATCACTTTGGTTGATCCGCATGCCCCCGATAACCCCATTGTCTTTGCGAACCGCGCATTCCGGCGGCTGACCGGATATTCCGAAGGCGAAGTGGTCGGGCGCAATTGCCGCTTTCTTCAGGGGCCCAAAACCGATCCCGAACCTGTCGCACGCATCCGCAAAGCGATCGCGAACGAAGACGTGGTGGTTGTTGAACTGCTCAATTATCGCAAGAACGGCACGACTTTTTGGAACGCGCTGCATCTTGGCCCAATTTACAGCGACACGGGCGAATTGGTCTATTTCTTTGGCAGTCAATGGGATGTGTCCGACGTGCGCGCCGCGCGGGCGGAGGAGCAACACGCTAAGGATATGGCGCGCGAACTTTCACATCGGATGAAGAATATGTTCGCGGTGATTTCGGGCATCGTGAACGTCACGGGTCGATCGCGCGGCATCCAAGACGAAGCCGCCGAGATCAACTCACGCATTCAGGCGCTCGGCCGTGCCTATGAAACCACATTGGACGACGCGTCCAGCGGCAGCATCGACATTGGCGAAGCCATCCGCGCCGTCTTATCGCCGTATGATCGCGATGCGACGCGATTGACGATGGCGGGCGCCGGGATCCGCATGCCTTTCACGATCATCTCCGTCGTTGGACTTGTCCTGCACGAATTGTCCGCCAACGCGACCAAACACGGCGCGTGGAGCGTCGATACGGGCGCAGTCACCGTGGATTGGGGGGTCAATGATGATGACACTGCTTTGATCCTACAATGGGATGAAACAGGCGGACCGAAAGTCGATCCCGAAGCGATCGAATTGGGCACAGGGACCGCCATTGTTGAGCGCCTGCTTAAGACGTCGCGCGGTTCGATTGCGCGCGAATGGACCGAAAACGGTCTAAGCGCGACGATTACCGTTCCCGTAAGGAGGAAGGATTGAGCGCCCCCCATTCCATCCTGCTTTTGGAAGACGAGCCGTTGATCCTGATGGATCTGGAATTTGCGGCCAATGATCGCGGATGCGCTGTGTACGCCGTGACAAATTGCGAAGAGGCATTTGCGGTCATTGATGGCGATACGGCGATTGATACGGCGGTGTTGGACGTGACGTTGGCCGATGGCCAAACATGCGTGTCTGTTGCGGGCGCTTTAAAGGAGCGGGGCATTCCGTTTCTGTTGCATTCTGGCGATCTCAATCGACGCGAAGAGCATGTGCGCGTTTTGGATGCGCCTTTGATCGCAAAACCGGCGTCATCCGATACGGTGATCGCCGCCGCGATTGCTTTGCGCGATGCGCAAAACGACCATTAGAACACGCGCCCTAAAACAGACCTGGTATCTCGAATTGCGCGGCGCTCGGTTGTTCGGGGCGCATCGCTTGAAGTTCACGCTCGCGCTGGGCCAACGTGTCGTCGGTTTTGCCGCTGATAGCGGTGCAACTGCGCCCGGCAAGGAAATCGAGCGCGGTCGAAACCGAGGCTTCATCCGCATCGCCCAACGCGTTTGAGATGTCATCGGTCGCCCGGCATGTGTTGGGAACGGTGCCCGCCAATCCGGTGAAATAGTCGCCTTGTTCATCGGCGTTGACCGTTTGGAATGTCACAGCGCGAATGCGCAAATCACACGCATCGAAATCAAAGCCAAATTGACCCACGGGTTTGCCCGAAGTGTTCGCCCCGACCAACGCCACGCTGTCGGCATTAAGATATGGAAGCATTGAATTGATGACCAACTCGCTCGCCGATGCGCTGTTGCCGGTTGTGATAAAAGCTATCTTTGTCGCTTGAAGCGCGTTGGCTTCGTTTTCGAAAAATTCGTTGGAGTTTTCGGATGATTTAGAATCGCGCAGGATCGTCCTGCTCCACAATTGGCCGACGCGCCCCTGTCCCAACAAGTCGCCAAAGACTTCCGACACGCTGACCAATCCACCGCCGTTGTAACGGAAATCGATGATCAGTTCGGTCACACCGTTGGCGTTGAACAATTGGAATGCATCGCGCAATTGATCCGCCGCATCGGAAATGATGAAGGTGCGCAAATTAAGGTAACCGACGTTTTTCCCACCATCATCGATGATCAGGGCGCCATAGCGGTCGGAAATTGGGTCAAGCGAGAAATCAGTCTTCGTGACATTGGCTTCGATGATTGTGCCGTCCACTTGGGCAAACCGGATCACCCGGGCCACGCCTGCATTGGATGGGCCAAGCGCGTCGATCACGGCCTGTGGGCCGCCCGTGGCCATCAATGAAGCGATGGATTGTAGATTGCCCGCATCTGTGCCGATGGCCAGCAATTCGGTCCCTCGATCCATACCCGCCGCAAATCCGGGCGCGCTTTCAAACGTTTCCAACAAGAACACGCGATCATTGGCGGTGTCGTAAGACAATCGGATGCCGAACCCGGCGCTCGACCCGGAACTGATCAGCGCGTTTTCTTCGGCGATGGATGTCGCGAATGTGAATCCCTTATCGCGCGATTGCGCGCGTGCGGGCGCCACGCGCGCGTTTAGAAAGTCTTGGACTGTGGTGAAGTTGTTGGCGTTGACGGTGTTGTCCAACAAATTGGGGAACAGGTACCATTCGTCCAACACATCGTCTGCAAAAGCGATTTGATTCGAGATTGCGCATTGCGCCGTTGATTGCGAACCACCGCCGCCCGTTGCCGTGTTGGAAGAACCCCCTCCGCCGCCGCATGCCGCCAAAGACAATGCAAGCGTTGCACTCAATACGGTGCGGCCGATCCGGCCCATCCGAATGTCGATAGCGGGCTGTTCAATTTTCATAAGAGGGATGCGACTCCGAGCAATAGCGACCACCAATTGCCCGGCAATCCGGGCTCTGTTGGGGGGATGATGGCCAGAACATGCATTGCGATGCGATGAACGGCAACCATTTCGCCGCAATTTCGCCCGTGCTTTGACGAGTTTTTACGCCTTTCTCGCCGGTGAGCGGGGGCGGGATCGCTGTAATTGCACCTATTTTTTTGGGTTTTCCTCAGAAACCGGGGCAAATCGCGTCGCCATCCCTCGTTTTGCCCCGGTGATCACCCTACTTAAGCAGGGATGGAACAACAGAATCATGACTGATTTCCCAGAATGGCTCTCTAAGAAAGTGCCCGCTGTGGCGCGTCACCCTGGTCTTGCGATTGCAAGCCTTGGCGATGCGAAGACGTTCGGTCGCGGCTCATTCGCTTTGACCAGTCCGGCGTTCGATGCCGGGGATGAGCTCGACCCCTGCTTCACTGCAAAAGAAGAAGACGCCGTCGCTCCACCATTGGAATGGAGCGCGCCGCCCCCGGGATCACAAGAATTGATTGTGATCGTCGAAGACGCAACCGACGCTGGTAAAGATCCAGCGATCCATTGGTTGGTTTGGGGGCTTTCGGGACAACGCGGCAAATTGCTCGAAGGGGAACTGCCCCCACGCGCCGGCAAGAACGGTGCGGGCAATTCGGAATGGCTTTTGCCGGACCCGCCTGTGGGTGAAACACGCCATTACGTCTTTCAAATATTCGCGACCGATTTGCCTCTGACATTGATGCCAGGGGCAAGCCGCGATGAACTGATCGCTTCGATCAAAGGGTTCGTTACAGGTTGTGACGTGCTTTACGCCCCGTTCACCGGCATTGAGGCCGATGACGGGACATTCGACGAAGATGATTTCGACTAACCCGCCATTTAAGGGAGAAGAATTATGGCCGGAAAAACCAATGCTCTGCAGAAACCAGTGCAATTGTCAGGTGATTTGGAAGCAGTGATCGGCAAAGGCCCGATGACTCGCGCTCAAGTGACTTCGAAAGTTTGGGAATACATCAAGGCACACAGCCTTCAGGACGCCAACGACAAGCGTCAGATCAACCCAGACGGCAAGCTTAGCGCTGTGATCGGCAAAGACCAGATCTCAATGTTCAAGATGACGGCTGCTGTTTCTAAGCACCTCACCTAAATCTTTCATCTGCCCCCACGGGTGGATTTAAAGAATTATAGGCCGGTGGAGCATCGCATTGCGCGCTGCCCATCGGCCTTTTTCTTGCGAACAATGATCGCTGCGTCGGCGCGGATTATGCCCGTCGCCCGATGCGCACATCACCGGCCCATAAAGCCCACCATATGATGAACGGTTGGGCGATCATGCGCGGGATGTGATAGGCAAGGCCCAGTCCCCCATCCTCGCGCGCTAAATCCATCATCAAATGGTTGATATTGGCCGGCCACACACACAGCGCATAAAGCGCAAGCCCAATGCCGCCCGCCTGTCTGAGCCGCAGGTTGAACGGTTGCACCAAGGCAATCGCGCCGACAATTTCCGCAATCCCGGTCCAAAAGACGATCGCCTCGGCATAGGGGATCGCATCCGGCATGATGGTCAGAAAGGGAGCAGGTGCGACGATGTGCATGTATCCAGCAAAGGCGTAGAAAACCGCCAACACCCATCGAAGCCCTGTTTTCAATCGCTGCTTGATCATGAGAGTGCTCCTGTAAATCGGCGCGGTATCGCCCGTTTCAATTATCTGATGCGCGCGCTATCTGTGATGTTCACATCCGCCCAATTCTTGCGCGCACTATCGGGAGTATTCGCCAACATGCAACTCGCCATTGGACCACTCGAAGGAAATTCCGGCCGTCATTTTGACCCAGTTCGTTTCGCGGCATCAACGTGTGCTGCGATTGCGTTGTGCGCCGCTTTTGCGGCTCCCTTGGCCGCTCAAACTGCCGAGAATCCTGCAGAGGGCAGCGTGGTCGAAGAGGCGGTTGTCGAGGCCGTAATAGAGGTCGATCCTGCGCTTCAAGCGGCAGAAGCGGCGTTGCAAATCGCGCCTGTTTTCGATGGCCACAACGATGTGCCGATCCAATTGCGCGCGCGATTTGGCAATCAAATCAACGATTTCGACTTCGCCGATACAAGCGGGACCGGCGACACCCACCCGCAAGGGCGCGCCATGCACACCGATATTGAACGATTGGCCACCGGCCAAGTCGGTGCACAATATTGGTCGGTTTATGTCCCTGTCAGCCTGTCTGAACCCGAAGCGGTGCAGATGACGATGGAGCAGATCGACGTGATGAAACGCCTGATCGACCGTTATCCTGAAGCGCTGCGCTACGCCGAAACCGCCGATGATGTCGAAGCCGCGATCGCCGACGGTCGTGTCGCGTCTATGTTGGGCATGGAAGGCGGCCATTCGATCGGATCAAGTCTAGGCGTTCTGCGTCAGATGTACGCCTTGGGCGCGCGGTACATGACCATCACCCACAGCCGGAACACGCCATGGGCCGACAGCGCAACAGATGCCCCCGAACATGGCGGGTTGAGCGCATTTGGCAAGGATGTGATCCGCGAAATGAACCGGATCGGGATGTTGGTTGATCTAAGCCATGTGAGTGAGGATGCGATGCACGATGCGTTGGATGCGGCGCGTGCACCTGTGATTTTTAGCCATTCGGGCGTCCGCGCCATCAACGGCCACGCGCGCAATGTGCCCGACAGCGTGCTGACCCGTTTGCCGGACAATGGCGGCATCGTCATGGTCGTGGCATTGCCCGGATTTCTTAATGAAGAGCGCAGGGATTGGTTCGCTGAACGCGAAGCGGAACAAGCGCGGCAGCAATCGCTGTTTCAAGGACAGCCCGATGTGATTGCATCCGCGATGGATGATTGGGATGCCGCCAATCCCGAACCCGCCACAATGATCAGCCATATGGCTGATCACATCGATCATATCCGTGCGATGATCGGGGTGGAATATATCGGCATTGGTGCCGATTTTGATGGGATGCCGACGGGACCCGTCGGTTTTGAGGATGTCGGCGGATACCCGCAATTGTTCGCCGAATTGTCGCGCCGCGGATATTCCCAAGTCGAAATGGAATTGATCGCAAGCCGCAACGCCATCCGCGTCTTACGCGAAGCGGAACGCTATGCAGCGCAGGTCAGTGATCAGCCACCAATTGAAACGGCATCGCCGACGCAGGATTAAACCCGCGTCGGCCAAACCGATGATCAATCGCGCAACAATTCGTTGATGCCGGTTTTTGAGCGCGTTTGCGCGTCCACGGTTTTAACGATCACGGCGCAATAAAGCGATGGGCCTGGTGTGCCGTCGGGCAGAGGTTTACCCGGCAGGCTGCCAGGAACAACCACCGCATAGGGAGGCACTTCGCCCATGTGAATTTCGCCGGTAGCCCGGTCGATGATTTTGGTCGAGGCACCCAGATAAACGCCCATGGACAAGACTGCGCCTTCGCCGACGCGGACGCCTTCTGCGACTTCGCTGCGCGCGCCGATAAAGGCTCCGTCACCGATGATCACCGGCTCTGCCTGAAGCGGTTCAAGTACGCCGCCGATCCCGGCGCCGCCGGAAATGTGCACATTCGCACCAATTTGCGCGCATGATCCCACGGTAGCCCAAGTGTCCACCATCGTCCCTTCGCCAACATAGGCGCCGATATTGACGAAACTGGGCATCACCACCGCGCCTTTGCCGATGAAGCTGCCCCGGCGCACAACCGCGCCCGGAACAATGCGGAACCCTGCATCGCGAAAGCGGTTTTCGCCCCATCCGGCAAACTTGATCGGAACTTTGTCATAGGCCGCATCGCCGCCGGCCGCGTCTTCCATGACGCGGTTGTCGTTTAAGCGGAACGACAACAGAACCGCCTTTTTCAACCATTGATTGACGACCCATCCGCCATTGCCATCGGGGGAAGCAACGCGCGCCTCGCCATTGTCCAACATCGCCAACGCTTCGCTAACCGCATGGCGCACATCGCTGCCGGGTGTGATTTCTGCGCGATTTTCCCAAGCCGTTCCGATCTGGGTGATTAGGGTGTCGGTCATACATTCTCCGGATGAATTTGGGGCGCGCGCGTTGATGATGCGTGCGCGGGTCGTTGCGTGTGCTGCTAGCGAGCCGAACCGGGCCCGGCAAGACCCGGCACCGTCGGGCATCGGCACCGCGCGCGGTTCTCCGCCCACAAAAGGAGGCCGAACCCGCCACGCGGGCGATGATAGCGATGCAGGCCAGCGCCCAAACGCCGATCGCGCATCATTCGTTGCTTAGGCGGGCATCCCGGCGGCTAGCGCGAATTCATACGCTCTTGCCACCAATGGTGATACGCGATCGCTCATCGCTTTGGCATGGGCGGATGATGCGGTTCCATCGATGACGCGTTTCTTGATCCCTTGCATAATCCCGGCGAGCCGGAACAAATTGTAGGCAAAATACCAATCCATGGGCGGAACAGGGTATCCGGTGCGCGCGACATAGCGTTCGACCGCCTCTTCGACCGTGGGAATGCCCAAGGTTTCCAGATCAAGACCCATTAAACCGGCGCGACCATCATCCGAAGGTTGGAACCAATTGAGCATCAAATAGCTGAAATCGGCAATAGGATCGCCCAGCGTCGACAATTCCCAATCCAACACCGCGATCACGCGGGCCTCATCATGGGCGAAAATCACATTATCGAGCCGGTAATCGCCGTGGACCACCGATGATCCATGCTGTGAAGGGATGGTTTGCGGCAACCATTCAATCAACCGCTCCATTTGCGGCATGTGCTCGGTTTCGGACAGCTTGTATTGTTTCGTCCAACGCGAAATTTGGCGCGCGCAATAATCGGTCGGCTTGCCATAATCGCCCAGACCAATGTCGTCCGGCACGTTAAGGTGCATATCCGCCATTGTATCGATCAAAGCGTTGTAAAGCGCGCGGCGTTCATCGACTGAACAGCCGGGAAGGGCACCGTTCCACAATGAACGGCCATCCGCCATGCTCATCACAAAGAACTTGGACCCCAAAACCTCCGGATCTTCGCAAAGCCCGTATGTCTTGGGCACCGGAAATCCGGTTGGGTGCAGGCCGGTCATGGCCTTGTATTCGCGATCCACCGCATGCGCCGATGGCAGCAATTTGCCAAATGGTTGGCGGCGCAGAACATAATTCGCGCCGGGTGTTTCGATTTTGTAGGTCGGATTGGATTGGCCGCCCTTGAATTTGGTGTAGCTGATCGGGCCTTCATAGCCTTCCACATTGGCTTCGAACCATGCAGTCAACTTTTCAAGGTCAAGTTTATCAGCTTCCGGCACCTCAATTGTGCCGACCATTTCCTTGTCAAAATCAATGCTCATCAGTCGAACATAACCACGCTGCGCGCGTGGCTCCCTTCACGCATTTTATCAAAGCCCGCATTCACATCATCAAGGCTGATCCGTTCAGCGATAATGGTGTCGAGGTCGAGCAAGCCGCGCATGTAGAAATCCACCAGTCGCGGTAGGTCAACGGGGAAGTGGTTCATCCCCATGATCGCGCCCATCAATTTCTTTCCGCCCAAAAGGTCCATCGCACCAAGGCCGACTTTGCAATCCAAAGGCATCATGCCCAAGATCACTGCTGTGCCCCCGCGCCGCAACGCGGCAACGGCGAGATCGGCCGATGCCTGACGCCCGACGGCCTCAATTCCCCAATCGACGCCGCCGCCAGAGATTTCCATGATCTGTTTGACCACGTCATCGGCCAAAGCATCGACCGTATGGGTCGCGCCCAATGTTTCGGCCAATGCGCGTTTTTCCGGCAAAGGATCGGCGGCAATCACCTTTCCTGCGCCCGCAATTTTGGCTGCGTTGATGGTCGCGAGACCAACACCGCCGCACCCGACGACCAAGACGGTTTCGCCCGGTGTCACATTGCACGCGTTAAAGATCGTTCCGGCGCCGGTTGTCACCGCGCAACCGATCACAGCGGCGCGGTCAAGCGGCATGTCTTTATCAATCGAAACGCACGCATTTTCGTGGATCAACATCTGTTCAGACAAAGCGGAAAGGTTGAGCATTTGCGCCACCGGCGCACCATCACTGCGCGTGATGCGCGGCGCGTCCCCTTTGCCGCGGCGGGTCGCCCCGCCAAGGCAAAGAGCCATCCGGCCTGTTACGCAAAATTCGCAAGTGCCGCAAAACGCGCTGAGGCAGGAGACGACGTGATCGCCGGGCTTTACCGTGGTCACTTCGCTGCCAACGGCCCGCACAATGCCGGCCGCCTCATGCCCGGGAATTGCGGGCAATGCATGCGGGTAGTGACCATCGATAAAGTGCAAATCGGAATGGCAAAGGCCGCAAGCCTTCGTGTCGATCAATACTTCGTGTGGCATGGGATCGGCGACTTCGATGTCGCCGATCGTCAAACCTTGACCTGGTGTTTCCAGAATTGCTGCTTTTGCCATATTGTCCTCTCGCTTTAGTTCAGAAAATGGGGCCCGAATTAACGGGTTGCACCCATGTCGCCTGAGCTGAAGCCGCCTGCATCATTGGCGGCGTTGCCACCTTTGCGCAGAGCGTTTGCCGTTGGGCCTTCTTCTGGAACATGCTTGCCAAATTCCATCCGAGCGATTGAGCGCGCGTGCACTTCGTCCGGACCATCTGCCAAACGCAATGTGCGTTGATGCGCATAGGCATTGGCCAAACCGTAATCGTTCGACACGCCGCCGCCGCCATGGGCTTGGATCGCGTCGTCGATGATTTTCAGAGCCATGTTCGGCGCCTGAACTTTGATCATCGCGATTTCTTGCTTGGCCGATTTGTTGCCGACTTTGTCCATCATGTCGGCCGCTTTCAGGCAGAGCAGACGTGTCATGTCGATATCAATGCGGGCCCGCGCAACGCGCTCTTCCCAAACCGAATGCTTGTAGATCGGTTTGCCAAAAGCTTCGCGTTCTTGAAGGCGTTTGCACATTTTTGCCAACGCCTCTTCGGCGACGCCGATGGTGCGCATGCAGTGGTGAATGCGGCCAGGGCCGAGGCGCCCTTGGGCGATCTCAAACCCGCGACCTTCACCAAGAAGCATGTTGGTCACAGGGACGCGAACGTCCTTCATTTCCACTTCCATGTGGCCGTGCGGCGCATCGTCATATCCAAACACCGGCAGGTGGCGAATGATGTTCACGCCCGGCGCATCGTTTGGCATCAACAACATAGATTGTTGCGCATGGCGACCGGCGGAAAAGTCGGTTTTGCCCATAACGATGGACACTTTACAACGCGGATCACCCAGACCCGATGACCACCATTTGCGGCCATTGATCACATATTCATCGCCATCGCGTTCCATCCGCGTTTCGATGTTGGTGGCATCAGACGAAGCGGTGAACGGCTCTGTCATAAGGAACGCCGAACGGATTTCGCCGTTCATGATCGGGCGAAGCCACTGTTCCTTTTGTTCGATTGTGCCGTAGCGGTGGAACACTTCCATGTTGCCGGTGTCCGGCGCGGAACAGTTGAACACTTCCGATGCCCAACCGATGCGGCCCATTTCTTCGGCGCACAAAGCGTATTCGAGGTTGGTCAGGCCAGGGCCTTCAAATTCAAACGTTTCTTCGACGTGATGGTGGCCGTCATTGCGGGGCGGCATGAAGAGGTTCCAGATGCCGGCTTCTTTGGCCAACTTCTTTTTGTCTTCGATGATCTGGATGACTTTCCAGCGATCGCCGGCGGCGTCTTGTTCTTTGTAGACGTCCATATTGGGGCGAACATGCGTTTCGATAAAGTCGCGCACGCGGTCGCGCCAATAGGCCTGACGTTCTGTCGGTTGGAAATCCATAGGGGTGTTCCTCTCTAGTCCTTAATTGAAATCGAATCTGTTGAAAGCGACCGTGGCAGAGCCATACCGCCGCGCCAAGCTCTCATTTTGTTTCAGTCTATTTGTTCGCTGAGCGCAGCGATGCGGGCTTCGTGGTCTTCGCGGCTGATCGGGAAACGGCCCAACCAGAACGCGGCAATCATCATCAACACAACGGTCGTTGCGACATACAAGATGATCAATGAGTCGATCACAGCGGGCGCCGCATTGTCCGGTGTGACATCGGATGTCAGCGCGGAAAATGCGAGGAATTGGCCGCTCAAGAAGATGCCAAAACCGGTTGCGCATTTTTGCACCAACCAATTGCCAGAATAGAATGCGCCCTCTGCGCGCATCCCGGTCCGCTCCAAATATGCCTCAACGATTTCAGCGATCATCGAAGACGCCGACACCATCACCACCACACCCAATGCGTTGCCGACGGTGAGGAAGGTAAACACCAAGATAAGCGAGGAGAGCGATCCCAATTCTGGCCAAAGCCCCAGCAACAACGCGCCATAAGGGATCAAGGTCAATACCGTGCTGCCGATTGCGCCGATCGCGGCGCTTTTTGGCTTGCCGAATTTTTCGTGCATCGGGCCAACAATGTTGAACATCAACAACACCGACAGAAACAGGATAAGCGGATAAATGCTAAGGCCCGTCACGCTTTCGGGAAGGCCGGGTAGACTGGTCGCATCCAAGCGCCAAACGTATACGTTGAGGTAATTGGACAGCGAGAAGTTCAACCCTTGGCTGATATATGCGGCCAAGCCGCCGGCTGCGAAAAACAGGAATGCCCGCTCGCTGAATGCTTCGAAGATTTCGGCGAAGCATGCCTTCAATGAAAACGGCGTCGGTTTGTGCGCAGGCAAATGCGCGACCAATTTGTGTTGTCCCAGCGCGGATCCCATGACCGAAATCACCATAAGGACTGACCCGACAATCCCGAACGTGACGTAACCGTCTTGTTCCAACAAACCGCCATCGCCCGAGAATAAAAAGCCGTAGGCGATAATCATCATCAAAATGCCGCCCAACCAACCGGACAGATACCGGAACCGAAACAAAGTGGTGCGTTCGACATAATCCGATGTGATTTCCGGCAGCAGCGATATCGATGGGACTTCGCATGCCGACAACAACAACCGCACCGCTATGCAGATGCCCAGCAGACCCATAAAGGTGGGGGCTTCACCGCCGGGAGGTGACCACAACAACACCCATGCAAAAGCCAGCGGAATGGGCGCTGCGTAAAGCCATGGCAGGCGCCGTCCCCAGCGCGAATATGTACGATCAGACAAATTGCCGATGATCGGATCAACCACCGCATCCACCAACAACGCCAACAACAAGGCCACGCTGACGAGGCCGGCATCCATGCCCAGAACTTGGCTGTAGAAAAACAACAGGAAGAACGAAAAACCGGTGTCTTTCACACCGAATGCAACCGCACCAAATCCATGGATCAATTTGAGCCGGAGGGGCAGCTTGCCTTGGATCAAACTCATGGTGTCGCACGCTGACTAAGGCGGGGTAACGCCTCAAACTGAGCGATTGTACCGGCGAATCTGATCATGCTGGTTCTCCCAAACCTATGCCCTTAATCTTGCGCGCGAACGTATACGCGAACCGCGCGCCGTCAACGCAAACCGTCAAACCAATTGTATTGACGCTACGGCATGCTTGTCGGCGCGAGATGTGCTTGCGGCGGCCATGCAAATTACGATAACGTAAGCGTCAATATGGGATAATAAATTGAGAGGTACCGGCACTATGTCCGATCTGGAAAACTTCCGCAGCGAAACCCGAAGCTGGCTCGAAGCGAACTGCCCCGCAGAGATGCGTGAGCCTGTTCGTGACGACGAAGACGTTTATTGGGGCGGACGCAACGCGACGTTTAAAAACGACGCGCAAAAGGCATGGTTCGAAGTCTGCCGCGACAAAGGATACACTGTTCCTGCTTGGCCAAAGGCGTATGGTGGCGCCGGCTTGAGCGCACCCGAAGCGAAGGTCCTACGTCAGGAAATGGCCGCAATCGGTGCCCGCCCGCCATTGTCGAGCTTTGGCATCTGGATGCTTGGCCCTGCGTTGCTGCAATTCGGCACAGAAGGTCAAAAACAGCGTTTTCTCAATGAGATCGCGCGCGGCGAAATTCGCTGGTGCCAGGGATACTCAGAGCCCGGCAGCGGGTCTGACCTCGTCTCGATGCAGACTTTTGGTGAGGACAAAGGCGACCATTGGACAGTCAACGGTCAGAAGATCTGGACGTCTTACGCCGATGAAGCCGATTGGATTTTCTGCCTCGTGCGCACGGATAAAGACAACAAGTATAAGGGCATCACCTTTATGCTGTTCGACATGCATGGCGGCGGTGTCACGACCAAACCGATCTTGTTGATCAGCGGCAACAGCCCGTTCTGTGAGACATTCTTTGACGATGTGACCGTGCCAAAATCCTACGGTGATGATTGCCCCGGCTTTGTGGGCGAAGTGGGCCGCGGATGGGATGTTGCGAAATATCTACTCGGCCACGAACGCGAAATGATTTCCGGTCTGGGTGGGGGCGAACGCACCGCCGCGATCGGCACTGCGATGAAGCGCCACTCGGCCAAAACGGGTGATGATCTTGATCCCGCATTGCGCGCCGAATTGGCGATGTTTGATGTCGATGCGCTTGCCTTCACCGCGATGGGCGAGAAATTCATGGACGAAATGAAGTCCGGCAAAGGTCACCCGGCGCAACCGAACATGATGAAGTATGTCGGTACAGAGCTGAACAAGCGCCGCCACGAATTGATGATGTCGGTAGGCGGTTCGCGCAGCCTGGAATGGGACAGCGAAGACACCGGCGGTGGTAAGCCATCGCGCGGCTGGTTGCGGACCAAGGCAAATTCAATTGAAGGCGGCACATCGGAAGTCATGTTGAACGTGATTTCCAAACGCATTCTTGAACTGCCGGGCGGCTAATCGCACCGATCGCATTGCACGGACCGCGCGCGAAACAACGCGCGCGGTTCGAACGACACATTTCCTAAGAGAGGACGGGACAATTCATGCCCCTATATCATGACGAAGATCAGGCGATGCTCGCCGACACCGCAAGCGGTTTTATGGCCGACGAAGGCAACATTGCGAAACAACTGCGCCATTGGCGTGACCGCGATTGCCCGGATGGATTTGGCCATGCTTTGTGGAAACAAATGGCCGAAATGGGCTTTACCGGCATGTTGCTGGACGAAGACGACGGCGGATTGGGTATGGGCCATGTCGAAGCGGGCATCGTGCTCGAAGAAATCGGCCGCAATCTTACGCCTTCGCCATTTCTGACCTCGTCCGTTTTGGCCGCGACCGCACTCAAACACGGATCGGCTGACCTTAAAGGCCGCTATCTGCCCGGCCTTGTTGCGGGTGACAGCGTGTTTGCCGTGGCGGTTGATGAAACGGCGAAGCATCGGCCGGGTCGGATCGCCACTAAGGCGGAAAAATCGGGCAATGGGTTTAAACTCACTGGTTCGAAGAGCTTCGTGATCCAAGGCGCTAGCGCGGATATGTTGGTGGTCGCCGCCCGCACCAGCGGTTCTGATGAAGACGATGACGGCATCACATTGTTCGCGGTCCCTAAAGACGCCGCCAATATGAGCCACGATTCAGTGCGCTTGGTTGACAGTTCCATGGCGACCCACACCAAATTTGACGGCGTGGAAATCGATGGCGATGCGGTGATTGGCGAACTGGATGGCGGACGCGCAGTGCTCAACGCAATGTTGACCGCTGGCCGCATTGGCGCCGCAGCCGAGGGTGTTGGCGTTGCGCGCGGGGCGATGGATATGACCATCGATTACCTGAAACAACGCAAACAATTTGGCCAATTGATCGGTGAGTTTCAGGCTCTGCAACATCGGGCAAGCCACCTGTATTCAGAAGTCGAAGTGGCCCGTGCGGTCGTGATTAAGGCTCAACAATTGCTCGACGCGGGCAGTGAACAGGCCGAATTGATGAGCAGCGTGGCCAAAGCCAAAGTTGCCAAAACCGCCGGCTTGTCTGTCAAAGAAGGCGTGCAAATGCACGGCGGCATCGGGATGACCGACGAATACGACATCGGCCTTTATATGAAACGCGATCGAGCGCTTCAGGAATTCTTGGGCGATGCCTATTTCCACGCCAACCGCGTCGCTGAACTCAGCGGCTATTAAGGACACGACACATGGATATCACTTCACTCTTTAGCCTCGAAGGGCGCGTCGCGCTTGTCACTGGCGGGTCGCGCGGCATTGGCAAAATGTTCGTTGAAGGATTGCTCGCCGCGGGTTGCGCGCGCGTGTATATTTCGGCGCGCAAAGTTGAACAAATGCAGGAAACGATCGCCGAATTTGGCGAAGACAAAGTCTTTGGCATCCCGGCCGACTTGTCGCAAATGGATGGCATGGTCGCATTGGCCGAAGAAATGGCGAAGCGCGAAGAGAAGCTCGACATTTTGATCAACAATGCTGGCGCGGCGTGGGGTCAACCTTACCTCGAATTCAACGAGGCGGGTTGGCATCGGACGATGGACTTGAACGTCAAAACACCGTTCTTCCTGACACAGAAACTGCATGATTTGTTGGTCGCGGGTGGCGCGGGCGATCACCCGGCAAAGGTGATCCATGTGTCTTCGATTGATGGCCAACGCATCAACCCATGGGAAACCTACGCCTATCAAGCATCCAAAGCGGGCGTCATTCAATTGACCCGCCGGATGGCCGCGCGTTTGATTCAAGACAACATCATCGTGACTTCAATCGCGCCGGGTGCTTTCCCAAGTGAGATGAACAAAGCAGCGAAATCCGCGCCCGACGCAAGCGCCGCAATGATCCCGTCGAAACGGATCGGAACCGCCGAAGATATGGCGGCGGCGGCGATTTATCTGTGCAGCCGTGCCGGAGATTACGTGGTTGGTGAAACACTAACCGTGGATGGCGGCGTGGTGAACGCATCTCTGCCCAGCGTCTTCAACGATCCAGCTGGCTAAGCGGGTTCGCAACGGAAACTAAAAAGGCCCGCCGGAGCGATCCGGCGGGCCTTTTTATTCAACGGTCTGTTTTGGTGAGCCGGGCATTGTCGCAGGCGCTAAAGGTTGGGCGCGTCATCTTCCAATGCGTCTGTATTGACGCCATTGGCCGCCTGGCCATCGCGTTTGTCGCTTTCCAGTGTCCGCCAGCTCCAAAACGCTATTGCGAATGTCGCGCCCGTGGCCATCGATGCAAACTGGCCAAGTGCATCACCGGGTATAGGACCGCCAGCCTTGAACACTATGAAGCCGATCGATCCCAGCAAGGACAACGCCCCAGCGAATATTGCGCGGTTTGGCCGAGTTTTTAGGGAATAATACGCGCCAGCGAAGAACACCGTCCCCATAAGGGCGCCACCAATTAATGTCCCGATGATCAGTTCATGCGGCAAAGATCAGTTGCCCATCAATTCTCGCACAAATGGGATCAACCCGGTTTGTCGTGTGCGGCGCATGCGTTCCGCGTCCAACACTTCGCGAACACGATCAAAACATTCGTTTACGTCGTCATTGATCACGACATAATCGTATTCGGCCCAGTGGCTGATTTCCGCGCGGGCGCGTTCCATCCGGCCATCGATCACGTCGTCGCTGTCCTGCGCGCGCGATTCCAATCGGTGGCGCAACTCATCCAGGCTGGGGGGAAGGATGAAGACGCTGACGACGTCTTGTTGGTCTTTTTGGTAGAGTTGCTGGGTCCCCTGCCAATCAATGTCGAACAAGAAATCCTGCCCGTCTTTGAGGCCGGTCCGGATCAACCCTTTTGGCGTACCGTATCGGTAATCGAATACATGCGCCCATTCGTAAAAGTCATCTTCTTCGACCATGGCGTCGAATTTTTCATCAGATACAAAATGGTAATGGACACCATCCACCTCTCCCGGACGCGGCGGGCGTGTGGTGACAGACACAGAAAGCTTTATGTCGTCATCCTGTTTCAAGAGCATCCGCGATAAAGTCGTCTTGCCCGCGCCCGAAGGGGACGAGAGAATAAACAGCAAGCCGCGCCGATGCAGCTGATCCGATGGAATTGATGTTGGTTCGCCCATAGGCCCCGATGCCGCAAAATGCCGCTAAAAATCAAGGGGCAGCTGCACCCAATGCGCCGGTATTGTAGGCGTGGTTCTATTCGGCGTCGTTTGGCGATCCCGCCGGCGGCGATGCCTCTTTCGCCAAACGGCGTTGGCGGGCTTTGCCGCGATCATAAAGGGTTTTGGCCAGCAAACCCCCGCTAACCATCAACAAACCGGGGACCGACCGGGTCGCCAATTTGCTGGCTCCATAAAGCCCCAATGTCGTGATAACGGCGCGCCCATCCAAAAGGTCTTGTGCGTCGCTGTCTTCGTCAACGCTGGCTTTCGCCACGCGTTTTTCTACTGCATTGCGAAACAGGGTCGATGCCCCGCGCACCACAATATCGGCGATCAATAGGTTTGTGCCGGCATCGGGGCTGGGCAGTGGGACTTTGCGGGCAGCGGTTTTGGCCGTCCCTTTATCATCCGTTGATGATCCGCTTTTTGCCATAATCGGCGCAACGCTTACTTCTTGCGGCCGAAATCAACAGTGACAACGTTGGAGCCGTCCTCTTCGTCGCTGTCGCTTGTCGTGCTTGTGTCGCTGTCTTCGCCGTCGGCGGAAACGCTCAACCCGACACCGTCATTTTCGGCATCGTCATGCTCTTCGGGCGCCATTTCGGTCGCCGAAGCTTGAAATTGAAGGCCGAAATCAACCGCCGGATCCACGAAAGCCGTGATCGCGGCGTAAGGAATTTCCAATTTGGCCGGAATTTGATTGAACGTCAGCCCAACCGAAAACCCATCATCGCGCACTTCTAATTCCCAAAATTTGTTCTGCAGAACAATGGTCATTTCATCGGGGAATCGTTCCTTCAAATGAGATGGGATCGATACGCCTTGTGCGTGGGTTTTGAAGGTGATGTAAAAATGATGCGTGCCGGGCAATTCGCTGCCCCCGCGTTCAATTTCGCCCAACACACGGCCGACAACGGCGCGCAGGGCTTCTTGGACGATCTCATCATACGGGATCAGGCTATCGGGGGTATCATCGGTCATTATGCTGTGAATCGTGACCGTGTGCGTCGCGCGGGTCAAGCGTTTCGTGCGCACTTTTGATGGTTTATCGGCGCGTTTTATCGCAATCACCCGCTTGCACGGCGTCTTTGCGCAGCTATAGCCGGGTTCCATGAGCAACACGCCAAACTCCTCGACCCGCACTGGCTCTGTGACGCGCAAAACCGCCGAGACAAGCATCGCCATTTCCGTCAATCTGGATGGAACCGGTGCCTATGATGTTTCCACCGGCATCGGCTTTCTCGATCACATGGTGGAACAGTTTTCCAAACACTCCTTGATCGATGTCACGATGCAGGTGACGGGCGACCTGCATGTGGACCAACACCACACGACCGAGGATTCTGCGATCGCGTTGGGTCAGGCATTGTCGGATGCGTTGGGCGACAAAGGTGGCATTGGCCGATATGGCAGCGCCTATTCCCCGATGGATGAAACCTTGTCGCGCGTTGCCCTTGATATTTCCGGGCGGCCTTTTGTGGTTTGGAAAGCGGGTTTCACGCAAGAAAAGCTGGGCGAGTGGGACACGGAATTGATCGAACATTGGTTCCATTCGGTCGCGCAGACCGCGGGACTAACGCTGCATATTGAATTGCTCTACGGCAGCAACAATCATCACATCTGTGAAAGCATTTACAAAGGCTTTGCCCGCGCAATGCGGATCGCGGTTGAACGCGACCCCCGCAAAGGCGACGCAGTGCCAAGCACAAAGGGGCAATTGGGTGGATAGTGTGTTTATCGCGACGTTGACCTACACGGTTCCGATTGAACAAGTTGATGTCTTGCTGGCAGATCATCTCGCTTGGTTAAAGGCCGGCCATGAAAACGGCCATTTCCTCGCATGGGGCCCAAACAATCCGCGCGATAGCGGCACAATCTTTATTCGCGCGACCGATCGCGCCGAAGCAGAAGCCGTAACCGCAACCGATCCGTTCCTTGTGGGCAATGTCGCAACCATCACCATCACCGAATGGACACCGCGTTTCATTGGGCCCGGCTTAGAGGCGCTGAGTGGCTGACACCGCCGACACTGTAGCCTTAATTGATTACGGCGCGGGCAATCTGCATTCGGTTCACAATGCTTTGAAAGCGGTGGGCGCGCACGTTATCGTCACCGCCGATCCCAATGTGGTGCGCGCGGCTGACCGGATTGTGTTGCCCGGGGTGGGCTCGTTCAAAGCGTGCGCAGAGGGTTTGCGCGCCATTCCAAACATGGTGGAGGCGATGACAGAACGCGTCCGCGTCGGCGGCGCGCCGTTCTTGGGCATTTGTGTCGGCATGCAATTGTTGGCCGATGCGGGATTGGAGCATGGTGTTACTCCGGGTTTGGGATGGATTTCCGGCGAAGTGCGATTGATCGAACCAAAAGATCCCGCAATTAAAGTGCCGCATATGGGGTGGAACGATGTGGCGGCATTGCCCCATGCAAAAGATCACGATGTGATCGATGGGGGGGAGGCGTATTTCCTCCATTCCTATCATTTCGTTGCGCAAAACCCGTCGGACATCGCGGCCATGACCGATCACGGCGAAGGGTTGGTCGCAGCGGTCGCCTGTGACAATATTTTGGGCGTCCAATATCACCCTGAAAAAAGCCAAGCCTATGGCCTTGCCACGCTGAGCCGTTTTTTGGAGTGGAAGCCATGATGTTTTATCCCTGTGGCACGCCTGCTTTGCCTTCCTTTTGCGAGTTCGTTTCATGATCGTTTTTCCGGCCATTGATCTTAAAGCTGGCGAAGTTGTGCGCCTTTCCGAAGGGGATATGGAGCGCGCCACCGTCTACGGCGATGATCCCGCGGCCCAAGCGATGATGTTCGCCGAATCCGGGGCGGAACATCTGCATGTTGTGGATCTTGATGGGAGTTTTGCCGGACGCACCGAAAATCGCGAAGCGGTCGAAGCGATCATCGAACAGTTCCCCGGCTATGTGCAATTGGGCGGCGGTATCCGCGATGCGGCAACCGTTGAAGGGTGGTTCAACCTCGGCGTTGCGCGCGTGGTCATGGGGTCGGCGGCGTTGAAAGATCCCGAATTCGTCAAAGAAATGGCGCGCGAATGGGAAGGCGGCATCGTGGTCGCGGTGGATGCAAAGGATGGCATGGTCGCCACCGAAGGGTGGGCCGAAGTGTCCAATGTCCCCGTGCACGATTTGGCCCGACGGTTCGAAGATGCGGGCGTCGCCTCGCTGTTGTTCACCGATATTGGGCGCGATGGATTGTTGAAAGGCGTGAACATCGACGCGACCGTGGAATTGGCGCAGCGGGTCGACATTCCCGTCATCGCCAGCGGCGGGGTCAAGGGGCTGGATGATATCCACGTCCTGTCGATCCATGCGCATGAGGGGATCGAAGGGGTGATCACCGGACGCGCTTTGTACGAAGGTAAGCTGGATTTGGCTGCGGCGATTGCCATGGGTCAACGATCGTGACCATCGCCAACATTGCGTTGATCGCGGCATTTGTGATGGTCGCATGGGTCGTGGTCGATTGGCGCCGGGGCAAAACGGCGCTGGGTCGCCATCGCCTGACCAAAGAAGACACGCCCGACAAATATTGGATGGCGATTGTGCTGTATCTCAACATGGCATTCGCTCTGTTGTGGCTTCAGGGCAGAGTACCCGTCGAAGAAGCGGTGCCGGTTTGCCCGAATGGCGAGGCGACTTGTGTCTTGGTCGATGTGGGACAAGCGGTATGACCGTGCGCGTCCGCGTTATCCCATGCCTTGATGTGGCCGATGGCCGGGTGGTGAAGGGGGTCAATTTTGTGGACCTCAAAGACGCAGGCGACCCGGTGGAACAGGCGCGCGCCTATGATGCTGCGGGTGCCGATGAACTGTGCTTCCTCGACATTTCCGCCAGCCACGAAGGGCGCGGAACACTGCTCGATATCGTTAAACGCACCGCCGAAGTGTGCTTTATGCCGATGACGGTCGGAGGCGGGGTGCGCAGTGTCGATGATGCGCGCGCGCTGTTGCTGGCCGGCGCAGACAAGGTCGCGATCAATTCTGCCGCTGTTGCGCGTCCCGAATTGGTGGCGGAAATCGCAAAGAGGTTTGGCAGCCAATGCGTCGTCGCCAGCGTCGATGCGCGCAAAGTGACCGATGGGAAATGGGAAATATTCACCCATGGTGGCCGCAAACCCACAGGGATTGACGCGTTGGAATACGCGATCAAGGTTGCGGAATTGGGCGCGGGCGAATTGCTAGTAACATCCATGGATGGCGACGGAACACAGGCGGGTTACGATCTGGAATTGACCCGCGCGATTGCCGATGCGGTCGCCGTTCCGGTTGTCGCGAGCGGCGGTGTTGGCACGCTGGACCACTTGGTCGAAGGGGTCCGTGATGGCCATGCCAGCGCGGTTTTGGCCGCGTCCATATTCCATTTTGGCACCCATTCGATCTCAGAAGCGCACGCCGCACTCAGATCGGCGGGTCTGCCCGCGCGCGGCGTTTAAGACGCGGATCGCTGGATTGCTTGCGCCCGGCGTGTAAGGATAAATTTATGACCACGTTAGAACGCCTCGAACAGACCATTGCGCAACGCAGCAAAGCTTCACCCGACACCAGCTATGTCGCCAAATTGAACGCAAAGGGCGTATCAAAGATGGCGCAAAAGGTCGGCGAAGAAGCGACCGAAACTGTCATTGCCGCCGTGTCGCAAGATTCCGATGCGTTGATTGGCGAAAGCGCGGATCTGCTGTTCCATCTTATGGTCTTGCTGCAAGCCAAAGGCGTCGCATTCGATGATGTCTTGGCCGAATTGGACCGGCGCGAAGGGCTATCGGGTCTCGACGAAAAAGCCAGCCGCACACCCGACTAAAGGAGCGAATACATGCCCATCGATCCAACGCTGCCTTATGATGACAACAACATCTTTGCCAAAATCCTGCGCGGAGAAATTCCATCCAAGACGGTCTATGATGATGAATGGGCCTATGCTTTTGAAGACATCAACCCTCAGGCCGAGACCCACACATTGGTGATCCCGAAAGGGCGCTATGTCAGCTGGGACGATTTCAGCGCCACTGCAAGTGCGGATGAGATTGCCGGCTTTGTTCGCGCGGTGGGGATCGTCGCGCGGGAAAAAGGCTTGGTGGAACCGGGATATCGTTTGATGGCGAATATCGGCCGAAATGGGCATCAAGAAGTGCCGCATTTGCACGTCCATATTTTTGGCGGGCAAAAGTTGGGGCCGATGATCGCTCCAGAATTTGCCAAACGCGGGTAAAAGGGTCTGGTCGCACGCCAGATTCGTTTCACCGCCGTTCATGCAGCGAAAGCCAAACCATCGCTTTTCAGCGAATCCACTCTGCGCTAGGTCGATATTGTATGGTTAAACCCACTCCTCCCGGCGGTGTTTTTGATGGACCGCGGCATTTATACGCCGTGCGGGTCTATTATGAGGACACCGATCTATCTGGCATCACATACCACGCCAACTACCTCCGGTGGTTCGAACGCGCGCGTTCGGATTTGTTGCGCATGCTGAAAATCGATCAACGCGCCGCGATTGAAGCCGGCGGCGTTGCGCCCGAAAACGGCGACGACCCTGACCGTGACAAAGGCGGGGCCTATGCCGTGTCAGAGATCAATCTGAAATATCTGCGCCCAGCAAAGTTGGACGATGATGTGGTGATCGAAACCACGTGCACCGCGTTGGGCGCGGCCAGTTGTCGCATGCACCAAATCGCGCGACGTGGTGACGATGTGTTGTGCGAGGCGAGCCTGCGGGTTGGCTTTATTACTCTCGAAGGGCGCCCGCGCAGGCAACCGGCCGAATGGCGCGCCGCCTTTGATGAATTTATGACCAGAGAGGAAGTGTAAGAGTGCCTTTTGCATTTTTGAATGCGGCTGTGAGCGGCCCAATTGCGGCAAACGCGGCGGCGATTGCCAACGGCCCAACACGGTTGGACCCGATTGAATTGTTTCTGGACTCCGACATCGTTGTCAAAGCGGTGATCGTTGGGTTGGTTTTGGCCAGCGTTTGGACATGGACCATCATTGTGTCGTTCTGGCTCAAATCGGGTGGGCTCAACAAAAGTTCGCGCCGGTATGAGGCAGATTTTTGGGAAACGCGCGATCGCGAAGCGGCCTTGAGCAAGAAAATGCGCAGCCAAGTGCCATCGGCACGGGTTGCGGGCGCGGGCTTGGATGAATGGAAACGCTCCACCAAAAACACTCCCGTTGATCGCGATGCGACGCGGCAACGGATCGGCGCGGCGATGGAAAGCCAAATCGCGCATGAGGCCGATGAATTGGCCGGACGGTTGAATTTTCTGGCAACCACGGGATCTGTCGCGCCTTTTGTGGGATTGTTCGGCACCGTCTGGGGCATCATGAACAGCTTTTTCCAAATCGGTGCGCAACAAAGCGCGTCGCTTGCGGTGGTGGCGCCAGGCATCGCAGAGGCATTGTTCGCGACAGCGATTGGCCTGTTCGCGGCCATTCCCGCGGTCATCGCCTACAACCGTTTCAGCGACACCGTGAACCAGTATGAGGCCAAGTTGCAGCGTTTTGCCGATAAGGTTCACGCCGGTTTGAGCCGCGAATTGGATCGCGTTTAAATGGGAGCGTCGCTTAGCAACACCCGCAGAGGGGGCCGCCGCAATCGCCGCGCGGCAATGGCCGAAATCAACGTCACTCCGTTGGTTGATGTCATGCTGGTCTTGTTGATCATCTTTATGGTGACGGTCACGTTGCCTGCCGTGGGTGTACCAATCGAATTGCCCGAAAGCCGGGCCAATGCAGTCGAAGAAACACCCAATCAAGTGACCATAAGCGTCGACAATCAAGGGCGTATTTTCATTGAAAATGAGCCGGTTCCCACTGGTGCATTGCCCGATGCGTTGGCGGCGTTGAATCGCGGCGGCGATGGGCGTTTGCCCAACATCGTCCTTCGCGGCGACAGGAGCCTTGATTACGGCCGGGTGATGGCGGTGATGGGGGAATTGGGCCGCGCTGGCTTCACCTCGATCGCTTTGGTCACCGACGGTTCAGTTACCGCGCCATAGCGAGGACGCGTGATGGGAGAGACAGCTTTTCGCTTTGAAGAACGGATCGGCTTGATTGCCGCAATTGTTCTGCACGTGGCGTTGGTGGTCGTTTTGGCGATGCAATTCGCCCTGTTCCCACCCAAAGACATCACTCCCGACCGTATGACGGTTAGTCTTGCGACCGAAGTCAGCCTTGAGGCCACCGCACCAGAACCGGTGGCCGAAAGTCGCGCGGCAATTGCGCCTACCTTGTCCGAGGAACCGGCCCCACCCGAAGAGCCCGCTCAGGTTGAGCCGGTGGAAACCGCGCCCAGACCCGCGCCGGTGCCGCAAACGCGGCCGGCCCCCACGCCGCAAACGCGGCCCCAAACCCGCCCGACAAACACCTCTCCGCCGCGACCACGCACACGGCCCGATCGTCCACGGGAAACCACGCCCGCGCCGCGCAACACCGGCGGCAGCAGGATCGGTGACAATTTCTTGGGTGGATCAGGCAATTCGACCAACACCGATGAAACCCGCCCACCCGCGGCGACATTTGGGCGTAGGGAGCGCGCGGCTTTGGCATCGGCGATCACGCGTCAATTGCGACCGAATTGGAATCCGCCCACTGGGGTCGACGCGGATAAGCTGGTTTCGACCGTCTCATGGCGCCTAAACCAAGATGGAACGTTGCGCGGCACCCCGACATGTCGCACCCAAAACAACAGCATCACCGCATCCAACAGACCCCAAGTTGGCCTGCATTGTGAACGTGCAATTCGCGCGGTTCGAAGTGCTGTCCCTTTTAACTTGCCAGAGCAGTTCTATAGTCGCTGGGACGATCTCGAATGGCAATTCGACATAAGGCTTTGAATATGAAGACGACAACGCTGTTAACCGCGCTGGTTGCATGGGTGGGGCTGATTGCTTCGCCCGCATTCGCACAAGATGCGGGGACTTCGGATCTGGATCAGCCTTTGGGCGAAGGCGGCGCCGTCGCTGATATCGCCATCGACGGCGACGACGATGATGGGCCATTGCGCGGCACAGTCACGGCGGAAAACAACTGGGATGATTTGGGCATTGCGATCCCCGCATTTGCCACAAATCGTGACGCGCCCACACCGGCCAACGCCGATGGCACGCGCGCATTGGGTCGGGAAATCGCGCGGGTCATCACCGCAAATCTGCGCAACAATGGCTTGTTTGAGCCCACCGGCCCGGATCGTTTGCCTAGCCCGCAATTCCAACAAATCCGCAACCCTGCATGGAGCAGTTGGGGCGGGCGCGGTGCAGAGATGCTGGTCCATGGATTTGTCAACGCCAACGCCAATGGCCGACTTGTCGTTGGGTGCTACCTTTATGATGTCGCGCTTCAGGATGAATTGATCCGCGAAGGGTACGAAGTGCGCCCAGCAGATTGGCGGCGCGCGGCGCACAAATGTTCCGATCTCATCTATGCTCGATTGACCGGCGAAGATCCGTTCTTTGACAGCCGTATCGCATATATCGCAGAAACCGGGCCAAAGGATAATCGGGTTAAACGCCTCGCTGTGATGGACAGCGACGGGGCGAACCACCGGTTCCTCACTTTGGGCAGCGCGACCGCGCTAACGCCGCGCTATTCGCCGGACTATTCGAAAATCCTCTACCTTTCCTATGTTGATGGAAACCCGCGTATCTATGTCTATGACATTGGTTCCGGGCGTCAGACATTGGTCACCGAAAATCGCAGCCCAACCATCGCCCCGCGTTGGTCGCCTGATGGACGCAATATTCTGTTTTCTATGGCGGTTGCGGGCAACACGGACATTTACCGCGTTCCGGTGTCGGGCGGCACGCCCACCCGGCTGACCAACACGCCGGGGATCGATATCGGCGGATCATATTCGCCCGATGGAACACGGATTGTTTTTGAAAGCGATCGGTCCGGCACTCAACAATGCTATGTCATGAATGCCGATGGTTCCAATCAACGCCGAATCACATTTTTCGGCGGCCGCTGTGCCACGCCAGAATGGAGCCCGCGTGGCGATCAAATCGCCTTCACACGGATCGCCGGCAATTTTAATGTTGCAGTTATGACGCCTGCAGGGCGTAACCTTCGGGTGCTTACAGACGGATGGCAAGATGAGGCCCCAACGTGGGCGCCCAATGGCCGGATCATTCAATTCTTCCGGACAACGCGCGATGCGGGTCGATCGTCCTTGTGGCAAGTCGACCTGACGGGGCGCAATGAAAGGAGATTGCCGACCCCGGTTGACGCATCGGATCCCGCATGGGGCCCCATCCGTCCTTGATCAAAGACACGCCTTTTAATTTCAACGCGCCGGACCAAAAATTGTCTGGCCCAATTCGGAGAGCAAATACGATGACTTTCTCCTTTTCCAAAACGGCCACTGCGGCTGTGCTGACATCCGCGCTTGCGCTTGGTGCTTGTTCGAAAAAGGCACCCGAAGAGCTGCCGCCGCCACCGGTAACCACACCGGCGCCAACCGCGACACCAACGCCCACTTTGCCGGCAGGGCCCGCGGTTGGCACGCAAGGGCATTTTGAAAATGCGGTTGGCCGTTCCGCGGTCATCTATTTTGACACTGATCGTTTCAACATCGACAGCAGCGATGCCGCCGCGCTTCAGGCACAGGCGCAGTATTTTGCACGCTTTCCGCAACTGACCTTCACCATCGAAGGTCATACCGATGAACGCGGCACCCGCGAATACAACCTGGCGTTGGGTGAACGGCGCGCCAATTCGGCGAAGAACTACCTCGTCAGCTTGGGCGTGGCCACAAACCGGATCCGCATTGTCAGTTTTGGCAAAGAGCGCCCCGTTGCATTGGCATCCAACGCAAGCGCGTGGGCACAAAACCGCCGCGCAGCCAGCATCATCATCAATTGATCGATCAATGAATTTTCTGCGCTCGCTCCTATCGTTGGGGCGGGCGTGGAAGGTTTACGCGGCGCGGTTGTCCGAAGCCGGGAATTCAACCGCTTCATATTGAACCCACGAAGGCTCACTCTGAGCGGTGTCCAACACGGTGCCCGCACGCGCAACCAACGCCAAGCTTACCAAGGCGAGCGCTGAAAACAGGCTGGAAATTGTCAGTTGTTGGCTCATTTGCATCCCTTGGCTTCGGCGCGTCATAGCCGCGTCGAAGTAAACACTCTATTGCAATGCAACATTTTAGATTGCAACCGGTTCCCAAATCCTTTGTCGCGCCTTTGCAATTGTCGCCATTGGCATTAGATGAACTGCGTGAGCTGCACGATAAACATCATCATCCCCGCGATTGAAGGCTGTGCCTAATGGCGAAAGCAGGCCGTTCAAACGATTGGGGATTTCCGCGCTGGCGTTCCTACGACAGCTCGCGTGAGGCGGTGGCTCAACGCGAATGCGATCGCCATGGTTGCGGCGAACCGGGCCTGTGCCCCGCGCCCAAATCACCCAACAGCCCGGACCGTTGGTATTTCTGTCAAAAACACGCGGCGGAATACAACAAAGGTTGGGACTATTTCGAAGGGCTCGACAAAGAGCAAAAGGCCGAGCGCGCGAAAGCCGAAAGGCAGGAGAGCGAAGGCTATGCAGAGGCGTCGCATTACGGTTGGACTGGATCCGGTGACGGATCACGGACTGCCGATGAAATGCGGGCACTGGAAGTGTTGGGATTGGAATCCGATGCCGATTTCGCGGCGATCAAAAAAGCCTATCGCGTCAGAGCCAAAAGCGTCCATCCCGATGTAAAGCCGGGCGATGAAGAGGCCGCACAAGAATTTCAAAAACTGCAAGTTGCCTATGAGGTGCTGCGCGCGGCCGAAGATCGCCGCGAGTGGCGCGGATAGGCGCACCTTTTTCTCAACACAGGAACTGTCATGCGAATTCTCACTTTTGCCGCAAGCAACTCGTCCACTTCGATCAACCGTCAGATCGTTGAATATGCCGGCCGCATTGCTGCCGAAGTGATTGAAGGCGCGGTGATCGAAACGTTGAACATCCATGATTACGAAATGCCGCTTTACCAATCCGACCGCGAAGAAGCGGGCGGCATCCCGCAATTGGCGCATGATTTTCTAGCGAAGATCGGATCGGTCGATGCAGTGATCATCGCTTTTCCTGAACACAATGGCGCCTATCCAGCGGCGTTCAAAAATCTGTTCGATTGGTGCAGCCGTTTGGGCCGCGAAGTGTGGCAAGGCAAACGCATGGCGCTGCTTGCCACATCGGACGGTGCGCGCGGGGCGCAATCTGTTTTGGAATTTGCCGTGGGTGCAACGCCGCGCTTTGGCGGCGATGTGGTCGGGCATTTGTCCGTCCCAGAATTCAGCAAAGTCTTTGACCGCGAAGCAGGCGCGCTAACGGATGCCGATCTGAACGCGGCTTTGCGTGATCTGGTTGGAAAACTCGCGGGCTAAGTCTTTGGCCCGGCAAATCCCGGATTGGCCGCGGTCGAATTGATTTGCGGGCTGGGATTGTCGTTCCACCACGCCACATCGGTCCATGGCCGAATATCAATTTCATGCGTCCAACAATTGCGCGGTTGTTGGGCAAGGTTCCAATAGGTTTCGGCAATGGCGGCAGGGTCGATGACGCCCTCATCGCCTTTGCTGGCCTTAAACGCGTCGAATTTGTCGCCCAACAATTTGCCCAATGTGTCCGGCGCATCAACCGCCCCGTCGACGACGATATGCGCGACGTGAATGCCCTTTGGCCCATATTCCGCGTTGAGCGTTTGGCATAGCATCCGCCGACCGCCCATTGCGGCGGCGTGGCTGTGTTGTCCCGCATTACCGCGCACCGCCGATGTGGCCGATGTGACCAGCAATGTGCCGTGTTTTCCGGTTTTGGCGCGTTCGACCATGGCGGGGAACATTGCATGGGCCAGACGGAAAACGCCGTAACACCCCAGCCGCCAGCCCAATTCGAATGTGCGGTGCGGCGTGTCGTGAAGCTCACGATTGCCGATCTGTGCGCCAAGATTATACAACGCGCCTTCGATCGGGCCTATGTCGCGCTCAACGCGTTCAACCAAGTCCTCAATCGCGCCGTCTTCGGATGCGTTGAGCAAAGTGCCAGAGGCTGTGCCGCCAGCCGCCTCAATTTCGGCGATCATCCGTTGAAGGCCCGCTTCGTCAGAGCGTCGCGCCAAAACCGTGTGATAGCCCCCGGCGGCAAATCGCGCGCCCGTGCTGCCGCCAATTCCGGCTCCTGCACCGATGACTAGGAAGACGGGTTTTCTGGTGTCGGTCATGGATGGCTCCCTTACGAACGCTGAGTGCGTTTTGATTTGTTGTTCGCAGGAGAGTGCAGTGATGAGGTCTCAAAGACAAGCGTCATTGAGACCTCACTGCGTAAGTTGAGTGCGTGTTCGTGGCCCCTTGGAAGAGACGGCGAAACTCAAACCTGTTCGAGCGCCTGTTCAAAGTCCGCGATCAGATCATCGGGGTCCTCGATCCCAATGCTGATGCGCACGAGGCTGTCGGTGATGCCCAAAGCCGTGCGGCGTTCAGGAGCGACCGAAAGGTGAGTCATGCTAGCCGGGTGGCTGGCCAGCGTCTCTGTCCCGCCAAGGCTGACCGCGAGTTTGGCGATTTGCAGATTGTCTAGGAAGGCAAAGCTCTCTGCCTCGCCGCCTTTGATGAACACGCTAAATGTCGAGCCAGCACCTAGGCAATGCCGGTCATAGATGTCTTGTTGCCGGGCATCGGTGATGTCGCCAAGATAGCCAAGGCCGGTGACCTTGGGGTGGCTTTTCAGGAAGGCGCAAACTTTGGCCGCGTTTTCGCCAGCGCGCTGCATCCGCAACTCCACCGTTTCCAATGAACGCAGCAACATCCACGCGGTGTTGGGATCGACGATGCCGCCCATTGTGTTGCGCAGCGCCCGAACCGGATCCATCCATTTCTTCGCGCCTGCGATGCTGCCCGCGACAAGATCGGAATGACCGCCGACATATTTGGTCAAGGAATAGGCGACGATGTCCGCGCCGTGCTCCAATGGCCGCTGCCAAAGCGGGCCGAGGAATGTGTTGTCGATGGCGATTGGGCAATCCCATTTGAGGTTTGCGTCGCGCGCTTCTTTCACCGCTTCGATATCGACCAGAGCGTTGGTCGGATTGCCGGGGCTTTCGAGATAGATCATCGCGACCTTTCCGCCGTTCTCACCCGCTTGGCATTTCGCGCGTTTGAGAACGTCGTCCAATTCTTCGCGCGTCGCACCAGCGGGGAAATCGATGTAGGTAACACCGAACTTGGCCAACACTTTGGCGACGAACCCTTCGGTCGCGGCGTAGAGCGGGCCGGAATGGACGATCACGTCACCTTGCCCAACATAGGCCATCATCAAAACACAGATGGCGGTCATGCCGCTGGAAAAGGCGAGAGCGTCTTCTGCCCCATCCCAGACCGATAGACGGTCTTCCAAAATCTCTTGGTTTGGGCCGTTAAAGCGCGAATAGACGAGGCCTTCTGCGCCGCCTTCGCGTTTTCCGGTGATCCCTTCGAAATGGCGTTTGCCATCCGCTGCGCTGGGGAAGGCAAATGTGGATGTAAGGAAGATCGGAGCCTTCAATGACCCTTCCGAAAGGACCGGGTCAAACCCGTGTCCCATCATCAGCGTCGATGGCTTTAAAGGACGGCCATTGATGCTGGTCCGCTCAGGCTTTGGCTTGCGGCGCGGAGTGGGTGTGTCGGTGGCGGAGTTTTGATCTACGGGTCTATCGGTCATGCTAACGCATCCCTTTCAACGCCCCCAGGAAGGCAGGGGCCGTTCAAAAGGACCAATGGGGCGCCCGCTCCTAACCTCCGCAGAAGCGCCTCTCCCCAAAGGCCGCTGCAATGGGCACCAATTACCGCCAGATGGTTGCAGTTGCAACCGGTTTGCGGCGGCTTTCTTGTGGATGTCGCGCATGGATGAACGCGTTGTTGCGGCCAAGAATGCGTGGTCTTGGCGGGGCAACATTCGCCACCCGTCGGAATGCGCAATGCGGTTACCCCGCGATAGTCGCCATTCCCCAAACCAATCCGACAATCATCACAATCCCGATCAAATCGAGCACAAGGCCCGCGCGCACCAATCGGCCAATGGTGAGCCGACCCGTGCCCCATGCAATCGCATTGGGGCCCGTGCCCGCCGGCAGGATGAAACCCCAACTGGCGGCAAGGGCGGCGGGCATTGCGATTAGAATGGCGTCCTCTCCCAATCCCAGAGCGGCGGCCAAACTGGCAACGACCGGGATAATGGCGGATGCGGTGGCAACATTGCTGGCGAATTCGGTGATCAACACCACCATCGCCACAATCGCCAGCGCCATCAGGAACAACGGCACCGCGTCCAGCGGCAACAACGCTTCGCCCAACCACGCAGCCAATCCGCTTTGCTGCATGCCAGCCGCCAACGCCAAGCCACCGCCGAACATAAGGATCACACCCCAAGGCGCGCGGTCGGCCTCGCTCCATTTGAGCAAGGGGCGCCGCTTTCCCTCTTCGCGTGTGCCATCCGGCATTAGGAACAATGCAAGCGCGGCGATCACCGCAATCGTGCCATCGGTCCAACTGTTTTCCGGCAAATAGGGTGCGACCCATCGGCGGGTCATCCAAAGTGCAAAAGTGATGGCGATGATAGGGACCAAGCGTTTCTCTGCGATCGACCATGGCGACGCGTCGTCGATGGAGGCGCGTGCCGATGCAACGTCGAACGGATGCGCCGCGACCCGTTGAACTTTGGCAATGATAAAGGCGGCAAGCGGCACGCCGATCAACACAACCGGAAGGCCGTACGCCATCCATGTCGCAAAACTGATCTCTAGGCCGATCATATCGTCCAACAATTGCACCGCGATCCCGTTGGTCGGGGAACCGACAATCGTGCCCAATCCGCCAATGGTTGCCCCAAAGGCGATCCCCATCGGCAACGCGCCGAACAGGCCAGAGGTTTCTAGGGTCGCGGTGTCATCTTTCGGGGATGCGCCCGCTTTCGTGGCGATGCCGCCGGCCAAAACGGCCAATGCCATCGGCATCATGATCAACGCGGTCGATGTGTTCGAAATCAACATCGAAAGGATCGCCGCCGAAATCATAAAGGCGAGCAGTAAGCGCACTTGCCCGCCGTCCGACCCGATGGTTTTCAAGATCGCCAGACTTAACCGCCGGTGTAACCCGGTCCGTTCAATCGCCAGAGCGATGAACGCGCCGCCCAACAATAGGAACAGGATCGGCGCGTAGTAGGCGCTGGCCGTGGCTTTGGCGGTCATTACACCGCTCAATGGAAGGACAACGAATGGCAGCAGCGCGGTCACCGACAACGGCACCGCCTCTGTCATCCACCACGCGGCCATCCACACGGTTAGGCCCGCGACCAACCATGCGACATCCGACATGCCCGATGGTGCAGCGGTCAGCGCGGTAAGAGCAAAGGCGCCGGGGCCAAGGATCAACCCGATCCGGCGCGCGCTTATCGTTGGCTGGCTCATCCCGCTTTTGTCCCTCTCACCATTTCAATGTCCCGACGTATCAGGGTGAGGATGCGGTCGGCAAGGTGACACGAAAGGCCCGTCACCAGCGACGCTGATGACGGGCCAATCCTGTCTTCAATGACGCCTGTCTCTATTCGACTTCGGGTGGGGTTTCCCCTTCGACGTATTGCCCATCGCCAAATATGACCATGCCGCTGCGGATGCCGCGTTTGCGGGCCCGGCGCAGTTTTTCGGCGCGCTCTTCCATCAAACGTTGGATCGCCAGATTGGGCACGGTCCGAGTAGGCGTGCATGTGGCATTGCCGACGCGGGGCGGATCGCCACCCTGTGTGCCGCCGGCTTGTTGGCAGATGAAATTGACGCCAGGATCGCGTTCGCCGCGGGCAAGATCGGCGAGGTCGCCTTCCACCCGCTTGTATGCGACATCGCTGGTTTCGTTGACCAATTCGCGGACGTCATCGCGCGCAAATTGGGAAAGATGCGCACGAAGCGCGTCGGTGTTCTCAAAGTAGAATTCTGCTGCTTCGTCATAGATCGGGCTCACCCGCAAGGCGCCGCCCCACCGTTCCACCCCGCGCAGGGAGTTGACGAATTCTTCTGCAGAAAGGGACAAGAGCGCGTCGACATTGCCGCCGGTATAGGCAAGCCGTTGGATCGATGGGCCATCGATCGTGCCGCGCCAAAAACCGTACATGACTTTCGGATCGCTCCAATTGGGATAGACGATCCGTTCGCGAATATCGCGCGGTGAAAGCGATACGCCATCGACTGTGACGAGGATCGCATCATCCAATGCAGCGTTGTTCGTGCCAAATCCGCGCGCGCTGGGTTCGGCCAATGGATATTCCGCGGCCAAGGCTTCGATCACGGCAACATTGTGCAGGTTGATCCAATAGGCGAGCTGTTCATTGCGAGGGATCGCAGACAGATCAAGTTCGCTCCCAATCTGTTCCAGATCGGCGCGATAGTCGGTGATCGATTGGCGAATCTGCGGGGTCAGGTATGAAAACGCGACCCGGTTCCCTTCGAGGCGATAGCGCGATTCATGGCCATAAATCCTGCGTGTGCCGACCAACGGATCAACACGCGGCGCACCTTGTCGGATGGATGGTCCCATGGGGACAACAAACCAAGCGAGCGCCTCATCCCAATGTTCGTAATCGATGCGGTGTTCGCGGCGATCCTGATCCGGGGCGAATTGCGCCAGCTGTGTGGTCGCATTGTCGGGCGCGATTGCGCGCGATTGCGATTGGGCCGGGATTGGAATGGCAGATGTCTCTGCTGCGAGGGGTGCCGTTAAACTGGCAACAGCCAATAGAGCTGAAGTCAGGCGAAGATTGGATCGAGCCGTCATCAATAGTCTCCCACTAGACAATAAATATTCCCACAGCGGAAAAGCTATCAGGCGCTTTTACAACCCAAGATGAACGATCGAAAATCGATTGATACGTTATTCTACGGCGTTGGCGTTGGGGGGATCGCCCGGCAGACGTATGTTTGAAAAGAACACCTGGCCGCGGCGCGTATCCCCGCGCAACTCCAAAATCTGAAACTTCCGCTGTCTTTGGGCGAGCAATTGGGCCGCGCCTATAGATAGGCCGGGTCGGCTGGCGGCGAGGTAATTGGCGCCGCGCGAACCGCCCGACAAATCGGCAATATCCCATTCGCGGATAGAGGCGCGGATGACGGATGTTCGGCCAAGGATATCGGTGACTTCTTCATTCGCGTATTCGGCAATGTGTTCGCGGATATCGGCGTCAAAATTGGGGAAATAGAATGGGGCGGTGTCACCATACAGGGTGGAGATGTCGAGATTTCTGCCATTCTTCTGCGTTCCGCGCAGCGAATTGACGAAATCCTCCGCCGCCTGATCGAGAAGGGAACTGACATTGTCCCCGGTGAATGCGTCCCGTTCCAACGCTGGCCCGCCAATTTCGCCGCGCCAAAACCCGTAAATCACTTTGGGATTACGCCAATGGGCAAACACGATCCGTTCGCGGATGTCGCGCAGGCTCATGTCGATGCCGCGGACCGCAATAAAGCGCGCCTCGTCAAGCGTCACGCCGTCGATTTCGATGCTGCGCGGTTGGCGCACGGGCCAATTCAACGCGATCTGTTCCATCAACGCGACATTGTGAAGGTTCAGCCAATAGGCCAGTTGTTCGTTGCGGGGCAGGGAGCCAATGTCGAGCGTGTCGGCCACGCTTTCTAGATCGCGGCGATATTCGGCCAAACCGCTGATCGCCTGTTCATCCATGAATGAAAAGCCGACCATCGCCCCTTCCAAACGATAGCGGGAATTGTGCCCCTGTCGGATGCGAGATCCCAACACGTCGCCCGGCGGGCGGGCAGTGTCGCGCGTGGATGGTCCCATCGAAATCACAAGGTTCTTGAGCGCAAAGTCCCAGAACTCGTAATCAATGCGATGCCGGATTGGGTTGCGTGTGGGCGTAAAGATGGAAAACGGATTGGCAGCCGGCGCGGTGTTCGCTGTTGTCCCTGTCGCAGGGCCCGATGCCGCCTGCGCAACAGAAACAAGGACGGATGGATGCACCTCATCAGACGCGGCAAGCGGCGCACCAACAGTGGTAAGGGCAACACCCAAAGTTGCACCCAATTTGAACGCGGGACCTTGCATCGTCATCTTCCTTCAATTGGTCCATTTGATGGTGCATTGTGTGCGATGTTTCAATCGCCTGAATTCACCAAACATCTCAGATCATAACGAAAAGGCCGCCAAACCCAATGGGTTTGACGGCCATTTTCTGTGCCGATGTCGAAACGAGATTATTCGACTTCGTTGTCTTCTGGATCACCAGGCAAAGTGATGTTCGAGAAGGTGACTGTGCCGGTTCGACCTTCGCGGATGATCCGCTGGAATTTCTGCTCACGCTGTTGCAGCAGGCGCTGCATGCTTTGCGGGATGCGGAAACTTTGCGACGTGCCATCGGCCGATGTCACATTCGAATAGGTCGGTTCGCGCACGCCACCGGCCAAATCTGCAATGTCGTATTCTTTCACGCTGGCGTCGATTTGTGTCGTGCCCGACAGCAAAGCGGCCGTGTCTGCATTGGCGAACCGCGACAAATGGGCACGCAGGTCGGATTCAAAATCGGAGAAGAAGAACGGTGCCGCCTCTTCGAACAATTCTGACACTTGAAGCGTGTCGCCGGATTTTTGCGTTCCGCGCAGTGAGTTCACAAAATCACGCGCACCACGATCAAGCAAGCGGGATACGTTGTCGGCGTTGAACGCCTCGCGTTGAATGGATGGGCCGCCAATTTCGCCACGCCAAAAACCATAAATCACACGCGGATCGCGCCAGTTCGCAAACACGATGCGTTCGCGGATGTCGCGCGGAGAAAGGGCGATGCCTTCAACCGTGATAAAGCGTGCCTCGTCCAATGGAACACCGTTGATTTCGATGTCGCGCGGCTGGCGAACCGGCCAATTGTTGGCGATCTGTTCGATCATCGCAACATTATGAAGGTTGATCCAATAGGCGAGTTGTTCGTTGCGGTTTAGCGCTTGAATATCGATGATCGAAGCGGTGTTTTCGAGATCCTGACGATATTCAGTAAAGCTTGAGATCACGTCGCTGTCGAGGAAGCTGAACATGATCCGCGACCCTTCGAGGCGATAGCGCGAAA
Organism: Erythrobacter sp. Alg231-14; assembly: GCF_900149685.1. NCBI lineage: Bacteria > Pseudomonadati > Pseudomonadota > Alphaproteobacteria > Sphingomonadales > Erythrobacteraceae > Erythrobacter > Erythrobacter sp. Alg231-14. The sequence continues at coordinate 1,268,317 of NZ_LT702999.1, read as the reverse complement.
TGTGCCCATATTGACGCCGAGTGCCCAAACCGGGGACCGGGCGCCCGGCGGTTTCGCGCAATGACGGGCCCATCGAAATGACCAGATTGCTCATCGCTTCGTCCCAGATCGAATAATCGATCCCATCGCTGTTGGGCGTGTCGCTGGGGGTGAATGTCGCATAGGCTGAATCGTTTGCGCCGGCGGTGGTTTGTGCAGCGGCGGGCGCGGAGCTAAGGGCGATCGCCGAAGCGGCGCCAAGTGCAACACTTGTCAGGGCCTGAAGTCGGATCATCTCTTGCGGTCCTTCTCAAAATTAGGGCGGCTTCTTCGGGGAAGCCGTTTTTGTTTCAATGCCCGATGGTTGGGGCGGTGCCCAAGGGCGGGCGTTTAACGAACGGTCCGAGAAACGGGTCCGGTTGATTGGGGGATCAATTCAAAGCCTCCCAACGGGCGGGTTGAATTTTGACCGGACCCGCGCCTCGTAACTTAGTGTATAGCTCACAAGCCCCTAGATTTGTTCCCGCCAATCGGACGCAGTGTGTTATTTGTCGAACACACCTGTTGTTCGTCGGCGACGAATGGGTTGGCGTTCGGATGGCCCTGTTTGCCGTGTGATCTGGGTCGGTCAGTGCAGAAATGTATGTTCCACAAGGAAAAACGGGCACCCATTGGGCGCCCGTTTTGCTCGTTTCAGTGGTGTTGACCGCTCTATTTCGGCGACAGCACCATCAACATTTGTCGACCTTCCAACCGGGGGAACGCTTCGATCTTGGCGGTTTCCGCCATGTCTTCTTGAACCCGTTTGAGCAGATCCATGCCCAAATGCTGGTGCGCCATTTCACGACCGCGAAAACGCAGCGTGACTTTCACTTTATCGCCGTTGTCGATAAATTTGTTCACGTTGCGCATTTTCACATCGTAATCATGCGTGTCGATGTTGGGACGCATTTTGACTTCTTTGATGTCTTGCGTCTTTTGCGATTTGCGCGCGGCGTTGGCCTTTTTCTGCGCCTCAAACCGGTATTTGCCGACATCGAGATATTTGCACACCGGCGGGTCCGCGTTGGGGGACACTTCGACGAGGTTTAGGCCCTTTTCATTGGCCTGCTCCATCGCTTCGCGGGTGAACATTACGCCAAGATTCTCGCCTTCGTCATCAATGACGCGGACTTTGGGAACTTGGATGAAATTGTCGTAGCGAGGGCCGCTTTTAACGGGCGGGGCCATCGATCGCCTAGGTGGACGGGCTATGTGTTTTCTCCTGTATCAGCCTGAGTCTGTATGCGCTTTATGTAAGGGCGGCACGGCGCAAACACCAGAAGAGTCTTGCCATTTGTTGCGCGCGCCATCCCCTTCTTGCGATCTTCTGCTCGGATTGTGTCAATTCGGTCGCAGATCACGCCCCGATGGCGCCCCGCAGTCGGCCGATGATTGGGCCGCGCGGTAAATCGGGAACGTCACCATCTTCGCTTTTGCAGGCAAAACGGCATCAATCCGCTCCGCTGGCAAAAGCGCGTTGACGATTTCAGGCGCATTGGCGTCCATGCCGCCGGTGTAAGCGCCAAAGGCAGGAAGGATCATTCGTTCGGTGCTGGCCGATCGGGCAACCACCGCGCAAGGTCGGGCGATGTGGCGGTCGCGCACGGTCACGCGCATTTTGGGATGATAATGCCCTGACATTTCCGCACGGGTTTCTCCGGGTTTTGCCTCGTGTCGCAAGATGATCCCGCCAATGTCCAATTCCGGCATGACCTGCGCACCAAACGCGCCGCCATTCTTGTCGACAATCTCTTCGTCATGATTGCCGGTGATCCACACCCAATCAATCGACCGGGTCAACGTTTCGAGCATATCGGTCGCACAATCATCAAGCCGCCTCGTGCCCGCCTCATCATGGAAATTATCGCCCAAAGTGATCAATCGCCGTGCCCCGGTTGCTTTGACTGCATTGGCGACCCTCTCCAGTGTTTCGCGGCTGTCATACGGGGGCAGCATCTGACCATGCTGTGCGTACCAACTGCCCTTTTCCAAGTGCAAATCCGCAACCAACAAAGCGCGCTCATTCGGCCAATACAACGTCCACGACACAGCCGTGCTTTTGATCAAGGCGAATTCCTGCCCTGCGAACTGCATTTCTGCGTGGTTGGTTGGTGCGAACGAAACGGGAACCATTTGTTGCGTGTGACCTGCTGGGGCCGGTTTTGCAAGAGCCGCTTTGGCGAAACGGTGCGATCCGGTGTGTTCCTGCAAGTTTGGGTTTGCCGTGAATGATCTGTGCCAATTCCCGTTGACACTTTCGCTGCGTTGGTCTTGGTCTCCGCGCGTCAATTGAGGGAAGTTTCATGAGCGATTGGGCCGGTCAAACACGCCAGGCAAAGACATGGTTTGAAAGCTTGCGCGACCAAATATGCGCAAGTTTTGAGAGCATTGAACGCGAGGCAGGTTCGGATGCGTCGTTCCAATACACGCCATGGAACCGCACCGAAGAAGGCAATGACGATCCGGGCGGCGGCGTTCAGGGTCTGATGAAGGGCAAAGTGTTCGAAAAGGTTGGTGTAAACGTATCAACCGTGCGCGGCAGCTTTGCCAAAGAATTCGCCAGCAGTGTGAACGGCGCGGATGCGGACAATCCCGGTTTCACGGCGACCGGCATTAGCTTGGTTGCCCATATGCACAATCCACATGTTCCAGCAGTGCACATGAACACGCGTTTCTTGACCACGGGGAAAGCATGGTTTGGCGGCGGTGCTGACCTTAATCCGCCTATTCCAAACGACACAGACATCGAAACATTTCACGCCCGACTTCGCGCGGCGTGCGACGCGCATGATCCGGCGTATTACGACAAATACAAGCAATGGGCGGACGACTATTTCTACATCCCACATCGCGAAACCCATCGCGGCGCGGGCGGAATTTTCTACGACCACCTTGAATGCGACGATGACGAAACATTCGCGCGTAATTTCGCCTTTACTCAAGATGTCGGCAAAGCGTTCTTGGATGTGTATCCCAAATTGGTGCTCGAGCGGATGAACGATCCCTACACTGACGCGGATGAGGCAACGTTGCTTGAGTATCGGGGCCGTTATGCTGAATTCAATTTGGTCTATGATCGCGGTACAATTTTCGGCCTGAAAACCGGCGGGAACATTGATGCGATTTTGATGAGCCTGCCGCCTCGCGCAACATGGGGGTGATGCCCCGCTTAGCCGCGCTTGTCCGGCTTTGAACGCCCATTGAACGGCTTTGGTGTTTGATTGAGGTGATTATGGAGACTGTGCCTCGGCTGGCTCTTTTGTCACGCTTTGTGGGCGACATCTTGGGAGTCTGAGGCGGTGCTTGCTAGCACGTGATCCGCGTGATCCGGCAGGGTCAATGTAAAGATCGATCCTTGTCCAAATTCGCTCCGCACGGTCAAATCACCGCCCATCAATCGTGCCAATTGGCGGCTCATTGCGAGGCCAAGCCCTGTGCCGTTCTTCAAATCCGTGGGATTGCTTTGATCTTGGTTGGAGAATGTGAAAATGGAGTCGCGCCGATGCGGTTCAATCCCGGCGCCGGTGTCAGTGACTGAGAAGCTCAGACCGTCCCCATCTTTGCTCGCGGCCAATGACACGATGCCGGTATCAGTGAAGCGCACCGAATTGGACACAAGGTTGCAAAGGATTTGCCGCAATCGCGCAGCATCAACATTGATCTTTGGCGGCACGCCGGGTCCGATGTCAGTCACCAGCTTGATCCCTTTGTGCTGGGCTAGTTTCGCAGATGTCGCGATCACCGATTGAAGCGCAGCGCTCACATCGGTTTCGCCGTAACGTATATCGGGTTTGCCAGCTTCTATCTTGCTCAAATCTAGAATGTCGTTGAGCAGCAATTGAAGCGACTTGGCCGAGCCAATAATCAATTCAGTATGGCGTCTTTGCTCGGCGCTCAACTGGCTCAGTTCCAACAATTCGGCAAAGCCCAGCAACCCATTCATCGGCGTGCGGATTTCGTGGCTCATCCGCGATAGGAATTGTCCCTTGGCGCTGGCCAAGGCGTTCGCCTGATCGCGGGCTTGCCGCAAATCGGCCTGCATTGCCTCCTCGCCGGTGCGGTCTTTGACAACACCGAATAGGGCCGCGGGGGTGCCATCGGAGGTGCATTCCACACTCGCCGCTGCTTCGACGTGCCGCGTTTCGCCGCCGGGCGTGATGATACGAGCCCGAAAATTGTACGGTTGGCCGGTTTCGCGGGCTCGCTCGATTGTTTGAACAACATAAGAGCGATCGTCTTTGTGGTAGAAATTGATGGCATCGTTCAAACTGGGCGGATGCGATGGTTTCAATCCGTGGATCGCAAAAGTCGCATCGGACCAAAATACTTCGTTTGTCGTCAGGTCTAATCGCCAATGGCCGACCCGCGCATGCGCCTCGGTTACGGAAAACCAACGGTTTTTGGCCTCCAATTCGCGGCGTGACGATGCGTTATGGCGGGTTTGTTGGCTCAATCGTGAACGGGCGGCGATCTCTCGTGAACCGATCGCCACCGTCATCATTCCAAAGATTGGGAGCGAAAGAGGAACGGGAAAGCGATCAAAAATTGATGTGACCGTTTCCGCCATCGCCAAGACGAACGCGGTGCCGCTGCAAAAGATCGCAAGTTTTGCGTTGTCTCTTCCGGTGTCGGACACGCCGGTAAAGAGCCCGTTTGTATGGTCATCTATGAGGGCGGCGGTGTCCATCTAACCCGAGTACCGCATCCGCCGTTCAAACCGGATTGCAGCCCGACTACGTATGATTGCGCGGGGGCGGAATTACGAAGCATCCATTAATGGGAACAAGTGCGATGCGTCTTAGGGCGATGAGGCCCAATGCGATGCGATTTCGCATCACACATCGCGCCGATCCTCACATTAATGCGAACATGCCCAACAACGCGCTTGCCCCGCTGCCTTGCTCGGCACATATTCAAATTGTGCTGCGCCAATATGAACTTGTTGAACGGGTAAAAACCTACGATCCCGATGCCGACGAAGGGCTGCTTAACCGCGCCTATGTCTACACCGTCCAAAAACACGGGGCGCAAAAGCGGGCCAGCGGCGATCCATATTTCAGCCATCCGATCGAGGTGGCTGGCTTGATGACTGATCTACAATTGGATCAAGAAACCATCATCACCGCGTTGCTGCACGACACGGTCGAAGACACATTGGTCACGATCGAGGATATCGAGCAACATTTCGGGCCGGAAGTCGCTCGATTGGTCGATGGCGTCACAAAGCTCTCCAAAATTGAGGCAATGCCGGAAAACGAACGCGCGGCGGAAAATCTGCGCAAATTCCTGCTTGCTATGTCCGAAGACATCCGCGTCTTGTTGGTCAAATTGGCGGATCGGCTGCACAATATGCGCACGCTGCATTTCATCAAAAAGCCGGAAAAGCGCCAGCGCATTGCTCGTGAGACCATGGATATTTACGCCCCGTTGGCGGAACGGGTCGGCATGTATGAATATATGCGCGAGATGCAGGCGCTGTCGTTCAGAGAGATTGAGCCCGAAGCATACACCACCATCACCAAACGTCTGGAGGAGTTGCGCGGATCCGATGGCGGACAAGTCGATGCCATCGCACTGAACATCAAACAGGCATTGGCCGAGGCTGGTTTGAACGTCGAAGTGATGGGCCGCGAAAAGCATCCCTTTTCGATTTGGCAAAAGATGTCGGAACGCCATGTCAGCTTTGAACAGGTCACCGACATCATGGCGTTTCGGGTGATCGCACAAAGCGAGGCGGATTGTTACCAGGCATTGGGTATCTTGCACACGACGTGGCAATTTCTGCCGGGCAAATTCAAAGACTACATCTCAACGCCGAAAAACAATGGCTATCGTTCGCTCCACACGTCGTTGATGTATGAAAACTCGATGCGGGTTGAGGTGCAAATCCGCACCCGCGAAATGCACAGTTTGAACGAGTTCGGCCTGGCTTCGCACTGGGCATACAAACAATCTGACAAAGCGGACGGGCAAATCGCATGGTTGCGCGATTTGATCGAAATCGTCGATGCAAGCCACGACGCCGAAGAGTTGTTAGAGCACACCAAATTGGCGGTGTATCAAGATCGCATTTTCGCTTTCACTCCGAAAGGCGCGTTGTTCCAATTGCCCAAGGGATCGACTGCGGTCGATTTTGCCTTTGCCGTGCACACCGATTTGGGCCTTGCGTGCGTCGGGGCAAAGATCAACGGGCGCCATATGCCGCTGCGCACGCAATTGGTGAACGGCGATGTGATTGAGATCATCAAAGGCAACAATGCAGAGCCGCAAATGTCGTGGTTGGGCTTTGTGATCACCGGCAAGGCGCGCGCGGCCATCCGGCGAGCGGTGCGTTTAAAAGAACGCGATGAAGTGGCGGAAATCGGGTCCAAACTCTTTGACGAAATATCCAGCCGAGTGCCCGCACGCATCGGCAAAAAAGCCATCCGCGCGGCGGTGGAGCGGTTGGGAATGGATGAACCCGATGATCTGATGTTTGCGATCGGTTCGGCCAAATTGTCCGATCGCGAAGTCATGGAGGCTTTGGTCCCCGGCTGCACCGCGGAGTTTGAAGACGACGAAGAATGGTCCCGGCATGAACGCCAAATTTCAATCCGCGGATTGACGCCGGGTGTCGCGTTTGAATTGGCCGAATGCTGCCATCCAGTTCCGGGGGATCGGATCGTTGGATTGCGTCGGAAGGGACAACGTGTCGCCGTGCATGCGATTGATTGTCTGGAATTGGCCAACGGTGTGGATAACGATTGGTTGGACCTCAACTGGGGGAGGCGATCACACGGGGCGATCGGTCGTTTAACTGTGACGATTTATGATCGACCGGGCACTTTGGCAGAGATGGCGGGTATTTTTGCGCAAAATAAAATCAACGTTACCAGCCTTCTGCAAACGCAATTGGATCACCCGTTCACCACCTATGAAATCGACGCAGAAGTCCAAGATCTCGCCCACCTTACGCGGATATTGAGCGCGCTGCGGGCAAGCGATGCGGTCGCGCAAGCGGATCGCATTTGAAGGAGCGGGGATCACGATGCCTGTGACCGGCCTCGATCATGTCCAAATCGCAATTCCCGATGGCGGTGAGGATTCCGCCCGGCGTTTCTTCGTCGATCTCTTGGGTATGCGTGAGGTTCCCAAACCAGGTGTTCTGTCACCCAAAGGGTGCTGGTTTACCAGTGGATCGGCGAACATCCATGTCGGCGTCGATCCCGATTTCAAACCCGCTTGCAAGGCGCATCCCGCGCTTTTGGTGGACGAATTGGACGGAATGCGCGCGTCCTTGGCGACGGCTGGATATCCGGTGTTGGACGATAAGCCGATCGCGGGAATACGCCGGTTCTTTACAGAGGACCCATTCGGCAATCGGATAGAGATTATCCAAAACTAGGTATTATCGTTAAGTGGCGCGTAACCACGACTTAAACACCCAATCCTAGCCATTGGTCATCGCTCCGTTTGGGTGGGAATTGCTCCTATCCACGGGCTTTGCAACAAAGATGGCCCGAAGTATGAACGCGCATACGATCGACATGGACCCGGTTTCGGGTGATACCAGCACCTTTGATGAAGAGGGCGATGCCCTGCCGGATGCCGCCATCAATTGGTGGGACGCCGCCTTTCAAAGCCGATCGCTCAGCGCGAAATTGCGCGCGGTCGTATTCGGGGCGGCATTGATTCCCTTCTTGGTGGCCTGCGTGATGCTTGGTCAATTTGGGTTCTTTGGCCAAGCGGGCACGGAACACGCCGACCGCGTGCGGGCGGAGATTTTGGTCGCGCATGGAAGCCTTGCGATGGCGCAAGCGGCACGGGATTTGTCCGATGCTGTGGATCAATCTGACCCTGAAAAGTTGGATTCCGCAGCGGAAGAAATCGTGCAGGCGCGCGATGATTTGTCACAAGCAATGACCGTTGGCGCGGATCTTTATCCCGACGACATTATGGCCAACATCGCGTGGCTTCACGATCAAGCAGAGGGGGAGATCGCCGTCATTCGGTCTTTGGACGTGAATTCGTCGAGCCAAGACATTGAACAATTGGAACAGCGTACAGCCGAACACGCCGCGGAGTTGCGCGGTGTTTTTAACGCGGCGCAAACCTATGCCAAAGGCAAGATCACCTGGATTTTGGACGCCATTTTGGTTGGGTTTATTGCGTGTGCGGGCCTGATCCTTGTGTCTTTCCTTGCAACGATATTCGGCGCGCGGGCTTTGATTGCGAACATCGTGGGGCACATCACAAACATGACGCAAGCGATGCAAGAAGTCGCCGATGGCGACGCGGAATCGCCCATTCCCGGCCGCAATCGCCGCGATGAAATCGGCGCCATGGCCCGATCCTTGACCGTGTTTCGGTCGAGTATGTTGAAATTGCGCAATTTGACTGATGCCCGCGCCCAAGACGCCGAAAAGCAATTGGCCCAACAACAATTGGTCGCCGAACAACTGCGCGACTTGCGGCGCGACAAACGGCAATTGCTCGAAGGGTTGGCCGATGGCTTTGAGGTGTCCGTCGGTGACGTAATCACGGCTGTATCGACCGCCTCAACCCAGTTGAAGGCGACCTCTCGCCAGATGGGGGAATTGGCAGAAGGATCAAGCGGACAGGCCCAGCGTGCAGCAGACGCGATGGAAAGCGCGACCGCGAATGTGACTGCCGCCGCAGCCGCCACCGACGAATTTTCTCATTCCATTTCCGAAATCAGCCAGCAGGCTGCGGCATCCGCACAATTGGCCCGCAACGCCAGCGAATTGGTCACCACCGCAAACACCAAGATGACCGATCTTTCAAACGCCGCGCTTGAAATTGGAGAGATCGCGGGAATGATCCAAACCATCGCGCAACGCACCAATCTGCTGGCCCTAAACGCCTCTATCGAAGCCGCGCGCGGCGGGGAGGCGGGGCGCGGTTTTGCCGTTGTCGCAAGCGAGGTGAAAGAATTGGCCATGCAAACAAGCAACGCCACAAGTTCAGTCGCCGAAAAGATTAGCGCGATGCAGGATTTCACCCGATCCAGTGCGGGCGACTTGCGAGGAATTGTCGATCACATCGGGGAACTGGAAAAAGCATCGGTGATGATTGCGTCCGCCGTCGATCAACAATCCGTTTCTGGCGAGGAATTGGCCAGAAACATAGAAACCGTCGCCTCCAGCTCATCGCAAGTTGAAGAGCGATTGGGCAGTTTGCGCGAAGCCAGCCGAGAAACCGGAAGCGCCGCCGAAGATGTCGTGTCGAGCGCAAAGGCGCTTGGCGATCATGCCGATGATCTGCGTGGAAAAGCAGGTCGGTTCATCGCCGATGTGCGCCGATCCGCGCGCGATCTGGAGGCTGGGGAAGCCAACCTTCAAACGCAATCGCATTAAATACGCAATCTAGCGCCGATCAGACCGGCGTCACCGCGACCGTGATCACGTCATCGAGGTCTATCCCCTCTGACCGCATAACCTTCTTGCTAATCAACAGGACCCATTCGGCCTGTTTGTTTTGTGGGAAGACCGATGTCTTCCAAATCGTCTCGCCAATGCGCGCCGTCACTTTGATGGAGCCAAACCCACGCGATCGTCCAAATTCCAACCGATGCAGTGTGGCGTGCATGGTCAAAGCCTCGGCAGCGTCGCCGGTGAAGATCACGAGGTGATACGTCCCGCGATCGCCGCTCCACCGGGTGAGCGTGAGTTTGGCCGAAACGGTGTCGCTCACTCGGCCTCAGCGTCTTCAACTGCGCGCACTGGCACAGGGATGTTGCAGATGTCGGCGCCGCCCGCTGGCACGATAAAGAACGGATCGCGGCGATTGGCGCGGGCCTCAGCATAGGCGGCGAAGGTTGCGCCATCGGTGGAGAGATATTCGAAGCGCGGTTGGTCGTCCTTTGCCAAGTCGCTAGCGACGCGGATCGATTGGATCGGCGTGCGCAAATGCGCTTCGTCTTCGGTGTAGAAACCCAAAGCGCCGGTGCCGCGCGTCATGGAGGAAAGGTGCTCCATCCCGCTGATGATGCGGCCGACGAGCGCGATATTCCGATCAAGATGGCGCGGTGCATGGCCGATGACGGTGTAGAGCTCTGCGCCGGAACCAGTGTCGGGCGAGTAGTTTCGGCCAACGCCGACCATGCCGTAGCAGTGGACGGGCCAGAACCTGCTTTCCTGCACGTCTCGCCACATCCCTTGCTCGTAAGCCTCCGCACGCGGAATTCTTGGTGCTTCTACAACTTCGTCATTCTTGTTGCGCCAAGGCCCAATCTCATAATTGCCCAACGGCCAACCACGCCAGAATTCAACCCACTCGGTTTGACTATCCCTCTGGTGAAAACCCTCAGGCGCCGTTGTCGTCTGTGTACTTCGTATCAAGATATTCGCCAATTCGCTCGGGCTAAGTTCGGCTGCGGCTGAAACGCCCCTTGTCAACTCTAAGTAGGTGGTCATGGCTTCGCGTCGCTCAATCTCGGTGCTAGCCGGATTGGACAAAATGCTTTGTAGCGCAGCATCAGAAGCATACAGAAGAACATTTGCTGGTGTATGTGCCCTAATCTCTTCGATGTTGTTTTGATTGATGGAGGCCTCACCGAGAGCTTCGGCTGTGATGGAGTAATCCTCCTCCCCCATCACATTCAGCCCCTCGGGCAGAGCCTTCGTCTCCGCCTCGCCGCTTTCCGGATTGTCATGCCCCGGATCGCCCCATTGGACGACGTAATTGTCCTGCACGCGATTTACGCTGACCCCGTCATACCATTGGGCACGGGCGAGGGTGCGGATGTTCTCCACCCACCCTTGGCTAAACGGCGCGGGCATCAATTGCAGGATCACCGTCCGCTCATTCCCCGCGCTATCGGGCGCCAGTGTCATCACCAGCAAGTCTTCAGCGGCAATGGTGATCCATTCCTCCGCAGGCGCGCCGTTTACGATTTCATTGGGGCTGGGCGCTGCGGCTGGTTCATCTTGCGCGAACGTGGTCGCTGGCTGATCTGCAGATGCCGGATCTTCGGTTTCCGCCTGCGCTAAGGCGATTGCGGGAATGGTGAGCGCGGCAAGGCCAAGAGCAAGTTTTTTCATAGAGAAGTGTTTGCCACCCGAAACGCGCTTGCGAAAGAGGCAAGGTCAGTCTATCCGCGCGTTCTTGTCTAATCAGGCATGCGGAGCGGTGGCCGAGTGGTCGAAGGCGCACGCCTGGAAAGTGTGTAAAGGGGCAACTCTTTCGTGGGTTCGAATCCCACCCGCTCCGCCACAAACTACCGGAAAGCTAGGCTTTTTGAGCCGTTAGACGCCTAGTTGTGCCAAAGGATGTGCTAAACCGTTGCCGGTAGCGCTGTTAATGGGCGGTCCCTGTGTCGCCTAAGGAGTTGCCGAACTCGTAGCCCATCAGAATAAGCTCTTGCTTGATCTCTTGCATCATATCCATTTGGAGTCGCCCAACTGAATCAACCGCAGTTTGCGAATAAATAGAATCGAAAGCTAACAACTCTAACTCTTCACGCATGGTGCGCCCCGCTGGAATGGGAGCGTCCAGAGCAGCTTGATTGAATGGCCGTAACATCGCCGCGATCAATCTCTTTTGCTGGTCTTGTGTCATTGACATTACGATCTCCATCTTCCCTGACCTTACTATGACTACTGTATCGCAATAGGTCGCAACAGGGTATATTTTTGACAAGTATTACCTCTCAATCCGGCTCTCCAATGATTCCGCAAGGTCGCGCATTTCATTGCGTGTCGCTGCGTGGTGGTTGTTCCGAAATTTCGTGCGACGCTGGCAAGGTTCACATCCTGAGCATCAAATCGTTCAACGATCGGCAAATCAAACAGCGGCAGGCGGGCTTCGGTCACTCCTAAATATGTGAGTGCCAATCTCTTGCGTTGCGCGTCGCCAAGTGATCTACCACGACTGCAATATAAGGTGGCTGCCAAATGAACTTTGATTTTTCTGACGACCAGAAGTTCCTCCGTGAAGAAGCGCGGAAGTTCTTGAGCGCGCAGTGCACGACGAAACAAGTGCGCGAAGTGCTGGATGATGATGCGATGACCCATCATGCTGGCGTTTGGCAAAATGTAGTCGAAATGGGTTGGTTGGGCGCGGCCATTCCCGAGGAGTTTGGCGGGCTTGGCCTTGGCATGCTCGAAATGTGCGTGATCGCGGAAGAATTGGGCCGTGCGCTCGCGCCGGTGCCGTTCGGCTCAAGCGCTTTCTTCTTTGCCGAAGCGCTGAAGCTGTGTGGCAACGATGAGCAAAAGGCGGCTCTGCTACCTGGTGTGGCTGATGGCTCCATCATCGGTACTATCGCGGCATCCGAAGGCCCAGGCGCTGTTACGGCTGCGCGGATCAACGCTTCTTTCACAGACGGCAATTTGAGCGGCACCAAAATTCCGGTCACCGACGGCGATATCGCAACCCATGCGGTTGTACTGGTGCAAGAGGGATCTGGCCAATCTCTGGTCCTTGTCGCGCTCGACAGCGCGGGTGTTTCGCGCAGCTCGCTCGGCACGATTGAGCCAACGCGCAGCCACGCAGAGATTAATTTTGACGGCGCAGCGGCCGAGCGACTGGGAGATGCAGGACAAGGCTTGGCACTGTATGAGCAAGTGCTCGACCGTGCGGCAGTCTTGCTGGCGTTTGAACAATTGGGCGGGGCCTCGGTTTGCCTCGAAATGGCCAATACGTACGCCAAAGAGCGCGTTGCCTTTGGCCGGCCGATTGGCGGCAATCAGGCCATCAAGCACAAATTGGCCGATATGTATGTGAAGAACGAGGTGGCGCGATCCAATTGCTACTACGGGGCTTGGGCGCTTTCGACTGCTGCTCCAGAACTACCCGAAGCGGCCGCCGCTGCTCGCATAGCCGCTTCCGAAGCGTATTGGTTTGCTTCGAAGGAAAACATCCAGACGCATGGCGGGATGGGCTTCACTTGGGAGGCAGATTGCCATTTGCACCTGCGGCGCGCCAAATTGCTGGCCGTGCAAGCAGGCAGCCCGGCGGTCTGGAAAGAGAAGCTGGTGACGGCGCTCGAACGCAAGAATGTTGGCTAAGGCTTTAATTTAGAAAGAGATCAGACACATGGACTTTCAAGACAGCCCAGAAGAAGCGGAATTCCGCGCCGAAGCGAACGCGTTTCTTTCCAAGCATCTGCAGCCAAAGACGACTGACAGCAGCTCACGTGACCGAAGCGGAGGCTTTCTTGAGCGGGCCAAAGCCTGGCAGAAAATCAAGGCCGAAGGCGGTTTCGCTCAAATCACGTGGCCAAAGGAAATTGGCGGCCGCGGCGGTTCGCCCATGCAACAGGTGATTTGGAATCAGGAAGAGACCAAATTTGACGCGCCAACATCGCCCTTCTCAATCGGGCTTGGCATGTGTGTGCCGACAGTCATCGCCTTTGGCAGTGACGAGCACAAAAAGCGCTATGTTCAACCCGCATTGGTGGGCGAGGAAATCTGGTGCCAGCTGTTCTCAGAGCCCGCCGCGGGTTCCGATGTCGCAGGTCTTAAAACAAAGGCCGTCAAGGATGGCGACGATTGGGTGATTAACGGTCAGAAGGTTTGGACCACAGGGGCGCAGTTTTCCGATTACGGTATCGTCCTGACGCGGACTGACGCGAATGTGCCCAAGCATAAAGGTCTGACGATGTTCATCGTCAACATGAAGCAAGAGGGCGTGGAAGTGCGCCCGATCCATCAGGCCTCTGGCGGCCGCGACTTCAACGAAGTGTATTTCACCGATGTCCGCGTTCCCGATACAGACCGCTTGGGCGAACCCGGCATGGGTTGGAAAGTCGCGCTTGTGACGCTGATGAATGAGCGTCTAGCCGTAGGCGGTTCGCCGGGTCCGGACTGGAAAGAGATCATGGATTATGCGCGCGGTTCCGGCTCTTTGTCGGATAGTGCATTCCGCCAGAAACTCGCCGATTGGTACGTCGCAGCGCAAGGATACAAGTTGACCAAATTCCGCACGCAAACGGCGCTTTCGAAGGGGGAGACGCCGGGACCGGAAAACAGCATCGGCAAGATTATCACTGCCAACCACTTGCAGGATATCACTAACAGCGCGATCGAGATGCAGGACCATTACGGGTTGATTACGGATCAAGATAAGGCGCCTGCTGCCGCGATTTTCCAGCAGAGCTTTATGTACGCACCCGGTTTGCGGATCGCTGGCGGGACCGATGAAATCCTCAAGAACATCATCGCAGAGCGCGTGTTAGGCCTGCCCCAGGATGTGCGGGTCGATAAAGAAAAGGCCTTTTCAGAACTCTAGCGTTGAACCCTATATCGCAGGTCGGGGTTTGATCGCGCCATTGTAACCTATGCCACGGCCATAATTCTGGCGATCAGATCCTCTCTGACGCGCTGACCACTGACCTGGTTATCAGTGACGCGTTCTGACGGTTCATTGCCCCATGCTTCTTGGCTCACGGTTCGTTTGGGGCAAGCATTGTCGCTCCATTCTGCCTTCTGCGCGTGCCGATGCCGCCGGACCAGACGACGGGAGTGCTTGTCCTTTTGGTAAGCATTCCCGCAGCTTTGCGCATGCTAAGCTATTGTCGTTTTGAATTACGGCGCAGTGTCAGCTTGTCTCCAAGACATTATCGTCCGAGTTCCGGTCAATATATTTATTGTAGGGATCGACCCCGACGAATTCTGGCCGGTCCTTTGTGATAATTCTGACCTGTTGCGTGCCACTTTCGATTGGGCGGCGTTCCATCAACAAAACGTTGGAATTGTCGAAGGCACCAAGTCCCGGCCTCGCGGTGAAAGCTCCGATTTCGATCTGATCGGAAAGAGCCGCTTCGGTTTCAACACCTTCTCCGTCAGCATAAAATTTGGTCGCCTCAACCGTCATCACTGTTTCCCAATCACCGCTTGGCAATTGCCGGCTTTCTGCGTCTTCGACCTTCAGGTCATACAGCGTGATATTCCGCAGCAGGTCTTCGACCAATTGGCGCTCTTCTGCATTGCGAGCAAGGCTTTCGAAGCCCTCAACCAAGTCGGTGGAGATGGCATAGGGAGGGCCTTTGAAACGGTAACGGTCGAGCAAATCAGAGAGCATTGCATTGACGCGATCCTCACCCAGACGATCCTGCAGCAGATACATCACAACTGCGCCTTTGCGGTAGTGGATGTAGCCCTGGTTCTCGACTGAAACGAGCGGCAATTCCTCAATCACTTCGCTGCCCCGTGAGGTTAGGTAGCGATCAAGCTCGTATTTGAGGAAGCGCCGCATCTGGTCTTCACCATAGATGGCCTTCATCACCATCATAGCGGAGTATTGCGCCATGGTTTCGACCATGATCGTTCCGCCTTGTTGATCGGCGCTTATGATTTGGTGCGCCCAATATTGGTGAGCGACTTCGTGAGCGACGACATAGGTCACCCCATCAATGTCCCCTTCCTCAGCATAATCGGCGACAAAGCCAATGCTCTCGGAATACGGCATCGTCCCGGCAAAAGCCTGAGCGAAGCTCGCATAACCGGGGAATTCGATGATGCGTGCATGCGGGAATTGGTAAGGACCGAAATTCGCGCGGTAATAGTTGAGCGATTCCTCAAGCCCATCGAGCATGCGTTCCACATTGGCGTTGTGCGCAGCATGATAATAGACCTGCAACTCAACTCCATCGACATCGCGCGTTGCGATTTCGTATTCGGCCGATTGGATTGAGAAGAACGACAGGATCGGGTTTTCCGAAACGAACTGTGCGGTGCGCCGTCCGGCCACTGTCTCGTCGGAAACACGCACACCCGGCGCAATGGGCGTCTGCCCCGCATCAGTTGTGATCGTAATGTTGGCGGTGACCCAGTCTGCGCCGACATAGTTGCGTTGACGCGATGCCTCATCGCCCAGCGGCGCGGGGCGCAATTCTGCTGGCAAATCATATTCGCGGCGCGTTGCGCGACCTTGTAAAAGGCCGGATCGGTTCATCCCAATTTGCGGAGCAAATTCCGAATTGTTGAGGAACGTACCGTTCTTAACTAGGCGCGTATCGTTGCCGCGTGCACGAATCCCGCGCTGCCAACGACGCGTTTGAAACGTCAGTTCGCTTGTCGCGCCGGGTGCAAGTGGTTCGTCAAACCGATAGATGCGGTACTTAAACTCCTCATCATTCATCTCGATCGATGCGCCGCCGACTTGAATATCGACAATCTCAGCATTGGGGTCGGGCAAGCGCACGTGCAAAACTTCGATCGTTTCGTCGGTGTCGTTGACGATCGCATAGCGCCCGCTCGCTTCCATGCGCGTTTCTTGAGGGTAGAGATCAACCGTGATGTCCACCTCGGTTACGGTTGGTTGGATCACAGTTTCGTATTGGAGATACTTTTTCTCGTAGGCGGCGAGCTGTGCGTTACCGTCATCGCTGGTACGGTATTGTTCAACCTGGTTCATCTGATTGAACAAATACCCGCCAGAGGCAACCGCGGTCAGCAGCCCCACAGCAAGCACACCGCCAGCGGATGTTTTTAGCCCAGCCGGCAAGCGTTTTAGGCGAGGGCTCAGCGCCGTTTCCGTGCCGCGACGCCACAACAAATGGGCAAGCACGGCCAACACAAGGGCAACCGCGCCCCAATAGAGCCTAAGCCCCCATCCAAGCGCATTGCCGACATCGTTGCCATTGATATCGGAAACAGGGTTCCCGCCGGTCGCTCCGTAAAGATACAACGGATGTTGAAAGCCCAAATTGGACAGAACGGTTTGGGCGACAATGTAGACGACCATGATCCCCCAACCGATAAACTTGTTGGGGCTCAGCGCCTGAACGAAGACCGCAAGAATTGCGAGGATCAACATGTCGACAGATTGAGGTAGCAAATACCATTCGAAGAACTTGCCAAACTCGGGCGTTACGCCACGTATCATCTGAACGAACATGGCCGATACAACACTGGCCAAAAGTGCGGTGAACAAGACAATGGCGACCGCCACAGTCTTGGGCACCATATAACTCCATCCCGGGACGGAGGTGGAATCGATCAATTCATGCATCTTGCGATCACGGTCGCGCCAAACCAGCTCACCCGCATAGTAGATCGCGATAATAATCGGGATGATGCTGAACCCGCCTTGCAGGATCGGAATGACTGTGAATGTGAGTGGAAGGCTTGGCGTTCCATATAGGTCATTGCCAAGGAACAGCCCACCGGTCGTGTTGAACAATCCGATTAAGATCAGAACGAAAAATGCCGGATGTTTGACCACCTGAGCAACTTCGAAACGGGTGCGGGTGACAAGCCGGGCCCACGCGCTTTTGTCCGGCTGGAGGGCCGGAAGAACATCGACCGTCTTCGGCTCAATTCTGTTTAGCTTTTCCTGTTTCTTCTCCTGCTTGCGCAGTTTGCGATTGGAAACGCCTCTCTCGGCAAAGCTAAAACGCCAATAGGCAAGAGCAAGCATGACGAGCGCAAAACCGGTCCAGATTAGGCGGTTTGCGAGGATGCTTCCTTCGAGCGGGGGCAGTGTCGTGTTGGATTCCGATGCCGTCCAATATTGGGTTTCGTTGGACAAAGCGCCAAGGCCGAATGGTTCAAACAAAGCCGCCGTGTCTTGTAGATCCGGTCGACCTTGCACCGTGGCTATCAAGACGGTCCAAAGGACAAGGAACACAACCACCGCAACATAGGTGTACATCATCGAGCGGGTCATGGTGGCGATGGCAAAGAACAGCGCTGAGACCATGAACAGGCCAGGCAATGCGAACACGAAATAGGCGCTCGCATAATAGGCAAGTTTGTTCGGACCAATGGTTTCCGGATCGACCCATGGCATCAATGAACCGAGCCAAATGGCAAGCGGAACCGTTGCGAATGCGAGCGCAGCGGCAAGAAAAGCGCCGGTGAAACGGCCCAGCAAATAATCGAATTTGCGCACCTGTGTTGATCGGACCATTGGCCCGAAGCCGCTTTCATCGTCGCGCACAATCACATTTGCGACAAACGCCGTCGACACAAACATGAAAAACAGCGTCAAAACCAAATGTGTTTGGACAATTGCCAATGGGCTGTTGGCGTTGATATTTCCGCCACCCCCGATTTGGATATCGTCGCTGGTCGCAGCGCCAAATGTCAGCAGAAAGAAGATAACGGCGGCAACCCAGAAAACAGGATTGCGCAGTTGGTAACGCAGTTCAAATGCAGTGATCTTGCCAAACATGAGCGCGCTCCCTCAGGCTGCAACAGTTGCGGAGGGAACCTTGCGGCGCGAATGTGCGAGAGTGGAGAAATAGACATCCTCTAGCCCGCCATCGACATTTACAAATCCGTCGCCCGGGTCAGTGTCAGACAGCACGTGAACGATGGTCTGTCCGGCGAAAAGACGGGTTGAAATTACTTCATGCGTGTCTTTCACCGATAGTAGGTCGGCGCGTTCGATCGTTTTGGCCCAAACGGTGCCTCGTGCTTTTTCGATGAGCTGTTTTGGGGCACCCTCAAGCTTGATTTCGCCCGATACGATAACGGCCATGTTCGGACACAGATCTGCGACATCTTCAACAATATGAGTCGAAAGAATGATCACCACATTCTCGCCAATTTCGGCCAAGAGGTTGAGGAAACGATTGCGCTCTTCGGGGTCAAGACCGGCGGTCGGCTCGTCAACGATGATGAGCTGCGGATTGCCGATCAAAGCCTGTGCAATGCCAAAACGTTGGCGCATGCCGCCTGAAAAGCCTGCAATCGCTTTCTTACGCACATCCCAAAGGTTGGTCTGAGCCAGTAAGGTTTCCACCGTATCTTTGCGTTCGGACGATGAGGCAACGCCTTTGAGCACGGCCATATGGTCCAGCATATCGTACGCCGAAACGCGCGGATAAACGCCGAAATCCTGCGGCAGATAGCCAAGTGTTTCGCGCAGTTTTTCAGGGTTCTTCAGAACGTCGATGTCGTCGAAGACAATGGAACCCTCTGTGGGTGTCTGCAAAGTCGCAATAGTCCGCATAAGCGTGCTCTTGCCTGCGCCGTTGGGTCCCAAAAGTCCGAACATCCCCTTGGGCACTTCCAAAGACACGTTGTTCAGTGCGCGGGTGCCATTGCCGTAGACATGCGTGACATTTTTAAGTTCGAGCATTCGGGATCCCTCCATTTAGGACGCGATAGCAAGGTGTAGTATAGAGGTACAGCACCCACGTCGATCCGTATGCGCCGTTCGTCCCAGCACCAGCTGTTGCGATGTTAGAGGCCAACGCCGCAACGTCCCACCTCACACCGCAAAAATGCGTCCGATATTGGTGATCGCATGTTCGATCTTAAATCAGCAATCCGGCATTCCGACATCAGAGCGTTGATCAAGATTGGCGTGTGAGGGTTTAAGGCCGAAGCCTGCGGTGAATTCCTGCCATTTCGCACAACCGGATTGATTTGCGCTTTGCAGATCCGATCCCGTTTGCATCGTCGGAATATCAACTTGCATGCTTGCGGCGACACTGGCCTGCGCCGGGGCGGCAACACTGTTGGCCGAGGCCACCGCCAAAGCGGCGATAATGAACATGCTGGCTGCGGTAATCTTCATGGCAATTCCCCCCAAATTTCACGCAGACACAGCTTCCCCGCCAGCGGCGACGCAGTTTTGCGAGCCGTCATTAAGGGTGTGAATCTGTGCGAATTCCCTGTGATCGTTGATATTCGGGGGTGGGATGCCGGGTCAACGGCCCCAAGGTCGCGATACCGTCAAATAATCGTCAATTCCGACGACGCGGCAACCAATGCAATCCGTTGGAACCGTAAACTTGTCCGAAAGCCTGCAATCAGGGGGGAGCTACTAAGGTTGCCAATTGGACTGGGAGTCCGCCGTCTATTATTGGGTCCACCTTTGCAGATTTGGCCATTCTGATTGTATCAATTGGGACGTAGAAGTAATCACAGCGCGTTCTGGGAGGCAGTCTTGAATCCAAATGACAGGTTCGTCGATCTGGTGTCTGTGCACTTTCCAGACGCGGAGATCCAAAGCGTCTCTCCGTTGACTGGCGGGGTCTCAGCCGATGCCACGCTAATCGACATTGAGAACGCGGACCGCAGCCGAATTCGGCTCGTTTTGCGGGAGCACGGCAGCAATCATAATGGACACGGGGCGGCTCTCGAATATCAGTTGCTCGACAGCCTGCTTGCCCTTGGATTTGCGGTGCCCAAACCGTTCGGTTTTGGCGATGGTGAGGGCGGCGAAAACGGCGTGAGCCAACTCCCCTATGTTGTGTTGGAATACATTGAGGGGGCGACGGAGATACCCTCATCTGAGGTCGAAGCGCGGATAACAACTGCGGCTGAAAAGCTGGTTGCGATCCACGAGGTGGCAACAGTATCGCTTCCGGAATTGCCGCCTCGGTTTGATCCCGTCCCGGAATTGTTAGACTTCCTGCCGGACAACGCCGAGTGGGAAGGTTTGCGATCGCTTCTTTCGCATATGCGTTCGGCTGCGTTCTCTGGAAATGGTGTGTTGCTTCACGGAGATTACTGGCCCGCCAACATTGTCTGGGACGATGGCCGGATTGTAGGAGTGATCGATTGGGAAGATGCGGCGATCGGTGATCCGCAATCGGATGTGGCCTGCGCCTGTTTGGAGTTTAGGTACGCCTATGGCGATTGGGGCTCGGAATGCTTCCTAAACGCCTATTCGGCACGGCGGCATGTCGATCCATTCAGGTTTGCCCTATGGCAAGCGTATGTCGCGGCCGCAGGAAATTGCAGCATGGACAATTGGGGCCTTGACCCGTCGAAGGTGCAAGCGATGAGAGCAGTTGCGCTCAAAAGCATCAGAGAAGCGCACGCAGTCCTGACACCATCGAACACGGCATCTGGTTAGGCATCAGGCCGCAGCTTTAGGAAACTTTTCCGGTGTGGCGTGAATCTCGACGCAAAGCGTGGTTCTTGCTTCAAATCGGATCGACATTCGCGGACAGCGCGCGAATTGCCCCGCGAATTTCGGCAAGACCTTTCATCCGGCCGATCGCAGAATAGCCCGGATTGGTTTTCTTAGAAACGTCGCCCATCATCAAATGACCATGATCGGGTCGAATGTAGATTTCACGGCCTGTTGCCCGCTCATTCACCAGCAAATTGCGGATCACGCTTAACATGTCGATGTCGCTATCAAGGTGGCTTGCCTCGATGAAAGTACGCGGTTCCTTTGGATCGCGCGAAACACCTCGCAGATGTGCGAAATGGATGCGATCGCGATAACGGCGCGCCATTTGAGGCAAATCATTGTCTGGCCTGCTGCCGTAGGTGCCAACGCATAAGGTTATGCCGTTTGATGCACTGGGCGCGGCTTCAAACAGTTTTTCCAGATCAGCGGGTGTGCAGATAACGCGCGGTAATCCAAACATATCCCATGGCGGATCATCGGGATGAATGGCGAGTTTCACATCAAGTTTTTCGGCGGCGGGAAGAACGCGTTCCAGAAATCCAATCAGATTTGAGCGCAATTGATTGTGATCAATCCCGTCATACCGCGCCAAGATGGCGCGAAAATCTTCGAGCGAATAGGCATCGGTCATCTTTCCCGGCAATCCAGCGATTATGGTCTGGGTGAGGGTGCCGATCTCTTGTTGTGACATTGCATCAACCGCTGTTTTCGCTCGCGCCCATTCTTCCGCGTCATAATCCGCCTCTGCGCCCACACGCTTCAAAATGAACAGATCGAACGCTGCAAAGCGGTCTTGATCAAACTTCAATGCGTAGGCGCCATTCGGCAGGCGGTGCCGCAAATCCGTTCTTGTCCAGTCGATCACGGGCATGAAGTTGTAGCAGATCGTTTTGATCCCCTCCGCCGCAAGGTTTTCCATGCTTTCAATCCAGGCATCGACATAAATCTCATGCCCGTTGGCGGCGAGCTTGATATCCTCGTGCACCGGAATGCTTTCAACCACTGTCCAATGCAGATTGGAACCGGGAGTGTTGCCTTGTTCAATCATGGCGCGTTGCGCCGCGATGCTCTCGCGCGGCCATGGTTCACCGATTGGAATATCGTGCAATGCGCTGACGATATCAGTTGCACCTGTTTGGCGGATTTCTTCGAGATTGATCGGATCGGTTGGCCCAAACCAACGCCAGGATTCGCGCATAACCTTCCCTCCGTTAAAGCATGCTCAACAGGCCTTGAAAGCCCATATAGCCGGTGACGAGAGAGAAGAGTAAAATCCCGCAAAGTCCGGCATTTGTGCGCCATGAATGGCGATAATTCCCCATCAAATCGGCACGGTTACCCAAATAGAGAATGCAAGCGACCGTAACGGGAAGCAGCACAACGTTGAACGCTTGGCTCAAGATCAGAACCAAAACGGGCCTCGCGTCGAACAGCGGCACGACCAGACCCAGCAGAGAAATGATTCCGACGAAGAGACGGTATTGCCACAGGGTCATATCTCGCGGTGTGCTGCGGAAATCGCACAACAGCCAAGGGATCAGGATGAGATTGGGGAACTGCGAAGAGACCCCGGCGGCAATGATGCCGATTGCAAAAATTGAAACGGCCAATGGCCCGGCGAGCGGTTCGAGCAAACCGATCATTTGCGATGCTTTATCCAGAGCGATGCCTTCTGCGAAAAGGCTGCCCGCCGCCGCCGCCATAATCGACGCGCTGATGACGAACATCATGATCGCTGCGAATGCGGCGTCACGACGTTGTTGTTTGTCGTGGGCGATGTTCCAACCTGCCTCTTTCACCAATGTGGTGCGCATGATGAACAGACCTGAGAAAATGGTTGTGCCCACCATGGAGGCGATCAAAAGCAGAGGTCCGGTTTCGCTGGATCCGACGTCGGGCACCGAAGGCACCAGCCCCGCGGCCATCGCGGATACCGGCGGCATGAGGATGAAAAAATTGAGTACGAAACAGGCGCCCATAATGGCTACCACCACGGCGAGGATGCGTTCAAATATCTGTGTGCGCCCACTCCAGAAGATATAATAGGCAATCGAGCAGAAGAACGCGGCCCAATAGATCGGTTCGATCCCGCCCGAAATAAACGTCTTTGACCATTCATAACTTATCTCGGCGACGATCCCCATTACGCCCATCAGGCTCGCGAAAACGCCAATGCCAAGAGCAGCGATGAAGAACAGACCGACGGCGGGGTGAATATGTTTGCGAAACGCCTCTAGCGCCGTCTCTCCGGTGACCAATGTGTACCGGCCGTATGTCGCAACCATCAAATACGTGGCGGCGCAGGAAATAAGCACGGTCCATAAGAGCGCCATGCCATAATTGGCTCCGGCCGACGCCATAGTCGTCACACTGCCGGTGCCAATATTGAAACCGATGAGGAATATTCCAGGAAGGAAGAGGGCAAGCTTGGCACGCCAACCGATGGGTTTTCCTATGTCCGTCATCGTGATGTGTCACGGCCTTTGATACGCCGCGCCTTTCCTTTTCCTCGATCCCTGCTTTCGTGGGTATAGACAGGCGCGGCGGCTGTCTATCGGGCCATCTCAATGGCCGTTGTTTGCCCCCTGTTTGGTGCGTTCAGCCCGATAGGTTTTGAATTTTCGAGTACTTTCTCATTTCGCATCAGCGTTCTGGAAATCGCAAAGGACCGGCGGCTTTGCTGGATATAAGTGCTAGCATCGGTGTGCGGCTAGGCTGGCTTCCATCGCGAGCGATAGAAGACCGCATGACCTATGCAGAGGCCTTGGGCGGCGTCCTCTTAAACGCGGCCGTGATCTCTAAAACAAAGGGTTCAGTTTCGGCGTTCCGATGCGTCCGCCGGACATGCTCAGACATTAAAGTTGCGATTCCAGAGGTCCGCATTGCATGCTGTCTTGGTTTTCCAGAATTCCGGCCATGTCCGCTTCCTCTTTGACGAAACGGCGGATCAGCATCACGCCTTTTGCAGTTGGGGCATCAATCCTCTGCACTGAAGTCTCGTCGACGGAATGCTCTGGCAAGCTGATGGCGAAATCAAATTCGGAGTTCGGCAATTGGCGGTCATTTACAACAAAATAGTTGTCGGAATTATGCTGATACAGCGACAGTGACCAATAATCGGGCCATGTTTCCCCGGACACTCGGACCGGGCCAGATGACAGGTCATAGGCCATAATGGTCACGACGCTATCAGGGTTCGCACGCTTTGCACCGCCATGAACGGGGCCAAATTGGCGATTGTGGGAACACGTGTTCCAACCGCCTGCGCGTTGAACAACGATATCTTCAATCGTCGACATCACCAATCGTGGGGCTTGGTGGATGGTGAAGGCTTTGCCGCCGAAGAAGCCAGCTGTGCCAGCGATCAACCAGATCGCGATCCATATGGCGGCGGACCTTTTCAACATGCAATCCGGTCCACAATTGGCAAAGCGATATTGGGTGCGTTCCGGCGTGTTATTGCGCTCGGATTGTAGGTCCGAAGGTTTAACTCGAACGGTTGATTTGCCGCGCTTTGACTGGGCAGCCAATTGCCTTCGCTCGGATCGCTAGACACAGTTATAAGCCAAGATCCATCGTCGCCTTTGGCAATGGCTGCGCTGTTCCAGCTTGATCGATTTGCGCTGTTCGTCACATAATTCTGCGTGTTGCTGTCATACAAAGTTAGGGACCACCAACGGGTGTCGATGGCCGCGCCTTTGACGCGATACGTGCAGAGTGAATTGAGCCGCCGACCCGCGCTGTCATGGAGGGCCACGAAATAGAGCACTTCGCTTGACGATAGTCCCAAAGGTCCACCAACTGCGACGCGGGCGCGCTCTATCGGTGCGGCGTCCGACGATCCGATATCATCGGAAAAGAACCATCCTGCCTCGGTCTGTTCGAACGTGTCAAAGATCGAATCTCCGGCGTTGATCTGCGTTTTGGCTGTGCCAAATCCCAGCCATGCCCCGGTGCCCGCAGCAATCACCGTGATAAAAAGGGAAGCGGCGAGTTTCATAAACGACAGCTATTACTCACGAACCGCATTTGGCAAGCGACATCAACAAAGAGCGAACGTTCAACGATCCACCGGCCGGCAAAAATCATTCTGCGAAATCGCCGAGACGAGACGAAAATCCTCTGCGGTAGGGGCCAGACGTCTGATCAGGATAAGACCTTTAAGGCTGGACGAAACGATAGTTTCTGCATCGCTGATGGTTGTATCTGGCGATGCAAGTGTCACCGTGATCTCTTCGCCATTCCCACGGATGGTTTTGAAGTTATTGGTTTGATCATCGAAGAACGAGAGCGAGGCATAGTTCGGCGTGGCCGCCATCCTCACCTCAAGTCCGGATTCAAGTTGTTCAAGATCAAACAGGCACACGGAGTATGCAAGATCCGGCGATGGTCGCACCACGCTTTGCGATTGCGGCGTCGTGCGTTCACCATGGAAGAAAGTGTGCAATTCTGCACCGCGTACCTCAAGCATAGTCATCGCACGATCCATGATGATGTTCGGCGCGAAGTGGAGCACGGAAACGTGGCCGATGACGGCGATCAGCAGGGCAAAGAGGATGGGGCCAATGAAGTTTTTCATGACGCTTTCCCTTCACACTGCAACCGTGCAATGTTTGGGGTGGGAATGGCCTGTTCTGGATCGGTAAGGGCGCGATCTTCGGGCATATACAACCTCAAGGTGAGGTCGAATTTGCCCGCGTTTCGGCTGGAAATCCAATTGCCATCTTCGGCAGGTGACGCAGCGGAGATGATCGCCGACCAATCTCCTCCGCCCGATTGCGTAGCATCAAAGCTTAACGCTTCGTCGTCGTTGTCGGGTAGAAAGTTGTCCTCATTGTAAAGTGTGATCGACCACCAACCTGCCGGAATTGGTCCACCCGATACGCGATAGGTGCATTCTTCAGTTAACGGTTGGCCATCACGGTCCGTGTTCCGGATAAAATAGATCGCCTCTGTCTTGGCCAATGCGAGCAATCCGTGCCGCGCAATACGAGCCCGCAGATACGGCGACGCGTCCGATGAACCCTGCGCCAGATCGCCTGTCCAACCGTTGATCTCGATCCCGTCGGTTGATCGCCGGTCGCCCGGCAACAATCCCGACATTGCTAAAGCGGTGTACACCCCAAGGCTGAGGCCAAAGAGGCCGAACAGAACATAGACAATTGCGCGTTTCATGCAGGATCACTCTAGAACGCGAAGACTGTGCAATCCAGCCTCAGCCCCTGGCCATCCCCAAACAGATGCCAAGCACGTCGTGCTGGGGCGGTGGTTCTATCGTCTGTTTGTTCCAACCGAACCATTTTGCGGTAGGCTGGCGATTGAGATGCGAGACTGGGCGAGGCAATGCCGCATAGGCCAAAAAATTGCGCTAAGGGCGTTTTTCGGCGGCCTCAAACAATCATATAAATCAGCGCAACACAGATCGTGAGAGCGAGCATCACCATTATCGCGATGGCAATTTGTTTTTCACGAAGTCTAATCCGCTTCACGCTTGGCTTGTTGAGGCTTCGCGAGTGAATCTGCTTCATGAATTGTTGGTCACGTTGCCGGGGCTTTTGCGTCTGCTCGCTAGGCTCTGGCGTTTGATCCGGTTCATCTTGCATCGGTTCAGGTTGCTTCTTTTGAGTTGCAGTGCTGAGAAATGGCCTGTGTGAATTCGGTGAAACCTTATCACATAGCGCAGCCTTCACCCTAGCCATTATTGCCGGATTTGAGCCGTTCTTGGCCAAAATGCGCTTGGACGAGTGTTTTGATCGGCAGGCTACCACTCGTCGATTGTTCGACATGCAGTTTGGCGGGATCTTGTCCTTCGTCTAGACCCTGATTGAACGGACTGAACCTTTGATCGGAGAGTAACGCAGTGCCCAAATCTGGCATGACCCGACGCGATGCATTGGCGCTAACCGCGGCGGGCACATTGGCCAGCGCGTGCGGCGGCCCGACCGTGAATGGGAAAACGCGCGTGGCCGTGATTGGGGGAGGGATCATAGGCGCCGCGATTGCATATTACCTCACACAAGGCGGGGCGCAGGTCACCGTATTGGAACGCAACGGATTGGCCAGCCGCGCAAGCCACGGCACGTTCGCTTGGTTGAACGCCAGTTGGGCAAAACAGCCGCGCCATTACCACAGGCTCAATCAGCTCGGTCTAGCAGGATGGAAAGAGCTGGAAGCCGAAGCTGGCCTACCGATAAAGTGGGCCGGTTCTATCGAATGGTTCGGCAGCGAAGAGCGTCAACAAAAACTGGCAAGGCAGATCGACGAACAGGTCGAGTGGGGCGAACCCGCGCGCATGATTGCACGCGATGAGCTGCAATCGATGGAGCCCGGTGTCGCGTTTGGGGATTTAACTTCAGCAGCATTTTCGCCGAACGATGGTGCGCTGGATCCAGTATTGGCAACCCGGACACTTATGGATCAGGCAATCGCATCAGGGGCCACGGTCGAAACCAATTGCGAAGCGATCAGCCAATTTCGCACCGCGAATGGCACAACGATACTCACCACGACCAACGGTGATTTGGAGTGCGATACGATCGTGTTGGCCACCGGGGCCGATCCCGACGCAACGCGACAATTGGCGGGTATCCATATCCCTCAACGCACAACGCCGGGCGTTGTTGCGATCACTAAGCCCATGCCGCCCATGATCGACGCGATCATCGTTGCACCCGGCGTGCATATTCACCAACGCGGCGATGGTCGCGTCGTCCTTGGCGAACAAGGCGGTGCCCCTCAAAACGAAGCGCATGCTGCGCGACTTGCCGATCGGCCCACATCGTTTCCGAACGCGGATTTTGCCGGCCAGCACGCGCGCAGAATTCTAGACGTGGCGGTGCGGTATGTCCCGGCGCTATCAACCGCAGAAATGGAGGAAGTCATTATCGGATGGCGGCCACTCCCATTGGACGGTCACCCCGTTATCGGGTTCTCTCCCGAACAACCGGGCGCCTATCTCGCCATTACGCATAGCGGCGTATCGTTGGCACCGATCATCGGGAAGATGACCGCGCAAGAAATCCTGAACGGGCACACGGTCGCGGCGCTTGATGCCTATCGACCCGATCGAGACTTCGCAACGATCCAACGGTATTAGCGTCGCAATCTGCGCGAATTGGTCCCCACTTGCCTTCGCGGCCGCTCACAAAGGTTAGTCGTCTAGCAGGGTGAACGTCAGCCCGGCGTGATCTTCCAGTTTGGTGATCAAGGTATCCCCGAAGATCGTCGCCGGGGTCCAAAATCCGCCCGGCGTATCGGCCGGAACATCATTCGCCAAACACACGGCTGCTTGCGACAACATTTTGGCGGTGGAGCCGTAGCCGGGATCACGATCGCCGGTTACGCGGCAACGGATTTTCTCGCCCTTGGCCGTTGTGCCAAGAAACATCATGTCATAACCGCCTTCGAGCTGCTCTTTCGGGCTTGGTCCTTCGCCGGGCTTGGGCAGGACTGTTTTTTCAAGCAACCAACGGATGGGAGGCACCGCCATACCGACCATCAATGCGCCCATGCCGACGGATGAAAGGCGCGCCATCCGTTTGCCTTTCGATCCATCGCCGGTGGCCATGGCCTCTTCATAACGGAATTCATCGCCGTAATTGTTGCCGCTTAATGCGTTTGAGCGGTGCACGACGCGCGTGTTGATCGCGGCCATAACAAACGGAGCAATCCACCCGCCAAATTCGGCATCGTATTCCATTTTGACGTCGCGTTGGCGCACCGTAAAACCGTGGTCCTTGGGACAGATGCTGTAGGGGTCTTTGAGCTCCCGACGCAATTCCGGATCGGCCGATGCCTCTTTCACAAGGTTGATCATGCTGGCGATTGTGCCGCCAGAGGCGCCGCCTTTCATTTTGATCACTCGCATATCAACCCGGTCACAGGTTTGACCAAACGCTTTGACAGCGTTGCGTTGAAGGAAATGCACGCCAAGATCGGATGGAATGGAATCAAAACCACAGCAATGAACAATCCGCGCGCCGCTTTGCTTCGCGGCCTCTTCGTGACGCAATTGCATTTTGCGGATCCATTGCGCTTCGCCGGTGAGGTCACAATAATGCGTCCCGCTCTCGACACAGACTTTCACAAGTGTGTCGCCATATAGGGCGTAGGGACCGACCGTGGACATGATCACTTTCGTCCGATCACACAACGCCGTTAGCGCGGCTTCGTCAGATGCATCGGCGACGATCATTTCGACCCCGTTCAAGCCGATCTCATCGCTGACTTGTTGCAGTTTGGATTGTGACCGTCCGGCAATCGCCCACGAAATTGATCCGTCGCTGAATTGATCATGCACATATTGCGTGATGATCTGGCCTACAAAGCTGGTGGCGCCGTAAACGATGATGTCGAATGGTTTGTCTGTCATGTGCACCTTGCGAAATGAGCGATTGTCCTTTGCGGTTGTCAGCCCGCTTTGCAACGCCTTAGCCTAGAGTGGCGCTCTGCACTATGGTTGGTGCGCATTTACACGCGCGTGCCCTTTGGTTGGCCCGGTTTGGATTGACATTGTGGGCACAGAAAGGGCCCCATCTGACTTGTGAGATGGGGCCCTTTCTGTGTTCGATTACGTGCCGTTAGCGTCTTACTCCGGCGGGGTCGAAGGTCCTACGACAAGCCTTGAGAACGTTGCCTGGGCGTAGTTGCCATCGGCTTTGTCGGTTTCCCAATCGCCTGTGCCCGGGCACCCAGAATACCACATGGAAGTGCCAGTGCGGGTGCTGCATTGGTTGTAGACGCCGGCCTTAAAATACAGCGAGTCCCCGCCATAGGCGTAAGGGTTGTCTTTTGCGTCAGCGCCGCGAACCAAGCTGCGCGATTGTTGGACAGTGCCCAAACGTTCGTTGTGAAACGTTACGTACATCGTGTTGCGGTGGACATTGATTGTGTAGCTAAATTCCTCGCCCAGAGCGATTCCATTGGCACCGGGGTCTTCCATGCTGTCCCAACCAAATCCAAACACAGGCACGGCCAAGTCGGTGCGATCTGGATCGTCTCTCGCAAGATTGCGTTCGTAGGTCCAGAAAACCGAACCGGTTTCGTGCTCTGGGAACTTTTTATAATAGATCTTGATGGGTTCGTTGCCGTAGCCAAAGCCGCTGCGAGTGCTTTCATATTTCAACGCGTGGATTTGACCCACAACCGCAGAATAAGAAGGGCGCTTGGTTGGATCGCCGGCGTTGATGGACACGTGATCAACGCGCAAGGTCGCGTCCATCCGTCCTCCGATTGCGCCGAACATATCTGAGCTGCGGCGGACTTCGACGGCAAAGTTGTTGCCGGGTTCGTGCGTGCCAATCCGCGTGTTCGTGCCACGCAACATTTGGCGCAGCTCGCTGCGTGTGTTGCTGGAATTGGCCGTTGTTGGCGCCTTGTTTGGAGCGGCAAAAACCATGTGACCATCTTCGTTCAGGTAGAAGAAGTCAGAATGGGAAAAATCCTGCAGCGCGCTGACGCTGATTTCATCGGGCTTTTCATCGCCGTTATTGTCGGTGGGCAGGGTGATTTTCCAATGGCTCAGATCGAACACACTCCCTGGGGGCGGCGTCTCATGATCGTCGGCCTGCACAGCCATCGGCGCAAATAGAGCCATTGTCAGGCAACCGCTGAGCGCCAATTTCGCCTTCAACGGCATCCGTTTGAACATAGTCAATGTTTCACCCTCCAATTTGGTCATTCTGTCTTACCACTTCATATTCCAACACAAGCTGAACAACAATCGAAACCCCGCCCCAGAACCATCCTTTTTGGCGATTCTTGATTGGAAACAGGTCAAAAAAAAGCGCCCCACAATCGCGGGGCGCTTTTCTGATGTGTTGCCTAACAGGCGGGACCGTATCGACCCGCCCATCGGTACAATCGGCTTAGAACCGCAAAGTTGCGCCGAATGTGATCCGCCGATCAGGCAAACCTTGGAAACACAGCAATGCGTCATCGTTCACGCAATACTGGCTGATGTCGGATTTGGTGAGGTTCACACCTTCGACACCCAGGACAATGTTGTCCGTGAGATCGTAAACGACACTGGCGTTAAGCTGTCCACGCGCTTCGGTCACAACTGGGAAGCCCAATGTCGAATTGAGCGACGCGCCAGCGGCGGTGTCGAGTGTGCGGAATGCATCGCGCCAAGTGTAACGTGCACGAGCAGACAGACCGTACTTCTCATAATACAGCGTCAAGTTGTACGCATTTTCAGAGAAGTCGAGCAGACCTTGAACGCGGGTGACCGGATCAGGAACGCCCGGGCTGGATGCCTCAAAGATATCCTGACCACGACCAGAGGCCGAGTTCGTTGCCTGACCACCGCCAAAGTCTTGGTAGGTGTAGTTCGCGATGAAGCCGAAGCCCGACGCAAAGCCCAATGTATCTTCGAACTGCGACAGATCGTACTGAACCGAGAATTCAATGCCGGTCT
The DNA here is from genome assembly GCF_900149685.1 of Erythrobacter sp. Alg231-14. Taxonomy (NCBI): domain Bacteria; kingdom Pseudomonadati; phylum Pseudomonadota; class Alphaproteobacteria; order Sphingomonadales; family Erythrobacteraceae; genus Erythrobacter; species Erythrobacter sp. Alg231-14. The sequence goes on along the minus strand of NZ_LT702999.1, from coordinate 1,237,056 downwards.
GCGTTGTATTCGCAGAGTCATTGATGATCGTTTGCAGTGGAACACAAAGACCGTTGCCCGGTACGTCCGAAAGAACGTTGCGATCCGGAACCGGGTTAAAGATACCGCCACCTTCACATGGATCGGTGATGTCGCGGAAGCCATTGGCATCTTCAACCGCGTCTTCGACCTGAGTCACGAACAGGTTCGTCCGATCCTTGTGGAAGAAGCCGATGCTGACCAATGACGACGGTGCAAAATACCAAGCCAACGACGCGTCGAACGATTGGACCGTTTCTGGCGCCAAGGCTGGGTTGCCAAGCGAAACCGCGTTGTTCGGTCCGGTTGGGAATGTCACCGACAGCGACAGATCGTTAAAGTCGGGACGGTTGATGTCCTCTGTGTAACTTGCCCGGAAGACAAGATCATCGGCAAGGTCCGCGATCACGTTCACACGAGGCATGAACTGCGTGTAGCTACCGCTCGATGTGACAGGCGATACGACGCCGTTGGCAACGCTGTTACCAAAGGAATCGATCGACGTATCAATATAGCGGAAACCGACATTGCCGCGCACTGGGCCGCTTTCAAAGTTGGCCTGAGCGTAGAGGGCATGTGTTTCCTCTTCGACCCGGAACGAACCCGAAAGGTTGCCAGCTGCGTTTGGATCAAGATCGGCGAGCAAACGGCCGCCGCCAGCAATTGCCGCCTGACCACCTGGTGTCGCATCCAATGCGCCTTGCAGCGTAGCGAACACAGCGTCACGATCAGAGAAAGCACGGTTTGGATCGACCACAACAAAGTTGCGGAACGCCAAGGTCCGGCCATCAAACGCACCAAAGTTGCTTGGTCCCGCGACGATCAGATCGGCAAATGTCGAACCGCTTGGGCTGTTGGCAATCGCGCCGGTGCCAAAGGTCGAACGCACTTGGTCGAACTGAGTTGAGTTGTCGTTGTAACGATACCCAAAGTCCGCCGATGTGAAGAAGCCAACGATGCCGTCCAGATCGAGCGATGTGTCGATGCGGAAAGCGTCATCTTTGTTCTGTGTGCGGTTGTTGCTGTTGGTAACAGCATCAAGGACCGTGTTGCTTGGATCGAGCAGGTCTTGAACGGTCGGTGCAAACGGCGAATCGAAATCGATGCCGAATGTCAGTGCGCCACCCGAAAGATCGTAGATGAACGGAACGCTGTTGTCGTTGCTGGAACCGTCAAGCGGTGTCAGCGGGTTCGGGTTGATGAAGTTGAGCGTGGTGCTCAAATTCGGGTTGGACGAATCCGAAACAGACCGCGAAAATTCGATCCGGGTCGTAAAGCGACCGGTTTCGAACTCGGTGCCCAAACGGTACAGTTCGCTGGTTGTGACCCGCGCGCCGGTGTCGCTTGAGAAACGAAGGTTTGGATCGTCATCATCGCGGGCAAGGTTCGGCTGGATTGTGCCGGTCAAAGCCGCTTGGATGCTGCCGAGGTCAACGCCATCGATAGTTCCGAAATTAACTGTTTCAAAAGTGTCTGGAACGTTGACGGTATCGACCGCGCTAACGCCCGAACCTTGAATACGCGAGCTGTCCTGACGACGTTCTTGATCGTTGTAGATCATGTCGAAGAAGAACATAAGGTTGTCGCTTGGCGCGTATTCCAACGAACCGGCGAAGTTGAACGTTTCGTACTCAAAATTCTCACGTTCCTGGTTGAGGAACTGAATGTTGAGGAACGGATTGGTTGGTCCAGGTGCGCCTGCAGCTGTGACGGCCTGACCACCGAGGATCAAGTTGTCGCGGTCGACGCGTGGACGGAATGACGTGGCTTCTTGTTCTGTGTAGCTTGCGCTCAGCACAATGCCGAGCTCGCCACCGCCAACATCCCAAACGTCACCGAAGCTACCCGAAAGGCGCGGTTTCACGCTGTCGGAAAGCTCGCTGTACTCGCCTTGAACACGGACCGACATAATTGTGTCGGAAATATCAAGCGGGCGAATGGTGCGCAGGTTGACTGTACCGCCAACCGAACCTTCGATGATCGACGCTGTCGGTGCCTTGATAACTTCAACCGACCCTATAATCGCAGGGTTGATGTCTTCAAAGCTGATGCCGCCGCGGCCCGTGCCAGCGGAAACGGTTTGAACGCCGTTGATTTGAACTTGGTTGTCGTTCGTACCGCGGATCTGAACGCCAGTGCCTACGCCGGCTGTACGTGTGATCTGTACGCCCGTTACGTTCTCAAGAACTTCAGCCAAGTTTTGATCAGGCAGCTTACCGATGTCTTCAGCTTGGATGACTTCGACAAGGCTGTCTGCGTTGCGCTGTTCTGTCAGCGCGCTTTGAAGCGAGCTGCGAATGCCTGACACGATGATCTGATTGCCTTCGCCCTCAGCGACCGTTGAATCCGACTCGCTGTCTTGAGCCCAAGCGGTTGATGGCAGCAAAGCCATCGCTGAGCCGGCGAGCAATCCGCCGATCACGCGTGTTTTTGTTCCGGACAGGCTCTTGCCCCCGTTTCGGTAACCCATTCTTCTCTCCCATCACCAATTATTTGGTCGATTTGACGATTGGTAAGGGTGTGGGCAGAAGAGTCAACCAATGTGGCGGACCAAGAATTGATAAAGTGTCATACCAATTTGTCGAAACCTGTGTGAAAACCTTGAGAATCCGGGAATCCGCATTTCTGGCCCAGTGTTGAAAACCCCTCCAATGCCCGCGTTTTTGAGGGTTCCGTTGCTATTTTGCATCACGTCTCGCCCGGATTTGTGGCGCGATTTTGGTATGCCGGTCCCCAGCTGAGGTGATCGAGTGAGTCTCCCTAAGTGGATCGCGGCCGCCTCTCTTGCTGTGATTGCGGTGAGGCTTTTCAGGGTGGCGGGAGTGTCCATCAATCGCAAATTGCCTGACCAAAACTTTGTTATTGTGCATACCAATGGTTGACACGGGCTCCTAACCGCTTATCCCTTCGCTCATAAACATACCTTGAGGGAGGGATTGATGACACTTCGCGCACCCCGTCGCGGCGCCTATTCGCGCGTTTCTTTGTCCGCTGCATTGCTTGCTGGAACTGCTTTCGCTGCAACACCGGCTTTGGCGCAGGATGAGGCTGGAGATACTTCTGCTCAAGAGGCTCCGGCTGACGTTGCCGATGAGGCGCAAGAGGGCGACATTGTTGTTACCGGTTTCCGGGCGACCATCCAAAACTCAATCGATGAAAAGCGCAATTCGACCGAAGTGTTTGATGCGTTGTCGGCCGATGAAATTGGCGATTTGCCGGCTCTCTCTATTGGTGAGGCGCTCGAGACTTTGACTGGTGCGGGCTCGCACCGTGAAAATGGCGGCGCGACAGAGATTTCGATTCGCGGCCTTGGTCCATTCCTTGGTTCGACCGTTATCAACGGCCGCATCGCGACAAACGGCAGTGGCGATCGTTCGGTTAACTTCAGCCAGTTCCCTTCCGAGCTTTTCACGAAGATCGGTATCTATAAAACGCAGGCGGCTAGCTACATCGAGGGCGGTGTTGCTGGTCAGATCGTGCTCGAGACGGTCCGTCCGATCGATTATGGTCGTCGCCGCGTGCAGGGCGAGTTCAAGGCCGAGGTTAACCCAGACAATTACGACATTGAATCGGATCAACGCCTCAATGACTTTGCGTATCGCGGATCGTTGAGCTTCATCGATCAATTTAGTGTTGGCGATGGTGAGCTAGGCATTTCGCTTGGCTATGAGCGTCGCGATTCCAACAATCCAGAGCAAGAAGTGCGTGTTTCCAACACCATTCGCGCCTGCGTTGTCGATCCTAGCACAAGCAGTGATGGTGTATTCGACGATGGCAACTGCGACACCAGCTCAAGCACAATTGATGGTTTGCGCGATGGTAGCATCGGGCTTCCTTTCGTCATCGCTCGCAACAGCTATGCGTTCCGTCAAAACAGCACCGCGGACGAACGCAATGCGTTCTTTGGCGCGATCCAGTATCAGCCGAGCCCCGATGTCGATATCAACGCCGACTTCCAATATTCGCGTCGGACCACAACCGAGCAACGCAACGATTTGAACTTCGCAGAAGGTCGCCGCATTGATGAGCAAGATGCTCCGAACTCCATCGACGGCTTTGATCTGATCTTCACCGAAAGCGGTGCATTGCGTCAGTTTACCAGCGAGCAGCGCATTGAAGCAGTCACCGAGTATTCTGAGCGTGACGAAGAATATTACGGCGGTGGTTTGTCGATCGACTTCCAGCCTGTCGATCGCCTAACGGTTTCGCTTGATGCGTCGTATTCGCAAACGCAGCGGATCGAAGAAGCTGTGCAGATTCGTTTCCGTACTGAGGATGATGAAGACATCTTTGGCAACACCGGGGCTTTCACGCCAAGTGTCGAAAACGATGGCAGCACCCAAGATGACCGCGTCGAAAACGTGGTTCAAATTTTCCAAAACGGTTCCGAAGGTTTGAACTTCATTGTTCAAAACTTTGACGTGAACAATTACGATTTGTTCGCCAATGATCCGCGCCTGCGCGCTGATTTGGAGCAGGATCGTTTCAACAGCGTATGGGCCGTTCGCGGTGACTTCGCTTACGAAACCGACGGTTTCTTTACTCTGCTTCAGGGCGGAACGCGTTACCAAGAATTGATCTATCGCGATGTGCCGGGTGCATCGAACGGCACCAGCCGTTTTGAAAACACTTACAGTGACCAAGGCGGTACCGGCGCGCTCTTCTTCGCCAACACCGAATGCCGGACGTCATTCCCTGAGAGTGGTTTCCTTTCGTCGGTTGCTGGTGACAATGCGTTGATCACCAACGTGGACGCCGACGGCAACGTCATCGGAACAACCAACACATTCGCTACGTTCGATGCACTTTGCGTTGCACAAGTGCTTGAGCGCGAAGATCCATCAGGTTTGTCGTTTAACGAAGATGGCACGCCGATTTTCCCGACCGGCGATTTTGACTCGATTCAGAACACCGATGTGACGGAGCGCACATGGGCAGGTTACGTTCAGGCCGACTTTGACAGTCAGCTGGGATCGACACCTATTCGGGGTAATGTTGGTATCCGCGTTGTGAACACTGACGTGCTTTCGCGTGGCTTCCGCACGGCTCTTAGCATTGTGGTCGATGATGTTGATGGCGATGGTGAAGCAGGGTTTGCCTTGGTCGAAGATCCAGGCGCATTGACGGTCCGCAATTCAAGCGCATCGTACACTGAATTCTTGCCAAGCTTTAATGTTGTGGCAGAGCTTCAGCCTGACCTTCAGGCTCGCTTCGCAGTGTTCCGCGCGCTTTCGCGGCCTGATCCATCCAGCCTTGGCGATGGTCGTATCATCAACGTGAACGACGGCGATGATTTCGCAACGCCCGAAGAAGCTTTGATCGGCGGCGTAAACAACGTTTCCGCAACGGGTAACCCGGCTACTGAGCCGCTCTTGTCATGGAACTTTGATGCTGGCCTCGAATGGTATCCGAATGAGGATACGATTCTGGCGGTGAATGCCTATTACAAGAGCTTCAACGGCGGCTTTGAAACTGTTGGTGTTTTCGAAACATTCAACATCAGTGGTGCCGCAGCTGATCTTTTGACGACATCGATCAACACGTCTGACGAAACCAGCACCATTTACGGTGTTGAAGTCACCGCAGCGCATCGGTTCAGCTATCTGCCGGCACCGTTGGATGGTCTCGGCTTTAAGCTCAGCTACAACTACGCAGATTCGGATTTCGAATTCGAAGACGACACGCTGGGCGCGATCTCAACGGTCAATGCGGATGGTTCGACAACTGTCACGGCCGCTGGCTTGATCCCGTCCTCAAACCTGTTTGGTTTCTCTGAGCATGTGTTCTCGGGTCAGGTCTATTACGAAATCGGCGATTTCGATTTCCAAGGCGTGTACAAATATCGCAGCGAGTACTTCCAACAGTTCGTCTCGACACCGGGCCGTATCCGGTACGTTGACGATGTGGGCGTATTCGAAGCGCGTATTTCCTACGAGCTGAACAACAATGTTCGCTTCACGCTCGAAGGATTGAACTTGTTTAACGAACCGCGGACCGACTTCCGTGGCGCCCCAGACGATCTAGGCCAAGTCCTGGTTTATGGGCCTCGCTACTTCGCCGGCATTCGCGCTCGTTTCTGACCAGTTTGGGTTGCCATCTAGTTGAGGGGCTGATGGCAACCCATTCCGTATTCGTGGGGCGGCGTGACATATGATCTCGCAACATCTACGGGTGCAGACAGATAGGTGAGTATCCAGAGGCATCACAGAGGTAGGGCATGACCGGCAAGCGACTATTCCAATCCGTTGCTGAACAAATTTCGGGTCTTATTGACGAGGGCGCGTTTCCACCGGGTACGCGTTTGCCTGGTGAGCGGGAATTGGCAGAGCGGTTGAATGTTAGCCGCGTGACCATTCGCGAGGCAGAGATTGCTCTGCAAGCGATTGGACGGTTGGAAATCAAGACCGGATCTGGCGTTTATGTAAGCGAAAATCAGGCAGAGGAGAGGACCTCTCTTCCTGCGGCGAGTGCTTTTGAAGTGACCGAAGCTCGGTTGTTGGTGGAATCAGAGGCGGCCGCACTGGCGGCTCATAATATCACCGACGAAGCGATTGAGCGCCTTGCCGGATTGGTGGAAAAGATGCGGACCGGTTCCGAAGAAGAGGCGAATGAAGCCGACGAAGAGTTTCATCGGACAATCGCAGCCGCTTCGAACAACGCCGCAATGGTTCACACGGTGAGTTCCTTGTGGCGGATGCGTGAAGACATTCCGAATGTTAAGGCAACCTATGAGGCTGTCTGTGTTCACGACGCGGCCTCTCGCACTGCGGAGCATGAGGCAATTTTCTTTGCCTTGCGCGATCGCGATCCGTCCGGCGCACGCAATGCAATGCGGGAACATTTCCATCGGCTCATCGAAGCGATGCTGGATGCGACCGAGAAAATGGCGATGGAAGAATTGCAGGTACAGGCCTCAAAAAGCCGGGAGCGCTTCGCAGCATCAGCCAAAATTGGCTAACCACATTGGTATTACAATATTCCCCTCGATAATATGCCAGATTGATTGACACCGCTTGATCGACGCCTATAGTTGGCGCATAAAAATTGGAGAGGGGATTGTTGGGATGATTGCGAGGCTTTGCCTTGTGGCTCTGGGTGTGTGGCATATTGCTACGCCTGTCCTCGCTGAGGACTACATTGTTCAAAACCAAGATGAATACGCTGCCGCTGTCGATGTGATAGAGGCTGGCGACGTTATCATTTTGACCAACGGTGAGTGGCGCGATTTCGAAATGGTGATTACGGGGGAGGGGCGTGAGGATGCTCCGATCACCGTAACCTCTCAAGATGCCGGTCAGGTCTTTCTAACCGGGCAATCCAGTTTGCGCATTGGCGGTCGTCACATTCTTGTGTCGGGCTTGGTGTTCCGTGATGGTTATAGCCCGCGAGGGGAGGTCATCTCATTCCGCCGCAACAAAGATGACGTCGCACACAATTCCCGTGTGACCGAAGTTGTCATCGACAATTTCAGTAAACCTGATCGTTATGAGTCCGATTATTGGGTCGGGATCTATGGCAGTGGCAATCGGTTTGATCACAACAATTTGGTTGGAAAAACCAATAAGGGTGTGACCTTGGCTGTGCGTCTTGATCAGGAAGAAAGCCGCAATAACGGCCATTTGATTGATCACAATTATTTTGGCCCGCGCCCTGTGCTTGGGTCCAATGGTGGCGAAACGCTGCGCATCGGTACAAGCCGATATTCAATGCATCAATCCGGAACCTTGGTTGAAAACAACATTTTCGACCGAACCGATGGTGAGGTTGAGATCATCTCTTCAAAGTCGGGCGGCAATGTCTTTCGGGGCAATGTTTTCCTCCGCTCACGCGGGACCTTGACCCTGCGTCATGGAGATGACGCCGTTGTTGAACGCAATGTCTTTTTGGGCGGGGGCAAGGATTACACCGGCGGGATTCGTGTCATCAATCGCGGTCAAACGGTGCGCGACAATTACATGGAAGGGCTTCGCGGAGAGGCGTTTTCCAGCGCGCTTGCCATTATGAATGGTGTGCCCAATTCACCGGTCAATCGATATGTCGAAGTCGCCGGCGCTACGATCGAAGGAAACACCATCCTTGATAGTCGACGTGTCGGTTTCAATGTGGGGGCCGATGATGAGCGCTCCGCTGCGCCGAGCGACAGCACATTTGCAGGCAATTTGCTCGGCGGGATTGAGGGGCAATCGTTCCTAGAAGTTTATGATGACGTCTCCGGAATTGCTTTCGACGGCAACGTAGTTGTCGAAGGCGGCGTGGCGGATGAACTTGCGTCATTTGATCGGCGCTCAATCGCAATGGAGCGTGCGGAGAATGGCTTGCTGTATCCGGTTGATCCCAAGTTCGCTGCGTTGGGTGCGCCGCGGGATTTGAGCCCGGTAACTCTCGATCAAGTCGGCGCCTCTTGGTATCCAAAGCCGGGCGATGATGTTTTGTTCGGAGCGTCCGGAGAAACGATCGCGATCGCACCAGGCGAAGACGCCTTGGTCAACGCGGTCTTGGTGGCCAAAGATGGTGACGTAATCCAACTTGCGCCTGGTGAGTATGTGGTTGAGCGGACCATTCCTTTGGATGCTGCCGTGACAATTGCGACAGCTCCAAATGACGCGGGTGAGGCGGCGGTTGTCTTCTTCACGCGCCCATCCTTGTTCGAACTGCGCGAAGGCGGCAATCTTAGGTTGGACGGCGTCACAATTGACGGAGCTCTCGCGCCGGATTCTGTCGGCAATTCTATGATCCGAACGACGACATTCCCGATCAAATCGAACCTAACGGTCGAAATGGATGGGGTTACGGTTCGCGGTCTGGTCGTAAATAAGAGCTTTAATGTTCTGACGTTGGGCAAAAGCGCGCTCGCCGATGCAGTGACAATCCGCAACAGTCAATTTGCCGACATTACCGGCGCGATTGTTTCTGCCGCCGCAGAAACTGAGGATTACGGTCAGTACAACGTCGAATATCTTGATGTTACGGGCAACACATTCGCCAATGTTGGTGGTCCGATTGCCGATATCTATCGTGGTGGGCGTGACGAAAGCACATTTGGGCCGTTCGTCGCTTTTGCCAACAATCAGATCGCCGGGTCCGGTTTGGCCCCGACCAATGGTACTGGCGCGTCGCTAAATCTGCATGGTGTGCAGATCGCAAATGTGACGGGCAATCAAGTTGCTGGTTCTGCGCCGTTCCGCATCGTTCATACTGTTGGAACGCCAATCACCGCAGTGACGGGCAATCAATTTGCAGAGACGGGTGAACTCGTCTTGGAGGAATTGAATTTCGACGGCCCGCACCGAGCCGATGTTTCTGGCAATGTGTTTGCAGAGGAGGACGCGGAATGAGGCGCTCGGCTCTCCTGTTCGCCGCCAGTGCGTTGGCCTTTGGTGTGCAGCCCTCATTGGCATACGCGCACAGCGAGACAGTTGAAGAAGCGGCCGCAATTCCGCCGCTTTATGCTGCGGAATTGGATCGCGCGCGCGATTTCGTCGATGGAATGATGGCCGATGGTGTCGTTGTCCCCGTGCCTAAAGACCCGGGCGGCGGTTACACGCACGAGCAGCACAAGCGGAATTTTAGGGCGATCTATCTGGGCGGTCAGATCTATCGGATCACAGGGGACGATCGTTATCGCGATTACGTCCGCGATATGTTGCTCGAATATGCGGAATTGTACCCAACATTGGGCGATCACCCTGAGCGGCACGATCAATATTCGGGCCGGATTTTCTGGCAGGTTTTAAACGATGCCATGTGGCTTGTGCATGCCGTGCAAGGATACGGCGATATTCGCGACACACTGAGCCCGCAGGAACGGCAGAGCATTGATGACAATGTGTTCCGCCCGGCGGTGCATTTTCTCTCTGTGGAATCGGCCAACACGTTTGATCGCATTCACAATCACGCCACATGGGCCACCGCCGGCGTCGGCATGACCGGCTATCTGCTTGGCGATGATGACATGGTTGATCGGGCCCTTTTGGGGTCCAACAAAAGCGGCGAGGCGGGCTTTCTTCGCCAAACAGAATTGCTGTTTTCACCCGATGGTTATTACACCGAAGGGCCGTATTATCAGCGGTTTGCCCTGTTGCCGTTCTTGGTATTCGCTGATGCGATTGAGCGAAATGAGCCCGAGCGTCAGATTTTTCAGCACCGCGATGGTATATTGCTAAAGGCGCTAAGGACCACGGTGCAATTGAGCTACCGGGGTTACTTCTTCCCATTCAACGATGCGATCCGCGACAAAAGCCTGCGCACTGCCGAACTGTATGATGGGATCGCAATTGCTTACGCTCAGACAGGCGATCCGTCGCTCTTGTCCGTCGCCGACTTTCAAGGGCGCACCGTACTCACCGACAATGGCATGCGCGTCGCTAGCGATCTTGCTGCAGATCGCGCTGAGCCATTTGCGTTTCAATCGCTGTTGTTGACCGACGGTCCCGACGGTGACCAAGGCGCTGTTGCAGTCTTGCGCCAAGGTGAGGCGAACGCAGAGGGCGAGCCCTCGACGGTGCTCATCGCGAAGAATACATCGCAGGGGATGGGCCACGGCCATTTTGATAAATTGGCATGGCAGCTTTACGACAACGGCAATGAGATTGTGCGCGATTATGGCGCAGCGCGGTTCCTCAATATAGAGGCAAAGCGCGGTGGTCGTTATTTGCCGGAGAATACAACGTGGGCGAAGTCGTCGGTCGCTCACAACACGTTGGTCGTTGATGAAAGCAGTCATTTCGATGGCGATGTGAATGTCGCCAACGCAAACTGGCCAAAGCAATTGTATTTTGCCGACACGCCGGGCCTTCAGGTTTCCAGCGCCGAGATCGAGAATGCCTATCCCGGTGTTTCCATTCGGCGCACGCTGATTATGGCGGAAATTGAGGGATTGGAAGCGCCTCTAGTCTTCGATCTCGTTCGTGCGACAAGTGATGGGGCGCATCAATACGATTTGCCGCTCCATTATTCCGGTCACATCATGGAATTCGACTTCGCTGCGCAAGGCAATGTGGCCGAACGTCCTGTCTTGGGTGCGGACAATGGGTATCAGCACATCTGGGTCGATGCGCAGGGCGCAATCGAAGATGGGCAGGGTGCGCTAACGTGGATTTTGGATGGCCGGTTCTACACATACCGCTTTGCTGGAAATGGCCCATTGGTGGCGGTCCTTGGTGAAAGCGGGGCGAACGATCCAGAGTTCAACCTGCGGCGCGAACCGCTTCTTATGCTGCGCGCGCAACGCGAAGGTGATGCGACCTTCGCCAGCCTATTAGAAGCCCATGGCAGCTATGACGGCGCAGCGGAACAGACGCTCGATAGCCGCAGTTTGGTCGACAGTTTCACTCACGAACGAGTGAACGGCAAAGATATCATTATTCTGACCCTGAAATCAGGGCAGCGTTACGCGATCGCAGTGTCGCACAATCCCGATCCAGAACAGTCATACAACGCGATCCTTGGTCGCGACGAAATTGATTGGACTGGGTTCGCGTCTGTTGTTCAACTCACCGGAGGGGAGAACTAAAAAATGGCGACATTGATGAGCGCGGCGAGCCCGACTTTCGTGATTGCGAAGGATACGCCCAAAGAGGATTTGGGCGGAGGCATTAGCCGCCAAATCCTGGGTTATGGTCCGGAAATCATGATCGTCAGAGTGTGGTTCGATAAAGGCTCAGTGGGGGATGTTCATTCCCATCCACACAGCCAATCAACCTATGTCGAAAGCGGCAAGTTTGAAGCGTTTGTGGACGGCGAAAAGCGCGTCCTAGGCGCGGGAGATAGCTTCTACATCGCACCAAATTTGGATCACGGTGCAGTGTGCTTAGAGGCGGGCGTTTTGCTCGATACATTTAGCCCAGTCAGAGAAGACTTTTTGGGTGAGGGGAACTGAACATGAAAATGCAGGGACTTCGTTGGTGGGTTGTTGGACTCGTCGCGCTTGCGACAATCATCAATTATATCGACCGGCAAACCATCAATGTGTTGTGGCCCGAAAACATCGCGCCGGAACTGTTTCCGGATATGGATGCGGATGGACACAAATACATCTTGGGCGTGATCAGCACGGTCTTCATTTTCGCCTACGCCGCCGGTCAGGCGATCTTCGGAAAGATCTTTGACTGGGTCGGAACGAGATTGGGGTTTGTTCTTTCGATCGGCGTGTGGTCGATCGCGACCGCAGCGCACGCTCTTGCAAAAGGCGTCGTAAGTTTCAGCTTCTTCCGCGCAATCTTGGGTGTGGCAGAGGCCGGCAACTGGCCCGGCGCGACAAAAGCGAACGCCGAATGGTTCCCGACAAAAGAACGTGCGTTGGCGCAAGGTATCTTCAATTCCGGTGCGGCAATCGGCGGTATCATTTCGATCCCACTGATCGGTTACATGGCGGTCTTCCTTGATTGGAAACTTATCTTTGTGCTCGTTGGTGTCATCGGCCTGCTGTGGCTTTTGCCATGGTGGTTCATTGTAAAGGCTCCACCAGAAAGTCACGATTGGCTGACCGATGATGAGCGTGAGTACATCCTGACTGGACAAAAGACGTCGGATGACGCCGACAGTTCTTCCGATGACGATGGCTACAATCCAACCACGGGTGAATTGCTCAAACGGAAAGAAAGCTGGGGCGTGATCATCGCGTCGGCGGCGATCGATCCGATCTGGTGGCTCTTCATTGTCTGGATCCCGACTTATTTGGTCGAAGTCCACGGCTTCAACGTTAAAGAAGTGGCCGCATCAGGGTGGTTGCCTTTCGTTGGTGCGATGTTGGGTGCGTGGTTTGGTGGATTGCTTGCGCAGAACCGTTTGAAAGCGGGCTGGACAGTGAACAGCACGCGCAAATTCACCATCACTCTTGGCTGCTTGATCATGCTTCCTGCGCTTCTAGCGCTGTCGGCTGCGTCAGAGCCTTGGACCGCATTGTGGTTGATGTTCACGATCCTGTTCGGTTTCCAAACCGCAATCGGCAACGTGCAAACTTTGCCCAGCGATCTGTACAGCAAGAAAACAGTCGGCACGCTTTCGGGCATCGCCGGCATGGCAGCCAAGCTCAGCGCTGCTGCACTCACCTATCTGGTGCCAATCATGACCGCAGGGGCGAATTATTATTCAGTCTTCGTCCTTGGCGCGGGCCTCGCTTTGACGGCCATCGCCAGCGTGTGGCTCCTGTGCGGCGAAATCAAACCTTTGAAACCAAAAACAGCCTGATTTCAGGCGCTTTGAAACATCTAATACTTGGGAATGCGAAACATGAAATTTTCTGGCAAAGTGGCAGTTGTGACCGGTGGCAGCCGCGATATTGGTCGAGCAGTTTGCGTTAAGCTCGCCTCTGAAGGGGCAAGTGTGGTTGTGAACTACAATTCCAATCAAGCCGATGCCGATGCAACGGTTGCTGCGATTGAAGCAGCCGGCGGCAAAGGCGTTGCGGTTAAGGCGGACGTCACGAAAGCCGCCGATGTTGATGCGCTTATTGCGGCATCGCGTGAAGCGTTTGGCGACAAGATTGATATCTTGGTCAACAATGCTGGCGGATTGGTCGCGCGCAAAACATTGGAAGAAATGGACGAAGAGTTCTTCAACTTTGTGATGCAGCTCAATACGACGTCGACCTTCCTTGCTTGTAAGGCGGCGGCTCCGCTTATGTCCGAAGGTGGTTCAATTGTTAATCTCGCGTCGCTCGCCGGACGCGATGGCGGCGGTGGCGGTGCGATCGCATACGCCACATCAAAAGGCGCGGTGATGACAATGACTCGCGGGTTGGCGAAAGAGCTTGGCCCGAAAGGCATTCGCGTCAACGCCTTGTGCCCTGGCATGATTGCAACCACGTTCCACGACAAATTCACGCCGGATGCGGCGCGAGAGAATGTGGCAAATTCCACCCCGCTTCGCCGCCAAGGCCGTGCAGAAGAAACCGCTGATGCGGTCGCCTATCTGGCGTCTGATGAAGCATCGTTTATCAACGGTGCGAATCTAGACATCAACGGCGGCTTGGCTTTTTCCTAAGCCGCAGCAATCGGAAGAAAAGCAATGAGCAAAGAACTGTCCCACCGTTTGGCTGCGGCTCCTGTGGTGCCGCTTATCGGTGAAAACGATGCGGCCCGCGCTGTGAAAACCGCGCAGGCACTGGCCGACGGTGGGTTGAGTGTGATCGAAGTCGTACTGCGGTCTTCTGACGCTCAAAAAGGGATGGAAGCCATCCTTGCAGAGACCGAAGGATTGATCGTGGGCGCTGGAACGGTGCTCACATTGGATCAGGCCAAATCGGTTGTTGCGAGCGGCGCACAATTTATCGTCTCACCCGGATTGGTGGACGAGATTGCGCTCTATTGCATCGAAGAAGGTATCCCCTTCTTCCCAGGTACAATGACCGCCGGAGAGGTGCAGCGCGCCTATGCGCTCGGGCTGCGGGAAGTGAAGTTCTTTCCAGCAAGCCTCGCCGGTGGAGTACCAATGTTGAAAGCCTTTAGCTCGGTCTTTCGTGAAATGCGTTTCATGCCAACCGGCGGAGTGTCGGCAGGCAACCTTTCCGAATTTCTGAGTCTTCCCAGCGTTCTCGCCTGCGGGGGCAGCTGGCTCACACCGAAAGAAGCAGTCGCCAGCGGTGACTATTCTCAAATTACCAACCTTGCGAAAGAGGCGGTCGCGATCGCGAAGTCTGCTCGCTGAATTGAAAGCTCCTCCCCATGGCTGAATTTCTATCGTTCGGAGAAATCATGTTGCGGCTAAAAACGCCGGGCAATGAACGTTTCTTCCAATCTCCTTCCTTCGAAGCCACCTTTGGCGGTGGCGAAGCAAACGTTGCGGTCGCGCTAAGCAATTACGGCCTAGATGCCGGATTTGTTAGTGCATTGCCGGATAACGACATTGGCGAAGCCGCGATCCGTGAGCTGCGCAGCTTTGGCGTGGACACCGCGCAAATCCGTCGCAGCGGTGATCGCGTCGGGATTTACTTCCTTGAGACGGGTGCCAATCAACGCCCTTCGAAAGTGGTCTATGATCGCGATCGTTCTTCAATCTGCGAAGCGGGACCGGGCGATTTTGATTGGCCGTCGATCTTCAACGGCGCCAAATGGCTGCATATCACGGGCATTACCCCGGCATTGAGCCAGTCGGCTGCCGATCTAAGCTTGGAATGCGTGAAGGCAGCCAAGGCCGCAGGCGTGACCGTGTCTTGCGATTTCAATTATCGCGGCAAGCTTTGGAAGTATGGCAAGACCGCACCTGAAGTGATGCGCGATCTCGTGAAGTATGTTGATGTCGGTATTGCGAACGAAGAAGATTGTCAGAAATCGTTGGATATCTCAGTCGATGTCGACGTGGAATCTGCTGAATTGGACACTGCGAAATATGAAGCATTGTCGGCCAAGGTTCTCGATATCTATCCCGAAATGAGCACAATCGCGATCACATTGCGCGAAAGCTTTAGCGCTGATCGTAACGGTTGGTCTGCGTGTTTGCGCACGCGTGATGGTGGTTTCAAACTTTCGCGCCGTTATGAAATGACCGATATTGTTGATCGTGTTGGCGGCGGCGATAGTTTTGCATCGGCGTTGATCTACGGTCTGAATGCCTATGAAGATCGTCAGCAAAGCCTTGAATTTGCTGTTGCGGCAAGTTGTCTCAAACACTCCATCTTGGGCGACTTTAATCGCGTCACAGTGCCAGAAGTTGAAAAACTCATGAGCGGTGACGGATCGGGACGTGTTCAACGGTGAAACAACGGCATGGCATGCTGGAACTGAGCGTCAGCTTGGGCGGGTCACGACATGATGCGCAATCAGCAGGGCAATGCCCTTTTGCCAACGATAACCCAGACCACGATCAGAAATTGTTTGAGCGTTCTATTGAGCGTGAACTGGTCGATGATGTGACCGACGGACATTCGCTTTAATCAGCGATCATTATACCATCGTTTGGGCGCGGCTATGCCGCGCCCATTCGCGCTTAACCGTCATAAACGGTGATACCATGAAACTATCTTGGTTTGGGCTGTACCCAACACGACCCTAGTCAACGCCGATATATGTCTGCTACCCGCGCCATCAGAGCCTGTAATCGGCCTGGAAAATGGACCTTTGGCTAACGGTCATGAGGCGAACCTTGGGGATCTGAATTGATGATGGTGAGAAACAATGATCGTCACAAACGGGCTTTGCCCTCTGATCCGATCGGATTGAGTTTTACCCGGCGTGACCGCCTTAGTCCGGCAAGGTCGTAACAGGTTTGCAAATGGAAATCCCCTCAACTCCATCAACCCTGATTGACACCCTCGACAATGTGTCAATCCGGGGACCTGAATCTATCTTCGGAGCGGCGCAATGCTTCGCTGCTATTGCAGCTAGGCTCGGTTTCCAATTTGCCGTCTGGCACGATCTTTCGTCCAAGAACGGACCGGAGGACTGCGACCGCGCTTCGTTGAATGAAACCGTGTTTGGCTGGAATGATCGGGGGGATCGGTGGTGGTATAAACCGCAGATCGCTTTGGCATCCCCGATCGCACTTGCTTGTCGATATGAAAGCGAACCGTTCTGGATGAACAGCGAAGGGTTTCATGGAAACAGCATTAGGTCCGATCTCGCGCTACGCGGACTTTCAAAAGCGTTTGCGAACCCTGCGAAGGTGTCGTCTTTAATGGTGATTCCTGTGCATTTGGCTTTTGGTCAGACCGGCCTTGTTTGTTGTTTGCCGACCGATGTTCAAAAGTCGGATCTTTCCGCTGAGTATCAAGAGCATTCGGCAATGTTGTCGCTTATCGCTCACCGTTTTCTCAAGACGTACAATCAGGTTCAAGATACGCGGAAAGAAGTGCCCAGCAATTGCTATTTGACGCGGCGCCAAGTGCAATGTTTGCAATGGGCATCGCAGGGCAAGACCGACCGGGAAACCGGCATGATCTTGTCGTTAAGCCACGCCGCGGTCCGATATCACCTGCAATGTGCAATTGAGCGCTTGGGATGCGTTAACCGGACCCAAGCTGTCTTTAGAGCAGCGCAATTGGGTTATGTGGGCGCGATCTAGGTTTAGACCGCCTGCCCTGCGTTGATAATCATCGATTGTCCAAAGCGTTGCCCGTTGCCACGATCGAAAATGCCGTGCTCGACAAGGCCCCTAGAAAACGTTCCAGTTCTACACCGGGTGCGGTTGAGATGTAGAGCACATCACCATCGCGCATCATAAAGTCCTGCATTGCGAACAGGCTTTGAGCGTTGTTCATGGCCAAATTGTACACCACCGGGACACGCCCATCCGCGGTTGTGGGTTGTGCTTCGTCCAGTAGCGGATCGATCGCGCCGCGTTCTTCCATACGGAAGACGAAAACACCCTTGATATCGGCGCGACGGTCATTCAGCCCGCCGACACGGCCTAGCGCCTCCGCAAGGCTAATTCCGGCCCCTTCAAAGGGGACTTCGGCATTCTGGCTTACCGCGCCCAAGGCCACGAAGCTAAACGGTTTGTGTTGGACGGTGATGACGTCATCCGCGCGCAAGCCCACATTGTTCCGTGGGTCGGAAATCACTTGCTCCAAAGGCATTATCGCTTTTGCAGTCCCGCGCGACAGCTGAATGGTGGATTGCTCAATGGCTTCGCGGGTTCCACCTGCGCTTGCCAATGCGTCCAACAATCGTTCACCGCGGGCGGACAAGACGACCCGACCGCTGGATTGAACATTGCCCAAAATGGTGACGGTGCGGGTCTCGTTCTGAACCAACCGGACGAGCGCTTGAGGGTCGTTTGCGCGTCCAGAAAGGCGTGAAGTGATAATCGCTTCGACCTGGTCCGTTCTCAGGCCAGCGACCGATACCCGTCCGACAAATGGCACCGTGACTTTGCCGTCTTCACCCACTTGCTGCTGGGGGATTTCGGCACTGCTGGCGAGGTCTGGTGCTGAACCGAGCCCTTGGTCCGGTGCAGACGCGCCGAATAAGACTGCGGGCGGGGCTTCCCAAATCGAAATGTCCAACTCATCGCCAGCCCCGATGACGGTGGGAGAAACGGGAACATCGCCGAAAACTTCAGCGAAGCTGTTGGCAGCGCTGTGCGAATTCAATCGGCCCAATACGTTGGGACCAAGTTCGATCACCTGAATACCTGTGTCGGCGTAGTTCAATTCGCTCGCGTCGCGGATGGATCCAGTGGACGGACCGGCGCCACCTAAACTTGAACATGCAGAGATGACGAAAAGTGAGCCAACGGCAAAAGCAGTCTTGCACACGGCACCAGCGCGCTTTCCAAGGATCATGGCTGGGTTAAAGCGGCGCATGCGATTTCTCCTGCATAATCCTGATCAAAGATGTCGATCATAGACATCTCTCAATTTCTCTCGATAGATTTCGGGGCTGAATAGGGTTGCACGTTCTTTGCCGCGTGCAACAAAATCGGCCCGCATATCGGCATCGGCATCAATCGCGCGTATCGCTTGTGTGATAGCCTGTGTGTCATACGGGTCCACCATGACGGCCGCATCTCCGGCGACTTCGGGTAATGAAGACGTGTTTGAACAAATCACCGGCGTGCCAAGCAGCATTGCCTCGAGGGCTGGCAATCCAAACCCTTCATACAGCGACGGGAACATCGCGGCGCGCGCCCCTCGGATCAAACTGACTAACAAAGGGAAGGGGGCATAGGGCAACTGGATCACACGCTTCCGCGCGCCCCGCCGCCTTTCGAGGCTGGCATAGACAGTGTCGGTCTCTCCTAAAAGCTTAAGCTCTTGCTCCGCTTTCCAAGCCTGCGCCCCGACTATGACCAATGGCGTTTCAACCTTTGATGACAAATAAGCCTCAATCAATCGACCGATATTCTTCTTGGGTTCCAGCGATCCCCAGAACAGGAAATACCCTTTGTAATCGAACCCGGTCAGCCCTTCGACCTCGCGCGCAACCTGGTCTTCTGGTTTGTCGCGGTACTTTGCGGGGATGCTAACCGATTGATATGTGTTGGTGATCCGGTCCGGCGATATGCCCACAAGATCAACCAGATCGCGCTTCGAATTTTCCGACACGGTCACGAAATGATCTGCGGTCTTGTCCAGTTGTTGGAGCAAACGCAGATATCGACGTTTGTGATCCAGTGTTGTGTAAGGAAGACGAAGCGGGACGACATCGTGCAATGTGTAGATGTTGGGGCGCTTCTTCACCCGCAACGGGATCGGATATGTCCAATGCGCGAGATCCGGTTTCTGCGGCATCCTGACTTGAGATGGCCTCTTCCATAACTTGAACGCGCTTTGCGCCCGCATGAAAAGGTCAGGCGCGTTGTAGAGCCTATCATAATACGGAAGTTTTGATTGAAATGTCCGGGTTATCACGCGGCCAGAAATGGGCACTTCGCGGGCGCGAAAGGTGAAGGGGCCTTGGATCGCCTGACGGACCTGTTCGATGATTTCGAGCAGTTTGATCTTCTCATCTTCGGCGGAATCGAAGAAGTAAATCTCGCGCAGCAATTCGTCGCGTGTGACGCTGGCCCGGTTGCCGTAGACCACATCTACATGGTGGCCCAGATTGCCGATCTCGTAGCTGAGATTGCGGGCATAGGTTGCCACCCCTGTCCCTTTCTCAAGGCCGAGATTGTATCCATCGATTAGGATCCTGGACAAGATAAAACGCCTTTTGTGTGTGGGGTGAATGTCATGCCGCTTGCTCCAACACAGATCCCACCGAACGCCAGTTGGCAAACCCGCCGGCCGCGATCACACAAGACCATGGATCGGATTGCATTGCAGGCGATTGGGCCAAAGCCTGTCGATCGCGTTGATTGAGGCCAGGACTGGCAATCGCAATGAGATTTGCGATCCATTGTTCAACCGCTTGATCGTCGCCGGGGCTGCAGGTGAATTTATGATTACCCGCCGAAGTGAGCGTTCGGGCGGCGTCGAACCGATCATCACGGATCATCGCAGCGAGAGCGGAATCGCATGTTGAGTGATGTCGCAACAGGTCCAGCACAGTGTCATCGTCCACTTCATCTGAGGACCATGCTGCGCGCGCGAACGTGGAAATATCCGGAGCAGCGGGAGCCGCGTTGTGGGCGTCCGTTCCGGAGTAAATATGCGGAGGGAGATCACCGGCGTTGAGCCCTTGCCTTGCCAACACAAATTCGAAATGTTCCCGCACATCGGCGTATGTTTCACCCAATGCTATGGCGGTACGGTATCCGATTTCGGCGCGGGTGTCTTCGCCCGCTTCCTTGGCCGCGTGCGCCGCTTGGACCCAGTATGATCGTTGATAGGGATAGAGCTCCAGCGCGCTTTTGTACCCTGCCTCTGCTTCGGCCCATTGGCCATCGTCACGGTTCCAATCGGCGGCCTGAACCGCAGCGCGAAACACATCGTCCAAAACTGCGACAGTGTGCGTTGTTTCAATCAACTCGCGGCGATTGCTGGGATATTCAACCAAGCTGGGACGCTCGATCGCTTCCAAGCCGATTTTGGTCCGAAAGTCCGAATAGGCATCATCAAACTCGGCAAACAATTCTAACTTGCCGCCATGCAACACCGCAAATCGCGTGCAATGATCGCGAATATAAGAGGCGTCATGCGAGATGATGATCATCGCTCTATCGGACCGTTTGCGAAACAATTCTTGATTGCAGCGGTCATGAAAACGCGCGTCACCAACCGCGCCAATTTCATCGATCAAGAAACAATCAAATTCAATAATCATCGAAATGGCAAAGGCCAAACGCGCCCGCATTCCCGAAGAATAAGTGCGAACCTCTTCGGCCAAATACGGGCCGAGTTCGGCAAATTCCTCAACAAAGGCGAGGTTTGACTCGATGTCCTGATTGTAAATCCGACTTATAAAACGAATGTTATCGAGGCCAGTGAGATTGGGTTGAAAAGCGCCGCCAAAAGCAAGCGGCCAAGACACAGACATTGTCGTTTCAACCGTGCCAGACGTTTGACGTTCGGCGCCGCTAATCAGGCGGATCATCGTGGATTTACCGGCCCCGTTCCGACCCAGTATTCCCAACCGTTCGCCCATGGCCAAATCGAAGTTCACGCCATCCAATACGACGTTTTGACCAAAGTTCGTGCGATAGGTCTTGCGCAAATCGCGCACTTGAATCTGACCGGATTGCATCACTCTGGCACCACCCGCCGCGAGACGTAGCGCACCGTGATCAACGATACCACGCTCAACACAAGGTTGAATGGAATCAGATAGCCAAGGTCATAGATTGCCCGAGCTTTAGTGCCGAAAAATCCCTCTCTCACCAATTCAACGCCATGGACGATGGGAATCCATAAGACGATTTCCTGCGCAAAAACCGGCAATGCCGCAACTAGGAACGCTGCACCCGAAAGGGGAAAAAGCAAATAGGAAAAGGGGTGCCAGAGTTTGTCGACCAGATCGTTCAGGTACGACAGAGCGCCGAGCCCAATGGCCAACGCCGCGCCAAACCAAGCGATCAGTAACCACCCCCCGACAACCTTAAGAAAATCGTCCGGCGCGGACATCCATTCGGTGGCAATGAACACAATCGACAACGCTACGAAGGATATTGTTGCCCCACCGAATTCAAGCAATAGCCGCGCGGCATAGATGTCGGCGACTTTGATATTGCGATGATACATCAACGGCAAATTCGCCTGAAGCGCGCCGATGCAACGGCCCGGCATATTGCGCCACAAAAGGACACTGGAATACCCCGTTAGCGCAAAGGCAACGATGGGCAGATCGCTGCCGTGGAATGATTTTGTCGCGGTCCATAAAATGGTCACGCCCACAGTGAACATCATTGGTTCCACAAACAACCACATGAAGCCGATATTGTGCCGCCCATACCGAGTCAGCATTTCACGCCGCAACAACGCCCCAATCACGCGCAACTGCACCCGCATGGAATGCGCAAAGCTTGAACCGGGGATCGCCTGAGATGCCATCAATCGCTGTGCTCGCGCACTCCAATCGCCAACATGTACAAGACGCCCCATGCGAGTAAGCCCAAGACAAAAGTCGCAATGATGCTTCGGATTCGGCGCGGTTCAACGGCGTAATCGGGCAGGCTGGGTGCCGAAATTTCTTCAAGATAGGCTTGTTTGCGGCGGGCTTCGGCTTTTGCTTCCTGCAAACCCGCCCGCGTCGCCGCCAATTGAGCCTCAGCAAATTGGAGTTTCACTTCAAGCTCTTGATATTGGGCAAGAGCGGTCGACAGCGATTCCCGTCCGCCGGTCAATTCGCTGCGCGCACGCGTGATCTGACCCTGCAGTTCGCGCACTTGTGTTTGCAGGAACGGAATTTGCGATGCTTGCGGCGTGTAGGTCTGCAATTGACGCAGACGGGTTTGCGCGCCGATCAATTCGTCTTGCAGTTTTGAGATCATTTGCAGGCCGACTTCGGATTGCTGCACCGGGTCGACGATCCCGCTAGCATCTCTGAATTGCGCAAGCTCCAGTGCAGCCAATCTGGCGACCTCAGCGGCTTCCTCAACTTCGCCTTCAGCAATTTCGATAAGATCAGATTGGGCTCTGCCAGAGAGGCTGTTCACCAATTCCTCTGATTGTTGAACCAGACGCTGGTTGATTGTGCGCGCTTGTTCGGGGTCGAACGCTCGGACGGTTATGGTCAGGACCTGCGTTGTGGCCCCTTCGTCCACGTCGAGCTTGTTTGAAAAATACCGGTAGAATTCTTCGTTGCTGTCCGCACCCCAACTGCCGAAACGGTCGAACCAAAAAATCCCCTCATCGCTGTAGGCATCAACAATCAACCCATCGGCGTTGCCTTGTTCAATTGCTTGGCGTGATTGCAGGTAGGCGACTACGGAATTGTTGCCATCATTGACGGCGCCAAACCCAGTTTGGTCCAGCGCCAAATTCAACGGCGACGGCGTCGACTGGGCGGGATTGCGCACAATGATGCGCGATTCCGAGATGTAGATGTCCTGCGCAAACAGACCATAATACAGCACCGCCAAGACGGTCGGCACAATCACAGTGACGATCGACAATACGTTGAGTGTTTTTAACCGTTCTATCATGCCGCTAGGCTGCTTTCACATGCGGCGCTCTTTTTCAAGGTTGCGGCCGAGGATGGTGGTTGTTGAACGGGCAAAGAGAGGCAGTGCTCAACCGCATCAAAATGCGCATCCCAGGTCGGTGCCCGGTAATGTAGAGATCGCTTTGTCCGAGCGGTTTCCGTCGCAATCGAAACGTCTGTGAACGCCATGATCGTACGGCCCCATGCCGCGCGGTCTTCGGGGTCGATCAAAGTGGGAATACCTTGGCCGATTTCTCGAAAAATCGGAATGTCGCTGGCGATAACGGATGTTCCTGCGGCCAACGCTTCGTCCACCGGCAAACCAAACCCTTCGGCCAGGCTGGGCATTAACAATCCGACGGAATTCCTGATCAAGGCGGACAATTGGGCGTCCGAACAAGAATGGAGCAATTTGATGTGCTCTGAGGCGGAAGCCTGCGCGAGAATATCGCGGGTCATCGGCCCTTTCTGACCGATCACCATCAATCGAGGCGTTTGATCACCCAATTGCGAGGCAAGGCGACCCCAAACATCGAACAGCAATTGATGGTTCTTGCGAGGCTCAATTGTTCCAACGCAGATGAAGTATGGCGCGGTTGGCACAACGCCGGATGGTGAAGGGTGCGTAGGATCGGTCCTCAAACGCTCCCCTGCGATGTTCGAAACCACAATTGTTGGCGTCGGCAATGCTTCCTCTGACGCGAAAGCTCGCAAATCTTCTGCGACGATCTCTGATCCGACGATGATAGTGTTCGCATGGCAAAGCGCAGCGCGAACCCGCCCCGTATGCCGTGCGACTGCATGCGGCCGTGAAAGGTTTGGATGCCGGATAGGGATAAGGTCATGGATAAAATAGAAAGAGCGCAAACCATTGCGTGTGACCCAATCGGTGTGCGGCGTTAGATCGAAATCGGTGTGGCTGACATTTATATAATTCAAGCCACGAAAATCATCAGAAATTCCAGAAAACAGCAGCGCGGATGGTGCCCATTTCCCGATTTTCGCTCTAAACCCGCGCGCAGGAGCCAAGAGCAAATCGAACAATTCTTCCGAACGTCGCGCATCCAGAACGCGCACGATTCCTCGATATTGCACCACCGCTCGTGCGTCTTTCCGGAAATGCCGCAGATAGGCGTAGCACACGCGATCAATCCCGGTTGATCGCCGTCCCGTCCAACTGCGCGACACAAGCCGGGTTACATCCAACAGAATCGGGCGATCTCTATGCGGCACGATCATCCTTTGCCGCTGGGGTCAGACCAGGGGCGAAGATCGCCAGATGATCCGCAATGTGAGCATCGGCTAAATCGTGCGCGCGCGGATCGTCCACATCGACCCACCATCCGCCATCTATGTCGATCGTTGCGGCGCGACCAAGATCGGCCAATGCCTGAATTCCATCGGACAGACTTCCCGGTTTCCCCAGATCAATCGCGCTTTCGATCGCTCGCGGTAAATTTGCATTGGCCAAAAACGCACCGCAATCGACGACATCATAGGCGGCGATATCTTTGCCAATCTTGTTGATGCGTCCACCGCATGTGGGTGTGGGCTTTTTGAGTGCGACCCATGTGGCGTCATCGGGATCGACCAGAGGGTTGTCGATCCGATCGGTGGCCAAGATTGCGTCTTCATCGGTTAAACTTTGCATGGCGAGGCGATCCAGAACGCCGTCGCCAAAAATATGATCGGCCATCATCAACAAAAATGGTCCGGCTAGACCCGACGCACCGGCGATAACGGACCAGCCATTGGGTTTTGTCCAATCGTCAATGCGCCTTGGAGTGATGGCGCAATCCATCGCCGACGACAATCGGACCAATTCTGCTTCGACCTCATCGGCTTTGTGGCCGGTCACAACGACAATGTTCTGCACACCCGCAGCAATAGCTTGCCGCACCGATATCTCGATCAACGTCATGCCTTTGATCGTCGCAAGCGGTTTGGAATCGCTGCGGCTTGCCAATCGACTGCCAAAACCAGCAGCAAGGATTACAGCGTTTTGGACCAAAGTATCCTTCCGATCTTCAATATGTAGCTGCGGCGCCGACGCGTGATTGAGGGTCACACCGTGACCGGTTCACTCCGCCGCGCACGAGTAAGCGCGGTATTGCTCAATCAAGAGCTTTTCGGCCTGTTCCTCTGGCATTTGTTGTGGAGGGTGTTTGCAATAAAATGCCGATGGACCGGTTAGTGCACCGGCTTCACCGCGTTCCATCGCGACCCGGCAATATCTGATCGCATCCACGACGCAAGCGGCGGCATTCGGGCTGTCTTCCACCGATAGACGCATCTCAAGATGCATTGGCACTCCGCCAAATTGTTCGCCCTCAATTCGCAAGAAACAGATCTTGTTGTCTTTTTGCCATGGGACATATTCCGAAGGCCCAATCACAATGTCGCCGTCTGCAAGACGCTCCGCCAATGCGCTTTGCACCGCTTGGGTTTTGGACACTTTCTTGGAGGTTATCCGGCCACGGTCCATCATGTTCATGAAATCCGTGTTGCCGCCCGTGTTGAGTTGATAGGTGTGATCAACACCCACGCCGCGTGACGCGAACAATTGGCTCAACATCCGATGGACGACCGTGGCACCGATTTGGGCCTTAATGTCATCACCAACGATCGGCAGGCCTTTTTGGCGAAAGCGCGCCTCCCAAAGAGGGTCGCTAGCGACGAAAACCGGGATGCAATTTACCACCGCCGTTTCCGCTTCGAGAGCGCACATCATGTAAAACTCGCTGGCTTTCTGTGACCCCACAGGTAGAAAGTTCACCAGCACATCCACGCGATGTTCGCGCAAGGCATCGACAACGCCCTGCTGCGTGGCTTCCTCTGTATCAGAGACGATGAAACCATTCTCGTCCACATCCGCCATATGCGATGCGACACCATCCAACGTTTTTCCCATAAGGACCGGCGCCCCGATCGGTGCAATATCGGGATGAAAGACAGTTGTGTTGTTTGGTTTTGCGAAAATTGCCTCAGAAACATCGGATCCGACTTTGCGCCGATCGACATCAAAACCAAGAACGATTTCTATATCGCCAACCGAATAATCGCCCACAAATTCTTGGATCAGACCCGCGGATGATGGCGCTGTGCGATAGCGCTCAATCCCTTGGACCAGCGAGCTGGCGCAATTGCCTAAGCCTACGATTGCTACCCTAATTGGCGTCATTGCTGACCTTTCCGAAGCACCCAACAGTCTTCACGTCATCGCCATGCGACCCGGCAATCGTGATACGCGGCAGCCATTTCGGACTTCCACCCCGTAGAATCTCAAGTTCCCGAACTGGCCGAGATGAAACTTTGTTTCAAGCGGCTTTCACCATCTCCGCGCGGTTCAGCGCATATTCTACACGTTTAGCGGCCAATGAACGGAAAGGAGCCTGATTTTGACGGTCGCGTCCTGCCTCTTATAAGGTGAACGCATGATTAGCGGCCATTGGGGCCCTTGAACTCCCTTTCCGATGAAGGCTCTGACATCCCAACCATTTGCATAGATTGCCGCTATATTAGCGATCGACCGAGTGGTATTTCTCAAGTAATTCAAGGGCTCATCGATCACGCTCCTGATCTGGCCCCCGATCTGACATTTCGATTGCTTAAGAACGCCCGGCTAAAATTGCCGTTGAGCGCTCGATCAAATGTCGAAGAGGTGATTGTACAGGTCGGTTCAAACAGCCCGGCTAGCATGTGGTTCCTGCCAGAAATTGCGCCGCTTTTGGGTGCTGATTTGTACCATGCCACGGCGAATACCATGCCAGCGCGATTAGGGATGCCATGCGTCACGACGGTTCACGACATCATGTGGCTAACCAATCCTGAGTGGTGCGACAGCAGTCCGTATGGCTCAATCAAGAGAAACTTCTTTGGCCATGGGATCCGCCGCGCCATTGCCCAATCGGATCGTATTGCCACCGTCAGCGCGGCGACGAAGGCTGAGATCGTTCAGCGTTATCCCGCAAGCGAACCGCGCATTTGTGTTACGCCATCCGGCGTGTCCGATCGGTTCAAACCAGTGGGACGCGATGACAGGTTGAAGGCGCGCCTAGGTTTGGCCCAAGATGCGCAATACGCTTTGATCGTTGGACAGTTTGCGCCTTACAAAAATCACGAAAGAGCCATGCAGGGCTTTGCGCGCAGCTTTGGCGGTGAGCGCGACAAATTCTTGGTCATGGTTCAACGTCAGGGCGGTGGCACAGCACCGCTTGAACGATTGGCAAAATCATTGGGCGTTACCGCTCAAATCCGATTCACCGGCCCGATTGACGATGCGGATCTTATCAATCTCTATTCTGATGCAAGTATGCTGTTGCATCCCTCCTTGTGCGAGGGGTTTGGCAATCCTGTTGCAGAGGCAATGGCCAGTGGCTGCCCTGTCGTGACCAGCAACCGAAGTGCAATGCCAGAGGTCGCCGGCGGCGCGGCAGTCCTCGTCGATCCCACCTGCGTTGATTCCATAGCGACCGCCATCGCCGAAGTTTGGAACGACAATCAGAAATCTCACGCCATGCGCGAGGCCGGGATTGCGCGAGCCAAAGAAATGCGTTGGATCGATTTTGCGCGGGCGAATGTCGCTATATATCGGTCAATTCTGGCCGGACTTTAAGCCGTTGATCAATAGAGCGAGTGCGGAGATTTCGCGCCGTGCTTGCAGCCAAAAGTAGATCAGAAGCACGCTGAGCGCACACAATTCGAAAATTACAATGATGATTGGATCGCCGACGATCATCGCGCCGCCAATCACCAGAGTGCGATAGTTGGACGAAAGGATTGAGAAGCGTTCGATCACAGGTTGAAAGCGGCGCTTCGCTTCAGTCTCAGCCTGTTGCTTGATGGCCTGTGTCACCCGTTCCAACAACGCGTCAATGGTGTGACCACCCGCGGCCAATGCGGAACTCAACCAAAGGTACAACCGAGCAGGCGCGCTAAACAGCGTTGAGTTCTGCGTGCCTTCTGCCGACGAAATTCTCAACCACGGCACGCCGTAGACCCAAAATTGGTATTGGCGACGCTGTGTCTCGAAAAAGACTGTTTGAACGGCTCTGGCCAATCCCGCGAGAACCATCAACAATCCGCCAGTCCAGCCCATCTCTTGCGCCAAAACAGCTGCCAAAAACAGATAGAGAATGATGTGACCGATATAGTCGCAAGCGCCATCGATCACTTCGCCAAGCGCGCTAGTTCGGTTTGTCATCCGGGCCAGATCACCATCGGCGCCGTCAAAAACGTGCCAGCCGAGGTGCAACAAGAATGCGATGCCTGCTCCCAATGTGCCCGGCATACCCCAATACAAAACCGCAGCGATCACGACCAACAGCCCGCCGAAAATCGACACGGCGTTGGGCGTGATGATCGTGTGTTGTAGCACTTGCGCCAACCGATAAGATAACGGGTGGTAGATGTTAGCGTTCAGCCAGTCTTCCAATTCGACCGGGCGCGCAGAAACCTCTCGGGCATCGGGCACGGTGTCAGGTTGATCAGGCTTGCTCATGGTTGTTGATCTGAGCAATGAGGGGCAATCGAGCAAATTGACGCGGCATAAAGAGGGATACATCCGGCGTTTGGGATTCGGATCAGGATAGTATGACGAACCACCCCATTGTGTTCCAAAGCGCCGCGGTTGCCAACACGTTGATTGCGGGCGTTCCCTGCGCGGTTCGGGCAATCCTTGTCGCATCGCGGGCGGGGATCATCGATCTGGATCAAGAAGTTTTGCTGCTGGTGAAGGGCAAATGGCGCGATTTTGAAAGAGTTCACCGCGACTTAGAGCGGATTACACCAGAGGCTCAGATGAAATGGGCGAGTGTTGATTCCGGGACGGTTGATCCGGCGGTCCGTGCAATTGATGGGCTGGAATGTTTGCGTGATCCAGAAAACGTCATTCCAAGAAATCTTGCCGAATTCTTGCTCGATGACCACTTTCAAGATTCCGTTTCAGCATCGCAAACTCTCGTCCAAGCAAGCCGCCGGACCATCGCGAATACGGGCAAAACCACCGACGGCATCGTCTCTCGCTACATCAATCGCCCCATTTCTCAGCTTATCTCATTCCACCTGCTAAGATTCCCCGGTGTGCGCCCGATTCACGCAACAATCGCAGCTGGATTGATCGGAGTTGTTATGGCGCTCTGTTTGTTTCTGGGCGGGCAAGTCGGCTTGCTGTGGGGGGCGGTGCTGTTTCAGTTCGCGTCCGTGATTGATGGCGTTGATGGCGAAATTGCACGCGCCACATTTCGCTCATCAAAACTGGGCGCGACGTTGGATACGGCTGGCGATGCGGCGACCAATTTCGCTTTTATCGCCGGAGTAAGTTTCAACCTTTGGATGAGCGGCAATGTCGCAGCTGGTCAGGCCGGCTTTGCTGGACTTGCGCTGTTGATCATTGGGCTGACCGTTCTGGGTTTTCTATCCATCCGTGAGGGAGGGGCCTTGAGCTTTGATGCGCTAAAGCACGACGCACGTCGCACCGCGTCACCCGTATTGGTCGCCCTATCAACGATCACATCGCGCGATGTTTACGCGCTCTTTCTAGCGGCTTTGATTCTTGTTGGATGGGCCGCGCCGGCCATGATCTTCTTCGCAATGGCGGTGACAATCTGGTTCCTTGTGGCGGCAACAATGCTCGGAAGACGGTTTTTTTGGTCGAAGTGAGGCCAAAATCGTCGCTTTTCCGTAATTTTTGATGCGATTCGACTTTGCCCAAAGCCAAGGCCGTGGCAGACGGGGCGCAACAAAATTCAGTTTTGGAGAGAAACCCAATGAATCTTGAGTTCACGCCCGAAGAAGTGGCGTTCCGTGAGGAAGTGCGAGCCTTTATCGAGGCGAACTATCCCAAACACCTCGGCGACACCGGTCTACGCGAAGACTTGGCGCCCGAAGACTTTGTTGCCTGGCACAAGGTTTTGGGCGAAAAGGGTTGGTCCGTTCCTGCCTGGCCTGAGCAATATGGCGGCACTGGTTGGACCCCGACTCAACGTTATATCTGGGGTGAAGAAAATGCCCGTGTGAACGCGCTCATGCCGCTTCCATTTGGCGTCTCCATGGTTGGCCCAGTGATTTACACATTCGGTAACGAGGAACAAAAGGCTCAACATCTTCCCGGCATTCGCAGTGGTGATGTTTGGTGGTGTCAGGGCTATTCAGAACCGGGCGCGGGCTCAGATCTCGCTTCGCTCAAAACTACGGCTGTTCGAGACGGCGATCACTATGTGATCAACGGTCAAAAAACGTGGACCACGTTGGCCCAGCATGCAGATTGGGGTTTCTTCCTGTGCCGGACCGATCCGGACGCGGCAAAACCGCAAGAGGGCATCAGCTTCATCTTGCTTGATATGAACACTCCGGGCGTCGAAGTGCGGCCCATCAAATTGATTGATGGCGGGTATGAGGTCAACGAAACGTGGCTCACTGATGTTCGGGTTCCGGTCGAAAACCTTGTCGGCGTCGAAAATCAGGGTTGGACCTACGCCAAATTCCTGCTTGCCCACGAACGCAGCGGCATTGCCGGTGTTGCGCGGTCAAAACGCGGCGTTGAAAAACTGCGCGAGATTGCTGGTTCGGAAATTCTCGATGGCGAGCCATTGATGAATGACTTCGATTTTGCGCGCAAAGTCAGCCAACTTGAAATTGATCTGGCTGCGTTGGAAATCACCGAATTGCGGACGTTGGCCGGTGAACAAGCAGGCAAAGGTCCGGGCCCAGAAAGCTCGATCCTGAAAAT
This sequence comes from Erythrobacter sp. Alg231-14, assembly GCF_900149685.1. Lineage (NCBI taxonomy): Bacteria > Pseudomonadati > Pseudomonadota > Alphaproteobacteria > Sphingomonadales > Erythrobacteraceae > Erythrobacter > Erythrobacter sp. Alg231-14. Next base: position 1,206,351 of record NZ_LT702999.1, on the reverse strand, counting down.
CAAAGGAACTGAGATTCAGCAACGCCTCACCGAGCTGACATTGGAAGCGGTCGGTTCTTACGGAACGCCGCTTTATGGCAGCATCGCGGATACCGGTTCGAACCAATATCCGGTTGGTCCGGAATACGCTCAGCACGCAGCGTCGACCTATTTCAACATGCGCAAAACATCGATCTATGGCGGGTCGAACGAAATTCAGCGCAACATCATCACGAAAATGATCCTCGGCCTTTAAAGGCTTGAAGAGGACGCATTCGACACCGGAGAGTATCAGTGGACTTCAATTTTACCGAAGAACAAGAAATGGTGCGCGATGGCCTTTCACGGCTTGTGCGCGAAAATTATGATTGGGACACGCGCCGCGGCGTTGTCGATAGCGACAGCGGCTGGCGTCCAGAAATTTGGGCGCAATTGGCAGAACTTGGCATTTTGGGCATGCCGTTTAGCGAGGCCGATGGCGGCTTTGGCGGCGGCGCAGTCGATGCCATGGTGGTCATGGAGGAATTCGGCAAAGGCCTCGTGGTGGAGCCCTTTGTGCCAACCGTGGTGTGTGCTGGTGGCTTTCTAAAGCACGCGGGAACGGCCGCACAAAAAGAAGAGCATATCGGCGGGATCGTCGATGGGAGTCGCATTTTTGCGTTTGCCTATGCCGAACCGCGCGGTCGCTATGACTACGCTGACTTGCAAACCACCGCGAAGAAGGAAAGCGGCGGTTATGTATTGAACGGCCATAAGGCGGTTGTGATTGGCGCTCCTTGGGCAACGCATCTGATCGTTACCGCCCGGACATCGGGTGAGCAGCGCGATCATGACGGCGTGTCCGTTTTCGTGGTCGATAAATCGGCCGATGGCGTCGTTACCCGAGATTACCCGACTGTTGATGGGCGCCGCGCATCCGAAGTGTATCTGGAAAATGTCTCTTTGCCTGCCGATGCATTGATTGGTGAAGAAGGAGCCGCTTTGCCGTTGATCGAACGTGTCACTGACGAAGCGATTGCGGCGCAATGCGCAGAAGCGTGTGGAGCAATGAAAGTCGCGCATGCGATGACCGTTGAATATTCGCGCCAACGCAAACAGTTTGGTGTCGCGATTGGGTCGTTCCAAGTTCTGCAACACCGCATGGTCGATATGTACACTGAATATGAGCAGGCGGTGTCGCTTACGTATCTTGCGACCCTGCGTTTGGACGGCTCAGACAAAGAGCGCAAATTGGCCGCTTCTTCGGCTAAGGTGCGTATTGGACAAGCTGCGCACCATATTGGTCAGGAAGCGATCCAAATCCACGGCGGCATGGGTATGACCGATGAGCTTGCGATTGGTAGTTATTTCAAGCGTTTGACGATCTTTGATTCCGAATTCGGCAATGTTGATCATCACATGAAACGGCATATCGGCCTTTCATGATTAAGGTTGCGGCGGGACCGTTTCGGTCCCGCCCAATCACTTGTCTTTCATAATCCAGACGCCGGTCCAATCGTCGCCCGGCGGATTTGCCTTCATCATCTTGCAGCGATCGATGTAAATATCGCTGAGATTGTCTTGAGGGTTGGCTTTCAGCGCTTTGGCAAAAAAGCTCTCAGCTCGATCCCAATCTTGGTTGCGGTAGGTTTTTACGCCCTCGTTGAAATTGCCCAGAACATCTTGAAGGTTCGGGAATGTCGTATCGTCATGATAGTCGAGACATTCAAACACGCCGACCGGTTCGGTCTTACCTTTGACAACCACCTTATCAACTTCGCGCAGGCGGTAGACGCCTTTCAATTTTGCTACTGTGTATTCCGAAAGCAGGATGCGCGCGGAGTATTGTTTGCACGCGCTTTCCAGCCGAGCGGCCAAATTCACGCCGTCGCCAATCATGGTGTAATCCATGCGTTTCTTTGACCCGATATTGCCCGCTACAATACGATCGGTGTTAAGGCCCAATCCCATATCAACCGGCATCTCGCCTCGTGCTTCGCGTGCAACGTTCCATTCGCGCAGGCGTGCGATCATGTTGATCCCGGCGCGCAATCCGCGATCTTCATCGTCATCATTGGCGATCGGTATCCCAAACGCAGCCATGATGGCATCACCGATAAACTTGTCGAGCATGCCACCTTGTTCTGAAATGCAGTCGACCATCAATTCGAAATAGTCGTTGAGCAATCCGACGGTGCCCTGAGCACCAAGCTTTTCGGTGATTGTGGTAAAGCCGCGAATATCGGAAAACAGAACTGTCGCGGTGGTGTCCCTTCCGCCCAGAATATCGTCTTCGTTGCCACCGGTTAGCATTTGCGCCGCTAGACCCGGATCCATGTACCGCGAGAGGGTCGATTTCGCCCGCTTTGCGTCCGAGATGTCTTCTATCATCGCCAGAGTTCCAAGTGATGCACCATCGCCTGATTCCATCGGCAAAACGGTGACATTGGCGGATACGGTTTCGTCGCCAAACGCGAGCTCAACATCCATTAGGTTTTCGCCAGCATTGGTTTCTGAAACCCGTGCAATCTTATCGACCAGCCATTGGTTCTCTTCGCCCAAGACCTCCAGCGGCGATTTGCCCAACATATCGGCTGGAGGGGTGCGCATAATCCGCCCGCCTGCTTGATTGCAGGTCCGGTTGGCACCCTCTTCGTCAAAGGTCATCACACCATTCGACATGGATTGAAGCATGCTTTCAGTGTAATTTTTCATCGACTGAATGTCGCCAAACAGCTTCGCATTCTCGAGACCGATGGCGATCTGTGCAGTGAAGGCCTTCAACCGGCTTTCGTCTTCCGCTGTGAATGGGCCGCCGCTCTTGTTGAGGACTTGAGTGACGCCGATGACGTCCCCTGCTTTGTTGACCACTGGAACACACAGAATGGATCGTGTGAAAAAGCCCGACTGCTTGTCAAAACTGGGGTTGAACCGCAGGTCAGTATAGGCGTGGGGAATGTTGATCGCTTCGCCCGACGTGAACACCGAACCTGCAATGCCAAGATGATTGGGAAGACGAATTTCCATCGCGTCCAACCCTTCGCCAACGTGACTAAACAGCTCGTTGGTTTTCTCATCATTGATGAACAAGGTGGAGCGTTCCGCATCCAGCATCGTGGTCGCTTCGGTCATTACCCGGCGGAGCAATGTCGACAATTCTAGCTCTGACGTCATCTCCGAAACAATGTTCAGAAATTCAATCTCGCGTCGGCGGGTGTCCTCCATTCGTTCAACCAGTTGCATCGACTGCAGCGTGATCGCGCATTGGGTCGTCACCCCTTCGAGCACGGCGAGGTCTTGCTGTGTGAATTCGCCGTCAATTTTGTTCAAAACTTGGGCGACGCCAATGATCTGATTTTTGGCGTTGCGCACAGGCGTCGCTAGGATCGATTTGGTCGTGAAACCCGTTTCCGCGTCGACCTGGCGGTTGAAACGTTCATCGTTGTACGCATCGTGGATGATCAACCCTTCGCCGCTATGAAAGGTTGATCCGGCGATGCCGACATCGTCCAAGATGCGAATTTCGCGGCGTTTTAATCCTTGCGCGATGCGGCTGAACAATTCCCCAGACGCAGGGTCGTGGAGAAACAGAGAGCCGCGTTCCGCTCCAGTTTGATCGACGGCCACACTCACCAAAGTATCGAGCACGGCATCGAGCGTATCCATCGATGCGACTTGACGCGAAACATCAAGCATCATTTGCAGCTGGCGCACCCGCTCAGCCTGCGGCAATTCGAGGCCAGGCTTTGCGGCCTCCGAAACGTCATTCATGCTTGTCTCTCCGTGATGCGCGTTGCGTCCGTTAGGTCGTCGCGCAGGTGTTGGATCGTGCTTTGCAATTCGCGCAATTGATCCCGGTGTTTGCGTTCGAGTGCTTGTTTGTCTTCACGTGCCTTTTGGCGCAAGTCTTCCATATCTTCGCGCTGTACTTGAACCGCTTCGCGCAGTTGATTGATCTCTCCGGCGGCGGCTTGTTTCTCGGCTTGGACCCGCCCTCCAGCTTCGGCGTGGTGATCATCCAAGGTGTCGCGCAGTGCCTGAGCTGTGTCGCGCAACTGTTTGATCTCAGCAGCGGCTTCCTGACGTGCAGCTTGTACAAGGTTTTGCGCGTCGTGGGCTTTCTGCTCCAGCTCGTCTCGCAATGCCTGAATGGTCAATTTTAACTGCGTAACTTCAACCACTGTATCGGCCTGTGCACTTTGCAGTTTTTGTCGCGTTTCGTGGTCTTTGTCTTCCAAAGCTTCGCGCATTGATGCGACGGTTCGCTTCAATTGGCGGTTTTCCGCGACCGGGTCGCTTGGGCTGTCTGTTTGTTTCTCAGGCATGATGCTCGTTAGCCTTACCTGATAACTCTAAACAAGGAACTTAGACATCGTTGCGCAAGTGGTGCGGGTGCACTGCCTTTGCGGTATTGGTCGATACTTGGGGCGATATTGAACCAATTCTGTGGCCTAACTCGCCTTTAGCAACGTTGGGATACGGCGTGTGCTCCATTTCGTATGCTGATGCCAGCCCATGAAAACCGTGGAAATAGACTGTATCTTTGTTTCTGCCTTTATGTGTTGAAATTGATACGTAATTCCACAGCCTTCTGGTTGCTAAGCATCAGTACTAAAATATTTTTCATGGTTAAAGCTTGACTTGTTAGGCAGATTACAACGAAACGCTTTTTGAGTGTTTTGGCGCGCATGATCGACCGTAATTGGGTCATTCTTAGTGCGCTTACTGCCCTCGGGGGGGGCAGTTGGGGGGTAATAAGTGACGAATAAATCCTGCGCAGCAGGCGGATTGGCGGCAGCGCTGACTCCGTTTTTCATTGGTTTTGCATCTGATGCGAACGCACAGATAGCCGCTCCCACCCGCGAAGAATTGCAGGGCGTTGCGCGTGATGATGTAGCGCCGGCTCCGCGTCTGAACATTGAAGGCGGGATTGAAAGATCGCCATGCGCCTTGGCTGATCCGCAATATGCCGAAGTGACAGTCACCATTCGGGAAGTGAACTTTAATGGACTGAAGGGCGCTACTCCCGAAGAATTGGAAGGCGCTTGGAAGCCGTTTGAAGGCCAAGAACATTCCGTAGCTGTCCTATGTGAAATTCGCGATGCGGCGGCAACGATCTTGCGCAACAAAGGGTACCTCGCGGCGACGCAAGTTCCGACCCAGCGGATCGAAGATGGCAGCGTAAATTTTGAAGTTTTGTATGGCCGGATCACAGCGATCCGTGCGCGCGGCGAAACACGCGGTGCAGAAGGTAAGCTTCAGCAATATCTTGGCCGGTTGTCCGAAGATGAGATTTTTGATCGCAATCAGGCTGAGCGATATTTGCTGCTCGCCCGCGACTTGCCAGGGTACACAGTCAATCTGACGCTTAGGCCAGCTGGCGATGATCCAGGCGCTTTGATCGGCGAGGTCACTGTTCGACGGGAAAAATCGTCCTTTGATTTGGCGATCCAGAACTACGGCGCAGAAGCCACGGGCCCATTTGGTGGACAGGTTAGGGGGCGGTTCTTTGGGCTTACGGGAATGGGTGACGTCACCACGCTTTCCTATTTCGCCAGCAGCGACTTTTCTGAACAGCACGTTTTGCAAGCCGCCCATGAATTCCGCCCAGGCGGTGAAGGCATCGTGGTCGACGGTCAGTTCACCTATGCTTGGACCAAACCCGACCTTGGTACCAGCGCGCCAGTGGGCATCCCGGGGGCTGGTGGGCCAGTTGCTGAATTAACGGCGGAAACGCTGTTTGCCGGAATATCGGTTGGTTACCCGCTCAAACGGACGCAGGGAGAGAACATCTTCCTCAGCACTGGGTTCGATTACATCAATCAAGATGTCGATTTTATCGCGCCGCTTTCGCGCGACCGAATTCGGGTCGGCTGGATCAAGTTGGATTACGATTCGATCGATCTTGATCGGCGAGCGCCGCGTTACCGCACGGCGGCAACCATCGAATTTCGCCAAGGGTTGAACGTCTTTGGCGCGTCCAGCGTTTGTTTGGGACCAACATGCCCCGCCGGACAGATCAATCCTGGCCGGCTAGATGGGGAGCCGACCAGCTCTGTCATTCGCGCCAGCGGCGCAGTCGAAGTTTCGTTGAGCAGCCTCATTGCTTTGAGCGTGAAACCGCGCGCTCAACTGTCACTTGGCGGCGGCTTGTTCGGTTTTGAGGAATTTGCGGCCGGTAACTTTACCGTCGGGCGCGGTTACGACCCTGGCACGATCATTGGTGATAGCGGCGTCGGTATCACCACCGAATTGCGCACGGCTACATTGCCGTTGGGCGAGGCGGGCGAAGTCGCGATCCAGCCTTATGGATTTTTCGACCTGGCAAAGGTTTGGAACGAAGGGCCAGAGATCGACGACGATCTGTATTCTGTTGGCGCGGGCGCGCGAACT